>CAWEGC010000011.1:0-517926 GCA_963808495.1 uncultured Actinomycetota bacterium
GCCGCTTCGCGGCGTCAGCCCTTACAACCAGCGCGTGTAGTCCAAGCAGGACCCGGCTGGACGGATGGAGGTCACGCCACTACCGCCGGGGCCACTGCTGAGCCCGGAGGTTCTGGCCGGCCAGTTCCACGGTCTCAGCGATCCGCTTCTCCCGGGTCGCCGGCCGCTTCGCGTTGCTGATCCACTCCAGGGTGGCCCGCCTGGTTGACCGCGGGAAGGCGTCCCAGTTGTTGCGGGCCTCCGGGTGGGCGTTGAGGGCGGTGGCCAGTTCGGGCGGCTCGACCAGGTTCTCCACGTCGTCCAGGGCGGTCCAGGTGCCCGAGGCCTTGGCTAGCTCGACCATCGCCCGGCCGGGGGCCGCCATCCGGCCGTCGGCCTCAAGCCTCGCGACCCGTTCCTTGTTCGGCCGCGACCAGCTGCTGCTCGGCTTCCGCGGGGTGAGCAGAAGCTGGGAGCGCAGCGTGTCCAGGGTGCGGCCTTTGCTGTCGATCCAGCCGTAGCAGAGCGCCTCGCAGACGATGTCCTCGTACGCCAGGTACTTCTCCCCCGCGCCCTTCTTGTAGGTGACCAGCCAGATGCCCGGCGAACTGTTGTGGTGGCCCTTCAGCCATCGCCGGAGCTCGGCCGCCGAGGTGACCTCGAGCTGCTCGTACGCGTCACTCATTCCTCCTCCTGGTTCGATCCCCTGGACGAACCCGACCTGCGCTACCCCTGGTAGCAATGCGCCACAAGGGCGTTGAACTCGCTCCACACTCTCAGCCACTACTTGTCGGGCTTCTGCGCGGGCTGGGGGTGCGGGTAGACCCGCACAATGGAGAGCCCCGAACATCGGATGCAATCCTTCAACTCATCGCGGGTTGGTGCGCGGTCCACATTGAATCTGAGGCCCAGCCGACGAGCTGCCCGGTCGGTGCCCAAGTCTTCGATCAGCCGCTCATAGATTTCGGCGACCTCATCCGGATCGTCGCACAACACCGCCTCGGCGGGTTGGCGAACGCGCTTTAAGGTGACTTCGATGTTCCGCCCACCGGCGAAGTTGTGCCGCCACCCGCTGTTGGTGAACACCGACACCAAACCGCCGATCAGGTGGTAACCCGCTGGCACGTCGAAATGCCGACCGCTCCGCCGGCCCACGTAGTGCAGCAGAAGTACCTGATCTCCTGCCCGGCCACGACCGACAAGTCTTCGCATGAGTGGGTTGACCAGGCGCATCAGCGCATTGGGCGGATGGCGACGCTCGACCGCCAGCCTGTCAGCTGCCACAGCCGTCGATGCTGCCAGACGACCGCTCATTCCCCTGCCGCCGGGTGGCCACCCGACCAAGCCTGTGTCTCAGCGTCTGGATAGGGGACCGGGTTGTTGGACCGCGAGTCATGCAACGTCCCTGGGTTAAGCCTCTTGACGGCCGTGGCGCCGGGCCAGCACCGCGGTGGTGAGGACGATAGCCAGGCCGAGTCCGGCCGCCGTGGTCAGCACCGGGTATCCCTCCTGAACCGTGCTGACGATCACCCCGGTCAGCGCCCAGGCAACCGTGCCCACGTACGACAGCAGGCCGCGGGTGAACCAGGTGATGGCGACCGCTGTTCCGACCGCTCCCGCGAGGATGGCTGCCTGTCCAAGTATGGCGGCGGGGGTCGTGATTGGGGCGCCGCTACCGACCAGAGCGGTGGTCAGGTTGAGCCAGACCGCCACGCTGCTCCAACCGGTGTACAGGCCGAGGGTCCCCCACAACAGCACCCGGGCGAGCGGGCTCCAGGCCCGGATCGCCGGGCGCTGGTCCATCGCGTACATCAGCGCGCGGAGCAGGGCGGCGAGCATGATCAAGAAGATCACCAGAGTTGTCCAGTTGGGCTCCAGCTCGGCGGCGGCAAGCCAGACCGAGAACCCGACACAGGTGACCAGCAGTGGCAAGGTCAGCCGGGCGCGGAGCTCCGCGTCAGGGCGCCGGTCAGAGTCGGCCCAGATCGCGTAGCCAATGCTCAACGCGATGATCACGCTCCAGATGGTGAAGGTCCACCCGGGCGGCACGATCGGCGGCTCGCCCGCCCGGTCAGCGGTGGTGAACGCCCCGCCGAACGTCGAGACCAGGATCGAGCTCACCGCCTGGCCAACGGCCGCCACCACCAACAACCGACGCGACAACCTCGCATCGGACCGCACGCCGTACGCCGGAAGACTCACTGCGCTCATGCCGTACTTTCTCCTTCGGCCTGGCCGGGGGATGCGCTCGGATGCGCTGCTTTCAGTGTCTTTCGAGCGCACCCGCTCGCCGATCTTGCTCATGGCATGGAAGCGTGTCTTCGACACCTCAATCTGGCGCATCGACAGCTCCCCCACGACCCGAGTGCCCGGTCCGCCGGGCTGATCACAACCCACGACAGCCGGGTCCGGTGCCAGCAGCAAGGACGGACAAGTTCCCATTAAGGGCACCATCAGCGGGCCGTCAGTTTGGGTCACGTCCCTGCCACCGCCATCAGTCTCGGACGCCGCGTCGCGAAACCGGTGGACCCAGACTCACAGTCAGGTTTCAGGTGCCGTCGACATTGATGGGTTTCGAAGGGCATGGGCGATGGAGTCGGCCGCATTTGTGAGGTTGTCGCCCAGGTGATGTCCTGGTACGCCGTGGCGCGCCTGGTGTGAGGCGAACGCTCCACCTGCGTAGTAGATGCTCGTTCGGTTCAGCGTCCGCCGAGCGAAGTGCGTCAACGGCAGCTTGCCGGCCAGCTGTGAGGTGGCAGACGAGGATGACAGCGGCGGCGGCTGTGTCACGAACGGCTCGAACAAGTGACTCTGCCGGTGTTCGTGCCCCGAGCAGGAGGCAGTCGACGCCACGCTCAGCTAACAGCGCGCCAAGCGCCTCCAGACCCAGTGTGTGGTCATCTCGAGGCCCGCAGCACAGGACAATGGGTCCGAACTGCCTCAGCGGCGGGCGGGTCTGGTTGAGTCCGGACAGCCAACTGTGGATTGCGTTGGTGGCCATGTGTTCGTGTGACACGTCAGCCTCGCCCGACTGCCACCGTTGGCCGATCTGCCGCAGGGCGGGCAGCAAGACATCGTCCACGGTGCGCCCTAACCCCAAGGCCTGCTGCGCTGCGTCGAGAATCTCCCCGATCGTATCCGGCTTGAACTCCTGGGATGCCTGCAGCAGGGCCTCGATCAGCGACTCAGGTGAGGTGGCGTCTTCGGCCTTGATGCGGGCGGCGGCGTCGACTGGGCGTAGGCCTTGCGCCACCAGGTCCCGCATCCGGCGCAGGGCGTCCAGTTGGTCGCTCGAGTAACGCCGGTGCCCCCCGGGAGTGCGGTTCACTACCGGCACCTGATGTCGGCGCTCCCAGGAACGGATGGTCGGCACCGGCACGCCCAGCATCCGCGAGACCTGCTCAATCGTCAGCCCAACTGGGGTCTCGCGGCTGTCTTCGATGGTGGCCCTGTCCGTGTCGTTCACCGCCACGAACTTCCGCCCGCGATCTTCCCGAAGCCAGGAAGGAGGACGCGGCACATCCTGACTGCACCCACGAACCTATGCAGAGGGTTGCCAAAGTGCATAGGTTTGACCCTATACTGGCATCCCTAGCGGTCACATGGAATCGGGCAGGCGACACTCAGATGACGATCACACTCACACCCTCTGACGCTCCAGTTCACGCCAAGCTGGCTGACTTCGGAGCGATGGCGCACGACATGTTCTCCCCCGCCATGCTCGCCGGCACCCTGGAGAGGATCCTGGCTCTGAGCCAGCAGACGTTCGGTTGCGACACAGCCGGATTCCTACTCTCCTCCGGCGATCAGCAGATCATCCCGTTCGCCGCGGCCCACCGCGAAGCCGCCCGCGCTGACATCCTCCAGGTCGATCTACGCCAAGGCCCCGGATTGCAAGCCCTCGCCTGGCGTCAGCCCGTGATTGTCACCGAGTTGCGCTCTGACAGCCGGTGGCGGTTCTGGGCACCGCTGGCCGCCGATCTCGGCTTCCGGTCAGTGCTGTCCCTTAGTCTCACCGACGGCGACACATCCGGTGCGTTGAACCTCTACTCACGCCGACCATCCCGCTTCGACTCCGCGGATCTGCCGCTGGCCCAAACCTTCGCCGAACACGCATCCATCGCCGTGGCCATCGCCGCCGAACGCGAGCAACTCCTGCGGGCTGTGCAGACCCGCGCCATCGTGGGCCAAGCCCAGGGCCTGTTGATGGAACGCCATCACATCACCGCCGACCAGGCCTTGACCGCGTTGCGGCGCTACTCCTCACACACCGGCCAGCAACTGCAGCTCATCGCGCGGCGCGTAGTCGATAACAGGAACCTCCCACAGCTCCACCCCCAACCAACAATCAGCCCTGATGCCGCCTCAGCCGACAACGACCGCCGCTACCTCGCCGCGTCGGCAACCTGAGCAAACAGCCTCGAACATGACCCTCACCCACCCAACCGTCCCGGCAGACCAACCTCCACCACGCCCCGCGCCTGCAACAGCGAGGACGTATCAGAACCAGGTCCTCGGTGAACTGCTGCACCGATGCGCTCAACACGACGAAGCGGCGCTGGCCCGCCTCTACGAACTGACCATCCCCTGGATCTACGCACTCGTCACTCGTCTCACCAGTTCCGCGTCGGTCGCCGACAACGCCATGGTCGCGACCTACGCCAAAGTCTGGCGACAAGCAGCCCGCCATGCCGAACACGACCAGTCCATCCTGGCCTGGATGACCACCATCGCCTGCGAAGAAACGCGTCGAGTTTAAGTCGGCCCCCGCAAGACACAGCGCGACGTGTGCGGAGCCCGCGGCAGCCAGGGTGACAGCCAACGCCGGACCATGCCCGCACGCCCAGGGACTCAATGGGCGCCGTCGCCGTCCTTCCATCGCCTGGAAGCCCGCCCGGACACAGGAAGCCAAGCCACGTCGACGTGTGCCCCATCTGAACCCCGGCGGGCCACTCGCGGGCCACACCCTGCGGCAGTGCCGGTCGTCGGCGGTCAACAGCGGGTAGCCGACCGGGGCGCGATCGAACCGACCAGCCACCGCGAGTATTACCTCCAAGCTGGTGACGCGAGTTCGATTCTCATCACCCGCTCCATCGCGCGGTGAGCCATCCGCCGGGCTCACCTTGGCGTTGCGGTCCGATACGCCCGCCACCCGACCGAACCGCTAGTCGAGTGCCGGCACCGCGATGACGGCTACATCATCGTCAGCACGGGAACCAACACCGCCCTGACCACTGATCTGACGCTTCAGTACGGGGACACCACCATTCCATTGACCTGTGACACCGCCTTCGCTTTCGACCTCACCACCCGCCGGCAGCCGATCGGGAACCGCTAGCCAGTGACAGCTGGATGCCTCAGGCGAAACTGACCGATGCCTATGCCGCCGGAGGCCCGAGCGACGTCGCCAAGCCGGACCAGACGACGTCGACCAAGCGGGCCACCCCAGCGGAGGTCGTAGTGGTGCCGGCAGCCTCCAGCGAGCTGATGCAGTAGGCCGCCAGCTCATCGGGCCGGCACGTCGCGGCGGACGGCACCGGCGGCCGCAGCCTCCGTGAGCAGGCTGGCGAAAATGGCGATCAGCTGGCCCGGCCGGTCGTCGGCCGGGTCGTCCCGGTGCAGCCGGCTGTCAATCGGCGCCGTGCTGCCGGCGTTGCTGGCAGATGCCCGTACGCCGCGAGGACGTCGCGCAGCCGCTCCGCGCTGTCCCCCGGCTGCTCGCGGATGGCGGCCAGCTGGGCCAGGTGGTCGGCGACCTGGCGGTCGTGCCAGGCCGCCACAACTGTTCGGCGTCTGGGAAGCTATTGTACAACGTCGCCCGGCCGATGCCGGCGGCCGCGGCGATCTGCGACATGCTGATGCCCAAAGTCCACGGCTGCTCACCAGCTCGCCGGCCGCCGCCAGGATGGCGTCGCCTAAGAACTTGCGTCAAAACCCGACCGCCGATGGCCGCCGAGCACCTTTGGTTTCTGACAGGGTCAAGCTTCAATCAGCATTGATGGGCCTCCACAGGTTGAGAGGGCGAACGCTTGCAGCTTTTCAATCCGGCTCGACCAGATCTCGGCGATTGGAAGGGCGGTCGAGATGATGCGAAGGTCGGATCCGAGTCACCGGACTGGACTCGGCAGCAGTCGCCGGAATCGACTTGAGTCGGTGTGGGGAGTGATGTGGGGAGCGACACGGCTTATTGACGGATCGCGAAACTAGAGCCCCCAAGTCAGAACCATCTTCTGCCGACTGGTTGCACGACATAGTTGGCACCTGTCTCGGGACATAGTTGACACCTCTTCTGTGGAGGTGCGCCGTGGCTCGAGGGCTCAGTTGATCATCACTGCTGTCGTTGTCGAAGGCCGGTCCAAGAGCGAGGTGGCCCGGGACTACGGGGTTTCCCGGTTCTGGGTGCAGCAGCTGATCAAACGTTTCGACGCCGAGGGTGTTGCCGCCTTTCAGCCGCGGTCCCGCCGTCCGCATTCCAGCCTGCACGCGGTCGATGCCGACACCGAGGAGATGATCATCCGGCTGCGTAAGGAGCTGTCCAAGCAGGGACTGGACGCCGGCGCGGAAACCATCGCCGCTCACCTGGCGCGCCGAGCCCCGGATGAAGGCGGCCGGCCTGCGATACCGGCCGTCTCGACGATCTGGCGGATCTTGAGCCGCCGTGGCTTCGTTCGCCCGCAACCCCAGAAACGGCCGCGGTCGTCGTGGAATCGTTTTGCGCCGAGCAGCCCAACCAACGCTGGCAGACCGACATCACCCATTGGCAGCTCGCCGACGGCACCGAGGTGTCGATCTTGAACATTCTCGACGACCACTCCCGGCTGCTGTCTGGGCAGCCACGCCCGCCGCCACACCACCGGCCCCGATGTGGTCGCCAGCTTCCGCAAAGCCTTTGACCAATGGGGAATCCCGGCCGGGGTGCTCAGCGACAATGGGGCAGTCTTCACCGCCAAACAACGCGGCGACGGCCGGGTCGCCCTCGAGATCGAACTCGGCGTCCTCGGGGTGAAATTGTACGACTCCCGGCCCTACCACCCGCAAACCTGCGGCAAAATCGAACGCCTTCACCAAACCCAGAAGAAATGGCTGGCCGCGCAACCCGCCGCCACCACCATCGCAGCGCTGCAACGCCAACTCAACCGGTTCACCGGCTACTACAACACCCAACGGCCCCACCGGGCACTGACCGGCGCACCCCGATCCAGGCCTACCTCGCCCGACCCAAAGCCATCCCCACCGGCATCAAGATCCCCGCCCACTACCGGGTCCGCAACGACACCATCGACTCCGGCGGCACCGTCACCCTGCGCCACAACAGCCGACTACACCACATCGGCGTCGGCGCCGATCGCCGTGGAACCCGCGTCACCCTCCTGATCGACGACCTGCACATCCGAGTCATCGGCCGCGACACCGGCGAACTGATCCGCGAACTCACCCTCAACCCCAACCGGGACTACCAACCCCGCGGCCTACCCCCAGGCCCACCCAAAAAGAAGAACCTGAAATGCAACGATGTCCCAAGACACCTGTCAACGTGTCCCGAGACATCAATGCGCCCCCGGTAGGACTCGAACCTACGACCGACAGATTAGAAGGCTGCTGCTCTATCCTCTGAGCTACGGGGGCCAGCGTCCGGAGCAACGCCGGACTCGCCGAATCCTACGCTCGGACGCCTTCTCGGCGAGGTCACCAAAGACGAGTTCCGGGCCATTCTGATGGCCGGATAGGTTCAACGGATGGCCCTGAACCACCACCCGCCAGCCTCCGGTGTGGTGCCGTGGCGACGGCTCATCGTGCCGGTGTACGGGCCAACGATGCTGATCTCGATCGGCGAGGGTGCGGTGCTGCCGATCGTCGCCCTATCGGCGCGATCCTGGGAGCGACGGTCGGTGTGGCGGCGCTGCTGGTCGCGTTGATCGGCATCGGTCAGCTGCTCGGGGACCTGCCCGCCGGGGCCATCGCGGCACGGATCGGTGAGAAGCGGGGCCTGATTCTGGCTTGTGCGCTGGACTGCTGCGCCCTGGTCGGCGCCTTCCTCGCGTCGATCGCTGGTTCTGCTGGCCGTCGCCATGTTCGCCACAGGGCTGGCCTACGCGATGTTCAGCCTCGCTCGACAGTCCTATCTCACCGAGGCGATCCCGTTGCCCATGCGGGCCCGGGCGCTGTCTACCCTGGGCGGCACCTTTCGGATCGGTCTCTTCATCGGTCCGTTTGTGACCGCGGCCATTCTCAGCTTTGCCAGCATCGCGAGCGGTGTACGCGTTCGGCGCACTGATGAGCCTGGCCACGGCGATCTTGACCGCGTTCCTGCCCGACGTGACCCTCGAGCACCGGCGGGCGCACGCTGCCGCTGGTGAGCCCCACAGGTCGGTGGCGTCAGTCCTCTACGAGCACCGCCGGGTGCTGCTCACCCTCGGCACCGGCATCTTGATCATCTCGGCGGCGCGGACGACCCGTTCAGCGCTCGTGCCCCTGTGGGCCGACAGCCAGGGAATAGACGCCGCCACCACCAGCGTGATCTTCGGCATCTCCGCCGGGATTGGACCTCCTGCTGTTCTATCCGGGCGGCGCGATCATGGACCGCTTCGGGCGAGTTTACGTTGCTGCGCCCTCCTTGATCATTCTCGGTACGGGCTTCCTGCTGCTGCCGCTGACGTCCACCCCGGCGGCCATTGCGGCTGGTGGCCGCCCTGATGGGCTTGGGCAACGGCCTGTCCGCCGGGCATCGTGATGACCCTGGGGGCCGACGCGTCGCCGCGACTTGGCCGGGCCCAGTTCCTTGGCGGCTGGCGACTGTGCAGTGATCTTGGCAACGCTGGTGGGCCGCTGATCATCAGTGCCATATCCGCGGTTGCAACACTCGCCGCGGCGGCCTACACGATGGGCATCATCGCCCTGGCCGGATCTGGTTGGCTGATCAAGTGGGTACCACTGTTGGCGGCTCGCCCGCAACGTCGGCCGAGCCGGGCGGCAGCGTCAGACCCGAGTCGACCATGATCATTCTTGACGTCAGGAACCATAGAGTATGGCCGTGAGCGAACTGCTGGTCTGGGTCGACTGCGAGATGACCGGACTGGATCTGACCGCCGACGCCCTGGTCGAGGTTGCCGTGCTCGTCACCGACGCCCAACTGCAGGTCCTCGGTGACGGTGTCGACGTCGTGATCAAGCCCAGTGCCCAGGCGATCGACCAGATGGGCGACTTTGTCCGCAGCATGCATTCGACATCGGGATTGCTGACTGCTCTCGACGGCGGCCTCTCCATGCGAGAGGCGGAGCAGCGCGTGCTGGATTATGTTCGCCATTTCGTTCCAGAGCCGCGCAAGGCGCCTCTCGCGGGCAACACCGTCCATACCGATCGCGCGTTCCTGGCCCGGGACATGGCCGAGTTCGAGAGCTACGTGCACTATCGAAACGTCGACGTCTCCAGCATCAAGGAACTTGTCCGGCGCTGGTATCCGCGCGTCTACTACCAGTCGCCCGCGAAGTCTGGCAACCACCGCGCGCTGGCCGATATCCAGGAATCGATCGAGGAGTTGAGGTACTACCGGGAGACCGTTTTCGTCGAGCTGCCCGGTCCCGACAGCGCAACGGCCAAGGAGATCGCGGCCCGCCACCAGGGCGCCGTGACTCTGCGGGTGCCGGACTGAGCCGGTACACTTCACGCTGCGCCACAGCCGTAAGGCCGCGTTGCGCATGGTGGGTGTAGCTCAGCTGGTAGAGCCCCTGGTTGTGGTCCAGGATGTCGCGGGTTCGAGTCCCGTCACTCACCCCAAGCCTGTCCGGCGGTGGCCAACGATTGAAGCGCGTACCCGTGATTAGGCAACAATGGACGCCATGTCGATGTCGCCTTGGGAGTCCGCCGACGGCACCGTCATGCTCACTGAGCCGCGACTCCGGATGCGTCCAGGTGCCCGCCTGCGGCTATCGGTTGCGACCGCGGCCGGACGGATGGCGGCAGTGGCTTCCCGCCTCACCGGGCGCGGGTCGGGCGCATCGATCCGCGGTCAAGTCATGCTCTGGCTCGACCGGGATGCGCTACGCAAACTGCTGGCCAACAAGCGGATCGCGATGGTCTCCGGGACCAACGGCAAGACCACCACCACTCACTTTCTGGCGGCGGCCGTACGGACGTCGCTTGGCCAGTCCGCCGACCGGCTCGTGCACAACGCCGACGGGGCGAACCTTCATGCCGGCATCGCCTCCGCACTGTCCGAACGCCCGAAAGCCGACATCGCCATCTTGGAAACCGACGAGCGTGTGGTCGCTGACCTGATCAAGCTAGGTCGCCCGGAGGTCCTCGTACTGCTGAACTTCAGCCGTGACCAGCTGGACCGCCATCACGAGATCAAGGCGCTCGGCCGCAGCTGGCGTGACGCGCTGGCCGACGCGGGCGCCGACGGCCCGGTGGTGGTGGCGAACGCCGACGAGCCACTGATCGTCTGGGCGGTGCAGACCGCCCGACAGGTCGTCTGGGTCGACACGGCGACCACCTGGACGCAAGACGCGTCGCTGTGTCCGCAGTGCGGTGCCACTCTGGCCCGTGAGCAACCGGCAGCATGCGCCCTTCGCCGACGGATGGCCGAGTGCCTCGCGCACCGGCTGGTACTGCACGGGTTGCGATCTTGCTCAGCCGAAGGGCGATTACGTCGTGGAGGATGGCAAGATCATCGACCAGCACGCCCGGCTGTGGCATCCACGCCTCAACGTTCCCGGAGGGTTCAACATCAGCAACGCCGCCTGCGCCCTGGCCGCTGCGGAACTGATGGGCGTCGACCCCGGCGCCGCCCTCGTCGGCATGCGCCGGGTCGCGTCCCCGGCCGGCCGTTTCGCGACCGCGACGATCAGCGGCAGCACGGCCCGGCTGCTGCTTGCGAAGAACCCCGCCGGCTGGGCGGAAGCGCTGCCGCTGGCCCGGACGTCGACGGTGGTTCTGGCCATCGATTCGGCTGCTGCGGACGGCCGTGACGTGTCGTGGCTGTGGGACGTCGAGTACGAGCAGCTGGCTGACCGCACCGTGGTCGCCACCGGACCGCGCGCCCAGGATCTCGCAGTCCGCCTCTCCTACGCCGAGGTCGAGCACCGCTGTATTCCTGATCTCGCCGCAGCCCTGGCCGGGCATCCTGAGCCGGTGGATGTGATCGCCACGTACACCCCGTTCCAGCGCCTGCGCAAGATGGGCGGCGTCTGAGAATGGCTATCCGAGGACTGGGTGAGCGCGTCGAGATCGTGCTCGTCTTCCAATCTCTTCTTGGGATTTACGGAGACCGCGGTAATGCGCAGGTGCTGCTCAAGCGACTGAGCTGGCGAGGCTTCGATCCGGTGCTCACCATCGTTGAGCCGGGCGATCCACTTCCCGATCAGCGCGAGGGTCTACCTTCTTGGCGGCGGCGAGGACGCCGCGCAGGTATCAGCCGTACGGGCGTTGCAGGCCGACGGCGGGCTGCATCGGGCGGTAGACCGGGGGGCGGCAGTTTTCGCCGTGTGCGCCGGCTACCAGATCATCGGCAAGTCGTTCACCGTTGGTGCGGACGACCAGGTGATCGAGGGACTGGGCCTGCTCGACGTGACCACCACGCGAGGGCCGGTCCGTGCGGTCGGTGAGATCCTCAGCCGTTGGCAGGACCGCGACGGTGACGAGCAGTGGCTGACCGGGTTCGAGAATCACGGGGGCTACACCCGTCTCGGCCCGCGGGCCCGGCCGCTGGCGAGCGTCGAGATCGGCATCGGAAACTGTGACGACGGCACGGAAGGAGCCGTCGCGGGCACGGTGATCGGCACCTATCCGCACGGCCCGGTGCTGGCACGCAACCCGGCTCTTGCTGACCATGTGCTGGAGCTGGCGCTAGACCGCAAGCTTGCGCCGCTGATTCGTCCGGAGATCGACGAGCTGCGCCGGCAGCGGCTCCACGCGGTACGTAAGCTCGCCCGCTGATCGGCCGGCCAGCTCTTCGTCACCCTCGGGGTCCGACGGGTCTGTCGGTACAGCTACTGACCTGGCGTCGGTTCGTCGGGCTGCCGGGATAGGTTCTCAGCCATGCAGACACGTTCCCTCGGGCCCTTCACCGTCTCGGCCATTGGCCTGGGGGCCATGCCGATGTCGTCGAACAGCGACAACGAGATCCCCGAGGAATCCCAGTCGATCGCGACTATCCATGCGGCACTCGATGCCGGGGTCACCCTGATCGACACGGCCGACATCTACTCCCCGTCGTGGGACACCATGGGTCACAACGAGGAGCTGGTCGCCAAAGCGCTGAAAAGATACAGCGGAGGCACTGATCGACGTGGTGGTCGCGACGAAGGGCGGCATCACCCGGAGTGAGGGCAACACGTTCGGACGTGACGGATCCCTGCCCTACCTCCGATCGGCGGTCGAGAAGTCACTGCGCCGCCTGGGCGTGGACGTGATTGATCTTTACCAATGGCACCGGCCGGATCGCTGGCAGCTTTACGGCGAGGTGATCGGTCACTTCAAGACGCTCCAGGACGAAGGCAAGATCAAGGCGATCGGGATCTCGAACGCGAACGTCGAGGAGATCGAGGTGGCGATTCAGGTTCTCGGCGAGGGCGGCCTGGCGAGTGTGCAGAATGAGTTCTCGCCGCGTTTCCGAAGCAGCCAGGTCGAGCTGGACTACTGCGGTGAGCGGGGCATCGCCTTTCTGCCGTGGAGTCCGCTGGGCGGGACGGGCGGCGGTGGGCGGGAGGTCGGCGAGCGCTTCACGGTGTTCAGCGAGATCGCGCGCGGCCACGGCGTCAGTCCGCAACAAGTGGTCTTGGCCTGGGAGTTGTCGCTCGGGCCTCACGTGATCCCCATCCCTGGAGCGCGCCGACCCGAATCGATCACGGACTCCGCCAAAGCCGCGAGTCTGGTCTTGTCGGATGCGGAGCTGGCGCGTTGCGGGGCCAGCGGCAGGAGCGGATGACGGACGACGCCGATGTGATCATCATCGGCGGCGGCCACAACGGCTTGGTGGCCGCGGCCTACCTCGCGAGGGCGGGCCGCAGGGTGGTCGTCGTCGAGGCGCGCCACCAACTCGGCGGCGCGGTGGTGGGCGAGCAGATCTTCTCCGGCATGGCAGTCAGGCTGTCCCGATTTTCGTACCTGGTCTCGTTGTTCCCGAATGTGATCATCACTGATCTTGATCTTGACTTGGAGCTGCGGTCCCGTCGCATCGCGTCCTATACCCCGGTCGGAGGCGGCGGATTGCTGGTGGAGCGGGACGCGGGCACGCTGACCCGTACGTCGTTCGCTCAGCTCACTGGCAGCGACGCCGAGTACGTCCGCTGGCAGAAACTGGCCTCGCGACTGCAGAGCGTCGCGTCAGTGGTGGCACCGACCCTGACCGATCAACTGCCTCGAGCGGCCGAGATGCGCAGAAAGGCTGACCCCGGAGCTCTGGACGGCGATCGTCGAGCGGCCCATCAGCGAGCTGCTGGAGGAAGCCCTGACCGACGACACCGTACGGGGCGTAGTCGCGACCGACGCCTTGATCGGCACGTTCGCTTCGCTGGCCGATCCGAGTCGGCGGCAGAACCGGTGCTTCCTCTACCACGTCGTCGGCAACGGCAGCGGCGAGTGGAAGGTGCCCGTCGGTGGCATGGGACGTGTCGCGTCCGCAACTGAGCAACGCGGCACGACGAGCTGGCGCCGCTTTGAGCACAGGCGCTCAGGTCGCTTCAGATCCAACCGAACGCCAGCGGTGGAGGGACCGTTGCGCTCGCCGACGGCAGCCGGTATCGGGCACCGTTCATCCTGGCCAACTGCGCGCCGAGCGTCCTGCGCTCGCTGCTGGGCAATCGGGCGGAAACGCCGGAGGGCTCGCAGATCAAGATCAATCTACTTGTCCGGCGGCTACCTCGGTTCCGCTCCGGCATCGACCCCACCATCGGTTTCGGCGGCACCCTGCATCTGGGCCAGGGCTACCGGCGGCTACAGCAAGCCTTCGACGAGGCGGCCTCGGGCCGGATACCCGACCCGCTGCCCTGCGAGGTGTATTGCCACACTCTGACCGACCCGTCGATCTTGAGCGCCGAGCTGCGGAATGCCGGTTACCACACCCTGACGTTATTCGGTCTGCACTCCCCCGCACGGCTTTTTCGTCACCGACCCGTCGGGCGCCCGTGAACAAGCCAAACGGGCGGCGCTCGCGTGCATTGCAAGCGGTGTTGGCCGAGCCGTTGGAGGACTGCCTGGCCGTTGACGCGCGGGGCGTTCCCTGCGTGGAGGTGATGTCACCGCTCGACATGGAGGCTGAGCTCCGGATGCCCGGTGGGCACATCTTCCACGGTGAGCTGAGTTGGCCGTGGCTGGCCGACGACGCGACCGTGTCCAGCGCCGCAGAGCGCTGGGGCGTGTCCACCGACTACCCGGGAATCTTGCTTTGCGGTTCCGGGAGCCGTCCGAGGTGGTGCCGTCAGCGGTCTGGGTGGCCACAATGCGGCGATGGCCGTCCTGGCGGACTGACTGAGCCTCCTGGTGGAGATCCCTTGCTCTGCGCATGGCAACGCGGATCATCGGCCGCCGTCGGATCTGCAGGTACCGCAGTCGTCCCGGCTCCTGGGCGTCGACGACATCTACGTTGCCAAGGAGGGGTCTGTTCGTTTTCCAGCGCTGTGCGGCTTTGCTAGTGTTGCTCGTCGCGCGCGCCGCTAGCTCAATTGGCAGAGCAGCTGACTCTTAATCAGCGGGTTGGGGGTTCGATTCCCTCGCGGCGCACCTAGTCAGAGGCAGTTTCACCCGTCAACAGTCACCATCAAATCAGCTTTGACAGCAACGGGTGACAGCAACGGTCCACCATCGTAAACACCCAATTATCGATCTCCGCTCAGGGCCCGGTCCATCGCGTCTGCCGCATCGCGCAAGGCACTCGGCATCACATGGGAGTACAAATCCATGGTGATCGACAGCAGGTCTCCAGGGTGCGCCGGTAGGACCTAATGATGCCCCGAACCTCTCCTGCGATCTTCTAAAGGGCCTGCGGCACCTCATCCCTACGTGAGTCGGCATGCGACGCCTTCCGGTATACGGCGATGCGGCCGTTCGGTCGAGGCGTAGCGGCGGACAATCCTCATGTGACTACCGTCGACTCCGAGATCCTGACTCCCGCCGGTCGCCGTTGGCGGCCATGTTCGTCAGTGCCTTCTTTATGTGGCGCGTGGAGCACAACGCGCCCGGCGCAACCATCACCACCTTCGCTCTGCGATCTGGTGGGCCATCGAAACCACCACGACAGTGGGCTACGGCGACTACACACCGGTCACGCCTGCCGGCCGCATCATCGCCACGGCCGTCGTGGTCGTGGGCGTCGGATTGATCGGCACGGTGAGCGCCAGTGTGGCCGCTTGGTTCGTCAGACGACACAGCCAGCCCGGCATCGAGCCCGACGACGTCATGTCGGCGGATATTGACACCGCGGCAGCCACGACCGCCGACTCGCAGGCCCTGTTGCTGGACCGCCTCGACGAACTGGCCGCAAAGCAGGACGAGATTCGCGCAATGCTGATCGAGCTGCAACAACCGCCAGGCAGCAGCTGATGATCAACTCTTGGGTGCCAGTCGCAACCGACCTCTACCCTTTGTCCTCATCACCTTGCCGGGCTCCGTCAACGCGACTTCAACGCGTCGCTGCGTGCGTCGACTGGGAGGCCGAGCATCTGCTTCACGATTTCACCTAAGCTAAGCCCTCGAGATTGATCTCGCTCACCATGATCTTGACGGAACCAAGATTCGTCGTCACGAGCTGCCATGGGATCTTTGTTCCGCTGTCTTGGACCTCGACACTGCGTGTCAGGTACGCAATGATGACGTTCGGGCCAGAGCGGCCCCGCAGATGTCAGCTGAGGGGAATCATGGGCACGAAACTTCAACGATTGGTGCTGCTCGGCGTGTTGGTGGGCGGCTTATTGATGGCTCTTTCGGCTCCAGCGAGCGCAGCCACCAATCAGATCTCTGGGGTTGCCCACTACGACACCACAGGTGAGTGCCCTGACCCACCGGAGGGGTATGAGGACTTCACCAGCATCCCACCTATCGTGATGACGGGGAGTTTGGTCGGCTGCTGGTACACGAAAGTCGTGACAAGCAAGAACAACGGGGCGCCGAGCGGGGTGTACTTAGAGACCGGTGAAGAGATCTTCGTTGGCAGCCTGAATGACGGGCCGAAGGGTACGTTCACTACAACGTATAGGTTCGAATCGAAGTGGGATCCGGAGTTTCCTACCGGCTCGGAGGTCCACGGGCGTTGCCAGCACCCAATCGTTGAGGGCAGCGGCACCGGCGGTTTTGCGGGTGCCACCGGCCGCGTCGACATCAAGGACGACGTCACAACCGGAGAGCTCTTCTACCGGGGCCACATCAAGCTCGGGTAACTCGGTCGCCCCAGCGCAAGTGCTGTCACTCGGCCCCGTTCTCCGGGTGAAACTTGGGTTCGGCGACGTCCGCGGAGAAGTCGTGACCAGAGGTTCCAGCTGACCTGCCGCCGTATCCGCAGGTCGAGGCAAGTCGTCAAGGGGGCTATCCGCGAGCATCTGCAAGGACCTTGTTCGATTACAGCGGAAGACATACGCATTACGAGATAGTCCAGTCTTCGATGGTGGTCGACGGCTGGTGTCGTCTACGGCTGGAGCTTCGCCCTACCAACGGTGGCCGGCGACGGTTGGCGACGGTTGGTGTTGGGCGAGCGGGGGCACGTCGGGGGCAGCCTCGGCCCGTCGGCTTCTCCCTGCGATAGGGCATCGTTAGTTCGTCCCGTGGTCCCCAGGGACGTTTCCGACGTAGCCTCCGGTTGCCGCGCCGCCTAGCCACCGGCTAGAGGGTGCAACCGTTGACCACTATGCCGGTGGTGGCATCGGCGAAATCGATCGTCACGTCTCGGAACCCCTCATGCGTGGCCAGACCAGTGGGGCGGTCTGTGGGCTTTCCGTCCGGCGGCTTGGTGATCGCTTGTCGAAGTCCGATTACCGTGCCTGCTAGCAACTGATCGGGCGTAGGGCCCGTGGGTAGATCGGGATAGGGAGGTATGGCGGCAGCACGGCCATCGAAATGACGCACGGCGGCAAGATGGAACATCGCGCTGAGTGTGGTGATCATCATCGAAGCCTCGGCAAGGCGCAGGGTGCAGGTTCACAGTGCTGAACTCCCATCCCTGGTCCCGTTTTGCGACTCGTGCCCGTGACACGTAGTGGAGAGTGGGGCCAGCAACGATGTCCCTTCCTTGAGGCTCGGTCAGGGCGCTCAGCGGCATCGATCCATCCGGGGCAGGGGCCTGAGCGGTGAGAGTCATGAGCAGGTCGTCGTTCGCCCGAACTGCAAGACCGTGCTTCGTACGGTTGTGGGCAGTACCAAGACTGATGTCGTCCCGCTCTAAGCCTCGATCCACCGACGGTTTGGGTGAGTTGATCGGTGCGCTGCTGATCTGCCGCTTTCGTGGGTCAACGCAGAGTGTCTTGTCGGACCTCGCTGTCCGGGTGTTCCACGTCAGATCCTTGGATTGCGCCGTGGCGGCTGGTTGGTCAGGTGGCGACGGCGGCGGGTGGTCCGCAGGCTCGGGTGAACAGGGCGGTCCAGGCCTGCTGCCAGGGCCAGCCGCTCGGCAGGTGCAGTCTCAGCCGGCGGGCGGAGGTCGCGACCCTCGCCGGGACAGCGATCAGGGTGCGGCGGATAGTGGCGGTGGCGGCTTTGGATAGCGCCGGCCCGGTCAGGGTGGCGGCGGCGCGGGTGAGGTTGAACGCGATCACCGCGAGCACCAGCCAGGCCGCGTTGGCGGCGAACTTGCCGCTGGGCAGGTGCGCCAGAGCAGAGTTCTTCAGATCGGCGTGGACCTGTTCGATGATGGCGTGGCCGCGGTGGGTCTTGTCCGCGGCCACGGTGTTGAGGCTGCTGGTGGTGAAGAAGGCGTGGAACCGCCACACGTCGAACAGCCCGTCTTGGCCGGTCGGGTTCAGCTCGGGGATGCGGCGGATGATCAGCCGGCCCGGCACCTGCTGGGCGGCCGGCCGGGACGCGAACGCCACAAACGGCGTCTCGGCGACCTCGGCGCGGGACACCCAGCGGTCGGCCGCCTCGTCGAAGACGGCCTGCCGGTAGGCGATTGGGGTCCAGGCGTCGTCGGCAACTGCGGCGATGGCGGCCCTCACCCGGACGTCTTGGCGGACGGTGACCGACACCTGAGCCCCGGACCGGACGGCGCAGCCGATGGTGTCGGATCCGTAGAAGGCCGAGTCGGCCCGCAGCAACACCGGCCGCCCGCTCGCCAGCCGGGACACGATCTTGAGCGTGTCGGCGACCAGCCGTTTCGCGCCGCGCGGTGAACCGCACGACCCGCGGCGCAGCCGAGACGCCACGATCACCGGCGCGGACTCCGCCGTGGTGGCGGTGGCGAGCAACGCGTTCAGCCCGCGAACCTTCGAGTAGCCGAACGCGGCGCCCTGCTTGGCGTAGCCGTGCACCTCCACGATCGTGTCGTCCAGGTCGACCAGCACCGGCCCGGCACCCAGCAGCGGGGCCCGCACCGCCAGAGCGGATAGGAAGCGCGACGCAACCGCATCCAGCTGCCGGACGTGGCCAAAGATGAACGACCGCAGGAACGAACCCAGCGTCGACGGCGCGTAGCCACCAGTGAACACCCGGCCCATCCCGCCATGGCGCAGCAGCCGCATATCGTCGATCGAGTCCGCCCCCGCCGCCATCCCCGCCACCAGCGACGCGACCTTCAGCCCGGCGTTCGCGCCCTTGTCGGTCGGCACACTCAGATGCTGTTCTCGGGGCCGCCAGTGTAGCTGGAACAGCAAGCGGGATCCTGCTCTGGCCGGTGGTTGCAGTGCACGCGCTTCTGGCTTTGGTTCTCCTCGGCGGCCTGTTACTAAAAGCGCCGTCACGTACGGCCAGCCGGTGACACGCCACTGGAACTCTCAGATCGATTCGTTAGCCATCTCCTCCGACAACCCGAAGTCGGCGCGGTCGCAGCGGACTTCCCGAAGGCGCGGCTGTTGGCGCTGGCGAGACACCATTCAGTACGGCGGCGACAAGCTGCGTCATATTGCCGGCATCGGCGCCATCAGTAGGGATTCGACATTGCCCCATACCCAACTTGCTCGTCGTGGTGTGGCTGGCGTGTATGTGGGATCCCAGCCGCGAAACATGATCGAATGTGTACGCACGCTGATCGGGACCGCCTACGCCGAGGATTTCGCAGGTCCGACCCGGGGCGCCTCGTCAGCACCAACCCCACACTGGAGGCAGTCAGATGTTCAACGACAACGGGTCGTTCCTACTCGCATTGTTCGAGTTCTTTATCTTCTTCGCCTGGATCATGTGCGTGTTCTATGTCTTCGCGGATATCTTCCGTAGCCACGACATGGGCGGGGGGGCGAAGACTATCTGGTGCCTGTTTATCATCTTCGTGCCATTCCTCGGCGTCTTCGTCTATCTCATCGCCCGCGGCGGCGGCATGACGGAGCGCACCATGGCGCAACGCCAGGAGATGCGTCGACAGCAGGATGAGTATGTTCGTTCAGTTGTCACCACGAGCGGTGGCGGCTCGAGCGCCGATCAGATCGCGTCGGCCAAACAACTCCTCGACGCGGGAACGATCACCCAGGCCGAGTTCGACCAGCTGAAGGCGAAGGCTCTCGCATGATGCTGTGTCGGTGAGCCAACTTGTCGATAATGCGCACCTCGTGGCCACGCGAGCCGGCCGCGTTCTTGACACAGGCGTGGAACTCGCCATCGGCCGAGGGCGCCGCACGGGATCTGCGAGTCGGCCAGAAGATCGCGGATCGGATATCAAGGGCTGCACCGTACGCGTTGGCTGCCTCGAGGACTATGCAGGGAGCACGCAGCGAAATCCGAGATGACTGGTTGTGCTGCGTACGGCATGACCTTGTCGAGCCGCGGGTCGGTAGCGATGGCAGTACGAAGGTGCGCACAAGTGCGAACCGCCCTTGATAACTCGCCGGTCCTGTTCGCCGATGTTTTCAGTGCCAGGCGTACAGCATGCATGAATCGGCGCGTCGCCCGTCGTCGCGTGGTCGGCCGCCCACGGAGTGGTCATCCACTCCCAGACGTTGCCGGCGACGTCATAAAGGCCATACCCGTTTGGCGCAAATCGCTTCACCGGTGATGTCCGGTCAAAGCCGTGGGGCCGAAGATTCTCCCACGGGAATCGGCCGTGCCAGGTGTTGGCCATGATGCGACCTTTAGGCATGAAAACTCCGCCCCAGGCGTAGGCAGCGCCGTCCAACCCGCCACGGGCGGCGTACTCCCATTGCGACTCGGTCGGCAGCACTTTCCCGATCCAGGCTGCGTACGCGGCTGCATCCTCATAACCCACATGCACGACCGGGTGCAGATCCCGCCCATCAAGCGTGCTGCCCGGTCCGTATGGGTGGCGCCAGTTTGTTCCTGGAACCCACGCCCACCACCGGGTCCAGTCGTCTAGCGGGATGGGTCCCTTCGAGCCAACGAAGACTAGAGAGCCAGGCACCAAATCGGCCGCTACCGCATCAGGAAAATCGACTGCGTCGGGTGCCTGCTCGGCTACGGTGGCGTGGCCGGTGGCCTTGACGAACCGGCGGAATTGGGCGTTAGTGACTGGATGCTCATCCACCCAGAGATCGCTGACGGCAACCTCATGGACTGGGCGTTCTTCAGGGTAGAAGTCCCCGCTCCCCATGCGAAACCGCCCACCGGGGACAAGCACCATTCCCTTCGTCGCCGTTTCACGACGTACGTCCCCCATCTCCCAAGGATCCTTTCTGCCCACGTCCACTACATTCTGCCGGGCCTGGCACGCCTCGGCGTCGGGATAGATCCTCGGCGGACGAAACATTGTCGACGCGTTCCTCCAGGCGCAGTCGCGCAAGCCTCCCGACGTGACAGCAGCAGTGACAGCAAGGTTCCGGCCAGAAACCCCCTGGGTCCTCGGGTCGCGTGGGGTTGTTGACGAAGCGACCAGGGCAGCGCCGATATTAGAGCGAGGTTCCGAGGAGATGTGGCGGCGCGGACCGCGTTATGGGTGTCGCACCTCGTAGCGCAGGTGCAGTGTGCCGGGAGCTTCAAGGGTGCGGACCAGGTCGAGCTCGATGTGCTCGGGTGGGAGGTTGTCGAACAGCCGCCGACCCTGCCCGAGGAGGACCGGCCGCAGTTGGATGTCGATCAGATCAAGCACGCCGGCCTTCAGGCACTCCTGCGCGGTGTAGGCACCGTGCAGCATCACATCGCGGTCACCGGCTGCTGCTTTGGCCTGCTGCAAGCACGCCTCGATGCCTTCGGTGATGTAGTGGACCCGCTCGAACGGGTTGTCCGCAGGTGGTTGGTGGGTGGGGACGAAGATCGGCACGCCGTTGTGGTGGTCGCCGCCCCAATAACCGGCCAAGTCCCCGGTTCGTCGCCCGGTGATGACGGCGCCGCTGGACATTGCCTCATCGAAGACGATCTGGCTGTTCGGGTCGCTGGGCCGGTAGTCATCGGGGGTGTTGCCGCCCTTGTCGACTCCGTCGAGCCAATCCATCAGACGCATGCCGTTGACTCCGGCCGGATTCTCGGCGTTGTCGTGCGGCCCTGTGATGAAGCCGTCCAGGGACATCGCCATGGTCAAGAACACCTTCGACATTCCTCTTCCTCTCGATCGACCGAGCTACGCACCTGCGTGTGGGGTGATAGGCGTTTGACCCGACGCGGTGACGAAAGTAGTCGTTCCGCGCGGTCAAATCGGCAACCGGGTCCCCGCTCGACACATCGGCTGTGAGAGGCGGTCCCCTCCGCCACGATCTTCTCCGCCGTGATCTCGATCTACTGCCTGGCGCTTGCGCCGTGTCACGTTCTGCGGCCTGCGGGGTCCGCGGCAGTATGGGCAGTCATGTCGACGCCTCTCGGCGAACACATTGAGCTGCCCCAGCCTTACCCGAAGACGACGAGTACCTTGAGACCGCAATCGCACATTTCGAAGTCGCCTAGCCAGCGGATGATGAGGCCACTCCGCCTACCTTCAGAGAGGACCACCATACGTGACGAGTTCACAGGAGATCGCTGAAGCCTTCTCCGGACACCGGTTCAGCGACGCGTATGACCACCTTGCCGCCGATATCCGATGGGTTCTCATTGGAGGCGAGACGATCCAAGGCCGCGATCAAGTCATCCAGACTTGCGAGCAGACCGTGGCTGAACTCACCGAAACCACGACCGAGTTCCTGCGGTTCCTCACCATCGCCGACACCGACGCAGTGGCTGTCGATGCCATAGCTCGCTATGTAGGAGTGGACGGAACGACCAGCGTCGTCTCCTCCTGCGACATCTACGAGTTCAACAAGGGTCTTGTGGCTGCCATCACGTCGTACACGGCCGAGCTCGACGCCAGCGAACAGCCGACGATCTAGCTCGGGCGTGACTCGGCACCAGACGACCACAAGCACGGTCATCGCGGCGTAGAAAGCGGCGCTCGGACCCCCGAGAATGGCACCGATGGCGATCATGATCGCCACTACCACGCCCCAGTAGCGGCCCAAACCACGAGTCGCGCGCGTGACGTACGAGGCTCTGTCGGCTCACGGGAGCACGCTAACGGCGACCGCCACCGACAACAGGTCGGCGTACAACAGCTCAGGCATTCGCCGGGTAAATCAAGGCGGTTGCCCATGCTTCGCAGGCTCGACTCTCGCCGGCCTCGCCGATGCCGTCATTCGACCGCGCCTTTACCGATACCTGCGTCAGATCGACTTTCAGCGCCCCGGCAATGTTCCGACGCATCTCGTCAAGGTGCGGCCGCAGTGCCGGAGCACCTAAGACCACGAACGAATCTACGTTGGCGACTTCGTAGCCGGCCGACCTCACAAGGCCGGCTAGATGAGGGATGAAGTCCAAGCTGCGCGCATCCTCAGCCCCAGGATCGTCCTCGGGAAAGTGAGTTCCAAGATCGCCGTCTGCAACCGCGCCCGCCAGCGCGTCAACCAGGGCGTGACACAGGACATCACCGTCCGAGTGAGTGTCGAAGCCGACCGGTGACGGAACCTCGACCCCTCCCAGCACTAAAGCACGACCCTCCACCAGGCGGTGCACGTCATGGCCCGTGCCAACTCGGAAGGGCGGTCGCATCCGCAAACGGTAGCCGAGCCCCGGCCATCCAGTTGGTGCAACAGCTGGATCCGGCTCTCCTAGATCAAGAGCCGGGCTCCGCCCGGCCGGCGCGTGTCCTCGCTGCGCTGCGGGCCGCGCCGGTTCTCGCTGACGAGACCTCCTTACATATGGCATGCGACTTTGCTCAACGAATCTGAACACTGAGCGGAACGACGCCTTCTACCTCGGGCGACAACCTCTGAGCGCAGAGGCCGTCAGCGCCGCGCACCTTGGCAGGACTTTAAGCCGCGGCGACGTCTGTGCTCATCCGCCATAATCGCCGACGTGGGGGAGGTCGAGGTCGTTGTGGCCCATGACGAGCGCGCGACCCTGCGCGTCGGTGACGTGTTCCTGAAGATCGACTCTGATCAAACGCTCACCGACGTGGAGGTCGAGGCGATGGCGTTGGCGCCGATACCCACTCCGGAGCTCCTGTGGCGGAAGCCGCCCGTGCTCGCGCTCGCCGCCCTCCCAGGGACGGCACTCGGCCGCCTCGGCGAGCCGTCGACCGCCTCGGCGGCGGCGTGGGCTTCGGCGGGTGCCGCCGCACGGAGGCTGCACGACGCGCCGCTGCCCCCATGGTCCGGTCGGACCCTCGACGAGCTCGCATCGCGACTCGACGGAGCATGCGAGTGGCTCATCACGAACGGCGTTCTTCCGAACGACCTGGTGACGCGCAACCGCCGGGTCGCCGAGGCTGCACTCCGGCCGTGGACGCCAGTGTTCACCCACGGCGACCTGCAGATCACCCACGTGTTCGTCGACGGTGACGAGATCACCGGCGTGCTCGACTGGTCCGAGGCAGGACCGGGCGATGCCCTGTACGACCTCGCCATCTTGACGTTCGGACATGAGGAGCACCTCGGCGATGTCGTCGCCGGCTACGGCACCGACGTCGACCTCGACGTGATCCGCGCGTGGTGGTCGTGGCGGAGCCTGGTGGCGGTCCGCTGGCTGATCGAGCACGGCTTCGACCCGGCCACACCCGGAGCCGAATTCGACGTGCTGAGATCCATGATGTGAGGCTGCAGCTGCGGCAGGTCCCAAGAAGCTGAGCAGCTTTCACCTCCGGTCTTGAGCGGCCCCCATGGTTGCGGCGTAATGACCCCAGCCGCTGCCAGAGCGTCATCCTGGCTGTGGACGCAGGTGGCCATCGTGAAGCTGGCCGTGGCGTGGCCGACGGCCATCATGGCTCACGTCAGCGGCAGCCGGGCGACCAGCGCCTGATGGGCGTGGACGGGGAGGTAGCGGCTCAGCCACCAGCCGAGCCACGCCTCGTACCCGACCGGCACCACCGAGCGGTCGTGCTCGATCGCCCGGACGATCGCCGTGGCGACCTTGGCCGGCGGGTGCCCGCGGCGGAACAGGTCCTTCGACCGAGTGCGGATCGGGTCGGCCTGGTCGCCGAGGTAGCGGGTCCGGTCGACGATCGCGGTGTTCGTCACGGCCGGGCAGACTGCTGTGACGCCGATCCCGTGTGGACCGAGGTCGGCGCGCAGGCTGCGGGAGAGCGCCAGCACGGCGGCCTTGGTGGCGACGTACGCGACACCGTTCCCGGGATACATGTAGGCGAGCCCGGACGACACGTTGACGATGTGGCCGCGACCGCGGGCCAGCATGCCCGGAGCGAAGACCGCGCAGCCGTTGACGACGCCGTCGAGGTTGATGCTGCGGATCCACTCCCAGTCCTCGGCGTTGATGTCGGCGAACCGGCTGATCAGGCCGACGCCGGCGTTGTTGACGACGATGTCGACCGGGCCGTGTTCGGCGGCGATCCGGGCGGCGAGCGCCTGCATGCCCGCCCGGTCGGTGACGTCGAGCCGATAGCTCGCCGCCTCGCGCCCGCCGGCGTCCCGGCACAGCCTCGCGGTCGTCTCGGCCGACTCGAGGTCGCGGCCGGTGCACAGCACCCGCGCCCCACGGCGGGCGAGGGCGGTCGCAGTCGCCCGCCCGATGCCGCCGCCCGCCCCGGTCACCAGCGCCAGGGCGCCATCGATCTCGACCCGAGGCATCAGGTCCGCCAGGCGCCGTTCGCGGCGGCGGCCCGTGCCCAGTCCGCGAAGTCGGTCGGCGGCCGGCCGAGCACGCGGCGTACGCCGTCGCTGAGCTGGGCGTTCCGGCCGTCCAGGATCTCCCGGAACACCGCGACCGTGCCGGCTGCCGCCTCGGCCGGCATCCCGGCGCGGGTGAGTCCGTCGCCGAACTGCGCGAACGTGATCGGCTCGTAGCGGACCGGCTGACCGGCGACCCCGGAGAGCTCGAACGCCACCTCGGCGAAAGTCAGCGGACGTGGACCCGTCACCTCATGGACCTGGTGGGTGTGGCGGTCCTCGGTCAACACCGCCACCACGACGGCGGCGACGTCGTCGGCGTCGATGAATGGTTCGGCGACATCGGCGGCCGGGAACGCGATCCGGCCGTTGCGTACGAGGTCGGCGAGGAATCCCTCGGTGAAGTTCTGCGCAAACCAGCTGGACCGCACGATCGCCCAGTCCGCGGTCGAGTCGCGCAGCGCTTGCTCCGCGGCGAGGGCGGCCGTGGAGCCTCTCCCGCTGAGCAGGACAAGCCGTTCGACGCCGGAGGCTTCGGCCTGCCGGGCGAAAGCCTCGATCTGCGTCGCCGCATCGGGCGACCCGATGTCCGGGTGGTAGGTCAGGTACGCCGCTCCGACCCCGCGGAGCGCGAGCGCCCAGGTCGAGCGATCGTGCCAGTCGAACGGCGGGCGGGCGGAGCGGGTGCCGATCCGCACCGGCACGCCGCGGGCATTCAGTCGCGCGGCCACCCGACGGCCGCTCATCCCGGTGCCGCCGATGACCAAGGTTGTCGGGGGTCGGTCCGGGCGGGTGGAGGTGTTCGTCGTCATGCCATGAGTCAATCCGCAGCGAGCGCAGCGGAACATGGCCGAAAAGGCCCGATTACATGTCTGTCCGTCTACGCTGGCCGGATGGACGTGCTGGCGAACCTGCTGGACGGCCCCCGGGGTCGGGACGCGTACCTGCTCCGCCTGATCATGGAACCGCCGTGGGCGGTGCGGGTCCAGGACCGGGCCCCGATCGGGTTGATCGCCCTGCTGCGAGGCGCCGCATGGGTGGTGCCGGAGCACGGTGCCCCGGTACGGCTCGAGGCCGGCTCGGTCGCGGTCCTGAGAGGCCCGGATTCCTTCACCTTCGCCGACGCCCCCGCGACGTCACCGCAGGTGGTGATCCATCCCGGGCGACGTCGGACCACTCCGGACGGTGAGGACCTGGACGGGGCAATGGATCTCGGCGTGCGCACCTGGGGCAACGACCCGGAGGGGTCGGCGCTGGCCCTGATCGGCTGCTACCAGGTCAGCGGCGAGGTCAGCCGACGGCTGCTGGACGCCCTGCCCACGGTGCTGGTCCTGACGCCGCAGATCTGGGACTCACCGCTGCTCCCGCTGCTCGGAACCGAGATCGCCAAGGACGAACCCGGTCAGCAGGCGGTGCTCGATCGACTGTTCGACCTGCTGCTGATCGCCGCCGTGCGGGCCTGGTTCGCCCGGCCGGAGTCGAACGCCCCGGTCTGGTACCGAGCGCACGCCGACCCCATCGTCGGCCGGGCCCTGCGCGCGCTGCAGGCGGACCCCTCCCGGCCGTGGACAGTCGGGGAGCTGGCCCGCGCGGCCGGTGTCTCGCGCGCCCTGTTCGCACGGCGGTTCGCCGAGCTCGTCGGGGAGCCGCCGATGACCTACCTCACCGGTTGGCGCCTGGCCCTGGCCGCCGACCTGCTGCAGGACCCCGACACCACCGTCGAGTCCGTCGCCCGCCGCGTCGGGTACAGCAACGGCTTCGCGCTCAGCACCGCGTTCAAGCGAGTGCGCGGCGTCAGCCCGGCCCAACACCGGCGCCGGGCCGGATCGCTCCCTCATCAAGCCGACTTGTCAGAACCCGCATGAGCCAGAACTTACCGGGGTTGTGACATGTTGGCGGCGGCGAGATCGGCGGCGGTAGCCAGGCGGCGTGCACCCGCTCCTGCGCTTGGAAGCAAGATGACCGGCGACCTCCCGTGGCGCTTTGAGCGTCAACCAGGGCGCGACCGCCGGCACCACGAGTAGGCGTCGCGCTTTCAAGGCGGCAGCCCCTCGGCCGAGGCGTGAATGAACGCCCTGCTACTGCTCCGGCAACGCGTCGGGCTCACTTCGCTCCATGGCCCGGCGTGCCTGGTCGCGTATCTGGTGGCCAACCACCCGGGTAAAGACGACGCTGATGACGAGGCCGGCCATCACGACACCCCCGGCGATGAGCCCCATCATCGCCAGACCCTCGGGGCTCTTCACGACGAGTCCGCTCAGGTAGAGAACCAGCCCCAGGGTCAAGAGTAAAAAGCCGATCCGTTTCTCTGCCAACAGCTGGGCGTGGGTGGAGAGCGCGTCGGGCTCCCCCACCGCGGCCCCCTCCTCGCCGATGTCCTTGCGCAGCTCGACGATCGACTCGGCGTTGTGGGCGTGCGAGAGGACACCTGCGCCTACCAGGTCCAACGCCACGCCGCTCACCAGGAGCACTTCGGTAACCATAGCCACACCGCATCCTCTCAGCCGGTGCGAAGCACGCTCGACGTTTCTCAACTCGAACAAAGCCGGCTCCGCCTTCGAGCCGTTGAAACGAAGGCATAACCCGCGGGCCCGGCAAGGTCTATGAAAGCGGGCGACGCACTGGCTTACAGATCAACTTCTGGGCGGGTCTGATACGCATCTTGGACGGGCTTGACCAGGGCTGCGGAGGTCCGGGAGTCTGACGACCTTTCACCGGTTACGGCTATGCGTTAGGAGCTGGCGAATCGCTCGAGGATCTGGACATGGGTGGCGGCAGCGTCCTCTCCATGCGGGTCACTGGTGAGGAGTCGAATGGACGCCTGACTGTTCTGGAAGGCGTGATGCTCAACGGCGGGCCGCCGATTCATGTCCACCAGGCCGAGGATGAAGTGGTGGTGGTTCTCGAGGGCGCACTTACTTTTCGCGTTGGCGAAATGCCATTTGGTCGCCGGAGGGTCCGGAGCTGAGCAGCTGACTGGTGCACCGCCATCGGCTAGAGGTTGAGGATCTTATAGACGCTACCGTCGACCGACACGACGTACGCGGTGGTTCCAACGATCTCTAGCGAGGTCGGGCGGTCGAGCACAAGCTCTTCGCCATTGCGGTCAACGACCGGCTCCAGGCTTCCGTCGCGTTGGACGATCACCAATCGACCGGTGTTCGGGAGAGCTGGTGAGCCTTCGCCTACACCGTCCCACTGACCCTGCGACAGTGCGTACAATTTGCCGCCCGGCCCCCGCTCGACGTCGACCAGCATGCTCGCCCCGCTGGCCACCTCGGTGACCGATCTCCGACGAAGGGCGACAACTTTGCCGTCCTCAGGTTCGTGCGGGATCGGCCCCAGCTGAGTGATGAAGACCTTGCCTCGGGTCACTTCGAGCCCGGTCGGCACGACGTTTCCGAACGTCGCGACCTCATTGATCGTGCCGTCCCGTTCGACCCACAACACCCGATTGTGGTGTCCATCAGTGACCAGGAACCCACCGCGGTAGCGCTCCATGGCGTACTGAACCCCGGTGTCAACGAAGAACGCCGGTACGGGCGGGTTGTCCGCCGACCAGCTGCCGATGTCAGCGACGAGCGTGAAGCTGCCGTCCCGCTCGAGGCGGTAGATGCCGTTCTTATCATTGGCGTCGCCGAAGGGCTCGCCGAAGATCTCACCACTGACCAAGGTGACGAGCACGTACGCGGTCCGGCCGACGAATACGACATCAACCGGCCCACCGATATCGGTGGCGAATGCCTTCGTTGGCAACCCCGTGGCATATGTGGTCACTTCACCAGTACGGCGGTCGATGCGCAAGACGCTACCGGCGCTTCCGTCCGTGACGTACAGCGCTCCGCCGGGGCCGATAGTGCTTCCGGTGACGAAAGTGCCATCCCCAAAGCTGGCGAGAGGAGTCGCCACTGGACCTCTACGGCCCTGTGCGCTCGCTGTCGGCGCAACCAGCGCGGCCAGCAGGCCTACAGCAGCAATAAACAGAATGATCCGACGCGCGACAGACATTGCCGCCCCCTATCGTCAAGCCTGCACAGCAACGGGCGCTGGTGTGCGGTAGTCGGATCTGGCAGCACCCCTGCCATTCCGCCGGGACTATCCTGAACCCACACCGTCAGCCGGTCAAGGGAGCAAACAAAGCCGACGTGGCGAAACGCGCATGAGGCGTTCCCCTGAACCGTGGCCGACCTGACCTGGAAGCAATCGCACCCGCGGCAAGCGGTGACAGCAGCATTGGCATCAAAGCAATCAGATCCGTCACCGTCCGCAGACCACCATCCACATGTGCCCAACGACGAAGCGACCCCTAACTGGCGTGCCCGCTTCTCCTAATCAGCGGCTGGGGATTCGATTCCTCGTGACGCACTTATTTAGAGACAACCAACCAGCTATGACAGGTTGGCATCAAGCTAACGCAGCGCCCGGCTGCTCACGTGGTGGCGCCATTCAAAAGGTTCCGGATTCCGCGTTGCTCGAGGTCAGCCAAGACATCGCGCATATACGCAAGCGCGCAGGCCCGAAACAGCTCGACACCGGCTCCCGCGGGATACAGCGGTCCAACCACCACGAGTTGCTCGTGGGCGATGTGGAGGCGCTCGCGCGAGGTGGCGACCATCTGTACGTTCGGACAGTCCTCCGCGATGGCCTGGGCAACCCGGGCCGCGCCCTCGATGACGTGTTCGCATTGTCGATGGTGAGCAGCGCCGGGCGGGACTGCAACACAGTGACAACCGACAGGGTCAGGGTGCGTCCCGGCTGCTCCATGACACCTAACGTGTCGGCGACAGCGCGCGGCACGTCGTTTGGCGAAGTCAGCCCGGCCAACTCGATCAGCCCAGGCACCGCACCCTGCTCACGAAGGGATTCCGCCCGCAGTCATCCGAGTGGACAACCGAACCCAGCCTTAATCCAGCGATCAAGACCGCTGTTTAGACCCTGGGTCCCGTAGTCGGTGCCGACCAAGAATGGGTATCGGACGAGTGAAGGAGATGAGATGGGCACACCTACATTCGACGGACCCGAGCCCACGGATCCCGACCTGCTGCCGAGCAAGGACGAACCCCACACCGGCCGGCTCGAGGAGCGGAGGGCCTTACGTGAGCACGAGGAGGACGATGCGGTCGACAAGACCACTCCGAAGCGCGGGGAGCGCGACGAGGCAGGTGATCGATAACGGACTCCGGCACTCATCGAGGAACGGAGGCGACGTGGCCCAGTGCGAGAAGTGCGGTACGACTACGACGAACCGTTGTGATCAGACTTGCCGACGGCTCAGAACACGTGGTGCTCTGCAGCGCCAACTGCGCATGACAGGGTGCGTCGAGCTAGGACTCATCTGATGGAGCTGCGAAAAGCTCCAAGGCGATGCCGTCAGGATCCTTGAAGTTCAGCACGTGCCCGTATGGCATGTGCTGAGTCGGTGTGTAATGGACGCCAAGATCAACAAAGCGGCGCTCCCAATCGGAAAGCTCGTCCGCCGAGCCAACATCCAGCGACACGTGATCCAATCCGGTCCTCCGTGGATCGAACTTGTCGCCCGTCCCATCCCCGTGCTGCCGCAACGCCACGACCTGTCCGCCGGGCAACGCTCCAACGCTGAACAGAACCCGCCCGCTTTCGCCGGCCATCACTTCTTGCCAGCCGAGCAGCTCGGCATACCATGCCTTGCTGCGCTCAAGATCGGTGACGGTCAGCGAAATGTGGGCGACGCCAGTAAAATCCGTCATTTCACACCCTCCTCCTCGAGTTACCGTGTCTTGGCGTTTAGTATTCCGTGAAGAAATCACGGCTGTTGTCCGGCGGCCGGGCTTCATCGAGTTCTCCTGGAGATTAGGCGCTACTTCCGACGCCGATCCCAACGAGGGCATCAGACAATCTTCTGATCTCGCGACTCTTGGACAAGGGAGGAACGATGCAACAGAGATACCAAGCCAGAGCTCCTCAGACGCAGCCCTTCGGTGGTTCGGCGTTCGACCCGAGCGATGGGACAACCCTGCGCTGGCTGGGGATGGCCGGATTCCTGATCAACAGCCGTGGCACGACGATCATGGTCGACCCGCTCCTGCAAGGGTTCGATATGCCGATCATGATCGAGATGCCGATCGCTCCCGAGGACGTCCCGAAGTTGGACGCGATACTGGTCACCCACAGCGACAACGATCACTACAGCGTCCCGACCTGCCGTGCCTTGGCCCCAGTCACCCGCGCGTACCACTCGACGGGATATGTGGCCTCGCTGATGCGCGGCGAGGGATGGCCGGCTCACGGCCACCGGATCGGGGACGTGGTGGACATCGGCCCCGTACGCGTCGAACTGACCCCGGCCGATCACGCCTGGCAGAACGCGACCCCAGGCGCGAGTCCCCGCGTGTTCCAGCCCGAGGATGCCTGCGGGTTCTGGGTCGAGACGCCGGATGGCACCGTCTGGGCGCCGGGGGACTCGCGCCTGATCCCGGATCACCACCTGCAGATGCCGGCTCCCGACGCGATGCTCTTCGATTTTTCCGACAGCGAGTGGCACTTCGGACTCGAGGGGGCGGCAAGGATGGCCAACGCCTACCCAAAGACGCCGCTCCTGCTCCACCACTGGGGTTGCGTGGACGCCCCCGACTTCGCCCCGTTCAACGGCGACCCGGCGTCGCTGCCGGGCCTGGTCGAGAACCCCGAGCGCATCGTCGTCCTAGCCCCGGGTGAACCCTTCGAACTCCGCCGCCTGACGTAGTTGGGACCGGGACTCCGGTAACTCGTGCAGCCTAGGGCGATCCGGCTGACTCTCAGCCCGGTCTCGTCCAAGCCGGACACAGTCCATGATCGGTTGCTGGTGGTCGGCGGGATGGGCTACTTGTTGGCTGTGGCGTACTGCTCGTCGGTGACGGGCTCGAGCCAGCCGGGTCACGTCGGCTGGACTGCGACAGGGGTATGGGTGGCTGCCCAGGAGGCGAGCAGGGCCAGGGCATCCGCGGTGGGTGAGTTTGGCTCGGCTGCGTAGATCGTCATGGTGAGCCCGGGTTCGGCGACCATGTCCAGGCTCTCGTAGGCGAGGGTGAGGTCACCGACGACGTGGTGGTGAAACAGTTTTGTGCCGGCGCCGTGGAGGCGGACGTTGTGGGTGCTCCAGCGGCGGCGGAAGTCCTCGCTGCGAGTGGACAGTTCGCCGACGAGGTCGTGGAGTCCCTTGTCGTGGGGGTCTCGGCCGGCTTCGGTGCGGAGGATGGCGACGCAAGTGTCGGCGGCGAGGTCCCAGTCGGGGTAGAACCGGTGAGAGTCCTCGTCGAGGAAGGTGTAGCGGGTGAAGTTCGGAGGCCCGGCGGAGCTGCTCTCGTACAGGGATGAGTGCATCGCCCGCCCGAGATGGTTGGTGGCGAGGAGGTCCATCCGGCCGTTGCGGACGATGGCCGGGCCGCGGGTGATGGCATCCAGGGCCCATTGCAGGGTGGGCCGTGGCGTCCATCTCGCGGTACGGCGGCGCGGCCGCATGATTGCGCTGGTTCCGTCAGCGGCGTGGGCAAGGTGGAACAGGTGTGCCCGTTCGGCGTCATCGAGTTGGAGGGCGCGGGCGATCGCGTCGAGGACGGAGGCCGAGACGCCGGCAAGTGATCCACGTTCGAGCTTGGAGTAGTACTCGATGCTCACCCCGGCGAGCGCGGCGACCTCGCCTCGGCGCAGTCCGGGGACCCGCCGGGTGCCGACATCGGGGAGGCCCGCCTGCTGCGGGGTGATCTTGGCTCGGCGGGAGATGAGGAACTCGCGGACCTCGACGCGGTTGTCCATGCTCTTGACAGTACGGCGACATCGCGGCGGCATGGGATGCTCTGTCGGTACACCTTTTGTCAGGGACTCCCCCAGCCGGCCGGAACAAGGTTCGCTGTCATTGCTACCGCTGTTAAGGAGATTGCGATGCGTGGTGTGGTGATGTACGCCCCTGGTGATGTGCGGGTCGAGGAGCGTCCCGAGCCGCAGATTGTGAAGCCGACCGATGCGATCATCCGGCTGCCGGCGAGCTGTATCTGCGGCTCGGACCTGTGGCCTTACCGGGGTGCGGACCCGGTGGATCGGCCGTCGCCGATGGGTCATGAGTATGTCGGGATCGTGGAGCAGGTCGGGTCCGCGGTGACCACGATCCGGCCGGGCCAGTTCGTGATCGGCTCGTTCTTCGCCTCCGACAACACCTGCGAGATCTGCCGGGCCGGCTACCAAAGCTCCTGCGTCAACCGGGAGGGGGTCGGGGCGGAGGGGTCGCAGGCGGAACGGATGCGGGTGCCGCTGGCCGACGGCACCCTGGTCGCCACCCCGGACATGCCGGCCGAGGAGTTGATCCCGGACTTCCTCGCCGCCTCCGATGTGCTCGGCACCGGCTGGTTCGGCGCGGTCGCCGCCGACGTCGGCCCGGGCAAGACGGTCGCGGTGGTCGGTGACGGCGCGGTCGGTCTGCTCGCCGTGCTGGCCGCCCAGCAGCTCGGCGCGGACCGGATCATCGCGATGAGCCGCCACGCACCCCGCCAACAACTGGCCCGCGAGTTCGGCGCCACCGACATCGTCACCGAACGCGGCGACGAGGGTGTGGCGGTCATCAAAGACCTCACCGGCGGGTTGGGCGCCCACTCGGTGATCGAGGCCGTCGGCACCCAGCAGTCGATGATGCAGGCCATCCGCTCCACCCGCGAAGGCGGCCACGTCGGCTTCGTCGGCGTCGCCCACGACGTACAGCTGCCAGGTGAGGAAATGTTCTTCTCCCACGTCCACCTGCATGGCGGCCCCGCCCCGGTCCGCCGCTTCCTGCCCCAGCTGATCGAGCTGATCTGGAACCGCACCATCAACCCCGGCCGAGTCTTCGACCTCGAACTCCCCCTCGACCAAGCCGCCGCGGGTTACCACGCCATGGACACCCGACAAGCCATCAAAGTCCTCCTCCGCCCATGATCCCGGAGGCTGACACCGGCCACCTCCCACTGAACGAAGCCGCCATGGATCTCGGCTACCACTTTCACTGGCCACGTCGCCTTGGTCATCGGTGCCAGCCTCGTCATCGGCGCAGCGCTCCCTGTCGACGGTGGCTACACCATCCGCTAGCCGCGGGCAGAATCTGACCAAGAAATACACAGCCCGGCGTATCAGGCTCACCTGCCACAGCTCTCCATCGATGACGCATCTCAACCGAGCGCGCAATGGAGGGCAGTTTGATGAAACCTCTGTCAAGAGCTGGGAGTTACAACGGTACGGAACCAACCGTGCTCCCATCGAACATATCGACCTTCGATGACTATCCAGCAACGCGGCCTTCGCCCAACATCGGCGAAGAATTGGACTGTCTGAAACCTAAGCAGCGGGAGCCGCTTCGAATGTTGTTCTCGGTGGTTTCGTTGGTCATCTTGCTTGGTGGGATTGCGGCGGCATGGTTTTGGCTCCGAGCGGCCAGCGGCAACATGGTTGGTTTCATCCTGCTTCTCGTGGGAGCAGCGATCGTTGCGGCTGTGATCGCCTTTGGTGGAAATGCGTACTTGGATCACCGGCGAGGCACAGCGGATGAGAATCAGGAGCTGTCAGCGTCGGCCAGGGCCCATACCCGTCAGCTGAGCGAGATGGAGATGAATCAGCGCTCGCTCGAGCAGTATCAAAAGCTGACGCAGCGTCAGACGAAGACCTCCTACCGCAGTGCTCAAGTGTCAATCTTTCTCGGATTTCTCATCCTGCTCGGCGGTGCCGGGTACGCCACTTCTACCAGAGATGCGACAGCCCAGGTCATTGTCGGCTCCTTGGCGGCAATTGGAAGCAGTATCTCAGGATATATAGGCGCAACGTCTATACGAATGTATCAGCGGGCACAGGCGCAGATGAACTTCTATTACGCGCAGCCGCTTGTACAGAGCTACATCCTCCAGGCGGTCCATCTGACCAAACAATTAGACGACAATAACCGCAAAGACTCCGCAGTAGAGAAGATAATTGGACAAACGCTCCAAGTTGCTACCGTTGCCGCAACGCTTATTCGCGGAAACGGAAGCAACGCCAAGCTTGTCCGCGGAAATGACAGTAACGCCAAGGACGCGAAAGCGGCCGCTTCGACATAGTGCCGGCCATCCTCTACTGGGCGCATGCACGACGGATGCTATCCATGGAAATCGACGAACTCGGTATCGATGAGGTGCAGAGCGTGGAGTGGGTGCGGCGACACCCGAAAGCCGACGGACGTGGCCACCGCTCGCTCCGCCGCATCCTCCCCCACGAACAGGCAGCGGCCCGCGGGTAGCGCAGCGCGATCTCGCGCAAGCTCGAAGAAGGCCGGGTCCGACTTGTCCAGGCCCTCGATCGAACTGAACAAGCACAGGTCGGCGTCAACAAAGTTCGACAACCCCGACTCGACGAGAACACGATTCAAGGGCGCCGCGGTCTCGTTGCCGGTGTTGGAAATCAAACCCAACACAATCGGTGACTCCTGGTTTCCGGTCATGTGCAGCCGGGTGAGGATTTCCGGGACAAACGGGTAGACCTTCAGGGCGGAAAGGTGGCCACCGGTGATACGTGGACTAGCCAGCGTGTCACCAATGTCAAAGAAGACTGCAAGACCCACGCCCATGTGTGCCTCCTGAAGGTGTCCCAAATCGAAGGCGATAAGCCTCGCATGTAGCCAGCGATGCAGGTTGGCCCCAGAGAACCATTTGTATTGGATCACGCCCGTCGTCGTGCTCTTGGGCCGGGCCGCATAGCCAAGGGACGGAGCCGGCTAGGGCGCGCAGGTCATGTCGTCGCGACCGAACCGATAGAGCGGGCGGAGATGGATCCGTGAACCAGGCGTGAAGCTTGTGTGAACTTGGTGCTCCGGGCAGCCGACTTCAAAGGATTCGTTGCTAGGCTCCGTAAGCTCCGGGTCCTGGCCTGGCGAAGCGGGTGAGCCGGACGTCAAACCGGAGCCGGACGTCGGAGCCGAGCCGCGTCTTGTGTTGCAAAGGATGTCTGGGGGATGAATGTCAGCCGTTCCATCTGATCCGCTCGGCCGACAGACGGCCGAGCACCGGCGGCTCGCGGAAGCGGTGGGGAGGGCTGAGGACGACCTGCTCGACGCGAATCCCTGGTACGAGTGGGGCCCGTACCTGTCCGAGCGCGCCTGGGGCACGGTCCGGGAGGACTACAGCGAGAGCGGTGACGCGTGGAGCTACTTCCCGCACGATCACGCCCGGTCCCGTGCCTACCGGTGGAACGAGGACGGCATGGCCGGGATCTCCGACATCAGCCATGAGCTGTGTCTCGCGCTGGCGCTGTGGAACGGGGTCGATCCGATTCTGAAGGAGCGGATGTTCGGGCTGACCGGTCCGCAGGGCAACCACGGCGAGGACGTCAAGGAGTACTGGTGGTATCTCGATGGCCTGCCGAGCCACGCCTGGCTGCGGTGGCGGTATCACTACCCGCAGGCCACCTTCCCGTATCAACGGCTGATCGAGGAGAACGCCCGCCGTTCTCGCGACGAGCCCGAGTTCGAGCTGCTGGACACCGGGGTGTTCGACGAGAACCGTTACTGGGCGGTCGATGTCGCGTACGCGAAGGCGTCCCCAACCGAGGTGCTCGCCCGGATCACGGTGCAGAACCAGGGTCCTGACGAAGCGACGTTGTCGGTGCTGCCGACGTTGTGGTTCCGCAACTCCTGGCGGGTCTCCGGCGGCGAGCCTCCGCAACTGCGCGTCGAAGGGGACGGCATCGTCGTCGACCACCCGCGGTTGTCCGGATACCGGCTCGACGCCGCGCCGACGGCTGACGGCACTCGTCCCCAGGCGTTGTTCTGCGACAACGAGACGAACACGGCTCGGCTGTTCGGGTCGGCGCCGATCACGGCCTACCCCAAGGACGGCATCAACGACCACGTCGTCGCCGGCGCGAGCACGGTGAACCCCGAGCGGCGCGGTACCAAGGCGGCCTGGTGGTACGAGCTGACGGTGCCGGCTCGCGGCACGGCCGAGGTGCGGCTGCGGCTGCACCGGCCGGCTGTCGGAAACGTCCGGTCGGCAGCGGAGCTCTGGTTCGGGCGACGCCTTCGACGAGTCGATGGCGGCTCGGGAGGCGGATGCGGACGAGTTCTACGCCGCGCTCGCGCCGGCCGAGACGAGCACCGAGGAGATGCGGGTCTTGCGGCAGTCCTGCGCGGGCTTGGTCTGGAGCAAGCAGATGTACCCGTACCGGGTGAACCGTTGGCTGGACGGGGATCCCGGCCCAACCGCCCCCGCCGGAGGGGCACCGCAACGGCCGCAATACCGGCTGGCGGCATCTGGACTCGTTCGACGTGCTGGCGATGCCTGATCCGTGGGAGTACCCGTGGTTCGCGGCATGGGACCTGGCGTTCCACACCATCCCGTGGGCGCATCTGGATCCGGCGTTCGCCAAGTACCAGCTGCTGGTGCTGCTGCGGGAATGGTTCCAGCACCCGAACGGGGCGCTCCCCGCGTACGAGTGGAGCTTCGACGACGTCAACCCGCCCGTCCACGCGCTGGCGGCCCTCCGGGTGTTCGTCATCGACGGCGGCCAGGACCTCGACTTCCTGGAGCGGGTCTTCCAGAAGCTGCTGCTGAACTTCACCTGGTGGCTCAACCGGCAGGATCCCGACGGCAACAACCTGTTCGGCGGCGGATTCCTCGGCCTGGACAACATCAGCCCGATCGACCGATCGCACCTGCCCGACGGGCGTCCGGCTGGATCAGGCCGACGGCACCGCGTGGATGGCCTACTACTCCATCGCCATGCTCAGCCTGGCGGTCACTCTCGCCGACCGCAACAGCGTCTACGAGGACATGGTCGTCAAGTTCCTCGAGCAGACAGTGATGATCATGGACGCGCTTGAGGACTCCGGCTGCTACGACCCGAGCGACGGGTTCTTCTACGACCGGCTCACCGACGCGTCCGGAGCCAGCAGCCGATCAGGGTGCAGACCCTGGTCGGGGTGATCCCGGCCCTGCCCGCGATCGCTATCCCGCGGTCGAAACCCGACCGGCTACGGCGGCTCCGCAAGCGGTTCGCCCGCCGGATGGAGCGGCAGGGCCGGCACCAGATCCTGGACTGGCGGATCCGCGGCGCCGGGGACGCCCGTCGGCTGCTGCTGTCCGTCGTTCCGCCGGACCAGCTGCGGCCGGTGTTCGCCACGCTGTTCGACGAGGACGCGTTCCTGTCCCCGCACGGGCTGCGCTCGGTGTCCAAACGGCACTCGACGCCGTACCGGTCCCCGGCATGCCCGACGCGACCATCGAGTACGAACCCGCCGAATCACGTACCGCGATGTACGGCGGGCAACTCGAATTGGCGTGGCCCGGTGTGGTTCCCGGTCAACTACCTGGTCATCCGCGACCTTGCTGCAGTACGACCAGTTCCTCGGGCCCGACTTCACCATCGAGTACCCGACCGGATCGGGACGGCAGGTGACGCTGCGCGAGGTCGCGGGCGATCTCGCCGACCGGCTGGTCGAGCATCTGGCTGCCCGGCCCCGACGGCCGCCGCCCGGTCTACGGCGGGGTCGAGCGCCTGCAGACCGACCCGGCCTGGAAGGACAACCTGCTGTTCTACGAGTACTTCCACGGCGACAACGGCGCCGGCCTGGGCGCCATGCACCAGACCGGCTGGACGGCCCTGGTCGCCGACCTGCTCATCGACCCTCCCGATCCGGCGCACCGCGATCGAACGGCCGACCGGCTGGACCTGCGACGTCGTCGACGAGCCACGCCGAGACCCGCGCAACCCGCAGCCAGCAGCGCTGATCATGAGCGGCGCCCAGCCACTGAGCCTGACGCCGCCGCACCCGCTGATCTACGAGATCAACACCGTGGCCGTGGCTGGACGCGAACTGCGCCGGGACGAGGGCCGCCGCATCGACCTCGGCGGTCCCGGACCGGTACTGGGACGGGATCGCCGACGCTGGGATTCGACGCCGTCTGGTTGATGGGCGTGTGGCAACGCAGCCCGGCCGGCATCGCCATCGCCCTGTCGAACCCGCGACCTGACGGCCGAGTTTCGCCGCAGCGCTGCCCGACTGGCAGCCGCGGACGTCGTCGGCTCGCCGTACTGCGTCCGCGACTACGTCGTCGACGACCACCTGGGCGGCCCGGAGGGCCTGGCCGCTGCGCGCGACCGCGCTGGCCGCGCGGGGATCGGCTCTGATCCTGGACTTCGTGCCCAACCACGTCGCCCCCGACCACCCCTGGCTGACGACCGACCCGAGCTGTTCGTCGCAGGCACCGAGGAGGACCTGGAGCAGGACCCGCGATCGTTCGTCACGGGTCGGCGGACCGGGTGCTGGCCAACGGGCGCGACCCGTACTTCCCGGCCTGGCCCGACGTCGTCCAGCTGAATGCGTTCGCACCCGCAGCTGCGGACCGCCGTGATCGAGCACCCTGAGCGCAATCGCCGACCAGTGCGACGGGGTCCGCTGCGACATGGCGATGCTCGATGATGAACGACGTCTTCGCCCGCACCTGGGGCGAGCGGGTCGGTCCGGCCCCGGACGGCGACTACTGGCCGACAGTGATCTCCAGCGTGCGCGCGCCCACCCCGGATTCCTGTTCATCGCCGAGGCCTACTGGGACCTGGAGTGGGCCCTGCAGCAGCAGGGCTTCGACTACTGCTACGACAAGCGGCTCTACGACCGCTTCTAGCACGGCCCCGCCGATCAGGTCCGGGATCACCTGCCGGCGGACCTCGACTACCAGGAACGGCTGGTGCGGTTCGTCGAGAACCACGACGACCCCGCGCCGCCGCTCGGCGTTCGGCACCCGATCAGGCCGGTCGCAGCCGTGACGTCGCTGACCCAGACCGGGGCGCGGCTGATCCACCACGGCCAGCTGACCGGGTCGACGGATCCACCTTCCGGTGTTCCTTGGCCGCTACCCGGACGAAGCCGACCGACCCGCAGTCGCCGAGTTCTACCGGACGCTCCTGCGCCGTGCTTGCCGATCCGACCTTCCGACGACGGCGACTGGCAGCTGCTGCGAGCGATCCGGATGGCCCGGCGACGACAGATTCGGCAACCTCGTCGCCTGGTGCTGGGACGGCGACGGCCGCTGGCTGGTCGTGGTCAATCTCAGCGACAAGCAGGCAGCCGGACTCGTCCACGCCCCATGGGAGCGATCTCGCGGCCGGCACGTGGAGGCTGACCGACCCCACCCAGCACGTCAGCTACGACGGCGCGGCGACGACCTCGTCGACGGCCTGTTCGTCGAGCTCGCGGCCTGGGACTGGCACCTGTTCCGCCTCGACCGGTGTGGACCGACGACACCGCGCCGATCTAGGAAGACACTGAGCCTGAAACACCGATTCGCTTGACGGAGGAAGACATGGCGCAGAAATCCCCGACACGGGCGCCGGAGAAGGCCGTGCGAGCCGTGCTCGCCCCGTTGGCCCTGGCCCAGTTCATCTGCAGCTTCGCCGGCTCCAACATGAACGTGATGATCAACGACATCAGCGAGGACCTGAACACCACCGTGCAGGGCGTGCAGATCGCCATCACCATCTTCCTGCTGGTCATGGCCGCCTTGATGATCCCCGGCGGGAAATTGACCGACCGCTTCGGCCGCAAGCGCTGCTTCATGGTGGGTCTGGTCCTGTACGGGATCGGCGCCTTGATCAGCGCGGTGGCTCCGAATCTGGGCATACTGATCATCGGCAACTCGATCCTGGAAGGGGTCGGCACCGCGCTGCTGATCCCGCCGGTCTACATCCTGACCACCCTGCTGTTCACCGAGATGACCACTCCGGGCCCGGGCGTTCGGCGTCATCAGCGCGCTGGGTGGGGTCGGTGCCGCCGCTGGACCACTGATCGGCGGCCTGATCACCTCCGCCATCAGTTGGCGGGCGGCCTTCGTCTTCCAGGCCCTGATCATCGTGTTGATCATCTGCTGGCCCGCCGGATCACTGACCCGCTGCCGGCCGACCCGGCCAGTCCATTCGACACCGTCGGTGCGATCCTCTCCGCCGTCGGCCTCGTCCTGATCGTGACGGGCATCCTGGCAGCCGACACCAACGGCTGGCTGATGATCGCCTTGATCGTCGCCGGTGCCTGGTGTCCTGACGTGGTTCTTCGTCAGTGTGCGCGCCAAGGAGCGCAGCGGTCGAGAGCCGCTGCTGTCCACCGCACTGTTCCGCAACCGGACGTCGAACCTCGGCCTGGTCACCCAGAACCTGCAGTGGCTGTTGCTGATGGGGACGTCCTTCGTCGTCGCTGCGTACCTGCAGGTGGTCCGTGGCTACGACGCGATCCAGACCGGAGTCATCTTCACCGCGGCAACCGTAGGGCTGCTCGTCTCCTCCCTGGCCGCGGGGCGGCTCGCCCGGCGGTACGCCCAGCGGACCCTGATCCTGGTTGGTTTTGCCGCCACCATCGCGGGCATCGCGCGTACTGCTGTTCTTGGCAAGCGGTTCCCCGAGCGTGTGGGCCTTCGCGCCTGGACTGCTGCTGATCGGGCTGGGTCTCGGTTTGATGCTCACCCCATCGGTCAACCTCGTGCAGTCGAGCTTCGCCGAGGAGCGCCAAGGGCGAGATCTCCGGACTGTCACGCAGTGTGTCCAACCTCGGCTCCTGCATCGGCACCGCCGTTGCCGGCACCATCCTGGTCGCCGGCATACCGCCACACCGGGACGCTCCTACGGCCTGGCGATGGCCGTCCTTGCCGCCATGGGTGTCATCGGGCTCGTGGCCGCCATTCGCCTGCCGCGAGACCCCGAATCTGCCACGGTGCCGCCGCAGCCAGCAGGACGGGGAGCGAACTGACATCCAGCAGGATGGGGTGTCATCCGACAGCCAGCACGATGGGGTCTAACGGAGTCAAGCTCGGGTCGTCTCAACTCCCGTGGCGATGACCGACGCTGATCCTCGACCGCATCGATAGACTCCGAGATGACGAACCGACGTGCGCGCGGTGCGGCGCGTATCCGCGACGTCACGCCGGTAGCGGGTGCATCGTAGGGCGGTTCATGAGCTCCACGTCGAACGGCAATTGGAGGTTTCCTTGTCCAATTCGAGTGCTGTGCTGTACGCCGCCGGGGATCTGCGCATTGAGGACCGGCCCGAGCCCCAGCCGGGCGACGACGAGGTACTAGTCGAGGTCGCCGCCGTCGGAATCTGCGGATCCGACGTCCATTACTACGACCATGGTCGAATCGGTGACTACATCGTGGTCGAGCCGATGATCGTCGGGCATGAATCCGCTGGAGTCATCGTCGATGTCGGCACCGACATCGATCGGGGTCGAATCGGTCAGCTGGTCGCGATGGAACCAGGAGTGCCGTGCCGCTCCTGCCGACAATGCTTGGCGGGGCGCTATAACCTCTGCCCAGATGTCCGCTTCTTCGCTACGCCTCCTGTCGATGGCTCAATCAGCCGACAGGTCGCGATCGAGGCGGCGTTCGCGCACCCGGCGCCGGAGGGCCTTACCGCTGAGCAGGCCGCCATGGCCGAGCCGGTCTCGGTAGGCGTGTGGGCAGCGCGGAAAACCTCCATCGGTCCGGGTGATCGGGTGCTGGTAACGGGGGCCGGCCCGGTCGGCCTGTACGCCGCTCAGGTCGCCCGGTCATTCGGTGCCGCGCACGTGACCATCACTGACGTCAGCGACTTCCGCCTCGCCAAGGCACGGGAACTCGGCCTCGCCACCAGCCAGGCCGGCGGACGGCTCGACCGAGGAGTTCGACGTCCTGCTCGAGTGCTCTGGAGCTCAGCCTGCCTTGACGAGCGGCATTCGAGCGATGGCGCCGGCCGGGCGGGTGGCTCTGGTCGGTATGGGCGCAGACTCAGTAAGCATCGAAGTACCTATCGTTCAGGGCCGGGAACTGACGATCAGCGGCGTCTTCCGCTATGCGAACACCTATCCACTGGCACTGCAACTGATCGCCTCCGGCGCCGTGAACGTCACCGACGTGATCAGCCATCGATTCCCGCTCGCCGAAACCGAGCAGGCCCTCACTATTGCCAAGCAGGATCCCCGCGCCCTGAAAGCCGTCGTACTGCCGCAGACCTAGGTCCGGCGCATCATCCGCCGCACTTTGAGCCTCGCCAGCGCACCTTGAGACCCAAACAACGGGCTCAAAGAACACCGACGGGGCTCAACGTCGTCATGGAAAGTGGACGTGGATTCGTCCCGTCGGGAAAGCGCTATCAAATGTGCCGGAGACGGTTCTGCGTCGTGAGCGCAATCAAAGATGTGCCGAAGACAGTTCTGGCGTAGCCGCGGGTGCGGCTACGCCAGAGGTCTGTGTTGGCGAATGCGCTACTTCACGCCACCCGCCGTCAGGCCGGCGACGATACGGCGCTGGAAAGCCAGCACGGCAAGAAGAAGCGGCACGGTGACGATCACACCGGCGGCCATGATGGTGCCGTACGGGGTGTCGAAACCGGTCGTACCGGTGAACTTGCTGATCGCGACGGTCGCCGTCTGCTTGTCCGGCGCCTGCAGGAACGTCAGCGCGAGCAAGGAACTCGTTCCACGCCCCGATGAACACGATGATCGCCGTCGTGAACACGCCCGGCGCCGCCAACGGAAGGATCACCTTGCGGAAGGCCACGGCCGGAGTGCAGCCGTCAACCATCGCTGCCTGCTCCAGTTCGACCGGCATCTGCTTGAAGAATGCCGTCAGGTTCCACACCGCGAGCGGGAGGCCGAAGCTCAGCCCGGGAATGATGACGGCCTGATAGGTGTCAATCCAGCGCGGGAACCATTCGAACGGCGCTGTCGAGGAGAACATCTTCAGCAGCGGCGGGATCAGGATGATCAGCGGGAACATCGAGCACGCCATGATGATCCATAGCACGGCGCCCTTACCCTTGAAGGCCAAGCGGGCCAACGCATACGCCGCAATGATGCCGAACAGCAGCGTCAGGACGGTCGTCGTGCCGGAGACGATCAGCGAGTTGATGAGCGACCTGCCGAAGTTGTTCTGCCCGGAGAAGACGCCCTTGTAGTTTTCGATCGAGACGGGGTTAGGGAGGAATTCCGTGCTGCGCCCCTCACTGGGCAGCCGCAGCGAGGAGACGATCATCCAGTAGAACGGGATGATGCAGTAGAGAACGATCAGACCCATGCCGACGTAGGACATGACGACACCGAAACGGTCCCTGCCGCTTCGCTTCGGATGAGCGAGTGCCTCAACCTCTTCCTGAGACAGATGGGATTCGGTGGTCTCAGGAGTCGTAGCAGTCGTCATCAGTGAGCACCTCCAATCGCCTCAAGCGGTGCAACTTCACCTGTCTTGGCTTCATCTGGGCCGCCCCGACGCTTCTTCTTCTTGCTCTTCGGTGGCGCACTGTCCCCGATCACGTCGGCGCCGAGAACCCGGACGAACAGGAAGGCCACGAGCAGGACATAGATGAACAGGATGATGGCGTAAGCCGCCGCAGGACCATACCGTGTCTGCGCCGCCTCCTGATAGGCGAAGATCGACAATGTCTCCACCCGGTACTTGCCGGGGCCGATCATGCCGTAAGGCAGGTCAAACATCCGCAAGGTGTCCAGGGTCCGGAACAGGACGGCGACGACGAGCGTGGGCTTGACCATGGGCAGCGTGATGCGAACAAAGGCTTGCCAGGCCGTGGCCCCGTCGACCTTCGCCGCCTCGTAGACCTCGGCGGGAATGGTCTGCAGACCCGCCAGAGTCAGCAGGCCGATGAACGGTGCGGTCTTCCACACATCAGCGATCACGATCGCCCAGAACGAGGCCCCGGTGTCAGCCAACCAGAGAATCTCCTGGCCGAGGATCTTGTTCATCACGCCCGAGGAATCGAAGATCAGCTTCCACATCAGCGCGGAGACGATGGTCGGGATCGCCCACGGCACCAAGATGCCGGCCCGCACGATTCCCCGGCCCCTGAAGGCCTTGGCCATGATGAGCGCCATCGCCACGCCGAGCACGGTCTCGAGCAGCACGCAGACGATAGTGATCATGGTGGTGTTGATGAAGGCATTCCAGAACCGGTCCATGCTGCCCCAGCTGCCCTCGACCACGTTCAGGCCGGAGAAGATCGCGGTGAAGTTGTCCAAGCCGACGAACTGCTCGCCCCCGGCCACCATGCCGGTGGTGGGGTCGACGCCGGAATTAGTCGCGTAGAACGACTCCCGGATCGACATGAGCACGGGAATCCCGGCGACCACGATAATGATGATGAGAGTGGGCGCCAGCAACAACCAGGCGAGCCGCCCCTGCCCATCACTCAGGGCGTTTTTCTTGTGCTTGTGGCCGTCGTCTGTCGCGGCCGGCACGTTTCGCGCTTCCGCCGTGGCGGTTGCCATTCGGCTTACCTCCTCCTGTGAGATGCACCGAGTTCCCGGCTCGACGGAGGCCGAGCCGGGAACTAGGGGCGGACAGCTACTACTTGATCAGAGTCTGCAGCTTGCTCTGCAGTGATTGCAAGGCCGCATCAGGAGCAACTTGGCCTTGCAGTGCACCGTAGGCGGCATCCTGGATGGCCAGGGTGACATCACCGTACTCGACCGCCTTCGGGCGAGGCTTGGCGGTCTCGACCGACTTGAGCTGGATCGGCATGTACGGGAACTTCTTGACGATGTCCGGGTCGCTGTAGAGCTCGTCTAGCGACGGCGTGGAGGAGGTGGCCAGGCAGTTCGACTTCTCGGTCTCCTTGGATGTCATGAACTTGATGAAGTCAACAGCCGTGCCTTTGTTCTCGGCGTTCTTGGCGATGGCGTAGTTGTGGCCACCGAGGCTCGACACACCTGGTCCGGTGATACCCGGCAGCGGCGCAACGTCGAACTTGCCGACAACCTTGGATGAGCCATCGGTCTTCTGCGCAAGGTTGTACACGTAGCCCCAGTTGCGGTGGAAAATCAGCGTGCCGTCCTGGAACGCCTGGCGACCCTCCTCCTCCGTCCAGGTGATCGCCGCCTTCGGAATGTCACCACTCTTGAACCAGTCGACCAGCGTGGACAGACCCTTGGTGGCCTCAGGGGTAGCGACGTTCGGCTTGCCGTCGTCGCCGACGATGACACCACCCGCGCCGTGAACCGCCTCGTCGAAGTTGACGGTCAGACCCTCGTACTTGTTGTACTGACCGGCGAAGCAGTTCAGCTTGGAATCGTTCTCACCCTGCTTGATCGTGTCGCAGGCTTGCTTCATCTCGTCGAAGGTGGTCGGCGGCTTCAGGCTGTACTTGTCGAGCAGGTCCTTGCGGTAATAGAGCAAGCCGCCGTCCGACGTGCTGGGCATGGCGTAGAGCTTCTGGAAGTAGGTCGCTGTATCCACCGTCGCGGGCAGGTGCCCTTCGGTGGGGAACAGGTCATTCGGCAGCGCCTCGACGTAGCCCTTGGCGGCGAACTCCGCGGTCCACACCACGTCGACGCTCAGCACCGCCATCTTGGGGTTCTTGATCTGCGTGTTCTGGACCATCTGCTGGCGCTGCTGGTCCGCTTCGTCGGGCAGCTCATGGAAAATGACCTTGCCGTTCGGGTGCGAGTCGTTGAACTGCTTGATCAGCTTCGGCAGGTTTCCGGAGGTGTCCTTGCCCTGCCAGTACCTCGATGTCGCCCTGCTTGGTGAAGTCGGCAGCTGCGGCGCTTCCAGAGGCTTGCGGACTGCCTTCGTCGCCACCGCCACCACAGGCGGTGACGGCGAGGAGGGCACCGATGGACGCACCCGCGATGATGACGCGGCGTGCGGGTCGAACGAAAGTCATGGGGCCTCGCTTCGTCTAGAGTCAGGCACCCATCAGTGGTGCCACTTCCACTTCGTCACACTAGAGGGCGATCGACATCTGAGCGCAACACCCTGAGCAAAACGTTAAGATTCGTTATAGATCGGGTAACACAGGCCGGCCGGTTTGAGAAGAGCAACTCACAAGTAGAGGCCGGTTTTTCCGTCCGACAACCGCTCTGCCGCCACGGCGTGCAGATCCCGCTCGCGCAGCAGCACATAGTCCCTGCCGCGGACCTCTACTTCAGCCCGATCTGCCGGGTCGAAGAGCACCCGATCGTCTACTTTCACCGTGCGGACATGAGCGCCGACCGCGACTACTGCGCCCCAGACAAGACGCCGCCCGATCGCCACCGTGGCGGGAATCAAGATTCCCGCGCTGCTCTTCCGCTCCCCCGGCTCACCCTCTGTCGAGACGAGAACCCGATCATGCAGCATTCGGATCGGCAGCGTCTCAGGATCGGACATGCCTTGGCCTCACTCAGGAACGTCGCCTCACGCGGCGTACGAGCGCCCGCATAATCAGCAGGAAAGTGACGAAACCGGCCGCAGCAGCGCCTGCGACCGCTAGTCGGTCCGTACGAAGATCGCCGCGAGCGTTGAAGACCTTGGACTTGGCGCTCTCGAACTCGGCGTTCGCCAATTGCTTGACCCGGTCCACCGACCGCTGCTTGATCCGGTTGGGATGCACTTGGTCGATCAGCGTCTCGACCGATGAGGTAAGCCGGTCCCGGGTAGCCGCTAGGTCAGCCTCGATCTGCGATGCATTCCGCTTTCGCTGCTGGATGTTGTCCGACACGCTGTGCTCCCTCACGCTGCTGATCGCCGTCATCCCCAGACGACTCGCTCGACCGACAGCGTATTGCAGCCTTTGGCGGCTCGGACGACCAGTACGCACGCCCGATCGGATCGAAAGCGCCCACTAAGGTGGCTGGTCATGGCCATCCATCTCTCCCCCGGTGACCCCGCGCCGGCCTTCACTCTGCCCGATGCGAACCGCGCACATGTTTCGCTGGCCGACTTTGCGGGTCAGCGCGTGATCGTCTACTTCTACCCGGCAGCGATGACCGCCGGCTGCACCACCCAGGCGGTCGACTTCACCGCCGCTGCTCATGATCTGGCGAAAGCCGGGGTTCAGGTCGTCGGTATCTCGCCGGACGAGCCGGACCGCTTGGCGCAGTTTCGCGAACAACAGTCGATCGGCTTTCCCCTGCTCTCGGATCCCGACAAGTCCGTGCTCAATGCCTATGGTGCGTACGGCGAGAAGCTCCTTTACGGCAAGCTGATCGAGGGCGTGATCCGTTCCACGTTCGTCGTCGACGTCGACGAGCAAGGGCGCGGGCAAGTTGCGGTCGCGCAGTACAACGTGAAGGCCACCGGTCACGTCGACAAGCTCAAGCGCGAGCTAGGGCTGTCCTAGAGCGTCGCGCGAGGCAGGACCCCCCTGCGAGCGTCGCTAGATCGCGCGGCGCCGATCGGAGAAACGATGAGCAACGACGCCGCGAGCGCAGCGAGCACGTTTGGCGCCGTTGCGAAGAGCGACGACGACGGCGCCCTAGAGCGCGATCGCGCGAGCAGGACAAGCCAGTGCCGAAGGAGGGACTCGAACCCTCACACCCGAAGGCACAGGAACCTAAATCCTGCGTGTCTGCCAATTCCACCACTCCGGCCGTCAAGTCGGCCCAATCTTACGATGCAGCGGCTGGCAGGAGAACCGTGCCGAACCCCGCGAGGCCCAGCGGCCTACGGATTCTGCGCGACGCCTTCTCGAGGCTGGGTGGTGTTCGCGCCGGTGATGGCGGCATAGCTGGCGCCAGCGATCGCGCCGCCGATCAGCGGCGCCACGATGAACATCCACACCTGGGCCAGCGCCGCGCCGCCCGCGAACCAGGCGACACCGAGCGATCGAGCCGGATTGACGGAGAGGTTGGTGACCGGGATGCCGACCAGGTGGATGGCCGTCAGGCCGAGGCCGATGGCGACCGGAGCCAGGCCCTTGGGCGCCCGATCATCGGTCGATCCCAGGATGATGTAGAGGAAGATCGCGGTCAGCACGATCTCGGTGATCAGGCACGCCACCAGGTTGTACCCTCCCGGTGAACGGTCGCCATAACCGTTGGAGGCGAATCCGCCCGCTCTCACATCCGCAGCGCTCGTCCCCGCCCTGCTGATGGCAATCAAGAACAGCAACGCTGCGGCCACCGTCGCGGCCACAACCTGAGTCAGCACGTACGGCAGCACGCCGCGCCACTCCAATCGCCTAGCCAGGGCCAAGCCCACGGTGACGGCCGGGTTGAAGTGCCCACCCGAGACGTGGCCGAAGGCGTAAACCCCCGACAGCACAATCAAACCGAAGGCCAGCCCCACGCCCAGCGAAGCCGATACCCAGCTGGACTTGGCTGTCACTCAAGAACTCGGCCGCCAGAACGGCACTCCCGCAACCTCCGAACACCAACCAGAACGTGCCCAGAAATTCCGCGCCGAGCTTGGCGACCAGAGACCGTTCCCGCATTCTTCTCCTCAGTGTCGTTGCGAGCCGACCGCCAATCCTAGAGGTCGCCCTCGGCGTCACCGAGTCGGCCATCCCGCGCCGACATCGAAGACACCCAGCTCCGGGCTGAGTGAGCCGCCGGTAACTCACGAAGCTGAAACCGTCGTGATCCTCTCGCGCCGTCTCCCGCCACTCGTGCGGCTCGATCGGCGGGAACATGACATTCCCTGCCGGCTGCCAGATCGACTTCTGTGATCTCCAGCGCCTCCAGGCGGTGCCACGCCGCGCGATAGATCTCGCCACCGCCGGCGACGAAGATCGTGTCCGGAGCAAGATCACCTGCCAGAGTCAGAGCCTCGTCCAGGGAGGGTACGGCGCGCACGCCGTCGCGCCGCCAGGTCTTGTCGCGGGTGACGACGAAGGTCGTACGGCCCGGGCAGCGGCCGGCCGATCGAGTCGTAGGTCTTACGACCCATGATCAACACCTGTCCGGTCGTGAGGTCTCGAAACCGCCGCCAGTCCTGCGGAATGCGCCACGGGATGTCCTGGCCATCGCCGATCACTCCATTGCGCGCAACCGCCGCGATACCGACGATCATCGGCTACTCACACCGCGATAGGGGCTCGAATACCCGGATGGGGATCGTACGCTTCCAGGGAGATGTCGGCCAGGGTGAAGTCGTCGATCTCTTCGACCAGTGGATTCAAGATCAACTTCGGTAGGGCGCGCGGCTCCCGAGTGAGCTGCAGCCTGGCTTGATCAACATGGTTGCGATACAGGTGTGCGTCGCCGAGGGTGTGAACGAAGTCGCCGACGCCCAAGCCGCACACCTGGGCGACCATGTGCGTCAACAACGCATACGACGCGATGTTGAACGGCACGCCCAAGAAGACGTCTGCCGACCTCTGGTAGAGCTGGCAGGACAACCGGTTGTCGGCCACGTAGAACTGGAACAGCACGTGGCACGGCGGCAAGGCCATCTCATCAAGATCACCGACATTCCAGGCACTGACGAGATGGCGGCGAGAATCAGGATGGGATTTGATCGAGGCGATCACCCGAGCGAGCTGATCGATCCGGCCACCTTCGGGAGAGGGCCACGAGCGCCACTGGTATCCGTAGATGGGGCCCAAGTCACCAGCGTCATCCGCCCACTCGTCCCAGATGGTCACGCCCTGCTCGTGCAGCCATGAGACGTTCGTGCAGCCTTTGATGAACCACAACAACTCGGCGAAGATCGATCGGGTGTGCAGCTTCTTGGTGGTCAACAGCGGAAATCCGTCGTCGAGGTGGAAGCGCATCTGATAGCCGAAACAGCTCAACGTGCCGGTTCCGGTTCGGTCACCTTTCTCGATCCCTGAGGTCAGGACATGGTCCAGGAGTTCAAGGTAGGTCTTCACTTAAGCGTCCTCCCGTACGCCCAGCCGGCGCAGCTCCGAGATGAGCACAGGAACGATAGCGCGGACAGCGTGGCCCCGATGGCTAATCGAGTCCTTGGCGGCGGCCTCGAGCTCGCCGTTGGTCATCGTCTGCCCGTCCGCCACGAACAGCGGATCGTAGCCGAACCCCTGGTGGCCTGCAGGTCGGCCGGCCAGCCTGCCTGCCATCTCGCCCATCCGGACGTGCTCGGCGCCATCAGGCAGCACCAAGGCCATGGCGCAGACGAATCGGGCCGTACGATCGCCCGGCTCGACATCGAAGAGCTGACGCAGCAGCAGATCGTTGTTGTCCTCGTCGGTAGCGTCCCGGCCAGCCCAGCGGGCGGAACGTACGCCCGGCATGCCGTTGAGAACGTCGACGGCCAGCCCAGAGTCATCGGCCAGCGCGGGCAGTCCGGTCGCTTGGCAGCACATCCGCGCCTTGATCAGGGCATTGCCTTCGAAGCTTCGTTCCTTCTCCTGCAGGTTCCGGGTAGTGAGCGACTGCCTCCAGGCCGACAACCCAGATATCCGGAGCGGCGCCGAAGACAATCCGACGGAGCTCGTCGAGCTTGGCGCGGTTATGGGTGGCTAGCACCACCCGGTGGTGGATCCGCGCCGGTGTGGTCATGGGTGAAGGGCTTGCTGCTGCAGGTCGGTGAGCCTGGCGCAGCCGACCGCCGCCAGATCGAGCAACGTATTCAGCGTGGCCCGATCGAACGGGGCGTTTTCCGCTGTCCCCTGGAGCTCGATGAACTCACCAGCGCCACTCATCACCACATTCATGTCCGTGTCCGCACCGGAGTCTTCGGCGTAGCAGAGGTCGAGCATCGGCGTACCGCCGACGATGCCGACCGAGACCGCGGCCACGGAACCGATGAGGGGCTCGCCCGCCAGCAGATTGCGATCCCGCAGCCAGGTGACGGCGTCGGCCAGCGCAACGTAGGCACCGGTGATCGACGCTGTCCGAGTCCCGCCGTCTGCCTGCAGCACGTCGCAGTCCAAAACGATGGTGTTCTCACCGAGCGCTGAATAGTCGATGACCGCTCGCAGGCTTCGACCGATCAGCCGGCTGATCTCGTGCGTGCGACCACCGATCTTGCCCTTGACAGACTCCCGCTCCGAGCGAGTGTTCGTCGCCCGCGGCAGCATGGCGTACTCACTGGTCACCCAACCTTCACCGGAGCCCTTCCGCCAGCGCGGTACGCCCTCGGTCACGGTGGCCGCGACGAGCACCCGAGTGTCTCCGTACTCGACCAGCACCGAGCCCTCGGCCTGACCCAGCCAGCCGCGCGTGAAGCGAATGTCTCGAAGTTGATCGTTGCCGCGACCATCACCCCTCATGGATTCACCCTATTTCCTGAACCGCCGCTCACTCGCGGCAGCGGATCACCGATCGACCAGGTGGCACCCGGTCTAGCCAGCGCGATGGGGCCGGTGTAGTGCGGCAGCGCCTGAGCTCGGACTTCGTCGGGATCGTGCCAGGGCGGGATGTGCGTCAGCACCAGGGCGCCGACCGCCGCCTGAGAGGCCGTCTCAGCAGCTTGCCGCCCGGTCAAGTGGACGCCCGCTGGGTTCCGGCCCTCCAGGAAAGCGGCTTCAGCGACCAGCAGGTCAACCCCGGTGGCCAGCTGAATGAGGGCATCACACGGGCCGGTGTCCCCCGAATAGACCAGCGAGCCACCTGCGCCACCGGTCTCCTCGACCCGGATCGCGTATGCCTTGACGGGATGCTCGACTTCGACGGCACGGACCAGGAATGGGCCGATCTGTTGGCTTCCGGCCCAGTCGCGGTAATCGAAATGCTCGCGATATCGGCTGTCGCCGTCTCACCTCCGCCGTCGGGCTGCAGGACCTCGTACGCGCGCCCGATCCGATCAGCGGTGCCGGGCGGTCCATAGACAGGTTGGGCCGGCCACGGCGCGGTCGGTGAGTAGCGCGCCGCGATGAAGTAGGCGCACAGATCGAAGCAGTGGTCCGGGTGCAGGTGACTGAAACCGAAAGCGTCGACCTGGGAGGGATCGAGATACCTGTAGAGAGCGCCGAAAGCGCCGGGACCAAGATCGAGGACCAGCGTGAAGGTGCGGTCCTCGTAGGGCGCCTGCACCAGATAGGAAGACGCCGGGGAGTCGGGACCGGAGACCGATCCACTGCAGCCGACAACGGTGAATTCCATGCCGGCCTCAGACGAACTGCTCGACATCGACGACCAGGTCCCCCATCAGGCGACGCCCAATCCCTTCGAAGGATTGGGGACTGCCGGTCGTCAGGAACCGATGGCTGGGGTGGCGTGGCCGGTCATGAGCCAGCCCGAGTCGCGTCAGAGCCGCGTATGCGTCCTTGGCGCACTCTTCCGCGCTGGAAACCAGACTTACGGAATCACCAAGCACGTAGGAGATCACGCCGGTGAGCAACGGGTAGTGGGTGCAACCCAAGATCAGCGTGTCGATGCCGGCAACCCACAGCGGGTCCAGGTACGTCCGCGCGCAGGCGAGGAGCTCCGGGCCTCCCGTGATACCCGCCTCGACGAAGCCGACGAACCGCGGGCAGGCGACTGTGTGCAGCTCGACCTGCGGAGCGGCTGCGAAGGCGTCGTCGTACGCCTGGGAGTTAGCGGTCGCCTCCGTGCAGATCACGCCCACTCGGCCCGACCGGGTAGCGGCCACCGCCCGCCGCGCAGCCGGCAAGATCACTTCGACGACCGGCACGGCATACCGCTCCCGCGCATCGCGGAGCACGGCGGCGCTGGCCGAATTGCAGGCGATCACCAGGATCTTCACACCTTGGTCTACGAGATGATCAAGGCACTCAAGGGCATACTCGCGAACGCTGGCGATCGGCTGTTCGCCATACGGCGCGCGGGCAGTGTCGCCCAGATAGACGATGTCTTCATTCGGCAGCTGATCGATGACCGCCCGTGCCACGGTGAGTCCGCCGAATCCCGAGTCGAAGATGCCGATCGGCGCTTCGGTGTCGGCCGTCACGGGTGGTCAGCCTACGCGAGCCGGTACCGTGGCCGCGAGCAGGCGCCACCGCAGCCGTCGACGAGGATTCAGGAGGCAACAGATGACCATCGACCTGGACGCCCCGGCCGCAGAGATGGCTCGAATCGCGGCCGCGATCCGAGACGACCAGCTGGACGATCCGACTCCATGCCCGGACATCGACGTTCGCGGCATGCTTGCCCACGTTCTCGGGCTGAGCGTCGGCTTCCGTGACGGCGCCAGGAAGGTGGAGGGCCGACCACGTCCACGCCGCCGGGACCGGTCAGGCTGCCCGAGGATTGGCGGGCGCAGCTACCGCATCGGCTGAGTGAGCTGGTAGCGGCGTGGCGCGAGCCGAATGCGTGGGAGGGTGAGGCAACGGTCGGTGGCGTCACGTCAACGGCCGCGCAGACGGCCGCCTTCGGCAACAACGAACTCATCGTCCACGGCTGGGACCTCGCGGTGGCAACGGGCCAGCCCTACTCCCCTGCCGAGCCCAACCTCGCCGCGTCCTACCAGCTGGCGTCGTCGATCCCGGACGACCCCGAGGCGCGCCGCGGCTTGTTCGGCCCGCGCGTCCCGGTGAGGGACGACGCCTCTCTGCTGGAACGTACTCTGGCCGCCGCCGGCCGGGACCCGCGCTGGCGGCCCGGCTAGGCCCAAACCTGGGTGTCCAGGAAGTGTTCGCTGGTGTCCAGGTCATCGGTATAGGCACCGGTGGAGAGATACTTCCAACCGCCGTCTGCGATGATCAAGACGATGTCCGCGGACTCGCCGACGCGGATCGCCCGGGAGGCCTGGGCCAGACCGGCATGCAGCACAGCGCCGGTGGAAAGCCCCGCGAAGATGCCTTCGCGGTCGAGCAACTCCCGGACCCGGCGAACGGAATCCCGGGATCCGACCGAGAACCGGGCGCTGACGAGGGAGGCGTCGTAAAGCTCGGGAACGAAGCCCTCGTCGAGGTTGCGCAGGCCGTATACCTGTTCGCCGTAACGCGGTTCGGCGGCAACGATCTTGACATCAGGTTTCTTGTCCGCGAAGAAGCGGCCAACCCCCATCAAGGTGCCGGTCGTGCCCAGCCCCGCAACCACGTGGGTGACCTCGGGAAGATCATCCAGAATCTCTGGCCCCGTGGTCAGATAGTGCGCCTCGGCGTTGGCCGGATTCCCGTACTGATAGAGCATCACCCAGTCCGGGTGCTCGGCGGCGAGCTGTTTGGCGACACGCACCGCCTCGTTGGAGCCACCCACAGCCGGGGAGGAGACGATCTCTGCTCCCCACATGCTGAGCAACTGCTTGCGCTCCGGCGAGGTGTTCTCCGGGAGCACGCAGATAAGCCGATAGCCCGCCAGCTTGGCGGCCATCGCCAGCGAGATGCCGGTGTTGCCACTCGTCGGTTCCAGGATCGTGGCGCCTGGTCGAAGAGTGCCGTCGAGCTCGGCGGTGCGGACCATGTTCAGCGCAGCCCGGTCCTTGATGGAGCCGGTCGGATTGCGATCCTCGAGCTTGGCCCACAGCCGTACCGACTGGCTGGGCGACAACCGAGGCAAGCCGACGAGAGGAGTGTGGCCGACTGAATCTGCCAGTGAGTGATACCGGGTCATGCTGACGTCCCGCTCAACCGCCGGCAACGGCGGGTAGGACGACGACGACATCGCCGTCGACCGTGGGCGCCTGGAGCCCTCCGGCGAAGCGTACGTCCTCGTCGTTGACGTAAACATTGACGAACCGTCGCAGTCCCTGCTCCTCGACGAGTCGCTCCTTGATACCGGGATGACGGGCCTCGACATCGTCGATCACCTGAAGCAAGGTGGCGCCGTCGCCGTGGACGGCCTTCGCTCCGCCGGTGAAGGTGCGCAGGATCGTCGGAATCCTTACCTCTATCGACATGGGGTCCTTCTTCTCGTTCCGCGAATCCACGTCTCGATCAACGTGTCGCGCCTGAGGTGCTATTCCGTGATCTCGATCTCTTCCTCGGTCACAACCCGGTCCAGTATCCGGTACGAGCGAACCTCGACTGGTCCGTCTTGGTTGCCGGACTCGGCCGTGGACACCAGCACATAGTGGGCCTGCGGCTCCGCGGCCAGCGAGATGTCAGTACGGGAAGGGTAGGCCTCGGTAGCGGTGTGGGAGTGGTAGACGACGATGATTTCCTCGTCGTTCGCATCCATCTCCTGATAGAGCCGGAATTGCTCGGCAGGGTCGAAGCGGAAGAACGTCGGCGACCGATCGGCGTTGATCATCTGGACGAGCCGGGTCGGCTGGTCTGAACCGGCTGCGCCAATGATCACGCCGCAGGCCTCATCGGGGTGGTCGGCGCGGGCATGAGAGATCATGGCGTCCACATGGCCGCGGGCGATCTTGAGCACGGCGGTCAGGCTAGTCGGCTCGCTCCTGCTCGCTGGACGGTTCGGAGTCTGAGATCCCGGGATCGGCGATTCCGAGCCGGTCCACCAAGAGCAAGAAGGCCTCGGCGAAGGGATGACCCTTGACCGCAGCACCAATCTCCTGCCAGTCGAGCTGTTCGCGGACCGCACGCACCGCTGGCAGCAGTGCGGCGAAATCGGCATAGTGCTCAGACAGCGACAACAGCTTGGCGATCATGATCGGAGTCGGTGGCAGCACCGGAATCCGGACGCCGAGGATCTCTCTCTCCGTCGCCGTGTCGATCAGCTCGCGCTCGACCGGTACGCCGGCCAGGCGATGCAGCACATCCACCAGATCGTCATCCACGTAGGCCTTGAACAGCCAATCCTCCGGCGGGCGCTCGATGTGAAAGCCCGAGGCGGCGAGCGAATCCACTGCGGCCTGCACGTCGGCTTCGGGCACGACCATGTCGACGTCATGGATTGGTTCTGGTGCACCGCTGGCCCATAGGGCATAGCCGCCACCGAGCGCGAACGGCACGCCGTCCGCTTTGAGGGCTGACGCCGATAATTTCAGCGCCGACCGTAGCCCGTTTTCCGCGGTGGCCGAACCATCCGCTGAAGCATTGGTGCTGATGATGAGTACCTTCTTTCCATGCGCGTGGCCTCGTTCAACATCTTGCACGGCCGGGCGCTCAGCGACCAACGCGTGGATCTCGATCGTCTCGCGGAGGCGATCATGTTCTTGGATCCTGACATCCTTGCGCTGCAGGAGGTGGATCGGCTGCAACCGCGATCTCACGGAGCTGACCTCACGGCCGTGGCGGCCGAGGCCATGGGAGCAGTCTCCCACCGCTTCGTAGCCGCCCTGTCCGGCACGCCGGGTGCAACCTGGATGGCCGCGACGGAGGACGATGTGCCCGGCGTTGCCTCGTACGGGATCGCCTTGTTGTCGCGTTATCCGGCTCGGAGTTGGCAGGTGCTGCGGCTGCCGCAGATCCGACGGCGGTTCCCGATGTGGCTTCCCGGACCCCGCAAGATCATTATGGTCAACGAGGAGCCTCGGGCGGTCGTGATCGGCGACCTCGAAACCCCAGCGTGGTCCGGTCGTCGTGGCCAACACGCACCTCTCCTTCGTTCCCGGCTGGGGGCGGTTGCAGATCCGCCGCATCTCTCGTGACCTTGCTGCCGTACCGAGTCCAGTCCTGCTGATGGGCGACATGAACATGGCGCATCCGAAACCTGCGCGGCTGACGGGCTACCGCCCACTGGCGGTCTACCCGACGTTCCCGGCCGCAGCGCCGACACGGCAGCTTGACCACATCTTGCTGCGGGGTGAACTTGGCCGGGTGATCGAGAGCAGCGCGCCGGAGATGCCGCTGTCGGATCACCGAGCGCTCGTCGTCGATATCGCTGAATCGGAGGAATCGCGTGCTTGAGACCGACAACTATGTCCGCTTCGAGACGGTCAGTTCCGTGGCTGAGACCGATCGTGGATTGCTGGCCGAACTCCATGACGAGCAACTGCGCATCGATCTCATTCGCGATGATCTGGTCCGGTTCAAGATCAGCCGGGCAGGGCAGTTCGACGAGTCACCCACCTTTGCCGTGTGCGCTGATCCTTTGGAGAACCCGGTGGAGTTCCGGGTTGAGCGTGATGCGGAGCAGGTGCGACTGGTCACCTCCGCCATGGTGGTCAGCTTGGGGCTGCAGCCGTTTCGGCTGGACGTGTACCGCAGCGACGGCACAGTGGTGATCGAGACTGCGGCTGATCCTGAAGGCCGATACTGGGCGTACGCGACGCTGAACGACGCCTTCACCATGCGTCGCCGTTGCCGGCTCGAGGACGCCATCTTCGGGCTTGGGGAGAAGACCGGTCGGCAGAACCGCAAGGGCCGCGACTTCATCATGTACAACGCCGACGTCCTGAATCCGTACGCTTCTGCGGAGTTCATCGCCGGCAAGGCAGCCGATGATCCGAGAGGGGATCCCACCAGCGTCGACTACGACCCCTACTACGTGAGCATCCCGTTCTTCTACCACCAGAATTACCCCGATGGCCAGATGGCCGCTTCCTTCGTCGACAACGGTTATCGCGGCAGCTACGAGTTCTCCGAACCCAACGAGTACCGGATCAGCTTCCGCGGCGGCCAGTACACCGAGTACGTCTTCGCCGGTCCGCGCATGCCAGAGATTCTCAACGCCTACACCTGGTTGACCGGGAGAATCGCACCGCCCCCGCTGTGGGCTCTGGGGTACCACCAGTGCCGGTGGTTCCACTACACGCAGCAGGCCGTCGAGGCGGTTGCTGAGCAACACCGGCGGCACCAGATCCCCTGCGACGGCTTGTGGCTCGACATCGAATACATGGATGGCTACCGGGTCTTCACCTGGAATCCCGACCTGTTTCCCGATCCGCCCGCGATGCTCAAGCGCCTCCGGGAGCAGGGCTTCCGGGTGATCACGATCATCGATCCGGGCGTGAAGTACGACCCGGGCTACGAGGTCTTCGACTCCGGCCTGGAGCGCGACGTCTTCTGCCGGACCGAAGGGCGCGACCTCTATATCGGCCAGGTATGGCCAGGGAACACCGCCTTCCCCGATTTCGCCACGGTGGACGCGCGTGACTGGTGGGGCGATCTCAACGCGGCACACGTCGAGTCCGGGCTGGCGGGCATCTGGAATGACATGAACGAGCCGGCAACGGGCCAGATTCCGCCGACCCGAATGCTCTTCGGCCACGGCCAGTACTCGCACGAGCGATACCGCAATCAGTACGCGTTACTGATGGCGATGGCGACCACGGCGGGGCTGCGCAAGGCGATGCCCGAGTTGCGGACGTTTGTGCTGTCTCGGGCAGGGTTCGCGGGCATTCAGCGCTATGCGGCGAACTGGATGGGCGACAACCAGTCACGTTGGGATCACCTATGGCTGAGCATTCCGATGGGTAACGGCTTCGGAATCTCCGGACAGGCGTTCGTGGGCGCCGATATCGGGGGCTTTCAAGGCAACGCCAACGCCGAGTTGTTCCTTCGCTGGATGCAGTACGGAGTGCTGACCCCGTTCTGCCGCAACCACTCCGAGATCGGCAATGTCGACCAGTACGCCTGGGCCTGGGGCACCGTAGTTCAAGATCATGTCCGAACCGCGATCCGGCTCCGTTATCGGCTGCTGCCGTACCTGTATGCCTGCTTCTTGTCGGCGGCGGAGACCGGGGCTCCGATACAACGGCCGATGATCTTCGATTACCAGGACGACGCGACTCTTCGCGACCTCGATGATCAGTACCTGCTCGGTCCCGACCTGCTCGTCGCACCGGTGACCGAGCTCGGAATGACCGCGCGGCAGGTGTATCTACCCGCGGGAGACTGGTACGACTGGCACTCCGGCGACGTATTCGCCGGGAACCAGTTCGTCGTCGCCCCCACCCCGATGGACCACATTCCGGTGTACGCGCGCGGGGGTGCGGTGATCCCGATGTGGCCCGATGCGCCGCCATCGACCGACGGGTACCACCCGGCGGCGATCGAGCTCCATCTGTTCGTACCGACGACCGATGGACGCCACACCTCGACGTTGCAGGAGGATGACGGCCTCACCTTCGCCGCCTTGGATGGAGCGTGCTACCGGACGACGCTCGATGTCGAGCGAGCGGGCGACCAGGTCCGCGTCCGGGCCGCCGTCAGCGGGCAAGGCTATCCGGAGTTCACCCGCAAGCGATTCACTCTGGTCATCCACGGAGCCGAGCCGGCAACTATTCAAGCGGACGGGGTGGACGTGGCTGGAGAGGCCGGGCGGTTCACCTTCCCGAACAGCGGCACCCCGTTCAACGTCGAGTTCGCCATGGCCTAGCAATCCGGCGGCACCCTCAACGGTCGGTACGTCTCAGCCGGTACTCCCGCCGAGAATCTGGGCGCGATTGGACCAGGGCCGAACTCCGTGCTCATCGGTCACTCCGTACGATTCTGCGACTTCTGCGGCCACGAGCCAGCGGCCCGTGAACTCGAACACGCGGGCGTCGGCAGCGAGGGCGGCCACGACACGACCGACGAATAGCGGGGTCTCCCGGTTCGTCTCGTGCTCGAAGTACTGAATGTTGGCCAGCACGCTCTCGGTGAGGACGAGCCCTGGGTACAACGAGATTGAGGTGATCTGGTACGGCCGCAGATCCTCTGCCATGTCGCGGGCGAGCCGGTCGATGGCAGCATGCGCCACGCCATACGGAACCGGCGGCACGAACACCTGACCTGCGAACGAGGACACGTTGACGATCAGGCCCGGACCGGAGTTGATCATCAGCGGCGCCGCCAGGGCCGAGGTCACGTAATGGGCTCGGACGCCGATGCGGTGCATCGAGTCCCACAACGACAGCGGCTGCTCCCAGAACGGGCCCGGATTGAAGTCGGAGCCATCGGTGAACCGCTCATAGCCGCCCCACACGCTGTTGACCAATACGTCGAGGCGGCCCTGCTCGTCGGAGATGCGGTCAATGAGTCCCGCGATCTGATCATCGTCGCCGGCATCGATCGGCACGGCTATCCCAGTGCCGCCCAGCGCGGTGACCTGCTGTGCCGTGTCGTGAATGTTGCCGGTCAGCCGTGACGGCGCCGACCCCTCGACGGTGGTTCGCCCGGTGACATAGACCGTGGCTCCGGCTTCCCCGAGTCCGCGGGCGATCCCCCGCCCCACCCCACGACTGGCACCGGTGACCAGCGCAACCTTTCCTGCCAACGGCTGACCGTCCATGCTCGGAAGCTAGCATCGGCCGCCGACAGCGAGACCCGCGAGCGTCGCCGAAATCCACCCGGGCTCAGATTGTGATCCCGAGCCGACGGCACAATGAGGCCGTATCGGCCCGGTGGCGTGGCGTGCTGACCGGATACTCGAGGCACCACAGCAGCTGATAGATCAGCCTTCGCTCGGCCTGTCCCTCTGTTGGCGGCACCTCCGCCTGGTAGACCTCCCAGAAGCCGTCTCCGGTCATGTCGTCCCAAAAGGCCATGCGGGCGACATCGGACTCCGGCGGCCCGGCCCACGCCTTGTCCCAGTCGAGCACCGCGGCGAGTTTCCAGTTCCGGCGTTCGGCTCGAAAGATCAGGTTCGTGTGCTGCAGGTCGTCGTGGCACAGAGTTGCTCGCATCTGGTCGGCGAACAGGCTCGACCTCCGGTCGAGGAGCTCCAGGAAGGTCGTACGTCGGCGAGGGTCTGCGATCCGAAGTTCAGCCCGGCGGCGCAGCGCAGAGACGAGGTCGTCTCCCGCCGGTTCCCCGGCAGCGTTCAGCTCACCGAAGGAGGCAAGTCGCAGCGACTGCATCGCCAGCAGTGCCGTCGCGATCTCACGATGCGCGGTCCGGACCTGGTCTGGAGCGAGCAGCGGTCGCAGGCCGCGCCAGACAACACCGTCGACATGCTCCTGAAGCAGAAAGCTCCACTCACCGCTTCCGTAGGACGTGTCTGCCGCCAGTACGGTGGGCACCGGGACGCCGGCCGCTCGAGCGAGGGACTGGGCGGCCGCGGTCCGCTGGAAGTCGACGCCCGGGGGTGGGCCAGGACCAGCCACCTTCAGGACGAGGCGTCGGTTGGGTCGGGAGAGCGTCACTCGAAGCAATGACTGCTCCTTGCCGACCTGCATGCGTTCCACTCGGGTAACAGGGCTCTCCGAGCCGAGAACGGCCTGGACCTGCGAGCGGGCGAAGTCCTCGAGGTCGAAGTCGATCATTGCTACCTCATATCTTGATCGGACACGCTGCGTTGCCTCTGTGCAGCAGCCACTAGTCGTCGACATGTATGAGCTGCGTCAACCGCTCGGTCGAGATGCAGGAGACGAGGCAGCGTTCCTTGGCGTTCGCCATCAACGCGGCGGTCCAGCCGGTGAAGCCGCCGTCTCCCAGCTCGATGTCAGCCGTCTCGCCATGGGCGACCAACTTGAATGCGGCTGAGCGGTAATAGCCGATGCCTTGAGTGCGCTCCGGCGCCTCCGCCAGCCCAACTCCGCGGATGGCCGGCCGTACGGTGTCGTCGACCCGCTGTCGCAGCGGCACATCGTCGATAAGGGTGAGATCGATCCGCCCGACCTGAGCACCGAGCAGCGCTGTTGTCACATCCGCCCAGAACCGCAGGTGGAGGACCAGCAAGTCGGCCTCCGTGCGTCCGGCCCCAGTGTCCGGTGCGCTGGAGACCAGAGTGAACAGCTCGAAGTGGGCCGAAGCCTCGGGCGACTCGAACCGCTGGTTCCGCAACGCCCGGTGACACGCAGCGAGGTGGACGCCATGCGCTACACCACGCCGCCGCGCCGCCGCCTCGAGCGCCAGGACATTGGTCGGGTCGCTGACAACCTCGCTCGACCGCACGGTGCTCAGCACCCGGTTCTGGTCGGCTGCGCCGAGGGCGGCGCACGTGCCCAGCGGGGTCACTGGGGACAAGGCCACTCCGTCGAAGTCGGGTGGGAGCATTCGCCAGAGATCGGCGACGGTCGCGGCCAGCCTCCGGGGATCCGTGGACGACGGCTGAACGAAGCGGTCCCGCTGCCAGCGCTCGCGGAGCCGCGCGAGATCCACTTGGTGCGCCCGAGTCCTCGCCAAGCTCAGGAGCAGAGTCTGCAGGTCGGTCGGCGCGAGCTCACCCTCCAGGACGGCTCTCGCACCGATCGGCAGCCGGGCCCAGACCCGATCGACGGCGGGATTCTCAGCTCGCCCCCGGTCACCCATCCTGTGACCCTAGAGGAGGACGGGCGGTGCAGGCGTCTCTGACGTCAGCGAGCAGGTCAGCCGCTGATGCCACTGCGACCACCAGCTCGTCGGACGTGGTACCGATGTGGTTGAGGACATCATTCGCCCTATCGACGAAGTCAGCTGGCGCCTGCGGCAGACGGCCCGCGGAGGTCACCGCACCCTTCTCGTTGATGAGCCAGCGGCCGGCAAGCCCATGGAGCGCGTATGCGCAAAGTTCGACGACGCGAAACAGGCAACCCGCCACGTACACCGTGTCGCCACGAGCTGCCGCCTTCGGCAGCGTGTCCAGGATGAAGCCGGCCTCCCAGAGCCTGGCGATCAAGGCATCACCGAGTGCGGTGGGATAGGTCGCGAGGTGCCGCTGCAGCGCCGACAACTCCCCAGAAGAGTCAGCCAGCACGACCCCGAGCGCGACCTCGCCGGCGTAGCTGGTCTCCAGCACACCCATCGGGTGCCCGACCTGGAAGTGAAAGTCCACGCGGCCTTGCAGTGCACTCTGGCAAGAGAGGCGCACCCGATCCAGGTCGCGATACAGCCAGTCCACCGCGGTATCCGCGATGGTCAGCCAGCCGCCGCCGTCCACCCACGCTCCCCAGGCACCCCGTTCGGTCACCGTCGCCTGCGGCCCCGCGACCTCCCGGGCCAGCTCTCCTAGTCCGGCAACGTCGAGTGGAGGTCGGTAGTACAAGCCGAGATCGACATCAGAGTCCGGGGCGTACTCGCCGCGGGCCCGGCTACCTCCCAGCATCACTCCGGTGACGCCTGGGATAGCGACCAATCGCTGCGCCAGCCTTCGGAGTTGATCCTCGCTCAGCAACTCGCGATCGTCATTCAGTCACTGATTCCGGCCGTCGAGTCGAGCAGCTGCAACAGCTCGTGGGCTGCCAGTTCGACCTGCTTGTGCCGCCATTCCGCCGCACGGTAGACGCAAGCGATCAGGCCGGTGCGGTGCACCCGTCGGAGGTCGCCGTAGACGAAGGCGTAGCGGGCTTTGGTTTCGTCGTTCGCGCCCTCGGTGAGTCCCAAATGCCAGGCGCCGTAGTCTTCCCACGAACGCTTTTGCAGGAAGCTGTTCTCGTCCTCGGCCTTGGGCTGAGCACTTCCCCAATCGCTGTCCAGCACGTACTGCTTCGCCTCGATCAGCGCCCGGCACTTGGCCACGCCGGCCGGATTCACCGTGTACTTCGCCATCTCCACCTTCGTTCTGATGATCTACAGCGCGGAGATCAGTGTCTCCTCCGCGAAGCCGAGCCAGTCATAGACGCTCACCATGAAGCTGCGCGGGTCGTCATCCGGAAGATCGGAGAGCGCCTCGGCCGTCTCGGCGTCGGCGATCCCCAGCCTGGTGGCCACTGCGAGCCGGACACTGGTCAGAGTCCGCAGCCAGGCCTCGGTTTCTTCGGGCGGAATCCGCAGCGGGTGTGCGCCCTGCTCGGTTTGAGCGAGCCGCTGCAACACGGTCATGGCTTCGGTGATCTTCTTAGCGCGCAGCCCCCGCTCGGTGAACCGCCGGAAGTCGGACGCGGCCGCTGCATCCCCGGGATAGGCGCTGGGAAACAGCCGCTTCAGCACGGGATCGCTCGGCTCCTCCGGCTGATCCCGATCGACCTCCAGCTCGCGCACGAGCTCGTCGAAGTCCTGCGGTCCGTCACCGGAGCCATATTTCTCCGGCTCGCCCTCGGACACCAACTCGACCAGCTGATTGATCAGCGACGACAGCAACTCGACCTCGTAGCCGCTGAGTTCCGTCGTGATGAGCCCACGCCGCCGGCTGAACTTCTTCACGGCCGCCGCTTCACAGCTCGTCAGCCTTGTCGAGGGTCGCCCACAAGCCGTATTCCTGCATGGCGGCAACGTCGCGCTCCATCTCCTCACGGGTTCCGCTGGAGACAGTCGCCTTGCCCTCAGTGTGGACCTGCATCATCAGCTTGTGCGCCTTGGTCTTCGAGTAGCCGAAGTAGGTCTGGAAGACATGGGTGACGTAGGACATCAGATTGACCGGATCGTCCCACACGATGGTGACCCAGGGTGTCTGCGGGACGGTGACCTCCGTGGGTCGTTCCGCCACGGCGGTCCCGCCCGCCGGGACGACCCCGACGCCCTCCGACTCAGCCATGAGGACCATTCTGGCCCTGCCCTAAGGTGACGCGTGTGAGCGGCACCGGTTCGTCTTCGACCTGGGGTCCTCGAGAGGTGCCGACGACAGCACTGTTGACCGACCACTACGAGTTGACCATGCTTCGAGCAGCTCGACAGGCCGGCACAGCAGATCGGCGGTGCGTCTTCGAGATGTTCGCTCGCAGGCTTCCCGAAGGCCGGCGGTACGGGGTGGTGGCCGGGGTGGGCCGCGCACTGCGGGCTCTGCGGCAGTTCCGCTTCGACGAGGAGGCGATCCGGTTTCTCTGCGATCGAGACATCGTCGACTCCCCAACTGCCGATTGGCTGGCCGACTATCGCTTTACCGGTGACGTCTGGGGTTATCCCGAGGGCGAGATCTACTTTCCCGGCTCTCCCCTCTTGATCGTCGAGAGCACCTTCGCCGAAGGCGTGGTCCTGGAGACCGTGCTGCTCAGCATCTACAACCATGACTCGGCCATCGCCTCCGCGGGCTCCCGGATGACGGCGATGGCGGGGAGCCGCCCCTGCATCGAGATGGGTTCCCGGCGCACCCAGGAGCTGTCGGCCGTTGCGGCGGCGCGTGCTGCCTACATCGTCGGCTTCTCGAGCACCTCGAACCTGGAGGCGGGTCGCCGCTACGGGGTGCCCACCAGAGGCACGTCAGCGCACGCCTTCACCCTGTTGCACGGCAGCGAGCGGGAGGCCTTTCGCGCGCAGATCACGACGCTCGGGGAAGACACCACCCTGCTTGTGGACACCTACGACGTGGTTGAGGCCGTCCGGACCGGGGTCGAACTGACCGGTGGCCGATTGGGGGCCGTTCGGCTGGATTCGGGCGATCTCGGCCTCCTCGCATCCCAGGTACGTGAACTGCTGGATTCCCTCGGCGCAATGTCTACCAAGATCATCGTGACCAGCGATCTCGATGAGCACACCATCGCCGCGCTGGGCGCCGCGCCGGTGGACGGATACGGCGTGGGAACCGCGCTGGTGACCGGCAGCGGCCACCCGACGTGCGGCTTTGTCTACAAACTCGTTGCGCGCGCCGAGGCCGACGGCGCCGATGCTCCGCTCGTCCCAGTGGCCAAGAAGAGTGCCGCCAAGATCTCGATCGGCGGCCGAAAGCACGCGCTACGCCGACTTTCGGCCGATGGTGTCGCCGAGGCGGAAATCGTCGGAATGGATGTCCGTGCGGCTGACGACGGCAATGATCGAACCTTGCTCACCCTGCTGGTCAGCGGCGGCGTGATCGTCGGAGAGGAATCGCTCGACGTAGCCCGGGACCGCCATCACCGGGTACGTGCCGAATTGCCGGCGGAGGCGTTGAAGATGTCCAAGGGCGAGCCGGTGATCGAGACCGTCTACGTCAGCAAGCAGTGACCGACCCGGGAGATAGCTGACCGCTCGGCACAAATGCACGTGTCGGCGTATCGCCGGACGACCGTTTGCTCTCCTTCGTTACGAGTCGCGCAACAGCGCGAGTGTGCACGCAACCAAGGAGAACCGAGATGGTCGACGGAAATCAAGGCCAGGTGGCTCGATGAACAGCGTCGGCCTGCTGGCCGGTTCTGTCTCGACGGCACTGTTCATCGGCAGCGCACTTCCGATGCTGTACAAGGCCGGCCGCACCAAGGACCTCGGCAGCTACAGCCTTGGCAACATTCGCCTTGGCCAACCTCGGCAACGCGGTCTACGCCATCTACGTCTTCAGCCTGCCCGTCGGACCGATCTGGGCGTTGCACACCTTCTATGTGGTGAGCTCGGCGCTCATGCTCTTCTGGTACCTCCGCTACGAGGTCAGCAAGCGCCGCGAGAGGTCGCGGGCAGTTGATCACGCAGGCGCTTCGGGGCTATCTGTCGATAGGCGTCCAGCACGATCGCATCGAGCTCGGCCTGTGTCACCTCTAGCAGCTGGACCCCCAGCCAGCCGCGATGCCCTACATAGGGCGGCCGGAAGAAGCGATCGGGCTCTGTCTCGACCATCTCTTGCTGGACACCGTCGGGCGCCGCACACCAGATCGCCAGCCGGCCATCCTGGTGATGATCATCGAGGAACATCACGAAGCATCGTTTGCCCCTGACGAAGAAGGCTGGGCCGCCGTGGCTGAGCCGCTCCGAGCTCTCCGGCCAGCGCAATGCCGCGGCCCGGACCATCCGCAGTGCCCGCGCTACATCGGCGCGCCGATAGGTCGCCATAGCTCCATTCAACGCAGCAAAACGACCTGAGTATGGGCTGCCAGATCGTGCAGGGTCTGACGCTTCGGATGCCAGAGCGGGAACAGGGCGTCGATCAGTTTGAACACGACAAGAAGTCCCAGCACACCGGGCAGGACCCAGATCGCCGACCGGAGAAGGATGACCGGCCAGGGCAGCGGAGCGCGCGAGCGCCCAACATCGAGGGGCACGACCTTCAGGCGGCAGACGAGCTGTCCAGGTGTCGCAGCCTTCCATCGCAGGAACGTGACCAGGTAGATCATCTGAAGAGCGAGAGTGACGGAAGTGATCACCAACTGATCATTGGCCGGCAACAGGTCGCTGGCGTTCAGCTGCGGCTGAGGTTGCCCTGCCTGCGCCGCTCGCACGATGGCTGCAAAGGCTTCCGACATCTCGCGGACGAGCCGAAGGTAGATCGGCGCCAACACGATCGCGCTGACCGTGGACAGGATCAGGCCGTCGATCACGCTGGAGAGGACCCGCCACCACCAGCCGGCGAGCGGTACGCCGTCAGCGGTTCGCGGAGCTTGGGTTCTGCTGACGACCGGTGGATAACTCTCGGCTCGCCAATCCTGCGGTCCTCGAGGGTCCGGCCGCTGTCCGGGAAGGGCATGATCCCGGGGCCGGATGTTCCGTGACCATTGCCAGCCGTCCCAGTATCGCTCCTGCGCGGCGTTCGCAGGGTCCGGATACCAGCCGCCGGGAGCGGCGTGCCGTCCTGGTGGCGCGGGCGGCGAACCGACGGGAATCTCCGACACGCCCTCCATCTTAGGTTCGCTGGTCCACGCCGCCGGCGGCCGCGAGCCCTTCCTCCGGCGTGACGCAGACCGTCAGCGCTCCAGGTACGACTTCGGCGGTGAGCGTGCGGCATTCCTCCTCGGCCACGTCACCGTCCATCTGGTACGAATCGGGATGGTCCAGCCGAACCTGAACGCGCGTGCCTTGCCACTCGTCGACCCGGTCATCGGCGTGTCGCCGGAATGTGATCAGCCGGATGAACATGCGCACCCAATGGGTGAAGCGGTGCGGCGACGCCACATAGACATCCAGCCGACCATCGTCGGCCTTGGCACGCGGCAGCAAGGTGATGCCCCCGGTCAGGGTGCCAATGTTGCCGATCACGCAGATCATCGCGTGGCGGCGGCGCGGACGGCCGCCGTCGAGGGTGATGGCCATGTCGATCGGCAACCGGCCCAGAGCCTTTGCGGAGGCCAGGAAGTACGCGCCCGGGCCGATGACCTTTTTCAGATCTGGATTCGTTTCATCCATGATCATGGCGTCCATCCCGGTGCCGGCCATCACGGCAAAATGCTCGCTGGGTCGATCATCGACCGTGAGTTTGATGAGATCGATCACGCGGGTGTGCATCCGTAGGGCAACCTCCACCGCATCTGGCTCCTTGAGAGGAAGATCAAGGGAGTGCGCCAAGAGGTTCCCGGTGCCGGCCGGCACCACGCCCATCGGGATTCCGCTGCCGGCCAGGCCGTTTGCGACGATGCGCACCGTACCGTCTCCTCCAGCGGCGATGACCAGGTCCACCTTCGCCTCGACCGCGCGCGCCGCCATCGAGTGCCCGGGATCGTGTTCGGTCGTCTCCAGCCAGATCGGTTCCTCCCAGGCGGTCGGAACGAGCTGCCGATTGACCGTGGTGCGAAAGTCCTCCGATACCTTCGTTGGGTTGAAAATCACGGCGCAACGCCGTCGCTCCGGCTGCTCCGCCACTCCCACTCCCCATCCCCCGAAGGCTACGTGTGCACCTATCGTGTCAGACGCCGGCCTGTGGGCGGGCGCCACGCGTCCTGGGTGCATTCCTCGCGACGCCGCCTCTCAACGAGCGAACTCGTTGCGCACTCGGCCGATCCGCAGCGAGCTGCCGACCGCCAGCAGACTCACGACCACCATGGCGGCGTAAACCACGCCAAACGTCAGCGACAGGTTGCCTGTCGAGCGCAGCGCAGCGAAGACTGTGCCGCTGAGTCCGACGAAGACGCCCGTGCAGAGCGCATCGAAGAGGTTCAACGAGGACGCGTTGCGACCCTGGACGGCGGCCTCGGACAGGGACATCACCGCCAGCGAGGTGCTGGAGATGGCCAGCCCCATCCCCAGTCCGGAAAAGATCCAGCCAAGCCCCACCCAACCGAACCAGAAGCTGGGCCAGATCCCCACCACAGCGACGATCGAGACACCAACCGCCACCAATAGGCACCCGTACGTGATCAATCGGTCTCGGCGGATCTCCAGCCACGGCCGAGACTGCAACCATGAGCCGGCGGTCCAGCCGATAGAGCCGATGGTCAGTACCGCGCCGGCCAGCACCAGCGGAATCTTGCGCTGCTCCACCAGCATGAGCGGGATGAAGGCCTCACTGCCGAAATGCGCACCAGGAAGCAGACCACGTACCAGGATCACGGCCGAGAGCCCGCGGCCGAGCCGCAGAAAGCCTGGCGGCATCAGCCGGGGGAGTCCTACGATCAGCCCTCCGACGCCAACGACCAGAAGTGCCAGCGCGACCCAATCCAGCCGTTGCCCCGCCAACTGGAGCGCGGCCGCCGCCACCGCGACCAGCCCCGCCGCCCACAGCGACGCGGGAGGAACCGCGGGTCGACCCTTCTCCGGTTGGTACGTACGGATCATGATCAGCAGGGTCGGCAGCACCATCGCTCCGCCCAGGGCGACCAGGGGCAGGACGGCGATGAACACCCAGTGCCAGCTGAACGCCAGGGTCAGCCAGGCGGCGACCGGTGGACCGACGAACGACGGCAGCACCCACGCCGTCGAAATGTAGGTGAACATCCGCGGGCGTTGGCGGACAGAGTACGCCTGGGCGACACAGACGAAGATCGCGGTGTTGACGACCCCGCTGCCAAGGCCCTGAACCAGCCGGCCACCGATCAGCTGGGCCATGTGCTGCGCCGTCCCCGCCACCACGAGCCCGGCCGCGAAGATCACCAGGCCAACCAGGAGCGGTCTGGCCGGTCCGATCCGATCACTGAGCCGGCCGGTCACGACGGTTGAGAACAGCATGCCGATCACGAAGAGTGAGAACAGCCAGGCGTAGTAGGCGACACCGTCGAGCTCGCGGGCAGCCGCCGGCATGGCAGTGGCTACCGCGATCGCCTCGAAGGCGATGGCCACGACGGTCATGCATAGGCCGATGGTCAGGTTGCGCAGCGATATCGATGGCGCGGCTGCTCGCTGCGCTGTTGGGCGATCGGTCGTCATCAACGTCCAGTCCACCACCCGGACCGGGTGCGCGGTCATGAGGGAGCCTGACGCGGCTGGAAGTCTAGACTGGCCGAATGAGCGAGCAGCTGAGTCCGGGCGCCCAGACCGTTGTCGACGAGCGAACTGAACAACGTTCGGAGTTTCGCGTCGAGGAGGGCGACCACGAGCGCTTCTCGCACTATGTCCGCAAGGAGAACCTCACCGAGGCGATGGTGATGGGTACGCCGGTCGTGGCCCTGTGCGGCAAGGTGTGGGTACCCAGCCGCGATCCCGAACGCTTTCCCGTCTGCCCGGAGTGCAAGGAGATCTGGGAAAGCCTCGCTGGCGACGACGAGTAACCGGGGGAACGATCCGGGCCTGCGCGGCTGCTGGACCTCACCCGTCCACCCTCCTACGCTTCAGCCATGGAGGATCCCGAACCGGCGCATCGCACCCTGGTGCTGGTGCGGCACGCGAAATCCTCCTGGGACTCCGATGTGGACGATCATGATCGTCCGCTGTCCGGGCGGGGTCGACGCGACGCCGTGGCCATCGGACAGGAATTGGACAGACGTGGCATCCGTCCAGACCTGGTGTTGTGTTCCTCGGCTGTCCGGACCAGGCAGACATGGCAGCATGCGGTGGCTGGTGGGGCGCAAGCAGCAGAGGTGCGCTACCAACCCGAGATCTACCACGCGTGGGTGCCCGAACTGACGTCGATCATCCGGGAGCTGCCCGATACGGCGTCCACGGTTTTGGTCCTCGGCCATGCACCCGGCATTCCTGACCTGGTCGAGTTTCTCGCCGTCCGCGATCATGGTTCGGCCCATTGGGCGCGAATGGACGAGAAGTTCCCGACCGCTGCGCTGGCCATCCTCTCGGTGACCGGTCCCTGGGCCGAGGTGGGCCGATCGCGGGCCACGCTGGCCGCCTTCGACGTGGCGCGGGGTTGAGCCGGTAACGCGCCTCAAGCGGCCGGCGCCATGTCGACGCTGACTTCCATGTTGGATTTCTTGGCCTCAGTGAAGATCACGCCCCGAACCGGCGCAACATCGCCGTAGTCGCGTCCCCAGGCGACAGTGGCATGCGAATCGTCGCACAGCCGGTTGTTGGTCGGATCGAGGTACAGCCAGCCGGCGTCGGGCACCCAGCAGCCGACCCAGGCGTGGCTCGCGTCCGCACCGATCGGTCGGGGCCGGCCCGGCGGCGGCCGGGTGGCGAGGTAACCGCTGACATAGCGCCCGCCGAGGCCCAGGCTGCGCAGGCCCGCGACCATGAAATGCGCGTAGTCCTGACAGACCCCGGTGCGTTGCTGGAGCAATTGACTGACCTTCGTGCTCAGCGTGGTGGACCCGGACTTGTAGGTGAAGTCGGCGTACACCCGATGCATCAGGTCCGTCGCCGCCTCGCCGATGGGCCGCCCGGACCTGAACGACTCGCGTGCGTACGCTTCGATGGCCGGCGGAATCTCCACGTACGGTGAGCCGAAGGTGAAGTCGGCGGCTTCCCAGGCGTCCGGCACATCGGTCCGCTCACACGGCCGCGCCTGCTCCCAGGGCACCGCCACCTGTTCGGGAGCCAGCTCTGGCGACGACAGCTCGATCACACTGATCGCGGTGACCCGGAGCTTGGTATGCGGCCGTACGACGTGGAAGTAGGACTTGGTGTTGCCATAGGCATCGCTGTGGCGGAACAAGTCGGCGGGCTCCGGGTCGATCTGCACTTCGTGAGCCAGGCAGTGCTGCCAGGCCAGGTCGCGCGGCCGGAGATAGAACTGGCCGAAGCTGCTGGTGACATCGGAGTCGTAGGTGTAGGTCGTCGTGTGCGCGACGCGGTAGGTCTTCATCGCCCTCCCGCCCCGGCGGGGCTACCCACGTCGTTGCTGCGGAACATCGGTCTCGGAGCCGGCGGCAACTGCTGGTAGGCGGCTCGGATCGTCTCGGAAAGATCGCGAAGCTGAGTTTGCAGGCCGCTCAGGAATGCGGCCAGCGCTGGTCTTTCGTCGCCGCTGAGGTGGCAGAGTTCGACAGGGTCAGCGCCCCGCAGACGCTCGATCATCCCGTCCAGCAGCCGCAGTTGCCGGGCGGTGGGTGAGGTGCTGGGGATGGCCAGCAGATCCGTCCGCATGCGGGTCAGCTGGAAGGCGAGCGAGCGCGGGTTGATGGGATCGAAGACGAGCAGTTCGACCAGGCCCTCCATCCGCGCCCGCAGCTGGTAGCGGCGACGGAACGTCACGATCGACTCCGCCGCGGTCAACACGGCTTCGGTCACCAGCCGGTCGATTTCCGGCGAGCGCTCGGTGCAGGCGGTGACTCGCAACAAGCGCTGACCACCTGCAGCGCTCGCTCGAGACCGCGTCCCGAGTCGAGCATGTACCAGCCGGGATCGCGGACCATGTTCTCGCTGACGATCCCGTTCAAGGCGAGCAGCCCCGAAAGCACCCGTTCACTGGCGTCGGTCAGTTGGAGTCCCTGATCGTACGGATTGGCCTCGAGCCCGTGCAGTGCCCGATCGACCTCGGCCAGCACCATCCACACGTCTTCGGAGAGCTGATCCCGGACGCCCTGCGCGGCCAGTGACAGCGACCCGATGGACTGCGAGACCGTGCCGGCCCGATGCCGATCGATCACCATCGAGCGGAGCTCCGGGATCATGGTCCACGCCGCTTGCCAGGAAGCCGGGATAGGTGGCACTGACGTGGGTTACCGCCTGCAGCAAGACTTCGAGCGCCTGCCCCTGGGTCGTGTCCCGATCGGTCTCGATGGCGACTGTGCGGGTAGCCAGGATCAACCGGAGCAGATCTTCGGCGCGCTCGGCGTAACGACCGAACCAGAACATGTCGCTGAGCACCCGCGGCACCATCGCGGCTGAGCTGGACACGGTGGGGACGAGATCGCCCGCCGCCTCGGTGAGGCGCCGCGGCGCCGCAATCCGAACGGGCGTGATCGGCTCCTGACCGACGATCCAGACGTCCTTGGCGACCCCGCCATCAGGCAGGGGTGACCAGCGGACCCCTGTGGTTGAACTCGTCGGTAACCCGGGCCAAGCCGCCGAGCATCGCAATGTAGGAGTTGTCGCTGCGCACCGCGAACGAGCGCAGCACCACCTGCCGGCGAACCAGCCGATCATCTTGGCTGGTGGGCGCGGACGACAGCTGCATCACCTCCTGGCCGACGTAGCGGTGCGGGAACGCTTTGATTCTTGCCGGTCAGCTGCTCGCGCTGTTCAGCTGTCAGCGCCGAACCGATCACGCTGCGTCCATGGCCACGACTGATCGGCCGGATAACCAGGGAATCGACGTTGGCGAGCACGTGATCAAGGGATGCCGGATCGCCGCACCACCAGGTGTCCACCGACGGCAACCGCAGCGGCTCGCCCAGCAGCCGCTCGCAGAGCTCGGGTAACAAGGGCAGCAGCGCTGGATTCTCCAAGATCCCCGAGCCGATGTTGTTGACCACACTGACCGTTCCTTGGCGGACGCATTCGAGGAGGCCGGTCACGCCGAGTCGGGAACCGGCGCGCAGCTCCAGCGGGTCGGACCAGACCGGAGTCGACCCGGCGCAAGATCACGTCGACCTGCTCCAGCTTGCCCAGGACGCGCATCCACACCCGGCCGTCCCGCACGGTCAGGTCACTGCCCTCCAGCAGCGGAAAGCCGAGCAGCGAGGCGACGAAGGCCTGGTCGAAGGCGGTCTCGGAGTGGGTGCCCGGGCTCAGCACCACGACCCGCGGGTCCTCGACGGATCTCGATGCCGCGTCCACCAACGCGATCCGCATCGCCTGGAAGAACGGGGTCAGCCGATGCAGGTGAGCTTGCTGGTAGACCTCGGGCAGCACCCGGGAGACGACACGGCGGTTCTGCATTGCGTAGCCCGCACCAGAGGGCGCCTGCGTCCGGTCGGAGATCACCTTCCACTGGCCGTCGGAGTTCCGGCCAAGATCAACAGCGACGGTGAACAACCGCGGGCTGGTCCCTGCCGCACCGATCACCGGACGCAGGTACTCGTCGTGGTCGAAGATGGCACTCGGCGGCAGCATGCCGCCGGCCAACAACGAGCGGGCCCCGTACAGGTCAGCCATGATCGCGTCGAGCAGCTCGGCACGCTGGACCAGCCCCGTCTCCAGTCGCGACCATTCACGGTCGTCCAGGATCAACGGCAGGGGTCCAGCTTCCACGGCTGCGGCTCGTTGATCACGGGCACTCTGCCGTCGGTCTCATCAGCGATCGAGAGAGCCGCAGCCGGGTTAGGCGTATAGGTGACGTTGTCGTCCTCGAGCAGCCGCTCCACTTCGCGCTGTGCCCGCAGCAGATCCATCTCGGCGAACTCGTCGAGCCCTTCGGCAAGAGTCGACCAGCCTTGGCGTACGGTCCCGTCGGGCGCGGCGAACTCGTCGAAGCCGCTGGCTGTGGAGAACATGTCCGGCTGACTGACGGAGGCGAGGTAACGCCCGAGAACCGTCATCGATGACTCGCACTCACCTGGTGACGTGACTGTCACGAGCGGCCCCAACGGCGCGGTACCCGCCGGCGCAGATCCAAGGTGAGGGCATAGTCGGCCGCCGCAGCTCCGCGCCAGGCGAGCTGTGACTCGAGGGCCGGTACGTCGATCACGCCGGTCGCGTGGCCTCCCGCCTCGAACCGGCGTGCGCGGCGGGCCTCGGCCTCCTTGGCGTTCACCGGCGGAGTGTCGTACGAACGTCCACCAGGATGGACAACGTGGTAGGTCGCGCCACCCAACGACAGCTGTGATGCCCGGTCGATCAGGTCGAACCGGAGTGGCGTGTCGAGGTCGAGCGTGGGGTGCAACGAACTCCACGGCTTCCATGCCTTGTAACGCACTCCCGCGACGTAATGGCCGGGTGTGCCGGCCGCAACCAGCGGCACCGGTGACCCGTTGCACGCCACCAGCTGTCGAGCTGGCTGCGAAGTTTCGGACACTGACCTGAAGCCGCTCGGTGGAGGAGTCGACGTAGCGCGCGGCGGCTCCCGAGGATGTGTCGTCCCCAAGCACGTGCCAAGGCTCGATCGCGGAGCGTAGCTCCAGCTCCACGCCGTCGCCCTCCGTCCCCCCAATTCGGGTGACGCCGATCCGGGGAAACCGGAACTCCGCGAACGGCGCCAGCCAGGCCCGATCGAAGTCGATGCCATGCGCGCGAAGATCGTCCACCACGGTGGAGATATCAGCCAGCACGAAGTGCGGCAGGAGAAACTTCTCGTGCAGCGAACTACCCCAGCGGATCAGTGGCGCCGAGTACGGCACCGCTGCGAACCGGGCGACGAGTGCACGCACCAGCAGTGCTTGAACGAGCGCCATGTCGGGGTGCGGAGGCATTTCGAAGGCACGGAGCTCGAGTAGTCCCAGCCGGCCGCGCAAAGCGTCGGGGTTGTAGAGCTTGTCGATGCAGAACTCGGATCGGTGGCTGTTCCCCGTGATGTCGGTGAGCAGGTAGCGCAGGGCACGGTCTACCGCCCAGGGTCGGTGGTCGTTGTCGTCAAGTTTCTCGATCTCGGCGAAGGCGATCTCGAGTTCGTACAGCGTCTCGGGGCGGCCCTCGTCCACCCGTGGCGCCTGGCTGGTCGGTCCCACGAACCGGCCCGAGAACAGATAGGACAGCGACGGGTGGTGCTGCCAGTACGTCAGCATGCTGACCAGCAGGTCGGGGCGTCGCAGCAGCGGTGAGCGGTCGGGCGGTGCGGCGCCGAGGGTGAGGTGGTTGCCACCACCGGTGCCACTGTGCCGGCCGTCCAAGCCGAAGGTCTCGGTGCCGAGCCGTTGCTCACGGGCGATGCGAAACAGGGTCTGCGTCAGCTCGCTCAGCTCCCGCCAGCTGCGGCTGGGGTGGACGTTGACTTCGATCACTCCCGGGTCCGGCGTGATCAGCAGATGATTGATCCGGGGATCTGGGGGCGGGCCGTAGCCTTCCAAGATCAGCCTTGTGCCCTCGGCTGCAGCTACCCTGCCGATCAACCGGACGAGCTCGACGAACTTCTCCAGCTTCTCCAGCGGGGGGAGAAAGACGTGCACGAAACCGTCGCGTGCCTCGACCACGACGGCGGTGCGCGACGGATGGTCGCCGGGGTCGACGACAATGGCTCGCGGGCGCGCTGTGGCATCGATCAGCGGATCGGGATGGAAGTAGCTCGCTTCCCCGGCGAAGTCCGGATCCTCCCAGGACAACGAGCCGAGCGGTAGCCGGGAACCCGCGGGTGACTCGCCCCGGACCAGCACCAGCCGACCCCGGCGGGTGCGCCAGGCGGCGCTGGCCCAGCCTTCCCCCCACCACGCGGGAGCCAGCGGCAGCGCCCAGGCGACCGGCGTGGCGGAGTGGTCCAGCTCGGCGATGAATGAGAGATCCGCCGTGGTCGGGTCAACCTCAGGACGCGGACCTGTGGGCCGGCCGACCTCATCGGCCAGCGCCGCCAGAGGATCCTCGTAGCAGGCTTGGAGATGCTCGGTCTGCAGACCAAAGGCCACCGTGATCGCCTTCGCTAGCTGCTCGGCCCTCGCTGCCGAATCGTCCTCGGCCTGCTCGGCGTCGAACGGATCGGCGAGCAGATCCGGTTCCTCCCAGAGCGGCTCCGCGTCCTGGCGCCAGATCAGCCCAATCTGCCAGCGGGGCAACGGTCTCGCCCGGGTACCACTTGCCCTGACTGCGCTGAACCAGCCCGCCTTCCCCGAACTCTCTTCGCAGCGCGGCGGCAAGGTTGTTGGCCAGCTCCCGCTTCCGCGGACCGTCGGCGGCTACGGTCCATTCCGGTGCGGTGGGGTCGTCGAGCGCCACGAAGGTCGGCTCGCTGCCCATGGTCAACTCCACGCCGGCGTCTGCCAGACGAACGTCCACGTCGCTCGCCGAGCCGCTGCAGGTGGTCGATCTGCGCCGGTGTGTACGGTCTGGTGACCCGCGGGTCCTCGTGCACCCGTCGCACGGTGTTGGCGAAGTCCAGAGTCACCGCACAGGGCTCGGTGGCGCCCGTGATAGCGGCCGCCGAGGCCGGGTGGGGAGTTGCGGCGAGGGGGATATGGCCCTCGCCGGCGAACAGCGCCGAGGTTGGGTCAAGACCGATCCATCCGGCGCCCGGAATGTAGACCTCGGCCCAGGCGTGCAGGTCGGTGAAGTCCTCACTGGTTCCGGTCGGACCCTCGATCGGCTGCTGATCGGGCGCCAAGCTGAACGAGATAGCCCGAGACGAAGCGGGCGGCCAGTCCGCATTGCCGAAGGGCGGTGACCAGCAGCCACGCCGAATCTCGACAGGAGCCGATCTTGCGGGAAAGGGTCTGATCAGGGGTCTGGACGCCCGCCTCCATCCGCGCCGAGTAGGCGACATCGCCGTACACGGCGGTGTTGAGATCTGCTAGGAAGGTGACCACAGGTTGGCCGCCCTCGGTCACGTGGCGTGCCAGCCACTGCTCGATGACGGGCCCCACAGAGCCTTCGGCCGGCTGCAGGTATGGCTTCAGGTCGTCGGCCAAACCGGCCGGATAGCGGAACGGGTATCGCTCCGCGTAATCCTCGACGAAGAAGTCGAGCGGGTTGATCACCTCCATGTCGGCGATCAGTCCGACGGTGATGTCCAGCTCGGCAGCCTTGCCTGGAAAGACCGCCCGAGCGAGGTAGTTGCCAAACGGGTCCTGCTGCCAGTTCAGGAAGTGCTCGGAGGGCGAGATGGTCAACGAGTAGGCCTCGACGGGCGTCCTCGAGTGTGGCGCTGGCCGCAGCCGGATGACGTGGGGACCGATCGAGACGGCACGGTCGAAGCGGTAGGTGGTGCGATGCTCGAGAGCGACCTTCACTCCCATCGTCGCAACTCCTTGCGTCCCCTCAGTAGCGGTAGTGCGCTGACTTGTACGGGTCCGTCCACCGGCACTCCCAGGTATTGGGCCTGCTTCCCGGTCAGCTCAGTCAGCCTCGCGCCGAGCGCGTCGAGATGAAGTCGTGCCACCGCCTCGTCCAGGTGCTTGGGCAGCGTGTAGACGCCGAGGGGGTAATCCTCCGGCTTGGCGAACAACTCGATCTGTGCCAGTACCTGATTGGTGAACGAGTTGCTCATCACGAAGCTGGGATGACCGGTGGCGTTGCCGAGATTCATGAGCCGACCCTCACTGAGCACGATCACGCTGTGCGGCGGTGAGCCGTCCTCGGTGAATTGCCATTCGTCCACCTGCGGCTTGATGTTGATCTTGGTCGCCCGAGGATGGGCGGCCAGACCGGCGATGTCGATCTCGTTGTCGAAGTGGCCGATGTTGGACACGATCGCCTGGTGCTTCATTCGGCTCATCTGATCGGCCGTGATCACGTCCCGGCAGCCGGTGGCGGTGACGTAGATGTCAGCGATGTCCAGCACGTCCTCGAGCCTGGCCACCTGATAGCCATCCATCGCCGCCTGGAGGGCGCAGATCGGGTCGACCTCGGTCACGATCACCCGGGCACCCTGGCCGCGCAAGGATTCGGCGCAGCCCTTGCCGACGTCGCCGTATCCGCAGACCACCGCAACTTTGCCACCGATGAGAACGTCGGTCGCGCGATTGAGCCCATCGATCAGGGAGTGGCGGACACCGTACTTGTTGTCGAACTTGGACTTGGTCACCGAGTCGTTGACGTTGATCGCCGGGAATAGCAGCGCCTCGTTGCGCAGCATCTCGTACAGCCGATGGACACCGGTGGTGGTCTCCTCCGTCACGCCTCGGATGTGATTGGCGATGTCGGTCCATGAGCGGCCGTCAGTCATCGTCCGGCGCATCATGTCGAGCAGGACGTGCCATTCTTCGGGGTCCGAATCGCTTGCCTGGGGCACCTCGCCGGCCTTCTCGTACTCAACGCCCTTGTGCACCAGCAGCGTCGCATCGCCGCCATCGTCCAGGATCATGTTCGCGAATTCGCCATCTGGCCAGATGAGGATGGCGTCCGTGCATTCCCAGTACTCGGTCAGCGTCTCGCCCTTCCAGGCGAACACCGGCACCCCGCGCGGCTCTTCGACAGTGCCCTCCGGGCCGACAACAGCCGCGGCCGCCGCATGATCCTGCGTCGAGAAGATGTTGCAGCTGGCCCAGCGGACGTCGGCGCCGAGCGCCACCAACGTCTCGATGAGCACGGCGGTCTGCACCGTCATGTGCAGCGAGCCGGCGATTTTGGCCCCGGCTAGCGGCTTGGACTCTCCGTACTGCGCCCGCATCGCCATCAGGCCTGGCATTTCGTGCTCTGCCAGCCTGATCTCTTTGCGGCCGAATGTGGAAAGGCTTAGGTCGGCAACGCGAAAATCCATGCCTAAGAGCCTAAGGGCAAACCCGACCTGGGCCCGTCATCGCCCACGCGCAACCCTTCCGGCTTCACTGACGGGTCTGATCAGTGGCTGGGAGCCGACGGACGCTCGGGGCGCTCGGCCGGCACGTAGTCGGGGTTGTAGATGTCCGGCTCCAGAAAGAGGGCGGTCACCAGCTGGCTCGGCGGCACGGATGTTGACCTCCGCCCGATCGATCGTCTCCGCCACCTCAGTCGCCGTGGCTGATCCGCTCACCCCGATCTTGGCCACCACCAGCACCTCTTCCGGACCGAGATGCATCGTCTTCATGTGGATCATCCGATCAACCCCCTGGGTGGTGGTGATCGCGTGCTCGATACGGGCGACGCTCTCTGAACTGGCGGCCTCCCCGACCAGCAGGCTCTTGGTCTCAACGGCCAGGGCGCAGGCCACCGCCACCAGGAGCAACCCGATCATCGCCGTGCCGATGACGTCGAAGTAGCCGTTGTGCGTGAGCAGGGTCATTCCGACCCCGAAGAAGGCGAAGACCAGACCGAGCAGTGCTGCGAAGTCCTCGAGCAAGATCACCGGCAACTCCGGAGCCTTGGAGGAGCGGATGAACTTGCTCCAACCCTGCTTGCCGCGCACTTTGTTGGATTCGATGATCGCGGTTCGGAAGGAGAAGGACTCGGCGATGATGGCAGCGCTCAGCACGACCAGCGGCACCCACCACCAGGGCCCCTCAAGGAGCAGGTTCGGCTCGCCCGCGTGTACTTCGTGGTACTTGTGGTACGCCTCGTAGAGCGCAAACAGGCCACCGACGCTGAACAACACCACGGCGACGATGAAGGCGAAGACATAGCGCTCCCGGCCGTAGCCGAAAGGATGTTCAGGCGTGGCTTCCCGTTGAGCGCGCCGGCCCCCGACCAGGAGCAGCACCTGATTTCCCGAGTCGGCGACGGAGTGAATGGCTTCGGCTAGCATCGAGGAGGCGCCGGTGAGCGCCCACGCAGCGAACTTGGTCACCGCAATGAAGATATTGGCCACCAGCGCTGCGACGACGGCCTTGGTCCCACCCTCTGCACTCACGGTGGCAATCCTGCCAGACCCGGACTCTCAGGGCGCTATCCACTGAAGGCCTTCGTGGCTTCGATCCCCGAACACCGCAGCCTCGGCCAGCTCCGAGCCCTCCCGGCCGGTCCGAGTACCGCTTCACGCCGGTGGTGCTAGAACGCACGTGGCTCGGTGAAGGTTGCGTTGGTGTACCCATGCGGCAGCCGTGGTGGTGCGTCACCCGAAGGGTGGCTCACCGCTCCAGGCTTCGACCGAGGCCCACCGCCAGGTAGACGGCGGCGAACATGCCTGTCTGAAGCAACGTGGCGTAGCGCTCGACGTCCGATCCGGTCTCATGTGCGATCGTCGACACGCGTACGTCGTTCCGCTCGGCGGCAGCCAGCAGCCGCGCATGGTCGCTGCGGATGATCGACTCGTTGTTCCCGTCGTCCAAGATCAGCAGTGTGGGCCGGCGATCGACCGAAATCGTGTCCTCGAACGGATCCTCGAACGGGTCCCGGGGTCCTGCCGTCTCCAGGATCGGCAGTAGCTCATCGGCGTCGGCGGCCAGGGCGGCGCGACCGCTGGCGGCTCGCAGCGCCTCGGCCAGTCGACGACTCGCTCGTGCCGCCAGCACCGATCCGCCCCACACCAGCGGCTGCGTATCCGCCAGCGCCAATCGCCAAGTCTTTCGCCGGGTTCTCTGCCACGTCGGCGAACGGCGAGCAGTCCTCGGCCACCAGATCCATAGCGTCGGCGACGAGGTAGGGCCTGACCTCCGGTCCGAGCTTCATCTCATTCAGTCCCGCCAACATCACGATCGCCGCCGCCAGCGGATCGGCCGTGGTGGTGGGCAACAGCGTCGTCGAACGGGACGCCGCGTGTTCAGCGATCAAGTGACGCCCCCGGGCAGGCGATGATCAACTGCGAACCGCGCCGTACGGCTTCGTGAACCGTGGCGATCAGCCCCGGGGTGGCATGGTCGCTTGCCATGACGACGACCAAGTCCAGCGCACCCACCCATCCCGGCAGCCCGTGAGTCGGCCAAGCGACGAACGGCACCGGACAGACCGGCTCGAGCATCCCGCGAATGAACCGGGCCTCCGACCCGGTGGCGATCACCGCACGAGGTTGGGGCAGATCGCGCAGTTGGGCGATCGGCTCGATTGCGTCGGCGGTTTCCCTGCGCACCCTCGCGCCGGCCTCCGCAAGCCGGCGCAGGATGGGATCGGCCGACGCGAGGGCGTCCCGGTTCTCCAGCGACGAGTCATCGAAGACGGTCATCTGTGAGCGGCACTCACTTGCCGTCGGGGCGCCGCGCTTCGTCGATCAAGAGCACGGGAATGCCCTCCCGCACCGGATACGCCAGCCCACACTCGGTGGCCAGGCAGACGAGTTCATCGCGATCATGATCAACGGCGAGCGCGCCGTGGCAGTTGGGACAGGCCAGAATTTCCAGCAGCTCCGCGGCCAATTCGACGGCCATGCAGTTTCCTCCTCCGGCGCACCGCGATAAGGCGATCGCTATGCGCGGATCAAACCTAACGTCTCGTCGCGGAGCGCCGCCATGACATCCTCGGTCGCGGCCTCAACGTTCAGCCGCAGCAGCGGCTCTGTGTTGGACGGCCGGACGTTGATCCACCAGTCGGCACCGGCGACGGTGAGCCCGTCGATGCGGTCTTGCTGACCCCGACCGGCGAAGGCGGCGGAGACCCTGTCCATCGCCATTTGTTGATCATCGACCCGTGAGTTGATCTCTCCTGATGCCGCGTACCGAGTGAACCCGGACGCCAGCTCGGACAGCGGTTTGGTCGTCGCTCCCGCCATGGCCAGGACATGCATGGCGGCCAGCATCCCGGTGTCGGCGCCCCAGAAGTCCCGGAAGTAGTAGTGCGCCGAGTGCTCGCCCCCGAAGACCGCGTCATGCTCAGCCATCGCGGCCTTGACGAATGTGTGACCAACCCGAGTGATCACAATCTTGCCGCCGGCGGCCTTCACGACCTCCCGCACCGCCCAGGAGGTGATCTTGTTGCAGACGATGGTCGCGCCTGGCACGCGCCGCAGCTCGGCACTCGCGATCATCGCGGTGATGGCTGAGGGGCTCACCACCTCGCCCCGCTCGTCGAGGACGAAGCATCGATCAGCGTCACCGTCGAAGACCAGCGCGAGGTCCGCGCCGCGCTCGAGCACGGCGCGGGAGGCGTCGATGAGGTTCTCGGGCTCGAGCGGGTTGGGTGGATGATTCGGAAAGGTTCCGTCGGGATCGGTGTATAAGCCGATCAGCTCCAGATTGTTTCGTCCGAGCACGGCCGGCAGGGTGTGCCCGGCCATGCCGTTTCCGGCGTCAACCACGACACTCAGCCGGCGGATCTTCGACAGGTCGACCAACGAGTGCAGGTGGTCGGCGTAGGCCGGCAGCAGATCCAGCTCAGTTCGCTTCCCCCGCCGGTCCGCGGCCGGAGTCGGCAAGACAGTCGCGCGATCGGCGATCGCCACCAGCTGTTCGGGGGCGATCGGTTTGGCACCCGCGAGACAGAACTTGATGCCGTTGTAGTCGCCCGGATTGTGGCTTGCTGTGAACATGGCGCCGGGTTGATCGAGACGTCCCGAGCCGAACCACAATTCGTCGGTGCTCGCCAGCCCGATATCGACCACGTCGGCTCCGCGGCTCAGGACGCCGTCAATGAACGCCGCTGTCATGCGGGGACTACTCAACCGCATGTCGCGACCCACCACCAGCGACCCCTCCGCCGACGTGAGATCGAGGACATCCACCAGCGCAGCGCCAATGGCGCGAGCACCCTCCTCATCCCATTCCGGCGCTGCACCCTCAGTCACACCACGGATGTCGTTGGCCTTGAAGATTCCGCGCGTGATCATCGCCGAATCCTAGCGGTGATCTATCTCCCCGGATCGGCAAGCACCGTGAGATGCCCGCGGCGGCCCAGTTCAACGATCCCGGCAGGTCGCGGCCTGTGATCCTCCGCTGAGCTGCCGTCGTAAGACAGGCCAACTTCCCGGACGGCGTCCGCCAAGGCCAGCAGGTCGTCGGTGCTCGGCTTGGGGTCCTCGTCGACGAGGAGCCGGATCATTTCCCAGCCGCGTGGCGCGGAGAGCGCCTGCGCATGGGATGCGCACAGGTCGTAGCAGTGAGGCTCGGCCTGGGTGGCCAACGGCCCGAGTACGGCGGTGGAGTCGGAGTAGACGTAGGTCAAGGTGGCCACGGCCGAGCCGGAGCAGCCGGCTCGCGAACACCGCCGCGTCCTCATGTGCGTGAGGGTACCGGCCGCTCGGCCGCAAACGTGGTAGCTGGAGCGCGTGTCAACCGCAGCAAAGTGGCGAGCTGAGCTGGCACGGCTTGACGGCTAAGGTGGCGGCATGCCTGCACATGCGCGGGACCGGCACGGCCGCGGTCTGCGCGGACCGCTCGCGCTCGCTGGCGCGATGAACCCCAGGGCAGCGTCACCGCCGGCTCGGGCCGGCAAGTCGGAGTTCTTCGCCGACGCTGTGCAAGCGGCCGTGGACCGGATCGGCCGCCAGTGCCCCGACGCCCTGGTCGGCGTCGCCGTCGGCATCGAGGACGTGCCCTTTCTCGAATCGGCCTGGACGGGGCCGCGGGTGCCGCTCGCTGCCGCCGTGGAGGCGATTCCGGACCGACCTGCGCGCGTTGTGGTATTCCGGCGCCCGCTGGAGCACCGAGCCGCCAGCCGCCGCGGGCTGCGCATCCTGGTGTACCGGACGATTGTCGAGCAACTGTCCGCCCTGACTGGGCGCAGCGTTGAGGAGATCGACCCGGAGGGCCTCAGCGACGAGGACTGACCAGCGCGGCTGTCCGGCGGCAAGGCGGCCCGGGGCGAGAGGGCTGGGCGGCCTGCGGCCGGAGCGTCCAGATCAGCGGCCGACGGCAGGATTGGGCACTGGCATCGGAGCTCGACCGGCCACATCGGGTGAGGTCAGCGGGATGGTGGCCAAGCCTGCGACATCGCCCTCGGGCTGCTCGAGCCGAACGCCGCCATAGACGCCCGAACCGTGTGGCACCCGCACCACAACGTACGACGGCGCTGGCGAGGTCAGCCGGCGGGTTGCCGTCGTGTTCGCCGCCAGCAGGACGTCGTCGGTGCGCAGGCTGACGCCGGCATAGCTGAACACCTCGAAGGTGACGGGCGTGTCCTCTTCGGATCCATTGGTCAGAATCAGATCACTGTCTGTTCCGTTCACGGTCGCTATGGCGCTGACGCCATCTCGGACCAGCGGTATCGCCGCCGACTGGAGCGCCACGTCGCCCTGAGCCGCTTCCCGGCGCGCAGTGGAGAGCACCGCGCCGGTAACCGGCTGGTCGCTCGTCAGTTTTATGGCGCCTGGCTCGCCCGCCAACCCGGCGGCGAGGTCCACTTCCGCCGTACTCTCCGGTTCCAGATCGACAGTCTCCGCTCCGGCAGGAGCGAACGCCCCCTGGATGCCAAGTGCCGAGATCGTGACGGCTGCTCGAACCGTGCCGGGGTTGGTGACGGTGAGGCGACGGACACCGTCTCCGTCCGGTATGGCAGGGATCACGACCGAGGTCGCCGGGGCAGCGGCACCTACTTGCCAGTCGGCGCCGGCCGCCGACTGCTTGAATCGCCGCAACACCCGAGCGACAGCGGCGATCCGGCCAGAACTCGTCCGAACGGCGACGGACAGTGGCCCCTCAGTGTGCACAAGCGTGCCGATCGAGACGGTCCGCGTGCTTCGGCCGGCTACGGCGATGTTGGGACTCCCGGGCACGGCGACCCGACCATCGCGACCGAAGAATCGCAGGTCCACCACCGCCTGAGAGTCATCCGGGTTGGTCAAGATCAGCTCAGTCTTGTTGGTGTCACTCGACCCGATGCCGGGAAACCAGTGCACGGTGCTCGGTGGAGAGCATGGTGCGGCCATCAGACCGGCCTGCTCGCCAGTGCTGGCTGTTTCCAGAACAGCGGCGCTGGCCGCCGTGGCCATCATCCCCACGGCCGAGACGAGGACAGGGCCGTCCGGCTCCGCCAACGTTTTGCCCTTGCCCTGGTCGGTGATCTCCAGCTTGCCTTCGCCGCCGGAGAGCGGCTCAACCCGCAACTCGCCCGGGCGGTCCGGCTCTCGGCGGACCGCGACCGCCGCCACGCTGCTACGGCTGTCTTCGTCCTTCGAAACGGTGCAGACGTTCGTCGTCCGGCCCGGCGAGAGCAGTCCGGTTGGCAGAGGTCGTGGCCGATTCGGCGCCCAGTAGCGAACCTCCTCCACCGATCAGCACCAGCGCAGCGGTCACTCCAAGCAGACTCACGGCGCGACGGCCGAGTGTCCGGCGCCCCAGCCGGACGGTGAGATCACGGTCACTCATTCCGAGACTTCCGTCCCGATGGCTGCCCGGCGCGCCGACTTGGTGGGGTCGCGCACATCGGGACGCCGGATGGCCGGTGCGGCCAGCACGGCGGCAACCAGCAGCGCGACGAGTTGTCCCACCAGCAGCCAGCGCCATGGCGCTCGCAGTGTCCAGCTGACAGTTCCAGCGGTGACTGGCAGCTCGAACGCCTGCTGCCACCCTGCCGGTTGGCCGGTCAGGCGCTCGTTGTCAAGCGTCGCCTGCCACCGCGGGTCGACCGCCTCCCCTATCCGCAGCTGGCGGCCCGGCTCTCCAGCCGGAACCGTGTCCGATGTGACAGGAGTACGACCAGTCGAATCGACGACGGCGGCGCGGGTCACTGCCGGCTCGAGTTGCCAGATGATGCTGCGTTCGTTACCGCTAGCGGCGCCCAACCCTGGAGTGTTGTCGATCCGCGCCTGGGCCTCCTCGTTCGCTCCGGTCACCCAGACGTACCCAATGCCGAGGTCGGCGAGCTGCGGGGCCAGGTCCGCGTCCGCCGTGCCGGCCACCAGCCGAGTCACCAGATCCTCGGTCTGCTGGCGGGCGGCCATCGAGCCACCGAAGGTGCCGCCGCGGTCGGCGTCACCGAGCCGGACCTGATCGTCGGCGACCACCGAATATCGCGCCTGGCCCGCCGAAAGGTCAATCGCAAGCACGCGGGTCCGTGCGTCCGACGCCGCCGCATTCAGCACGTACGGCGGGATTGCGTCGAGATGCACCCGGTCAATCGGGCCCCTGGCACCCGCCCAGACCCACCAGCCGGCGCCGGCCAGTGTGACCACCGCGACCCCGACCCAGGCCAGGACACTGGCCGGCTGCATCCAGGTGAAGCTTCGAGCACTGAGTTCGGACGCCAGAGCCTCCAGTCCGATCCCGCCGGCGAGCGCCAGCGCGGCGAACGCGATGAGTAAGTAGCCGGCCACCCACGGCCGGACCTCGGTACCAGTGGGCGGCACGCTGACCACCAATCGGGACAAGATCACCGCCATGGCCAGCGCGAGCAAGGCAACGGTCCAGGCCGCCAGAATTGTCCGACGCCGCGGCTGCCGGGCCAGGCCGAGCAGCGCCACCAGCCACAGCACGCCGAACACAACGGCGCTGAGCCACAACGGCGGCAGACCGACACCGAGTCCCTGACCGATGAAGAGCTGCCACACCTGCGGGGCCTTGGCGCCGGAGCCGGTAACGGCGTCGGCCATGGCCGAATCAGGTCCGGCGAACAGCCGACCGGGCATCGAGATCAGCGTCGGCCACCACGGCGCCAGCACGACCAGAGGCACCGCGAGCGCGATGCCGATGCGGCCGACCTTGCGCGGTGTGCGGCGCAGCGCGACCGCACCGAGACCGGCGACCAGTACGCAGAAGATGATCATGGACGGCTCGAAGGCGATGAACAGGACCAGCACCACGCCAGCTCCCCAACCGCCGCGCCAGGCCTCGGGAGTCCGCACCCGGCGCAGGACCAGCGCCCGCACCGCCAGGACCAGCAATGGCAGACCTACCGCCAACGACGCTCAGTGAGAGCCGGCCCTGGTTGGTGCCGCCGAGCAGCACGGGTAACAGCGCGTAGATCCCGGCGACCCAGACCCGTACGCGGCGGCTCGCGATCAGTCGGCGGGTCACCGAATACGCGGCGAGCAGACTCAGCGGCACGATCCCGCAGATCAGCACCGTCACCAACCACTCCGGCTGACCAGCCATGAACGTGGACCCGAGCGCGACCAGGGCAAGCCACGGCGGACTGACTTGACCTGGAGCACCCGGGATGGCCTCCCAGGCGGCCCTCCAGGCTTCGCCCAGTGAGGACGCGCGAGGGTAGTAGTGCAGGGCCGACGAGTGGACCAGTTCCGAACAGGCTGCGGCTGGCTACGATGCTGGCCACCGCCGTAGCGACCACAGCCAGAACGGCTGGACTCAGCCATGCGGTCTTGGGCTTCTCCTCCGAGACCGAGCTGAAGTCATCGCCGGTGAGCTCGTCGAGCGAGACGGCATCCGAGTCACCAGCCACCGAGCGGTAGCGCTCGGACACGGTACCGAGCACCGCCTCACCGGCCAGTCGCAAGCTTGACCACCAGGGTGGACGGAGCGACTCGATCCGCTCCTCGGCACCGGGCGCGCGATGCAGGCCCGCCACGCGGCGGCGGGCTGCCCGGATCCGGCCTGGATGGGCCACGAACGAACCGAGAGCGGCCAGCTCATCCACAGAACGACTGGGTACCTTGCCCAGCAGGTAACCGACCGCGTGCAGCAGACAGCTCCACACCAGTCGGAGCCACACCAGCGGCAGCCTGGCGGTCGGAGCATGAGCGGCGACCACCTGCATGCCGAGCTGACGATCCACCTTGCCTGGCCGGCGACTCGACGCGCTCCTTGGACGCAGTCCGGCTCGGCCTACCTCTCGATGGGTCATCCGCGCCAGCGGAGTCGTCACGACTCGGTAGCCGCGCAGGTGAGCGCGCCACCCGAAATCGACGCCGTCACGGAAGATTGGCAGACCTGGATCGAGCCCGCCCAAGTCCTCCCACACTCCCCGGCGAACCAGCATCCCGCAGGTGGAGACCCCCAGTCGCTCGCCGGGCTCATCACGCTGTCCCTGGTCGATTTCGCCCGGTTCGAGTTGCAGATCGCGGCGTCCGGTACCCGAGATGCTCACCCCGAGCTCGGCGAGTCGCTGACCGCTGTGCCGGCTCTTCGGTAGCACGAGCTTCGGGCCGGTGACGTCGATGCTTTGATCAAGCACGACATGAGCGAGCAGCTTGCGACAGCGCATCGGGGGCGGGCGCTGCGTCGTCGTGCAGCAACCACAGCCAGCGGCTGCGGTCTCCGACAACGCCTGAATCAGCGTCATGATGTTCGCCGGCTTCTCGCCGATCCTGGGCTAGCGCCGCGCTGCACCGCAGCACCGAATCCGTACGAGCGCTTGCCGCCATACACCGCGTCGAGCAGACCCTGGTCGGCAGCGCGATCGAGTAAGGCCCTCGTGGAGTCCGTGCTGGCGTTGTCGATCGCGATCAGGCGAGTCGGCCGGTGCGTCAACGCTGCGATCGCCGCCAGAGTGCCGGGCAGCCACCTGGCCGCATCCATCGCGACCAGCACGGCGATGACGTGGCAGCCGCTGAGGTCGACGTGGTCGCTCTCGGCATCTTCTTGATCCGTCCAGGCCCACGGATCATCTGCCCACTCTTCGTCACTGGAGGTGCGAAGGTGGGCCCAACCCTCCTGGGTCTCGGCACCTGCGGACAACTGTCTTTCCTCGCTCCGGGTTTCCCCTCGACGGGCCAGACGTCGCCACGGGCACTGTGCACGGCACGCGTGGTGCAGAACACAGCGGTGGAGCGCCCGGCTGGGCGCCCCTACTTTAGTGCCTCAAACGGCGCGCTTCTTGAGCTTGCGACGCTCCCGCTCGCTCAGACCGCCCCAGATGCCGAACCGCTCGTCGTGTGCGAGCGCGTACTCCAGGCATTCGCCGCGCACGTCACAGGACAAGCAGACCTTCTTGGCCTCCCGAGTCGATCCGCCTTTCTCGGGAAAGAACGCCTCCGGGTCTGTCTGTGCGCACAACGCACGTTCCTGCCAGCCGAGCGCACCGCTGTCGTCAACGTCACGATCCTGCATTTCGAAACCTCCTCGACCCCCTACTGAGCGGCCCGCTCGAGCCAGGCGACTTCGCGGGTCAACCCGGTGGCGGGATGTGCCGTTCGAGCGAGCTGTTCATCGAGCGGTCTCGACTTCTCGCTAAGCAAATGACACATATGAAATTACATGCCCGTAAATACTCGAAAGTCAAGAGGAAACCTGCTATTGGGCGCTGCGGATTCCGACCTGGGTTGAGGGTCAGGACTCCGGGCCGGTCCGGTCAGCGCGCGACGGAGTCGTCCTCGTCGTCAATCGCCTGCCAGCCGCCGGATTCGCCAGGGGTGCCCCAGCCGGCCGCGGGAGCACCGAGCGCTGCGTCGCCGGCCGTGTACCAGGCCGCTCCTGAGGCCTCATCGGGCCGCCAGACCGGCTCGAGCTGACTGCTCGGCAAGGCAGCGGGTGCGGGCTCGGTCGGAGCTGCCTGCACGGCGGCCGCTGACGGCGGCGCCGTACGTGCTGCGGCCCGTTGCCCGCCAAGCAGCGTCGCCAGTCCGACGACGACGAGAACCGGCACCACCAGATCCAGGACCAGATCCAGCCAGACGATGACGAGCGACTCTTGCCCGGTCCCAGGTGCAACCAACTCCAGCGTCACAGACGTCAGAATCGACAGCATGCTCCCGATCAGGGCCAGCACCGTCAGCGTCCGCGCGTGAGCCGTCCGCTGACCCAGGACGCAGCTCGCCACAATCAGACCGAGCACGAGAATGGTCAATGTCTCGGGCATCCGGTGTCTGACCGCTGCCGTACACGACAGACCCGATCCACGCGATCAGCACCTGCAACAGCAACACGACGAGGACGCTGAGTGCTGCGGGCTCGCGGAGCCGTCGCAGACCGTCCACCTACTCAGCCTATGAAAAACTGATCGGGTGCGCATCGTGATCATGGCCGGTGGGGTCGGCGGATCCCGGTTCGCGCGCGGCGTTCGACGGGCATTTCCCGACGCTGAGCTGACGATCATCGCCAACACGGCCGATGACATCACCGTGCATGGGCTCCGCGTCTGCCCGGACCTGGACACGATCATGTATGCGCTGGGCGACGGCCACGATCCCGTCCGGGGATGGGGTCGGCGGGACGAGAGCTGGGCGGTGCTGAGTGAGCTCGCGGCGTACGGAGCCGAGCCGTCGTGGTTCTCGCTCGGTGATCGTGACCTTGCCACCCATCTGGTCCGTACCGAGATGCTCGCCGCCGGCCATCGGTTGTCGGAGGTGACGGCGGCCCTGGCGACCCGCTGGCTGTCCTCCGACCCGCTGCTGTCGCTGCTGCCGATGTCGGACGATCGGGTTGAGACTCATATCCTGATCGCGGATCAGACGGCGGCTGACGGCAGGAAGGAAGTCCATTTCCAGGAGTACTGGGTCCGGTGGCACGCCGAGCCGGAGGCGCTCGGCGTGGTCATGGTGGGATTGGCCGCCGCCACGCCCGCGCCGGGGGTGATCGACCGGCTGGCGAACGCCGATTTGATCTTGATCGCGCCCAGCAACCCGGTGGTGTCGATCGGACCCATCCTCGGGGTGCCCGGAATCGCTGAGGCGGTACGGCAATCGTCAGCCGCGGTGATTGGTTTCGCCGGCATCCTCGGCGGCGCTCCGGTGCTCGGCATGGCTCATCGCTTGCTGCCCGCGATCGGCGTCGCGGTCGACGCCGCGTCAGTCGGCCTGCATTACGGGCCACGCACCGCCGGTGGGGTTCTCGATGTCTGGACGATGGACCTTCGAGACGCGTCCACGGCGGCAGCAGTCGAGCAGGCCGGGCTGCGAGTGGCCGTCACGGACTTGGTCATGTCCGATCCGGCGGCCACCGCTGCTTTCGTCCACTACGCGGTCAAGACCGCCTGGTCCTGATCTGCCGGCCCACCGACAGCGACGACCATCGTGATCACAATCTTCGCGCCGGCCGGGATCGGCGAGGTGCGGCCGGGCGCAAATCTGGCCGACCTCGTGCTCGACGCGGTCGCCGCAGCACCCGAGGGCCCGCTTCGCGACGGCGACATCGTGGTCGTCACGTCCAAGATCGTCAGCAAGGCGGAGGGGCGCATCCGTTCAGCCGCCTATCGCCAACGGGCGATCGACGCCGAGACGGCTCGGACGGTGGCCGCTCGGGACGAGACGCAGATCATCCGTACCCGCATCGGGCTGACGTTGGCCGCGGCTGGAGTGGACCGCTCGAATGTCGAGGCCGGATCGATCCTGCTGCTACCCGAGGATCCTGACGGCAGCGCGCGGACGCTACGGGATGATTTGGTGGCTCGCTGTGCCCTTCGGCTGGGTGTGATCATCTCCGACACCGCTGGTCGCGCGTGGCGGGTCGGCCAGACCGACCACGCCATCGGTGCAGCCGGAGTGCGCGTCGTCCAGCACTACGGCGGTGCCGTACGACCCGTACGGGAATCCCCTGTCGGTAACAGCCATGGCGGTCGGCGACGAGCTTGCCGCCGCCGCCGACCTGGCTAAGGGCAAGCTCGGGCGACGGCCCGTGGCAGTGATCCGGGGGCTCGAGAGCCTGGTCGTCGAGGACGATACGGATGCCGCCTCGTTGGTGCGGCCGTCCGCTTCGGACCTGTTCGGTTACGGCAGCCGCGAAGCGGTCCTGCTCGCGGCGCTCCAGGCGACCGGGCAAGCAGAGCGGTACGAGGAGCTGGTGTCACGGGAGCCTGCTGAGCTGATCCGGACGGTGCTGGACGGCAGCCAGCTGACCGGACCGGCTGCTCACCTGCTCCGGCAAATGTTGGAGCTCGCATATCGCGTTACACTCTCGACTTCTGAGCACAGCGCCACGGCGGGTGCTGGAGACCGACCAGAGGAAGAGCCACCGTGGCCAACGCCAAGTTGAAGCAGAGCGTGCCGTCAGGCAGCAGCCGACGCGACAAGCTGGCGTCCTTGGAGGCGGCCAGAAAGAAGGAGCAACGCCGCAGAACGATCAGTCTGCTGGTGATCTGCGTGGTACTCGCCACAGCCCTGCTCGCCTATCCGGTCTACCTCTTCGCCAGCGACTACATCGCGCGCAATGCCGACCTCGAGCAACTCGGCTCCAGCATTGAGCAAGCGGGCTGCGACCCGATCGCGGAGAACGCCGCCACGGGCAACCAGCAGCACGTCGAGGAAGGCACCAAGGTCAACTACGACCGGTTCCCGCCCGACTCCGGCCCGCACTATCCCAGCCCGGCGCCTTTCACCAAGCGGTTCTACACCACCGAGGACCGGCCCCCGGTCGAGCAGCTGGTGCACAACCTGGAGCACGGCTACACCGTCGCCTGGTATCGCAGCGACTTGTCGGGCAAGCAGCTCAGGGCGCTGGAGAGCATCGCCAAGACCTTCGGGAACGACGACCAGAATCCGGCGAACAAGTTCATCGCCGCGCCGTGGGACGACGGCTCCGACGGCGGCGCCATGCCGGCGGGCAAGAATGTCGTTCTGACCCGTTGGTTCGCGGATCCGAACAACCCGGGCGACGCCTCGGCACAAAAGGGCGTCCGGCAGGCCTGCGCGGCTGTCAGCGGCGCCGCGCTCAAGGACTTCATGGCCAAGTACCCGTACGCCAGCTCTCCGGAGCCGAACGGCGCCTAGGCTCGTTGGCCTCCGCGATCCGTTCAGGCGTACGCCGCACCGAGCTGAGCCGTCACCTCGGCGACGAGATCCTTGATCCGCTCCGCTTCGCTGGCGGGACACACCAAAGTGATCTGGGACGTCTGCACAATCACCGTGTCGCTGAGTCCGACCACGGCGACGAGCCGGCCGTCCTCGGCCTGGTTGATCACCAGATTGTCTCTGGCATCGACCAAGACGCTGGCTCCCGAGATGGCATTGCCCTGCTCATCCCGGGGCAAGTGCTCGCCCAAGGCGGCGAACCCGCCGACGTCGTGCCAGATGATGGGTAGCCGTACGGCAACCACTCGAGCACTCGCCTTGCCCTGGGAGACCGGTTCCATCACGGCGTAATCGACGCTGATCTTGTCCAGCCGAGGGTAGATCTCCGCCAGCTGGTCCGGTGCAGCGGCGAGCTTGGTGACCGCGGCGTAGGTCTGTGGCTGCAGCTGCTCGAGTTGAGCGAGCAGCGTCTGCGCCCGCCAGACGAACATCCCGGAGTTCCACCAGTAGTCACCGGAGGCCAGGTAGGCCTCCGCAGTGGCGCGATCGGGCTTCTCCTTGAACTCCACCACCGCGCAGGCGCCGGGATGACCGGCGATCGACTGGCCGCGACGCAGATATCCGTAGCCCGTGTGTGGCGAAGTTGGCACCACGCCGAATGTGACCAGGACGTCCTCATTGGCCTCGACGACCTCGAAGCCCTCGACCAGCGCCGAGCGGAAGCTGTCCACCGGGTGCATGATCTGGTCCGCCGTCAACACGGCAATGACCGCATCGGCATCCCGGGCCGCCAGGACTGCGGCCGGCCACGCCACGGCGTTGAGCGAGTCGCGCCCCTCCGGCTCACCGAGAATGTTGGCCGGATCGACCTCCGGGAGCTCCGCGGCCACTAGATCGGCGTAGTCGGCCCCGGTGCAGATCAGCACCTGCTCGGCGGGGACGACGCCCTCCACTCGCTCGTACGCGATCCGCAGCAGGCTCTTACCGCCGACGACCTTCAGCAGCTGCTTGGGCATGCCCTGGCGGGACAGCGGCCACAGACGCTTGCCGGATCCTCCGGCCATGATCAACACGTAGCGCATGCGGCTCAGCGTAACGGCGCCCGGCTACGCGTGCCTCGGTCGGACGGCCGTACCATCGGCGCTCATGGTGACCTCAATCGCCGAGCGGCTCGACGCCCGGATCCGCAGCGGAAGCGGCGGTGAGCCGCTTGATCACGTACTACGAGCTCTCCTCCGACGAACGGACCGAGTTGTCCGCGACGACCTTCGGCAACTGGGTCGCCAAGACGGCCAACCTCTTGGATGCGCTGGCGATCGGCGAAGGCGACGTTGTGCGGCTCGAACTGTGCGATCACGCCCCAGGTCATTGGGTGACCCTGGTGTGGGCCGCGGCCTGCTGGCGAGCAGGAGCGACTGTGGCCGCCGTTCCGCAATCAGGCCGGATCGCCGCGGTGGTCGTCGGTCCCGACTGGATGGGATACGAGACGAGCACGGCAACCGAGGTCATCGCTTGTTCGCTGCACCCGCTCGGACTCGGCTTTCCCGACGAGCTGCCGACGGGCGTTCTGGACTATTCGCTCGAGGTACGTGCGCAACCTGACGTCTATGCCGGATCGCCGGCATCTCACTCCAACACCGCTTGGCTGGACGAGACGCGTTCCCTCACAGCGGCCCAGCTCGCGGACGTGGGTGCTGAGGAACCTGCGCTTCGCCGGCTGGTGCGACCGACCGACCCGTGGACGACGGTAAGCCGGGCGCTGCTCACTCCGCTCAACTCCGGCGGCTCGGTGGTCATCGCTGTTGGGGACGACAGCGCGAAATTGTCACGGCTGTACGAAACCGAACGCATCGATCGCTGATTCCGGCACGCTGGCCAAAGCCGATCGCGTTCAAAGCCGGCCTTCGGCTGGCTCAACTCACCTGCACTCGACCCGGCAGACTGAGTCCCCGTCGGCGGCAGTCTGATGGCGGAGTCGCCTCACGGCTGCTGCCTGTCGCTTACTGGTTCTCATTCTGTACAGCTCGGTGGCTGTCGAGCATGAAGCCGTGATAGGAGAAGAAGAGTCGGAGGACATTCGGGCGCTGAGCAACCAGGTTGCCGCCGCCCGTCGGCAGGCCGCCATCGCCTCGGCCAGGCTGGCTGAGCTGTCGATGAGGTACGCCGACGTTCGGACCGCCGCCGACCGGCAGGACGCCGTCGGTCGCGGGACCCGGCCGAGCCAAACCGGGGGAGTTCGTGGCCGATGAGTTGTCGCTGCTGCTGCGGGAACAGCCGTATCCGGTGCGCTGCCTGATCGCCCGATCACGCCGGCTGGCCCACGATCTGCCCACCGTCTGGCAGGCCTACCGCGACGGCGAGCTTGACGCCGAGCAGGTGCGCGCGATCGATCGGATAGCCCGCCGCGTCTGCGAACCGCACACCCTCACCGCGATCGACGAGCAGTCGGTGCCGGCGGCGCAGACCCGCTGCCCCAAACAGCTGGCGGCCTGGCTGCTGCGGCTGGTGGTCCGGCTGGAACCGGTCGCCTTCGAACAGCGGCACCGGCGGGCGCTCGCCGAACGCCGAGTGACGATCGTCCAGGGCGCCGACGGCATGGGCTACGTCACCGGAGAAGTCTCCGCCGCCGACGCGGCCGCCATCGACCAGCTGCTCGCCGCCGCCGCCCGCAGCCTCGGCGGCCACGACCCGCGCAACGAGCAGCAACGCCGCGCCGACCTTTTCGCCGACCTGCTACTCGGCCGCCTTCACCTCACCGACACCGGACGAGGACGCACAACCAGCCACGCTAGCCGACCAGCCAGGACACCGCCGACACCGCGACCAGCCGCCGCAGTGGCTAGAGGTCGAGGACATCGATCCCGACACCGGCGAGCTGCTCGGCACCCAGCTGCAGCCGATCGACGCCGACGGCGAGCCGGTCGGTGAACCGATCGAACCAGCGACCGCGCTGGCGGCGCGGTTCTCCCCAACAGTCATCAGACGACCACGACACCTTCGGATCGGTGTCGTCGTGCCCCTGTCCAGCCTGCTCGGTCTCAGCGATGCACCCGGCGAGCTGACCGACCGCTCGGGTTTGATCCCGGGTCAGGTGCTGCGGAACACGATCACCGACGCCCTCGACAGCGACAGCCGAGCTGACCAGGTCTTGTTCACCCGGCTGCTCACCGACGACGGCGGCCGGCTGCTGCACACCACCGAACTCGGCCGCCACGCCTCCGCCAGGCTCGCCCAAGCCATCACCATCCGCGCCGCCAGCTGCCGATTCCCCACCTGCACCGTGCCCGCCGACCGCTGCGATCTCGACCACCACCAACCCTGGCCCCACGGAACCACATCCGCGCACAACCTGGACCCGCTATGCCGCCGCCACCACCGAGCCAAAACCTTCGCCTGGCAGGCCAGCATCCGCAACGATCACGCCGTCGACTGGACCATGCCCGACGCCAACCGATACCGCTGCCTCGACGAGCCACTACCAACCGGAATCCCACTGCCTCAACAGCGACCTGCCTAGCGAGCGCTGCCTCGAGACTGCCCGGCTAGCCAGTCGGCAGGCCGTCTTTCAGCCGTCGCTGCCTTAGCAGATAGGCCCGATCGACCCGCTATGCGCGCTCACGGGCGACAAGACGCGATAGACCACCACCTCAGCGTTGCCCCGAGCGTCAAGCGCTCCCGCTCTAGGCGTTCTGTGGGAAGCCCAGGTTGAGACCGCCGTGGCTCGGATCCAGCCAGCGGGAGGTGATCACCTTGCCCCGGGTGAAGAAGTGCACGCCCTCGACGCCGTGAGCGTGGGTGTCACCGAACAGCGAATTCTTCCAGCCGCCGAACGAGTAGTAGGCCATTGGCACCGGCACCGGCACGTTGATGCCGATCATGCCGACCTTCACCTCGTACTGGAACTGCCGCGCGGCCCCACCATCGTTGGTGAAGATCGCGACGCCGTTCCCGTACGGGTTGTCGTTGATCAGCTGCACGCCCTCGTCGTAGCTGTCCACCCGGACGACAGAGAGCACCGGTCCGAAGATCTCATCGGTGTAGATGCTCATATCCGTGGTCACATGATCGAACAGCGTCGGCCCGACGAAGAAGCCGTCACCATCGGCATCCACGGTCGGCTTCCGCCCGTCCACGACAAGTGTCGCCCCGGCCGCCTCGCCGGCGTCGATGTAGCCCGACACCCGCTCTTTGGCCTGCGAGGTCACCAGCGGACCCATGTCACAACCGCGGGTACCGTCGCCGGTTCGTAGGCTCAAGGCGCGCTCCCGGATCTTGGCCACCAGTTGGTCGCCGATGTCGCCGACGGCCAACACCGCGGAGATCGCCATGCAGCGCTCCCCCGCCGAGCCGAAGCCCGCGTTGATCGCCTGGTCGGCGGCCAGATCGAGATCGGCGTCCGGCAACACGAGCATGTGGTTCTTGGCCCCACCCAGGGCCTGGACGCGCTTGCCGTGCGTCGTACCCGTCTCGTAGACGTAGCGCGCGATCGGCGTCGAGCCGACGAAGGAGATCGACTGCACATCGGGATGGGTCAGCAGTCCGTCCACTGCCACCTTGTCGCCGTTGAGCACATTGAAGACCCCGTCGGGTAGGCCGGCTTCCTTCCACAGCTCGGCCATCCACAGCGCCGCGGTCGGTACCTTCTCGCTCGGCTTCAGCACGACCGTGTTGCCCGCCGCGATGGCGATGGGAAAGAACCACATCGGCACCATGGCCGGGAAGTTGAACGGCGAGATGATGCCCGCCACGCCCAGTGGCTGGCGGGCGGAGTGCACGTCGACCTTGGTCGACGCGTTCTCGGTGAAGTCCCCTTTGATCAGGTGAGCGATCCCGCAAGCGAACTCCACCACCTCCTGCCCCCGGCTCACCTCGCCAAGCGCGTCGGAGAGCACCTTGCCGTGTTCGGAGGTGATGATCTCGGCCAGCTCTTTCTTGCGTTCGTTCAGCAGCTCGCGGAATGCGAACAAGATCTGAGTCCGCTTCGCCAGCGAGGTGTCCCGCCAGGCGGGAAAAGCTGCGAGAGCAGCTGCCACCACCTCGTTGACGTCCTCCTCGCTCGCCAGCGCCAGCTGGGCGGTTACCTCGCCCGTCGCCGGATTGGTCACGTCGGAGAACCGGCCGCCCGTGCCCTCGTAGCTGTCGCCGGCCTTCCAGTGATGCAGCGTCGTTGCCATGGTTTTGTGTCCTTACCTAGAGGTTGTGCCGCTCTGACGGGTCGAGGGCGAGCTTCAAGGCCGGTCTCCGATCAGGTCCGGCGCGGTGATGCCGGGCTCCGGCTCGTCGGCGTCGAGGCTGACGTGCCGGCGGTGCTCGGGTTGGGGCTTCATCCCGTCGAGTCGTACCGTCACCTTCCCGCCGGTACGGATGGCCTGCACGCCGGCCTCGCACACCGCTACTGCCGCGAAACCGTCCCAGGCGCCTGGCCCGTCGATAGTGCCGGCCTTGGCGGCGTCGACCCAGCGCTGCAGCTCGGTCTGGTACGCAGCTCCGAACCGCTCGACGAAGCTTGGCGTGAGCTGCCCGCCCCAGCGCCCGTCGGTGGTCTTCAGCTGCAGGTTCTGGTCGAGCCCGATGAACGCGCTGCCCTTCTCACCCACGACCTCGGTCCGCACCTCGTACGCCACCTGCGTGCGCACGTAGATCTCGTCGGTAATGATCCGACCCGACTCGGTCTCGAAGATCACCAGCATGGGATCGTTGGTGCCCTCCGGCGCGATCCGAGTCGCGGCGCCCTTGATCACCTGCACGCTGGTGATCTCCTCGTCGAGGAGGAATCGCACGGCGTCGACCTCGTGCACGACCGAATCGCGCATCATGAACTCGGACGTGAAGTGATCGGCGACCCCTGGATTCCGGTGGATGCAGTGCACCATCAGCGGGTTGCCGAGGCCACCAGCACGGATCAAGTCCTTGAGCGCGACGTACTCCGGATCGAAGCGCCGCATGAATCCCACCTGCACGAGTCGTCGGCCGAGCGCCGCTTCCTTCTGCACGATCGCGTACGCCGAGGAAACGTCGGTGGTCAGCGGCTTCTCACAGAGCACCGGGACGCCGCGGTCGAGGCAGGCGTTCAGCTGCTGGGCGTGGGTGGCACCGGGCGTGGCGAGCAGCACGGCGTCGACATCGGGATCGTTGATCGCCTCCATCGGGTCACCGACCGTCCGGGCACCGACCTGTGCCGCGACCTGCTCGGCCTTGTCCGCGAAGAAGTCGTTGATCACCGATACCTGGGCGCCCCGAACGCGTCTGCTCAGCGCCTCGACATGGGAGGCGCCCATCAGACCCACGCCCAGGACCGCGATCCGCAGGTCGCTCACTGCCCCCTCCCGAACTCGATGGTGGCTCCGCTGCACGAGCTGAGGTAGGCCTTGGTGCGCTTCGCGATCGGCAGGGGCACCTCCGGCGCGCAGGGATAGAGGTCATGTTCGATGATCGCGTCGACGTCCCATCCGAGGCCGGCAACGGCGTCCAGCAGCGGGCCCATCTCCGGCACGCCGAGGGGTGGCTCGATCATCGCGCCCATCCGCACTGCCTCCGCAAAGGAGAGGTCCTTGTCCAAGACCTGCTCGACCACGGTGGGATTGACCTGCTTGAGATGGAGGTAGCCGATCCGGTCCGGATAGGTCTTGATCAACTCCAGGCAGTCGCCGCCGTAGTACGCGATGTGCCCGGTGTCGAAGCACAGGTTCACCCATCGTGGATCAGTGGCCTGAAGGAACCGTTCGATCTCGGGCTGATAGCCGACGTGGCTGTCGGCGTGGGAATGGAACTGGACGGCGAGCCCGTACTCGTCGAGGATGCGCCGACCGAGCTCGTTCATGCCCTCGGTCAGTTGGGCCCACTGCTCGGGAGTGAGTTCGCGATCCTCCAGTTCTTTACCGGTCTTGTGGTGCCGCCAGGTGTCCGGAATGACCACGATGTGCTTGCCGCCCACAGCTGACGGTGAGCGCCGCCACGTCAGTGACCTGGGTCCAGACGTCGTCCCAGGAGTCGGGGCGGTGCAAGTGCTCGAAGACGGTCCCAGCCAGCACCTTGAGATCGTGGGCGTCGAGCTGGTCCTGCAGTTGAGCCGGATCCTTGGAGAGATATCCGTACGGTCCGAGCTCGATCCACCCATAACCCGCATCGACCACCTCGCGCAGGAATTGCTCGGCCGGCAGCTGCGCGGGGTCGCTGGGAAACCAGACGCCCCAGGAGTCCGGGGCGGTGCCGATTCTGATTGTGGACACAGTGCTCCTTTACACGAAGAGTCGTTGGGTGGCCTTGTGCTGTTCATATGTCTTGCGCGCGTCCTGAGTGGAGTCGAGCGTCGACGTCTCGCTCACCGGCACGTCCCACCACGAGTCCGAGTCCGGAGCGCCAATCAGCGGGTCGGTCTCGACATAGATCACCACCGATTCGGTGGCGGCCTTGGCGGCCTTGATGGCGTCGGCGAACTCCACCGCGGTCGAGGTCCTGAACACCTCGATGCCGAAGCTGGCGGCGTTGGCGGCCAGGTCGATCGGCAGCTTCTCCCCGTCCAGCCGGCCGGTCTCGGGGTTCCGGTAGCGATACCTGGTGCCGAATCGTTGTGAACCCAGCGACTCCGACAGCGAGCCGATCGAGGCGTAGCCGTGATTCTGAACCAGCACCGTGATGATCTTGATGCCCTCCTGCACCGCGGTCGCCAGCTCCGTGGCCATCATCAGGTACGAGCCGTCTCCGACCATGACGAACACGTCGCGGTCGGGGCAGGCCAGCCGCACGCCGAGGCCACCGGCAACCTCGTATCCCATACACGAGTAGCCGTACTCGACGTGGTAACCCTTCGGGTCCCGGGTCCGCCACAGCTTGTGCAGATCGCCGGGCATCGAGCCAGCGGCACAGACCACGACGTCGCGCGGATCAGACAACTCGTTGACCATCCCGATCACCTCGCCCTGGGTGAGCAGGCCGGGTGATCGGGCCGAGGCTGCCAGCACCTCGTCGGACGACGCACCGTTCGGGGGGTCCGGCAGGTAGGCGCGGCGTACGGTTTCGTCCCAGGTCGCATCGAGCTCGGCGATCAACCGGCCGTAGCTCTCGTCCACCGAGTAGCCGTCCAGCAGCGGCAGCAACGCTTCGAGCGTTTCCCGGGCGTCGGCCTGGACGCCGAGACCGGCGTGCTTGATCACGTCCATCCCGGCGACGTTGATGTTGACGAACCGCACGTCCGGGTTCTGGAAGGCGGTCCGGCTGGCGGTCGTGAAGTCCGAATACCGGGTGCCGATGCCGATCACCACGTCCGCGTCCCGGGCAACGGCGTTGGCCGCAGTGGTTCCGGTCGACCCGATCGCGCCCAGACACTGGGGGTGGTCGTAGACCAGGGTGCCCTTCCCGGCCTGGCTCTGGCCGACCGGAATGCCGGTCGCCTTGCAGAACGAGTCCAGCGCATCCGTGGCCCGCGGAATAGTGCACGCCCCCGCCCGCGACGATCAGCGGCTTCCTCGCCGAGCGGATGACCGCGGCCGCCGCCTCCAGCAGTGCCGTCTCCGGCAACGGTCGCGCCACGTGCCAGACGCGCTTTTCGAACAACGACCCCGGCCAGTCGTGGGCCTCTGCCTGCACGTCCTGCGGGAAGCACAACGTCACCGCGCCGGTTTCGGCGGGGTCGGTCAGGACCCGCATCGCCGACATCAGCGCGGCAGGCAACTGCTCCGGCCGCCAGATCCGGTCGAAGTATCGCGACACCGGCCGGAAGGCGTCATTGACGGTAACGTCGCCGGAATCCGGGAGCTCTAGTTCCTGTAGCAGCGGGGAGGCGCTGCGGCCGGCGAATGTGTCCGCCGGCAGCAGCAGGACCGGCAACCGGTTGATGGTGGCCAGCGCGGCACCGGTCAGCATGTTGGTGGCGCCGGGTCCGACGCTGGTGGACACCGCGTAGGTCTGGAGTCGGTTCTTCATCCGCGCGTACGCCACCGCGGTGTGCACCATGGCCTGCTCGTTGCGGCCCAGGACGTAGGGCAGCGCGTCGGGTTGCTCCAGCTCGGCCTGGAGCAACGCCTGGCCGATGCCGGCGACGTTGCCGTGGCCGAAGATCCCGAGACAGCCGGCGAAGAGCTTCTGCTCCTCGCCGTCGGACTCTGAATACTGCGCGCCAAGGAACTTCACCAGTGCCTGCGCCACAGTGAGCCGAACCTTCTGGGCCATGATCACGAGTCCTTCCCCACGAGTCGAGGGTCGACGGCTTGGTTCGCCCAGGTCTCCCGCACCCAGGCATGATCGGGGTGATCGGAGATCTTCCAGGCCCGCTCAGTGCCGGGTCCTGCCATCACGTTGAGGTAGTACATGTCGAAGCCCGGAGCCGCCACGCAGGGCCCGTGCCAGCCGTGCGGGACAAGCACCGTATCCCTATCGTGCACCTCCGCCAAGACCTCGATCTCCTTGCCCGGCGAGGACGACGTCTGCATGAATCCGAAGCCCGGCTCACCATGCGGACCGGCGGCGATCTCGAAGTAGTAGATCTCCTCCAGCTCCGACTCGGTGTCCGAAGCCTCGTCGTGCTTGTGGGCAGGATAGGACGACCAGTTGCCTGAAGGGGTGATCACCTCACAGGCGATGATCTTGGACGCCTCCAGCGCACCCGGGGTGCCGAAGTTGCGCACCTGGCGGCTGGACGGGCCGGCGCCGCGCAGCTCGACGGGAACCTCGACGGCGGGCACATAACGCGCCGGTAGCGCCTGCGCCCCGCGAGCACCACAGAGCGCGAACCGGCCGCCGTCTGCGGACAGCAAGGTGACGGTCTGGCCGACTCCGACGTACGCGAGATCCGTCGGACCGGCGAAGACGTTCTTCCGGCCAGATAGCTGGAGGCAGGAACCGCCGGTCTCCACCGCCACAGCGCCGCTCAGTGGCAGCACGATCACCTCGTCGTCTCCGGTCTCGAACCGATGGGTGCCGGCCGGAACAAGTGAGACGATCCGCAACGACGAATATCCCCAGCCCGCCGACTCCGGCGTGACCTCCACCTCGTAGCGCGGCGATGCCGCTGTACCGGCCGGCAGGTAGAACGTCGAGTCATCTCGCCCGCCGCCCTCTTGAAGAAATGTCCATGCTCTTCGCACGTGGATGGGTCGCGTATTGCACGAGTGATGCTGCATCGCACGAGTTGGATGGGTCGTGCTCATCGCAGGAGGGACACGGCCGTCTCGACCGCCTTGGCTACGTCGTCGTCGGGCGGATAGAGCATGGTCCGCCCCACCACCAGGCCACGGACAGATGGCAGTTTCAGCGCGGCCTGCCAGGCGGCGTACGTCTCGTCCGGTGCCCCGTCGGGATCGCCGCCGAGTAGCAAGGTGGGTAGCGTGGTCGCGTCCATCACCCGCTCCATCTCGTGCACGACCGGGAGCTTCAGCCAGGTGTACGCACTCGACGCGCCGAGACCCTGGGCGATGTGCACCGACGTGATCACGGCGTCCGGGGACAGTTCATTGACCACCTTGCCGCCGGAGCGGCTGGACATGAAGGGCTCGACCATCGCGATCAGCCCGGCCCGGTTCAGCTCGGTGACCGCTTGACCGCACTGCTGGAGGGTTGCAACCGTGCCGGGATCGCCCAGATCGAGCCGAAGGAGCATCTTCGCGCCCTCGAAGCCCGACTCGATCGTCCCCTGCACGTCATAACCGGTGTTGCGGTCATCCATCTCGAACGATGCACCCTGCAGGCCGCCGCGGTTCATCGACGTGAAGACGAGCTTGTCCTCCAGGGCACCGAGCAGAAGGAGGTCTTCGGCGATGTCGGCGGTCGCGAGCAGTCCGTCGACGCCCGGCCGGGACAACGCGGTCAGGAGGCGCTCGAGCAGCTCGGTCCGATTGGCCATGGCCGTGGGGTTGCCGCCGGCGGCAAGCGCACCTCGTGCGGGATGATCGCAGGCCACGATCATCAACTTGCCGTCCTCAGCGAACAGTGATCGCCGGCGGCGGGACGCCAGCAGCTTCGATATCCGCTGTGGATGCCGGCTGCGCACTTCGTTGATGTCGCCTACCGAGCTGAGGAAAGGCGGCGACGGTGGCACCTCGACTGGGCTGCTCATCGAGCACCCACGCTGTCCCACTGATCAGCCCGATCGGCGTTCGGATCCCCACCGGCCAGCAGTGTCTCGATCTCGGCCGAAGTCGGCATGGCGGTGGAGCACTCCAAGCGAGATGCCACGATCGCCCCGGCTGCGTTCGCGTGCTGCAGCACCATCTCCAGCGGCCAGCCGGCCAGCAGACCGTGGCACAACGAGCCGCCGAACGAATCTCCTGCTCCCAGGCCGTTCAGCGGCCGGATGGAAATGGGCGGTGATTCGACCCGTTCCGTACGGGACTTGCCCAGTACGCCCTTGGCGCCCTGCTTCACGATCGCCAGTTCCACACCCGCGTCGAGCAACGCGTCCGCCGCCTTGTCCGGGTCGGTTTCCCCGACCGCGACCTCGCACTCTTCGCGGTTGCCGACCGCAACCGTGACCCGGGGAAGGACCTTGCGGATCTGCTCGGTAGCGGCCGCCGGACTGTGCCAGAACATCGGGCGGTAGTCGAGATCAACGACGGTGAAGGGCTTGCGGTTTCGCGCCTCCAACACAGCGAAGTGTGACTCCCGGCTGGGCTCCTCGCTGAGCCCCGTGACCGATATCCACATCAGACCCGTCGCCCGCACAGCGTCGTAGTCAATGTCTGACGGCTTGATCTGAAGGTCGGGAGCCGTCGGCTTGCGGTAGAACCAGATCGGGAAATCGTCTGGCGGAAAGATCTCACAGAAGGTGACCGGTGTTGGGTAGTCGTGATTGGTCACCACATAGCGGTCATCGACGGAGAGTTCGCGGAGCGCTCTGCGAACATAACGCCCGAATGGGTCGTCGCCCACACCCGTGATAATCGCGGCCCGACGGCCCAGACGGGCAGCGGCGACGGCGACATTGGCGGTGCTACCGCCGAGATACTTGCCGAACGTGACGACGTCCTCCAGACCGACGCCGATCTGCAGCGGATAGATGTCCACCCCGCTACGCCCGAACGTCAGCACTTCCAGCCGACCACCAGAAACGTCGGAACCACCGGCAGAGACGCCACTCATAGCTCTCCTTCAAACAAGCGGGTCATCGGGTCAGGGCATCCGGTTGGCCCGGCAGGTGTCCTTCGAGGAATTCGGCGCGCCCACGACCGAACGACCAGTCGGCGGGCTTGTTGGCAACGATGGAGACGATCAGGTCATCCGGGCGTACGCCGCACTCGGATTCCAGCCGCTTCGCCAGCTCCGCGTAGGCGGCCGTCTTGTGATCGACACTGCGTCCCTGCTGGAAGATCTGGATGACTGTGACGCCCTCGCTACGGTCGTAGCCCAGCCCGGTGTCTTCGGCGATGATCTGGCCAACTGGGTGCTCGGTGATGACCTGATAGCGGTCACCCGCAGGGGCAGCGAAGACGTCGAGCATCACGTCCTGGACGGTGTCGGCAAGCTTGCGGAGCGCTGCAGGTGAGCGCCCCTGCTGGACGTCGATTCGGACGAGAGGCATGCAGTCTCCAGGCTAAGGGTTACAAGCCAGCCTTCCATTTGTACGGACATAACGTCAAATCGCGTCAGGGCGCTTCTGACGGCGCAGCCCGACAAGGAATCCGACCCCCCACGCCATATGGGTTGCCACGAGAACGAGCGGTAACCGAAGCCGCGCCGCCGCGGATATCGGTCCAGCTGTCGCTGAGCCGGCAAGGATCAGTACCAAGTACCCCGCCGGCGCCAAGAGTGCAGCAGCCAGCACGCGGGACCGAGCCAGCAGGCCGAGCAGTCCAACGCCGGTGCCCATCCCGACGCCGAGAACAGCTACCGGCGGGGCAAGGTAACGGACGCTGGCGGTGCCCGGGTGGCGGCGCAGCACTTCTCGCCGCCACTTCCCGGTCTGGTACATCTGCGAGACCAACGACCGGAGGCTGGACCGCGGCCGGTAGGTGACCCTCAGGTCGGGTGAAAACCAGATCTTTTGGCCCCGGCTGCGGAGCCGGTAGTTGAGCTCCCAGTCCTGAGCCCGGTGCAGTGTCTCGTCGAAGCCGCCGACGGCTTGCAGAGCCTTCTTCTGGAAGACACCGAGGAAGACCGTCTCGGCCTCCCCAGCCGGTGAGGTGGCAAGGTGAAAGGCGCCGCCCCCGAGGCCCAACCTGGTGGTGTACGCGGTCGCCACCGCCTGCTCGAACGGTGTGTTGCCCCTGGCCTCCATGACCCCACCGACGTTGGCGGCGCCCGTTTCGTCGAGCAGTTCCACTGCCCGCTCGATGTAGCCGTCCGTCAACTCACCGTGTCCGTCGACCCTGACGATGATGTCGTGGTGCGCGGCGGCAATGCCGAGGTTCAGGGCATGCGGGGTCTTGCCGTCCGGGTTGTCCACCACCCGGACGCGAGGGTCACCGGCCGCCAACTCCTCGGCTATTTCGTGGGTACGGTCCTGGCTCGGTCCGACCACCAGGATCACTTCCATCTCCCCTGGGTAATCCTGGCTCAACACCCTGCGGACGGAAGCAACCAGATGGCGCTCCTCGTTCAGTACCGGCATCACCACCGATACACCGGGCGGACTCGCGGCAATCGTGTCTTGGGCAGCGGCCACCCGGACATCCTGCCAGCAGCAGCCCGCTCAGGCGCTGCAGATCTGGCTCAGATCGTTCGCCACCGGTCCCCGTGTCGGCGACCCTGACGCCTCAGGATGCGGCGTCCGACTCCGCGGCGTGGCGGCGCTGTCGGCTCTCGGCCGCGCCGCCGTCGGTTGGGGAGCGGCCGTCGGCTTGGTCGTGTCCGTCGGCTGGACTGGTTGTTGATCGGCGGCCTCAGCCCGTTCGATCTTCGCGGCCACGGTGGCGCGGACGACGCCGAAATCGGGGTTGGCCGGCTTGATGAGCGGTGGCATGAAGGCGACACTGGAGACCGGGAGCTGCTTCGCAGCCATGGCAAGACGGACCATGGTGGACAGATCGGACCTCGGAATGTCCGTCGCCATGATCTCCTTGCCGGCCGACGCGATCTTGTTGAACTTCGTCAGCACCGTCAGCGGATCGAGCTCATTCAGCATGGCGTTCATCACGCATTTCTGCCGCACCATGCGGTCGTAGTCCGACGAGTCCGCTCGGGAGCGGGCGAACCAGAGCGCTTCCCGACCGTTGAGATGGCGGTTCTTGCCCGCCTCGACATAGCCGGAGACCTGCGTGGATCCACCACCGATCGGCACCCGCCGGTAGACGTCCATCGTGATGCCGCCGACCGCGTTGACCAGGGCCTCGAATCCCTTCAGATCGACCAGGACCCAGTAGTTGATCCGCAGTCCGGTGGCGCCTTCGATCGCTTCCTTCGTCGCCTCGGCACCTGGATTCTGCACGCCCGGATAAAGCTCGGGGTGCGCCATGGCGTACGTGTAGACGGCATTGAGCATGCAGGAGCGATCAGAGCAGTAGTAACCCCGCGGGTAGGCCTCGTGCATGGGCGACCGCTCTGGGAACGGCACCCGCTCCAGGTTGCGCGGCAAACTGATCAGCACCGTTCGGCCGGTCTCTGCGTCGACGCTTGCCACGGTCATGCTGTCGGGTCGAAGGCCGGCGCGGCTCTTCCCGGCGTCGCCGCCCATCAGCAGGATGTTGTATCGGCCGGCCTTGGCCACCTGATCGCCGCCGCCGGTGAAGACAGCGGTCACGAAGTGGCGCTGGGCGGACAACACCGACGCCGAGGCGATCAGTCCACCGATGACGGCCATGATCAGTACCAGGTTCGCCACGGTTAGCCACACTCTGTGTGAGCGAACGAGATCGGGTGGCCGGGAGATGCGCCAGGCGTCGATCAGCAGCAGGGCCCAGCCGATGCCGGCGATGATCAACCCGATCTGAACTCCCCGCAGAACCGGACCCGAGGTGAAGACGACCACGGCACCACTGGGCCACAGCAGGGCGAGAATGCCGATGGTGATCACCAGAGCGATCAGCGCAGTCCATATCCGAAGGGCCACTCGACCGACTCGCTTGTTGCCCGCGGCCATTTGCGCGGAGCCCGGAAGCAGCAGCGTCATCCCCATGAAGGTCACTGCCCGACGCAGCTTGATGCGCGAACTGCGCTGCTGCGCCGTATGGACAGGGGGTCCGACTGGACGGACGTCTTCGGTGGTGCGAACAGACACCGCGGGGCCTTTCAGGTCTGCCGAGGGGAAGTGCTGAGCAGAGATCGGTGCCAGTATCTCCAGCCTGAGGCCCACGCCACGCCATGCCACGCCGGGCTTGCGTTCCTCAGATTCACGTACCCTCGTAACCATGCCGCCGAGCCGCGAGGACGACCTGGACTGGCTCTACGGCCGTGACCGGGCGGCGCAGCAGCCTGGTTCCTACGCTCCCGAACCCACGAAGGTGATGCCGCCACCACCGCGGAGCGCACCACCCGCTGGTGACCCTGCACAAGCGGCCCGTCCGCCCGCGTCGTACAGGTCAGGGCCGAGTGGCTATCCAGCACCGCCCGGATACGGCAACAACCCCAGCGGAGCGCCCTACGGCGCGCCCCGGTCCCGGAGGCGGATCCCGAGGCCCGGGTCCTCCTGGCCGGGGACCGACCGCGATGCCGGCCAGGCCGCGGAAGCGCCGATCGGGAGTTCGAACGTTTTTCACCGTGCTGCTGGTGGCGCTGCTGATTTTCATCGTCGGATTGATTGCGATTCCGGTCTACGCGTGGAGCCAGGTGAAGCGGGTCGATGACGTGCCGCCCGGCAAGCGGATCGCTGATCAGCCTGGGCGGACATTCCTGCTGGTCGGCTCAGATTCCCGCGAGGGGCTGAGCAAGGCGGAGCAGAAGAAGCTCGGCACGGGCAGCACGGCGGGCAAGCGCACCGACACGATCATGATCGTGTACGTGCCGCCGGGTGGAAAACCGGCGCTGATCTCGCTGCCTCGAGACTCCTACGTGCCGATTCCGGATCACGGCCAGAACAAGATCAACGCCGCGTACTCCATCGGCGGCCCCGAGTTGCTGGTGCAGACCGTCGAACAGAACACCGGCTTGCGGCTCGACGGTTATGCCGAGATCGGGTTCGGCGGCTTCGTCTCCATCGTCGACGCTGTCGGCGGCGTGCAGATGTGCCTGCCGAGTGCGATCAACGACCGTGACAGCCACCTGAATCTCAAGAAAGGCTGTCAGACCCTCGACGGAGTCAACGCACTCGGTTATGTCCGGATGCGCAAGGCCGACCCGCGTGGAGATCTGGGCCGCGTGGAGCGGCAGCGGGCGGTCCTGGGAGCCGTGGCCAAGAAAGCGGCGACGCCTGCCACGGTGCTGAACCCGGTGCGCTACTGGAGGCTGTCCACGTCTGGGGCGAATGCCGTCAGACTGGGGAAGGACACGACGTTCGTCGAGACGGCTTCGCTGGCCAATGCGATGCGCAAGATCGCCGGCGGTGACGGCATCACTCTGACGGTGCCGGTGGCCGATTCGGCAGCGTCCACGCCGGTTGGTTCAGCGGTTCTGTGGGACAGCGCCAAGGCAGAGGACATGTTCGGCGACATCGCCCGCGGTGACACGTCGAAGCTGTCGAACTACGCCGAATAGATCAACGGCGCAGGCCGCCGAGCAACTGGCGTGCCATCACGATCCGCTGCACCTGGTTGGTGCCCTCGTAGATCTGGGTGATCTTGGCGTCGCGCATCATCCGCTCGACGGGATAGTCCCGGGTGTAGCCGTATCCGCCCAGCAACTGCACCGCGTCGGTGGTGATCTCCATGGCGACGTCTGACGCGAAGCACTTGGCGGCGGCGCCGAAGTATGTCAGGTCGGCGTCGCCGCGTTCGGACTTCGCCGCAGCAGCGTAGGTCAGTTGGCGGGCCGCCTCGAGCTTCATCCCCATGTCGGCGAGCATGAACTGCAGGCCCTGGAACTCCGCGATGGCTCTGCCGAACTGCTTGCGTTCCTGCACGTAGCCGAGCGCGTAATCCAAGGCGCCCTGAGCGATACCGATCGCCTGGGCCGCGATCGTGACTCGGGTGTGGTCCAGGGTCTGCATGGCGGTGGCGAAGCCAGTGCCCAGGTCACCGATCAGTCGCGAGTCAGGTATCCGCACCGAGTCGAGATAGACCTCACAGGTCGGTGATCCTTTGATGCCGAGCTTCTTCTCCGGCGCGCCGAAGGACACGCCGTCGTCACTCTTTTCGACAACAAATGCGCTGATCCCCTTCGATCGCGCGTCGGGATCGGTGACCGCGAACACCGTGTAGAGGTCCGAGACGCCGGCGTTGGTGATCCAGCGCTTGACGCCGCTCAGCACGAAGTGATCACCGTCTCGGACGGCCTTGGTCTTCATGCTGACCGCATCTGAGCCGGCCTCCGGCTCGGACAGGCAGTAGGACGCCATCACGTCGCCGTGGGCAACCGACGGCAAGTAGGTCTGCTTCAGGCGCTCACTCCCGGCGAGAAGCCAGGGGAGGGTGGCGAGCTTGTTGACGGCGGGGATCAGCGAGGTCGATGCGCAGGCCCGGGCGACCTCCTCGATCACGATCACCGTGGCCAGGGCATCCGCACCGACGCCGTCGTACGCCTCGGGAATGTGCGGGGCGTGAAAGTCGGACGCCTTCAGCGCCTCGAAGGACGCCTTGGGAAACTCCGCGAGCTCGTCAGCCTCCGCGGCATTCGGCGCGACCTTCTCCGCACACAACTCCCGGACCGCGGCGCGGAAAGCCTCGTGCTCCTCCGATGGCCGGTAGAGATCGCGAAACTCGCCCACCGGGGCAGCGTAGCTCGCGGTCTGCCTACAGTGTCCGGCGCGATGGATCCCAATCCTCGGGCAGCAACGGCGGTACATCGACCGTGCTGGCGACCGGGACGTAAGCGACCGTGCTCATCGCTTCGCTCATGGCGATCATCACGTCCAGTACGTGGTAGGCCAGACGACCCGACGCCCGATGCGGCGCTCCGGTACGGATACCGCGCGCCATGTCCAGCGCCCCGATCCCGCGCGAAGCCTGCTGCGTAGTGGTCGCCACCACGGATGGCTCCTCGTCGTCCCGCCGTTGCAACGAAATCTGGCCGTCGAACATGTTCGGGTTCGGGCACACGATCGTGGCTTCGGTGCCCGTCACCTCCAGCACGGCTCGCCGGCGGGGCGAGTCGAAGGAGTAGATCATGGTCGCCGACTGCCCCGAGACGAATTGGGCCGACGCGCTCACGTGCGTCGGCACTGTCACGGGAAACGACTCGCCGGCCTTCGGCCCCGACCCGATCACCCGGGTCTCACGCGACTTGGATCCAATCGCGGCCACGGAGTTGACCGGCCCAAGCATCGAGATGAGAGCGCTCAGGTAATAGGGCCCGATGTCGAACAACGGGCCTGCGCCCTCGGCGAAGAGGAACGCCGGATTGGGATGCCACGACTCCGGCCCGGGCAACTGCATGAGAACCAGCGCCGTCAGCGGTGTGCCGATGTCTCCGCGTTCGATCATCCGGCGCGCGGTCTGCAGGCCTGGGCCCAAAATGGTATCCGGGGCACACCCGACTCGCAGATTCGCAGCATCAGCCTGTTCAAGCACGGCCTGGCCGCTGGCCCGGTCCAGGGACAGCGGCTTCTCGTTCCATACGTGTTTGCCGGCGGCAATCGCCTGGCTGGCCACCTCGGCGTGGGCGGCCGGGATTGTCAAGTTGACCACGATCTCGACGTCTGGATGCGTGAGGACAGCGGCTACTCCTCCACTCGTCGGCACTGAGTGCTCCGCAGCCTTGGCCGCAGCCGCCTCCGGAAGAAGATCGCCCACGGCAAGGACGTCGACGTCCGGAAAGCTGGTCAGGTTCTGCAGGTAGGTCTCACTGATGACGCCAGCACCGATGACACCTACGCCAACGGCTCCCGACCTGCCCACAGTCACCGCCCGCCCGCGAGCAGGAACTCACGACTGCGGGCTACCGCCTGCAGCATGTCACCCTCGGTGTCGTCCAGCTCGACCACCCGAAGGGCATCAGACGACGCCCCGAGAATTTCCCAGATCGGCAGGGTCCCCGACCCCACGGCGACCTGACGCTTGGGGTCCAGGCTGCCGTCCCCGTCCTTCACGTGCAGGGCAACCACCCGATCGTCCAGGCGGCGTAAGAGGGCTGGCACATCGGCTCCTCCGGCGTAGGCCCAGTACGTATCGAGCTCGAGCACCACCTCCGGCGCCAGGTGGTCGGCCAGCACCTCGAGGGCGTGCCGACCGCCGATTCTGGACTCCAGCTCGAAGTGGTGGTTGTGATAGCCGACTCGCACCCCGTGGCTTTCGGCTCGGCCCGCAGCAGCATTGAGCTCGTCTGCGATCTCCGCGATGTCCACCTCGTCCTGCCAGCGTTCGGGATTCACGTACGGATCGATCACCGTCTCGATGCCCAGTTCCCTGGCCAGGGCGAAGGTTTCGTCCTGATCACCCCCCTGCAGACTCATGTGCGTGGTCGGCGCCGAAAGGCCATGCCGGGGCAGTCCGATCCGGAGTTCATCCGCGAACTCGACTAGGCGAAACGGCTCGACTTGGGTGAAGCCGATGGCGGCGATGGCTGCCAGGGCTTCGTCGAAATCAGCCGCCAAGGCATCGCGGACGGTGTAGAGCTGAAGGGAGAGTTCCGGCACTGTTGAGCCTCCATCGAATCGGGGTGACGCTGGCTACTGTACGAACACGCCGTCCGGCCGACGCGAACCACCCCGATCGCTCCGGTGTAGAGCAGGTGCGGGCCCATACACCCAGGACAGGCAAGTGCTGAGGAACGAGGCGATCAGCGAGATCTCCGACGCGGACCTGGTGGCGAAGACGGTGGCCGGTGACGCATCCGCCTTCGCACATCTGGTGCATCGCCATGCCCCGATCGCCAAGCGGATGGCGCGATTGTGGGGAGCAGGCGCCGACGCCGATGACGTGGTTCAGGACGCATTCGTGAAGGCACATGCCGCGCTGGCCCGGTTCCGTAGCACCGGTGGGTTCCGGCCCTGGCTGCTGAGCATCGTGCACAACGAGACCCGCAACCTGCACCGCGGCCGAGGCCGGCGGGAAGCCCGGGAGTCGCTCGCAGCACTACCCGATGACCTCACGAACTCCGATCCGGAGGAGGAGGCGATTATCGTCGACCGTCGACGCCGGCTCCTGGCGACGATCCGCGGGTTGCCGGTGGACCTCCGCGAGGTCGTGGCTTGCCGGTATCTGCTGGAACTGACCGAAGCCGAGACGGCGCTCACGCTGAAGCTGCCGGCCGGCACGGTCAAGTCGCGGCTCCATCGGGCACTGAGCATGCTCCGGACGGAGGTGAGCGATGATTGAGGTCGGCGATCTCGAAGAGCAGCTGCGAGCCCTCGGCCGCAGTATCACAGTCGACCCGCCCGCCGATGACCTTGCGAAGCGAGTTCTTGATCGGATACTGGCGGAGCGGCCCGGACCGTTCACGCGTGCCTGGCGCTGGCTGGTCCGATCGAGGCGCCGGCTGGTCGCGATGATCATCGCTGCGTTGATCATCGCGCTGGGTTTGACCCCGCCGGTCCGAGCGACCGTCCTGGAGTGGCTGAGGATCGGCGGCGTGATGATCAGGACTGCGCCATCCCCGGCCACCGGTACCTCCGCCGATCCACCGGCGCCGCAGGCAAGCGGGCCGTCGATGACCGTCGCCGAGGCCCAACGACTGGTCGACTTCCCGCTCAGCTTGCCCGAAGAGCTGGGTACGCCCGCCCGGGTCGGCGTATCCGACGACCGGCGGGTCGTGTCCATGGATTGGGGTTCTGGCCCTGCGCAGATTCACCTCGACCAGTTCGCCGGTGAGCTGTCGTGGCTGTTCGTCAAGCAGTACTGGGAAGACGTGACGCCGACAATGGTCAGCGGCCGGGAAGCCGTATGGCTTGCGAAGCCGCACCCGATCGTCTATGTCGATCGCGGGGGCACCGAGCACACCGAGCAGGCCCGCATCTCCGGCCCGTCCCTGGTCTGGCAGCGCACAGTTGGCCAATCCGAGGTGACGCTCAGGCTCGAAGGCGATGTGAGTCTGGCGCGTGCCCTGGCCATCGCCGAGTCCGTGCGCTGACTGCGCGCTCAGGTCCGCTCGCCGAGCAGCTGCCTGGCCAACAGCGTGCCGCCCGCCGTCGCCACCGGAAAGACCACCACGCCGGCGAAGGGGATGGCCAGCAGCAGAAAGGTCGGGACGGCGAAGCCGAGCACTCGAAATCGATTTCGCCGCATGGCCGCCCGCCGCTCGCTGAGCTGAAGCATCCCGCGGCGCTCAAAGGCTGATCCGAGCAGTTCAATGCCGAGCATCCAGCCGCCGAAGACCGCGGAGGTCACCGGAACGACCGTCTGGCCGATAGCGGGCACGGAGCCTGCCGCGAACAGCACCGGCGCCACGATGGCGGCGATCCCGATCAGGCCGAGCGACTGGCGCACGTTGCGCAGCACGCCGCGACTGACCGGTTCGTCCAACTCCGGCACCTCACCGAATTCGCGCTCCACGAACTCAGAAATCTTGTCGTACAGCGGGGATCCGATGGCCAAGGTCAGCGCGGTGAAGGAGATCACCATCAGCAGGATCACTCCACCGGCCAGCGTCAGGCCAATGAGGACTCTCGCCACCGATGCCGTTCGCGGGTCCCAGGTGTCCGCGAACGGCGTCAGCCACCCGGACCAGCGGATTCAACTGGGTGAACAGGACGATCAGCACACCGACGAAGATCGTCGAGCTGATCGCCGGCGGAATGGCGCCAAGGAGAAACAGCCGCGGCCGGCGGACGATCAGGCCCAATCCGCGTACCAGCAACCCTGCTCCCGTCACCAGCTCGGCTACCGCATTCGCCACGGTGGCGACCATAGCCGCTCCAGGCCATGGCCCCGACCAGAACCGCTGGAGCGCGGGCGGTGTTTCAGCTGGGAGTGACCGATCGGAGGTGCAGTGTGTTGTCTGGAGATGTGGCGATCCGCCGCAAAAGAGGTCTTGCCGCGTTGATCGGCCTGCTAGCTGCGGTCAGCTGGTTCGCCGCCGCCCAGTCCGCTTCGGCCGGCGGACCGACCAGCGTCTTGCTGGCGAACCCGCAGACCGGCCGGGTCGCGGCGCTCTACCACACGGATGCGGCCTACGACCGACTGGCCGGGCGCCGTCGGCGCCTTCGTGTCGGAGACCGGGTCCACGGATAATCCCGGGGCGGTGACTGACGACGTCGCTGGCGAGATCCGGCTCACCTGGCTGATACACGACATGAGCATCTGGCGCATCGATCGGGTTCATGCCACCACCGATGACGGGATATGGGTGCAGACGGTCGTCCGCACCGACGGTGGCGATGTGTTCGACCAACCAGGGACCTGGCACCGGCCCGTCGATCCCAAGGCGCTCGCCGCCGCGCTGCACGACGCTGGTCTACTGACCACGGCTGCCGGTGAGGACGACAGTTCCTCGATCGCATCCAGGGCGGAATCGGGCAACGCCGCCGTCACCGACGCCGCCATGCCGACAGCCGAGTCGCCCAACGGCGGATTGATCGCCGCCGTGGCCGTTGTCGGACTGCTCGTTGGAGCAGCCGGAGCGACGCTGCTGCGGCGCTCTACCGCTGGCCGGAAGGAGCGTTCCGTGTTGTCCGGCTAGGCCGGCCGGCTCGGCCGTGACTTCGCCCGTAGGGCGGCGCCCTTGGCCTCGGCGGCCTGCCGGAGCTGATCTTGAAAGTCGAGCATCCGCTGCCGCAGCTCAGGGTCTGCCGCCGCCAGGATCCGAACGGCGAGCAGGCCGGCATTGCGGGCGCCGCCGATGGCGACGGCAGCCACGGGTACGCCGGCCGGCATCTGAACGATGGACAGCAGCGAATCCATCCCGTCCAGATATTGCAGCGGAACCGGAACACCGATCACCGGCAATGGCGTGACCGCGGCCAGCATGCCGGGCAGGTGAGCGGCTCCGCCTGCTCCGGCGATGATCACCTCGAGCCCGCGGTCGTGCGCCTGGCGGCCGTAGCTGATCATGCTGTCCGGCATCCGGTGGGCGGAGACGACATCGGCTTCGGACGACACGTCGAATTCCGCGAGCGCGGTCGCGGCCGCGCCCATGACCGGCCAATCGGAGTCGGACCCCATGACGATGCCGACCCGTGGCGTCGGGGCTGGGTCAAGCATCCGGATCTCCTTTCAGATACGCCGCGGCGTGCCGAGCCCGCCGCCGGGTGCCATCGAGATCATCACCGAAGGCGGTGACGTGGCCGACCTTGCGTCCCGGCCGGACCTGCTTGCCGTAGAGCTGCACCCGGAGCTTGCGATCCCGGGCGAAGCAATGCAGCAACGCCGAGGGAAGATCATCGATCGTGCCGCCGAGAATGTTGACCATCACCGTCCACGGCACTCGGGCGCTCGGATCGCCCAACGGGAGGTCGAGGACCGCCCGCAGATGGTTCTCGAACTGCGAGGTGTATGCGCCGTCGATCGTCCAGTGACCCGTGTTGTGCGGCCGCATGGCCAACTCGTTGACCACGATCGAGCCGTCGGTCCGTTGCATCAGTTCGACGGCGAGCACGCCGACCACCCCCAGTTCGGCGGCGATGGTCAAGGCCAGCTGTTGTGCCCCCGTGGCCTGGGTCGTCGGACAGGCCTGGCGCCGGCGTGACCGTCTCGACGCAGATCCCGTTGCGCTGCACCGATTCCGAGATCGGATAGGCCGCGGCTTGGCCTGCCGGCGAGCGGACCACCAGAGCGCTCAGTTCGCGGGTGAAGTCGACGAACTCCTCGGCGATGATCTGTACGCCCGTCCGCCAGGTCGCCGAACGGGTCAGCGGCCTGGGCAGCCGAGTCGATCCTCCAGACACCCTTCCCGTCGTAGCCACCGCGGGACGTCTTGGCGATCACTGGCCAGCCATGATGGTCCCCGAAGGCGATCAGCGCGGCCGCGTCGGGTACCACCCGGTTGGTCGGGCAGGGCGCTCCCAGGGCGGTCAGCCGGTCCCGCATGATCGACTTTGTCCTGCGCGTGGAGCAACGCCGCCGGTCCGGGACGCACCCGCACGCCTGCCGTCTCGAGGTCGCGCAGCAGGCCGGTGGGGACATGCTCATGATCGAAAGTCACGACGTCGCAGCCGCCCGGCGAATGCTCGCACAGTGGGCGGGTCGGTGTAGTCGCCCACCGTGACGTCGTGCACCACCGTGGCCGCGGAGGTCTCCGGTCCTTCGGCCAGCAGCCGTATCTGTACGCCGATGCCGATCGACGCGGCGTACATCATCCGCGCGAGCTGCCCGCCACCGATGATGCCGACCGTGAACGGACGAGCACTCACTCGCCGAAGCGTACCGGCCCGTCAGTAGAGCGAGCGCGAGCCGGGCGAATGCTCACCTCAGCTTGAAGATCACCGAGCGCTGGACAGCGAAGTTGACGGTGGTGGCCACACCCTGCGCGATCACGAACGCCACCACCTGGACGACCACCCGCCGCAGGCCAAGGTCGATGAGCCACACGAACAGCACGCTGAACAGGCCCACCTGGAGAGCGAAGGTCAGTGCGTAGAGCGCGACCACAGCGACAAAGCGCCGCGTTGACGGACTGGCGCGGAACGTCCACCGCCGATTGATCAGGTAGGCCGTCGTGGTGCCGGCGAGAAAGGAGAGAGCCTTGGCCGGAGTGTGACTTCAGACCCATCGCCATCAACGTCACCAAGAGCCCGAAATCGACGATCGCCGACAGCCCTCCGGTGAGCACGAAACGCACCAGCTGATCGCGCAAACCGAGTGGACTCTCCCGCTCGTCTAGCGGGAGCTCGACCGGCTGCGGGCAGCTGTGAAGCGTGACCATCCGTCATCCCCCGCTCCGCGCGCTCGGCCACCGAGGCTCGCGCCGGTCGACGAAGGCTGCGATCCCCTCCCGGCGATCCGCCGAGTAGGCAGCATGCTCCCAGCTCTCGTTCTCGATCAGCAGACCGCTGGGCAGGTCGACGTCGAAGCCGCGACGCAATGCGAGCTTGGCGGCGCGAAGGCTTACCGGCGAGTTGGCCGTGATCTCGACCGCCAGCTGTAGCGCCGTTTCGCGCGCTGTTCCGACCGCGACCAACCGGTCCGCGAGCCCGATCCGAAAGGCCTCGCTCGCGTCGATGCGCCGACCGGTGAAGATCAGATCAGCGGCTCGGTTCCAGCCGATTCGCCGGGGTAGCAGCTGCGTCCCGCCGCCGCCGGGAATCAGTCCCAGACCGACCTCAGGTAGGCCGAAGACGGCGTTCTCGGATGCGACGATCAGATCGCAGGAGAGCGCCAGCTCGCAACCCCCGCCCAGCGCATAGCCCTCCACCGCAGCGATCGTCGGGATGGGAAGGTTCCGGACCGCGCCGAAGGCGTCTTCGATGATCGGCCGCTGCCGGCGTAGGTCATGGTCGGTGAAACCCGCTCTCTCCTTCAGGTCGGCACCCACACAGAAGGCCTTGGCGACGGAGCTGGTCAGGATCACCGCACTCAAGGCATTGTCCTCGAGCACCTGCTCGCAAGCCTCGGCCAGTCCGGCGAGCCAGGTCGGTCGAGATCGCGTTGAGCGCCTCCGGCCGGTCCAGGATCAGTTCGGCGATCAGCGGCTCGGGTCGTTCAACTCGAACGTTCACGAGCCACCGTGCCGATACTGATCGAGAGCCACCAAGGCGTCGAGCGTCCGGTGTGGTTCCGAACAGCAGCTCGGTCAGCTCCAGGTGTAGCTGCTCGACGTGCGGCACGTCGTCGAGCTTGATGGTGCCACCCTCGGCCGCCGTCTGGATGAACAGAGTGCCGCAACCGAGCATGCGATCAACCAAGCTGCGCTCGTACAGGACGTCGTTTATCCGCATCAACGGGATGTCCTTGCCGATCTTGTTGAGGATTCCCCAACGCGTGATGAGGCGCCGGTTGGTGACGGTGTAGGTCGTGGTCCACCAGCGGAGGAAAGGGAGAACGACCAGCCAGATGGCGAGCAGCAGGGCCGACCAACGCGACGGCCAGTTGGCCGATGGGTCGTGCAGCGTCGGGAATCAGCGCCACCCCGACCCCGAGCGCGACACACAGGACGACCAGAGCCACGGCCGGCAAGATCAACCGTTTGGGGTGGGTCCGGGTGTGGATGGCGACATGCTCATCCGAGCCAAGCAGCTTCGGGGAGAACGCCACAATTCAAGGCTAGACACTCCGCAGGTGTATCACGTCTCCAGCGCCGACGATCTGAACTCCGGTATCCGTACGGACCACCAGCCGTCCGCCAGCGTCCACACCGGTCGCTGATGCCCTCCATCGGCGGCCCGCGGACGAGCTCAACGCGTACCAGGCGGCCGATCGTCGAGCACCGCGCCACGGTACGAAGCCGCCAACTCCTCGTCCGTCTCGCTCCCCTGCCAGCTGAGATAGAGCTCGCCGAGCGCCGTCAGACAGCTGCGGACCACCTCCGTTCGAGAAAGCGGACCTCGCAACGCCGCTTCGCTGGCCTGCAGGGCAAGCGACGTGGCTGACGGCACGGGCAGCTCAGCGGCGTCCAGATGCACGTTCACACCGAATCCGATGACCACAGCGGGGCCTCGGGGGGAGTCGATCCGTTCCGCCAGGATTCCCGCCACTTTCCCTTCACCGATCAGCACGTCGTTGGGCCACTTCAGCCACGCCGGGACTCCCGGATACCGCAGCAGGCCTTCGGCGACGCCCAATCCCGCGAGCAGCGGCAGCCATCCCCAGCGAACGGGTGCGACATCGACCGGATGCAGCAGGACCGACACTGCCACTCCAGTGCCCGGAGGCGCGGCCCAGATTCTGCCCTGCCGGCCTCGGCCGGCGGATTGGAAATTCGCGATCAACACGCTGCCTGACGGCGCGCCGCCACGAGCCTGCGCGACCAGATCGACGTTTGTGGAGCCGGCTTCGTCGACCACTCGGACATCTGCCCAGGGGGTGTTCTCGCGCAGCAGCGCCGTGCGCAGCCTTGCCTCGTCGATCGGGTCCGCGATGGCCACACGTCCTCTATACAGTGGCTAGAGTCCACACGTATGGACCGCCCCACCGCCGCGACGGAGACAGCCACCGTGAGCGAAGCGAACGACAGTCCCACCGTGAGCGAAGCGAACGACAGTCCCACCGTGAGCGAAGCGAACGACAGTCCCACCGTGAGCGAAGCGAACGACAGTCCCACCGTGAGCGAAGCGAACGACACTCCTCGCGGTGTGCCACGCGAAACAGACAGTGCGAGCGGACCCGAGACCATCCGCCGCGCCGAGCAGGATGTGCATACGACGGCAGGCAAGCTGGCCGATCTGAATCGGCGGATCGACGAGGCGGTCCATGCCGGTTCCGAGGCTGCGGTGGAGAAACAGCACGCCAGGGGCAAGAAGACCGCGCGTGAGCGGGTGGAGCTCCTGCTGGACCCCGGATCCTTCACCGAACTGGATGAGTTCGCCCGGCACCGCGCGACGTCGTTCGGGCTGGAGCAGAAGCGCCCGTACGGCGATGGCGTGGTCACCGGTTTCGGCACCGTTGACGGCCGCCCGGTGTGCGTCTTCAGTCAGGATGTGACGATCTTCGGCGGCAGCCTGGGCGAGGTGTACGGCGAGAAGATCGTCAAGATCGTCGACTTCGCACTGAAGACCGGCTGTCCGCTGATCGGTCTCAACGAGGGCGGCGGAGCACGCATCCAGGAGGGTGTGGTCTCCCTCGGGCTGTACGGCGAGATCTTCCGCCGGAACACCCACGCCTCCGGCGTGATTCCCCAGATCTCATTGATCATGGGACCGGCCGCCGGCGGACACGTCTACTCCCCAGCCTTGACCGACTTCGTCATCATGGTGGACCAGACCTCGCAGATGTTCATCACCGGCCCGGAAGTGATCAAGGCCGTGACCGGCGAGGACGTCAGCATGGAAGAACTCGGCGGCGGCCGCACTCACAACACCAGGTCAGGCAACGCCCACTATCTGGCAGCCGACGAGGATGACGCCATCTCCTATGTCCAGACACTGCTCGGCTTCCTGCCTCAGAACAATCTCGAGGATCCACCCTCGTTCGACTTCGAGAATGATCTCGAACCGTCCCAGACCGACCGCGATCTCAACACCTTGATTCCGGACTCCCCGAACCAGCCCTACGACATGCACGAGGTCATCACGCGGGTGCTGGACGACGGTGACTTTCTGGAGGTGCATGCGCTCTTCGCGCCCAACGTGATCGTCGGATTCGGCCGGATCGACGGGCGCAGCGTCGGCATCGTGGCCAACCAGCCGCTGCACTTCGCCGGTTGCCTGGACATCGACGCGTCGGAGAAGGCGGCGCGCTTCGTCCGGACCTGTGACGCCTTCAACGTGCCCGTCATCACCTTCGTCGACGTGCCGGGCTTCCTTCCCGGCACGGACCAGGAGTGGAACGGCATCATTCGACGCGGTGCCAAGTTGATCTACGCCTACGCCGAAGCGACCGTCCCTCTGGTCACGGTCATCACCCGGAAGGCGTACGGCGGCGCGTACGACGTGATGGGGTCCAAGCATCTCGGCGCGGACTTCAACCTGGCCTGGCCGACCGCTCAGATTGCGGTGATGGGCGCACAGGGCGCGGTGAACATTCTCTACCGCAAGGAGATCGCCAAGTCCGACCAGCCGGAGGAATTGCGCGCCGAGCTGATCACCGAGTACGACGACGAACTCACCAATCCCTATATCGCCGCGGAGCGCGGCTATGTCGACGCGGTGATCAGCCCGCACGAGACGCGCGTCGAGATCACCCGGGTCTTGCGCCTGCTCCGCACCAAAAGGCAGTCACTTCCTCCCAAGAAGCACGGGAACATTCCCCTGTGACCGAACCTCTGCGCGTGATCAAAGGCAATCCGACCGAGGAGGAGCTCGCGGCTCTGCTGATGGTCTTGCGTGGCCGCGCATCGCCAGCCGAAGCGCCGCCGGACCCTCCGATGGACAACGGCTGGGCAGCGTACTGGCGGAGCGTGCGCGCTCCGATCCGTCCCGGTCCGGGCGTCTGGCGAGCCTCGGGCCGGGAAGGCTGACGCCGGCAGGCCCGGCGTGGTTAGAGTGAGACGCCCGCTGATCACAGGCACCCGAGACGGAAGGTCACATGGACAATCTGGACGACATCGTTGCTGATGGCTCCGTCCTCGACATGCTCGGCGGTGGCCGGCGCTGACCGAGCCGGAGCACAGATCGGCCCGAGCCGTCGATGCACTGCGAGGCTCCCGCCGTCGACTCACGACGGCTCAGCGCCGTCGACTCACCCGGTGCGACGGCTCGCGCCGTCGACTCACCCGGTGCGACGGCTCGCGCCGTCGACGCGATCGCCGATCATTATGTCGACGAATGCGTGACGCGATATCCGGAGATCGCCACCTACCTCGGCGTCCAGGGCCATGATCATGAATGGGGCGATTACTCGCCGGACGGGCTCAACGAGCAGATCGCGCACACCCGCCGAACGATCGCCGCTCTGCGCTCCGCTGACGCCTCCGACGACCGCGAGCAGACGGCCAAGGAGGCCATGCTGGAGCGGCTGGGATTGGAGGTGGAGCTCCACGAGGCACACATCAGCCAGTCCCGGGTCAGCGTCATTGCCGGCCCAGCTCAGGAGATTCGGTCGACGTTTGATCTGATGCCGACCGAGGGCGAGCAAGCCTGGCGCAACATCGCGGCCCGGCTGCGAAACCTCGATCTGCCGCTGGGCGGCGTACGGGAGACCCTGCGGGCAGAGGCCCGCGACGGCAATGTGTCAGCTGTTCGCCAGATCAACGGCACGATCGAGCAGATCCGATCATGGACCGGGCAAACCGGCGACGACGATTTCTTCGCCGGCTTGGTCGCGCAAGCCCCCGACGACCTCCCGGACTCCCTGCAGTCCGAACTCCTGGCCGCCGCTGACCAGGGCCGGACCGCCTTCGACGACTTCGCGACCTGGCTGGGTGCCGAACTGGCGCCACTCGCTCCCAGCTTGGATGCGGTCGGTGAAGAACGCTACGCCCTCGACTCGCGCTACTTCCTCGGCGCCGTCATCGATCTGGAGGAGACCTACGCGTGGGGCTTCGATGAGCTGCACCGGATTCAGAACGAGCAGCGGACCATCGCCGAGGAGCTGATCGGCAGCCCGGACATCAAGGCAGCGTGCACCGCGCTGGACAACGATCCGGAGCGCCAGATCTACGGCGCGGATGCCTTCCGGAAGTGGATGCAGCAGCTCGCCGACCGCTCGGTGCGTGAGTTGTCCGGCATCCATTTCGACATTCCGGATCCCATCAAGAAGATTGAGTGCTGTATCGCCCCCACCCACGACGGGGCCATCTACTACACCGATCCCACCGAGGACTTCTCCCGGCCGGGCCGCATGTGGTGGGCGGTGCCCTACGGCATCGACGCGTTCTCGACGTGGAAAGAGGTCACGACGGTCTTCCACGAAGGAGTGCCCGGGCACCACTTGCAGATCGGTCAGAATGCCTACCGCTCCGACCTGTTGAACCGCTGGCAGCGGAAACTCTGCTTCTGCTCCGGCCACAGTGAGGGTTGGGCGTTGTACGCCGAGCGGCTGATGGATGAGCTCGGCTACCTGGAAGGCGGCGATCGGATGGGCATGCTCGACGCTCAGGCCTTCCGAGCCATCCGGGTCGATCATCGACATCGGCATGCACCTGCAGCTGCAGATACCGCAGAACAACCCGTGGAAGTTCCGTCCCGGCGAGCGCTGGACGCCCGCCGCCGGCTTCGAGTTCTTGAGCGCCAACTGCTCCAGTGATGAGCCGACGCTGCGTTTCGAACTCGACCGCTATCTCGGCTGGCCCGGGCAAGCCCCGTCGTACAAGGTCGGTGAGCGGATCTGGCTGGAGGCTCGAGAGGAGGCGCGGCGGCGCAAGGGTCGCAGCTTCAACCTTCGCCAGTTTCACGCCGACGCGCTCAATCTGGGGGCTCTCGGGCTTGATCCGCTGCGCGCCGCGCTCGCGCGAATCTGACCTCGGTGGCCGAAGGTGTCCGGCTGATTCTGGCGTCGGCGTCACCGGCCAGACTGCGTACCCTGCGAGCAGCCGGTCTCGCCCCCGAGGTCATCGTTTCCGGCATCGACGAAACGCTGCTGACCCGCGACCGGGTGCCCGACATGGTGGCCGAGTTGGCGCGGCGGAAAGCCGAGGCAGTGTCGGACCGGATGCGTGGTGGCCGGCGGCTGACCGTCATCATCGGCTGCGATTCCATGCTGGAACTGAACGGTCGCGGATACGGCAAACCGGAGACGGCTGACGCCGCCGTCGAACGCTGGCAGATGATGAGCGGGCGGTCGGGGGTACTGCACACCGGACACCATGTGATCTTGCGAGACTCGGGTAGGACGGTCGCGCGTACTGCGGTTGCAGCCACCAGGGTGCACTTCGGCCGGCTGTCCACGGCCGAGATCCAGGCCTACGTCCACACCGGCGAGCCGCTCGAGGTCGCCGGCGCCTTCACCATCGACGGTTTGGGCGGCGCTTACGTCACTGGGATCGAAGGTGATCACCACAACGTCGTCGGCATCAGCCTGCCGCTGCTGCGTAGCATGCTGGGCGCCCTCGGCCTGGAATGGCCGAGCATGTGGGTCCGCCGCTGAAGAGTTGCTGAAGGACGACGGTTGCGGTAGCACTTCTCGACCCCACGAGCCAAGACTGAGAGCAAGCCCCGGCGGGCTGAGTCGAACCAAGAATCTCGAAAGGGAATACGTCATGAGATGGACGGCCAAGACGATCGCCGCCGTGTTCGGCACCGTCGCCCTTGCCGCCGGCGTCGGCGCGGGGCTGGCTTATGCCGACCCTGAGCAGACTCCAGCCGCCAGCCCCTCGTCGACGGCCAGCCCGAGCCCGACGGACAAGGCCGATCGAAAGGACAAGGCCGATCGAAAGGACAAGGCACACCACACTGGCCGGCATCCTGGACTGCTACGGCGGGCCCTGCACGGCGAGGCCACCCTTGGCGGCGAGAAGCGGCGCGTGGTGGTCTTTCAGCGGGGCGTGGTCGAGTCGGTGAGTGAGACCTCTCTCACCGTCAAGAGCGAGGACGGGTTTCAGCGGCAGCTACGTGCTGAACACCGAGACCCGGATCCGCAAGGACAAGGAGCAAGCGAGCCGCTCAGACATCAAGGTCAAGGACAGGGTTCGGGTGTTCGCGACCAAGGCCGGCTCAACGCTGACCGCGATAGTTGTTCGTGATCACGGAGTGTGAGTTCAGGCCGTCGCTATCGTCAGCCCGATCAGGATCATATTCAGGGCCGAGATCACCACGATGCTCAGCCACGCCAGCACCACAGTCAGCGAACGGGTCGGCACGAACGTCATCAATCTACGGTCTGCCGCGATCCTGACCAGCGGGATCAGCGCGAACGGGATACCGAATGACAAGATCACCTGCGAGATGATCAACAGACGGGTTGGCTCGAGCCCCACGGCCAGCAAGATCAATGCCGGCACTGCGGTGATCAACCGGCGGGCCAGCAGCGAAATCCGGCGCCGCAGCAGACCGTCCATGATGACTGCGCCGGCGTAGCCGCCGACGGAAGTGGAGGCAAGTCCGGACGCCAGCAGGGCAAGCGCGAACATCCAAGCGATCACTTGGCCGAGGCTGTCTCCGATGGCGGCATGGGCAGCGGCCAGGCCGTCGATCTGTAGTCCCTGCAGCGTGCTGGCCGCCAACAGGAGCATGCCGATGTTCACGCTGCCGGCGACGATCATGGCCAGGGTGACGTCTACCCGGATCCCGGACAAGATTGGCTCGGCGCAATCGGCGTCGGCCACACCGTGTCGGTCCCGGACCAATGCCGAGTGCAGGTAGACCGCGTGCGGCATCACCGTTGCCCCCAGCATGCCCACGGCCAGCAAGGCACTCTCGGCCCCAGCCAGCCGGGGAACCAAGCCAGCGGCTGCGGCGGCGGGATCCGGTGGGGCGATGACCAGCCCGGCCAGGAAGCCGATCGCCACGACCGCCAGCATCCCGGTGATCACTCGCTCGAAGCTGGCCTGGCTGCGGTGATTCTGGAACAACAGCAGGCCGGTCGAGACCGCGGTCGTGATCACCGCACCTACCAGCAGCGGTAAGCCGAAGAGCAGTGACAGGGCGACGGCGCCGCCGACGATTTCCGCGACGTCGGTCGCCACCGCCACTGTCTCCGCCTGGAGCCAGTAACCGAGCCGCGGAATTGTCCGGGTCCGGCGACCGACCAGCGCGGGCAGCGACTCCCCCGTCAGCCAGCCGACCTTGGCCGACAGGTACTGCACGAGGCCGGCCATCAAGGTCGCGGCCACCAGAACCCAGAGCAGCAAGTAGCCGTAGGATGCGCCGGCCGCGGTGTTGGTCGCGACGTTGCCTGGGTCCACGTACGCCACAGCAGCGACGAACGCGGGTCCCAGCAGCCGAGTGCGCTGCAGCAAGGCATCCCGCTGTACCAACATCACGCTGCCTCTCCGCATTGACGACGAGCTGGCCGACCGAGGTTCCCGGTAAGGGCCACCGGGGATGCCGCTACTGCGGGCGCAGGAGCACTGCCGAGCGGGCGCCAGTGCCGGCTGGGTTGTCGGTGCCGGTGAAACTACCCGCCCACCCGTATCCGTCGAAAGTCATCGTTCCGCTCTCGTCATGCCGAAGCTCGAAACCGGCGACCGGCAGGCTGCGACGCAGATAGTCGGCGACCTCCGATGGTGACGGCGAGGACAGCACGACGGCAACGTTGTTGGCCTGGTCCACCTTGGCTGCCAGAACGGTACTTCGAGGAAGGGAGAACTCACGGACCGGACCATTGGTGAAACCGAATGCCGCCAAGGTCACACCATCCGCGGGCACGCTGACCGACGGCGGCAGCAGGGGCGGCGCGTCCGTTGTCGGCGGGATCACGCCCGCCTTGCCGGCACAGCCCGCCAGCATCGCGGCGACGAGCAGGATCGCCATCAGGCGGGTCAACCTGCGGACCGGCGCGAACATGGCCATACGGTAATAGCGCTCTCGGCCCGACCATTCGTGAACGCGGTCCGTACTCAGGTGGGTATCGGTACCCTTCGGGGGTCATGTCCGAGCACACCGCCCTCGCCGTGCGCACCAGCCGACTGCCGGCTCCGCTGCGCGCCATGCGGCCCCGGCAGTGGGTGAAGAACGTCCTGGTGGCCGCGGCTCCGCTGGCGGCGGGTCAGATCTTCGAGGCGGAGGTCCTGATCAATGTCGGCTTGGCCTTTGTGGCGTTCAGTCTGGTGAGTTCCACGGTCTACTTGCTCAACGACGTCCGGGATGTCGACGAGGATCGGCTGCACCCCAAGAAGCGGCTGCGCCCGATTGCGTCCGGTGAGCTGAGCGTGCGGGCAGCGTTGCTACTGGCCGCGGTCACCGGAGCGGTGGGCTTTGCGATCGGTTTCTACACCGCGATCGCCCTGGGCGTCACGCTGGCCGTGTACCTGCTGCTGCAGGTGCTGTATTCGGCGTTTCTCAAGCACCTGCCCGTGGTCGACTTGGCGATCGTGGCCAGCGGCTTCCTCCTGCGGGCGATCGCGGGTGGCGTGGCCGCTGGCATTCCACTGAGTCAGTGGTTCTTGCTGGTCGCGTCATTCGGTTCGTTCTTCATGGTCGCCGGCAAACGCTATTCGGAAATGAAGGCTCTCGGCGCCGACGCCGGCACCCGGCGGTCGCTGACTCGATACTCCGAGTCCTATCTCCGGTTCGCCTGGATGCTTGCCGCCGTGATGGTATTGATCTCTTACAGCTTGTGGGCGTTCGAGAATCGGGACGGTCAGCCTCCGCTCGGTGTGCCCTGGACCGCAGTCTCGATCGCTCCGTTCACACTGGGGTTGCTGCAGTACGCCCTGGAGGTCGACTCAGGTAACGCCGGCGAACCTGAGGACGTCGTTCTGCATGATCATGTTTTGCAAGGGATCGGATTGGTGTGGCTCGTGGTGATCTTGGTGGCGGTGCTCCGATGAATGCCGAGCGAGACGAAAGTCAGGTCCCCCCGATCAAACCCTCGATGCCGGAGGCGCAGCCGATGGTACCGCTGCACGGGTGGGGTCGCAGCACGTCGACGAGGGCGCATCTGGCCGAGATCGACTCGGTGGCCGATGCTGTGTCGGTCCTGCGCAAGGCCGACCCTCAGCGAGGGGTCGTCCCTCGAGGCCTGGGCCGCAGCTACGGTGACGCGGCGCAGAACGCCGGTGGCACAGCGCTCGACCTGACCAAGCTGGACCGCATCCAGCATGTTGACGCCGAGGCGGAGCCGCCGACCGTGACCGCTCAGGCGGGGGTCAGCCTGGACGTCTTGATGCGTGCCCTGCTGCCACTCAGGCTGTGGGTGCCGGTCCTGCCCGGTACCCGTCAAGTCACGATCGGCGGTGCGATTGCGGCCGACGTACATGGCAAGAACCATCACACTGAAGGCAGCTTCGGCAATCACGTGCAATCGCTTGATCTGCTGACCGCCGACGGCGAGGTCCGTAGGATCTCCCCGGACGGCGAGACCGCAGAGCTGTTCTGGGCCACCATCGGCGGCATGGGGCTCACTGGAGTGATCTTGGGGGCCACCATCGGCCTGCAGAGGACCGAAACCGCGTACTTCAAAGTGGACACCCACCGCTGCACCGATCTCGACGACCTGATGGCGAGGATGAGCGAGGGCGACGAGAACTACACCTACTCGGTGGCTTGGTTCGACGCGGTGACCAAGGGCAAGCACATGGGCCGGGGAGTGCTGACCCGTGGCAACAAGGCTCGCGAGCACGACCTGCCGTTCAAGTTGGCCAAGGAGCCACTGAAGTTCGTGGCCCCGTCGCTTGGCACGATCCCGGAGATCTTCCCGAATCGGATGATCAACGTCGTCACCGCGAAGGCCTTCAGTGCGGCTTGGTACCGCAAAGCACCCAAGCACCGGGTGGCCGAGGTGCAGAACATCACCGAGTTCTTCCACCCGCTGGACATGCTGGCGGAGTGGAACCGACTGTACGGGCCACACGGCTTCCTGCAGTACCAGTTCGTCGTGCCGTTCACCGAAGTTGAGATCTTCCGCACCTGCTTCGAGATGATCGTCAGATCGGGACATCTGTCGTGCCTCAACGTGCTCAAGCGACTGGGACCGAGCAACCCGGCGCCGCTGTCCTTTCCGATGCCGGGATGGACATTGACCGTCGACCTGCCGATCGAGCCTGGCTTGGACAAGCTCTGCGATGCGCTGGACGAGCAGGTGGTGGCTGCCGGTGGACGGGTCTATCTGGCGAAGGATTCCCGGCTGAGTGCGGAGACGTTTCGCATGATGTATCCGCGGTTGGCGGAGTTCCTGACCGTGCGCCGACAGGTGGATCCCGACGGAATCTTCAATTCTGACCTTGCCCGCCGTTTGGAACTGCACTAGGAGCTGGACGTCGACATGGAGGTGGCGTGATCAACGCCGTGGGCACACCGCAATCGCTGCTGTTGCTGGGCGGCACGTCCGACATCGCCTTGGCGATCGCGCGCCGCTACGCCACACACCGCGGCCTCCGTGTCGTGCTAGCGGCGCGACCGAGCGAGCAACGCGATGCAGCGGCCGCAGAACTGCGCGAGATGGGGTGCTCGGTCGACGAAGTCGATCTCGAGGCCCGCGATCCGGGATCGCACGCGCAGACCATCGACCAGGCGTTCGCGGGCGGGGACATCGACGTCGCCGTCGTCGCCTTCGGCCTGCTGGGTGACCCCGAGCAGGCCTGGCGGGACCCCGACGTCGTGCTGGAGCTTGCCGAGGTCAACTACACTGCGCCGGTTCACCTCGGCGTTCTGCTGGCCGCTCGCATGCGGGTGCAGGGATACGGGTGCATCGTCGCCTTGTCCAGCGTGGCGGGAGAGCGGGTCCGCCGATCCAACTTCGTCTACGGGTCTACCAAGGCGGGTTTCGACGGTTTCTTCCTTGGCCTCGGTGAAGCGCTCCGCGATCACGGCGTGCACGTGCTCGTGGTTCGGCCGGGATTCGTGACGTCGAAGATGACGCGCGGCGTCGAGAAGGCACCGCTTGCCGTAACACCGGAGCAGGTGGCAGACGCCGTGGTTGCTGCGGTTACGGGAAAGCGGCAACTGATCTGGGTGCCGCCGCCGATGCGCGTGGTGATGGCTGGTCTGCGCCACGTCCCGCGGCCGATCTTCCGGAGACTGCCGATCTGAAGGTGGTTGCACAGGCCATGCGCGCCGGACGCTGCCGAAAGTGAAGGAAGTCCTCGCCGGTTTCGTCACCGTGGGCGCGGTCATCGGCCTCGGTTTCTTGCTCGCCCACATTCGCATCCTCGATGAGGCCAGTCAGCGAATGCTGATCCGGCTGGCATTCTTCGTCGCCAGTCCAGCGCTCATGATCACAGTGCTCGGTGAGACCGACATCTCCCGGATCTTCTCGGCCACCTTGGTGGCCTCGGTCAGCAGCGTCGTTGTGGCCGCCTCGGCCTACCTGGTGTTGGCCAGGCTGGTATGGCGGCGGACGGCGGGCGATACCGTGATCGGGACTTTCGCCTCCGCGTATGTCAATGCCGGCAACCTGGGCTTGCCGATCGCCGCTTACGTGCTGGGTGACGCATCGCTGATCGCGCCCATGTTGCTCACCCAGTTGCTCGTGTTGCAGCCGATCGGCCTCGCCGTGCTTGACGTGGTGACGTCTCGTGGGCGTGCAGTTACCACCGTCCGACAGCAGATCCTGCGCATTCTCAGCCGCATCGTCCGCAACCCGCTGACCATCGGGTCCCTGGTGGGCTTGCTGTTGTCGATATCCGGTGTGCGACTCCCACCTCTGATCGCCGATCCGCTGCACCTCGTGGCCGGCATGGCCGTACCGGCGATGCTGCTGGCTTACGGTGTCTCGCTCCGCCTGGGTCCGCTCCCGGGGGCCGGTGAGCCACCCGTACAAGTGGGAACGATCGTCACCCTCAAGCTTGTCGTGCAGCCGGCGTGCGCCTATCTGGTCGCCAACCTTCTCGGACTGGACGGGCTGGACGTCTTCGCGGCGACCGTGATCGCCGCGCTGCCCACCGCCCAAAACGTGTTCACCCACGCCGTTAGGTACAACACGGGGGTCATTCTGGCTCGTGACACGATCTTCATTTCCACCCTGGCCTCAGTTCCGGTCCTGATCGTCATCGCCGCGTTGCTGACCTGAGAGGAGACTCAAGCTCCTGCGGCCGATCACCTTCCCGGGATCAGACCGTGCCGATCTCACACCGGCGGCACTCCGTGCCGAGTCTCACACCGGCGGCACTCCGTGCCGACGGTCGGAGAAGTGACGGTTCTTGGTGGCCGCGGCGGCAAAGCGTGCCACGAGCTCGCTGCGAACCGCCGCCGGTTCGACGATGGCGTCGACGACCAGCTCGCTGGCCAAGTGCAGGATGTCGATGTCGATCTCGTAGTCGGCCCGCAAGCCATCGACGAACGCGACCCGCTCGCTCTCGTCGGTGATCGCTGCGATCTTGTTGGCGTACACGGCGTTCACGGCCGCCTCCGGTCCCATCACCGCGATCTTCGCCGTCGGCAGGGCCAGGCACGCGTCCGGTGCGAAGCCGGGTCCGGCCATGGCGTAGAGCCCCGCGCCGTAGGCCTTGCGCACGATCAGCGAAATGGTCGGCACCGTAGCCTCAGCCACGGCGGTGATCATCTTGGCGCCGTGCCGGATGATGCCCTGGCGCTCCACTGCACTGCCGATCATGAAACCAGGCACATCGGCCAGGTAGAGCAGCGGGATGTTGAAGGCGTCACACTGCCAGATGAACCGAGCCGCTTTGTCGGCTGAGTCGACGAACAGAACTCCGCCCTTGATCAACGGCTGATTGGCCACAATCCCGATCGGTTGCCCTTCCAGCAGGGCGAAGCCGGTCATCACCTCAGGCGCGAACAGCGGCTTGACTTCGGTGAACGAGCCCTCGTCCACGATTGCCTCGATCACCGTGGCGATGTCGTAGCCATGGGACTCCTCGCTCGGCACCAGATCGTCGGTGAACTCACGCGCCGGGGGCGCTGGCTCATAGTTCCGCGGCGCGCCCCGCCAGTTCTGCGGCAGGTAGGAGAAGTACTGCTTGGCCTGGGCGATCGCGTCCGCGTCGTCGACAGCCAGTTGATCACCACATCCGGAAACGCTGGCGTGCATCCGCGCGCCACCCATGTCCTCCAAGGTGACCTTCTCCCCCACCACCATCTCGGCCATTCGAGGCGAGCCCAGATACATGGAAGCGTTGCCTTCCACCATGATCACGACGTCACAGAACGACGGGATGTAGGCACCGCCGGCCGCGCTCGGTCCGAAAAGGCAGCAGATCTGCGGCACCTTGCCCGACAAGGCCACCTGGTTGCGAAAGATCCGGCCGGCACCCCGTCGGCCGGGAAACAGGTCGACCTGATCAGTGATTCGGGCACCGGCGGAGTCGACGAACCAGAACAGCGGGAGCTCGTCTCGCAGAGCCACCTCGGTGGTCCGGATGATCTTCTCGACCGTACGGGCCCCCCACGATCCAGCCTTGACGCTGGGATCGTTCGCAACGACCAGGGCTGGCCGGCCCGAGACCAGCCCTCGTCCGGTGACCACCCCATCGGCCGGCAGGTTGTCCGCCAGCGCGTTGGCCAGCTGCCCGTCCTCGACGAAGCTGGCCTCGTCGAAGAGCAAGGCGACCCGTTCCCGAACGTAGAGCTTGTGCTGAGCCGCCAGTTTCCTGCCCGCTCCGGGCTCGGGCGTCAGGGTCTCATCACGTGCGGCCCGCACCCGCTTGGCCACATCGGTCAGCTCATCCATCGCCCTACTCCACCGGAAGGCCCAACGCGCGGGCAATCAACAACCGCTGGACTTCCGACGTCCCCTCGCCGATCTCGAGTGCCTTCGCATCGCGGTAGAACCGGGCGATGGGGTACTCCTCCATGAACCCGTAGCCGCCGAACACCTGGCTGGCGATCCGCGTGGCCGCAACGGCGGACTCGGAGGCGTACAGCTTGGCGATGGCCGCGGCCCGCTTCAGCTCGGCCGCCGAACCGCCGTGATCACGAAGACCGGCCGCTGCGTACACCAGCAGCCCGGCGGTATGGGCCATCACGTCAAGATCGGCGATCGAGAAGGCGACCGCCTGATTCCGGCCGATCGGACCGCCGAAAGACTGCCGCTCCAGTGCGTAGCTCCGGGAGAGATCGCGGCACGCTCGAATGCAACCGAGCGCGAGCGCCGCGATGGCGATCCGCCCGTCGTCCAGCGTGGCCAGGAACTGCGCGTAGCCCTGACCGCGCGCCCCGAGAAGATGATCAAAAGGCACGCGTAGGTCGGCGAAGCTGAGCGGATGCGTATCGGAGGCGTGCCAGCCGAGCTTGTCGTAACTCGCTCCTACGGTGAGGCCGATCGTCGAGCGCGGAACCATGATCGTCGAGATCTCTGCCTTGGAGTCGTTACGCGTCCCCGTGCGGGCGGTCACCGTGATCAGGGAGGTGATCTCGGTTCCCGAATTGGTGATGAACTGCTTGGCCCCATTGATCACCCAGCAATCCCCGTCCAAGATCGCGGAGGTCCGCAGAGCGCCCGCATCCGACCCGGACTCCGGCTCGGTCAGGGCAAAGGCAGCCAGGGCCCGGCCGGCCAGCAAATCGGGGAGCCAGCGCTGTTTTTGTTCCTTGGTGCCGAAACGCGCGAGCGGGTTGATGCCCAGCCCGACCGCGGCCTCCAAGGTGATGCCGAGTGACTGGTCCACACAGCCGATCTCCTCGACCGCAATACAAAGGCTGGTGAAGTCACCGGCTCCGCCGTACTCCTCTGGACCGGCCAAGCCGAACAGGCCGAGATCGGCCATCTGACGAACGGCATCCATCGGCAGCTCGTGGCCCGCATTCCACTTCGCCACGTGCGGCGCCAACTCCTGCTCGGCAAACTCCGCGACCACCGCTCGGAAATCGGCGTGCTCGGAGTCCAACGCGTACGGCGCGCCCATGGCGCCAGTGTAGGGCGATCGGGTCGGGCGTAGTTGATCTTGCGCTGCCTGCCGGGCCCGGTCAGTCCGCCGGAGAGCGCTCCACGGACAAGGAGTCGACCCCGTCTTGTTGGCCGGTCACGTCCCAGAGGTGATGGACGACGTCGTGCAGGAAGTACTGGCTGAGACTCGCGACGGTGAACTCAGATCCATTCGAGCGCCGTCCCTTTCGTCCCAGCTGTGCCCGATCCACCGATGCCAATCGGGCCACAAAGGCCTCCGCAGCCGCCTCCAACTCGTCGGCCACCACCTCCGGATCCTGCTCGAGGTAGCGATCCCGAATTGCGGTCTCGTTCTGGTCCCAGTTCTCGAAGACAGGGTCGTCCTCGGCCAGCATCTGCCTCAGGCGGCCGCCGAAGACCCGGAAGCCGTCTCGGACATGGGCGCCGTACTCCAGCGGTGACCAGACATCCGCAGACGGCCGCCTGGTCACCGCCGGGCTGGATCGGAGAATCTGGATCCATTCCTCAGCCGCCACAAAGGCGCGCTCCGGTATCTCGGTCGGATCGACCCCGCCAGCCTCTAGTCCGCAGTCGGGGCAGCGCCGCGTCAGCGTCCAGGTCCAGTCCTTGGCGTCCGGCTCCGGTTCCACGCAGCAAGAGTAATCGCGTTGTGCAGACTCATTCCTCCACAGGAAGGTGGACAAGGCTGTGGAGAAGTTGATCACTTCGGTGCATAGTCGGCCCTTGCATGTGGATCCGTCGGTGGACGGCGAGATTGCTCGAATCTCTTTGTCACAAGGGCTTGCGGGCCCCTATCAGCGCGAGGTAGAAATTCTCTTACGCCCTCACCGCCAGGTGAGAGCGGGGCAGGGAAAGACCGAAGGTCCGTACGGTGAGGTCACTCACCGCAGCAGCCGGTGACGGGTTGGTGGGGCCTGCTCGGTCGCCCGGTCGGCCGGAGACGTCACTGACTCTGGCCAGTTCGTGGGCCTCTTGCGACTCATACTCGCAGGAGGCCCACACCTTTTGTGTGGGTGAGAATGGCCCCGTGCCGATCGACCTGAATGCCGACCTCGGCGAGTCCTATGGACGCTGGATCCTCGGTGACGACGCAGCGATGCTGCCGCTCATCACCAGTGCCAACATCGCGTGCGGCTTCCACGCCGGTGACCCCATGACGCTTCGGCGGGCCTGCCGCCAGGCAGTCGAAGCCGGGGTGGTGATCGGCGCACAAGTGGGCTACCCCGATCTGGCGGGATTCGGCCGGCGGTTTCTGGACATGACCGCGGTCGACCTGACCGCCGCGGTGATCTATCAGGTCGGCGCCCTGGACGGGCTGGCGCGCTCAGTAGGCGGGCGGGTGCGCTACGTGAAGCCGCATGGGGCCCTCTACAACACCGTTGTTGATCACCAAGAGCAGGCGGCAGCAGTAGTGGAAGCGGTGCTGGCGTGCGATCCGGCCCTTCCCCTGCTGGTCCTGCCGGGATCAGTGATCCTCACACTGGCCGACAGCGCCGGCCTGCGAACCGTGACCGAGTACTTCGTCGACCGCAATTACACCGCCGACGGCCGGCTGGTCGACCGACGCCAACCCGACGCGTTGATCACCGATCCCGCGATGGCCGCGCGCCGGGCCGTGGAAGCTGCCCGGAACGGTCGCGCCAACTCGTTCTGCACCCACGGGGACTCACCGTCGGCGGTGGAGATGGCGTCCGCCGTACGAGAGGCCGTGCTGGCTGCGGGCATCACGATCGCTCCGTTCGTCGACATGCCATGACTCGGCGGCTGATCGACTACGGTCCGGTGGCTGCGTTGCTGGAGTGCGAGAATCTCGCGGAGGTAGTCGGGCTGCTTCCGCAGCTACGCGAGCAACCCAAGATCAACGAGGTGGTCCCGGGCGCTCGCACGGTTCTTCTCCGGCTCGCTGCCCCGCTGGACGAGGCGGACCGTCGCGTGCTGCAGTCCATGGTGGCCACGAGCGCCGAGATCCACCAACAGGTTCGAATCCGCGTGGAGGTCGACTACTCCGGGGAAGATCTTCAGCACGGTGGCCGACCAGATCGGGATCACGCCCGCCGACGTGGTGGAGTTGCACACCGGTCAAATCTGGACGGTGGGCTTCTGCGGGTTCACGCCCGGCTTCGCTTACCTGCAAGGCGAACACGACCGGCTTCGGGTCTCCCGACGGCAGCAACCGCGCCCGAGCGTGCCCGCCGGTGCCGTCGGTCTGGCGGACTCGTGGTCGGGAATCTATCCACGGGCCGGTCCCGGCGGCTGGCAACTCATCGGCCGAACCGCACGCGCAGCTGTGGGATCTCGATCGGACGCCGCCTGCGCTGCTGCAACCGGGTTTCCAGGTTCAGTTCAGCCCGACGGCATCGTGATCTTCATCGAACAGACCGGGCCACTGGCGTTGATCGAGGACCTCGGCAGACCGGGCCTGGCGCATCTCGGCGTTTCGCCGTCCGGTGCCGCCGATCGGACCTCGTCGGCGCTGGCGAACCGGCTCGTCGGCAATCCGGAGGAGGCCGCTGTGATCGAGGTGACGCTTGGCGGCTTGATCATTGTGGCGAAGCATTTCCATTGGGCCGCGATCACCGGTCCGCTCACTCAACTGTGGATCAACCAACAACCAACAGCGTCCCATGTGCCCTTCGCCCTCTACCCGGGTGACCGCCTCCGCGTCGACCCACCAGCCGACGGGATCCGCAACTACCTCGCCGTTCGAGGTGGCCTGCAGGTCCCCGAGGTCCTGGGCAGCCGGGCCACCGATGTCTTGTCCGGGCTGGGTCCGGAGCCGCTGCAATCGGGTGTATCGATCGCCGTGGGCCATGCCACCGGCTCACTGCCCGGCGTCGATCTCGCCCCTCCGCATCCGACGAACAAGCACCTGGCCGTCCACCCCGGTCCCCGGCGCGACTGGTTCACCGATCAGGCGTGGACCTTGCTGCAGGAAAGCTCCTGGACCGTTTCCGCCCAGGCGGACCGGGTCGCCGTCCGGCTGGAGGGGCCGCGACTGGACCGGCGGATAACGCACGAATTACCGTCGGAGGGTCTGATCCGCGGCGCCATCCAGGTTCCGTCGGCCGGCCAGCCGTTGATCTTCCTCGCCGATCATCCAGTGACCGGTGGCTATCCGGTGATCGGCGTGCTGGCCGATCGGGCAGCTGATGACGCGGCCCAACTCCGACCCGGCGACCAGGTCAGCCTCCATCGCTAGACTCCGGGAGTTAGGGCGGTCGATCTCCGCCCGTTCTGCTCGCCCGGAGGACTCGTGGTCATTCGCAAGGTACTCGTTGCCAACCGAGGCGAAATCGCGGTCCGGGTCATTCGGGCGGCGGCCGACGCCGGATTGCAGAGCGTCGCCATCTACGCCGACGCCGACGCCGACGGCCTCTTCGTCTCGCTTGCCGACGAGGCGTACGCGCTCGACGGAGCCACTCCCGCCGAGACTTACCTCGACGTGGCCAAGATCCTGCGGATCGCGAGCAGAAGCGGTGCCAACGCCGTTCACCCGGGATACGGATTCCTGGCCGAGAACGCGGCCTTCGCCCAGGCTGTGACCGATGCCGGGCTGATCTGGATCGGTCCCCCACCGTCGGCGATCGAGGCGCTCGGCGACAAGGTCAAGGCTCGGCACATTGCCCAGCAGGTCGGCGCCCCTCTCGTTCCCGGCACGCCCGATCCGGTAGCCGACGCAGCGCAGGTCGTGGCCTTCGCGGAGGAACACGGGCTGCCCGTCGCCATCAAGGCGGCCTACGGCGGTGGCGGACGCGGTCTGAAGGTGGCCCGCGAGATGGCCGAGATTCCCTCGCTCTTCGAGTCCGCGACCCGAGAGGCCGTCACAGCGTTCGGCCGCGGCGAGTGCTACGTGGAGCGCTATCTCGACAAGCCGCGACACGTCGAAACCCAGTGTCTGGCCGACAGCCACGGCCACGTCGTGGTCGTCTCGACCCGCGACTGCTCACTACAGCGGCGTCACCAGAAGCTGGTCGAGGAGGCGCCGGCCCCCTTCCTTTCCGCCGAGCAACGCGATCGGCTCTATTCAGCCTCCAAGGCGATACTTAAGGCTGCCGGCTATGTCGGCGCCGGAACCTGTGAGTTCCTGGTCGGACAGGACGGCATCATCTCCTTCCTCGAGGTCAACACCCGGTTGCAGGTCGAGCATCCGGTGTCGGAGGAGGTGACCGGGCTGGACATGGTCCGGGAGATGTTCCGGATCGCGAACGGTGAGGCCCTCGGCTACGACGACCCGTCGATCATCGGTCACTCGATCGAGTTCCGGATCAACGCCGAGGACCCGGGACGCAACTTCCTGCCAGCGCCGGGCACCTTGATCAACTGGCGGGCACCGGCCGGGCCCGGTGTCCGCGTCGACGAGGGATACCTGAGCGGCATGACCGTACCCGGGAGCTTCGACTCGCTGGTAGCGAAGGTCATCGTCAGCGGCGCCGATCGTTCGCAGGCCATCGAACGCGCCCGGCGGGCGCTGGGCGAGCTTGTCGTCGAGGGCATGCCTACCGTCACACCCTTCCATCGGGCAGTGCTGGACGACCCGGCATTCACCGCGGCCAACGGTGACTTCCGGGTACACACTCGCTGGATCGAAACCGAGTGGGCGGCCGAGGTCCCCCCGTACGCGGGTCCGCCGCCGTCGATCGGCGAGTCGACCGAGCGTGAGCGAGTAGTGGTCGAGGTCAACGGGAAACGGCTGGAGGTCGTCGTTCCGGCCGGCTTCGGCGGTACCAATGGTTCAGCAAGTCCGGCGCGCACGCGCAAGCCCATCCGGCGGGGCGGCAGCGGCTCGAGCGCGAAGACACCCTCGGGCAACGCCTTGACCTCTCCCATGCAGGGCACGATCGTCCAGGTCGCAGTCAGCGAGGGTCAGCTGGTCCAGCCCGGGGATCTCGTCGTCGTGCTCGAGGCCATGAAAATGGAGCAACCCTTGAACGCCCATCGAGGTGGAAAGATCACCAACTTGACCGCGTCGGCGGGGGCGACCGTCACCAGTGGTGCGATCCTGTGCGAGATCAGCGATGCCTGACCCGCCGGGGTTGAGAAGTGAGTAAGAACCGGCTCAGGCTTGATTGATGTGCCACCTTCCTGGGCAGACTGGAAATCGTGTCTGAGCTAGTCGTGCTGCTGTTGCTGCTGGTCGTCATCGGCGGCGGTGCGGCGTTGTATCGGCGGCATTCCGTACAACAGCGAGAGGCGGCAGAGCGCGCCGAGCTGGAGTCGGTACTCACGACGTCACGGCGCGCCGCGGACGAGGACGTCACGAAATTCGGTGAGGAGCTGCAGCGTCTGGACTCCGACGTGGCCGGCCATGCGCTGGACGAGCCGATGCAGCAGGACTACCAGCGCGCGCTGGATGCCTACGACGACGCCAAAATGTCACTCGATGCGGTGCGCAGGCCGGAGGAGATCCGCCACGTCACCGAAATCCTCGAGGACGGTCGGTACGCCGTGGCCTGCGTCAAGGCGCGGATCGCGGGTCAGCCGCTGCCGGCCAAGCGACCTCCATGTTTCTTCAATCCCGCTCACGGACCGTCGCTGCGCGATGTGGAATGGGCCCCTCCGGGCGGTGTCCCCCGAGCCGTGCCGGCGTGCCCGGCCGACGCCGAACGGGTGCTGGCCGGAGCCGATCCCTATATCCGCACGGTGCAGGTCGGCGCACAGCGGGTGCCGTACTGGCAGGGTGGCCAGGCGTATGCGCCGTGGGCGCAGGGCTACTACAGCCGATGGAACGGCAGCGACCTGCTGGCCGGAGCATTGATCGGAAGCTTCCTCTTCGGCGGCATGGGCAACGTTTTCGGCGGGGTCGGGGAGGGCATCGGCGCCATCGGTGAAGGTGTCGGCGACGCTGTCGGTGGCATTGGAGAGGGCTTCGGGGAGATCGGCGGAGGAATCGGTGACATGTTCGGGGACATGTTCGACGGCTAGGCCGCCAACTCGTCGATCAGCTGCTTGAGGGTCTCCGAGCAACCGGAATTGATCTTGATGGCGGCGAGTTCGTCGCCGCGGGTCGGGCCTCGGTTGATGATCAGCACCGGCCGGCCGCGTTTGGCGTTGTGCCGGACGAAGCGAAGTCCGGACATCACGGTGAGCGAGGATCCGAGCACGACGAGCACGTTCCCGCTGTCGACCAGCCCATAGGCGCTCTCGACTCGCGCCTTGGGCACGGCCTCGCCGAAAAAGACCACGTCAGGCTTCAGACGGCCGCCGCAGACCAGGCAATCAGCGAGCACGAAGCGCCGCCACTGCTGGACCACAGCGTCGCCGTCCGGCCGCAGCTCCGCGTGCTGCAGCACGAGTGGCTGGTTCAGATCGGGATTGAGTCGAGCCAGCCGATCTTGGAGGATTCGACGAGGCGAGCGGTGTCCGCAGTCGAGACAGACAACGGCACTGATGTCTCCGTGCAGCGTGATCAGCGGGGAGCTGCCGGCGCTGGCATGCAAGCCGTCGACGTTCTGGGTGATCACGCCACGGAGCCCGGCCCCCTGCAGATCAACCAAGGCGCGATGGCCGTCGTTCGGGCTGGCTTGCCCGATCCGCCGCCAACCGAGGAACGAGCGGGCCCAGTATCGCCGCCGCGCCTCCGACGAGGCCACGAACTCGCCGTACTGCATGGGCGTCGCCCGAACAGACGTCGGACCACGGTAGTCGGGGATGCCGGAGTCGGTGGACATGCCGGCGCCCGTAAGAGCCACCCAGCTCCGGTCACGGAGCAGGTCAGCGGCGGCTTCGAGACCAGGCGGGGCCAGCACCGTCACGGCTAAACCGTACTTGGCGCGACAAGGTGGCTGCAGCACTCGACGTTGTGACCGACGGCAAGATCTCGACCTTGGTCGACAAGTGCATCGCAAGCACCCGCCGGCGTCTGAGCAGCTGAGCTGCCTCAGCTGGCCGACCGCTTGCCGTGGAGTCGCCGTGCTGCCTCGGCCAGGGAGCCCGTAAGCGAGGGGTACACCGTGAACGCTCCAGAGACCTGGTCCACCGTCAGCCGCTCCGCCACCGCGATCGAGATCGGATAGATCAACTCGCTGGCCCTCGGTGACACGACCACGCCGCCGACGACAATGCCCGTGGCCGGCCGGCAGAAGAGTTTCACGAAGCCGTCCAGGCTGCCCTGCATCTTCGCCCGCGCATTGCCACGCAACGGCAGGGTCACCGAGCTGGCCGGGACGTCGCCCGCATCCACCTGCTTCTGGGTAACTCCGACGGTCGCGATCTCCGGTGCGGTGAAGACGTTGGACGAGACGTTCGCGAGGTCGAGCGGCGCAACGGCGTCACCCAGCGAGTGCCACATGGCGATCCGGCCCTGCATGGCCGCTACGGAGGCGAGCATCAAGACACCGGTGCAGTCCCCGGCGGCATAGATGCCGCGCGCCGAGGTTCGCGAGACCCGGTCGACCGTGATGAATCCTCCCGGTCCGAGGTCGACCCCGGCCTCCTCCAGCCCGATGCCGGGGGTGTTCGGGACCGAACCGACCGCGAGCAGGCAATGGGAGCCGGTGACCTCCCGGCCGTCGGTGAGACGCACCGTCACCTTGTCACCGTCACGGGTGACCGCTTCAGCTCGAGACTTGGACATCACCGTCATCCCACGCCGAACGAAGACGTCTTCGAGGACCTGAGCGGCGTCGGAGTCCTCGCCCGGCAGAACTCGGTCACGGGAGGACACCAGCACGACGTCAACGCCCAGGGCCTCGTACCCACTGGCGAACTCTGCCCCGGTCACGCCGGAGCCGACCACGATCAGCCGATCCGGTAGCTCACCAAGCGCGTACACCTGCGTCCAGGTCAGGATCCGCTCGCCGTCCGGCTTCGCCTCGGGCAGCTCCCGAGGGCGAGCACCGGTGGCCACCAAGATCACGTCAGCGTCCACAGTCGATTCGCCGGTGTCGGTCTGAACGACCACCCGATCGGGTCCGTCCAGCCGGCCCCGGCCGGTGATGATCTCGACGTTCTCTCGCTGGAGGCGGTCCACGATGTCGGCGGACTGGTTCTTGGCGAGCTCGAGCACTCGGTGGTTCACCGCAGCAAGATCAACATGGACACTTGAATTCACACTGCCTCGACCAGTGGGCCCGAATCGCAACCCCAGCTCGGCGGATTCACGCACCCCGGTCATCACCTCAGCCGTGGCGATCAGCGTCTTCGAGGGCACGCAATCGGTCAGCACCGCAGATCCGCCGAGACCGTCAGACTCCACGAGTGTCACGTCGCCGCCCAACTGGCTGCCGACCAGCGCGGCTTCGTACCCGCCAGGACCGCCACCGACGATCACCACTCGGGTCACGCACGCATTGTTTCATGGGACATCCCGCACGAACCCTCGTCGAAGCCGGCCATGACGTCGCCCCTGTCCATGCTCCCCCGCTGGCGATAGCCTCCTGCCGTGCTGTATGCGGCTTACGGGAGCAATCTGGATCCCCGGCAGATGGCTCAGCGATGCCCGCACTCGCCCTTGCGCAGCACTGGCTGGCTGCCGGGCTGGCGGATCACGTTCGGCGGCGAGGGCTGGGACGGGGCTCTGCCGACATTGGTCGAGGACACCGGCTCGCAGATCTTCGTCGCGCTGTACGACGTGACCGATGCCGATGAATCGACCCTCGATGGTTGGGAAGGCGCCGACCAGGGCCTGTATCGAAAGGTCCGTGTTCGAGTCGCCACGCTGGAAGGGGAACAGCCAGCCTGGGCCTATGTCCTCGACGACTTCGAGGGTGGCATCCCGAGCGCACGCACGCTTGGCCTGCTGGCCGACGCCGCCGAAGCCGCGGGCGCCCCGACTGACTACGTCGCCGAATTGCGGTCCCGACCCTGCGCCAGCGGTTGGTAGCGGGTAGGCGTCACCTTCTCCGGCCCCGCACTCCTCGAGCTTCTCGCCGCCACCGAGCCGCGGCCGTCGCCCTATAGTGCCGCCATGAGCGTCGACGTGGGAGAAGCCGTAAGTTCGGAAGACCTCGCCCGCGAAGCCGCCGCGTTCCTGCGAGACCGCTTCGCGGTCCCCTCGATCGACCTTGCCTTCATCCTGGGGTCAGGCTGGTCCGCCTCCGCCGACGACCTTGGTGCCGAAATCGGCCGGTGTGCCCTGCCGGACGTTCCCGGCTGCGCCCGACCGACGGTGATCGGACACGGTGCCGTCCTGCGCCTGGTTCGTACCTCCGCCGGCAAGGTGGCGGCAATCTTCACCGGGCGTACCCATCTGTACGAGGGTCGCGGCATCGGACAAGTGGTGCATCCGATCCGGACCGCAGCCGCCGCCGGCGCACAGGTCCTGGTCCTCACCAACGGTTGCGGCGGACTCAACCCGAACTGGGCTGCGGGCACGCCGGTGCTGATCCGGGATCACATCAACCTGACCGGTAGCACACCGTTGGTTGGACCCACGTTCATCGATCTGTCCGAGGTCTATTCCAGCCGGTTGCGTGATCTTGCTCGAACCGTCGAGCCCACCCTCGACGAGGGCGTCTATGTCCAATTTCACGGACCCCAGTTCGAAACCCCCGCCGAAGTCAGGATGGCCGGCATCATCGGAGGCGACCTTGTCGGAATGTCGACCGCTCTGGAAGCGATCGCCGCCCGACAGGCGGGCTTGGAGGTGCTCGGTATCTCATTGATCACCAATCTCGCCGCGGGCATCTCCCCCACACCGTTGAGCCACGAGGAGGTGCTCGAGACTGGTCAGAAGGCGGCGCCACGGCTGCGCACGCTGCTGGCCGGGATCTCCGCCGTCCTGTGACGCCGCCGTCGTCTCTCGGGGATGACCTGCTGAGCACGATCGCCGCGTGGACACGGCAGGATCCGGACCCGGTCACCCGATCGCAGGTGGACGAGCTTGTCTACGCCGCTGGAACCGGCGATCTGGCTGCAGGGGCGGAACTGACCGACGCCTTCACCGGTCGGCTCCAGTTCGGCACAGCGGGCCTGCGCGGGCCGCTCGGCCCTGGTCCCAATCGGATGAACCGCGTTGTCGTCGGCCAGGCCGCAGCCGGGCTGGCCAGCTATCTGCTCGATCGCGGCCTGGCCGAAGGTCCGGTGTTGGTCGGCTACGACGCCCGGAACAACTCCGACGTCTTCGCCCGGGACACCGCCGAGATCATGGCCGGAGCGGGTCTCAAGCCGCTGCTCACCGATCGGTCATTGCCCACCCCCGTCACGGTCTTTGGCATACGCCATTTCTCCTGCGTCGCTGGCGTGGTGGTCACGGCGTCGCACAATCCGCCACAAGACAACGGCTACAAGGTCTACCTGGGCGACGGGTCGCAGATCGTGCCACCAGCCGAGGCGGACATCGCCGCGCGGATCTCTGAGGTCGCCAGACATGACCTCAACGACGTGCCCCGCTCCGCCGATTACGCCATCCTCGGCGGCGAGCTCGTTTCGGCCTATCTCGGGAGGATTGCGTCGTTGGTGCCGGATGACGCTGACCGCGATCTGCGCTGGGTCTACACCCCGCTGCACGGAGTGGGCGCTGCCGTCGTGGCCGGAGCGGTTGCCGCCAGCGGATTCCCGGCGCCGAGTGTCGTAGCTGCGCAGGCCGAACCGGATCCGGCCTTTCCCACCGTGGCGTTTCCCAACCCGGAGGAACCGGGCGCCCTCGATCTCGCACTGGCCCAGGCGGAGAAGACCCGGGCAGATCTGGTGGTTGCCAACGACCCCGACGCCGACCGGTGTGCGGTGGCGGCACCCTTCGGTGGGCATTGGCGGATGTTGCGCGGCGACGAGCTGGGCGCGCTGCTGGCCGACGACGCCTTGCGCCGCAAGGTTCAGGGTACGTACGCCTGTTCGATCGTCTCCAGCTCACTGCTGTCGATGATGGCCGCGGAGTTCGGGCAGCCATTCACCTACACCCTCACCGGCTTCAAGTGGATCGGACGTGTGCCGGGGCTGGCCTTCGGCTATGAGGAGGCGCTCGGGTACTGCGTCGACCCTGCCGCCGTACGCGACAAGGACGGCATCTCCGCCCTCATCAGGGTCTTGGCGCTGGCGGCCGAGTGCAAGGCGCAGCGCTCCTCGCTGGCCGATCGACTCGACGGCATCGCCCGCAGGTACGGCATTTACGAAACTGATCAACTGTCCGTCCGGGTTGCCGATCTCAAGGTCATCGCTGAGGCGATGGCGCGGCTGCGGGACCGGCCGCCCGAGCGGCTGGCCGGTCAGCCGGTAGCCGTGACTGATCTGCTGCAAGGCACCGAGCAGTTGCCGCCAACCGACGCAATCAGGATGGTGGGAAGGACGCTGAGCGTCGTGGTGCGCCCCTCCGGCACCGAACCGAAGCTGAAGTGCTATCTCGAGGCCCGTCTGCGGCCGCCGCGCAGCGCCGACCTGACATCGGCGCGGGAACAAGCTCGCTCCATGCTGCGAAGACTCCGTGCTGACCTGGCAACGGCCCTTGACTTCTTGCCAACTGTCTGACCGTCGAAGTCGGTGCCCTAATCCTCGCTGAACGCGCTGTTTGAGCGCTAATATCTTCTGTACGTACTGGCTGGCGCAAAAACATGTTGTGCATCACTCAGGGGGAGCCATGGGCGAACAGACTCACATCCAGGCGGCGGAGGTACACGAGACTCTGGCTCGGCATGTGCTGACCGACGGCATGAAACTCGTCGTCGATCTCAAGCGGAGTCGTGGCTCACGACTGGTCGATGCACGCAACGGCAGGCGTTACCTGGACATGTACACGTTCTTCGCCTCGGCGCCGCTGGGCATGAATCCGCCCGGCATCGTCGACGATCCCACCTTCATGAACGACCTGGCGCAGATCGCCGCCAACAAGCCGGCGAACCCGGACATGTACAGCACCGCCTACGCGGAGTTCGTCGAAACATTCGTACGGGTGTTGGGCGATCCAGCCCTTCCTCATCTGTTCTTCATCGAGGGAGGTGCGCTGGCGGTGGAGAACGCCCTCAAGGTGGCCTTCGACTGGAAAAGCCGGAAGAACCAGGCCGCGGGTCGGTCGCGCGAGCTGGGAACCAGAATCCTCCATCTCCGCCACGCCTTCCACGGCCGCAGCGGATACACCCTGTCGCTGACCAACACCGAACCGAACAAGACCGACCGCTTCCCGACCTTCGCCTGGCCGCGGATCGATGTACCGGCGATCACCTTCCCGCTGCATGATCATTTACCGGAGGTCGTCGCCGCCGAGCGGCGGGCGCTGGAGCAGGCCCGGGCGGCCTTTGCGGCCTATCCGGATGACATCGCGGCGTTCATCGCCGAGCCCATCCAAGGCGAGGGCGGCGACAACCACATCCGCGCCGAGTTCTTCGCGGAGCTGAAGACGATGGTCCACGATCACGACGCTCTGTTCATCTTCGACGAGGTGCAGACCGGCGTCGGTACCACCGGTACGGCGTGGGCATACCAGCAGCTGGGCGTGCAGCCGGACATCGTCGCATTCGCCAAAAAGGCTCAGGTCGGCGGGATCATGGCCGGCGGGCGGGTCGATGAGGTGCCGGACAACGTCTTCGCTGTCTCGGGACGAATCAACTCCACGTGGGGTGGTGGCCTTACCGACATGGTGCGGTCGCGTCGCATCCTGGAGGTCATCGAGGCTGAGGGCCTGATCGAGGCCGCAGGGCCGAAGGGGGTCCGACTGGTGGAAGGGCTGACGGGGTTGCGACCCGACGCCCCCGGCATATCCAACGTACGAGGCCGAGGACTTTTCGTCGCCTTTGATCTCCGATCCCGCGCAGAGCGCGACGCTGTGATCTTGCGCCTGCGCAAGGCGGAGCGGGTGATCGTGCTGCCCTGTGGGGAGCGGTCGATCCGGCTGCGCCCTGCGCTGTCGGTGAGCAACGATGAGATCGACGAGGCCATCCAGGCGATCGGCCGGGCATGCGCACGAGTCGCGTTGGGAGTCGCTTCATGAACGCCGTCGTGACCTCGATAATCCACGGTGCCCCGGTTGCGGGCGCACGGACTCTCCGGAGCACCAACCCGGCACGCCTGAGCGATGTGGTCGGTGAGGTGTCGTTCGGCGATGCCGGCACATTCGTGCAGGCCGCCGAATCGGCCAGCAAGGCGCAGCCGAGTTGGGCTGGCGTGCCGGCTCCGATGCGGGGACGGGCGATCGCCCAGATCGGCCGGCTGATCGAGGACAACACCGAAGCGCTGGCGCGGCTGATCACGACCGAGATCGGCAAGCCGTTCGCCGAATCGCTCGGCGAAGTGCGCGAGATCGTCGACACCTGCGACTTCTTCTTAGGAGAGGGGCGCCGGCTCTACGGCCAGACCGTGCCCAGTGAGATGACGGACAAGCAGTTGTTCACCCACCGGCGGCCGGTCGGGGCTGTCGGGGTGATCACGGCAGGTAACTTCCCGGTCGCCGTGCCGGCCTGGTACATCGTCCCGGCGCTGGTGACCGGCAACACCGTGGTCTGGAAGCCTGCGGAGTATTCGGCGGTGATCTCCGCGGCGCTGCATGAACTATTCGTCCGGGGCGGAGGTCTTCCGGACGGAGTCTTCAACCTCGTGCACGCCGACGGCGCCGCCACCTTCGCCGGACTGCAGCAGTCGCTGGAAAACGGCTTCCTCAACAAGGTGGGATTCACCGGCTCGTCGCCGGTCGGTCGAGAGATCGGCGCGCTCACCGGACGCCACCTGCAGACCGCGTGCCTTGAACTGGGCGGCAAGAATCCGATGGTGATCACGCCCAGCGCGGACCTCGATCTCGCCGTGGAGGGGGCCCTTTTCTCCGGCTTTGGCACCGCGGGCCAGCGATGCACGTCGCTTGGCACTGTTCTCGTGCACGAGTCGATTCATGACCGGTTCGTCGCGAAGTTCACCGACGCGGTTGCTCGAGCGAAGGTCGGCGACCCGACAACCGACGTCCTGATGGGCCCACTGCTCGACGCGAAGTTCGCGGATCGCTTCGAGGAGTATCTGACCTGGATCCAGCCGCATCACATGGTGTACGGCGCCACCGGTCGGATCAGCGATCAGAACCCGCGGGATGGCTTCGTCGGAGATCCCGGGGCCGGTCTGTACTACCACCCGGTCGTCGTCGACGGTGTCCGTTCGGACGACCGCATCTTCGCTGAGGAGACCTTCGGCCCGATCGTCGGGGTGACCAGCTACGGCAGCTTCAACCAGGCACTGGAGCTCGCCAACGCTCCTGGCTACGGACTCTCATCCGCCATTTACACCAGCAAGCCCCAAGAGGCTTTCGCCTTCGCCAGCTCGGTCGGCGCCGGCATGGTCTCGATCAACAACTCCACCTCGGGGGCCGAGGCACACCTACCGTTCGGCGGCAACGGGAAGTCGGGAAATGGTTCCCGGCAATCGGGAATGTGGGTGCTCGACCAGTTCACTCGCTGGCAGGCGGTCAACTGGGATTACTCCGGCCGGCTGCAGAGGGCGCAGATGGACATCGTGGAACTTACCCCGGACACCACGTTTCGCCTGTAGGCCACAATGCACCCGCTCGACGCCCACTTTCGCACCCGTCTCTCGGTCCCTGAGCCGATCGAACGGCCGCGGTTCGACCAACCCACCGGGCCGCCGATCGACCTCTGGACCTTGTTCGAGGCCCAGGCGACCAGCCGACAGCTGGATTTCGCGGCGCGGACGCTGCAGCAGCAGGGCCGAGGCTTCTACACCATCGGCTCAGCAGGCCACGAGAGCAACGCCATGATCGCGCTGGCCACCCTGCCGACCGATCCCGCGCTGCTGCATTACCGTTCGGGCGGCTTCTATGTGGCCCGCGCCGGCCAGCTATCGGGGACAACGCCGGTGCGTGACATGCTGCAGGGGCTACTCGCCCTGGCCGACGAACCGATCGCGGGTGGCCGGCACAAGGTATTCGGCCATCCCAGGCTGGCGATCATTCCGCAGACGTCGACCGTCGCCTCGCATCTACCTCGAGCGGTGGGGCTGGCTGTGGCGCTCCATCGGGCGCATCGCCTCGACGTGGAGTGTGAGTGGCCAGCAGACGCGGTGGTGATCTGCTCCTTCGGCGACGCCTCGGCCAACCACTCGACCGCGGCTGGAGCAATCAACACCGCCATCCACACCGCGTACGAGGGTCTTCCGGTACCGATCCTGTTCGTCTGCGAGGACAACGGGTTCGGCATCTCGGTGCCGACACCCGCCGGCTGGATCGAGTCGGCGTACGGGTCTCGACCCGGGCTTGGATACTTCGCGGCCGACGGCGGCGACCCGGTCACGGCCTGGCCGGTGATCACCGAGGCGGTGGACTTCGCCCGCAGCAGCCGCCGGCCGGCCTTCCTGCACCTGAAAACCGTACGGCTCGGAGGTCATGCCGGTAGTGATGCCGAGATCAGCTACCGCAGGCCTCGGGATATCGAAGCCGACTATGACCGCGATCCGTTGCTGGCCACGGCGAACCAGCTGCGAGCAGCCGGAGTGAGTGCCGAGAACCTGCTTGCCAGCTACGACCAGATTCGCGCGGAGGTCGAGACCGAGGCGGAACGCCTGCAAGACGAGCCGCGGCTGAGATACGCCGCGGAAATCATGGCTCCACTGGCACCGAGACGGCCGGCGCGGGTGGCCGAGGCGGCTGTGGCACTGAGCGCCGACTCCAGCGGCGCGCCGCCTCGTACGCTGGCGGAATCGATCAACGCGACGCTCCGCGACATCCTCGCCGCGGACCGTCGAGTGATCGTCTTCGGTGAGGATGTGGGCGTGAAGGGCGGCGTTTACGGGGTGACCCGCGGCCTGGCCCGAACGTTCGGGGCGGTCCGGGTCTTCGACACGCTGCTGGATGAGCAGTCAATCCTGGGGCTTGGCTTGGGAGCCGGACTGGCCGGCCTGATCCCGATGCCGGAGATCCAGTACCTGGCCTACCTGCACAACGCAGAGGATCAGCTTCGCGGTGAGGCGGCCACGCTGCCGTTCTTCTCCACCGGCCGGTTTTCCAATCCGATGGTGGTGCGCATCGCCGGCCTGGCCTATCAGAAGGGGTTCGGCGGTCACTTCCACAACGACAACGCCGTCGGGGTGCTGAGCGACATTCCTGGAGTCGTCGTTGCTTGTCCGGCTCGGGCGGATGACGCGGCCGGCATGCTCCGCACCTGCGTGGCAGCCGCCAGCATCGACTCCAGCGTCGCCGTCTTTCTCGAACCGATCGCCCTGTACCACCGTCGAGATCTTCATCAGGCGGGAGACGGCGGCTGGCTCGCGACCGATCGTGGCAGATCGGTGGCCATCGGCAGCGCCCGGCTTTACCCCGGCAATCCGGATTCCGGCCCTTCGGCAGACGCCGTCCTGACCTCCAAGCGCTCGGAGAGCAGCGGTGGCCTGACCATGATCACGTTCGGCAACGGCGTGCTGATGAGCCTCCGGGTGGCTCATCGACTCGGCCAGAGCGGCATCGCGGTGGACGTGCTCGACCTCCGCTGGCTTTCTCCGCTGCCCGTCGACGACATGCTCACGGCAGCCCGAGCCACCGGGCGGGTGCTGGTGGTCGATGAAACGCGCCGCACTGGCGGCGTCGGCGAAGGCGTGATCACCGCGCTGGTCGAGGGCGGCTTCTCCGGACAGATCACGCGCGTGGCCAGTCGTGACAGCTTCGTGCCGCTCGGCCCGGCCGCCGAGCATGTCCTGCTCAGCGAAGATGAGATAGAGAAAGCGGCACTGCACTTGTACGCAACGGAGACCCTATGACCGGCCCGCTCGAACTGCTCGACGTTGATCATCTGCTGACGGCCGACGAGCGCGACATCCAGGCGGAGGTACGTGACTTCGTCGACCGGCGGGTGAAACCCTCGATCGCGGACTGGTACGAACGTGGCGAGGTCGACCTCGGCCTGATGACCGAAGCGGGATCGCTCGGACTACTCGGCATGCACCTGGAGGGCTACGGCTGTGCCGGATCGAATGCTGTGTCGTACGGGCTGGCCTGCCTGGAGCTGGAAGCCGGCGATTCCGGCGTGCGCAGCATGGTCTCGGTACAGGGATCGCTGGCCATGTTCGCGATCTGGAAGTTCGGCACCGAAGACCAGAAGAAGACCTGGCTGCCACGGATGGCCACCGGCGAGGTGATCGGCTGCTTCGGCCTCACCGAGGCGGACTTCGGCTCCAATCCTGCGGGCATGCGGACCCGGGCGAAGCGCGACGGCGATGAGTGGGTGCTCAACGGCACGAAGATGTGGATCACCAATGGATCGGTGGCCGACATAGCGATCGTCTGGGCCCAGACCGATGAGGGCATCCGCGGCTTCGTCGTGCCCACGGGCACCGCGGGTTTCTCGGCGTCCAAGATCACCAGGAAGTTGTCGCTACGGGCATCGATCACATCAGAGCTGGTCCTGGAAGGGGTGCGGCTGCCGGCCGAGGCGGTACTGCCCGACGCCGTTGGCCTGCGCGGTCCGCTGTCGTGCCTCAACGAGGCGCGATTCGGCATCGTCTTCGGCGCGCTCGGCGCCGCGCGGGACTGCCTCGAAGCGGCCTTGGACTACGCGGCGACGCGGGAGGTCTTCGATCGGCCGCTGGCCTCGTTCCAGCTGACGCAAGCCAAGCTGGCCGACATGGCGCTGGAGCTTCAGAAGGGCTTTCTGCTCGCCCTCCATCTCGGGCGACTGAAGGACGACCATCGGCTTCAGCCACGCCAGGTCAGCCTGGGGAAGCTCAACAACGTTCGGGAGGCGATCGCCATCGCCCGGGAGTGCCGGACGATCCTCGGCGCGAGCGGCATCACGCTGGAGTATCCGATCCTGCGGCACGCCAACAACCTGGAGTCCGTGCTGACCTATGAAGGCACGTCGGAGGTGCATCAACTGATCATCGGTGAGGCGCTGACCGGAAAGAACGCCTTCAGCTAGTGACGCCCCAACTCTGCCCGGATCTGATGTCGAGACTCCGCCCAGATCAGGGACTCGACCACGAGGGTCAGGGTGAGCAGACCGGCGACGAATGCAAGCTGTCCCAGGGCCGGCACCGAGGCGATGAGTGGTGCGGCCAGCAGCATGGCTCCGGCGGCAGCGAGCCGGATCACCGAGAGATGATGGCGCACGGTTAGCCATTTGAAGAGCACGTGTGCCAGCAGATAGAGCGCCACGCCGCCGACCAGGGCGGCCAGCGCGACACCCTTGAGCGGGTCCACCAACGTGTGGTCAGTGGTGTCGGAGACGTACTCCAGGACCTTCTTCACCCCCAACGCGGTCAGGACGACGCCTATCACCAGCGGCAGGTGGGCAAACGAGTATGCATTGCGGCCCAGCCGGGGGCGGGTTTCGATCGGTTCCGAGCTGAGGGCGTGCTCGCCCTGCAGGGCACTGACGTCGAAGTAGGCCCACCACATCGCCGAGGCGAGCAAGAGCCCCAAGATCGAGGCGAGGATGATCGGCACCGCGATCGGGCGCTCCGCGACACCCACGCCGATGGCGACGATCGACTCGCCGAGCGCGACGATGATGATCAGCCCGTGGCGCTCGGCGAAGTGCCCGGGAGCGGGCAGGCGCCAACCTGAGGCTCCGCCGAGCGCCGTGCCGATGTAGTCGACCAGCAATGCGGCGACCCACAGCGCGGTCTGCGTCCAGCCTTCGAAGCGCGTTGCGACGAGCAGCAGCGTTGTTCCGCCGAGCACGGCAGGAGCGAATCGCAACACCTGCCGGCGCAGGCCGCGATCGTTCTCCGACAGGATCCAGAACAGCACCAGGTGCATGAGACGAAAGACCAGATAACAGATCGCGAGCACAACGGGACCTGACAGACCACTGGGCGCATCGTCGAACGCCTCGGGAATACACAGCGCGATGAGGAACATGGCGGCCATCGCGACCAGCATCACGAGCTTGATCTCGCCCTCGTCCGCGCTCACAACGTTGGCCACCCAGGCAAAGCCGGTCCAGCTCCACCACAGCAGCATGACCACGAGCACCCCGCGCAGCGCGCCGTGCCAGGTCAGCTCGTCGGACATGTACGCGGTCACTTGAGTCAGGGCGAAGACGAAAACCAGGTCGAAGAACAGCTCCAGCGGAGTCACGACGGCTTCCTGGGTGCCCTGCCGGATCTCCGGGTGACGTATCTGCACGCGCCCTCCTACTGGTGTCCGGCTCAAGTGGCCTACCGAAGTGACTTATTACGCCGGAGGCCGCCGGTCCAGGCCCATCGCACCGCCGCCCGCGTCGATGGAGGCGCGGCTCAGCTGTCGATCGGCGACCAGGAGGGGCCGGTCTGCCCCAGCTTCTCGTCCAGCTTGGCAAACAGCGGTGTCGGCTTGCCGAGCGGTGTGCCCGGTTGGATGGGTCGCGACTCCCAGGTCGCCTGCTCCGCCGCGTAGTCGCCCATGATCACCGAGTAATCCGGCGCGCCCTCCTCGGTGACCTCACGCACCTCGGGCTGGGCGGCCCACACGCCGGTGCCTCCCAGCGCCTGGTGCACCTTCTGCGCAGCATGCGGCAGGAACGGTGTGAGCAAGGTGTTCACGTCGGAGACGACCTGCAGCGCGGTGTGCAAGACGGTGTCGCGGCGAACGGGATCGTCGGCGAGCTTCCACGGTTCGGTGTCGGAGATGTATTTGTTCGCTGCCCCCGCGATGCGCATCGCTTCGGAGATGGCCTGCCGAAACCGATTTCGGCCAAGCAGCTCCCCGACGGTGCTGAACGCGGCACGCGATGTGGCCAACAAGTCGGCATCGATGTCGAGCGTGCTGCCCTGGCTGGGAATCGCTCCGTTGTTCTTGTGCGCCATGGAAATGGACCGGTTCACCAGGTTGCCCCACTCATTGGCCAGCTCGAAGTTCGTGCGCCGGACGAACTCGTCCCACGTGAAGTCGGTGTCCGTGGTCTCCGGTCCGGCCACCGCGATGAAGTACCGCAGGGCGTCCGGACCGAACTCACGCAGGAAGTCGCCGACGTAGATCACTCGGCCGCGGCTGGTGGAGAACTTCGAGCCGCTCATCGTCAGGTACTCGCTGGACACGAGCTCGTCGGGCAGCCGGAGCTCGCCAAGCGGGCCCACCATGCCTCCGTGATCACCTTCGCCGTTGTGGCCGAGGAGTATCCCCGGCCAGATCACGGAGTGGAAGACGATGTTGTCCTTGCCCATGAAGTAGTAACCGCGGGCCTCAGGGTTGATCCACCACTCTCGCCACGCGTCCGGATCGCCGGTCCGCTTGGCCCACTCCACCGATGCCGACAGATAACCGATCACGGCGTCGAACCACACGTAGAGGCGCTTCAGCGGCTGATCGCGCCAGCCGTCCAGTGGGACCGGGACCCCCCAGTCAAGATCACGGGTGATGGCTCGGGGTCGCAGGTTCTCCAGCAGGTTCTGACTGAACTTCAGCACGTTTGGCCGCCAATCGGTCCGAGCCGCGAGCCACTTGCCCAGGGATCCGGCCAGGGCGGGCAGGTCGAGGAAGAAATGCTCGGTCTCGACGAACTTCGGGGTCTCACCGTTGATCCGGGAGACGGGGTTGATCAGGTCCACCGGATCCAGCTGGTTGCCACAGTTGTCACACTGGTCGCCGCGGGCGCTGGGATAGCCGCAGATCGGGCAGGTGCCCTCGATGTATCGATCCGGGAGCGTGCGGCCGGTGGATGGGCTGATCGCGCCCATCGCTGTCTTCGGCACCACATAGCCGTTCTTGTACAGGCCGAGAAACACATCCTGGACCACCGCATAGTGATTGCGAGTGATAGTCCGGGTGAAGAGGTCGTAGGACAGCCCTAGTCCGCACAGGTCCTCGACGATGATCCCGTTGTACTTGTCTGCGGTCTGCCGCGGGCTCAGGTTCTCACGCTCGGCCTGAACCAGGATCGGCGTTCCGTGCTCGTCCGTCCCGGAGATCATCAGCACCGAGTGCCCGCTCATCCGCATATAGCGAGAGAACACGTCGGACGGCACCCCGAAGCCGGAGACATGGCCGATGTGCCGTGGACCATTGGCGTACGGCCAGGCGACGGCAGTCAGCACGCGTGAACTCATGCTTCCAACCCTAGTGTCGCGGTATCACGGCTCAATTGAATTGATTGATCCGGTCGATCAGTGATCGTCGCACCTCGTACGAAGCAAAGGCGCTCTTCGCCGCGTTGCGGGAAAACCAGCGCACCTGGTCGATCGAGTAGTTGAAGGCGTCGCTGAGCAAGGCGAACTCATCGGTCAATGTCGTCGCGCTCATCAGCCGATTGTCAGTGTTCACCGTTACCCGAAAGTCCAGGTTGGCAAGGACTGCGATCGGGTGCTCCGCAATCGAGACCGCGGCTCCCGTGTGCACGTTGGATGACGGGCACATCTCCAGGCAAATCCGCTCGTTGCGCACATACGCCGCGAAGTCGCCGAGATGCGTATCGCCGCGCTCTGCACAGGTGATGTCTTCCATGATCGCCACCCCATGCCCGATCCGATTGGCGGCGCAGACATGCACCGCCTCCTCGATCGACGCCAATCCGTCAGCTTCGCCGGCGTGAATGGTGTAGTAGGCATTGTTCCGCCGCAGGTGCGCGAACGACTCGAGAAACCGAGCCGGCGGGAACCCCTTTTCCGCGCCGGCGATGTCGAAGCCCGCGACGCCGTCATGGTGGTAACGCAGCGCAAGGTCGGCAATGTCGCGCGTCGGTACCAGATGGCGCATCGCGGTGATCAGTTGGCGGACGACGATGTCTGTCCCTCGCCGCGCACAGACTTCCATGCCTTCGGCCAAGCCATCGCGTACCGCCTCGATCGCCTGCGCCCTGGAGAGCCCGGCCCGGCTGTGCTGCTCCGGTGCCCAGCGGACCTCACCATAGATCACCCCGTCGGTCGCGAGATCCTCTACGAACTCGCGCGCAACGCGGCGTAGCTGAATGGGTGTTTGCATCACCGCGATCGTGTGGTCGAACGTCTCCAGGTACCGGACCAGGGAGCCGGAGTCAGCGGTCTCGGCGAACCACCGCCCGAGCTCAGCCGGATCCGTGACGGGGAGGTGGTGACCGATCTCCCCCGCAAGCTCCGCCACGGTGCCGGGCCGCAGGCCGCCGTCAAGATGATCATGCAACGACACCTTCGGGAACGCGCGCAGCTGCTCCAGGTCGACTCCCACTCACTCCCCCCCGTCGTTCCTTCCCGTCAGATCGCCGGCATCGAATGCGCTCGGCAGCACCTCCGACATCGGCTGGATCCCACTCGGCGTCTGCACCAGGCAGTTCGGCCCGCCATGCTCCCACAACAGCTGACGGCACCGCCCGCAGGGCATCAGCACAGCACCGTTGCCGTTGAGGCACACAAGCGCGATAAGCCGGCCACCCCCGCTCGCGTGCAGCGCCGACACGACACCACACTCCGCGCACAAGGACAACCCGTACGAGGCGTTCTCCACGTTGCAGCCGGTGACCATTCGACCGTCCTCGGTCAGGGCCGCGGCGCCCACAGGGAAGCCTGAGTACGGCGCGTACGCCCGAGGGATCATCTTGAGCGCGGCTGCGCGAAGTGCGATCCAGTCGATCAGGTTAGCGGGCCCTGGAGAGGCGTTCACTTACAGCAATCGGCGTGCATCGCCGTGTTGGGACCTTGTCGCGATGCCATCTGTGCTTGCCTCCAAGGCTCAGGGAGGGGAATCGGCAGTTAGCCTCCTGGGCCCCTTCAGCGTATCCATTGGAGCTCGTCAGCGAAGCGGAATAGAGGAATGCACATCCACTGGCGGAGGGATCTTATGAGGTTTGGCAGCGCAAAGCTACCCGACGGATACCCAAATTGGCCCGCCGCCGCGGGTCGACGTTAATTGGGAATCGTTGTGAAATGGCCGGGAGAAAACCGTTGCGTTGGTTGCTTGGGCAAGTCATGTGCTTTCTCAACAGAGGAGCTCATTCATTGATGACTGGATCTCGACGGCGCTGTTTGGCAAAAGCCAATGACGAAGTCGGAGCAGCGCTCAGCACGCCATCCGGGTCGCTCCCAAGTGCCATTGAGCTGATTGTGCCAGCCGGATATGGGCTGGCCCATTGCTGGATCGGAACGCTCAATGACCAGCGGCGTGGTACTGCTCGATGACCCTCTGTGGCACCCGGCCACGGCTGGACAACTCGATCTTGTTGGACGCTGCCCACTCTCTGACAGCGTGCAGGTCGGGCCCGCGACCGTCGGCCGTCTTTCGAGATCGCCGACCACCGATCTTTTGAGCGGCTTTTACCCACTTCTCCATGTCGCCACGAAGCTTCTCGGCGTTCCGACCGCTTAGGTCGATGCTGTACTCAACACTGTCGAGGGCAAACCGGATCGTTTCCGTAGCAGGAGAGCCGTCGACGTCATCGACAAGTTCAACTACCGTCTTTTGCATGGACGCGATCCTACACGCGCCGGCGGAAAGTCAACCGCCGATTGCAAAATCTTAGGCCGTGATCTTCTCGCCCGTGCGGGTATAACCCTCTCGGTCGTCGAATGGAGTCTTCAAGTCCACGCGACATTCTTCGTGAATCGGCTCTGGACCCCATACCCAGTTCTGGCGTCTTGCGTTGCTCGGTTACGCCTTCACGAGAAATCATCCCTTGAGCATCGGGAGTGATGGACTGTTTGCAGACGTAGCAGTAGTGAATCATGTCAAGCCTCCATATACGACTCAGACATATACAGACTCAGACCTATACGACTCAGGCCGGAGGTTGTTCGCTTACCGAAGCCCGGCTGGTCGCGAGTTCGGCCAGCACCTTCAGCCCGATAGGAATGCAGCTCTCGTCAACCGTGAAATTGGGATGATGCAGATCCGGACAGGTGGCGACTCCGGCTGGCCGGACGCCGAGTCGGGCCAGCGCACCAGGCCGCTGCTGCAGCATCCAGGAGAAGTCCTCTCCGCCAAGCGACTGTTCGGTTCCAGTCACCGCGGATGACCCCAGCATTTCCGTCGTCGCCCTGATCATCCGGCGGACGCCGGCGGAGTGATTGACCGCCGGTGGCACGCCGTCGGTCACGGAGACCTTGATGCCGACACGGAAAGGCGCCACGATCTCCTCGGCAAGCTGCGGCACCAGCTGCTTGGCCAGCTGCCATCCGTGGTTGTCCAGCGCCCGGAGCGTGCCCTCGATGGTGCCCGTTTCGGGAATCGCATTAGCGACGGTTCCGGAGTTGACTCGACCCCACACCAGTGAAACCCCGCTGCGCGGGTCGACCCGCCGGGACAGCAGCAGTTGCATGCTGGTCGCGACTGCACCCAGCGCCCCAACCAGGTCAGCGGTCAGGTGCGGCCTGGATGTGTGGCCGCCAGCACCGGTCAGGGTGATCTTGACCCGATCGACGGCGGCCGTGATCGGACCGACCTTGAACGCCAGCCGCCCGACCTCGGTCCGGGGGTCACAGTGGAGGGCGTAAACCTCGGTGACGTCGGTCAGTACCCCGCCCTCGATCGCGTCCAGCGCGCCACCTGGGCTGGTCTCCTCCGCCGGCTGGAAGATCAGCCGAACACCTCTGACCAGCTGTCCCTGCTCGCGCAGCCGGGACAGCACCATGCCGACGCCGATCAAGATCGCGGTGTGCACGTCGTGGCCGCAGGCGTGGCAGATGCCGGGATGGAGGGATGCAAAGGCCAGTGTGGTGCCATCGGAGATGGGCAAGGCGTCGATGTCCGCCCGCAGGCCGACCAGGCCGTCCGCATAGTCGAACCCCGCGGGCAGCACGTCGCAGTAAGCACCGGTCCCTACGGGCAACACCTTGGCCACCAACCCGCAGTTCTCCAGCAAGTCAACGATCAGTCCAGTGGTGCGATGCTCCTCGTGACCGATTTCAGGGTGGGCGTGGATGTCGCGGCGGATGGTGATCAATTCACCGACCATGGCATCCGTCTCCCGCGCGATCGCGGATCTACGGGACGCAGCCGGGACGGTAGCCTGCATCGCCTCAGTGTGACATGCGGACACCGCCCGTCGTGGCGCCGTCCCCGTTCCGGAAACAACCTGCGATTGATTGTTACCCCTGGCACGTCCAGCGGTCGCGGATTTCACGAGGATCGAGGAAGAGCCGTGGAAGCATTGTGGCGTGGAAACGGCACTCAGCCTCTTGTTCGTGGCAGCCGTCGTCGTGACGGTGACCGCCACCGCGGAGCGGATCCGCTTCTCGGCGCCGCTGCTGCTGATGCTGGTCGGCATTGCGGCCTCCTACCTTCCCGGCATCAGCGTGCCGCCGATCACTTCTGAAATAGTGCTCATCGGATTCTTGCCACCGCTGCTGTACGCCGCGGCTATCCGCACGTCAGTGATCGACTTCCGCGCCAACAAGCGCCCGATCGCCTATCTCTCGGTCCTGCTGGTCGTGGTCACCGCTCTGGGCGTCGGGTTGGTCACCTGGCTCATCCTGCCGGTGTCGTTCCCGGTCGCCTTTGCGCTCGGTGCGGTGGTGGCGCCTCCCGACGCCGTGGCGGCGACGTCCATCGCTCGCCGGGTCGGCATGCCTCGGCGAATGGTGACAATCCTCGAAGGTGAGTCGCTGGTCAACGACGCCACGGCCATTACTTGCCTTCGGTTGGCCATCGCCGCCATCGGCGGCGCGGTCGGGATCGCGGACGCAACGGTAGGATTCCTGATCGCCGCAGTCGGTGGCGTCGCCGTGGGGCTCGCCGTCGCGGCTATTGCCGTACAGGTCCGCAAGCACATCAGGCAGCCGGTCCTGGACACCGCCATCTCGATCATGTTGCCGTTCGTCGCCTACCTCCCGGCGGAGGCGATCCACTACCACGAGTTCCACGGTTCCGGCGTCATCGCCGTTGTGGTGACGGGCCTGGTTCTCGGCCACAAGTCCGCGGTGATCCAGTCCGCGCAGTCGCGGGTCAGTGAGCGGGTGAACTGGGCGACGATTCAGTTCCTGCTCGAGAACACCGTCTTCCTGCTGATCGGGCTTCAGGCCAGTCGGATCGTGACCGAGCTGGCCAATTCGCCGCTATCGGCTGGCCGGATTGCCGGGTTCTGCGCCGCCGTGCTGGCTGCGGTGATCGTGTTGCGCCTGGTCTGGGTCACAATCGGCGAGGTCTTTCCTGTTTCGCCGAGACACCGACGTCGGTGACCGCACGCCAAGCTTCTCGCACAGCCTCGTGGTGGGCTGGGCGGGCATGCGCGGCGTGGTGACACTCGCCACTGCACTCCTCATCCCGCCCGGGGTCGAGTACCGCGAAACGTTGATCTTTGCTGCCATGGTGGTCACCGCCGGCACGCTGCTTCTCCAGGGACTCACCCTGCCGGCGCTGGTACGCGCGCTGCACCTCCGGGGGCCGGATGCCCGCTCCGATGCGCTTCAGGCCGCAACCGTTCTGCAGACCGCCAGCAACGCCGCCATCGATGAACTCGACCGGATCCGACTGCCCAGCGATACCGACGAAGCGGTAGGCCTGGTCCGGTCCAGGATCGCCGCCCGGCCGGATGCGATGTGGGAGAAGCTCGGCCGCAGGGATGGCACCGAAACGCCCGCCGAGGAGTATCGGCGTTTGCGGTTGGCCACCCTGGCCGTTGAGCGCGAACAGGTCTTGGAGATTCGATCGTCGGGCACGGTCGATCATGACGTGATCGAAGAGGTGCTCGCGGCCCTCGACGTCGAGGAGTCGATGCTGACCATATCCGCCCAACGCGCCGAGCAGTTGGAGGAGGGCCAAACGGTTGCCACGCCGCAGACCCCACAGGGCGCCTGCGACCATCTCGCCTCCGCGCCCCTCGAGAAACCACCCGCCGGCATGGAGGTGTGCGAGGACTGTATCCGCGAAGGCACCCGTACCGTTCACCTGCGCATCTGCCTCAGCTGCGGCAAGGTGGCGTGTTGCGATTCTTCACCCGCTCGGCACGCGACCCGGCACTTCCGCAACAGCCGTCACCCGGTTATGCGTAGCTTCGAGCCGGGCGAAGCCTGGCGCTGGTGCTTCCTCGACGAGCGGATCGGGTGAGCTGGCTGCGACAGGCGACAACGCGCGCGCTAACAGCCAGGATGGGTGTATCAGTCCGCATCAATCGCGCCTCTTCATCGACGTGCATGGATTGACGGATCGGCGCGCCGGCCCAGGACAGCGTCACTGTGCAGAGAGGCCTCACTCATGACGTCAGCCAAGCATGAAGCGGACCATCCGGTCGACACCACCGGTATGGCGGCTCAGCCGCGACGGACCGATCCGGACTTCGAGTTGTTGGTCCAGCGCGCCAGCCGGACCCTCGACCCGTCCACTGCCGTGCGTTTTGCGGAGCAGAAACTGCATTCCACGGTCTACGGCGCTGCCCAGCTGCTGGTCCGGCCGACCGAGCATGAGAAAGCGGTCATCGACAGGCTGATCGAGATTGCCAACGCGCTCGGCTGGAAGGCTGAGGTGAATCAGAGCGACGAGCGGCTGGTCGAGCTGGCGCGCGGCGCCGACATCAGGCCCACCGACCCGCAACCGCTGCTGCGCCGGGTGCGGCTTACTCCGCTGTCCGACCGGGGACTCGTGGAACTGCCTGACGCCTGGCAAGTTCTGCAGCGGTTCCGGGCTAGTGCGACCGATGCTGCGGAGCGTGACGCCGTGCAGCTGGATCATGTCCTGATCTCGCACAGCCAGAGCATCTTCGGCACTCCGTACTGGCGCGTGCCCGGTACGACCGGCAACCCCTACTGGCGAGTTCCAGGCACGGGAAACCCGTATCTCGATGTACCGAGCGGAGTGGCGGAGTACGGAATCCCCGGCTTCGGCGGGCGGGCGCCGGTGGCGTGGGTGGGGCCAGAACCACATCGCCGGTCTGATGATGAGCTGGACGGCCAACGGCGGCCGGTGATCGCCCTGTTGGACACCGGGGTCGGCAAGCACCTCTGGTTCCCCGCCTCCGTGGTCGATCACGACGCCACGTGTGCCGAGCTGCCCATCGGCCTGAGGGACGCAGAGACCGCGCCGGAGGATGCCACTGTCCGGATCAACCCTCTCCTCGGCGAACTCGACGAAGTCGCGGGCCACGGCACCTTCTGCGCCGGCTTGATCCGGCAGAAGTGCCCCGACGCGACCATCCTGGCCATTCGGGTGATTCAGGCTGACGGCGTGGTGACCGAGGCAGATCTGCTGGAAACGCTGAACAAACTCTGGCTGCGGCAGAAGCTCGCGATCAAGAACTCCAAGCCCAGGGACTTGATCGACATCGTTTCCATGTCCCTCGGCTATTACCACGAGGACTACGAGGATCTCCAGTTCGATCCCCTGCTCCTGGCACCGATTCGAGCCCTCGCTCAGCTGGGGGTGATGATCGTCGTTTCCTCGGGCAACGACTCAACCACCCGACCGATGTTTCCAGCTGCCTTCGCGCCGTATCCGGGCGGGATCATTGCCAAGCCATTGCCTGACGAACTTCCGGTGGTTGCCGTCGGCGGCAGCAATCCGGACCACTCGGTCGCCCTCTTCTCCAATGAGGGCCCCTGGGTCCGAGCGCATCGTCCGGGCGCTGCGCTCGTCAGCACCATGCCGCCCTTCGACGCGGCGGGGTCACCCCGCATCGAGGTGGACTCGAGCGGCGCTGACCGCACTCTGCGCAGACCTCGGGCGAACAACGTTCGCTCGACGATCGATCCAGACGATTTCACGTCCGGATTCGGCGTCTGGAGCGGCACGTCCTTTGCCGCACCCATCCTCGCCGGCGAGCTCGCGCAGTACCTGACCGTTTATCGGCTGCTGGCCGCCGACGATGTCGACCCCGGGCGCGCCGTCGACCGCGGTTGGGAAGCCATCAGCAACCGAGTGCCAGATTTGCGGCGGCCCGGGCAAGGCGCCGATGAGGAGGCAGTCGGCTACCAGGCTGAGGACATGGATTACTCCGTGGGGGGCTCGGAATGACCGATACCGTCGAGACGAGTCTGGCCAGCCGGGCCGGCCGGCTCTTCGCCGCCTACCGGGAAGGCGACTCGAGCAAGATGAGCGATCTCGTCCGGCTGCTGACACCCATCCTCTGGCACACCGTACGAGCATCCCGACTGGATGCCGCGACCGCTGAAGACGTCGTGCAGACTGTCTGGCTGGCGTTGGTGCGCAGGGCGGACACCATCAGCGAACCCCTCGCGGTGCTGCAGTGGATGGTCGTCACCGCGAAACGAGAAGCGTGGCGAGTGGCCCGCACGCAGGCCAGGGTCCGACCGGAGGACATGGAGTCCAGTCCTCCGCGCGGCCCGGACAGCCCCCACCCGGTCGAGGATGAGGTGGTTCGTGACGACGTTCAGAATCGGCTCTGGCACCACATCTCGCAGCTCCCGGAGCGGTGCCGCGCTCTGCTCCGGGTGATCGCCTTCGCCGATCGGCCAGATTACGCAGACCTGGCCAAGGCGCTGGATATGCCGCAAGGCAGCATCGGGCCCACTCGGGGTCGGTGTTTGGCCAAGCTGCGGCTTTCACTGGCAAACGATCCATCCTGGGAGATGTCGTGAGCACCTTCGACGCCGACCGTGAGGCTGAGCTGGCCGCCGAGCCGCTTGACTCGGGTGATGCAGCGCTGCTCAACTCGATTCGAGCGCTGTATGACGAGAACGATCCGGTGCCCGACGGCCTGATCGACCGCGTGGAGTTCGAGCTGACCCTGGACGCACTGCACGCCGAGGTCGCCACCTTGATCACCATGGATTTGGCGACCGCGCACGTCCGAAGCGCCGCGACGGAGGCGGTCCGGACGATCACCTTCACCAGCGAAAGCCTGACGACGATGGTCACAGTCACTCCGCAGCCGTACGGAACGGTGCGGGTGGACGGCTGGGCCGCACCCGGAGAGGGCTTGCGGGTCGAGGTGCTGCTCCGGGACGGCACTCGTGAAACTCGCACCGATCCCGACGGCCGATTTGTCTTCGACAATGTCCCTTGCGGCCTTGCCAAGTTCGCCCTTTACGTTCCACGCGGAACCGAGGTCGCCACTGTTCTCACACCCACTATCGAGCTCTAGAGTCGCCTTAGGACCATTTCCTCAAGGAGTCCATGGATCTCGTCGAACGGGCTGCACGGCTCCATGCGCGTGCCCTGACGCAGTCCGAACGCAGTCGATTCGATCTGGCGGACCGGGGCCTGCGAAAGGCGCTCGAGTACCTCACTCGTGCCGAGCTCGACGAGCAACCGGCCGCCTTGGCGGTCAAGGTCCGAGTGTTGACCACCTTGTCGACGGTGGAAGTGGAGCTGAGTGGCCAAAGAGCCAGCGGCCTGGATCCTGAAGCTCTGCTGGCTCAGGCGGAGCTGATCGCGGAGCAACTCGCCGACCCTGGCGTGGCCTTCGCCGTCGAGAATGCGCTTGCGCTGCAAGCGTTGCGCCGCGGTGATCACGAGGTGGCGTTGCAGCGGTTCGAGGCCGCGGAGCGGCACGTGGCCGATGCGTCCATCAACGACGCCTCCGTCTTCTATCTCAACCGCGGCAACCTCCGCTTGCAGCGGCTGGAGCTGTCCACGGCTCGACGCGACTTCGACCGCTGCATCACGCTGACCGCAGCCTTCGACGGAGCCGACGCCAGCAAGATGAAGGTCTCGGAATTCATGGCTCGGCACAATCTGGGCTACCTCGAATTCCTGGCCGGAAATCTGCCCCGGGCGCTGGAGATGATGGACCAAGCCGCTGCCATACCCAGCGGCGTGTCGCTGGCCATCTCCGCGCTGGACAAGTCCCGGGTGTTGATCGAGGCGGGGCTCAGCGACGCAGCCGACGCCGCGCTGCTCAGCGCAGAACGAGAATTCCGTCGCGGGCGCCTCTACCACGAGCTGGCCGAGACGGAACTGGCTCGGGCCGAATGCGCCATCCTTGCCGGCAACCTCAAGGCGGCGCGGGCGTTCGCGGGATCCGCCCGGACCCGGTTCGCCCGCCGGGGTAACGACCGCTGGCGGCGGGTCGCCGTACTCACGTTGCTGTCTGCGGATCTCGCCGATGGCCGCCCGCCGACCCGCTTGATCGGCCCGGCACAGCGGCTGGCCGAGGAATTCCGCGAGCAGGGCCTCGCATTGCAGTCCCGTAGCGCGGCGCTGATCGCCGTCGAATCGTTGGCCGCCTCGGGCCAGCTGGAAAAGGCGGAGCAGTTGCTCGCTGCACTTCCTCGGATGCTGCCGACGGACCCCATCTCCGCCAAGCTGCAGCAGCGGACGGTGGTCGCTACGCTACAGCGACGATCCGGTCAGTCAGCCCTAGCTCACCGGCAGGTGCGGCTCGGTCTAGGTGAGCTGAGCAGGCATCAAGCGCAGTTCGGAAGCATCGATCTGCAGACCGCCAGCGCCATCCACGGGCGAGCGCTCGTGCGGCTCGATCTGGAGATGAGCCTGGCCAGCAGGCGGCCCGCCGCAGTGTTCGACGCTGTCGAGCGCGGACGCGCGGTTTCCCGGCGGCTTACTGCGGTGACGCCACCAGGGGGTGACTCAGCCGACTTGCTGGCCGAGCTGCGAGCTCTGAGTGAGTTGATCAAGATGATCGGCGATGACCCGGCGGCCGCACAAGAAGCGCGCGGCATTCGGCACCGGATCGCCGAACTCCAGCACGAACTCAGCGCCATCTCGTGGCGGGCCATCGGCTCGGGCCAGGTCGCCCATCCGGCCTCCATGGCGGCCGTGGCGGCGGCGGCGGAGGCGGAAGACAAAGTCGTCGTGTCCTTTTGTCCAGGCCATGACCAGTGGGCCGCGGTGGTGCTGGGAGATGGACGACCACGGCTGGCCTTCCTCCATCCCTCGTCATACGTCGGCCGCTCGACAGGCACCATCTCTCAGGCCATCGTCGAGCTGGCTCGGCGCGCTCAAGCAGACCTCAACGTCCTGGCCTACCCCAGCATCCCCGAGGAGCTGCGCCGTGTTGCGGAATCGTCGCTGAGCCGATCGCTCGCAGTGCTGGACGAGCTCCTGCTCGCCCCCCTGGGGCTGGGTGACCGGTCGATGGTCATCGTGCCGACCGGCCTCACCGCCACGCTGCCGTGGAATTGCCTGCCCAGCCTTCGAGGCCGACCGGTCGAGGTATCCCCTACCGCGACGTCCTGGCTGGCAGGCGTACGGGCGATCGATCACGAAGGGCACGTAAGGGTGGAGGCGTTCTCTGGCCCGGGGCTGGACACGGCAACGGATGAAGCGGACAGGGTGGCGACAATCTGGCAACCGACCGCCGAAGTCTCGCTATCGCATCGGAACGGGTCGGCCACCCGGGATCGGCTGGCCGCTGCCCTGGTCGCGGACACGGTGGTGCACGTCGCCGCCCACGGCTCTCACGTACGACAGAATCCTCTGTTTTCGTCCCTTGAGTTGGCCGACGGGCCATTGTTCGCCTATGAGGTTGCGGACAGGCGCGTGGCGCCGCATGTAGTGCTGTCGGCTTGCGAGCTGGGGCAGGCCACCACCCGACCGGGCGATGAAGCACTTGGCCTGACCCGGGTCCTGCTGCAACTTGGCGCGCAGTGCGTGGTGGCCGGGGTGGCGCAGGTGGCCGACGAGCAGGCGGTCACTGTGATGTCCGATTATCACCGGCGGCTGGCGGCGGGTGACGACTCCGCATCCGCGCTGGCGTCCGCTACGGCGTCAGGTCCGTACGTACCGTTCGTCTGCTTCGGTTCGTCCTGGCGTGCCAAACCGGGCCGTGTCCGCTCGTCCTCCGGCGGGTGACGGCGAGCGGCCCGGAAGAAGACCGACTTTGCGATAGGCGTCGGCCAGCGTTCGGCTGGCTACTTCGCGGGCACGCTCAGCGCCGGCGGCCAGGATCGACTCCAACTCGGTCCGTTCCTCGAGCAGCTGCAGGGTTCGCTCGCGGAATGGCGTGACGAAGGCGGTCACCTCGTCGGCGACTGCGGCCTTGAGCTCTCCGTAGCCGTGGCCTCGGAACTGCTCGAGCAGCGACGGAATGTCGTTGCCGGTGAGGGCCGACAGGATAGTCAGCAGATTGGACACCCCTGGCTTGTTGATCTCATCGAAGATGATCTCGCGGCCGGAATCCGTCACCGCGGACTTGATCTTGCGAGCCGTGATCTTGGGGTCGTCCAGCAGTTTGATCACGCCGGCTGCGGACACCGCCGACTTGCTCATCTTGGCCGTGGGCTCTGCCAGATCCTGGATCTTGCCGACGGAGGTGAGGATATACGGCTCGGGCACGACGAAAGTCTCGCCGTAGCGTGAGTTGAAGCGGACAGCAAGATCACGCGTGAGCTCCAGATGTTGGCGCTGATCTTCGCCGACGGGGACATGGTGAGCTTGGTAGATCAAGATGTCGGCGGCCATCAGCACGGGATAAGTGAACAGCCCGACACTCGCCGATTCGGCACCGAAGCGCGCGACCTTGTCCTTGAACTGGGTCATCCGATTGGCCTGGCCGAAACCGGTGATACAGCCGAGGATCCAGGCCAGCTGGGCATGTTCGGGCACGTGCGACTGGACGAAGAGCGTGGATTTCGCGGGATCGACACCCGCGGCCAGGAACTGTGCCGCTCCCACCAGCGTCTGCTGGGTCAGCGTCACGGGGTCCTGCTCGATCGTCAGGGCGTGCAGGTCCGCGATGCCGAAGAACGCCTCGTGATCATCCTGTAGCCGCACCCACTGCCGCAGGGCACCCAGATAGTTGCCGAGGTGCAGCGAATCGGTCGTCGGTTGGGCGAGCGACAGCGCCCGAAGCGAAGAGGGCATGCGGGCCATTGTTCCAGAACGGCGCGAGGCGATCGTCCGAGATTTGATCAGCGGGTTGCTGCCGGCGGTGTCAGCTCGGCTTCCATCCGCCGCACCACGATCGACGCCGCGCGCCGCCGGTCGAGTTCGGTTACCCGCAGTTCGAGAGTCACGGGGTCGGCGTCGTTGTCACCGGCCAGCGAAACCAGGCCGCGCACGACGTCACCGATGGCCGGCAGCTGCCCCAGTTGAGCCATGAAGTAACCGGCGACGGTGTCGTAGGGACCCTCGGGGAGGACGAAACCGGTTTCCTCGGCGAATTCGTCCAAGGTCGTCAAGCCGTCGACCACCAGAGCGCCCCGCAAGGTGATTCGATCCTGCGCGACGACGTCGTATTCGTCGGTGATGTCGCCGACCAGCTCCTCGACCAAGTCCTCCATGGTGACGATGCCCGCGGTACCGCCGTACTCGTCGAGCACGATCGCTAGATGTGAGGGGGCACGGCGCATTTCGGTCAGCGCACGCAGCACCCGAGCGGTCTCGGGCAGCGACAGCACTGGCCGGGCCACTTCCGCCACGGGACTCGATCGGCTGCTGATCTCCGGGTCAAGGAGATCCCGCACGTGCACGAAGCCGATGACGTCGTCGGCCGACTCGCCCATCACCGGATAGCGGGAATGCGGCGCCTTGATGACCTCCCGGACCGCCTTGTGGGCAGGCATGGTGCCCGGCAGGAAATCGACCTCGGTACGCGGCACCATGACCTCGCGGAGGACTCGCTCGCCCGCGGCGAACACGTCCTCGACGATCTGCCGTTCTTCCGCACCGAGGGTGGTCGAACCGCTGACCAGCGCCCGGATCTCCTCGTCAGTCACCTCCTCCCGAGCGGCCGCTGGATCGCCGCCGACCAACCGGACCACCACGTTGGTGGATTTGCCCAGAAACCAGATCACGGGCCTTGCGATCCGGGCGATGTAACTCACCAGGGGCGCCAGGGCGAGGGAAACGCCTTCCGCACGCTGGAGGGCGAGCCGCTTCGCCGCCAGCTCGCCAACCACGATCGAGATGTAGGAGATCACCAGAGTGACCAGCACCAGCGCAGTCGTGCCGGCGAGCCGTTGGGAAAGTCCCGCTCTCTCCAGCGCCGACGCGAGGCTTCCCGACAACCGGTCCGCACCAACGGCGGCGGCAAGGAAGCCGGACAGCGTCACGCCGACCTGAACAGCGGACAGAAACAGGTTGGGATCACCGGTGAGTCGAGCCACCAGCTGACCTCGCTTGCCGCGGTGAGCCAGTTGCTTCACCTGGCTCTCGCGCAGCGAGACCAGGGCAAGCTCGGCGGCCACGAACACCGCTCCGACGCCCACCAGCACCAAGATCAACGCAATGCCGAACAAGACCGAGTTCACCAGCGTCGCTGGTCCTCGGGTCTACGCAGCGGGGTCTGGTCGCGCACCGAGCTAGCGTAGTGGGCCTTCGCCGGGGTGCTCGAATTCGACGAGACGTACCGGAGGGCCTGCGTAGTGAGCAGTCGCGGCAGCCCAGATGCGGAGCAGTTGGATAGCGACCGACGGAGTGCAGCTTCTCTAGACCACCTTTCGCTTCGTCCATCCCCTCCTGCGGGGATTGTGAGAGGATCCCCCGGTGACTTTGAACATAAGCGTGATCGGTACCAACTATCTCGGCGCCACCCATGCCGCCGGGATGGCGGAGTTCGGCCACTCCGTCATCGGTTTGGACATCGACGCCGATCGAGTCAAGACCCTCAACAGCGGACAATCCCATATCTTCGAGCTGGGTCTGGAGCCGCTTCTGGAAAAGCACACGGCGAGCGGCCGCCTCCGGTTCACCACCGACTACTCCGACATCGCCGACTGGGCTGATGTGCATTTTCTGGCGCTCGGTACGCCGTCCGCTCCCGGTGGCGCTGCCGACCTCAGCCAGTTGCATGCGGCCGTCGACACCTTGGCGCCGTTACTGACCAAGCCGACCCTGGTGGTCGGTAAGTCAACCGTTCCGGTGGGCACGGCGATGCAGCTGGAGCGGCGGCTGCGGTTGGCCTCTCCGGCCGGCGAGGGGATAGAGGTCGCGTGGAATCCGGAGTTCCTCCGCGAAGCACATGCGGTGGAAGACACCTTGACGCCGGATCGGCTGGTGTTCGGCACCCACTCGAAGCAGGCGCTCGAGCTGCTGGAGGAGGTCTACGCCATGCCGTTGACCGAGGCAACCCCGGTCGTTCGCTGTGATATCGCCACCGCGGAACTGATCAAGGTCGCCGCCAACGCCTTCCTGGCTACCAAGATCAGCTTCATCAATGCGATGGCGGGGATGTGCCAGGCCGCGGGTGGAGACGTCACCCTGCTGGCCGATGCGATCGGCTATGACAAGCGCATCGGACGGGAGTTCCTGAACGCCGGCCTGGGCTTCGGCGGAGGCTGCCTGCCCAAAGACATCGCGGCGCTCGCCGTGCGCGCCGAGGAACTGGGCGTCGACACCCTTCGTGACTTCATCCGGTCGGTGGAGGCGATCAACGACGGCCAGCGCACTGAACTGGCGGAACTGGCGATCGACCAGGCCGGCGGCGATGTGCACGGCAAGCGGATCGCGGTGCTGGGAGCCGCGTTCAAGCCCGGTACCGACGACACACGCAACTCGCCGGCCATTACCGTTGCGGATTACTTGCACGCTCGCGGCGCCGACGTGCGGATCTACGATCCGCAAGCGCGCCTGCCGCATCGGGACGGGTTCACCCAGGTCAGCACCGTGGAGCAGGCTATGCGCGGAGCGGAAGTCGTGCTGCACCTCACCGAATGGCCGGAGTTCCGCCAGCTCGATCCAGAACAGCTCGGAGAGCTGGTCGCTTCCAAGATCATCATCGACGGCCGGCTGAAGCTGCACGCCGCAACCTGGCTGAACGCGGGCTGGAGGGTCGTTCAGATCGGTCGCGCGGCGACGATTTAGTTTGTTCGCTCGCGCGATCGCGCTAGGAGCCCGCTGTCTTCCTCCTCCCTACTCGAAATGTGGCTCGGGGACGGCTGATTTGATGAGGCGCGCGGAATAGCGGGTGAAGCCCGGCCGCAGCTGAATGCGTTCAGGCAGGATGGCGGCGATGTCCGCCCACAGCACCAGGCAGTCCCGGCCTGCAACGGAGGCAGAGCATCGATCGGCCGCATCGCACGCATTCCTCCTCAGCGGGCAACGGCCGTTGCGGCTGGCGAATCGCGGGCCAGAAGCCGAAGCTGGGCCTGGCGGGCCCGAGTTGGAATCAGCCCAACTTGGCAGCGAGATTCTCGTCCAATGAGCCCAGGAAGTCCTCGGTGGTCTGCCACTCCTGGTCAGGGCCCACCAGCAGCGCGAGATCCTTGGTCATCTTCCCGCCTTCCACCGTGGAGACGACCACACCCTCCAGCGTCTCGGCGAAGTTGATCACCTCCGGCGTGTTGTCCAACTTCCCCCGGTGCTTCAGACCTCCCGTCCAGGCATAGATCGACGCGATCGGGTTGGTCGAGGTCGGCTTGCCCTGCTGGTGCTGGCGGAAGTGCCGCGTCACCGTACCGTGCGCGGCTTCGGCTTCGACCGTCTTGCCGTCCGGCGTCATCAGAACGCTGGTCATCAGCCCGAGTGAGCCGAAGCCCTGGGCCACAGTGTCGGACTGCACGTCTCCGTCGTAGTTCTTGCAAGCCCAGACGTACCCGCCTTCCCACTTCATGGCCGCTGCGACCATGTCGTCGATCAGCCGGTGCTCGTACGTCAGGCCGGCGGCGTCGAACTGGGACTTGAACTCGTTCTCGAAGACCTCGGCGAAGATGTCCTTGAACGATCCGTCGTAGGCCTTCAAGATCGTGTTCTTGGTCGACAGGTAGACGGGATAGTTCCGCTGCAGCCCGTAGGAGAACGACGCTCGTGCGAAGTCGGCGATGGAAGCGTTGAAGTTGTACATGCCCATCGCCACGCCGCCATCCGCAGGATAGGTGGCGACGACGTGTTCGATCGGAGCCGAGCCGTCGTCGGGGGTGAAGGTGATCGTCAGCGTGCCGGCACCGGGCACCTTGAAGTTGGTCGCCCGGTACTGGTCGCCGTGAGCATGACGGCCGATCACGATCGGCTTGGTCCAACCCGGCACCAGCCGCGGGACGTTGGAGATGATGATCGGCTCCCGGAAGACCACGCCGCCCAGAATGTTGCGGATCGTGCCGTTCGGACTGACCCACATCTTCTTCAGGCCGAACTCCTCGACCCGTGCCTCGTCGGGCGTGATCGTCGCACACTTGACGCCCACGCCGTGGCGCTTGATCGCATTGGCCGCGTCGATCGTGACTTGGTCCTCAGTGGCGTCGCGATGTTCGATGCCGAGGTCGTAGTACTCCAGGTTCACGTCCAGGTACGGATGGATCAGGCGGTCCTTGATGAACTGCCAGATGATCCTGGTCATCTCGTCGCCGTCAAGTTCGACGACAGTGCCTTCAACCTTGATTTTCGCCATGGGCGCGAACCTCCGACGTGATCGGCGTTGGCGGCGGGTTGCCGGCTTCAAGTTATCCAACCCGCGGCAGGATCAACCTGCGAGGGTCGTCAGCTCAAGGCTCAGTCATCGGCTGCTGGGCTCCCTCGGCTCCACGAGGACCAGCCAGTTGCCCGAGTTGTCGCGCATGACCGCTTCCACACCGTACGGGCGGTCAGCCGGCTCCTGCAGGAAGGTCACGCCCTTGGCACTGAGCTCGGCATAGGTCCGCTGGCAGTCATCGACCTGCAGACCGATGCCGCCCATCTGGCCTTTGTCCAGCTGACGACGTACAAAGTCTGCGGCGTCGGAGTCCAGCGGCGGTCCGGGCGTCATCAACGTGAGCTCGAGTTCCGGTTGGCGCTCGTGGCTGACGGTGACCCATCGGTACCCGTCGTCCACGGTGACGTCGGTGTGGGGTGAGAAGCCGAGCACGTCGACGTAGAAGTCTCGTGCTTGATCCTGATCGAGACAGTAGACGGTGACGAGTGAGACGTTGGTGATCATGAACAGGACCATACCGGCGGCTGTGTTGCCGGCGCTTCTCTCAGATTGCGCAGTCGTCAGCCCAACTGACGTGCGCTCCGCGGCACCCGGAGATCGACAACCCCTCGCATGAACAGATAGCAGCCGGGGATGTGCGGCGTGCCCGTACGGGCCCACCGGTCGCGATACGCCGTGGGCGTCTCGCCGACCAAGTCCTTGAAACGTGCCGAGAACGAGCCGAGGCTGGAGAATCCCACTGCGATGCACACTTCACTGACTGTGAGGTTGGCGGCTCGCAGCAAATCCTGGGCCCGCTCGACCCGGCGCCGGGTGAGATAGCGGATGGGTGTCTCGCCGTACGCGGCGGCGAAACACCTGACCAGGTGGAACTTGGAAACAGCGGCGACGGCGGCGAGCTGCTCCAGCGTAAGGGCCGTGCTGTAGTAGCGGTCGATGTAGTCGCGCGCTCGGCGCACGTGCGGCAGCAGCATGGCGGTCATGAGCAGGCGTCCGATTGCGTTATGGGCCTCATGGCCGCTCTCACTCGTCGACGACGATGATCATGCCGGGCCGGTCCTTGGGCCGCTGTTCATGCACATACGCCTGCTCACTCGGCCACCAGTCCGTTCGCCAGCGGTAAAGCAGGCTCTCATCGTCCCGCTCCTCGATCCGCTGCCGACGGACTGCTTCGGGTACGTCCAGCCACACCATGAGGTCCCACGGCACGGGCACCCGGTCGTCGGTAGCTGACACGCCTTCGACGATCACCGGCACACCGGGAGGCACCTCGGCCGAGCCACGTCGTTCATCGGTGAGGTAATTCCACCGCGAATAGGCTGCGTGGCGCCCACCCAGCAGTGGTTCGACCACCTCGGCGACGAAGCGTGCCCGCTCCCAGCCCCGTACCGATGGTCGGGCGAAGTCGTCGACGTGGATGACGTGCGCCTCGGGGACCAAGGCGGCGAGCTCGGCGGCAAAGCTCGTCTTACCAGCCGCACCGAGGCCGTCAATGCCGACCCAGCGGGTACCAGTCATCTCGGCGAGCCTGTCGCGCAACCATTCGGCCGCCTCGGCTCTCCTCAACCGCGGCACCTCACCTCCTCCCGAGATCCTGCCCACAGCTTGCTAGCGTCAGCCTACGAATCCATCGCAGGGTTCAAGGCAGCCGAGGAGGATTAGTGAGCACACCGGTCAAGGTTGCTGTCACCGGGGCCGCCGGCCAGATCTGTTACAGCCTCCTGTTCCGGATCGCGAGCGGCTCGCTGCTCGGCCCGGACCAGCCTGTCGAGTTGCGGCTGCTCGAGATCACACCCGCCCTCAAAGCGCTGGAGGGGGTGGTGATGGAGCTGGAGGACTGTGCATTCCCCCTGCTGTCCGGCGTCGAGATCGGCGACGACGCCAACATGATCTTCGACGGCGTCAATCTCGCCTGCCTCGTCGGTGCTCGACCTCGGACCAAGGGAATGGAGCGTGGTGACCTGCTGGAGGCGAACGGGGCAATCTTTCAACCTCAAGGCAACGCGCTCAACGACCAAGCCGCCGACGACGTGCTGGTGCTGGTGACCGGGAATCCTGCCAACACCAACGCGTTGATCGCGATGCGCAACGCGCCCGACATTCCTCCCGAGCGCTTCAACGCTCTCACTCGCCTCGATCACAATCGGGCCAAAGCGCAACTAGCGGCCAAGACCGGGGCCACCGTGAACGACATCACCCAGATGACGATCTGGGGCAACCATTCCGCCACCCAGTACCCCGACCTGTTCCATGCGCTGGTGAACGGCCAGAATGCCGCCGAACTGGTCAACGACCAGTCGTGGCTGGAGTCGACTTTCCTGCCTACGGTTCAGCAGCGCGGCGCGGCGATCATCGAAGCGCGCGGGGCCAGCTCCGCCGCGAGCGCGGCCAACGCCACGATCGATCACATGCGCGACTGGGTGCGGGGCACTCCAGAGGACGACTGGGTGTCGATGGCGGTACCGTCCGACGGCTCCTACGGAGTGCCGGAGGGCCTGATCTCCTCGTTCCCGTGTACGACATCAGGTCGCCGGTACCAGATCGTTCAGGGCCTGGACATCGACGACTTTTCGCGGACAAAGATCGACGCCAGCGTCGCGGAACTGGCCGATGAGCGCGATGCCGTCAAAGCATTGAGTTTGATCAGTTAGACGGGTCGATGATCGACACGGAGATCAGGGTCACACCGAGATCTCGGATCTTGGTGAGCAGCCCGTGGAGCTCGGCCTGGTCCGCCATGGCACCGTTGAGGCTCGTCGTGCCGTCGTTTTCATGGGTCAGAGTGAGGTCACCGAACCATGACGACCAGTAGTGATCCAGGTGCCCGGCGATCCGAAGCTCGTAGGTGGTGGGCCCCGGTCGCCTGGGGGACTTGGTCATGAGGACCCGACCTCCGCCGTCGCCCTGATGCTCCGGCAGCTGACGTTCCGGCGGCTGCGGTGTAGCCCGATGATGCACTCGGCGACGGCGAGGTTGATGGCCCACCCTGCGCCCAGGCTCAGGTCGGTGGTGAGTTCGCTGCTGCCGAAGAGCGCGGGTCCGATGCCTTGGGTGAACACCTGGGTACCGGCACCGACGGCCAGGGCAAGAACGAGGGCGAACAGCGCCAACTGCACCCACTCGATGGACCGGGCGGACCCGGTCCATCGAGTGGTGCGGGCTGCCGCGGCAGTGGTCATTTGGCGCCGGCCGGGTCGAGCTGTGGGCTGGCTGGGCTGGGCAGAGTCTTCGGGGAGCGCTGTTCGCGCCACAGGGAATAGCCGAGGCTGAGTACGGCGACGCTGGTGGGAATGGCGAACAGCCGTTGGTTGATCGCCGGCAGCAGGGGGATCGCGAAGGTAACCAGGGTGCCCGCGACGAGGAGTGCGGCAGCCCACCGGGGGAGGATGTTGGCCCGGAAGAGGGCGATGCCGAAGACGGCGCCGCCGGCCAGGAAGGTGAACCCGCCGATCCGGATGAAGGCGGCCAGCGCGCCGATGTCGCCGTCCGGGGTGCCGCCGGTCGCTACGGCGAGGACGTCGTTGACGTAGCCGGGCTGAGTGGCCGCGAAGGAGGGCAGCACGAAGACGCCGATGATCTGGACGCTCATGACGGCGAGATAGCCGGCCCCGAACAGGAGGTACCCGAGCAGGCCGAGCACTCCGGTCTGCCTGACCTGGCGCAGGTAGATCCCGGTGATCCCGATGACCGACAGGACGGCCATCAGGATCTTCATGGTTTCGCGGACCGCGTACTCGGTCGTGGTGGTGAACGTGGCGTCCAGGTGGGGGTGCTTGATCTGGACGGCGATGAACAGCAGGCCCCCGGCAACGGCGGCTAGGCCGGCCGCTCGGGTGAGCTTGGTAGTGGTGATGGTCATGTCCGGCTCCCTGGTTCTGAGTGTCCACGGCGGTGCGCCGCGGCATGACTCGAACGTAGGGACCGGTTGGGTGAGCAGGCGTCACACAATGATGTGACTGACTGGGTGAGATCTGGCCGCGGGACAGGTTAGATCAGGCCGCGTTCCCGGGCGCGGAGCACGGCCGCACGCCGGCTGGTGACGTCGAGCTTGGCGAAGATGTGCTTGGTGTGGGTGCGCACCGTGTTGTGCGAGACGAACAGCTCGCGGGCGATCTGCGGCCCGCTCAGCTCGCTGCCGAGCAGGCTGAGCACCTGTAGCTCCCGTTCGCTCAACGACTCTGCCGACGACGGGGCCTGGCGCTGCCCCGGGTCCGGGACCCCGGCTGCGCGGCTGCGCCGAGGCTGAGCAACCGCCGGGCCCGGTCGCTTGCTAGCCGATCGCCCAGCGATGCTGGTGGCGTCGCGCAGCAGGCTCAGCATGCGTGCGCCCTCGTCCAGGAAGAGCCGGACGTAGCCCTCTGGTTCGGGGGCCAGCGCCAAGGCTTGGGCCAGGGACTCCACGGCCTGCGGTCGATGCCCCTGCGCGTCGCTGTGCCAGCGCCTGCAGCAGGCGGATCTCGAGGAGACTTCCGGCCCGTCCGACGTCTCGGCGGCGCTCACAGCCGGTCCAGCAGGTCGCCAGCCTGGTCGAGCGCGCCGGTGTCTTGGTGCCCCGGTGCTGCGCGAGGAGCAGACGTACGAGGGTGAGGTGGTCGAACTCGCTCAGATAGCTGGCGTCGTCCGTGGCGGACACGCCTCGCGTCACGGGCCCAGTCAGCGGCCTCCGACAGCTTGCCCTGCGCGATCCAGATCCGGGCCTTCATGGCGGGAATGGGTCGCACGTCCGGGAAGAATCCCGGTCGGTACAGCTCGGCAGCGCGATCCAGGAGACTTGACAGCTTCATCCGGTTCGCCGTCAGCTTGGGCGAGGAGTCCTCTCGCCACGAACCAGCGGTAGCGACCCTCGTTCATCCCGGCACGGTCTGCGGATGCTGCGGCGGCCTCGAGGTGACGCCTGGCGCTCTCGAGGTCTGCGGCTTCGACATCGATCTCGCTCAGCCCCACGTGCAGGTTGGTGATCGCCCGTGCCAATCCCTCGCCCTGTGCCTCGGCTCGCTGGAGTGCCCGCTCGCACAGGCGGCGTGCCTTACTCGGCCGGCCAGCCGCCATCCACAGGTCAGCGAGCACGATCGTGCTGCTCAACTCGTCGACGAGGTTGCCGGCCGCGTGCAGGCTGGCCACGGCCTGCGAGAACGTCTCCAACGCGCTGGACACGTCGCCCTGGGCCCAGGCGGCGAGGCCGAGGAAGCCGGCCGCTCCGCCCCGCGCGAGATGATCCTCCGGACCGGCCAGGTCCAGGGCACGTCGGGCGTGCCCCGCCGTACCTGGCCGCATCGCCGCGTGCCTGGGCGAGCGAGGCCCGATAGATGGCGATGGTTGCCGGCAGCGTCCGGAGCTCTGCGGTGTCAGCCCAGGGAAGAGCCTCCCCGTCCGGAATGGCAGCCAACCCGCGTTCCGCGTCGTCGAGTCGAGGTTCGACCGCGTCGAGGTCGCCGGAGTGCATGAGCATGTCTCCGTAGAAGACACTCAGCACTGGGCTGCGCCGAACGGTGTCGTCGGGTAGCGCCTTTAGCCAGCCGTACATCATCGCTTCCTGCCGGTGGCGTCGAATCGCGGGCATTTCCAGCTCGATCAGGTGGGCCGCCTGGTCGAAGTCTCGCGCAGCAAGGGCGTGCCTGACCGCCTCCTCGGTCAGGTCGTGGCGCTCGTACCACTTGCTCGCGCGTTGGTGCAGCAGCGAGACCTGGTCCGGCTGCTCGCTGAGCATCCGTGCCCGGAGCACATCGGCGAAAAGGTGGTGGTAGCGGTACCACTCCCTCCGGTCGTCCAGAGCCACGATGAACATGTTGGCGCGTTCAAGCGCCACGAGCATGTCGCTCCCGTCGCCGCGACCGGTGACGGCGTCACACAGTGGCCCGGTGAGCCGGTCGAGAACCGCTGACTGCAGCAGGAAACCGCGAGCCGCGTCAGGCTGGTGCCGCAGCACCTCCTCGATCAGGTAGTCGACGATGTACCGGTCGTCTCCCGCGAACCGGGCGATGAAGCCGCTCACGTCCTCACGCCCCTGGAGCGAGAGCGCGGCCAGCTGCAGCGCGGCAATCCAGCCCTCGGTGCGTTCCTCCAGAGTCTCGACGTCTCCGGCGGTGAGGTGCAGTCCGGTGGCCTCCTTGAGGTAGGAGGCGGCCTCGGCAGACGTGAATCTCAGGTCGGCGGCACGGAGCTCGACCAGCTCGCCGCGTCCCCGCCAGCGCGCCAGCGGCAGGTCGGGGTCTGCGCGGGTGCTGAGCACAACGTGCACCGGTGGCGGGAGGTGCTCCAGCAGGAAGGCCAAGCCGTCGCGGACATCGTGGCTGTCGACCAGGTGGTAGTCGTCAAGCACCAGCCACACACTGCTCTGTGCCGCGGCGAGCTCGTTCAGCAGCGTGGTGAGCACAAGCTCGATCGGTGAGGGGGACGAGGCGATGAGCTCCAGCGCTCTGGAGCCAACACAGGGCACCGCGGCCTGGAGGGCAGTCACGACGTACGTCCAGAAGGAGGCCGGCTCATTGTCCGCGGGGTCAAGCGAGAGCCATGCAACGGCATGGTGATCAGCGGGCATCTCGTCGAGCCACTCGGCGAGGAGCGTCGTCTTGCCGAACCCGGCCGGAGCGGACACCAGCGTCAGTCTCGCCTCAGCTCCACGACCCAAACGCTCAAGGAGTCTTGGGCGTGCCACCAGACCCCTTCGCAGCTGAGGGGCGTAAAGCTTCGTTGCGATCAGCGGACGTGTCACGCCATCCCCATTCCCGGGGGCACCACCGTGTCCGAGGTGTGCACCGTCGCTCACGCTACCGGGCACCTGGTGGCTACACCTTGAGCTTATGCACCAGCCGGCAGATGCTGAATCATGCGTCAGACTTGAACCATGACGTCGGCCGATCAACCGCCTAATCCCTACAGCCGCGAAGAGCCCTCGCACGAGGAGTCGACGGGCGAACATCAAGCGCCACCAGGCGGTGATCAGCCGGGGGCACAGTCGAACGGCGCACCTTCAGATCCGGCATTCGACCAGCCGCCCGGATCACCGTACGGCCCCGGACAACCGGACTCCCCGTACCGGTCCGAGCAAGACAACTCCCCGTACGGCTCGGGGCAACACAACTCCCCGTACAACTACGGGCAATACAACTCGCCGTACGGCTCGGGGCAACCGGACTCGCCATACGACTCCGGGCAATACAACTCGCCGTACGGCTCGGGTCAACCCGACTCCCCATACGACTCCGAGCAATACAACTCCCCATACGGCGGCTCGGGGCAATACAACTCGCCGTACGGCTCGGGCCAACCAGACTCGCCACGCAGCGCAGCTCCTTACCCGGGCATGCCCCCCTACGGCGACGAGCAGCCGTACGCTGGTCCCGTCTATGGCGAGAGTCCGTACGAGGGAAGCCCCTACCAGGCCAGTTTCGGCGGCAGCACACCGTACGGGATGGCAAGCTACAGCGGCCCTCCGGTACAGCATCCGCAGGCCACGCTGGCGCTGATCCTCGGCATTCTGGGGCTGGCTGTGTGCCCCTTCGTCGGCATCGCTGCCCTCCTGATCGGCAACAAGGCGCGGAAGCAGATCGATGCGGCGCCCGGCCAGTTCGCCGGCCGTGGGATGGCGACCGCTGGCTTTGTCATGGGCATCGTCTCGGTGGCCCTTACCGTGCTGATGGTGCTGATCGTCATCCTCGGCATTGCGGGTGCTCTCGGCAGCTGAAGCACACCGAGCACGCTACAAGCCGGATTTCAGCTCCCGATGCGGGACAATGAGGTTATGAGCAATCCACGCGACCCCGACGGCGCTCAAGGCTCCGATCAGGGCAGCTCTGGTCAGGACCCCGACGGTTACGGCCAGAGTCCCAGCGGCTATGGGCAGAGTCCGAGCGGCTCCGGCCAGAATCCCAGCGGCTATGGCCAGAATCCCAGTGGCTATGCCGAGGATCCCAGCGGCTATGGCCAGAATCCCAGTGGCTATGCCGAGGATCCCAGCGGCTACGGCCAGAATCCCACCGGCTATGACCAGAACCCCAGCGGCTATGGCCGGGACTCGGGCGGCTACACCCCGGCGCCCTACGGTCAGGGCTACTCGGCACCCGCAGGTGACCACCCGCAGGGGACCACGATCTTCGTCCTGGGCATCGTGGGCATCTTCTTCACCATCTGCGCACCGATCGCCTGGTATCTGGGCAGTAAAGCGCTGAAGGAAATCAAGGCGTCCGGGATGACGTACAACAATCAACAGCAGATCGTGATCGGCCGGACGCTGGGCATCATCTTCAGCATTCTGGCCATCATCGGGCTCGTGTTGGCCGTCTTCTTTGTGATCATCGCCGTCGTTGCCGCATCACAAGGTGCGCGCTGACCTCAGCTGAGCGCCGTGCCTGATCAGCGACCTGACGGGACAACGATGGCGAGGGCGATGATGGCCACGCTGGCAATCCCCAGCGCCGCAACATCGAAGGCCTTGCTGCGCACCTGGAGAAGCCCGGCTTCGCCGCGCGGCAATACGGCCCTGGTCACCGCTCCGATGCCGAGAAACGCCCCGATGATCAAGGAACCTAGCCGCCATCGGTCCGCCCCGAGCACGGCAACTGCCAAACCAGCAGCGACGCCGATCAGCACAATCAGCAGCGGCCACTGCCGCATCGATGGGGGTGCTGGCCTGCTCACTGGGTAACGGCGCTGATCGCCGATCACCGCCGGTACGAATCGTCGGCAGCGAGTTGCTCGGCCCGCTCGACGACGTTGTTCAGCAGCATCGCCCGAGTCATCGGGCCCACGCCACCTGGCATCGGCGCGACCCAACTCGCCACCTCGTTCACGCTGCTGTCAAGATCACCGACCAGGCCGTCGACGGTCCGGGTTATGCCGACGTCGACACACACCGCTCCCGCCTTGATCATGTCGGCGGTGATCAAGCCCGGCCGACCTGCCGCGGCGATCACGATGTCCGCGGTGCGGGTGTGGGCCGCCAGATCGACCGTGCCGGTGTGGCACAGAGTGACGGTCGCATTTTCGCTCTTACGGGTCAGTAGCAGGCCGAGCGGCCGGCCAACCGTGGTGCCTCGGCCGACCACGCACACGTTGGCGCCACCGAGCTGGACGCCGTTGCGGCGGAGAAGCTCGACGATGCCGCGCGGCGTACAGGGCAAAGGGCCTGGGGCGCCGAGCACCAGGCGTCCGAGATTCACCGGGTGCAGGCCGTCGGCATCCTTGGCCGGATCCACCAGGCTCAGAGCCCGCGTATCGTCGAGGCTTCCGGGGAGCGGCAGCTGGATCAGGTAGCCGGTACACGCCGGGTCGGCATTAAGCTCGCCGATCGTCGCCTCGAGCTCCGCCGCGCTGGTCGATGCGGACAGTTCAATTTGAATCGAGGCGATACCCACCTGTGCACAGTCGCGGTGCTTGCCCGCCACATACGACCGGCTGCCGGGATCGTCACCGACGAGGACCGTTCCCAGTCCGGGGGTGATTCCGCGGTCGGCCAGCGCCGTGACGCGATCTCGGAGCTCCGCCTTGATCGTCGCGGCTAAAGCCTTGCCGTCAAGCATCTGTGCCGTCATCTCGGTCGCTCTCATGTCAGCGGATCAGTGGAGGAAGTGCCGGGCGCCGGTGAAGTACATGGTGATGCCTGCCTTCGTCGCAGCGGCGATCACCTCGTCGTCACGCAACGATCCGCCCGGCTGCACCAGGGCACGCACGCCGGCGTGGAACAGGATCGTCGGCCCGTCATCGAACGGAAAGAAAGCATCGGACGCCGCCACCGCACCCGCAGCTCGCTCTCCCGCCCGCTGCACCGCCAACCGGCAGGAGTCGACGCGGTTGACCTGGCCCATCCCAATCCCGACCGCAGCGCCGCCGGAGGCCAGCAGGATGGCATTCGACTTCACCCCCCGCACCGCGCGCCACGCGAACTCCAGATCCGCGAGCACCTCGGCACTGCCGGGCTGCCCTGCCACCAATCTCCAGTTGGCCGCCGAATCATGGTCCTGATCAACGGTGTCGGGACTCTGTATCAGCAGGCCGCCGTCGATCCGCCGGGTCTCGGCACCACCGGTCTCGTACGGCTCCACCGCCAGGATGCGCAGGTTCTTCTTCGCCGCGAGCACCTCGACCGCCTCATCGTCGTAACCCGGCGCGACGACCACCTCGGTGAACACCTCGGCCACCTGCCGCGCCATCTCCACGCTGACCGGACGGTTTGTGGCGATCACTCCCCCGTAGGCGGACACCGGATCGCAGGCATGTGCTCGACGATGTGCCTCGGCGATGTCGGCACCGATGGCGATTCCACAAGGGTTGGCATGCTTGATGATCGCCACCGCGGGGGCCGCGAAGTCATAGGCCGAGCGCCGGGCCGCGTCCGCATCGACATAGTTGTTGTACGACATCTCCTTGCCGTGCAACTGATCCGCAGTGGCCAGACCGCCGGGGAGAAACCCGTTGCGATACAGCGCCGCTCGCTGATGGGGATTCTCGCCGTAACGAAGCACCGCAGTCTTGTCCCAGGTCCCGCCGATCCAGCCGGGAAATCCGGTTCCGTCGCTGGTGTCGACGACAACGTTGCCCAGCCAGCTCGCCACGGCGACGTCGTAGGTTGCGGTGTGGATGTAGGCCGCCGCGGCCAGCGCCTGCCGCTCCGTCAAGGTGAACCCGCCGGCGGCCAGTGCTGCTCGCAGCTGCGGGTACTGCGCCGGTGACGTGACGACAGCCACGCTGGCGTGGTTCTTCGCCGCACCGCGGACCATGGCCGGTCCGCCGATGTCGATCTGCTCGATGCACTCCTGCTGTGTCGCGCCCGAGAGGACCGTTTCGGTGAAGGGGTAGAGATTGCTGACCAGCAGTTCGAAAGGTGCGACGCCAAGGTCAGCCAGTTGGTCGCGGTGTGCAGGCAACCGGACGTCGGCCAGCAAGCCGGCGTGCACCTTGGGGTGGAGGGTCTTGACCCGCCCGTCCAGACATTCGGGGAAACCGGTGAGCTCCTCAACCGACGTCACCGGTAGGCCGGCCTCGGCGATCGTGCGTCCGGTGGAACCGGTGGACACCAGCTCCACCCCGGCGTCGACCAGCGCCTGGCTGATCGAAATCAGCTCGGTCTTGTCGGACACAGATACCAAGGCTCTCCGGATCACTTTTCGGTCAGCAGGAATCGTCTCGCTCATGTCCTAGTCACTCCATCGCAGTCGTCGGCCGTTCAGGTGCCAGCTCCGGGTGGCCAGCCGGTGCACCGTCTGAACGAGGAGGTCGCGCTCAGCGATCTTGATTCGCTCGTGCAGATCCTCGACGGAGTCGTCGTCCTCCACCCGCACGGCGACCTGGTCGACGATGATGCCGGTATCCACGCCGTCATCGACGAGAAAGATCGTCGCTCCGGAGATCTTGACCCCGTACGCCAGGGCGTCGCGAGGCCCCTGCATGCCAGGAAATGATGGCAGCAGCGCAGGATGGGAGTTGATCAGCCGTCCACCATAGGTCGCAAGGAACTGTGGACCTACCAGTTTCATGAAGCCGGCCATCACGACCAGCGAAGGCTCGAACTTCGCCACCAGCTGCGTCAGCTGTCGGTCCCATTCGGCGCGATCGGCACCCGGCACCAGGGGATGCACAAACGTCGAGATGCCCGCTCTCTCCGCCCGCTGGAGGCCCGGAATCTGGTCCCGGTCCGCCCCGACTGCCACGACCTGAGCGCCGAAGTCAGGGCCGGCGCACGCGTCGATCAGCGCCTGCAGCAGAGTTCCTGACCCTGAAATCAACACGACCAACCGAAGCGGGTCGGGCGGGAGCGGCACGCCGGGAAGCCTATCGGGCGGACCGGAAGCGGACGCCGTACGGCGCTGGTCAGGCCCGCAGAATCAGCGGGCCCGGCGGCGCAGCAACCCCAGGACGAAACCGACGATCACCCCCGCCAGGCCCATCGTCGTCGGCGCCATGATCAGCAGCGGCAGGAGCCGTGGTCCCAGGGCGGTCAGCCGAACCTCTCCGAGATCGCCACCACTGGCCCAGGCCAGACCGGCGAACACCAGGCCGGCGAGCAGCCCGGACAAGCCGCCCACTAGTGCGGTTTCGTCGAAGCGCGCCACCCGACCACGACGCACGACGATCCAAGCCGCCAGGGCGCCGGCGACGACGCCGCTGGCCAGCCACCACAGTTGAGTAACGCTGCTTGCGCCGCTGGCCGGCAACGCTCCCAGCAGCGGTAGCCCTGGCACCATACCCAGCTCGGTGCCGGCTGGCGCGACCACCGAGCTGGAACCGATCGAGAAGCCTGCTCCAAGGGCATACGAAGCGGCCCAGATCGCGGCGTTGGGTGCGAGGGCGAGCTGCAAGACCAAGAGGGCCACCCCGCCGGCGATCCCAGCATTCAAGACATTCGTCAGTTCGACGACCCGTGACATGTGGTGGATCAGCCCCGAGGCCACGACCGCTGATCCGGCGATCAGCATCACCAGCTGGGCGCCGAGAACACCGCGGGCAAGGTCCGACGCCCATCTCGGCCATTGCGCGGTCACCTCCTCGCCGCGCACCCTGCCGACTCCGAGAACGGCCGACAGCCAGACCACCAGCACGACAGAGCCGAACCGTGGGAGGGAGGACCAGCCGTCATCGTTCGCCAGTGCCACAACGAGCACCGGTGCCAGGTAGCCAGCTGTGGTGGCACCGCTGATCGCGACCAAGTGAGCCGCCGATCGCCGTTTGGCTCGCCGGGCAGCGAATGCCGCTGATCTGCAGACCAGGAAGGCGAAGACAGCTGTCGCTCCCCACGGCACGATGGTCACGCTGGCCGATCCCAGTCGAGTCCCCACACCATTGGCGAGCAACCACACTCTGGTTCCGACATCCAGTGACTGAGGCAGGGTTCCAGGCTCGGCCGCAAGCCAGCCCAGAACCACCGTCCCCGCGATCAGCACCCACCCCGTCAGTGAGCTGAGCACCCCTCCGGCCACGCCCAGGGGAAACCAGCCCACCAACGCCTGATCAGGGTCCGGTTCGTCGGGCCCGCGCCGCCTGGATTGCCGCACTGTCGCTTGCAATGAGATCGCAGGATTGGCGCGCCGGGAGGAGAGAAGGGAGGCCATATCCCTCCCATGCTGACCCAGCGTTTGGTTCAGGATCGGCCGGACACGCCCGGCAGCGGGTATGGTTTTCGCGTGATCTTCGTCCCAGGCTGCGTGCCGGCATGGGACTGTTCGCAATGAGGAGTCGCTCACGCATGGTCGATCCGGAGCCCGGAGCCTATCGCCCCAGGCGCGCCTTTCTCGAGCCTGATCCGAGCGAGGACGAGTCCGTCACATCCGATGTCGACGGCTCCCACGGAACCTTAGCGGAGTCCGCCGTCAACGGCAGCAGGGCTCGCCGTGCCGGCTCCCGCGCGCTGCCAGAGCCTCTGGAGTCGCCAGACTTCACAGCTCGAGAGACCCGGGAATCCTACGGACCGGCGGACGCGCAGACGCCGGAAGTCGCGACTCCAGGCCCGCTCACCGGCACCCAATCAACCAGCAACGAGGACATCGGCTCGACTGGACCAACTCCCGCCCAGCACCCGACACCAGACCGCTCACCGGCACCCAATCAACCAGCAACGAGGACATCGGCTCCGACTGGACCGCCTCCCGCCGCAGCATCTTTGCCGACCTGGACGACGACGACGTTGCCCCACCGCTCTACCGCGACAGCAGCCCCGAATCGGAGCGCGCTGAGGAAACCCCGACTCGTACGAGCGGCCCTCGTCCCCCGGATGCCGACGAAGCAGAGGTCGACACCGGTAGGCAGACCTGGGTACGGCCGGCGTTGGCGAACGCCCCCCGTCGCTTCCGGCCTCCAGACGCCGAGGCGACTACCATCCTGCCGCGAACCTCCTCCGGATCGGTGAGCGGCGGCGGTTGGCAGGACTCGATTGATGACTTCTCCGACATCGATGAGGGCCGCTGGCGCGTAGGGAGAAGGACCAAGCTGGCATTGCTGATCGCTGGGGTCGCCGCCGTTGTCGTGGTCGGCCTGGCCATCGGCAGGGCGGTCCTGGTCGGCGACACCCCGACCACCTCCCCGTCGACCGGCAGTTCGGCCACGTCGGCGCCGTCCGGGGTTCAGCCCGCAGAACTGCTGAACGACGACGCCATGCTCAACGCCAAGGATGCGAAGCGCGTCAGCTCTGATCGGACCTGGAAGGTCGCCTCCACCCAAAGCGGTACGACCCCAGAGTCGGCCACGCCGGCCTGCCTTGGTCAGCCGGCCGAGGGCCAGCCGATGTCGGCGCTGACCATGCTGCGGCTGCTCAGCGCCAACGGCAAAGAACCGCCGGGCGTCCTGCACCAGGCAGACGCCTTCGCTACCCCGGACGAGGCGGGGCAGGCGTTCGCAGTAGCCGCGAAGACACTCGGTGGTTGCCCCCAGCTGGGCGCGTACGTTCAATCCGGATGGAGCGTCACGGGCCTGGGAGATCAAGCGGTCGGTCTCGTGGTGGTCATCGGACGCGCGCATCACAGCGTTGTGCTGAACCGCACCGGCAGGGTGACCAACGTGATGGACGTGGCACGCAACGGCAGTCCCGTGGAGGTCGCCAAGGTGGCCAATGCTCTTGCTGCGCCGACGGCCGTTCAGTGCCGCAACTCGGGCGGCGCCTGCCCGAAGAAGGTGTCGGTGAAGCCTGCTCCGCCCCCGATCGGCGGGGACGTACCAGGCTTCCTCGCCGCCGGCGACCTGCCGCCCGTTGCCCAAACGGCCTCCTTGTGGGTGGGCGATGTTCCCGATGTCCCTCGCGCGGGCTTCGCGGGCTCTCAGTGTGAGAACGTCGACTGGGCCAAGTCGCCGGCCAGCGCTCGGACGGCCCGTACGTACCTTCTCGACCAAGGCCCGGATCCGGCGTTCGGGCTGGACGAGATCATCCTGACGATGAAGAACGACGCGACGGCCAGGAAATTCGTTGCCAACCTTCGGACGACTGTCGAGAAGTGTCCCAAGCGCAAGCTCACGGCGAGCGTGCGTTCGCCGAAGTCCATCTCAGGCCTCCGGTGCGGGAGGAAAGAAGGTCGAGGGCTGGGCGGTCACGGTGACGCAGAAGGTGAGCAATGGCTCCCTGAAATATCGCCTGGGTGCGGTGGCCGCCGGCCCGAAGGTGGTCTACACCTTCCTCAGCCCCAAGGGAAAGCTGGATCTGAGCGACGAAGAGTGGCGCATGGTGGCCGTTCGCGCCGGGCAGCGCGCCACTCAGGTCAACTACTAGGCAGCGGGAAAGAGCTACCGAGCCTCAGCGGCGAGCTCGCTCATCACGTCCCGCATCAGCTGCGCCGTTTCGCTCGGCGTCCTGCCGACCTTAACCCCGGCCCCCTCCAACGCCTCTTTCTTGGCCGCGGCGGTGCCCGATGAGCCGGAGACGATGGCGCCGGCATGGCCCATGGTCTTGCCCTCCGGAGCGGTGAACCCGGCGACGTAGCCGACCACAGGCTTGTCGACGTTGTCGGCGATGAATTCTGCTGCCCGCTCCTCGGCGTCACCGCCGATCTCTCCGATCATCACGATCGCGTCGGTGTCCGGGTCGTGGGAGAACGCCTGCAGCGCGTCAATGTGGGTGGTGCCGATGATCGGGTCGCCGCCGATGCCCACCGCCGAGGAAAAGCCGATGTCGCGGAGCTCGTACATCATCTGGTAGGTCAGCGTGCCCGACTTGGAGACCAGGCCGATCCGGCCTGCTTTGGTGATGTCCGCCGGAATGATGCCGGCGTTGGACTGGCCCGGCGAGATCAGGCCCGGGCAATTGGGGCCGATCAGTCGCGTCGAGGAGCCTTGGGAGAGCGCGAAGAACTCGGCGGTGTCCTTGACCGGTACGCCTTCGGTGATCACCACGGCCAGCGGGATCGCGGCACCGATGGCCTCCAGTACCGCAGCTTTGGTGAACTTGGCCGGAACGAAGATCACGGTCACATTGGCCCCGGTGGCTTCGACAGCCTCAGCGACGGAGTTGAAGACCGGCACCCCGCCGGCATCGAACTCGACGACCTGACCGCCCTTGCCTGGGGTCACACCCCCAACGATGGTGGTGCCAGACTTCAGCATTCGCTGGGTGTGCTTGCGACCTTCGGAGCCGGTCATGCCCTGGACGATCACCCGAGATTCTGAATTCAGAAAGATTGCCATCTGGATTACGCCCCTCAGCTCGCCGCCAGCTGGGCTGCCCGGCGGGCAGCACCGTCCATCGTGTCGACCTGTTCGAGCCCCTGCAGTCCGGCGTCCGTCAGGATCCTGCGCCCCAGTTCGGCGTTGTTGCCGTCGAGCCGTACCACCAGTGGCACGTCAACGTGCTCATCCCTGCTGGCCAGCAGCTCAAAAGCCTGCACGATCCCGTTGGCGACCGCGTCACAGGCGGTGATCCCACCGAAAACATTGACGAACACGCTCTTCACCTGCTCGTCGCCGATGATGATCTCCAGGCCGTTCGCCATCACCTCCGCACTGGCCCCACCGCCAATGTCGAGGAAGTTGGCCGGCTTGGGCGAACCAGGGAATTCCGCCCCGGCGTACGCGACGACGTCGAGCGTGCTCATCACCAGGCCGGCACCGTTACCGATGATGCCCACGGAGCCGTCGAGCTTCACGTAGTTCAGATCCTTGGCCTTCGCTGCTGCCTCCAGCGGGTCTTCGGCTGAGGTGTCGGCGAGCGCATCGTGCTCGGGGTGCCGGAAAACGGCGTTCTCGTCCAGCGACACCTTGCCGTCCAGCGCGATCATTGCGCCGTCCGCGGTCTTGACCAGCGGGTTGACCTCGACCAGCGTGGCGTCTTCCTCCGTGTAAACCTTGCTCAGCAGCTGGAGCACGTCGGCGATCTTTGCCGCGTCGTCGCCCTCGAATCCGGCGGCTTTCACGATTTCGTCCGCCTTGGCCTGATCAATGCCGGTATTCGGGTCGACCGGAACCCTCGCCAGCGCTTCTGGCCGCTCCACCGCGAGGGTCTCGATATCGACGCCGCCCTCGCGGGAACACATGGCCAAGTAGCGGCGGCTGCCTCGGTCGAGCAGCAGCGAAAAGTAATACTCCTCGGCGATGTCAGCGCCTTCGGTGATCATCACGGTCTTGACGACGTGACCCTTGATGTCCAGGCCAAGGATCTCTTCGGCTCGGGCGGCGGCCTCGTCGGGTGTCTTGGCGATCTTGACCCCGCCCGCCTTGCCGCGGCCGCCCGTTTTGACTTGCGCCTTGACTACAACCACCGGGGTGCCGAGTTGGGCTGCGGCCGCCTTCGCCTCTGCCGGCGTGGTCGCGGTGACGCCGCGCAGGACGGGCACGCCGTACGCCTCGAAGATGTCACGCGCCTGGTACTCGTACAGATCCACACTGACCTCCCTGCTTGAGACGAAGGCTCGAGCGAAAACGAGCCTAGTGGTCGCCGGCCGAGCGGCGGAGGAGGTCAGGAGGTGGCAGTCCCGTGGGGGCGGACGTTGGCCCGTACCCAGTCCACGACTTCGGCCATCCTCGAGCCTGGCGTGAAGACCGCGGCCACGCCCATCGCTGCCAGTGGCGCGCGATCCGCCTCTGGAATGATGCCGCCGCCGAAGACGACGATGTCGTCGGCTCGCTCAGCCTTCAGCAGGTCGACGACCCGCGCGAACAGCGTCATGTGGGCGCCCGAGAGGACCGACAATCCGATCGCGTCAGCGTCCTCGGCGAGCGCCGTGCGCACGATCTGCTCCGGTGTCTGGTGCAGCCCGGTGTAGATCACCTCCATGCCGGCATCGCGGAGGGCGCGGGCCACAACCTTGGCGCCGCGATCATGACCATCCAGTCCAGGTTTGGCCACCACGATCCGCAGCGGCGCGGAATCCTGCGCCGGCTCGGCAGAACCGACGTCGCCGAGATCGCGCTGCTCCGCGGCCACGGGACCAGCGTAGTGCCGCAGTACTCTGGCCGCGTGATCAACAGGGCCGTTGGTGGCGTCTCGGGATGGACCCGTGGGATGCCTCGAACGGCCTCTGGACTTGCCGTCGAGGTGGCCTGGATCAGCGCACACCTGATGATGTATCCGCTGGGAATCCTGGCCGAACCGGTACGAAAAGCACGCCCCGGGCGTGCTTTCTCGCGCTTGAGCCCACAGCAGCGGGCGATCGTGCATGAAGGGGTCGAGGTCGCATCGACGCCGATCCTGCTGATCCACGGCATCGTGGATAACCATTCGGTCTTCGCCGTGCTCGACCGGGCCCTCCGCCGCCGAGGTTTCCGCAACCTTGCCTGGTTTGACTATGGGCTGCTCACGCGTGACGTTCGCGGAGCGGCAGAAGAGCTGGCGGTTGCCATCGACAGGCTCACCGCCGAATCCGGTTACGAACGCATCCATGTCATCGGGCACAGCCTCGGCGGTCTGATCGCCCGCTACTACGTTCAGCGCCTCGGCGGCGACCACCGGGTGCACTCGCTGATCACCCTTGGCACCCCACACTCCGGCACGCTGCTAGCCCGCGCTGGACAAGCGCTGCCGTTGGTCCGCCAGCTGGCGCCAGGTTCGGAGCTACTCAACGAACTCGCCGAACCCGCAACCTGTTCGACCCGGTTCGTCGCCTTCTACAGCGACCTCGACCATGTCGTGGTGCCCAGCCGGAACGCCCGAATTGACCATCCGGACCTCATTGCGCGCAACGTCGCAGTACGCGGCGTTGGCCATCTCTCGATGCCCAACAACGGCCGGATCGCCTTTCAGATCACCTCGGCGCTGCGTGAGCTCCACCCGCACAAAGGATCGTCGCTGGTGGAGGAACCTAGACTTGGCTCCACCGAGTAACGCCAACGACACCAGCTCTCACATTGTGGTGAGTCGGTTGAGGTTTGGTTATCAGTCCGTTATGTTCTCCTCAGCGTCTGAATCTCGGGGAATCGAAGCGGACGTCCACGTTGCCGGACCGGGTCAGCCTCCGTGCTGCCCGATCGAGCAGCGGGCCGACGGCGGCCGCTTCGCTATGCTCCGCCGCGCGCTGACAGATGGTCGACGGTGAGGAGCTTGTCGGTGGCAGCACAGTCCAGGCGTCCTGCGCGCCGGGCATTCGCTGCCGATCTCGATGCTGAGGAGCGCCGGGGCTGGCTCTCACACGGTCTTGCTGCTCTTGTGGTGTCCGGTTTGGGTCTGGCCGTCGCAGGGTCAGTGGCTCTCACCACGAACGCCCAGACGTCGAACACCGTGGATGGACCGATCGATTCGACGGTCACCCTCGGTGACCGCCAGCCGCTGCAGCCGCAGCTGACCAACAAGGCTGCTGGCCAGAAAAAGGTCACGGATTCAGCGAGCCTGAGCGCATTCGCACCCAGGGCGCCGGAGATCCACGAAACCTCCCGCACAGCCGAGATCCGCACGGCGATCGTCAATGAACGAGCCGCGCAGCGGGCCGAGAATCTGTCCAAGATCGCCGAGGACGTCGCGCGCGCGGCTCGGGCCGCAGGCACCGACGCTCGAGCCGAAAGCCTTGCCGCGGGCGACCGCGCGGTCCAAAAGGCAGCCTTGCAGCTTGCTCAGGAGCGGCTACGCCGAGCGATCGCTGAACGTATCGCCGCGGAGAGCAAGCGGGCCGAGACCGAGCGGGCCGTTCGAAGCTCCCGCACATCGACACGAGGCCTCAGCACCAGCACTGGCAGCATTCCGGCCGGTAGCTACGCCGTTTCGCCGGTCCCCGGTGCGGTGATCGGTGCCTACTTCGGCCAGTACGGGATGTGGTCCAGGACCACACGGGCCTGGACTTCCGGGCCGCGTACGGCACACCGATTCGCGCCGTCAAGTCGGGTGTCGTGCTCTTCGCCGGCAACTCGGGCGACTGGGCCGGCAACCATGTCGCCCTGAGACACGCGGACGGTATGACCACCATGTCGTCCCACATGTCCTCGATCGCGGTCGGTTCGGGCCAGTCGGTACAGGCTGGCCAGATCATCGGATACGTGGGACAGTCGGGCCGTGCCTTCGGCGCTCATTTGCATTTCGAGCTCTACCCGGTCGGAGTGAAGTACGGCGACGTGTACAGAGCCATCAACCCTCAGCCGTGGCTCAACGCGGCCGGCGTCAATACAAACTAGGGCCGGTCGACTTTCTCGCTGGAGATTCAGACCACCTCATCCAGTGGTCTAGCCAAGATTTTGCTCTTCGTTATCTTCCCGTTATGGTTCTGGACGTTTGATCGCTAAACCACTCGGGGCCCAATTCAGGCAGAAGTACCGTACGACTTCTGGCCGGAGGCACGCCCTGCCCCCGTCGTACGAGGAGAGCCTGACTTGGCCAGAGCCACGCAGCACGCTGCCGCGCGCCGCGCGACCCCTGCCAGTACCGCAGACAGCCTCCGCCGCCAGGCCGGAGCCTTCCAGCGCTCCGACCGCCATAGCGCCCGTCGAGCACTGATTGAGGACATTCGTCAGGACAAGAAGGGCTGGGCACAGCACGGCATCGCCGCGCTGGCAGTGTCGCTGCTCGGCCTCGGTGTGGCTGGCTCGGTCGCGTTGACAGGAGCCGCTCAGCCTCGAGACCCCCGAGAGCCCGGCCGAAGGTGGAAGTATCGGTGCAGCCAGGGGTGGCGATGCCATCGGGGTTCAAGCGGGACGCAGCCAACAGTCGCGACGAGGCCCGCCGCGCGCTCAGTCCCGAGAAGATCAGCAGCCGAACTGAGCAACGAGCGGAGTCCCTGACCAAGGCCGACAGACAGGTCGACAAAGCAGCTCAGGCCAAGGCTGTCCAAGCCAGAGAGAAATCGCTGAAGGCTGCTTCGAAAGCCGCCCAGAAGCAGGCAAAGCTCATTGCCGCCAACCGGTCAGCGAAAGGCGGCAGTGCGGGCAGCCGTTCCGCAGGGGCTGCTTCCCATGCCAGTGACGCGACCGGCGGCGGCAAGTACTATTGCCGATGACTGGCGGCTATACGATCGCCGCCCGGTTCGGCCAGGTCGGACCCTGGGCTCGTTACCACACCGGAATCGACTTCTCTGCTCCGGTCGGCACTCGAATCCACGCTCCGGCTTCCGGCGTCGTCATCAACGCCGGAAGTGGACCCGCCAGCGGATGGGCCGGCACATATGTCGCCATTCGGTACGCAGACGGCACGCAGTCACTCAGCGCTCACATGTCGTCGGTCTCGGTAGCCGTCGGCCAGACCGTGTCGCCCGGCCAAGTGGTGGGCGCGATCGGCATGACTGGCCGCACCTTCGGGCCGCACCTGCATTTTGAGATCTACCCGCCCGGCACGTCGCCTGGGGACGTCTACAGGGCCGTCAATCCGGAGCCCTGGCTGCGCAGCCGTGGCCTGAACCCGTAGCGACGTTGCATCCTGTCTCTCCTAAAGCTTCTCCAGAGGGGCGTGCTTCAGCGAGAGACGCTTGATCCCGGAAGAACCGAAGTCGACATCGGCCTTGACGTCCTCGCCGGACCCTGACGTGGTGATCACTTTGCCCATGCCGAAGGTGGTGTGCAGCACGCGGTCACCGGCTACCAGACTGGGGATGCGCCGCGCCTGCTGCCGGCCAGCGCCGAAACCGACAGTGTTGCGCCACTGCTGATGAGCCGATGTCGCTGATGTGTTGCGCCAGGTGCTTACCGCGCGCTCCGTGCGTCGCCAATCGATGAGCTGATCGGGAAGCTCGTTGAGGAAGCGGCTGGGCGGGTTGTGTTGCGGCGATCCCCAGGCGGCGCGAACGATCGCCCGCGATACGTAGAGATGTTGACGGGCGCGGGTGATACCGACATAGGCGAGCCGCCGCTCCTCTTCGAGCTCGTCGGGATTGGACAGTGCGCGCTGATGCGGGAACACACCGTCCTCACAGCCGGTCAAGAACACGTTGTCGAATTCCAGGCCTTTGGCGGTATGCAAGGTCATCAGCGTCACCACTCCCGAATCAGCGCCGTCCGCGCGGTCGGGATCCGGTCCGAATCGGCGACCAGCGCCACTCGCTCTAGGAAGGCGCCGAGTGAGGTATCGGGTTCGGGCGCTCCGGCCGCCAGCTCGAGGTCTTCGCTGGGGCGGTCCTCCAGCAATCGGTGCGCTGAAAGCCGAACGGTCGTGGTCCAGGACACCGAACTCCGAATACAGCTCGGGCTCGACCTCGGCAGCGGCCACCCCGGTGACGAACTCCTGCGCCACCGCGACTAGCTCGACCAGATTCTCCAGGCGGGTCTGATCCTGCGGGTCGACGGAAATCTTGGGCTCGTTCAGGTAGCCGGACTTCTCCAGCACGCTGGTCAGGATCTGATCTGCCGGTACCCCGGCGGCGACCATCCCTTCGTGCTGGTCGAGAAACTCCGCGAAGCCTTGCAAGAGGCGGACTGAGCGGCTGGCCAGCCCGGGATCGTCGACCCGACGCAACGCCTCGCCGAAGCTGATCCTAGCCGCGTCGCCAACTCGGCCACCGCCGCCTCCGCGCGGTCACCGATGCCGCGCTTGGGCACGTTGAGGATTCTGCGAACCGACACGTCGTCGGCGCGGTTCGAGATCGCGCGGAGATAGGCGATCGCGTCGCGGACCTCGCGACGCTCGTAGAAGCGGACGCCGCCGACCACCTTGTAGGGCAGCCCTACCCGGATGAAGACTTCCTCGAAGGCGCGGGACTGAGCGTTGGTCCGATAGAACACCGCGGCGTCGCGATACCGACCTCGCCGGCATCGCTGAGCCGATCGATCTCCCCGCGACGAATTGGGCTTCGTCGTGCTCCGAGTCCGCGACGTACCCCACGATCTGGGCTCCGTCGCCCGCATCCGACCAAGGTTCTTCGGTTTTCGGCCCGCGTTCTGCACGATCACCGCATTGGCCGCGGTCAAGATCGTCTGGGTGGACCGGTAGTTCTGCTCGAGCAAGATCACCCGGGCACCCGGAAAGTCGGTGTCGAAGTCATTGATGTTGCGGATCGTGGCACCGCGGAATGCGTAGATCGACTGATCAGAGTCGCCGACCACCATCAACTCCGGCGGGGGAATGTTCTGTGACGACCCCCCCTAACCCCCCCCGACTGATCCTGTCCTGAGGGGGGGACGACCCCGGACCTCGCGCAGCCCCTCGACCTCGACCGAGCACAGCTCGCGGATCAGCGCGTACTGGGCGTGATTGGTGTCCTGGTACTCGTCCACCAGAACGTGCCGGAATCGCCGCCGGTACTGCTCGCGCAGATCTGGAAAGGCCTGCATGAGGTGCACCGTGGTCATGATCAAGTCATCGAAGTCGAGGGCATTGGCGGCGATCAGCCGCCGCTGGTATTCGCTGTATGCCGCCGCGTACGACTCCTCGGCGGACGACCGTACCCGCGCGCCAGCCGACTCATGGTCGACGAGATCGTTCTTGCAGGCGGAGACCCAGTTGAGAATGCCCCGCACGGGGAAGCGCTTCGGATCGAGATCGAGATCATTTGCCACCAGCTGCATCAGCCGCTTGGAATCGGCGTCGTCGTAGATCGAGAAGGTCCGCGACATGCCGAACCGAGCGATCTCCGACCGCAGAATGCGGACGCAAGCCGAATGGAATGTCGAAACCCACATCAGTTTGGCCCGGTTGCCGACCAGGTCCATCACCCGGCCGCGCATCTCGGCCGCCGCCTTGTTGGTGAACGTGATGGCAAGGATCAGCCGGGATGACCCGCCGCTCACTGACCAGGTAGGCGATCCGCCGAGTCAGCACACGCGTCTTGCCCGACCCGGCCCCGGCAACGACAAGCACCGGGGCCCCCTCGTGCAGTACCGCCTCCCGTTGTGGTGGATTGAGGCCCGCAAGCAACTTGTCGCCGCTGAGCCGGGACTTCGATCGTGGGCGAGGCACGGTGACCTCCGGAAACGAAGCGTCGGCGTACAGATCTGGAACGGCGGCCGGAACCGGCTCGAGGTGAGGCGTGCTGGTCATGTCTGAACCACCCTAGACGCAGTCGGCGACACGGCCCGGTCTGCCTCGCCGGGCGTCATTGACAGGTCCAGGGCTTGTCGACCGTTCACGGACTAGATTGGTTCGCATGCTGGTCCAGCGCATCTCGGTGCGCACCATTCTTCGACGCATCGTGCTGGCCGTCCTAGCCGTCCAGGGGGCGACACTGGCCGCGCTCGCCGTGGTGGACTACCGGCGCAAACGCCATCGCGTACCGGCGAGATTTCCCCGCATACCGCCTCGCTCGGTCACCGCGGGCGGTTCGGAGGTGACGGTCTACACCTCGGTGAAGACCTCTATGCCGACATGTTGGACGCTATCCGCCAAGCCAAGTCGCGGATCTTCTTCGAGACCTTCATCTGGAAGGGCGATGCTGTCGGTCAGGCGTTCAAGACGGCTCTCATCGAGGCGGCCGACCGGGGTGTCAGGGTCTATGTGGTCTACGACGAGTTCGCCAATCTTGTCGTGCCGCAGTCTTTCTTCGCGCTTCCGACGAACATCGCCGTCCGCGCGCATCCGGTGATTGCCAGTGGCTTGCGCTTCCCGCGCAACAGCGGGCGTGATCACCGCAAATTGCTCGTCGTTGACGATCTGGTTGCCTTCCTCGGCGGCTACAACATCGGGTCTCTGTACGCGACCGACTGGCGCGACACCCATGCCCGGCTCACTGGCGACATCGTCTGGGACGTCCAGAACGCGTTCATCGACTACTGGAACCTGTTCACCGGACGACGTCGGGCCGCGCTTCCCGATTTCGGCACGCGGAGCTGGCAGCCGAACATTCGGATCCATCGCAACATTCCGCGCAACATGGTGTATCCATCCGCGGCATGTACCTCGAGGCCTTCGACCGCGCCGCCCACCACATCTACCTCACCCACGCATACCTGATCCCCGACCAGGACATGCTGGACGCCCTGGTCCACGCCGCGGGGCGGGGAGTTGACGTCCGGATCATCGTGCCGGCCAATCCAACCACATCGTTGCCGACTGGCTGTCTCGCGGCTACTACGGCCACCTGTTGCGCCACGGAGTCCGGCTCTTCCTCTACCAGGGCGCGATGGTTCACGCCAAGACGGCGACCATTGACGGGCCATGGTCGACCATCGGCACGGCCAACATCGACCGGATCAGCTTGCTGGGCAACTACGAGATCAATCTCGAGGTCTTCAACGCCGACGTGGCCAGCCAGATGGAGGAGATCTTCCGGATGGACTCGACGAACACCATGGAGCTCACCCTGGCGACCTGGCAACGGCGACATGCGATGGTGAAGTTCTCCGAGAAGGTACTCACCCCGCTGCGCCCGCTGCTGTGAGCAACGACCTCAGGTCCACGCCGCCGGATTCGCCACCAAGGCGGACACGAACTCGGCAGCTCTCCGGAAGAGACGTGAGCCAAGGTGACGCCTTCGAGGATGGTTCGTCAGAAGCCCGCAACGCGATCCAGACCTGCTGAAGCGCCGAAGCGGCGCCGGAGTAGTCCAAGTCCTCCGGACGACTGCCCGGACGTTGGCGAGCTCTCCGTCGAGCGCCCGGATGACATCGGCGATGCTGATCTCTGCGGCCGACCGAGCCAACCGATAGCCACCCTCGGGTCCGCGCTGGCTGCGGAGCAGGCCGCCGCGGCGCAACTCGCCCAGAATGCTCTCCAGGTACTTGTTCGGTATGTGCTGCGCGGACGACAGCTGCTCAACGGTGCGCGGGGCATCCGCCGCAGCCAGCTCCGACGCCGCCCGCAACGCGTAGTCCACCCGCGCCGACAACCTCACTTATCCGACCCTATCCCTGCCGGGAGACTAGACCAGGCGGCGATCGGTAGCCCGCGGGTGAGTTGGTGGCGATTCGACAGCTGCAGCTTCCGGAGCACGCTGCTGACATGGGTTTCGACGGTCTTGATCGAAATGAAGAGCTCCTTGGCGACTTCCTTGTACGCGTAGCCGCGCGCGATCAGGCGGAGCACCTCGCGTTCTCGCTGGGACAGTCGGTCGAGATCCTCATCGACGGTCGCGAGATCGATACTGCCGGAGAAGGCATCCAGCACGAAGCCTGCCAAGCGTGGTGAGAAGACGGCGTCGCCGTCGGCGACGCGGCGGATCGCGTCGATGAGTTCGGTGCCGTTGATCGACTTGGTGACGTAGCCCCGTGCGCCGGCTCGAATCACCCCGATGACGTCTTCGGCCGCATCGGATACCGACAGCGCCAAGAACTTCTGGTCGGGGTTGGTCGCGTGCACCCTCCGCAATACCTCGACACCACCGCCGCCCGGCAGGTGGACGTCGAGCAGTACCACGTCCGGCCGGGTCGCGAGAACGACCTGGACTGCCGACTCGGCGTCAGCGGCCTCGCCGACCACCGCGACGGCGCGGCCGATCTCAGCCTTGACTCCGGTACGAAACATCGCATGGTCATCGACCACGACCACCCGAGACGGGCCGCGAGGCCGCTGATCTGTGGACACCGGGTTGTCGGCCGGGGTCGGTTGCGGCGGGGTTGCTGCAGGCGTGCTCATAACGTGATCTCCAGTCGTACTTCGGTACCCTCACCAGGGCGGGAACGGACGCTGGCCTTTCCACCATGCCGCTCCATTCGGTCCAGAATGCTGCCCTTGACGCCCATCCTGTCCTCGCCGACGTCGTCGAGATCGAAGCCCTGACCTCGATCCCGAACGAACACCTCGACTCGGTCATCGTCGACCTCGGCGTAGACGTCGATCTTGTCGGCTCCCGAATGCTTGGCGGCGTTGACGATCGCCTCGCGCACCGCTCGGACCAGTGCCTGCACCTGATCGGACGTGTCGCAGTCTCCGACAACCACCACATCCACCGGAATGCCACGCTCGTCCTCGACTTCGGCCGCGGCAGCGGTGAGCGCCGCTCTCAACGTCGTTTCGGGCAGCTCCTCCTCGTAAAGCCAGGTCCGGAGCTCGCGCTCCTGACGGCGAGCGAGCTGTGAGACCGCCTTCGGGTCTTCGGCGTGCCGCTGAATCAGCGCCAAGGTCTGCAGCACGGAGTCGTGCAGATGAGCCGCCATGTCGGCGCGCGCGTCGGCGCGGACCTTCTCGGCACGGGCCTGGTTGAGGGCAGCTCGGGAACGGTGCAGCCATGGCGCAAGAACGACCGCGAGGCCGGCCAAGGCGAGCGTGGTCATCGCCATCACCTGGGGCAGTTGTTCGATGTGACCCTCCTGCGCTAACACAATGCCGAATGCGGCGCCAACGAGCCCAAGGCCGACGATGACTCGCACGAGTGCCGGCCAGCCGCCCCGGGCCACGAACGGCGCGAGCCACACCTTGCCGCCGGCTTCGGCTCGCCACTTCTTCTGCTGCGCGGAATCGGCTTGTCGCCAGACCAAGGCTGCACCGGCGCAGGCGAAGGCCACCGGCCAGAAGAGTTGCTGGCTGACCCCGAAGCCGCTCATCTGCACCAACCACAGCAGGCCACCGCCGAAGGCGACCAGCGCGACGAGCATCCCCCAGTCCACCCGCCGCCTCGGTCTCGACGGGTCACGGAGTCCTGTGCGGCTGGCCGCTTCCAGGCCAGGAGCCGTCGGGGTGGACTCCGGTGGCAGCAACAGCCACAGCGCACCGTAGACAATGACACCGAGGAACTGGAAGATCACCAACGCCACGAAGCCGGCGCGAATCACCATCACCGGCCAGCCCAGGTGCCGCGCGAGTCCCGTACAGACCCCGCCAAGCATCGCGCCCTCGGCCACCCTGGTGGCGCGCCGATGCTCGGGGCCTGCAGCAGGCTCGGTGTGTGCCGCGCCGTGTGCCCCGCCTCGCGCGGCCGTGGAGGGTCCAACCGCTGCCCTTCAACAGGCCAGGGACGCGTCGGGGGCTCTGGGTCGGTGGAAGGCTCTGGGTCGGTGAAAGTCTCCGGAACTGTCAACGACTTCGGGCGCGCCGGGTCTGCGTCAAGGCGTGGCGACGGGTTGGCAGACATCTCTCCTCTAAGCCTCACACCGGCAGGCCTCACTCGCCAGCAGGGGGGACCCGGAGTTGACCCTCACCCTGGCCTGGCAAAGCCGACGCGGCCCCCGGTCAGGGCGGCTGACGGCCGGGAGCTTTTGGGGGTCGTCCCTGATGGTGTGATCCTAGCTCCGTCGGCAGGATTGAGCGGTGAGCTCGATGTGGACGATCCGCCGCAGCGCCACCGACAGCAAGCTGACCGGCTTGTGCGGTGGCTTGGCCCGGTACTGGGGCATCGACCCCACGCTGGTCCGGGTTGGCGCTGCAATGCTGGCCCTGAGCGGCGGGATCGGTGTAGTGCTCTACCTCGCCGGATGGCTGCTGATTCCCCAGGACGGCAAGACTCAGGCCCGGGCCGATGAACTCTTCGGTCCACAAGTTCGCCGATGGTCCAAGGAAGTATGGCTGGCGATCGTGGTGATCGCCTGCGTCATCGCTTTCGCGATCTTCGGTGCGATGACACCCTTCGGAGTCGGCCCGGCGATCGTTCTCGCCGGAATCTGGTACTTCGGCTACTACAGGAATCACAAGCAGACCGGGGCCCTGCCCGCAGTTGATCCGCCGGATGGGCCGGACTACGAGTTCATCAGCTATCCGGGTCCCGCCACACCCTTCACGGAGGCTGCCGAGGCCTGGCGCCAGCGGATCGAGGAGCACGCGCGGGATCTATCGGCGCAACGCGCGATATATCAGCAGGAGGACGGCCAGTCCGCGGAGTCGACATCATGGCCGGCGCGGCCGGCACCCGATGGCGCGACGGAGGCGAACCCGGCCGAGCTGGAACATGAGCGGCATCGGGCGTTCCTGGCCGAGCCAGACCCGGTAGGCCTCTATTCTCCAGCCGCCGAAACGTCGACCCAGACGCTCACAGCGCTGAGGCGGCGGGACAGCCTTCCGGCGAGGCGGCTCCGATTGGTCGGCTTGATTGTCTTGGGCGTCACGCTCTCCGGTTTGGGGGTGGCGAACTATCTCGGCGCAGGCGTGCCGCTTCGCGGCGTTCTTCGGCGCCGCCCTGCTCGTCACGGGAGTCACGCTGCTGGCCGCGGCATGGCTTGGCCGCGCTCGTGGGCTGCTGCCGCTGGGAATCCTGCTGCTTGTCGGGCTCCTGGCGACATCGGTGGCCCAAACGGCCATCCAGCGTGACGAGTGGACCCGGACGTTGCACAGCTACGCTCGGGTCGCCGAGCTACCGCCTAACGGCGACAGCCGTGACATGGGTCGGCTGACCACTGATCTGAGCACGCTGAGCCTTACCGGAGATGTCACCTACCGGGCGCACGTCGACCTTGGCAGTCTCACCGTGGTCGTGCCTCCAGACGCGAGGGTCCGGGTCAATTACGCGATCGACTCGGGCATGGTCCAGGTCTTCGACACCGTGGTCGCGGCTGGTACCGAGCTCCACAACACCGTCGAGCCGGATGGAAGCAGGACCGGCGCGCCGGTCCTGACTCTTGACTTGTCGGTCGACAGCGGGAAGATCGTGGTCCGACGATGAGACGGGTCGATGTGGTGGCGCTTGTCCTCGGTGTCGTGTTGACCGCCGTTGCTGTTATGTCGCTCTGGTCGACGCTTGTGGGCGCGATCGACTGGCGCATCGTTCAGATCGTTGCCCCGCTGGGACTCGTAGCCACGGGGATCATCGGCTTGGCCCTCTCTCGTAATCGCACCTGATCATTCCCAAGACACCGACAGAAAGGCGCGTTTCATGACCAACCCTTACCTAGCACCGGCGCCTCGGAGACTAGAACGCAGTCGATCTAATCGGGTTCTCGGCGGCGTCTGCGGTGGCGTGGCGACCTACCTCAACATGGACCCGACGTTGGTTCGAGTGCTGACGGTGGTGCTGACGCTGTTCACCGGTGTGCCCGTCGTGGTCTACCTGGTGTTGCTGTTGGTCGTACCGGAGGAAGGCTCGGATACCCCGCCGAATGTTCCGCCCGGATATCGCGGTGGCGCCGGCCAGACCATTCCCTCAACCAGGCCGACGGCCGGCGATCCGGTCTGGGGGCCGGCCGGTGCTCCGTGGGAGCAGCCAGCACCGACTCAACGCCCACCTGCTGAGCCTGCACCGGGCCCATCACCCGTCGCACCTGCAACCGAGCAGCGTGAAGAACCCCGGGAAGAGCAGCGCCCAAACGGCGAGGTTCGTTAGCGACCGTTGATGGCAGCTCAAGCGGCGCGCACGAGTTCGAGAAAGTAGCGGTGCACCCGGAGATCACGGGTCATCTCCGGGTGAAAACTTGTGGCCAGCACGGGGCCCTGACGGACAGCAATGACTTTGGTGCCTGCGCCGGGAACCGACACCTGGCCCACAACCTCGACGGCCTCGCCCGCGCGCTCGACCCATGGCGCGCGAATGAAGACAGCGTGCAGGCGGCCAGGAATACCGAGCAGATCGACATCGGTCTCGAAGGAATCGACTTGGCGACCGAACGCATTGCGCCGGACCGTGATATCCAGACCGCCGAAGGTGCGCTGATCCGCCGTGCCGTCGAGCACCTCATCGGCGAGCAGGATCATGCCGGCGCACGACCCGTACGCCGGTAGACCGCCGCGCAGGGCAGCGATCAGCGGATCCCGGAGACCGAAGACGACCGCGAGCTTGTCGATGGTCGTCGATTCACCACCTGGCAGGATGATTCCGTCGAGATGGTCGAGTTCGGCCGGCCGGCGCACGGCCCGGGCCTCGGCACCGCATTCGTTCAGGGCAGCGAGGTGCTCCCGTACATCCCCCTGCAGGGCAAGGACACCGACCGTCGGCGCGCTCACCAACCGCGTTCAGCGAGGCGGTGTGGCTGCGGCAGGTCTGGCGTTGCTGACGGCCCCACGTGCGGCGGCGGGACATTGATCCCGACCATCGCTTCGCCGAGTCCCCTGGAGACTTTGGCGATCACGTCCGCATCGTCGAAGAAGGTGGTCGCCTGCACGATCGCGGCAGCCCTCTCGGCGGGATTCCCGGACTTGAAGATCCCGGAGCCCACGAAGACGCCCTCCGCACCCAGTTGCATCATCATCGCCGCATCGGCCGGGGTGGCAATACCGCCGGCTGTGAACAGCACGACCGGCAGCTTTCCCAGCCGAGCGACCTCGGCGACCAGTTCGTACGGTGACTGCAGTTCCTTGGCGGCGAGGTAGAGCTCGTCAGGTGCCATGCCGGCGAGTCGCCGAATGTCGGCGCGAATAGCGCGCATGTGTGTGGTCGCATTGGAAACGTCTCCGGTGCCGGCCTCGCCCTTGGAGCGGATCATGGCCGCCCCCTCGGAGATCCGGCGAAGCGCCTCGCCAAGATTGGTGGCGCCGCAGACAAACGGCACCCGGAACTGCCACTTGTCGATGTGATTCGCATAGTCGGCCGGAGTCAGCACCTCCGATTCGTCGATGTAATCCACGCCGAGCGACTGCAGGACCTGCGCTTCGACGAAGTGGCCGATCCGAGCCTTGGCCATCACGGGGATCGACACTGCCGCGATGATTCGAGAGATCATGTCCGGATCGCTCATCCGCGACACTCCGCCTTCCGCACGGATGTCAGCCGGCACCCGCTCGAGAGCCATCACGGAGACCGCGCCGGCGTCCTCGGCGATCCTGGCCTGCTCCGGGGTGACCACGTCCATGATCACGCCGCCCTTGAGCATTTCAGCCATACCGCGTTTGACGCGGGCCGTCCCGATGGTGTCGTCGGACATCGTTTGCTTGACCTCTTTCTGAATGCTTGGCCGAAGCAATCCTAGGTCGTGCGCGCGCCCGACTTCTGGCTATTTCGCCGCCGTCAGGTGGCGGGAAGTCGATCCGCACGGATGCCGCGGGCAGACTGCTCGTCACTCCCATTCGATGGTTCCGGGAGGTTTGCTCGTAATGTCGAGCACGACGCGGTTGACCTCCCGCACCTCATTCGTGATCCGAGTGCTGATCCGCTCCAGCACCTCGTACGGCAGCCGGCCCCAGTCGGCGGTCATCGCGTCCTCGCTGGTCACCGGGCGCAGCACGATCGGGTGCCCGTACGTGCGGCCGTCGCCCTGCACGCCGACCGAGCGCACGTCGGCGAGGAGCACGACCGGGAACTGCCAGATGTCGCGGTCCAGCGCAGCGGCGGTCAGCTCGGCGCGCGCAATCGCGTCGGCCTCGCGGAGGACCGACAACCGCTCCCGGGTGACCTCACCGATGATCCGAATACTCAGCCCTGGGCCCGGGAACGGATGCCGCCACACGATTCCCGGCGGCAGACCCAATTGCTCACCCACCGCCCGCACCTCGTCCTTGAACAGAGTGCGTAGCGGCTCGATCAAGGAGAACTGAAGATCGTCGGGAAGTCCACCAACGTTGTGGTGGCTCTTGATGTTGGCCGCGCCTTCGCCCCCGCCGGACTCGACCACATCGGGATACAGCGTGCCCTGAACCAGAAATTCCACGTCGCCCGCTTCGCCAACGACTTCCCGCGCCGCCGCCTCGAACGTGCGGATGAACTCCCGGCCGATAACCTTGCGCTTTGCCTCGGGTTCGGTCAGTCCGGACAGCGCGGACAAGAACCGATCAGCGGCGTCAACCACTTTGAGATCGACGCCGGTCGCGGCCACAAAGTCCCGCTCCACCTGCTCGGCCTCGCCTTTGCGCAGCAGTCCGTGGTCGACGAAGACGCAGGTCAGCTGGCTGCCCACTGCTCGCTGGACCAGCGCAGCCGCTACCGCAGAGTCGACTCCGCCGGACAGTCCACAGATCAGGTGCTTGTCCCCGACCTGCTGCTGGATCGCGAGCACGGCGTCGTCCACGATGTTTGCCGGCGTCCAGTCCGGCGTGCAGCCCGCGATGTCGTACAAGAACCTTTCCAGCACGAGCTGGCCGGCCTGGGAATGCAGCACCTCAGGATGCCACTGCACGCCCGCGAAGCCACGGCCAGCGTCCTCGAAGGCGGCGATCGGGGCTCCAGCGCTGCTGGCCAGAGCGCGGAAACCGGCTGGCGCCGCAGCCACCGCGTCGCCGTGGCTCATCCACACTCGCAACGACGCCGGCAAGTCGGCCAGCAGGGTTCCGGGCTCAATGATCGTGGCCTGGGTACGGCCGAACTCGCTCAATCCGGTACGGGCGACGTCGCCGCCCAGCGCCCGAGCCATGGCCTGGAACCCGTAGCAGATGCCCAGTGTCGGGACGCCGGAATCGAAGAGGTCGGGGTTCACCTGCGGCGCCCCCGGCGCGTAGACCGACTGTGGGCCACCGGACAGGATGATGGCCTTGGGCCGGCGGGCAATCAACTCGGCCACCGGAGCGGTGTGCGGCACGATCTCCGAGTAGACCTTGGCCTCCCGCACCCGGCGTGCGATCAGCTGGGCGTACTGAGCACCGAAGTCGACCACGAGTACCAAGTCGTGCTCGGTCACTCGCCCCTCCTCCCACTCGAAGGCAGAAGTCTAGAGGTCCAGCGGTAGTCACACCCTCTAGGCGCGACCGAGACGCGTGGAGGTCGGCAGGTCGCCGACCGGCGCTCCGCTGACGGGTGAGTACAGAGTCTGCGCCGGACCGGTGGCCGTCAGGTACGCGGCAAGGCGCGGGACGTCCACGGGCAGGGAGTCGGGACTGTGGTGCCCCGTGGCCTCCGGCGCTCGCCTCATGACCCCGCCCGGCCCGCGCACTTGACCAGCCTAGAGCCTGGCCGGGAGCGCGGCGCATAAAGATAGTCAGGTGGATTGCGATGTCGTCATCATCGGCGCGGGCCTGTCCGGGCTGGTCGCCGCCCGCGAGCTGGCCAGGGCAGGACGCTCGGTCATCCTGCTTGACGGGGAGCCGCCGCAATCGATAGGCGGGCAGGCTCACTGGTCCTTCGGTGGCCTGTTCATGGTCAACTCACCCGAGCAGCGCCGCCTGCGGATCCGGGACTCCGAAGAGCTGGCGATGGCGGACTGGCTCGGAAGTGCGGGGTTCGACCGGGCAGAGGATCACTGGCCGAGGCGGTGGGCTGAGGCGTACGTGCACTTCGCCAGCGGGGAGAAGCGCCGGTGGCTCCACGGTCTTGGCGTCCGTTGGTTCCCGTTGGTGCAGTGGGCCGAGCGCGGCGGCTACCTCGCACCCGGGCACGGCAACTCGGTGCCGCGGTTTCACGTGACCTGGGGCACCGGTCCGGCGTTGGTGAAGCCGTTTGCTTCCTCGGTGATGCAGTCGACGACGAGTCCGCGTCCGACACCGGCACAAGGTGAGTGCGCTCGAGGTCAGCGCAGGTGGGGTGCTCGTCTCCGGCGCGGTTCTGGCCCCGTCCGACGTCCCGCGCGGCGCTCCGTCGGCTCAGACGCAGATCGGCGACTTCCATTTCGTCGCTCAGGCCGTGGTCGTGGCCAGTGGCGGGATCGGTGGCAACTTCGATCTCGTGCGGCGTAATTGGCCCCGGCAGTTTGGCGACCCGCCGGCCGATCTCATCGCCGGCGTACCCGACTATGTCGACGGCTCCATGCTGGAAGCGACCCAGCGGGCGGGAGGCCGGTTGATCAATCCCGACCGGATGTGGCACTACCCGGAAGGCATCGTCAACCACGCCCCGATCTGGAGCCACCACGGCATCCGTATTCTGCCCGGACCGTCGTCGCTCTGGCTTGATGCCCGGGGCGATCGCTTTCCGCCCCCGCTCTTCCCTGGCTTCGACTCCCTGGGTGCGTTGCGCCACCTTGCGCGTCACCGGCTACGACTACTCGTGGTTCGTGCTCGACCAGGCAACGATCGGTGCGGAGTTCGCTCTGTCTGGATCCGAGCAGAACGCCGACTTGACCGGTAAGAGACCTGCGACTGCTGGCCGGCCGGTTGCGACCCGGTCCCACCCCAGAAGTTGAGAGGTTTCTCGAACAGGGCGAGGACTTCGTGCGCGCGGAGACTGTCGCTGAGCTCGCCGCCAAGATGAACGACATGGTGGGTGAGCGGCGGATCGAGGCCGACCACCTGCACCGGGTGATCGTGGCGCGCGATCTCCAGGTGCGCAGCGGCTTGGGCAAGGATCCGCAGGTGGTCGCGACCGCCGCCGCGAGGAGGTTCCTCGGCGACCGGCTGATCCGGGTGGTAACGCCGCACGAACTGCTTGACCCCGAGCGATCCCGGGTCCGGTCGGGCCGGTGGGGGTGGCCCGCTGATCGCCGTACGGCTGCACGTCCTGACCCGCAAGACGCTCGGCGGCCTGGAGACCGACCTCGACGGCCGGGTCCTCGGTGCGGACGGATCGCCGCTGCCGGGCGTGTACGCGGCCGGCGAGGCGGCCGGCTTCGGCGGCGGCGGAATGCACGGCTACCGCGCTCTGGAGGGAACCTTCCTCGGCGGCTGCCTGTTCAGCGGCCGCACGGCTGGTCGGGCGCTCGCGAGCGCCCTTGGTCGCCGCGACGGCCCGGCCTGAGCGAGCGTTCTGCTTCGGATCGAGTGGTCGATGAGTCCCGGAGCGCCGCTTCGTGATGGCGCACCACTTCAGCGACCACGAAGGTGAGGAACTTCTCGGCGAACTCGGGGTCCAGCTTCGCCTCGGCGGCGAGGGCACGCAACCGGGTGATCTGCTGAGCCTCGCGCTGGGGATCGGCGGGCGGCAGGCCGTGACGAGCCTTGAGGTCCCCGACCTGCTGGGTGATCTTGAACCGCTCGGCCAGCAGATGAACCAGCGCCGCATCCATGTTGTCGATGCTGTCCCGCAACCGGCGCAGCTCGGCGGCCGCTTCGTCCTCCACGGCCGTCAGCCTAAGCGGTGCGGCACCCGATCGGTGATCAAGCTCAGCCGACGACGACCTCGACCCGCTGGAACTCCTTGATCTCGGTGTATCCGGTCGTCGACATCGCCTTGCGCAAAGCGCCGACCAGGTTCATCGTCCCGTCGGGAACGGTGGAAGGGCCAAGGAGAATCTGTTCCAACGTGCCAACCGTGCCGAAATGGGCCCGCTCCCCGCGCGGCAGGTTGGAGTGCCAGGCTTCTGGACCCCAGTGAAAACCACCGCCTGGCGCTTCCTTCGCCTTGGCCAGGGGCGAGCCGACCATCACTGCGTCGGCTCCGCATGCGATCGCCTTGGCGATGTCACCAGACCTGCCGACCGATCCGTCGGCGATGACGTGGACGTATCGCCCGCCGGACTCGTCCAGGTAGTCCCGACGAGCTTCCGCGACGTCCGACACCGCGGATGCCATCGGTACGCCGACGCCGAGGACCGATCGGCTGGTGGAGGCGGCACCGCCGCCGAAGCCGACCAGGACGCCGGCCGCACCGGTGCGCATCAGGTGTAGTGCGGCCTGGTAGGTGGCGCAGCCGCCCACGATCACCGGCACGTCGAGCTCGTAGATGAACTTCTTGAGGTTGAGCGGCGTGAGGTCGGACGAGACGTGCTCGGCCGACACGGTCGTTCCTCGGATGACGAAGAAGTCCACGCCCGCGTCCACCACGGCAGCGGCGTACTCCTGGGTGTTCTGGGGCGAGAGCGACCCGGCTGCCGGCACGCCGGCGCCGCGGATTTCGGCGATCCGCTTGCCGATCAGCTCCCCTTTGATCGGCTCGGCGTAGATGCGCTGCATCAGCCGTGTGGCCTCGACCGCGTCCTCGACGGCGATGATCTGAGTGATCATCGGCTCCGGATCCTCGTAACGGGTCCATAGCCCCTCGAGGTTCAGCACCCCGAGCCCGCCGAGCTGGCCGATCTTGATGGCGGTAGCCGGTGAAACCACCGAGTCCATCGGCGCCGCGATCAGCGGGTAGTCGAACGTGTAGGCGTCGATCCGCCACTGCAGCGAGACTTCCTCATCGCCTCGGGTACGCCGGGAGGGGACGATGCTGATGTCGTCAAAAGCAAAGGCCTGCTGGGCACGCTTGCTGCGGCCGATCTTCGAACATGGCTCCTCCGTGCTATCGGCTCGCGTCAACTCGAATAGTTCGGTGCCTCGACGGTCATCTGGATGTCGTGCGGGTGCGATTCGCGCAATCCGGCGGAGGTGATCCGTACGAAGGATCCCCGCTCCTGCAGCTCGGCCACCGTCGACGCGCCGGTGTAGAACATCGACTGCCGCAAGCCACCCACCAGTTGGTAGGCGACCGCTGCGAGCGGGCCCCGGAACGGCACGTGACCCTCGATGCCCTCGGCGATCAGCATCGAGTCGTTGTTCACATCACTTTGGAAGTACCGGTCTCTGGAGTAGGACGCGCTCCGCCCGCGCGACGCCATCGCCGCGAATGAGCCCATGCCCCGATAGGTCTTGAACTGTTTGCCATTGACGAAGACCAACTCGCCGGGACTTTCCTCGCAGCCGGCCAGCAACGAACCGAGCATCACAGTGTCCGCGCCGGCGACGAGCGCCTTGGCGATGTCGCCGGAGTACTGCAGACCGCCATCGCCGATCAGCGGCACGCCGGCCGGCCGACACGCACGGGAGGCGTTGTGGATGGCGGTGACCTGGGGAACGCCCACGCCCGCGACGACCCGAGTCGTACAGATCGAGCCCGGACCGACCCCCACCTTGACGCCGTCCACACCTGCATCGACGAGCGCCTGCGCGCCCTCGTACGTTGCGACGTTGCCGCCGACGATGTCCACATCGGCAGCGGCTGGCTCCAACTTGAGTCGATGGATCATGTCCAGAACCCCGGCGGAGTGACCGTGTGCGGTGTCGACAACCAACACGTCGACACCCTCCTCGATCAGCGCCAGGGCGCGCTTCCATGCATCACCGAAGAAGCCGACGGCGGCCCCGACCCGGAGTCGGCCTTGATCATCTTTGGACGCGTTCGGATACAGATCGGACTTCACGAAGTCCTTCAGCGTGATCAGACCCTTGAGCCGGCCCCGGTCGTCCACCAGCGGCAACTTCTCGATCTTGTGCCGGGAGAGAAGCTGCAGCGCGTCGTCGCGGCGGATGCCTTCGTGCCCGGTAACCAGCGGCATGGGAGTCATGACTTCGCCGACCAGCCGGCCCGGGTTTTGCTCGAACCGCATGTCCCGATTGGTGACGATGCCGAGAAGCCGCATGTCCGTGTCCACAACCGGTACCCCGGAGATGTGGTAGCGGGCGCACATGGCGTCGGCCTCGCCGATGGTCGCGTCTGCCGAGATGGTGATCGGCTCGTCCACCATCCCCGCCTCGGAGCGTTTCACCACGTCGACCTGACGCGCCTGGTCCTCGATCGAGAGGTTGCGATGGATGATTCCCAGGCCACCTTGGCGGGCCATGGCCACCGCCATCCGGGCCTCGGTGACGGTGTCCATCGGCGAGCTGATCAGCGGCACCTTCAGCGTGATGCGCTTGGAGACCCGGGAACTTGTGTCGACTTCCGACGGAACGACCTCACTCTGTGCCGGCTGGAGCAGCACGTCATCGAAGGTGAGTCCGAGCGTCGCAAAGGGCTCGGGAACACCGGTCGCCGAGAGATCAGAAGGAAGCGACAACAGCGGACCTTTCGTGCCGAGGACAACACATGCTATCTCCAGACAACTCAGCACCCGGTCATCAACTCGATTCGGACGGCCTCCTGCCCACGTTCCGCAGTGAACCGATCCGATTCAGCGCATCGAACCAGAATGGTGCGCCGAGCGCCGCCGCCGCGGCTGTGAGAAGCAGGCCTATGAGCTTCAGGCTGAGCGCACTGACGCTTGACGTCGCCTGCTGCCAGCGGGCCTCTGTCCAGCCCACCGGCAGCTGGAGCTGCTCGAGGTCTTCGATCTTGTCCGGCACGCAGTCCGACGGGGTCGGCTGACCACCAGGAACCGGCTGGCACAGCTCGTCGCTGGAGGCCGCCGCTAGGACGGCGGCACGAACCCCGCTGTCGGTGTAGAGCGAGCGTGACACCGAGAGAGTGTCGATGTTGAAGGCGAACGCCACCACGATCGCGATCGGGATCACCCAGCGCTTCGCCCATCGCTTGTACGAACCGCTGACTCGGTCCATCTGGCCGTCGAACCACGGATTCGAGACTCCTCTGCAGCTTGTCCAGGCTGCCGTCAGCCGTCTTGATCAAGGCGGCGAGCACCTGAGCAAAAGGCCCGTCTCCGGTCCCGACACCCCTCCTCGTCATGGTCAGTCCCTGCGTGCCGGAGGCATGGGAAGGCTCGACCGCCAGGTCGATCATGGCTTTGGCGAAAACCGGAGCCGGCAGGTAGGACGGGTTGCGCCGAACCTCTCCCTTGGATGACGTGTGTTTGTATGGCGAGATCAGCGGATGTGCCATCAGTTGGCTCAGCACCGGAGTCGGCGAGCTGCTGCCATCCGTGCCCGCCTGGGTGGGGGCCGGGCTGCCTGCTGGCGTGGTGCCGCCCTTGAGCTCCGCGGAGGGGGCAAGGGCATCCGTATACAGCTTCTGCTCCGCCATCGGTTCGGCCTTGAGCATGCGGCCCAGCCGGCCCTGTTCGTGGCCGGCCCCACCATCATCTGGGAGCGGGTCGCCGCTCGTGCCGTCCAGCAGATCTCGAAGACCGCGCAGCAAGTACTTCGAACGTTTCTTCATCAGATTGGCCCAGGCCTCCACCATGCCGGAGCAGATGACGGCGACGGCGTAGAAGATGAAGGTCAGGCCGAAGAAGGTCTCGAAGACCGAGCTGTTGAGCATGACACGCCACCTCCGCCTAACCGCCTCCAAGCCTGTTAGCCGAACTGTAGAGGTGTCGTTCGCCGTTGATCCAGGGCACAACGGCCACAAAACGAAGGGCCCCCCAAAGCTGGGAGGCCCTTCGTCCGCGGATCACTCAGTGGCTGTGCCCGTGTCCAGCCGCCGCCGGCTCCTCTTCCTCCGGCTTCTCCACCACCAAGGTCTCGGTGGTGAGCAGCAGCGAGGCGATGGACGCGGCGTTGGCGAGCGCCGAACGCGTCACTTTCACCGGGTCGATAACGCCGGCGCCGATCAGGTCGCCGTACTCCCCGGTGGCCGCGTTGAAGCCGTTGCCCGGCTCGAGCTCGGCAACCTTTGAGGTCACGACATAACCCTGCTCGCCGCCGTTCTCGGCGATCCAGCGGGTGGGCTCAACGAGGGCCTTCCGGACGATATTGACGCCGACCTTCTCATCACCGGTCAGCCCAAGGTCGTCCTTCAGCGCTGCGGCCGCGTGGATCAGGGCAGAGCCGCCGCCGGCCACGATGCCCTCCTCGATCGCTGCCCGGGTTGCGGAGACCGCGTCCTCGATCCGGTGCTTCTTCTCCTTCAGCTCCACCTCGGTGGCCGCGCCGACCTTGATCACGCACACACCGCCAGCGAGCTTGGCGACCCGTTCCTGGAGCTTCTCGCGATCCCAGTCCGAGTCCGTACGCTCGATCTCGGCTTGCAGCTGGGCAACCCGGCCCTTGACGTCCTCGCTAGCCCCAGCGCCGTCGACGATGGTCGTATTGTCCTTGGTCACCACGATCCGCCGAGCCCGGCCCAACACGTCCAGGCCGACCTGGTCGAGCTTCAACCCGACCTCGGGAGCGACAACCTGGCCGCCGGTCAGGATCGCGATGTCCTCGAGCATGGCCTTGCGGCGGTCACCAAAGGCCGGCGCTTTGACAGCGACGGAGGTGAAGGTGCCGCGGATCTTGTTGACCACCAGGGTGGACAGCGCCTCGCCGTCCACGTCCTCGGCCACCAGGAACAGCGTGCCGGAAGCGCCGATGACCTTCTCCAGCAGGGGCAGCAGATCGGTCATCGACGAGATCTTGCCGGAGTTGATCAGGATGTACGGGTCATCCAAGATCGCCTCCATTCGATCCGGATCGGTCACGAAGTACGGCGACAGATACCCCTTGTCGAACTGCATGCCCTCGGTGAACTCCAGCTCGGTGCCGAAGGTCTGCGACTCGTCGACGGTGATGACACCGTCCTTGCCGACCTTGTCGAAGGCCTCCGCGATGAGCGTTCCGATTTGCTCGTCACGGGCAGAGATGGTCGCGATGTTCGCCATGTCCTGTGTGGTCTGGACCTCACGAGAGTTCTCTCGCAGCCGCTCCTCAATAGCGATGACCGCCGCATCGATGCCGCGCTTGAGCCCCACCGGGCTGTAGCCGGAAGCGACGGCCCTGAGGCCTTCGTGCACCAGGGCTTGGGCCAGCACGGTCGCGGTCGTGGTGCCGTCACCGGCGATGTCGTTGGTCTTGGTGGCCACCTCCTTGGCCAATTGAGCGCCCAGGTTCTCGTACGGGTCGTCGAGTTCCACGTCGCGCGCCACGGTCACGCCGTCGTTGGTAATCGTCGGCGCACCCCATTTCTTATCGAGCACGACGTAGCGGCCCTTGGGGCCGAGGGTGACCTTCACCGTGTTGGCGAGGATGTCGACACCGCGCTCCAGCGAGCGCCGCGCCTCCTCGTCAAACTGAAGGATCTTTGGCATGTGTAAGTCCCCCTGCTACTTGTTGACGACAGCGAGGATGTCGCGGGCGTTGAGCAGCAGCAACTCCTTGCCGTCGTACTTGACTTCGGTACCGCCGTATTTGCTGAAGATGACGACATCGCCCTCGGCGACATCAAGTGGGACGCGGTTGCCGTTGTCGTCGATCCGACCGGGACCGGTGGCCAGCACCTTGCCCTCTTGCGGCTTCTCCTTGGCGGTGTCTGGAATGACCAGGCCGGAGGCGGTGGTCTGCTCTGCTTCGAGCGGCTGAACGAGGATGCGATCCTCGAGCGGCTTGATCGTGACTGCCACGTTCAAACCCCTTTCACATGTGACGTTGGTTTGGTCTGCGATGTGCTCGCGCCGGGACGTCGTCGCGGTGCCGTTCCAGGCGAGCTGGCACACTCCATACGAGAGTGCTAACCCGACATTAGCACTCCCCCATCCTGAGTGCCAGGGGACATGCGTTCGGCTACGACGGCTCGAGCTCCGTCGACCGTACGAGTGAGAATGAGTGTCGCCTGGCTCGGCCCTTGCGGGCGCAATTGCCGGCGTAGCTGGGCGGGATCGACGTCGAGCCCGCGCTTCTTGATCTCCAAGGTGCCGACGCGGTGCGCCCGTACCCAGGAACGCAGCACGCGCCGGTCGTAGGGCAGGACCTCCTGGATCCTGAAGGCTGTCGCGTACGGGGTCGGTTCACCGTGGTCACTGGTGAGGTAGGCGATCGAGCGATCGAGCAGGGCCGCGCCGAGCGATTGGGCGAGCATCGGGATCCCGCCGGCCCGGATGACCGCTCCGTCAGGTTCGTAGAGGTATCGCAACGGTGGGGATACTTCGAGTCTCGGATCGTCGCTCGGAACGGTCAGCCGATGATCGGGCCAGATCAATGCCGAGCGCTTTCCGGATGACTGGGAGCAGGCCGAGAGGCAGACCTCGACCGTCTCACCGCGGTGGCTGACCCACTCGGCGTCCACGCCGTCGGGAATCAGGGCGTGCGGCAGCGCCGGGCCGAGCTTGACCAGCGTTGTCCGAGTCCGATCCAACAGCCGGAGGACAAACGGCCACGACGGACGGAAGTCCTCGACTCGCCAGACCCGACCGGAGCTCGTCCGCCGGGCGGGGTCGCAGAAGACGGCGTCATCGGGTCCGATCTGGTCGGCGATCGTCTCGGCGTCGGCGCATACCACTTCGGCGAAGCCGGTCAGGTTGTATCCGGCCGCCGCAGCCGCTGCCGGATCGCTCTCCACGGCGACCACCTCCAGTCCAGCGCGGGCGAAGGCCATCGCATCGGTGCCGATCCCGCAGCCCAGGTCGAACACTCGCCGTACGCCCGCCGCAACGAAACGCTGGGCGTGATAGTCGGCGATATCTGGGCGGCTGGCCTGCTCGAGACCATCTCGAGTGAAGATCATTTTCGCTGCCACGTCACCGAACTTCGTACGAGCATGACGCCTGAGCTCGGCCTGCGACGCCGCCGCGGCAGCCAGCTCCGGTCCGAAGCGTGTCCGCAGCCGGGTGGCAGCCGCCAGGGAACCGGGATCGGGTTCGGCTTCCGCGGCCGCCAACGCCTCTGCCGTCAGGCCGAAGGGCAGCCGCAGCTCAGGCACCCCCTCATTCTGATCTAGACCAGTCAGCCTGCGGGGGCCGCTGTCGGATGAACAGTTCCCGAATCAGGTCGGCAGCTTGGCGAAGAAGTCGTTCAGAATGGCATCGGCGTTGACGTCTCTGATCTCGCGGATGAGGTGGCGTGAAGGCTGGTTGCCCCAACTGAGGTCGTCGTGGAGCACCGGGCTCCTCGTCAGTATCGAGGGGCACCAGGCAGGCTGCACGAGCCATGCAATCGGCCCCCACGTCCCACAACGGTTTCATACGGGCGCCGGCATGGTCGAAGTCGCGGAAGATCTGGGCCAGGTAGGCGCCGATGGCCCCACGGCCAGCGACCCGCTGCTCGATTTCGTGCTGAGTGGTCATCAACTTCTCGGTGACCTGATAACAGGGCACATGGACCAGCGGAACTCCCGAGCCCAGGAGAACACGCGAAGCGTGGAGGTCTTGAGCTGCGTTGTATTCCGCTCCCGGCGACCACCAGGTGCCGTTTCCACCCAACCACACGACCACGACCCGGGCTGCAATATCGGGGGCGGCGAGCAGCGCCGAGGCGACATTGGTCGGCGCGCCGAGTGCCAGGACGTATATGGGGTCGGCATCCGGCTGCCCAATTGGCGAGAAACCTGGCTCGGTGCGATCAGAGGTCATCGCAGTCGGCGCGGATATCGGCACCGGGGTCTCGGCGATCAAGGAAGCCATTCCTCGGCAGCCATGGCGGACCCTGCCCGCTAAGGGTCATGTGCGTCCAGAGGCCTCCAAGACCCGATGAACTCCGCGTGGCCTGGGCCATGCCCTCCGCGGCGACACGAAGAATGCCGGTCGAGTATCCAGCCACGCCAGGTGCCGGCCGCTGGAAGGGCGCGGCATACACCGCCTCCACGGCGAGCCGCTCGGGCGACAGAGATCGCGTAGGCCAGCGCGAGAACTGATAGTCGATCTCGTTGGCAGCGTCGGTGAGCACCACGAAGCGCACGCGGCCGGTCGCAAGGGCTCAGCGATTCGCATAGATCGCCCACGTAAAAATGCAGCCATAGGCCAGCGTTGACCAGCCTGACTACAAGCAGGTGGCTCGGCGCTCAGTTGCCATAGATGAGGCTCGCCACGAGAGCCTGGTAGAGGTGGAACGATCGTACATCACGGGCGGTGCGTCAAGGAGCCCGAGGCGGCTGAAGTTCCCTTCTGACCAAGCATGCCTAGGATCTGTGAATAGACGTCAGACTGACGCCAGATGTGATCACCATTCAGGTTGGCGTACGACGAACTGACGATGGCCACTACGCCGAGCATCACGATGATAGCCGCAAGGTGGGCGGTCGTCAGTCGAGGCATTCGCCTCCTTGGTCCAGCGAGCACAAGCGTCTGCTCTTTCTGTGCCCCCGTTTTGGTCGGGCGGGACAACTGCAGTGCGCTTCACAATTCCCCCGAAACAGTCACTCCCGCAACATATCGAGGTCACCATGCCTTCTAGGCGACTGTCTCAGGGCTGCCCAGGCTCGGGCTCCTGGTCCGAGATCAGACCAGGATGCGGGACACCGGCAACGAGGAATCGGCCCCAATGTCCAGGGCTGACGGCCGGCCACCGGCCATCACAATTTCGGCGCCCAAGGCGGCGATCATCGCGCCGTTGTCGGTGCAGAGCGCAGGACGTGGGGTTCTCAGATGCACGCCACACGCAGCGGCACGCTCGGCCAGCAACGTGCGCAACCGGCGATTGGCGGCAACACCGCCCCCAATCAGCAAATCAGTAGCCCCAGTGGCCGCGCACGCGTCCATCGCTTTCGCGCTGAGCACGTCACAGACCGCTTCCTGGAAGCTGGCGGCGACATCAGCGATGGGCACCGAGTTCCCATCCAGTTCCCGCTCCTCGACCCACCGTGACACTGCGGTCTTGAGACCCGGAGAACGAAAAGTCGAAGCGATGCTTCTCTCGGTCCTTTTGAGCGGTGAGGCCACGAGGAAAGGCGATGAAGGTGGGGTCGCCGGTTGCGGCACGATCGATCACCGGGCCACCGGGATAGGACAGACCGAGCAGCCGGGCGACCTTGTCGTAGGCCTCGCCTGCTGCATCGTCTACGGTCGAGCCGAGCTCGGTGATCGTGCTCGACATGTCCTCGACCAGCAGCAGCGACGTATGGCCGCCGGACACCAGAAGAGCGACGCAGGGCTGAGGCAGCGGCCCGTGCTCGAGAACGTCGACCGCTACGTGGCCAGCCAGGTGATTCACGCCGTACAGCGGCTTCTCCAGTGCGTACGCGAGCGCCTTCGCACCGGCCAGGCCGACCACCAAGGCGCCCATCAGGCCCGGGCCGGCCGTGACGGCGATGCCGTCAAGCTCGGCGAGGTCGACGTCAGCCGTTTGACAGGCCCGATTGAGAGTCGGCACCAGGGCCTCCAGGTGAGCCCGGCTGGCGATCTCCGGTACGACGCCGCCGTACCGCACGTGCAGGTCGACGCTGCTGGCAACCTCATTGGCCAAGAGTTCGTGGCCGCGGACGAGTCCGACGCCGGTCTCGTCGCACGAAGACTCGAGGCCCAGGATCAGCGGGCCGCTCACGACATCTTCTCTTCGGGCGCAGTCCAGGTGTCGAGGTCGTACAGCTTCATGATCAACGCGTGCCGCCCCGGTCCGTAGTAGTTTTCGCGGGCAGTCAGCTGCTCGAAGCCAACCCGCCCGTAGAGCGCGATCGCCGGATCGTTGGTGTAGTGCACTTCCAAGATCATCGCCCGCGCGCCGAGCCAACGGACGGCGTTGACCGCGGCGACGGTCAACTGGGTTCCCACACCTTGCCTGCGGTAGCTGGGCGCCACCACGAGGCGATGAAGATCGGCCAGCTCGCCGACGGTCTGCACTGTGATCACACCGACGGGAGCGTGGGCCCGAGCCATCAGGACGGTACGGCCCTCTCCCAGCAGCTCGCCCAGCCAACTGCGTTCGCTCCATCGCTCAACTTCGGGGAATCCCGCACCTTCCAGCGCCATGATTGCCGCCAGATCGTCGCGGTGTGCCGCAGAGATGTGAACCCGATCCGGACTCATCGCGGCGGCCCGCCCGAGCGGCGCACCAGAACTGACTTGCGGCGCGTCGGTTCGGTGGCATCAGCGCGGCGCAGATACAGGGGCTCGGTTCCCACAGCGGGAAGGCGTGAGGCCGACACTTGCCAGCACGCCAGGATCAAGCGACCGGGGCCCGTTCACACTGGACAGCTGGTGTGGAGAGATGTCAGCCGCTGGACCGACGACCGGAATCGACGGCACCTTCTCCGCCGGCCCCACGTCGGGACCGCTGACCCGAACTCCGGAAGCGGCGTAGCGGGCCCAGTACACCTCCCGACGCCGCGCGTCGGTGGCCACGGCGAAATCATCGGCCGGCGTGAAGTCGGCGACGTACTGAGCCGCGATGACGTCCAGCGAACAAACGCCGTGAAGCCGGATCCCCAGCGCTGTCGACAGAATCTGCGCCGTCGCAATACCGACTCGCAATCCGGTGAAGGGGCCCGGGCCCATCCCGACCACGAGATGCTCGACGTCGGACAACCGACGCTGGCTTTCGGTCAGACACTGCCTGACCAGCGGGATGAGTTGCTCCACATGGGCACGGGGGTCGTCCACCGTTGCGGTCGCCAAGACGTCGTCGCCCCACGCGACTCCGACATTCACCACGGTGGCGGTGTCGATGCCGAGAACCAACTGCGTGACGTGCTCGACACTCACGCGTGCAGACCTTCAAGATCAACGTGGTGCCATCGCCGACCGACGCCGCGAATGAGCACCAGGCGACCATCATGATCGCCGTTCGGGGCGGGCCGGATGTCGATCTCCAGTCGATCTTCAGCCAGCCCCTCGGCCAGCCCGCTGCCCCATTCCACGAGCGTGATCGCATCGGCAGTATGGGCGTCCAAATCAAGATCATCCAATTCTGCTGCGCTGGAGAGCCGGTATGCATCCACGTGGACCAGGTCAGGCTTGCCCGTGTGCGATCGGTGTACCCGCGAAAGCACGAAGGTCGGCGAAATGATGGGGCCGGCGCTGTCCAGCGCCTGACCGAGACCCTGGGCCAGCGTCGTCTTGCCCGCGCCGAGCTCTCCAGAGGCCACGATGAGGTCGCCGCGGCGCAGCAGCTGGGCCAGCCGGGCGCCCAACCGCTGCATGTCCTCGGCGGTTGGCACTCCGATCGCGACCGGCAGGGTCTTGGTCAAGATCACGCCGTGCGGAACCGTGCGAGCCAGGCCGAAGCCGCGGTGGTGCCAGAAGGCGATCAAGTCGGCCAGCTCCTCGCGGGCGTAGAGCTCAGCCCGCCGAAAACCCAGTTCTGCGGCGTAGTCCTCGGCCGCGGCGACCATGGTCGAGGCAACGCCGTGCCGCTGGAAGTCGGGGTGCACCGAAACCCGAGACCACCGAGCCACGCCGGGAATCGCCTCGGACACCAAGATCACGCCAGCCGGACGCCCGCAAACGGTCGCGTAGATCCCGGTTCCCCCGTGAGCAAGGGCGGCTCGGATGCTTTCCGGTGACTCGTCGATAGCCGTCGATGGCGGATCGAGGGCCGGTCGCGCCCCAAACGCAGCATGGATGACCTCGACCATGCCCTCGGCGTCGACGGCGCTCGCCACCGACACGACCAGATCGTCAACCGAAACGCTCACCAGCGGTCAATGGTAGTGGCCGGCCCGCTTCACGAGTCCGTCGAGCACCTCGTTGCAGACGGCAGAGTGCTCGATCATGCCCAGATGCCCGCAGTTGGGAAGCCGCCGGGCGTCCGTGTCAGGCAGCAGCTCCAAGATCCGGTCGGTGTGGGTGACCGGCGTGAAGAGGTCATTCTGGCCTCCGATCACCGCTGTGGGAATCCGGCTCAGCACCTCGAACGCCCGGTACTCGTCCAGTTCGGTGAACGCCGGGTAGAAGTCGGCGATGACTTCCAGCGGCGTCTGGGCGAGCATCTCGCTGACGAACTCGACATAACTGGGAGGTACGTCCGAGGCGAAGGCGAACCGGCGGGTGACGACGTAACCCAGGTCGGAACCCGCGCGGCGGCCATGCTCCACCAGCTCCGGAATGCGATTGAGAGCGGCCAACAGCGGTTCCGCGACCTTGACGAAGGTGCGACCGGGAACCAGGGGGATCGGCGAGTGCTCGGCCATCTCCCCGGCCGCAGTCGAGAACAGCGCCACCCCCCGAATCTGGCCGCCGAACCGCTCCGGCTGGGTTTGCACCAGGCGCATGATCGTCATGCCGCCCATCGAGTGACCGATCAAGATCACCGGCCGGTCACCCACCACATCGTCGAGGATCTGCGCAAGATCATCGGTCAACTGCGGGATCCGGCAATGCTTCCGGTCGGATCGACTCGAGCGGCCGTGGGAGCGCAGGTCATAGAAGACCTGGCGGTAGCAGCCACGGAAGTGCCTGCGCTGGAAGTACCAGCAATCCAGGTTCAGGGCGTATCCGTGAACGAAAACCAGGGTCGGGTCCCCGGCGTCCGCTTCCTCCACCTCGTCAATCTCGGTGTGCAGAACGACCCCGTCGGGAGTGATGATCTTCGGCCCGTCAGCGCGGAGCGCGAAGAACTTGTCGGAGTCCTCGCTGGTCGATCGCAAGATGCGTTTGGTGACGATGCGGCGTTCGAGTTCCAGTCCAGCGGCTATTCCGCCCGCGGCGAGGGCGGTGACTCCGGTGATGAGGCCCAGACCCTTGGCCATCCGACCCGCCATCAGTCAGCCCGCGCATCAGGTTCGCCGGCGTTGCGGAACACCCTTCGGACCCGAGTACCGATGCGGGTGACGATTTCGTAGCCGATGGTGCCGCACCACGTGGCCCAGTCCGCCGCGGTTGGCTCGCCGAGATCTCCGGTCCCGAAGATGATCACTTCGTCACCGGCGCTCGCTGGATGAGGACCCCAGATCGACCACGAACTGGTCCATGCAGATCCGACCACGGACCGGCGCCTGGCCGCCTTGCCACCCGACCCGGGCCGTATTGCCTGCATGCCGCGGTACACCGTCGGCGTAACCCAACGGCACCAGACCAACGGTCGTCGGCTGGTCCGCAACCCAGGTCCAGCCGTACGACACGCCGTCACCTGCGCTCAGCTCCTTGACGTTGATCAACTGCGCGCGGAGCGTCATCACTGGCCGCAGCTCGACGCCGGCCGAGGTGGCAATGCCGGGGGCCGGGTCGATCCCATAGGCAGCGATGCCGATACGAACCAGATCGAGCCGTGCCTCCGGGATCACCAGGGCGGCAGCCGAATTGCTGAGGTGTCGCAGCTCTGGCTGGAGTCCTGCGCCGCGAGCGACCTTTTCGGCGTCGAAGAAGGCGTCGATCTGCCTGTCTGTGGCAGGGTGGCCCGGTTCGTCGGCGGCGGCGAAATGGGACCAGATGCCGACGACGTGCAGGGCGCCGGCTGCCTCTGCCTCCGCTGCCGCGGCGCACATGTCGGGCCAGATCTGCGGCGGGGCTCCATTTCGGGAGAGCCCAGTGTCGATCTTGAGGTGAACTCTGGCTCGTCGTTCGGCCGTTGCCGCGGCGGCGGCGAGCCGGGAGAGCTGGTCGAGCGATTGCGCCGAGATGTCGACGTCGGCCGCCACCAAGTCGGTCAGATCTTCGTCCGGGCCGTAAAGCCAGGCGAGTATCGGTTTGCTGTCGCCGGCGTCGCGAAGGGCCAAGGCCTCCGCCGGAGTGGCGACTCCAAGCCAATCAGCTCCAGCGATGCGGGCCTCGCGCGCACAGGCCAGCATGCCGTGCCCGTAACCATCCGCCTTGACCACGACCATGAGCCGGGACTCGCCGACATGCCGCTGGACCGCGGCCAGATTGCCCCGAAAGGCGGCCAGGTCGATCTCAGCGCGCGCCGTGGCCGGGTCGATGCCCGGAAATACGTCCGTCGTCACTGCTGGGTCCGCCTGATCTCGTCGATCATCGCCGCCCGGCGGCGCTGCAATCGGCCGACCTCCTCCGCGATCAGCTCGGCGACGCGCTGCGGCGGTAGTGGACCAGGGTGGCGGCGGACGGTCAGCGCCTGGACGGAAGCGGCCCGCACGCCGGCATCCATTGCTGGACGGCCAGCGGCCAGCAAGGCTGCGCAGAGGCCACCCAGCACGTCGCCCGACCCTGCTTGACCGGTCCATGCGGGACCAGGGAGCGCAACCGCTATCTCGTCGGTTTCGGGGCCCGCCACCAGCTGGGTTGCGCCTTTGAGTAGGACCGTCGCGCCCGTGCGGTCGACCGCTGATCGGACGGCGCGGACGGGGTCGTCGGTCACCCAGGACCGTGCCTCACCCAGCAGCTTGGCCAGTTCCCCGGCGTGCGGGGTCAGCAGCCAGGTTGCCGGAACCTTCTCGGGTAGGTACTTCAGACCGTCGGCGTCCACCACGGCCGGCAGCTCGGAGTCGAGGGCGGCCGAGATCACCTTGTCGCCGTCAGGCCGATCCCCCCAACCGGAGCCGAGGAGGTGAGCTTGCACCTGGCCGGGCGAGAACACGACGTTGGGTAGAACGCGGCGGATGATCTCCGCCGGCTTGTCCGCGCCGAGGAAGCGGACCATGCCGGCGCCGCCATGCACCGCGCCGTACGTCGATAGCACTCCGGCCCCCGGGTACTGGTCCGAGCCGGCGTCGATACCCACTACGCCGCGGGAGTACTTGTCGCTGCGGGCATCCGGATAGGGCCAATCCGTGAGCTCGTCCTCCTCCATCTGCCGCAGCCATCGGTCTGCCGGCATGTGAAGCATGCCGAGTCCGATGTCGATCACCTGAATCTCGCCGCAGCGACTTCTCGCGGGCTCCAACAGGTGGCAGGGCTTTCGTTCACCGAACGTCACCGTGCGGGTCGCACGGACGGACGAGGTGGGAACGGCCCCGGTGTCGGCGTCGACCCCCGACGGTAGATCGACGGCCACAACGGGCACCAACCAGGACTCCAGGGTGCCGGCCAGCCCCGCCACTCGGTCGGGCAGGCCCGGCCGCCCACCGATGCCGAGGATGCCGTCCACTGCCACGTCAGGCTTCGAGGGCCACTGGTTCTCCGCCAGGTTCAGATCGTCGATCTCGACCAAGCGACCACCGGCGTCTCTCAGCGCAGCGAGCCCGCGAGCATGCGGCTGGCCCAGACACCGGACCGCAGTGACCGCCGCTCCGCGGCGGGCCAGCCGGGCTCCCGCGAACAGCGCGTCGCCACCGTTGTTGCCGGGGCCGATCAAGATCATGATCTTGGTGCCGTAGACCCGGCCGCGAAGGGAAGCAACATCCCGAGCCACCGCCGCGGCCACACCAGTCGCCGCTCGCTGCATCAGCGTGTCTTCGCCCACCTCCGCAATCGCGTCGGCTTCGAGGCCGCGGATGGTCGCAACGTCGTACGCGTCGATCATTCAGGCCTCGCAGACCACCACGGCCGAGGCGATCCCCGCGTCGTGGGACAACGAGAGATGAATGGTCGCTACGCCCAGTTTCTTGGCGCGATCGGCAACGGTGCCGGTGATCGAGAACGCGGGCCGTCCGTGGTCATCGGTGAGCACTTCGGCATCCAACCAGGACATGCCCGACGGTGCCCCGAGCGCCTTGGCCAGGGCTTCCTTGGCCGCGAACCTCGCCGCCTGAGAGGCGATCGGGCGCTCGGCCTCGGCCGGCGTGAAGAGCCGGGCCACCAGCCCGGGACGCCGCTCGACAGACTCGGCAAATCGGGCGACGTCGCAGACGTCGATGCCCACCCCGATGATCATCCGCGGCAGATGATCACGGTCATTCCACCGTGACGGACTTGGCCAGATTGCGCGGCTGGTCAACGTCGTGGCCCTTCTGCGTCGCCAGCTCGCAGGCGAACATCTGAAGCGGCACCGTAGCCACCAGGGGCTGCAGCAGCGTGGACACTTTGGGCAGCCGGATCAGGATGTCAGCGAACGGGCGCGACTTCATGATCATCCTCCTCCGCCAGCACCACCGTGCGAGCTCCGCGGGCCCGGATCTCCTGGAGGTTGGAAACCACTTTGTCGTGCAGCATGTCGCGTCCCTGCGGGGGTACGACGACAAAAACCGGAAGCGCCGTCTTCTACCAAGGCAATGGGGCCGTGCTTCAGTTCCCCGGCGGCGAAACCTTCGGCATGGATATAAGCCAGTTCCTTCAGTTTCAGGGCTCCCTCGAGGGCGACCGGATAGCCCACATGCCGGCCGAGGAAAAGCACCGATGGCTCGTCGGCGAAATCCGCGGCCAACGTCAGCACCGATTCGATGCCGTCCAGCACGGTGCCGATCGCGGCGGGCATGGCGGCCAGCTCGCGCATCGTCGTCGCGATCTCGTCCCGGAACTTCGTCCCCCGGACCTGGGCCAGGTAGAGGCCGAGCAAGTAGCAGGCGACGAGCTGGGTAAGGAAACCCTTGGTCGAGGCGACTCCCATCTCGGGACCGGCGTGCGTGTAGATCACCGCGTCCGACTCGCGAGGGATGGTGGAGCCGTTGGTGTTGCAGATCGCCAGCACACGGGCACGCTGTTCGCGCGCGTGCCGAATGGCCATCAACGTGTCGGCCGTCTCGCCGGACTGACTGATCGCCACCACGAGCGTGCCGGGTCCGACGATCGGGTCGCGATAGCGGAATTCGCTGGCCAGCTCGACCTCGCACGGGATTCGCGTCCAGTGCTCGATCGCGTACTTGGCCACCAGACCCGCATAGAAGGAGGTGCCGCATGCCACGACGACGATCTTGTCCACTGCGCGCAGTTCGGCCTCGCCGATCCGGATCTCGTCGAGAGTGAGGTTGCCGTGCGCATCATGACGGCCGAGCAGGGTGTCGGCCACGGCCTTCGGCTGCTCGTAGATCTCCTTGCGCATGAACCAGTCGTAACCACCCTTTTCGGCCGCGGAGAGGTCCCAGTCGACGTGGTACGGCCGTACCGACGCGGGCGACCCATCGAAGTTGGTGATCATGATCTCCGCCGCGGAGATCTCCACGACCTGGTCCTGACCAAGCTCGATCGCCTCGCGGGTGTGCTCGATGAACGCCGCGACATCCGAGGCCACGAAGTTCTCGCCCAGCCCGACACCAACGACCAGCGGAGAGTTGCGGCGGGCAGCAACGACGTGGTCCGGGTCCGCGCTGTCCACGGCCACCAAGGTGAAGGCGCCCTGCAGCCGAGCACAGGTCGTGCGCATCGCGTCGGCCAGGCTGTTGCCGGCAGCAACCTGAAGTCCCAGCATGTGTGCCACGATCTCGGTGTCGGTCTGCGAGGTCAGGGTGACGCCTGCCCGGTGGAGCTCGGCGCTGAGCGACACATAGTTCTCGATGATGCCGTTGTGCACGACGGCGACGCGGCCGCCGGCCGAAACATGCGGATGGGCGTTCACGTCATTCGGGCGCGCCATGCGTAGCCCACCTCGTGTGGCCAAGACCGAGTCCGGCGCGAGGCAGTGGGTCCTCGGCCAGAAGCTTCTCGAGATTGGAGATCTTTCCCGCCTTCTTGGCGAGGTGAATGGCGTTCTCCGCGACTGTCGCCACCCCGGCGGAGTCGTACCCCCGGTATTCCAATCGCCGCAATCCCTCGACCACCACGTCCAAGGCGGCCTGCGGCCCCACGTAGCCCACGATTCCGCACATAGGCAGCAAGGCTAGTGCAGACTGCGGCACGCATTAGATTTCTGACATGCGGCGCGACGGGCAGGTGCTTGGCCCGTACGTGGAGCGGAGTCGGTCCGACTGGGCTGAGCTGGCCGCATCGACCCCCATGGGATTGGACGCGGCCACCCTCGATCGGCTTCGGGGCCTCGATGATCCGACCAGCCTGCTCGATGTCCGCGAGGTCTACCTGCCGCTGACCCGACTCCTCAGCAGCTATGTGCTGCACACCGGAGAGCTGCATCGCTCGACCAACGATTTCCTGAAGCTGTCGGTCAGTCGGACGCCATTCGTGATCGGCATCGCGGGGTCGGTGGCGGTCGGCAAATCGACCACCGCGCGCCTGCTACGCGAGCTGCTGGCTGCGTGGCCGGAGCATCCTCGGGTATCCCTGGTCACCACCGACGGGTTCCTGCTGCCGAACGCGGAGCTGGAGCGGCGGGGGCTGATGACCCGGAAGGGCTTTCCCGAGTCGTACGACCGCCGTGCGCTGCTGCGCTTCGTCATGGACGTGAAGTCCGGCAAGGAGGAGGTGGCGGCACCGGTCTACAACCACCTGACCTACGACATCGTGCCCGACGCCTCGGTGGTGATCCGCCGTCCGGACATCGTGATCTTGGAGGGCCTGAACGTCCTGCAACCGGCGCGGATGCGAGCCGACGGAACCAGCGGACTGGCGGTCAGCGACTTCTTCGACTTCTCGGTCTACGTCGATGCCGACGACGACGACGTCCGCGATTGGTACGTTCACCGGTTCCTGGCGCTCCGGGACACCGCGTTCCGCGATCCCCGCTCGTACTTCACCCGCTACGCCGACCTGAGCCGAGACGAGGCGATCCGGCAGGCGCAGTACGTATGGGACACGATCAACGGGCCCAACCTCAGCCTCAACATCCGCCCCACCCGCGGTCGGGCTACCGCCATCCTGCGAAAGAGCAGTGATCACCGCGTGGAATGGGTGCGGATCCGCAAGGTGTGATCGGCTCCGGCGTGCCGGCCGAAGCGCTGATTCGCGATCCGGCGAAGATCACGAGCGCATTCTTGCCCGACCGCTGTATCAGAACCGAACAGGCCGACTCCTTTGTTCACGAGTCCGCTCACCCGAGGCACGGGGAATGTTGCGCACCTGGCCAAGTCGACGCGGGGCGGACTCGCGCAACACCAATCGAGCCTGATGTGATCGCAACCGATAACGTCGCGAGTATGACCACAATGCAGTACCCCAGCACGTCGTCGAGGCAACGGATGACCCTCGGCGCCGGTACAGCGATGAAGATCGGCTTCTTCGGGGCGTTCGGCGCATTCTTGTTCATGTTGATCGTCTACGCGGTTATCGGCCTGATCGCTGCTCGTGCTCGTCGTCACGGGCTCCTTCGATTCTCTGGTGAATCTGCTGCCGAACTGACCCAGTCGACTGGAAACCCGGGCCGAGCCGTCGACGTCGTGCTCAGAGCGCGAGGTGAGACCGAACGGCGTCAGCAAGGCGGTCGGCGACGTCATTGGCCACCTCGAAGGTCTTGGCCTCGACCATGACCCGGACCAGCGACTCGGTTCCTGAGGGTCGGAGCAGAACCCGGCCGGTGTCACCCAGCTGCTGCTTGGCTTCAGCGACGGCCCGAGTCAGATCAGGATCGGAATCTGCGCGTGTCTTGTCGACGCCCGGCACGTTGACCAGAACCTGAGGCATCCGGGTCATCACTGCGGCCAGCTCGGTGAGCGTCTTGCCCGTGTTGGCCATGATGCTCATCAGGTGGAGCGCGGTGAGTACCCCGTCGCCAGTCGTGGCGTGTTCCATCATGACGACGTGGCCGGACTGCTCACCACCAAGAGTGAACCCGCCTTCGTTCATCGATTCGAGTACGTACCGGTCCCCCACCTTGGTCTGCTCGACGCGGATCCCGTTGTCCCTCATCGCCTGGACGAACCCGAGGTTGCTCATCACGGTGGCAACCACGGTGTCGTTCTTGAGCCGGCCCGTGTCCCGCAGCGCGAGAGCCAAGATCGCGAGGATTTGGTCGCCGTCCACGACCTTGCCGTCCGCGTCGACCGCCAGGCAGCGATCCGCGTCTCCGTCGAGAGCGATGCCGATGTCCGCTTTGTGCTCGAGAACCGCCGAACGCAGTGAGTCCAGGTGCGTCGAACCACAGTTGTCGTTGATGTTGATGCCGTCCGGCGTGGCATGGATCCGGATCACCTCGGCGCCCTGGGCCTCGAAGGCCGCTGGAGCGGTGAGATAGGCCGCGCCGTTGGCGCAGTCGACGACGACTTTGATGGCCTCGAGAGTGACCGGGCCACCACCCAGGCTCGACACGAGATGAGCGATGTAGCGCTCCACCAGAGCTGGATCGTCGCGCACCCGCCCCACGTCAGCTCCGGTCGGTCGCGGACTTGCGCCGTTGCGTGTGGCCGCGGTCATCCGAGCCTCGATCGCGTCCTCCAGCTCATCGCCCAGTTTGGCTCCGCCCCGCGCGAAGAACTTGATGCCGTTATCGGGCATCGGGTTGTGGCTGGCGGAAATCATCACCCCGAGGTCGGCGAACGTGGCCCCGGTCAGGAAGGCGACGCCGGGGGTGGGCAGCACCCCAAGCCGTACGACGTCGACCCCGGCACTGGCCAGGCCGGCCACGACGGCCGCTTCGAGAAACTCACCCGAAGCGCGAGGATCTCGGCCGACCAAGCGCGACGGGACGACGGTTGCCGAAAGCACCGCTCTCGGCGAGCACGGCTGCCGCGGCCACGGAAAGGCCGAGCGCCAGCTCGGCGGTGAGCTCCTCGTTGGCTCGGCCGCGAACTCCATCGGTGCCGAAAAGGCGACCCATGGTCGAACGGTCAGCGCTTGCTGTACTGCGGCGCCTTGCGGGCCTTCTTCAGACCCGCCTTCTTGCGCTCCTTGATGCGCGCATCCCGGGTCAACATCCCGGCCTTCTTCAGCGAGGGGCGGCTGGCTTCGGCATCCACGGCGTTGAGCGCGCGGGCTACACCGAGGCGCAAGGCACCGGCCTGACCAGTGACACCACCACCGTGAATCCGGGCGATGACGTCATACGAGCCGGCCACAGCTGCGGCCGCGAAGGGCTCGGCGACGATCTGCTGGTGCACCTTGTTCGGAAAGTAGTCCTCCAAATTCCGACCATTGATGCTCCACTGGCCACTTCCGGGCACGATCCGGACTCGGGCGACCGCCTCCTTACGTCGACCTGTGGCTCCTGAGGGAGCCACCACGGCCGGTCGACCTGCCGGACCGTGGGACGCCTGCGGCGTCGCTTCGGAACGGTAGGCAACCTCACGGTCGTTCTCCACGAACGGAGTGATCTCGTCCTCGGTCGTCTCGGTGGCGGTGTTGGTCACTGCGTGATTCCTTGCTTTCGCTGGTGCGGGCTACTGGGCGATCTGGGTCATCTGGTACGGCTTCGGCTGCTGGGCGCGATGCGGGTGCTCCGGACCGGCGTAGACCTTCAGCTTCTTGATCAGCTTGCGGCTGAGCTTGTTCTTGGGCAGCATCCCCCACACCGCCAGTTCCACGGCCCTGCGGGGGTCGCGGTCCAGCAGCTCGCCGTAGGGCACCGAGCGCAGGCCACCCGGGCGACCCGAGTGCCGGTACCAGAGCTTGTCGGTCCGCTTGTTGCCGGTGAGAGCGATCTTGGACGCGTTCACGACAACGACGAAGTCACCGCCGTCGACGTGCGGGGCGAAAGTCGGCTTGTGCTTGCCCCGCAGCAGCGTCGCGGCAGTCACGGCCAGCCGACCCAGGACGACGTCGTCCGCGTCGATCACATGCCAGGACCGCGTGATGTCGCCAGGCTTGGGGCTGTACGTAGACATGACCAGACTTTCGTTGTTAAGACCAGTTGTGTGCGAGCTTGCGGGGCGCTAATTCCTGAGCACCCGTTGCAGGGCAGCGTCAGCTGGCCTGCGTTGACGCAACAGCCGTCTAGGTTACCCGCCAGTGGTCGCGCCGGTCAAAGGGAGCGACCTCGACGGAGCAAGGAAGTGTCGCCAATGTCATAGGTCCCCCTACTAGTCCGGCCGATGTGCGCCAACGTAGGTTTACCGCATGGCCGATACGCTCAGCATCCGCGACAACCGGACGGGTCAGCAGTATGAGGTCCCGATCACCGACGGCACGATTCGGGCCGCAGATTTGAAGCAGGTTGCTGTCGACGATGAGCCAGGGCTCGCCACCTACGATCCCGGGTTCGTGAACACCGCGTCGTGCCGAAGCTCGATCACCTATATCGACGGCGATGCCGGCATCCTCGAATACCGCGGCTACCCGATCGAGCAGCTCGCCGAAAGCTCCACATTCTTGGAGGTCTCATACCTGCTGTTGTACGGCGAGCTTCCGACGCAGGATCAACTGGACAGCTGGGTCCACGAGGTCACCTACCACACCTTCCTGCACGAGAACCTCAAGCAGTTCATCCAGGGTTTCCGCTACGACGCACATCCGATGGGCATGCTGATGGCGGCGGTGAGCGCGCTGTCGACGTTCTATCCCGACGCGAGGAACATCAAGGACCCGGAGAACCGCAAGCTGCAGATCACTCGGCTGATCGCCAAGATGCCCACGCTGGGCGCGTTCGCCTTCCGTCACGTGCAGGGCAAGCCGTACGTCTACCCAGACAACCGACTCTCGTACACGGAAAACTTCCTGGCCATGCTCTTCAAGATGAGCGAGCCCACATACGAGGCCGACGAGCGGCTGGTGAAGGCACTGGAGATCTTGTTCATCCTGCACGCCGACCATGAGCAGAACTGCTCCACCAACGCCGTGCGCTCCGTCGGTTCGGCGGAGGCTGACCCCTACTCTGCCGTCGCCGCCGGGATCGGCGCTCTCTTCGGACCGCTGCACGGCGGGGCCAACGAGGCAGTCCTCAAGATGCTGAAGCGGGTGGGCTCCGCCGACAAGATTCCCGACTTCATCGAGGGCGTGAAAGACGGCAAGGAAAAGCTGATGGGCTTCGGCCACCGGGTGTACAAGAACTACGACCCACGAGCCACGATCATCAAGAAGGCCTGCGACGACGTCTTCGCTGTCACCGGAGTCAATCCGCTACTCAAGGTCGCGATGGAGCTGGAGAAGATCGCTCTCGAGGATGAGTACTTCGTCTCGCGCAAGCTCTACCCGAACGTCGACTTCTACTCGGGGCTGATCTACGAGGCTCTGCAGTTCCCTCCGGAGATGTTCACCGTGCTCTTCGCCATCGGCCGGACCCCGGGCTGGCTGGCTCAATGGTCAGAGCTCGTGGAGGACAAGGAGCAGAAGATCGCCCGGCCGAAACAGATCTACACCGGCATGCGCAGCCGGGACTTCGTCCCGATCGATCAGCGCTGACTTCCCGCTGGCGACCCTAGCGGGATCGCTGGACGCGGCCTTCGTCCCATACCGGCTCGGCCGACTCGTAAACGCCGCCGTCGGCGCCGAAGATCAAAAACCGGTCGAAGGTACGAGCGAACCAGCGGTCATGAGTAACGGCCACCACCGTGCCGTCGAATGAGGCGAGCCCGTGCTCGAGCGCTTCGGCAGACTCGATGTCGAGGTTGTCGGTCGGCTCGTCCAAGACCAGCAAAGTGGCTCCGGACAGTTCGAGCAGCAAGATCTGCAGCCGAGCTTGCTGACCACCCGACAACGACTCGAAACGCTGCTCGGCGGCCTTGGCCAATTCGTACCGATCGAGCTTGCGCGAGGCTTCCTCACGCCCCATCCCGGCCCGGTAGTGATCACCGCGATGAAGGATCTCCAGCAGAGTGCGCCCCACCAGCTCGGGATGATGATGAGTCTGTGCGAACCAGCCCGGTCGGACCCGAGCGCCCAGCTTGATCCGGCCGGTGTGACTCACCGGAGTGATGTCCCCCTCACCGACAGGCCGGTGCTCGGCGTCCGGGTCGGAGCCACCCCGGGCCAGTAAGCGCAGGAAGTTCGATTTTCCCGACCCGTTGGAGCCGAGCACCGCGACCCGGTCTCCAAACCAGAGTTCGGCATCGAATGGCCGCATCAGACCAGTGAGGCCGAGGTCACTGATGATGACGGCTCTTTTGCCGGTACGACCTCCGGTGAGCCGCATCGACACGTTTTGTTGAAGCGGTGTGGCCTGAGGCGGGCCGGCCTCCTCGAACTTGGCGAGCCGGGTCTGGGCCGCCTGGTAACGCGAGGCCATGCCGTCGTTGTAGGCCGCCTTCTGCTTGTACATCAACATCAGCTCCCGAAGCTTCGCGTGTTCCTCGTCCCAGCGACGCCGCAGCTCTTCCAGCCGCTCGAATCGGGCGCGCCGCGCCTCGGCGAATGATCCGAAGCCGCCGCCGTGAACCCAGACGGTGTTGCCGGCTGCACCCAGTTCCACGGCAGCGATCGTGCTCGCGGCGCCGGCCAGCAGCTCGCGGTCATGGCTGACCAGCAAAATCGACTTGGACGTTGCCGCCAGCTGAGCCTCGAGCCACCGCTTACTCGGCACGTCCAGGTAGTTGTCCGGCTCGTCAAGCAGCAACACCTCGTCTGGTCCACGCAGCAGGGCCTCGAGGGCCAGACGCTTCTGCTCCCCGCCGGAGAGCGAATTGACCTCTCGCCACTTGGCGAGGTCGTACGAGATTCCCAGAGCCGCGGTGCAGCAGGCGTCGAAGACGACTTCGGCCTCGTATCCGCCGGCATCGGCGTAATCGGCCAGCGCCTGCGCGTACGCCAACTGGGTTTCTTGGCGATCGTCGGTCATCAGCGCAAGCTCCAGCCGGTCCAGCTCCGCTGCTGCTGCCCGCAGTCTCGGCGGAGACAGGGAGATCAGCAGGTCACGGACCGTCGAGCTGTCACGGATGCTGCCGATGAATTGGCGCATGACACCCAGGCCGCCACCGCGGGAGATCGAGCCGCCCGTGGGTGCGAGGTCGCCCGCGATGATCCGCAACAGCGTCGTCTTGCCCGAGCCGTTGGCGCCCACCAACGCCACGACCGAACCCTCACCCACTCTGAACGAGATGTCGTTCAGCAGGGGTCGGCCGTCGGGAAGGGCGTAGGACACGCCGGAGAGATCGACGTGGCCCATGAGCCTCGACGCTACCTGCGCCCAGACGCCGTTGCGACCGATTTTGTCGGCTCTGTGCGATCTCGGGATGCGCGCGGTCGGTGAGAGCGGCTAGGCGGCGAGCAGCAGGGCTAGGGCGGCAGTGTCGGCATTCCGCTGCGGATCGATGCCAGAGCGGCTGATCATCTGGGTCACCGTCCCTTCGACGTCGGCTTCCACCCAGGCGGCGCGGTGGTCCAGACCCAGATGCGGCAGGCCCGGCAAGAAGACACATCCTGAAGCGACGTCATACTCCGGCACTGACGACAGCGTGCTGGACGGAGGGTGCAACACCAGCAGGCCCGGGCGGCTGGGGATCGGCAAATTGTCCCGGGCGGAGCGGATGCTCTCCCATCAACTGCCCCTCCGCGGCCACCAGGCCGACGGCACCTGGCTGCGGTTGTTCGGGCAGATCCTCCCGAATACGGAACACCGTGCTGACCGGGAGCAATCCGGGCACCGCGGCCATCTGAACGGCGAGCACCAAGAACTTCGCCCACTCGACGGTGTCGTTGGGCCAACGACCGATCAGCATGAAGCCGTAGAGCGAGCCTTGCGATTGCAGTGGCGCAACCTCGATCGATGATGGCCGAAAGCCATCCATGATGACCTCCTTCGACGCACTCGAGAAGCTTCTGACCGGCCCGCTGCGGTCTGTGCCCTCCCTTGCCCTCGACAGTAGCCGTGTCCTTATCGTCGCCAGAGTGGCTTTAGCAGGCAAGAGGGCACGAGTGCCAGCGCCCGAGACTTTCCCTAACTGCAGCACAACTGTGATCAGTTCGATACGTAAGCCGCGTGACTCCCGTCTCCAGGCTCAATTCGGCATCGCCTCGTCCTTTCGACCGTACGCGAGCAACAATGTTCGGTATGCGCACTGGATCCCGGCCTGTTCTGCGGTGGGCGGCACCATTGGCTGTCATCATGGCTGTCGCGGCCTCTGGGTTGGTGACCTCGACAGCAACAGCCGAACCGAAGCTGCCGCCGACGACCCCTGAACAGTTGCTCGTGGATCTGCAGAGCGTTTCGGTGGAGAATCTCTCAGGCACGGTCGAGCAAGAGGCCAACCTTGGCATCCCGGCCATCCCCGGACCGAGCGGCTCCGACAGCTCGGAGTTCAACTCGCTGCTGACCGGCAAGAACAGGCTCGGTGTCTGGCTCAGCGACCCAGACAAGGCCCGGATAGCCCTCTACGGCGACCTTGGTGAGTCAGATGTCATCACCAACGGCACCGACCTCTGGACCTGGTCGAGCCAGCAGAACAAGGCCACGCACGCGACCGTGCCGGAAGACACTGGACCGCAGACCCCTGGGCCAACTCCCAGCGACCTACCCAAGACCCCGCAGGAAGCAGCTCAGCAGGTTCTCGAGGCCGTGGGACCGACGACTGACGTGAGCGTTGATAGCGCGGTCACTGTTGCCGGGCGTCCCGCGTACGATCTGGTGCTCCGGCCGCGCGACCAGGGATCGCTTCTCAGCGAGGTGAGGCTCGCCGTCGACGGTGACACCCATCTGCCGCTGAAGGTTGAGGTCTTTGCCGGCGATACCAGCGTGTTCCGCGTGAGCTACACCGAAATCGACTTCGCTGAACCCGATGCCAAGCTCTTCACCTTCACTCCGCCGCCGGGCGCCGAGGTCACCGAGGTCGTCTCCGAAGGCCGGTAGGCGAGTCAAAGCCGCCGACTCCGGAAAGTGCAGACGAGCCGAAGGTGGTCGGTGAAGGCTGGACGACCGTGGTCATCACCGAAAGGTCAGCCAAGGACTCCAGCGGGTCCAGCCCTGGCGCCGACGACCAGCTCCAGACTTTCTTGCAGCAGCTGCCGAAGGTGTCTGGTTCCTGGGGATCGGGACGATTGCTGGCAGGCACCGCGTTCACCGCGGTCTTCACCGATGACGGCCGGCTGGCGATCGGTTCGGTCGCGCCCGACGTCGTATACGCGGCCCTCGAGAAGTGACCTCGATCCCGGTCGGTGAGCCCGCCGATGGCTCACCGGTGGTGACGCGGGGCTTGACAAAGCGTTTCCGGCACCAGATCGCGGTCGACATATCGATTTGGACGTGCCGGCGGGGGCGATCTACGGCTTCCTCGGCCCCAACGGTTCGGGGAAGACGACGACCATCCGGATGCTGTTGGGACTGATCCGGCCCACCGCCGGCAGCGTTCAGCTGCTTGGCCACGCCGTGCCCGGCAGCGCCACGCACGCCTTGCGCCGCGTCGGGTCGCTCGTCGAGGGGCCGGCATTTCATCCTTACCTGTCAGGGCGGGCCAATCTGGCCCGGCTGGATGCGGGAGACCGCTTCGCCGATCCGGCCACCGCGTCCAAGCGCATCGATGTGGCACTGGATCGGGTGGGCCTGCTGGCGGCCGCTGGCAAGCGTTACCGTGCCTATTCCCTCGGCATGCGCCAGCGGCTGGCCATCGCCAGCGCCTTGCTGATGCCCAGGGAGCTCCTCGTACTGGACGAGCCGACCAATGGACTCGATCCTCAGGGCACCCGGGAGGTGCGACATCTCATCTCCAGCCTCGCCGCTGATGGCTCGACGGTGCTGGTCTCGAGCCATCTGCTTGCCGAGGTGGATCAGCTCTGCAGCCACGTCGGCGTGATGTACGAGGGCAAGTTGGTTTCGCAAGGACCCTTGGACGCTCTGCGGAGCAGTGCAGTCAAGACAATCCAGGTGGACACCGATCGGGTCGCTGACGCGGCCAGGGTGCTGACCGAGCTCGGCTTGACCGACATCTCGCAACACGCCAACTCCGTCACCGGCACCCTCGGCGACGTCGCAGTCGAGAAAATCGTGCCGAACCTGGTCAACGACGACGTGCCCGTCCTCGGATTCGCCGTCCTGAAACCAAGTCTGGAAGACGTCTTCGTCTCCTTGACCGGAGAAGGCTTCGATGTCAGCGGTTGACGTATTGGACGTTCGGTACGGCTCCCCGTCGCCCGTTCTCGCCGCGCTTCCTCCGATCGGAGCTCAAGATCATCTACGGCCGTCGGCGCAATCTGGCGGGATTGGGCGTGCTCGCGGTCGTGCCGGTGATCATCGCCATCTCGGTCCGCGTGTCCTCGCCCGGGAATGGCGGCGGTCCAGACTTCTTCAGCTCCATCACCGGTAACGGGCTTTTTGTCGCGTTCGCCGCGCTGGCCGTGGAACTGCCCCTTTTCCTGCCGCTCGCGGTGAGCGCCATCTCCGGTGACGCGGTGGCCGGCGAGGCGAACCTCGGAACGCTTCGCTACCTGCTCACCATCCCGGTCGAGCGCACCAGGCTGCTGATCACCAAGTACGCGGCTATCGTCATCTTCGCCTTCGCCGCCACGGGGCTCGTTGCGCTGGTGGGCGCGATCATGGGTCTCGCGCTTTTCGGCGGCGGCGACATGACGACCTTTTCCGGAAGCCAGGTGAGCTTCGGCAACGGAGTGCTCCGGTTGCTGCTGAGCTGCGGCTACCTGGCGACCGGTTTTGCCGCCCTCGGCGCCATCGGCTTGTTCGTCTCCACCCTTACCGAGCAGCCCATCGGGGCCACCATCGCTGTCGTACTGATCAACGTCATGATGTTCGTCTGCGACTCGATCTCGCAGCTGGACTGGCTCCATCCATGGCTGCTGACCCACTGGTGGATCTTCTTCGGCGATCTGCTCCGAGATCCGGTGGCCACCGACAACATCCAGCGAGGACTGATCACCTCAGCGGTCTACGCGATCGTCTTCTGGCTCGCGGCCTGGGCCCGCTTCTCCACCAAGGACATCTCAAGCTGAGCGCCGTTCAGACCGACCGAAACCAGGTGCGGCGGGACGTCACGTCATTCGTCCGCCGAAGCACCCGGATGCGTCCACAGCAGCGGCGCGCCTGGGAGCGGTACTACGACCAGTTCGTCCTGCGCTTGCCCCGCGCCGAGACCACCACGTCGATCAATCCTGGCGTTTCGGTCGACCTGGACGCCGCCTTCGGCCGCTCGGCACCGCTGATCGTCGAGATCGGACCAGGTACCGGCGATTCGCTGGTGCCGATGGCCAAAGCGCGGCCCGTCGGCAAATCTCCTCGCCTTCGAGGTGTACCAGCCGGCCATCGCCAGCATGCTCGCCCAGCTCGCGGCGAACGACGTTCGCAACGTGCGGATCATCGAGGCGGATGCTGTCGACAGGCTTCCGATCCGTCCTCTGCCATACCAGCGTCGATGGCGTCTGGATGTTCTTCCCCGATCCATGGCACAAAGCACGGCACCACAAGCGTCGACTGCTGACCACCGGTTTCGCCGACCTTGTGGCCGCCCGGATGCGGCCCGGCGGAGTCGTGGCGGCTTGCCACCGATTGGGAGCACTATGCCGGCCGGATCCGGGACGTGCTCGACGAGCATCCGGCATTCCTGAACGAGCATCCGGGGGATTGGGCACCACGGTGGGAGGCCCGCCCGATCACCCGCTTCGAGAGGCGCGGCATCGTCGCCGGCCGCCATATCTTCGATCTCGCCTATCGCCGGGTCTAAGTTCGCTACGTGCGCTGGCGGCTGGACATTGCCTACGACGGCACCGGCTTCTCCGGCTGGGCAGCTCAACGCGGCCGCCGCACAGTTCAAGGCGAGCTCGAGGATTGGCTGCCCAGAGTCCTCCGCCTCGACTCACCGGTGAGCCTGGTCTGCGCCGGCCGTACGGACGCAGGGGTCCATGCGCGCGGACAGGTGGCCCACGTCGACCTACCTGAACAGGTGATCGAGGACGACGGCCGTACGCGTCACCCGCCGGCTGGACCGGGCGCTCCACGACGACCTCGTGGTCCGTCGGATCTCGGCCGCACCACCGGGTTTCGATGCCCGGTTCTCTGCCATCTGGCGTCGCTACATCTATCGGCTGAGCGACGCCTCGATGCCGCCGGATCCGCTGCGGCGCCACGATGTCACTCGAATCGGCGAGGTGATCGACGTGGATGCCCTGAACGCCGGCGCTTCCACACTGCTCGGTTTGCGGGACTTCGCCGCCTTCTGCCGGCAGCGCGAAGGCGCTAGCACGATCCGGACACTGCTCGATCTACACGCCGAACGCCGGCCGGAGATGATCGAGATCACCGTACGAGCCGACGCCTTCTGTCACTCGATGGTGCGGTCATTGGTCGGTGCCCTGGTCGCTGTCGGGTCCGGTCGCCGCGATCTTGACTGGCTTGCCGAAGTGACCGAACTCGGAGTGCGCGACCCGGCGGTCAGGGTGATGCCGCCGCACGGACTGACTCTCGAAGACGTCGGCTACCCACCTGTTGATCAACTCGCGGTGCGCGCCGAGGAAGCCCGGCAACGCCGAGTGACGCCCGCGATGGTCGCCGCCGATGACTGATCACTACTTCAGCGCAGCACCCGGTGCGGCCGAGCGGCGCAGGACGATCAAGGTGACGCTCTGGGGCACTGAGATGCAGCTGGTCACTGCCGCTGGCGTGTTCTCCCCGGACGCGCTGGACCGGGGCACCGCGATCTTGCTGCGGGCGTCTCCGGTGCCTCGCGGCAGTCCACGACTTCTTGATCTTGGCTGCGGCTATGGCCCGATCGCCCTCGCCCTTGCGCTGCACTGCCCGGATGCACGGGTCGACGCCGTGGACGTCAACGAACGCGCACTGGCTCTGTGCCGGGACAACGCCACTGCGCTCGGAGTCGCGGACCGTCTCCATGTCAGCCGCCCGGAGGACATCGACCCGGACGTTCGGTACGACGAGATCTGGTCGAACCCGCCGATTCGGATCGGCAAGGAAGCGCTGCATGCGCTGCTCGAGGGATGGCTGCGCCGGTTGCAGCCGTCCGGTGTCGCGCGTTTGGTTGTCGGCAAGAACCTGGGTGCCGACACTCTGCAACGGTGGCTGATCGCGCAGCGCTACCGGTGCGAGCGGACCGCGTCGGCTCAGGGCTTCCGAGTACTGGAGGTTCGGATGGCCGGCTGATCAGGCGGCTTCCTGTCAAGGGGATGCCCCGCATCCGCTGGCGATGTGATCGTAGGATGCAAGATGTTCCACGCCTGTGATCTTCACCCACATTCTCGAGAGGATTCAGATGGCCGCCTACGACCTCCCCGATCTCCCGTACGACTACGGTGCCCTGGCTCCACATATCTCTGGAGAGATCATGGAGCTTCATCACTCCAAGCACCACGCGACGTATGTCAAAGGTGTCAACACTGCGCTGGAGAAGCTCGAGGAGGCGCGAGACAAGGACTCGTTCGACACAGTCGGTGGTCTGGAGAAGAACCTCGCCTTCAACCTTGGTGGGCATATCAACCACTCGGTTTTCTGGCCCAACATGTCACCCGAGGGTGGCGACAAGCCTGACGGCGAGCTGGCCGCCGCCATCGACGAATACTTCGGCAGCTTCGACAAGTTCCGAGCCCACTTCGAGGCCAACGCCACGGCTATCCAGGGCTCCGGCTGGTCGATGCTGGTCTGGGACGCCCTTGGGCAGCGCCTCAACATCGTGCAGCTCTACGACCAGCAGGCGAACCTGCCGCTGGCTCAGATTCCGATCGTGTTGCTCGACATGTGGGAGCACGCGTTCTACCTGCAGTACAAGAACGTCAAGGCCGACTACGCCAAGGCGTGGTGGAACGTCGTCAACTGGGCCGACGCCCGTGCTCGATTCACCGCCGCTCGTTCCCAGACGACGGGACTGATCAGCTGGGGCTGACCGTAAGACCTCGTCGAGCGGAGCGGCGACGCCACGTCGTTGTCATCGGCGGCAGCCTGGCGGGGCTCTTTGCGGCAGCGGCGTGCGCAGCGGCAGGTACAGCGGCCACCATCGTGGAACGCGACATGCTGCCGGCGCGGCCGGCCTCGCGTAAGGGGGTCCCGCAGGATCGGCAGGCCCACGTCCTGTTGCATCGCGGCCTGATCGCGGCGGAGGAACTACTGCCCGGTTTGCAGGATGATCTCATCCGGCACGGCGGAGTCACGTTCGACAGCGGCACCATGCCATGGTTGGGCGAGTACGGCTGGCTGCCCACCTGGATTCCGTCATACGAGTTCATCTCCACAACTCGGCCGTTGCTCGAACTCCTGGTTCGGCAGCGGGTTCGCGCCTTGGATGGCGTGAGAATCCACGATGGCGTCAGAGTCAGCGAGCTGCGCCAGCGGGGTCACGGGTGGCGGATCGAATGTGCGGACTCGACGGTGCTCGACGCGGTGGCCGACCTGCCGTGGTCGGTCGCGGTCACAGAGGATCTCCGTCAGCCGAGCAGCACGGGTAGACAGAACGTGGGACAGCGGCTGCTCGGCGCATGGACTGCGGAAGTGACCCGGCTCGCCGCGCATGGCGATCAGGAGGCATATCACGCCTTTGCCCGGGTGTACCACCTGATGGGCTCACCCTTGCTGCTTTTCCATCCGGCGCTGTTCGCCTCGGCCGCGCGATCGGTGTTACGGGGCAGGCCGCCGGCCGCTCCCCGCCCGGCCGTGCTGGACGCCTTGACTCCGGCCGGTCCACAGGATCGGGGGACGTCATAGCGAAGGCTTAGGGGTCCGTGCCGGACTCGGGGACGTCATAGCGAAGGCTTAGGGGTCGGTGCGGGACTCGGGACGTGTCACACTGAGCGCCTTGACCGTATCGATCGTGTCGGCTGCGGCGGCAGACTTGTCCGGGCGGTACCGAAGCACGCGGGCGAAACGCAGCGCGACGCCGCCGGGGTAGCGAGTGGAGGCCTGCAGGCCGTCGCAGGCGACCTCGACGACCAGTGATGGCTCCACGTAGACCGTACCCGCGCCGCGGCGGACCTCACGAGCCAGGAACTGCTCCGTCTGCCAGGCAAGCATCTCGTCGGTCAGCCCCTTGAACGTCTTGCCGAGCATGATCAACTGGTCGTTGGACGGGTCTCGCGCGGCCAGATGCAGGTTGGACAACCAGCCCCGCCGGCGCCCGTGACCCCACTCGGCCGCCGTGACGATCAAGTCGAAGGTCTGCCGAGGTTTCAGCTTGACCCACGCGGAATCCCGCCGGCCCGCAGCGTACGGAGCGGACGGGTTCTTGACCACCAGGCCCTCATAACCCTTGGCCACGGCCTCAGCGAAAACCGTCGAGACCTCCTCGAGATCGGAGCAGATTGCTCGGGGCACGATCAGCGACGGTGGCAAGATCTCGGCCATTACTTCAATCCGGCGGGTCAGCGGTTCGTCGAGCAGATCCCGGTCATCGACGCGGAGCAGGTCGAAGAAGAAGGCCCGCAACGGCAGGCGCTCGGCGGCTGCCGGCACGTCGGCACTGCTCATGGTCCGGGACGCCACGACCTGGAACAGCTCGGGTCGGCCGTCCATGTTCAGCGCGAGGACCTCGCCGTCCAGCACAATCTGATCGGTGGGAAGATCAGCGACAAGTGCCACCACATCAGGCATCCGTGCCGTCACGTCGTCGAGGCTGCGGGTGAAAATTGTGATCCTCGGCCCCTTTCGGTGCACCTGTACCCGCACGCCGTCCAGCTTGAAATCCACAATGGCAGGGAGGCCGGTCTTGCCGACGGCTTCTTCAGGGTCCGGAGCGCTCGCCGCCAGCATGGGCTGAACGGCCGTGCCCACCTGGAGAGTGACGGCATCGAGCGCGGCGCCGCCACCGGTGATCGCCAGCCTGGCGGCCGCCGAGGTCGACGACAGCAGCATGGCCGCCCGGCGGACGGAGGCCAGGGGCACGGCGAATGCGGCGGCGAGGCCTTCTTGCACCTGAGACTCCAGGGCTCCTTGGCGGAGCTCGCCGAAGATCAGACCGCGGAGGAAGCCCTGTTCGGGCTCGGTGGCCCGAGCGAAAAGGTCGCCCGTCGCGGCAGCCCGAGCGCCCGCCGAGCCCGTCCCATGAAGGGCAGCAATATCCTCAAAGGCCCGGTCGACGTCACTCACCTCTAGCGATGGCGTCGGCGCGGGCGGGGGAAGGCTTTGCAACGAGCGCCATCCCAGGCCCGTACGTCTCTGGCGCAGCTCTCCGGAGAGGTAGGACACCACGACCTCAACGTCGTCGGGCGTGGCGTCTGCCAGCACCGACGCGATCAGATCGCGCTTGGCGTTACGGGATCGGGTCGCCGACAGCTGGTTCCACGTCTCGGCCAGCCGGGACAGCAGCATGCTCAGCATTCTGCCGGTTGCCGCCCACAGCGCAACGACCCCGAGAGTGCCGATCCGCTGCCGAAGCTTCCATGTGCTGCCGAAGATTCGGCAGTAAATGAGAGGTTCGGCAGCGGATCAATGGGCCCCACGATGGCGATCGGCCATCCCTAGTACGCCAGAGCAGCGCCCACCCGAGGGTAAGCGCCGCTGCGGCCTTGCAAGCGTCAGGACGTGGTGTCGCGTGACTCCGTCGGTGCAGCCGCCTCTTCATCCGAGGTGTCGTCACTGGGAGTCTGCTGCGACTCGGTCAGCGCCTCCCGCTCCTCGGTGTCCCCGACGAGCTCCTCGGCCGGCGACTCTTCGGTGACCAGCTCCTCGGCGTCGAGCTCGGTCGCCTCAACCCGTTCGGCTGGAGCAGGCTCATGGGTTGGCCCTGGCACTGGGTCGTTGGCAGCCGTTGGCGCCGCCGAAGCCGCAGTCGACTCATCGGCTGGCGTTGGCTCGTTGCCAGCCGTTGCCGCCGCTGGAGCCGGTGCAGCGCTCCTGGCTGCCTTCTTCGCCGGCGCCTTCTTGGCCGGTCCGACGCTCTTGGCGTTTGCCTTCCTGCTGTCCTCGACCGACTCGGTTACCAGCTCGATCACCGCCATCGGAGCGTTATCACCCTTGCGGGGCCCGACTTTGGTGATCCGGGTGTAGCCCCCATCCCGATCGGCGAACGTCGGCGCGATCTCGGTGAACAGCGTGTGCACCACGCTCTTGTCCTTGACCGTGGTGAGCACCAGCCGCCGGGAATGGATGTCACCGCGGCGCGCCTTCGTGATCAGCTTCTCCGCCAAGGGCCGGAGCCGCCGAGCCTTGGCCTCGGTGGTCACGATCCGTCCGTGCTCGAAGAGCTGACTGGCCAGATTGGCCAGGATGATGCGCTCATGCGCCGGACTCCCGCCCAGCCGAGCGCCCTTCGTCGGTGATGGCATCTTCTTCTCTCCAAGCTCTAGTAGGTCAGGCACTTCGGGGCTTAGGGACCGACCCCTCGCTCAACGATTGCGGGGGGTTCAAGGGGTCGCCCCCTTGCTCATGTCATTATGCGGGGGTCCAAGGGGGTCGCCCCCTTGCTCAATACTGCTCGGTCTCGGAGAAGTCGACGTCTTCCTCATCCAGGTCGTCATACCGGCCCATGGCGGTCAGCGGATCGAAGCCCGGAGCGCTGTCCTTGAGCGACAGGCCCATCTCGTGCAGCTTCAGCTTGACCTCGTCGATCGACTTCGAGCCGAAGTTGCGGATGTCCAGCAGGTCCTGTTCGCTGCGGGACACCAGTTCGGAGACCGTGTGGATGCCCTCCCGCTTCAGGCAGTTGTATGACCGCACGGTCAGATTGAGATCCTCCACCGGCAGCGCCAGGTCGGCGGCCAGCTGCTCGTCGATGGGCGACGGGCCGATCTCGATTCCCTCGGCCTCGAGGTTGAGCTCGCGGGCCAAACCGAACAGCTCGACCAGCGTGCGTCCCGCCGATGCCACCGCATCCCGCGGACGGATGGCCAACTTGGTCTCCACGTCCAAGATCAGCTTGTCGAAGTCGGTCCGCTGCTCGACGCGGGTTGCCTCCACCTTGTAGGTGACCTTCAGCACCGGCGAGTAGATCGAGTCCACCGGAATGCGGCCGATCTCGGCGTCAGCGGTCTTGTTCTGGACGGCAGAGACGTAGCCGCGGCCGCGCTCGACCACCAGCTCCATCTCCAATTTGCCGTCCTCGTTGAGATTGGCGACGTGCAGGTCGGGATTGTGCACCTCCACGCCCGCCGGCGGCGCGATGTCGGCCGCGGTCACTGCTCCGGGGCCGGCCTTGCGGAGGTACATGGTGACCGGCTCGTCCTCCTCGGAGGAGACGACCAGGCCCTTGAGGTTCAAGATGATCTCGGTGACGTCCTCGACCACCCCTTCCACGGTGGAGAACTCGTGGAGGTTGCCGTCGATCTTGATGCTGGTGACGGCTGCGCCGGGAATGGACGACAGCAGCGTACGACGCAGCGAGTTGCCGAGCGTGTAGCCGAATCCGGGCTCCAGCGGCTCGATGACGAAGCGGGACCGATTGTCGGCCACCGGCTCCTCGGACAGCGTGGGTCGCTGTGCAATCAACATGACAGTTCTTCCTTCCCCGCGGAACCCGCTATTTGATCCCACGGAACCCGAACCGCATCCGGCGGCCCGAGCGACGGCCGCTCAGCGTGCTCGAGCGGCGCGTGTCTTGCGTTCGTGCCCTTCGACAAGCTCAGGGCGCGGGTGGTTACTTGCTGTACAACTCGACGATCAACTGCTCTTGGACGTCGATGACAATCTGCTGGCGGACCGGCAGCTGATGGATCAGGATCCGGCCGCGCTCAGGGATGACCTGCATCCAGGCAGGCACCTCGCGCTCGTTATGGGTCTCCCGATTGACGATGTGCGGCGTCAGCTCACGGACCTTCGGAGCCAGGTCAACGACGTCGTGGGGTCCGACCCGGTAACGACGGGATGTCCACCTTCTGGCCGTTGACGAGGAAGTGACCGTGCACCACGAACTGACGGGCCTGCCGTCGCGTCCGAGCCAAACCCGCCCGGTACACCACGTTGTCCAGTCGTGACTCGAGGATCTGCAGCAGGTTGTCACCCGTCTTGCCCTGCATCCGGTTGGCTTCTTCGTAGTAGCGGCGGAACTGCTTCTCCAGCACGCCGTAGGAGAATCGCGCCTTCTGCTTCTCCCGCAGCTGCAGGGAGTACTCCGACTCCTTGGTGCGACCTTTGCCGTGCACGCCGGGCGGGTAAGGACGCCGTTCGAACGCCGAATCGCCGCCGACCAGGTCAACACCCAGCCGACGCGACTTCTTGGTCATGGGACCGGTATAGCGAGCCATGTTTTTCAATAGTCCTTGTCTGTGGGTGCCTAGACGCGACGCCGCTTGGGCGGGCGGCAGCCGTTGTGCGGTACGGGTGTGACGTCGGAGATGGCGCCCACCTCGAGGCCCACTGCTCCAAGGGAGCGGATCGCGGTCTCGCGTCCAGAGCCGGGTCCCTTGACGAAGACGTCGACCCGCTTCATGCCGTGCTCCATCGCCCGTCGGCCGGCCGCCTCGGCCGCCATCTGGGCGGCGTAAGGGGTCGACTTGCGAGAACCTTTGAAGCCGACCGTACCGGCGGACGCCCACGCGATCACCGCACCCGTCGGATCAGTGATCGAGATGACGGTGTTGTTGAACGTCGATTTTATGTGGGCGTGGCCGGAGACCACGTTCTTCTTTTCCTTTTTGCGCACCTTCTTGGCGGCGCCGGTGCTGCGTCCTGCGGTAGCCATTACTTTGCCTTCTTCTTGCCGGCGACGGGTTTGCGGGCGCCCTTGCGCGAGCGGGCGTTGGTACGGGTGCGCTGCCCTCGGACGGGCAGGCCACTGCGATGACGGCGTCCCTGGTAGGAACCGATCTCGACCTTGCGTCGGATGTCGGACGCGACCTCCCGGCGCAGGTCACCCTCTACCTGGTAGTTCGCCTCGATCCAGTCACGCAAGGCGACCAGCTGTTCGTCGGTCAGCTGGTGAACCCGGACGTCGCCGCTGATCTGCGTCGCTTCCAGGGTCTGCAGGGCGCGAGTCTTCCCGACGCCGTAGATGTAGGTCAGGGCGACCTCGAGCCGCTTCTCGCGGGGCAGGTCGACACCGATCAGGCGGGCCATAAGGCGGTTACCTTTCGTCTGGTCGACGCACGTTGCTGCTACTGCGCTGAGCCTGTCGAAGGATCAGACGTGCGTCGCGGAGGTGTCTGGCGTGATGCGTCCCTGGCTGCCTTCGACCTGGCGGTTGGTCCGCCACGTCACCGGGCCTCGGCCTCCGACCGAGGGTGAGCTCGAAATCGCTTTCGAACGTGCAGTCACGCTTTTCGGGTCTTGCTCAGCCCTGCCGTTGCTTGTGGCGGGGATTCTCGCAAATCACCATCACGCGACCGTGCCGGCGGATCACCTTGCACTTGTCGCAGATCTTCTTGACGCTCGGCTGGACCTTCATCGAGCTTCTTTCTTGATCAGGCTCGGCATGCGCGAACAGGCCTCGCCGTGGTGGATGGTTTGCGTCTCGTACTGATGTGGATGGGACGTGTCACTTGTGCCGGTAAACGATGCGGCCGCGAGTCAGATCGTAGGCGGAAAGTTCGACCACGACTCGGTCCGCCGGAAGGATGCGGATGTAGTGCTGCCGCATCTTGCCACTGATGGTGGCCAGGACCTTGTGACCGTTGGCCAGCTCAACACGGAACATCGCGTTGGGCAGGGCTTCGACCACGGTGCCCTCCAGCTCGAGCGCGCCTTCCTTCTTCGCCATGACCTCCCAATCTGATTGCATGCCACAACGACCACCGGCAAAGGTGGCCGACAGATGATCATACGCGGTTTACTCGACTGACCCAAATCGTCCGCCTGACCGCTATGCGGGCACAGTCTCACATCACCACGACGAGAAGCAGCGCGATCAGGATGACAGCGACCACCAGTACGGCAATCAAGAGCAGAGCGAAGCGGCTGGCGCTTCGGGTGTCGGCGAGCTCACCAGGCTGTCCACCGGCACTGGCGACGATCTCCGGACTGGAATGGGTCGGCATCGGCGGCAACCCCTCAACCACAGGTAGGAGTTGACCCATCCGAGTTGCGGCGAACAACTGGTCGAGGCGGAACTGGTAGTCGTCCTGCTCGAGCTTGCCGTCGGTGAAGGCGGCGTTGAGCCGCGAGGTGAGCTGCTCTCGCTCTGCCTCGGTTACCGGCGCGTCAGGTCTGCTGCGATAGGGAGAGGAGATCGGCAGGTTACTGCTCACCTAAGCGAGGGTACCCGCCGCGAACCAGACGGAGGGTCGCGTGTCTGGGAAAGCTTCGATTCCCAAGACTCCCGACCCGATCAGACCCGAGTTGCCCGCTTTTCCGCAGCCGCCTCCGGTGCGTCGGTCACCGGGTGCTCGGGATCGGCGAAGTCGGGAGCCGAGTTGAGCAGCGCGCCGAGCCAGCGGCCACGGTCGGCATGATCGACCAGCAACGATTTCACCAGGAGCGTGGCCGGCACAGCCAGCAGCGCACCGAGCGGTCCGAGGATCAACGCCCACACGATCAAGGAAAGAAACGTGATGGTCGACGCGATACCCACGGCGTCACCGGTGAACCGTGGCTGAATCAACATCTGGATGAGGAAGTTCACCGCGGTGTATGCGGCGATCACGGCGATCGCCGCACCCCAGCCCTGGTCGAGGAGGGCGATCAGAGTCGGCGGTATCAGGCCAAGGATGAAGCCGATGTTGGGAATGTAGTTGGTGACCAGCGCCAACACACCCCACGTCACGGCAAGTGGCACGCCGATGATCAACAACGCGACGACGTCGATGATCGCCACGATCAACCCGAAGACAGTCGTCACCACCCAGTACTTCCGTACGCTGTCACCGAAGTCGATCAGAGCGTCGGCGACATTCGGGCGAAGCCTACGCAGCAGGCCGAGGCGCTCGCCGAAGCCTGCGCCGTCGAAGGTGATGAACACCACCATGGCCAAGAGCAGCAGCAACAGCGACAAACCGCTGGTGATCCCACTCAATATCTGCGAAGCAACGCCTGTGAAGCTGGACAGATTGAAGCCCTCGATGGCTCGTTGCAGGTCGGTGGTATCGATGCCGTACCGGCCCAGCTGGCCCAGAGCCGAGTTGAAGAGGTTGGTGAACTCGTCCGAGTACTCGGGAAGGACATTCACCAGCCTGGTGAGCGACCAGACGGTCGAGCCCAGCACCAAGATCAACAGTCCGTAGACGCTCAGCAGAACCACAATGCTCGCCAACCAGCTGGGGACCCGGCGCCGCACGAGAATGGTGCGCAGTGGCTGCACCGTGATTACCAAAGTCAACACCAGGAAGCTGGGCCCGATGATGCTGGACACCGCTTTGAGTCCCGCCGCGGTGATCACCATCGCAGCCAGCACGAACAGGCCGGATGAGGCGGTCGCCAGTGCCGATGACGCCGTGGCGGGTTTCGGTGCGCTGGCCGCCGCTGGGCCGCTATCGAGTCGTGCAGCAGCCATGGTGCCTCTCCCTTGACATTAGGCCGGCCTGGAGGGGGAGTCCTCGCCGGGAAACATCAGTATGGTCTCTCACTCTTAGCCGCTGGCTCCTGGCCACAAACGAAACGAGGCCTACGACCACCCGTCATGTGGTCCTTGCAGGGGTCATCACAAGCGGTGCGAGCAGGAAGCAGTTCAGGCAGATGCTGCCGCCGACTCCTGCCGCATCACCATGATCGCGCTCACCACGGTCGCCACGCCGATCAAGATCAGCAGCCATCCCCCCAGAGCGACGAACGTCGCCAGCGCCGTGACCGGCCAAACCAAAATCACGATTGCTGCGACGACCGACAGCGCACCGAGAACGACGGGCCAGAGTTGCGCACCGGAGTCTCGCCGAAAGCCGTGCACAATTTGAATGATTCCATCGATGAGCCAGCCGCAGGCGACGAGAACGACGATCCAGAGCAGGGTCAGTTCAGGGTTGCGCAGACAGAAGATGCCAGCGAGCAAGATCAGCACTCCGAGGGTGATGGAAAGAGCTCGCTGGCCACCGTCCAGGTCCCGGCCGGCGATGCCGCTGACGATCCGCACGATGCCTGTGATCAGCAGTTGTAAGCCGAAGAGCACGGCCGCGACGAGCAGGCTCACTTCCGGCCAGACCAGCAGCAGAATCCCGAAGAGAAGGGCGCTGACGCCGACAACGATGCCGAGGGTGCCGAGCCCTCGGGGAAGCTGCACTGTCCGGTCGGCCGTGGTCGATGTCATGGTGGCTCCGCTAGCTGATCTAGGTCGTGCTGCGCCACTCCACAGGGCGCTAGGTCACGCTAGCAGCGCAGCCACCAAGATGCTGGTCTAAAGGCGCGTTTCAACGATTGAGGGTGTCCGGGAGGCCGAAACGAGCGAACAGCGATGTGTCGAAGAACGTCGCCACATGCGAGACCCCGGTGCCGCCGAGGGTCAGGACCTGTAGTTGAAAGGCGGCATACGACCCGTCGGGCTGCTTCATGTACAGCCCGAATGCCGGCTGACCGTTGGCAGACACCGCTAGCAGAATTTGATCACCGGGCCGCTCGGCGGGGCAATGTTGCGCGATGAGTTGTCCGATCGCCTCGGCTCCGCGATACCAACCGACGTACGGCGGCATCTCCCAGACCGCATCCTTGGCGAGAAGTTGCACGATCCGCTTTACGTCGTAGTTCTCGAAGGCGGCGACGTAATCGGCAAGCAGCTCCTTGGCGCGCTCGTCGCTGATCGGCTCAGCGCCAGCCTTCGGGTCCATCTTGTGCAGCTGAGCACGGGCACGCTGCAGGCTGCTGTTGACCGCGGCGACGGACATGTCGAGCAGCTCGGCGACTTCGCTGGCTTGCCAGGCCAGCACGTCCCGCAAGATCACGACGGCCCGCTGAGCGGGAGTCAGATGCTGCAGCGCGGCAACGAAGGCCAGGCGGACGCTTTCTCGATCAACGACCTCGTCCGCCGGGTCCGCCGCCTGGCCCGCCCAGACCACGGCGTCGGGCAGGGGCTCTAGCCAGCCGATCTCGGGGCGAGCGTCCAGCGTGCCGTACGGATCCGAGCTCGGTTGGCCGAGTCCGGTCGGCATCGGGCGGCGTTGGCGGCCGTCGAGCGCCGTCAAGCACACATTGGTGGCGATGCGATACATCCAGGTCCGGATCGACGATCGGTTCTCAAATCCGTTGAAGCCCCGCCACGCTCGCAGGTATGTCTCCTGCACCTGATCCTCGGCCTCCTGGAGGGAGCCCAACATGCGATAGCAGTGTGCGGTCAGCTCGCCACGCAGCGGCTCCACCAGCTGCGCGAAGGCATTCTCGTCGACGGCAACGGTCATGACAGCAAGCTACTCGCCAGAGACAGACAATCTGGCTCGCGAGCCCCAAAAAGAGCCGAGGCCTGCCTCGGGTGGTTCCGCTGCCTGACGAGGGAGAGACCTTGCCACGGCAGTAATTCATCGTCCGTTGAATTAGCGCACCGCGACCTCTATCGTCATGACATGACAATGGTGCTGGGACTTGCCGATATCGAAGCCTCGATGATCGATACGGTCGGCGGGAAAGCCGCCAATCTCGGCATCATGACTGCGGCCGGCCTCCCCGTTCCCACCGGGTTCTGCGTGACGACGCATGCCTACCGGGACGTTGTGGCCGACCGGCTCGACCAACTGATCGACCAGCTGACCGAGTCGTCTAACCCGGAAGCTCTCGGCCGAGTGGCCGACCAGGCGCGCTCAAAAGTCCTGGCAGCACCGGTTTCCGACGAGCTTCGGCAGACGATCGTCGGCCACTACCGCGCCCTCGGCGAGGAAGTGCCGGTCGCGGTGCGTTCCTCGGCGACCGCGGAGGATCTTGCGTACGCGAGCTTCGCGGGTCAACAGGACACCTACCTCAACGTGGTGGGCGATGAGGCGGTGATCGACGCAGTCCAACGCTGCTGGGCGTCGTTGTGGACGGATCGGGCCGTGAGCTACCGAAACACCAACCACATCGATCACCGTACGGTGTCGCTGGCGGTCGTGGTCGAGAAGATGATCGACGCTGTGGCTGCGGGTGTGATGTTCACCGCCAACCCGGTTACCGGGACGCGCAACCAAACAGTGATCGACGCCAGCGACGGGCTGGGTGAGGCGGTCGTGTCCGGCGCCGTGAACCCTGATCACTTCGTCGTGGACTCCACTCGTCGAACGATCGTCCAGCGGCAGGTGGGTGACAAGCGGATGGTGGTCCTGTCCCGGCCAGGCGGCGGGACCGATGCGCACCATCGTGAGGAGCGAAGCGCTGAGCCATGCCTGACCGATGGTCAGGTCCTCGAGCTGGTCGACCTCGGCCGGCGAGTGACGGAGCATTACGGATCACCTCAGGACACCGAGTGGGCGCTGGACGACATGGGGCGGTTCTGGCTGACCCAGGCCCGGCCGATCACCACCCTGTATCCGGTTCCCACGCAGAATGCCGATCCGGCCCGGATCTATATGTGTCTGACCCTCGCACAAGGGCTGACCCGGCCGATCACGCCCATGGGATTGGCCGCGTTCCGGCTGATCGGTTCCTCCGTTGCGGCCGTCGTCGGTCGCCCGCCTGCCGATCGGCGCACTGGGCCGCCGCCGATGAGCATCGTCGCGCAACGGGTGTATGCCGACATCACACCGGTGATCAGCGATCGATTCGCCCGACGGCTCATCATCGGAGCGTTCGGCGCGATGGAAGCGCGCGCGGCGGCCGCATTGAAAACTCTCGCGGACGATCCCCGCTTCCCGATCCGGAGCCGATGGCCGCGAGCCGCGGTGGCGCCGGTGGCCCGGGTCCTCCTCCTTCGAGCCAAGGTGCCGCTACGCCTGGCGGCCGCCGTGATCAACCCCGCCATCGTGCCGGCATTGATTGTGAGGGCGGAACGTCGACTTCGGACCGCCACCAGCTTGCCCGCCAACGCCACGGCGAGCGAGCGCCTCGATCATGTGGAACGACAGTTGGGCAATGACCTCTTCATCACGATGCCGACCATCTTCAGCTATGCCGCTGCAGGGCTGCTCGTGCTCCGATTGGCGCGTCAGCTGCTCGGTGACCTGGCGCAGCCTGGCGATCTGCAGACTGTGCTGCGCGGCTTGCCCAACAACGTGACCACGGAGATGGATCTCCAGCTCTGGGAATTGACGCAGCGCATCCGCGGTGATCGCCGCTCCGCCGAAGCGTTCGCCGAGGGCACGACGGCGGCCCTGACCGCTCGGTACCGGAACCATACGCTGCCACCGGTCGCCCAGCAGGGACTGACCGCATTCCTCCGACGCTACGGGCACCGTGCGGTGGCCGAAATCGATCTCGGCATGCCACGGTGGGCCGACGACCCGAGCCACATCATCGGCGTCATCGCCAACTACCTCCGATTGAACGATCCCGATCTTGCTCCGGCGGCGCAGTTCAGGCAGGGAGAGGCCGCCGCTCAGGCAATGATCATCGATCTGGTGTCGCGCGCCGAGCAGCGCAGCGTCCTCAAGGCTCGCTTGATCAACTTCGGGCTGCGCCGGGCTCGGCAGCTGGTGGGCTTCCGGGAGAGCCCGAAGTATCTGCTGATCGTGGTGCTCGGGGCCCTCCGAGAGCAACTGAGCATGATCGGCGAGGAGCTGTCGAAGCACGGCCGGATCGAGGCGCCTGACGACGTCTTCTTCCTCGACTTCGGCGAGGTCCGGCGGGCACTCGGCGGCGAGGTCTTGCGGGACCTGGTGGCCGAGCGGCATGAAGCCTACGAGATCGAACTCCGGCGCCGGCATATACCTCGGTTGCTGCTCTCCGATGGAACCGAGGTGGAGACTCTCGGCGCAACCGCGCACCCGGGAGACGGAACGATGTCGGGCAGTCCAGCCTCACCTGGCAGGGTGACCGGACCGGCGCGCGTCGTACTCGATCCGGTCGGAGCCCATCTCGAGCCCGGCGAAATCCTCGTTGCACCGTCGACCGATCCCGGCTGGACACCGCTGTTCCTGACCGCGGGTGGACTGGTGATGGAGATGGGCGGCTCGAACTCTCACGGCGCGGTTGTCGCCCGCGAGTACGGAATTCCGGCCGTGGTGGGGGTGCCTGAGGCGACCAGTCTCATCGAGACTGGCGAGCTCGTCACTGTGGACGGCGCAGCCGGGGTAGTGAGCCTGGCAGCATCTCCGGCCTAACCGGCGCCGGCACGACGAAGGACGCTGAGGAAGTCCCCGATGCTCGTGTGCTGCTCCAGAGGATGACGGAGCGGCCTGTTGGTGACGACCGTGTACGTGTTGCGGCGGCCCACCCGCTGGACCTCCAGGTAGCCCGCCTGGTGGAGGTCTCGCACAATCAGCTGGACGGCCCGTTCCGTGATTCCGACACTCAGCGCGACGTCCCGCATCCTGGCGTTGGGGTCGGTGGCGAGGGCAACGAGGACGTGGCCGTGATTCGACAGGAACGTCCACACCGAAGGCCGGCTCACGGCGTCAGCTTAAGCGCAACCAGTTTCGCGAATCGCCGGTGATGACGGCCTTGGGACGACAGGGCCCGCCGGTTACTGCGTGGCCAGCTCGTTGCGCCGTGAGTCAAGAGCGGCGAAGAGCCGGGCGGAGACGTCCTCGATGGCACCCAGACCGTCGACCTCGACCAGAAGACCACGATCGCGGTAGACCTCCAGCAGCGGCTGTGTCTCGCGCGCGAAGATAGCCTGACGCCGCCGAATCGTGTCCGCAGTGTCGTCGGAGCGACCTTCGATCTCAGCCCGCTTGAGTAACCGATCCACCACCTCGTCGACGTCGGCCAGCAACGAGATCACCGCATCCAGGGATTGGCCACTGCTCGCCAGGAAGTCGTCGAGAGCCTCGACCTGTTGAAGGGTGCGGGGATAGCCGTCAAGCAGAAAGCCACCGGCACAGTCGCTCTCGGAGAGCCGCTCGGCGACGATCGCATTGGTGATCTCGTCGCTGACATAGCCACCGGAGTCCATGATGGCTCGCAACTGACGGGCCAATGGCGTGTCACTGGTCTTCATTGCGCGGAAGATGTCCCCGGTAGAGATGGCCGGTATCTCGTAATGCTCCGCGACCCGCTGGGCCTGCGTGCCCTTGCCGGCGCCCGGCGGGCCCATGATCAACAGACGCATCAGCGGAGGAACCCTTCGTAGTGACGTTGCTGGAGCTGGCTTTCGATCTGTTTGACGGTGTCCAGTCCAACGCCCACGATGATCAGGATCGAGGTGCCGCCGAAGGGGAAGTTCTGGTTCGCATTCAAGAAGATGAACGCAACCGAGGGAAGCAGGGCGATCAGGCCTAGGTAAAGCGAGCCTGGGAACGTCAAGCGGGACAGCACGAAGGCGAGATAGTCCTCGGTCGGCTTGCCGGCGCGGATCCCCGGGATGAAGCCGCCGTACTTCTTCATGTTGTCGGCAACCTCGCTGGGGTTGAACGTGATGGCGACGTAGAAGTAGGCGAAGAAGACGATCAGCAGGAAGAAGCTGATCATGTAAACGGGGTGGTCACCCGTGACGAAGTTCGCCGAGATCCACGTGGCGATCTTGCCCTCGGGTCGGAACTGTGCATAGAGCGCGGGCAGGTAGAGCAGGGAGGAGGCGAAGATGACCGGGATGACTCCAGCCTGGTTCACCTTGATGGGGATATACGTGGTGGAGCCGCCGAACATCCGCCGGCCCACCATCCGCTTGGCGTACTGGACCGGGATGCGGCGCTGAGATTGCTCGACGAAGATGACGCCGGCCATGACGAGCAACCCCAGCGCGACCACCAGGAGGAAGACGACCCAGCCGTTCGCACCCGGGCGCGCGACCTTGATGCTCCACAGTGCCTGGGGGAAGGTCGCGGCGATCTGGGTGAAGATCATCACCGACATGCCGTTGCCGACGCCCCGCTCGGTGATCAGCTCGCCCAGCCACATGATGACGCCGGTGCCGGCGGTCATGGTGAGGATCATCACCACGACCGGGAAGATGCTCTTGTCGTGCACCAGCCCGGGACAACCCACGAAGAGCTGATCGTTCACCGCAACCGTCACGAAGGCCGTCGAGTTGAGGAGGGCCAGCACCAGAGTGAGGTAGCGCGTGTACTGCGTGATCTTCGCCTGGCCCGCCTGGCCCTCCTTCTTGAGCGCCTCCAGCCGCGGGATCACCACCGTGAGGAGCTGAAGAATGATGCTCGCCGTGATGTAGGGCATGATGCCGAGCGCGAAGATTGCCAGCTGCAGCAGCGCGCCGCCGGAAAACAGATTGATCAGCGAATAGAGGCCCTGGTTCGCGCCTGTGGTGGCCTGTTTCACGCAGAAGTCGACCTGCGCCACGTTCACGTTCGGGGTCGGGACGATCGAGCCCAGCCGGAAGATGGCGAGGATGCCGAGGGTGAAGAGGATCTTCTTCCTCAGATCCGGAGTCCGGAATGCGTTGGCGAACGCAGCGAGCACTCCTGCCCTCCCTTTCTGTGTGACAGCCTGGCACGTCCCGTTGACGACATGCCGTCGGGTACGACGCGAAGGCGCAGGACCGAACGACTTTATCAAGCTTGGGCGGAAAACCCCTATCGTCCGGCCAGGCCCCGTCCGAGCGTACGTCCCCTCCGGAGCCCTGCGGAGGTCCGTCCGGCGAGATCTCCCCTAGTGTGTGGCCATGAAGATTCTCGTCGGCTACATCCCGACCCCCGAGGGAGTCGCCGCGCTGGATTGGGCGACCGAACATGCAAAGCTGACCGGTGGCTCACTGGCCGTCCTGAACACGGCGAGCGACGGTGACTACTCCAATCCGGTGTTCGCATCGGCACAGGATATCGACGCGGTGGAAGCCGATCTGGCCAAGCGAGGCATCCCCTACGAAATCCACCGCCCCACCGACGGCGCTCCGGCCGCCGAGGCCATCGTGCGGGTGGCAGGGCAGATCGACGCCGACCTGATCGTCATCGGACTTCGCCGGCGGTCCCCCGTCGGCAAACTGGTCACCGGCAGCTCGGCTCAGGCCATCCTGCTCGCGGCCGATTGCCCGGTGGTCGCGGTCAAGCCCAAGGGCTGACCCGAATCCGACGATGCCGTGCACTACGCCGCCCGATCTGGTTCGACGGCGAATTCTCACTCAAAACGGCTCAGAGCTCGACGGTGCTGCCTCCGGCTGCCGCGATCTTCTCCTTCGCCGACGCCGAGAACGCGTGGGCGGTCACCTGTACCGACACCGCGATGTCGCCGTTGCCCAGGACCTTGACCGGTTGACCGGCCCGGACGGCGCCGGCAGCGACCAGGTCCTCGACGCCGATCGTGCCGCCCTCGGGGAACAGCTCGCCGAGCCGGGACAGGTTCACCACTTGGTACTCCACACGGAAGGGGTTCTTGAAACCGCGAAGCTTCGGCACCCGCATGTGTAGCGGCATCTGACCGCCCTCGAAATTCTCCGGCAGTCTCTGCCGAGCGCCCGATCCCTTGGTGCCGCGGCCGGCGGTCTTGCCCTTCGAGCCGCCGCCGCGGCCCACGCGGGTCTTCGCCGTCTTGGCGCCGGGAGCGGGGCGCAGATGATGGACCTTCAATGTCATGTCAGACCTCCTCGACGTCCACCAGATGCGACACTGTCTTGATCATGCCGCGCACCTCGGGCCGATCGTCGCGCAGCGACTCATCGCCGACCCGCCGCAAGCCCAATGTGCGCAGCGTGTCCCGCTGATTCTGCTTGCCACCCAAGGCGCTGCGTACCTGGCGGACCTTGAGCTGCGCCATTACGAGCTCACCGCCTGCCGTGCCCGCAGGATCGCCGCCGGCGTGACGTCCTCGATCGTCTTGCCCCGCCGCTTGGCCACGGCCTCGGGTTGTTCCAAGGCCTGGAGCGCAGCCACCGTTGCGTGCACCACATTGATCGCGTTCGCCGAGCCAAGGGACTTGGCCAGCACGTCGTGGACGCCGGCGCATTCCAGCACCGCGCGGGCCGAGCCGCCGGCGATCACACCGGTGCCGGGCGATGCCGGGCGCAGCAAGACCACGCCAGCAGCCTTCTCACCCTGCACCGGATGCGGGATGGTGCCCTGGATCCGAGGGACCGCGAAGAAGTGCTTCTTGGCCTCCTCGACACCCTTGGCGATCGCCGCCGGCACCTCCTTGGCCTTGCCGTATCCAACGCCTACAGTCCCGTCGCCGTCTCCGACAACGACCAGGGCGGTGAAGCTGAACCGCCGGCCGCCTTTGACGACCTTGGCGACCCGGTTGATCGCCACCACTCGCTCGATGTAGTTGCTCTTCTCCTGCGCCTGGCCACCACGACGATCGTCACGGCCGCGACGCTCCCCACCGGTACCGCTCCCGCGGCGTTGGGTTACTGTCATCGCCTATTCCTTCCGTTCGTCCGTTCGAGGTGTCGATCTAGAAACCGAGGCCGCCCTCGCGCGCGCCGTCAGCCAGCGCGGCGATCCGACCGTGGTACTTGTGCCCTGCGCGGTCGAAGACCACGCGCTCAACGCCGGCCGCCTTCGCCCGCTCGGCGAGCACCCCGCCGACCTGCTTGGCCTTGTCCGATTTGTCACCGGCGACTGTCCGAAGCGTGGCCTCCATGCTGGAGGCCGACGCCAGCGTACGACCTGCCGAGTCGTCGACCACTTGTGCAGAGATGTGCCGGGCTGACCGGGTGACGACCAGCCGGGGTCGCTCCGGCGCTCCGAAGATCTTCTTCCGGCCGCGCAACTGGCGGCGCATCCGGGACCGCGTCTTGGCCGCCGTGCTCTTGTGTGAAGACAGCGAGACCGCCATCACTTACCAGCCTTTCCAACCTTGCGGCGGACCTTCTCGCCCGCGTACCGAACGCCCTTGCCTTTGTACGGCTCGGGTTTGCGAAGCTTGCGGATATTCGCCGCAACCTCGCCCACCTGCTGCTTGTCGATGCCCAGCACCGAGAACCGCGTCGGCGCCTCGACGTTGAAGCTGATGCCTTCAGGCGCGGTGACCTTGATCGGGTGGCTGTAGCCGAGCGCGAACTCGAGTTCGGTCGGACCCTTGGCGATAACCCGGTAACCGACGCCGAGTATCTCCAGCTTCTTCTCGTACCCGTCGGTCACGCCGGTGACCATGTTGGCCACCAGTGTCCGGGTCAGACCGTGCAGCGACTTGCTCAGTCGTTCGTCGTCAGGTCGGGTGACTTCCAGTTCGCCACTTTCAGCTCGAGCCACCTTGATCGGTTCCTTGACGACGTGTTGCAAGGAACCCTTCGGCCCCTTCACCGAGACTGCTTGGCCTTCGACGGTCACCTCGACGCCGGCCGGAACCGGCACGGGGAGCCTGCCAATGCGTGACATGTCCGCTACCTCTCTCGTCTCTCGCCGCTCACCACACGTAGGCGAGCACTTCGCCGCCTACGCCGGTGTTGTGCGCCTGCTTGTCGGTCAGCAAGCCCTGAGACGTGGAGATGATCGCGATGCCGAGGCCACCGAGCACCTTCGGCAGACCGGTCGACTTCGCGTACACCCGCAGCCCCGGCTTCGAGATCCGCCGGACGCCCGCAATCGAGCGCTCCCGGTTCTGGCCGTACTTCAGCGTGATCGACAAGGTCTTGCCGACCTGGCCCTCCGCCGGCTCGTTGACCGCATATCCCGCGATGTAGCCCTCGTTCGTCAAGATCTCCGCGATTCCCACCTTGATCTTGCTGTGTGGCATGGTCGCGGTGTCGTGGTACGCCTGGCTGGCGTTCCGCACCCGGGTCAACATGTCCGCAATCGGATCCGTCATTGTCATTGCGTCTACTTCTTCCTCAATGTGGTTTCCAGCACCCCTCGGGCCAGACCTTCACCGTCTAGATCTTGTTGGGTTTCGAGCTGCCCGGCACCGGAAGCCGAGCGGCCAGACGTTGGGGATGTTCTCCTGCTCGGGGTGGGTCGCAGGGGCGCGGATGGGCCTGGCCGTCGGCCGAAGCCTGCGAGGCCGGGCGGTTGCCCCAAGCCCCACATCGAGAAGAGAACATCGCCGAGCACCGCGTCACCAGCTCGACTTCGTGATGCCCGGCAGCTCGCCCTTGTGTGCCATGTCGCGTACGCAGATGCGGCACAGCCCGAACTTGCGGTAAACCGCCTTGGGCCGACCGCACCGCTGGCACCGGGTGTAGGCCCGTACCGCGAACTTCGGCTTGCGCGCCTGCTTCACGCGTAGCGCTGTCTTGGCCATGTATGCGCCCTTTCTCAGTTCGTCCGGAACGGGAACCCGAGCTGCCTCAGCAGCGCACGTCCCTGCTCGTCGTTGGTCGCACTGGTCACGAAGGTGATGTCCATCCCTCGCACCCGATCGATCCGGTCCTGGTTGATCTCGTGGAACATGACTTGCTCGTTGAGACCGAAGGTGTAGTTGCCGAGGCCGTCGAATTGCTTCGGTGAAAGCCCGCGGAAGTCACGGATTCGCGGGAGGGCCAAGGTCAGCAGCCGGTCAGCGAACTCCCACATCCGATCGCCGCGCAGCGTCACGTGAGCGCCGATCGGCATGCCCTCGCGCAGCTTGAACTGGGCGATCGACTTGCGGGCCCGGGTGACGACCGGCTTCTGGCCGGTGATCGTGGCCAGATCGCGAACGGCGCCGTCGATCAGTTTGGAGTCCCGAGCGGCTTCGCCGATGCCCATGTTGACCACGATCTTGACCAGGTTCGGAATCTGCATGACGTTGCCGATGGAGAATTCCTGCTGCAACGCCTTGGCGATCTCGTCGCGGTAGCGCTGCTTGAGTCTGGGCACGGTCCGTGTCTCGACGGTCGCGGTACTCATCAGATCTCCTCTCCGGTTGCCCGGGCGATGCGCACGCTGCGGCTGGACGTGTACTCCGAGCCATCGGGTCGGCGCTTGATCACCTCGGCGCGGGTGTAGCCCACTCGGGTCACAACCTCGTCGCCCTTGTCGTTCTTCACCACGAGCTGGACGTTGGATGCGTGAATCGGGGCCTCCGAAGACACGATCCCGCCCTTGGTCGTCTGCCTCGACTGGGGTTGGGCAGAGGTGTCGCGCAGGTGGCGCTTGACGATATTCACCCCAGCCACGGTGACGCGGTTGCGATCGGGGTAGACCGCGATCACCTCGCCGACCAGGCCCTTGTCCTTGCCGGAGATGACCTGAACGCGGTCCCCTTTGCGGACCTGGAGCTTGCCGTTGTGTGCCGTCGCTTTCTTTCCTGCCATGTCCTAGATCACCTCTGGTGCGAGCGAGATGATGCGCATGAAGCGCTTCTCGCGGAGTTCGCGGCCCACCGGACCGAAGATGCGTGTGCCTCGCGGCTCGCCGTCGCTCTTCAAGATCACCGCGGCATTCTCGTCGAACTTGATGTATGAGCCGTCCGCACGCCGGCGTTCCTTCACCGTACGCACGACAACGGCCTTGACGACCTCGCCCTTCTTGACGTTGCCGCCCGGGATGGCGTCCTTGACCGTGGCGACGATGACGTCACCGATGCCGGCGTAACGGCGACCGGATCCACCGAGCACGCGAATGCACAAGATCTCCTTGGCACCCGTGTTGTCGGCGACCTTGAGCCGCGACTCCTGCTGAATCATCTCTTCTCCTGATTACCTGCCGCGCTGCAATTGCCTACTTGGCCTTTTCGACGATCTCGACCAGCCGCCAGCGCTTGGTGGCGCTCAGCGGGCGGGTTTCCATGATCCGCACCCGGTCGCCCATCCCCGCACTGTTGGCTTCGTCGTGCGCCTTCAGCCGGGCGGTCTGGCGGAGCACCTTGCCGTACAGCCGGTGCTTTACTCGGTCCTCCACCGCCACCACGACGGTCTTGTCCATCTTGTCGCTGACGACGTAGCCCTCCCGGACCTTCCTTCGCCCGCGCTCTGCGCCGGGCGCATTAGGCTTCGCCACCCCGCCTCTGCGGTGGGCGCATCAGCTTGCCCGCGCCCTGCGGTGGGCGCATCACCGCCTGTCGAAGGGCCCTTGGTCGGCTCAGGCCGGGTTGGTGTTGTTCTCTCGCTCATTTCAAGCCTTCACTTCCTGTGCGTCCGGGTCGTCGACGATGCCCAGCTCGCGCTCTTGCAGCACGGTGTAGATCCGCGCGATGTCCTTGCGCACGGCACGAAGCCGTCCGTGCGATTCGAGCTGGCCTGTGGCGGCTTGGAAGCGGAGCGTGAACAGCTCCTCCTTCAACTCCGTCACCTTGGTGTCCAGCTCGCTCCGGCTGAGACCGCGCAGCTCGGCGGCCGTAGTCGCCTTCGCCATCAGATCTCACCTTCCTCGCGCTTGATGAACCGGGCCTTCATCGGCAACTTGTGAATCGCCAGCCGCATCGCCTCGCGAGCCACGTCCTCGTGAACGCCGGACAGCTCGAACAGCACCCGACCAGGCTTGACGTTGGCGATCCACCACTCCGGCGAGCCCTTGCCCGAGCCCATCCGGGTCTCGGCCGGCTTCTTGGTGAGCGGGCGATCCGGGTAGACGTTGATCCATACCTTGCCGCCGCGCCTGATGTGCCGCGTCATCGCGATCCGGGCGGACTCGATCTGACGGTTCGTCAGGTATGAGCCTTCCAGCGCCTGGATGCCGTAGTCGCCGAACGCGAGCTTGGTACCACCCTTGGCGGTACCACGACGGGTCGGGTGGTGCTGCTTGCGGAACTTGACCTTGCGGGGAACCAGCATCGCTCAGCCTTCCTGTCCTGCGGACTCCGTGCCCGCGCCGGCCTCGACCGGAGCCACCACCTCTGGCGCGCCTTCGGCGGGACCGAACTCCTGCGCGCCTTCAGCGCGACCAAATTCCTGCGCGCCTTCAGCGCGACCGAACTCTTGCGCGCCTTCGGCGCGACCAAACTCCTGCGCGCCTTCGGCGCGACGCCGACCGCCACGCTCGGGACGCGTCTCCGCACGGCCTGGTCGCCCGGTGCGGGTCGGCCGGGTGCGGCCGCCGGCCGCGCTGCGGGCGGCCTTCTGGGCCGCGCGCTCTGTGCGGGTGCCGGCCACGTCGCCCTTGTAGATCCAGACCTTGACACCAATCCGGCCGAAGGTGGTCTTGGCTTCGTGGAAGCCGTAGTCGATGTCTGCGCGAAGCGTGTGCAGCGGCACCTGGCCCTCGCGGTAGAACTCCGAGCGGCTCATCTCGGCGCCACCGAGTCGGCCGGAGCACTGGATCCGGATGCCACGGGCACCACCCCGCATCGCGCTCTGCTGCGCCTTGCGCATGGCGCGGCGGAACTGAACCCGGGAGGCCAGCTGCTCGGCGGTGGCCTGCGCGACCAGCTGGGCATCGATCTCAGGGTTCTTCACCTCGAGGATGTTCAACTGGACCTGCTTGCCGGTCAGCTTCTCCAGGTCATTGCGCACGCGCTCCGCCTCGGCCCCGTTGCGGCCGATGACGATGCCCGGGCGGGCCGTGTAGATATCGACCCGCACCCGATCCCGGGTGCGTTCGATCTCCACCGAGGAGATGCCCGCCCGCTCGAGCCCCTTCGTCAAGAGCTTGCGGATTCGGACGTCCTCACCGATGTAGTTGGAGTACAACTTGTCGGCGTACCACCGGCTCTTGTGATCGGTGCTGATACCCAGCCGGAAACCGTGCGGGTTGATCTTCTGACCCATGTTCTAGGACTCCCTGGGCTCGACGACGACGGTGATGTGACTGGAGCGCTTGAGGATGCGGCTCGCGCTGCCCTTGGCTCTCGGCCGGATCCGGCGCATCGTGACGCCCTCGTCCACAAAGGCCCGCGAGACGAACAGATCCTCACGCTTGAGGTTGCCGGTGCGTTCGGCGTTGGCGGCCGCGCTCGCGACAACCTTGTAGACCGGCTCGCTGGCGGCCTGGGGCGCGAACTTGAGCGTGTCCAGGGCGTCGGAAACGCCCAGGCCACGCACCAGGTCGACGACCCGCCGCACCTTGGTCGGCGAGACGCGTACCTGCCGCGCGACCGCGTACGAACCGGGACGGTCGCCGAGCAGCGCCTGCCGGCGGCTGGGGCGTGAGTCCTTGCTCATGGTGATTCGTTCCTTCTTTGCATCCGCGGCCGCCTCAGCGGCCCGTTCCGATTGGCGCGGCGATTCATCGCCGAATTGAACTGCTGCGGCGATTTCATCGCCGAATCTCGAACTGTTGCGGCGATTTCATCGCCGACGACTCTTCCGGTCGTCCTTGACGTGGCCTCGGAACGTACGGGTGGGAGCGAACTCCCCCAGCTTGTGGCCCACCATGGAATCGGTCACGAAAACCGGAACGTGCTTTCGACCGTCGTGCACCGCGATGGTGTGACCGATCATCTCGGGCACGATCATCGATCGACGCGACCAGGTCTTGATCACATTCTTGGTGCCCTTGGTGTTCTGCACCTCGACCTTCTTGGCCAGGTGATCGTCGACGAAGGGGCCCTTCTTCAGGCTGCGTGGCATAGTCCTCTAGCTCCTGCTCAGCGCTTCTTGCCGGTCTTGCGGCGGCGGACGATCAGGCGAGAGCTCGCCTTGTTCTTGTCGCGGGTGCGGCCTTCCGGCTGTCCCCACGGGGAGACCGGGTGGCGACCGCCGGAGGTCTTTCCCTCGCCACCGCCGTGCGGGTGGTCGATCGGGTTCATGGCCACGCCCCGAACGCTCGGGCGCTTGCCCTTCCACCGGTTGCGACCGGCCTTGCCCAGGGCGATGTTGGACTGCTCGGCGTTGCCAACCTCGCCGATGGTCGCCCGGCAGCGGACGTCCACCATCCGCATCTCCCCTGACGGCATGCGGAGTGTGGCGTTCTTGCCTTCGCGGGCCACCAGCTGAATGCTGGCCCCGGCGGACCGACCGAGCTTGGCTCCGCCGCCAGGGCGCAGCTCAACGGCGTGGATCGTGGTACCGACCGGGATGTTCCGCAGCGGAAGGTTGTTGCCCGGCTTGATGTCGGCGCCTTCACCGGCCTCCACCTGGCTGCCCTGTCCGAGCCCGTTCGGAGCGATGATGTAGCGCTTCTCCCCGTCGGCAAAGTGCAGCAGCGCGACCCGGGCAGTGCGGTTCGGGTCGTACTCGATGTGCGCCACCTTGGCCGGCACGCCGTCCTTGTCGTAGCGCTTGAAGTCCACCAACCGGTAGGCCTGCTTGTGGCCGCCACCGATGTGCCGGGTGGTGATCTTGCCGGTGTTGTTACGGCCGCCGGTCTTCGGGCTGGGAACCAGCAGCGACTTCTCCGGAGTCGGGCGGGTCAGCTCGACGAAGTCGGCCACGCTGGCGCCGCGGCGCCCGGGTGTCGTCGGCTTGTACTTGCGGATAGCCATGTCGTTCGTTCGTCCTTGTCTGCGTCAGCCGGCCGGCGCCGAGAAGATGTCGATCCGGTCGCCGTCGGCGACGGTGACGATCGCGCGCTTGGTGTCGGGACGCTTCCCGAAGCCGCGTCGAGTCCGGCGCACCTTCCCCTGGCGGTTGCTGGTGTTCACGCCGGTGACCTTGACGCCGAAAACGGTTTCCACCGCGATCTTGATCTCGGTCTTGTTGGCATCCGGTGCGACGAGGAAGGTGTACTTGTTCTCGTCCAGCAAGCTATAGCTCTTCTCGCTGACCACCGGTGCCAGCAGGATGTCGCGATGGTTGCGGATCTTGACGCTGCTCATCTGTCGTCCTCCTCCTCAATCGGCCCGGGCCCTGATGTTGCCGAGGCGGTGGTGCTCGCCGGGCCGGAAGGCGCTTGGCCCACGCCGCCCGCATCACTCGTTGCTTCGACAGGCGCGGTGGGCGTATCGGCGGGAGCACTCAACTCATCCGGCTCGGTGTAGTCCGGCTCCTCGTCCTGCTGAGCGGCGGTAACGGGCGCCGCCGGCGACTCGGCCACCTCGGAGGAAACGAGCGCCGCAGCCTCACTTTCGCGGGCGACGGCTTTCGCCGACCTGCCGGCGGTGGCACCGGCCACGAACGCCTCCAGCGCCACCGAGGTGAAGACCACCTCGTCGCTGACCAACACGTCGTAGGCGTTGAGCTGATCGACCGCGATCGTGTGCACCGTGATGACGTTGCGCAGACTCAGCCAGGCCAGATCCTCGTCGCGATGGATGACCACCAGCACCTTGTCCGAGTCGGTAACCGCACGCAGCGCCGCAACAGCGGACTTGGTGGACGGGACATCGCCCGACACCAGGTCAGTGATCACGTGCACCCGGCCGTCGCGAGCCCGATCAGACAGTGCACCGCGAAGAGCGGCAGCGATCATCTTCTTGGGTGTGCGCTGCGCGTAGCCGTGGGGCTGCGGACCGTGCACGACGCCGCCGCCGACGTACTGCGGTGCCCGTACCGACCCTTGCCTGGCTCGGCCGGTGCCCTTCTGGCGATACGGCTTCTTCCCCCCGCCCCGGACCTCGCCCCGGCTCTTGGTGGAATGCGTGCCCTGCCGCGCGGCCGCCAATTGGGCCACGACGACCTGGTGGATCAGCGGGATATTGGCGGTCACGTCGAACAGTTCCGCCGGCAACTCAGCAGTGCCGGCCTTGGCGCCGCTGGGGTTCACGACATCGACCGTCCTGTTGGCACGGGAAGCAGGAAGGCTCATGCTGGGTCTCCCTTCTTGACCGCGCTGCGCACGACGACCAGACCGCCCTTATTGCCCGGGATTGCCCCCCTGATCAACAGCAGGCCGCGCTCGGCGTCGACGGCGTGCACGGTGAGGTTCTGAACGGTGACCCGCTCGACACCCATCCGGCCTGCCATCCGCATGCCCTTGAAGACACGGCCCGGAGTGGCACAACCACCGATGGAGCCTGGCGAGCGGTGCTTGCGGTGCACGCCGTGGCTGGCGCGAAGGCCGGCGAATCCGTGCCTCTTCATCACCCCTGCGGTGCCCTTGCCCTTGCTGACCCCAGTCGCGTCGACAACCTCGTCCGCGGCGAACAGGTCGGCGGTCAGTTCCTGGCCGAGGGTGTACTCGCTGGCGTCGGCGGTTCGGATCTCGACCAGGTGCTTGCGCGGCGTGACGCCAGCCCTCTCGAAGTGTCCGGCACTGGGCTTGGTGACCTGCTTGGCCTTGATCGGGCCGAAGCCCAGCTGGATGGCCGAATAGCCGTCGGAGTCGGGCGTGCGGACCTGGGTCACGACACAGGGACCGGCCTGGACGACAGTCACCGGGACGACTCGGTTGTTGGCGTCCCAGAGCTGGGTCATGCCGAGCTTGGTGCCCAGCAGACCCTTGACCTTCCGGTCCGTCTTGACGGTGGCGTTGCTCATGATTCCGTGGTCCTCAGAGCTTGATTTCGATGTCGACGCCGGCCGGCAGGTCCAGCCGCATCAGGGAGTCGACGGTCTTGGGCGTGGGGTCGATGATGTCGATCAGCCGCTTGTGGGTGCGCATCTCGAAGTGCTCGCGGCTGTCCTTGTACTTGTGCGGCGAGCGGATCACGCAGTACACGTTCTTCTCCGTGGGCAGCGGCACAGGGCCGGCGACCTTGGCGCCCGTACGCGTGACCGTGTCGACGATCTTGCGCGCGGAGGAGTCGATCACCTCGTGGTCGTAGGCCTTCAGCCGAATGCGGATCTTCTGTCCCGCCACAGTTCGTCCTTCTCTCGTACCGCCGGTATGTCCGACCCACGCGGTCGGGCGTGTCGCGCCACTTCTCGCGCGCACAACCCTGAAGTCGTACGTGCTGGGAGGAGTGTCCCGGCCCAGAGGCCCGGGGCTCAAGAGTCTCGCGGTTCGGCGTCCAGCCTTGGAACTCAAGTCGAGTTGCAGGCACGGCACACCCCGGCGACCCCGTCGGAGCAACCTAACGATTCTGTCAGACGGCACAAGCCAGATCAAATCGGGCCGACAAGCTGCCTGCCGATCGGCTGAATGAGCAGGCACGGGCCGCGGATCGCCTGCCACAATTCGCAACAGCGCCCGCTGACATCGGGCTGGTGCCACCATATTGCGGTGACAAGTCTCCGGCCGGGCCCGAGATTGGGCGCTGGCGTGGCCGCCGGCCATCGGGTCACGGCCGAGGCGGGGGCCGCGCTGTTGAAGCAGGGCGGCAGCGCGGTGGACGCCGCCGTCGGCATGATGCTGGTGAGCTGCGCGGCGGAAACCATTTTCACCGGGTTGGGTGGTGGCGGCTTTGCCACCTGCTTCGAGCAGGCCACCGGGGAGGTGACCTGCGTGGACTTCTTCGTCACCGTTCCGGGACTGGACGGCAAGCGCTCCAGCTCCGGGACCGCCATCGAAGTGATGTTCGTCGGACAGCAGATGCCGTACGAGATCGGGCCTGCCACCGTTGCCGTGCCGGGGGTTCCGGCGGGCGCGCTGCACCTGTGGCGCCGGTGGGGACGCCTGCCCTGGACCGATGTCGTGAAGCCGGGCCTCCATGCGGCGTCGGAGGGTTCGCCGTTCTCCGAGGCCCATGCCGCGCTGCTGCCGCGGGTGGCGCCGGCCATGTGTGTAGGCGAAGGGACCAGGGTGTATCAGCGCCCAGACGGGAGCTACCTCCGGGGCGGCGACCTGCTGATCCATCCCGATCAGGTCCATGCCTACGAACTTCTCATCGACGAGCCGGACGCTTTCTACTGCGGCAGCTACGCCGAGGCACTGGTGGAGGCTGTCGACGATGGCGGGGCACTCAGCAAAGAGGACCTGAAAGCCTATGCGGTGGTCGATTCCACGCCCCGCACCGCCGAGATCGAAGGATTCACCGTCCATGCGCGGGGGAATGATCTGGACGACGTCTTGGGGACGTTGGACCATGCCGGCGAGCACATTCCCGGCGACCCAGCCACCGATCCGGCATCCGCGCTGTCGCTGATCGAGGCATTGCGCGGGCCGGCCAAGCGAGCTGAGACGACCAACATTGTGGCGGTGGACGAGAACGGCGACGGCTGTGCCGTCACGACGAGTCTGGGCCTCGGCTCGGGGGTGTGGGTGCCGGGTTTCGGCGTTCACCTCAACTCGATGCTGGGCGAGGGTGAGCTGGTTCGCGAACAGCTGGAGCCGGGCGTGCGTATGGGCTCGATGATGTCGCCGCTGGTCGCTCTCGACCAACATGGACTGGCGGTTCTGGCGGGTGCCGCGGGGGGCAGCCGGATCCGGCCGGCCCTGGTCCAGTGCCTGCTGCGGATGCTGCGCGGAATGCCGCCGCAGGAGGCGATCGATGCGCCCCGGCTCAATGCGCTGACCGATCTGGTGCGACTGGAGCCTGGCTTCGCGCCGGAGGTTCTCGGGGCGCTTCGGTCGGCCGGCCAGAGGGTGGCCGTCACAGATCATCGCGATCCCTACTTCGGCGGCGTCTCGGCCATCAGCGCTTTGGGCGGCGGGGCCGATCCGCGTCGCAGCGGCTACGTGATCATGGTCTGAACCCCCGCATTCTGGCGGGCGGCGCCGCTGCGTAGGGTCGGGACGTGCCAATCCCCTCGTCGACCTACCGTCTTCAGGTCCAGCGAGACTTCACTCTGTACGAGGCGGCCGCCTTGACTGGCTACCTGGCTGATCTCGGCGTCGGCGCGGTCTATCTCTCGCCCCTGCTCCAGTCGACCATCGGGTCGGACCACGGTTACGACACGACCGATGTGACTCAGCTGGATCGCGATCGGGGCGGCGACGAGGGCTTCCGCGAGCTGCTGACCGCCGCGCGAGTCTCGGGCCTTGGCGTCGTCATCGACATCGTGCCGAACCATCTGGGCATTTCAGCGCCGTCGGAGAACCCCGCGTGGTGGGACGTGCTCGAGCGTGGGCAGGATTCGACGTACGCGAGGTGGTTCGACATCGACTGGAGCCGCGGCCGGATCGTCGTTCCGATCTTGGGTGACGACCCGACCCTGCGCGTCCAGGGCGGCGAGCTGCGCTACTTCGAGCACCGCTTCCCATTGGCGCCAGGTAGCTGGAAGCAGGGCGACGACGCGGAGGCGGTCCATGGTCGCCAGCACTATGAGTTGGTGCACCACTCGCAGGGAAACGCTGAGCTCAACTATCGGCGGTTCTTTGCCGTCACGACATTGGCGGGTGTCCGGCAGGAGGATCCAGCGGTTTTCGAAGCTACGCATTCTCAGGTCCAGCGGTGGATCGACGCGGGAATCGACGGGTTGCGGATCGATCATCCTGATGGCCTCGTGGACCCGGCCGGTTATCTGGTGCGCTTGCGAAGCATCGCGCCGAACACCTGGATCACGGTCGAAAAGATCTTGGAAACTGGGGAAGAGCTACCGGCGGATTGGCCCGTGTCCGGCACGACCGGTTACGACGCCATGCGGGAAGTCAACGGCGTCTTCATCGATCCGGCGCAGGCAGCCGTCTTCACCGATCTTTACCAGCGCCTGTCAGGTGATCGGCGCACCCTTGGTGAGCATGTCGAGGCAGCCAAGCGGATGGTGGTGACTGAACTACTGCCCGCGGAGATCCGGCGGATGTCCGCACTGGTGCCGGACATTCCGGAGGCGAACGCCGCCCTTGCTGAAGTGGCTGTGGCCTTCGAGGTCTACCGGTCGTATCTGCCGGAAGGCGCCGAGCATCTCGATCGCGCCCTCATCCGAGCCGCTCAGCGTCGACCCGAGCTGAAGCCGGCGCTTGAGCAGCTTAGTCCCCGGCTGCATGATCCTCGCGACGAGCTGGCTCGCCGCCTCCAACAGCTCACCGGCGCCACCATGGCGAAGGGCGTTGAGGATACGGCCTACTACCGATACGCACGGTTCGTGGCCCTGAACGAGGTCGGCGGAGACCCCGACCAATTCGGTATCCCGGTCGAGGAGTTCCACCGACTCCAAACCATCCGCCAAGATCGAGCGCCGGATTCCATGACCAGCCTGTCGACCCATGACACCAAACGCGGAGAGGACGTACGGGCTCGACTGGCAGTGTTGTCGGAGTTGCCCGACGACTGGGGCCGCTTCGCCGAGCACGTCCTCAGGTCGACGAAGATCCCCAGTCGGGCCTTCGGTTACTTCTTGGCTCAGAGCCTGGCCGGAACTGGTCCGATAGAACGCCAGCGGATGCACCACTACGCCGAGAAGGCGATGCGGGAGGCGTCGGACGGAACACGTTGGACGAAGCCGGACGAGGCCTTCGAAACCTCAGTGCACGCCGCCGTCGACGCGGCCTACGACGAACCTCAGCTGCGGGCGGCGTGGAACGAGCTGGACGCGCTGATCACCGGCCCGGGCTGGTCGAACGCTCTCGGGCAAAAACTCGTCCAGCTCACGATGCCCGGCGTCCCGGATGTCTTCCAGGGCTCTGAGATCTGGGAGAACTCCCTCGTCGACCCGGACAATCGCCGGCCGGTGGACTTCGCCGCTCGGATGGCGCTGCTCGGCCGGGTGAGCGACGGCCGGCCGACGGTTGACGACACCGGCATTGCGAAGCTGTGGATCACCCGCCAGGCACTCCGGCTGCGGCGCGAGCATCCGGACTGGTTCCGCGGCTATCAACCACTCGAGGGCGTGGGCTCAGCACGCGATCACATCGTGGGCTTCGACCGAGGCGGCGCGATCACCCTCGCCACCCGGCTGCCGGTTCGGTTGGCCGCGGCCGGCAGCTGGGGGGATACCAGACTGACCCTTCGAGGGGGATATGTTGATCAATTGACCGGGCGGAGCGCGCAAGGCGAGGTGCTCGTCGCCGAACTGCTCGCCGACTACCCGGTGGCGCTGCTGACGGCGGCCTGAGGCGAGTCCTACTCGAGGATGAAGGTGACGAGCAGGTTGACTCGGTAACCGCTGATCTGGCCGTTGTCGACCTCGACCGACTGCTCTTTGACCCAGGCTGATGTGACGCCGCGAAGTGTGGAGTTGGCGCGATCGAGGCCGAGCTTCACGGCATCCTCGAAGCTGGTGTCGGACTTGGCGCTGATCTCTGTGACGCGGGCGACAGTGCCGGGCACGATGACCTCCTGATTGTCGTATCAAGTGCCGACCATTCAATCGCAGCAGTATGGGGTCGACCAGCCGGGGTCACGAACCGACGTCAGAGACGCCGAAGGCCCCGGACCATCACAGCCCAGGGCCTTCGTCTTGATCAAGAGTTGGTGGATGGTACGACCGGAGACCTCAGTTCATCGTCTGGCCGCGTCCGTCACTTCAGGATCTTGGTCACCCGTCCGGCGCCCACCGTACGGCCGCCCTCACGGATAGCGAACTTCAGCTCCTCTTCCATGGCGATCGGCTGGATGAGCTGCACCGACATGTCGGTGTTGTCACCGGGCATGACCATGTCAGTGCCCTCCGGCAGATTCACCACGCCGGTCACGTCGGTGGTCCGGAAGTAGAACTGCGGGCGGTAGTTGTTGAAGAACGGCGTGTGCCGGCCACCCTCCTCCTTGGAGAGGATGTAGACCCGCGCCTCGAAGTCGGTGTGCGGGGTGGTGGTACCGGGCTTGATCACGACCATGCCGCGCTCGACGTCGTCGCGCCTGGTGCCGCGGAGCAGCAACCCGACGTTTTCACCAGCCTGGCCTTCGTCGAGCAACTTCCGGAACATCTCGACGCCGGTGACCGTGGTGGTCTGCTTGGTATCGCGAATGCCGATGATGTCGACCGTCTCGTTGACCTTGATCACGCCCCGCTCGATCCGGCCGGTGACCACGGTGCCACGACCGGTGATGGTGAAGACGTCCTCCACCGGCATCAGGAACGGCTTGTCGACCTCGCGGGTCGGCTGCGGGATGTAGTCGTCGACCGCGTTCATCAGCTCCTCGATGGCGCCGGTCCACTTGGCGTCACCGTTCAGGGCGGGGAACGCCGCCACCTTGATGACCGGCAGGTCGTCGCCCGGGAACTCGTACTCGCTGAGCAGCTCACGGACCTCCAGCTCCACCAGCTCGAGGATTTCGTCGTCGTCGACCATGTCGCACTTGTTCAGGGCGACGACGATGGCCGGCACACCCACCTGCCGGGCCAGCAGCACGTGCTCGCGGGTCTGCGGCATCGGGCCGTCGGTTGCCGCCACCACCAGGATGGCGCCGTCCATCTGGGCCGCACCGGTGATCATGTTCTTGATGTAGTCGGCGTGACCCGGGCAGTCCACGTGTGCGTAGTGCCGCTTCTCGGTCTGGTACTCGACGTGCGCGATGGAGATCGTGATGCCGCGCTGCCGCTCCTCGGGAGCCTTGTCGATCTGATCGAAGGCGGACACCTCGTTCAGGTTCGGGTACTTGTCGTGCAGCACCTTCGTGATCGCCGCGGTCAGCGTGGTCTTGCCGTGGTCGATGTGCCCGATGGTGCCGATGTTGACGTGCGGCTTGGTCCGCTCGAACTTGGCCTTTGCCACTGAGGCTCCTTCTTGGTTTTCACTTGCCACGCGGTCGCGAGGCGTTGCTTGGTTGTTGGGTTTGGTCGGCGTCCTGGCCCGGCCTAAGTTTTCCCGCCTGTACGGCTGGCGTCAAACTCCGAACCTAACGGCTGTGGGTCACTCTCCCCGCGCCTTCTGGATGATCTCTTCGGCGACGCTCTTGGGAGTCTCGGCGTAGGAGTGGAACTCCATCGAATATGACGCCTGGCCGGAGGTCTTCGACCGCAGGTCCCCCACGTAGCCGAACATCTCCGACAGCGGCACGAGGGCCTGGACCACCTTGTTGCCGTGTAGGTCGGTCATGGCCTGGATATGGCCGCGCCGGGAGTTCAGATCCCCGATGACGGTGCCCAGATAGTCCTCGGGCGTCGTCACTTCGACGGCCATGATCGGCTCCAGCAGTGCCGGGTCCGCCTTGCGCGCCGCCTCCTTGAACACCATCGAGCCGGCGATCTTGAAGGCAAGCTCAGAGCTGTCGACGTCGTGGTAGGCGCCGTCGACCAGAGTCACCTTCACGTCTTCCACGGGATAGCCCGCGAGTACACCGAACTGCATGGCGTCCTGGATCCCCTCGTCGACCGCCGGGATGTATTCCTTCGGGATCCGGCCGCCGGTGATGGCGTTGACGAACTCATAACCGGTGCCGGATTGCAGTGGCTCGAGGTTGATGATGACCCGGCCGTACTGCCCAGAGCCACCGGACTGCTTCTTGTGGGTGTACTCGACCTTCTCCACCTTGCGCCGCAGGGTCTCCCGATAGGCCACCTGCGGCTTGCCGATGTTCGCCTCGACGCGGAATTCCCGCTTCATCCGGTCGATCAGCACCTCGAGGTGCAGCTCGCCCATGCCGGCGATGATCGTCTGGCCGGTCTCGTCGTCGGTGTGCACCCGGAAGGTCGGGTCTTCCTCCGCGAGCCGCTGGATAGCGGTGCCCAGCTTCTCCTGGTCGGACTTGGTTCTCGGCTCGATCGCCTGCTCGATGACCGGCGCCGGGAAGTCCATCGACTCGAGAACGACCTGAGCGTTCGGATCGCTCAAGGTCTCCCCGGTGGTGGTGTCCTTGAGCCCCATCACGGCGACGATCTGACCGGCGCCGACCGAGGCAATCTCCTGCCGCTTGTTGGCGTGCATCTGGTAGATCTTGCCGATCCGCTCCTTGCGGCCCTTGGTCGCGTTGAGCACCGTCGAACCGGCCTCCAGCTTGCCCGAGTACAGCCGGATGTAGGTCAACCGGCCGAGGTGCGGATCAGCTGCGATCTTGAACGCAAGCGCGGAGAAGGGGTCGGATTCGATCGGATGCCGCTCGATCCGGACCGACTCGTTGCCCGGCTTGAAGCCGTCGATGGCCGGCACGTCGAGTGGCGACGGCAGGTAGGCGATGACCGCGTCCAGCAGCGGCTGCACGCCCTTGTTCTTGAAAGCGCTGCCGCAGAGCACCGCGGTGATCTGGGACGACAGGACGGCACGCCGAATGGAGTCAGCCAGCAACTCGGGGGTGATCGAGTCCTCGTCGGTGAGGTACGCCTCCATCAGATGGTCGTCGTAGTCGGCGACCAGCTCGATCAGCGCGTGGTGCGCCTCCTGTGCCTTGTCGACCATGTCGGCGGGAATCTCCTCGACGGCATAGTCCTCGCCGATCGTCGTCTCACCGCGCCAGGTCAGCGCGCGCATCTTGACCAGATCCACAACGCCGATGAAATTCGACTCTGAGCCGATCGGCAGCTGCACGACGGCCGGTATCGCGTTCAGCCGGTTCTTGATGGTGCTGACGCAGAAGTCGAAGCTCGCGCCGGTCCGGTCCAGCTTGTTCACGAAGCAAATCCGGGGTACCCGGTACCGGTCGGCCTGCCGCCAGACGGTCTGGCTCTGCGGCTCCACGCCGGCGACGCCGTCGAACACGGCGACGGCACCGTCGAGCACCCGCAGCGAACGCTCCACCTCGACCGTGAAGTCGACGTGGCCCGGGGTGTCGATGATGTTGATCTGGTGGTCTTTCCAGTGACAGGTCGTCGCAGCGGAGGTGATCGTGATGCCCCGCTCCTGCTCCTGCTCCATCCAGTCCATGGTCGCGGCACCCTCGTGCACTTCACCCATCTTGTAGTTGATGCCGGTGTAGAACAGGATGCGCTCAGTCGTGGTCGTCTTGCCCGCGTCGATGTGGGCCATGATCCCGATGTTGCGGACCTTGGACAGGTCAGTCTTGATGTCGACAGCCATGGTGTGGCTTCAACCTCTCCTTAGATGATTGCGTGCTCGAACGGGGGCCAGGTGCGGCGTCCGCGGAGCTGAGTCTCGGGCTGGGATTACCAGCGGTAGTGGGCGAACGCCTTGTTGGCCTCGGCCATCTTGTGGGTGTCCTCACGACGTTTGACAGCCGCACCCAGTCCATTGGAGGCGTCCAGGATCTCGTTCATCAGGCGCTCTGACATGGTCTTCTCCCGCCGTTGCCGGGCGAACGTGACCAACCAGCGCATCGCCAACGTCGTCGCTCGAGCCGGCTTGACCTCGACCGGCACTTGGTACGTGGCGCCCCCGACCCGTCGGCTCTTGACCTCCAGTGACGGGCGTACGTTGTCCAATGCGCGCTTCAGCGTCTGCACGGGGTCGACGCCGGACTTCGTCCGCGTCCCTTCCATGGCGGTGTACACGATGCCCTGGGCGATGGTCTTCTTGCCGTCGAGCAGGATCTTGCTGACCAGCTGGCTCACCAGCGGCGATCCGTACACCGGATCCACCATCACCGGACGCTTCGGGGCGGGGCCCTTGCGAGGCATTACTTCTCCTTCTTCGCGCCGTACCGGCTGCGCGCCTGCTTGCGGTTCTTCACGCCCTGAGTGTCCAGCGTGCCGCGAATGATCTTGTAGCGAACGCCAGGAAGATCCTTGACTCGTCCTCCGCGAACCAGAACCATCGAGTGTTCCTGGAGGTTGTGACCGACCCCGGGGATGTAGGCCGTGACCTCGACCTGTGAGGACAGGCGAACCCGAGCCACCTTTCGCAGGGCCGAATTCGGCTTCTTCGGGGTGGTCGTGTACACGCGCGTGCAGACGCCCCGGCGCTGCGGGGAGCCTTTCAGGGCAGGCGTCTTGGTCTTGCTGACCTTGTCCTCCCGGCCCTTGCGGACCAGCTGCTGAATTGTGGGCACCGCGTGATATCTCTTCCTGTCGTCGTTCGGGGGCGCGGTCCACCGGCCGTTGCCGAGGATCGCCGTGCGGGACACCTCGAGGTCGGAGACATCGGGGCACGCACAAAGAGTCGGGCAAGCCCGAACACAAGGATTCAGGGTATCTCGTGAGCGGGATGCGGTCAAAGCGCTTACCGACAGTGCGCGTGCGCGACCTGCCAGTTCGCCATCGAACTCAACGCTGCGGACCGGTGGCGGTATTCCACAGTGGATGAGTCAGGACGCAGAGTGGCCGAAGGCGACCAGGACGCTCAGGGCGCCAGCACCGACCGACGCAGGTCCGGGTCGAGGTCATCGCCTGCCTCCAGGAGCCGAGGCATCAGGTCTCGGTCGGTCGTCAGGGCGCGGAAAGCCATTGCGATGGTCACATCGTGATCAGGGTGATGGACGATCTCGATCGGATCTCCGGTGACGATGGCGCCAGGAGAAACCACCCGGAGGTAAGCACCGGGATGGCCGAAGGCGGTGAAGGTCTTCAACCAACCGGGCAGCCCCAGAGAGCCGCGGAAAGTTGCGCACGGAATGCGTGGCGTTGTCACCTGCAGCACGACGTCCCCACCGATCCGCCACTGCTCACCCAGTCGAGCGTCGTTGATCTTCAGGTCCAGGGTGGTGCAGGTTCTCCCCGAATGAGCCGTTCGGCAGCTCACGCCCCAGCTGCTGCTGCCATGCTTCCAGGTCCTCTCGGGCGTAGGCGTACACCGCCTGGCTGTCACCGCCGTGATGCTTGCCGTCGCCGATGAAATCGCCCACCAGGCCACTCCCCAACCCGACCGTCTTCGGTCCTGGAGCGCGTATCTCGACCGGATGGTCGACCGGCCGCTTGCCGATACCGGTGGACTTCTCCTTCTTGTACGGGTTGGCTTGCGGTCTGCCGATGTTGACCGACTGAAGGAACGCCACCGAGCCAGGCTACGTCGGCGGGTAGCGACCGCAGATGCGCACGCCCTCAGGTTGTGTGTGTCCTGTGAGGTGCTGTGGCCGCCGTATGAAGACCAGCGCAGCGGCTCGATCCGTGCTCCGGCGCTCATAGCGTGATGTCACAACTCACCGAGCGGCACAGAAGGAGCCAGTCGAGATGCGTGTTGATCATCGCGAGGACGAACTCGAGAACCACGACCGAGGGCTTGACTACGATCTTCCTCGGTTGCTGCAGCGCCGGGGCATGCTGAAACTGGTGCTCGGAGCCGGACTGGCGGGGACCGGACTCGTCAGTCTTGCCGCTTGTGCCGACGACACAACCGGCGCCGCCGCGGCACCGAGCGGTCCTGAAGGCGCGCCGACCGGTGCCGGTGGTCCCCCGGACGGCGGCAACCCCGGCAGTGGAGCTCAGCAGACCAGCGACACGGCGAACGGCGAGCTGCCGGAGGAGACGGCCGGCCCCTATCCGGGCGATGGGACCAACGGGGCCAACGTGCTCACCCAGAGCGGCATCGTTCGCAGTGACATCACGTCCAGCTTCGGAACCAGCACCACCAAGGCCCAGGGCGTGCCACTCGGCATCACCATGACGATCAAGGACTTCGCCGACGGCAAGAAGCCGCTGGCCGCAGGTGCGGTGTACCTGTGGCACTGCGATCGTGACGGGCAGTACTCCCTCTACTCCCAATCAGTGACGGGCGAGAACTACCTGCGCGGAGTCCAGGAGACAGATGCCAACGGCACGGTGAGGTTCACCACGATCTTCCCCGCCTGCTACTCGGGGCGCTGGCCGCACATTCACTTCGAGGTCTACCCCAGCCTGGCCAAGGCCACCAACGGCTCCAACAAGATCGCCACATCGCAGATTGCGCTGGTGGACGATACGTGCAAGGCCGTCTACGCCACGTCCGGATACGAGCAGAGCGCCAGCAACCTGAGCCGGGTCAGCCTGGACAGCGACAACGTATTCGCTGACGGCTACGACCTGCAGCTGCCCACGATCACAGGGGACCCGAGCCGTGGCTACCAGCTCACCTTCGAATGCGCCGTGTAATCGGCCCGGTCGGGATAGATATCGATGTCGGAGGCCTTGACCGCCACCCACATCGAGCTACCGGGGACGATGCCCAGCTCGGCCACGGCGGCCGGGGTGATCTCCGCCAGAATCGACGACCCCGCGTCCGGTGCACCGGCGATTTCCACTCGTACGCCGGCGCCGTGCGGCTCCAGCGAGCTCACCAGGCCCGGCCAGACGTTGCGCGGGGAGCCCTCCGGTCGGCGGGCGAACAGCGCCACCGCGGCCGGCGCGAACGTGACGTAGGCGGGTCCGGTGGCCGACTTCGCCAGCTGGACCGTACCGCCGCCGGGCAGTGTGACGAGGTGGCCAGACGCGACTCCGGTGAGCAGGTTGAGACCCACCAGCCGCGCCACGTAATCGGTTCGCGGTCGCCGGGCGACCTCTGCCGGTGCTCCTGACTGGACCACGCGGCCGCTCTCGATGACCACAAGCCGGTCGGCGAGCACGGCTGCATCGACCGGGTCGTGGGTGACCAGAACTGCCGCTCCGCCGTAGTCCGCAAGGTGTCGTCGTAGCTCACTGCGGACCACGAGTCGAGTGCGAGCGTCGAGGGCCGCCAACGGCTCATCCAGCAGAAGCAGCTGGGGATCAGTGGCCAGGGCACGAGCCAGCGCCACCCGCTGGGCCTGGCCACCGGATATCGAACGAGGCCGGGCCGACGCGAGCTCAGCGATGGCCATCCGTTCCAACCACTCGGCGGCGATCCGACGGGCCGCGTGCCGTGTCTGGCCGCGCGTTCTCGGTCCGAAGGCCACATTGTCGATCACGCTCAAGTGCGGGAAGAGCAGGTAGTCCTGGAAAACCACTCCGATGGGTCGTTCGTGCGGCGGGCGGTGGATGCGATCGTCGGCCACCGTGACATCGGCGACCGCGATGCGCCCACCGGTCAAAGGGAGCAGCCCAGCGAGTGCCCGCACCGCAGTCGATTTGCCTGCGCCGTTGGGACCCAGCAAGGCGACGACCTCACCGGCGGCCGCGTGCAGCTGGATGTCGAGCACGAAGGGCCCTCGCCGAACGAGGAGATCGGCGGTCAGACCACTGGCGATGGCTACCACCTGGTGAACCACCGGTCACGAAGCAGGACCAGCACGAATATCGAGGCCCCGAGCAGCAGAACCGATAACAGCAACGCCGAGCCAGGGTCGGTCTCCAGGGCGAGATAGACCTCGAGCGGCATGGTCCGCGTAGTCCCTGGGAAGTTGCCCGCGAAGGTAATGGTCGCACCGAATTCGCCGAGAGCTCTGGCCCAGGCCAGCACTGTGCCGGCCGCGATCCCGGGTGCCACCAGCGGCAGAGTCACCCGGGAGAAGACGCGAAGGGGGTTCGCGCCCAACGTGGCTGCAGCGTCCTCGTACCGTCGGTCGGCTGCTCGAAGGGCGCCCTCGACGGTGAGCACCAGAAAGGGCAGGGCCACGAAGACCTGTGCGAGCACGACGGCATAGGGCGTGAACGGAAAGGAGAAACCGGTGACAGCGTAGAGCGGGCGACCGAGCACGCCGGAGCGGCCGAGCAGCGAAAACAGGGCGACTCCGCCGACGACCGGCGGCAGCACGAGCGGAACGGTGACCAAGGCGCGCAGCACGGCGGCGCCGGGAAGGGTTGGACGGGCGAGCAACCAGGCGAGCGGGACGCCGAGGACCAGCGTGATCAACGCCGCCACGGTGGCGGTGATCAATGACAGCCGAAGCGCCAGCAGGGCCGATGGACTGGTCAGCACCTCAGCCGCGTCGGCCCAGGGGGCGCGGATGATCATTCCGGCGAGCGGCAGCAGCAGGAACAGCAGGGCGGTCACGGCGGGTAGGGCGAGGACCAGCCGGCACTCGGTCGGCCGTGCCGGTCCGCGAACGGGGCACGTATGACCTAGGGCTTGCCGAAGCCGGCCCTGCGAAGCACCGCCTGGCCGTCCGCAGAAAGCACGTAGTCGACGAACTGTTGAGCGGCGGCAGCGCTCATCGAGCCCTTCAGGACGGCGATGGGATAGACGTTCACCGCCTGCCGGGCCTCGGGGAATTCCAAGCCGTCGACCGTATCTTTGGCGGCGATCACGTCCGTCCGGTAGACCAAAGCCGCGTCCACCTCGTTGGATGACACCTTCTGCAGGGTGGCCTTCACGTCCTGTTCCAGCGTGTCCGGTGCCGGCGTGATCTTGGCGGCCGAGAAGACCTTCACGGCCGCCGCCCCGCACGGCACCTGGGGCGCACAGGTCGCGATCTTCTTGGTCTTGTCGGCGAAGTCCTTCAATCCCCTGATCCCGCCCGGATTTCCTTTGGGCACGGCGATCTGGAGAACGTTCGAGACGAAGTTCGTCGGAGGCTCGGCCGCGCCAACATCGGTGACCGTTTTCATCGTGGCGGGATTGGCGGCGGCAAAGACGTCGACCGGCGCCCCCTCTTCGATCTGGGTGGCCAGCGTGGCGCTGGAGCCGAAACTGAAGATCACCGTGGTGCCCGGCTTTGTGGCCTCGAACTCCTTGCCGATCTGGGTGAATGCTTCGGTCAACGACGCTGCTGCGGCCACGGTGATCATGTCTGAAGGGGTCAGCCGAGCTGGCTGGCACGGGCGGACCACCGCCGCAGGCCGGCCAGCAGGAGGACGGCCGCGGCGGCGATGAATAGGGCCCCTATTCGTGTGCGGGCCCGTGCGGCGAGACGGCGGCGCAAGTCGCCGTGGCCGGCGATACACGTTGTGCGCGAAGACGCCCTGATGCGGCGACCCGATGGTGCTCACCGGGCCTCCGGGGTTTCTATGACCACGTGGGTGGACTTGACCGAGGCGACGGCCAGGACGCCTGGTTCGAGCTTAGCTCGTTGGCAGCCTCCGCCGACATCAGCGAGACCACTCGAAAAGGCCCGCACTGGAGATCGACCTGGGCCATCACCGCGTCCTTCAGCACCCGGGTGACCAGGCCGGTGAACCGGTTCCGGGCGCTCTCGGCGACCGGACTGCCGAGTGTCGGCGCGGTCGCGATCTCTTGGGCGTGGACAGCCAGCTCCGCGCCGTCGATCACTGCCCGGCCGGTGGCATTACTGGTGCGCAGGCGCCCCGACTCGATCCAGCGCCGTACGGTGTCGTCCGAGACGCCCAGCAGACTGGCCGCCTGGGAGATCCGATATTGCGGCATCTGCTGAGAATATCAACCGCGCGTGCGGATTCGAGCTTGGGAAGCAAAGTGGTGAGCCCAGACCACGAAGCTAAGGGGCGGGCCCCTGACGGACCCGCCCGAAGCCAAAGGGCGGGCCCCTGCGGACCCGCCCCTAGCCTGCGTCTGACTCAGCGATAGTCGCCGAGGTCGAACTCCTCCAGTGGTACTGCCGCGCCAGACCCCGAACCGAAGTCGTAGTCGAACGAGTCGTACCCCACCATCGAGTACGCCTGCGCCTTCGCCTCTTCGGTCGGCTCGACCCGGATATTGCGGTAGCGGTCCAGACCGGTGCCGGCCGGGATCAACTTGCCCAAGATCACGTTCTCCTTGAGCCCGACCAGCGAATCCGACTTGCCCTGGATAGCGGCGTCGGTCAACACCTTGGTGGTCTCCTGGAAGGAGGCCGCCGACAGCCACGACTCGGTGGCCAGCGACGCCTTGGTGATTCCCATCAGCACCGCGCGACCCGAGGCCGGAGTACCGCCCTCGGCAACCACCTTGCGGTTCTGCCCCTCGTACATCAACCGATCGACCAGATCACCCGCGAGCAGCTCGGAGTCACCCGATTCGATCACCGTGACCCGGCGCAGCATCTGCCGGATGATGATCTCGATGTGCTTGTCGTGGATCGGCGCACCCTGGGTCCGGTAGACCGACTGCACCTCGTCCACCAGGTGCTCCTGCACTCGGCGAACACCGAGCACGCGCAGCACATCGTGTGGATCCGGTGTACCCGCAGTGAGTTGCTGGCCAACGTCAACGTGATCGCCGTCTTCCACCAGCAGCCGGGCCCGGCGGCTCACCACGAAATCGGTCGCCTCCGACCCGTCGTCCGGCGTCACCACGATCTTGCGCAGGCGATCCGAGTCCTCGATCTGCACCCGGCCGGCAGCCTCCGAGATCGGCGCCTTGCCCTTCGGCTGGCGAGCCTCGAAGAGCTCCTGGACGCGGGGCAGACCTTGGGTGATGTCGTCACCGATCACACCACCGGTGTGGAAGGTCCGCATCGTCAGCTGGGTACCCGGCTCACCGATGGACTGCGCGGCCACGATGCCGACCGCCTCACCGACGTCGACCAGCTTGCCGCTGGCCAGCGAGCGTCCGTAGCACATGGCGCAGGTACCCGACGCCGCCTCACAGGTCAGGACACTGCGCACCTTGACGGTCGTCACGCCCGCATCGACAAGCTTGGCGATGTTGATGTCGCCAAGATCGACACCGGCGCCGAGCAGCACCTCCCCGTCCGGGCCGAGCACGTCGGTGGCCAGCGTCCGCGCGTAGACAGCCGTCTCGACGTGCTCGTCGAGGGTCAGCCGACCCGACTCGTCGCGGGCAATGGTCTTGGTCAGGCCGCGCTCCGTGCCGCAGTCCTCCTCGCGGATGATGACGTCCTGGGCGACGTCGACGAGTCGACGGGTCAGGTAACCCGAGTCCGCGGTACGCAGCGCCGTGTCCGCCTGACCCTTGCGGCCGCCGTGAGTGGAGATGAAGTACTCCAGCACGCTCAGACCCTCGCGGAAGTTGGACTTGATCGGCCGAGCGATGATCTCGCCCTTCGGGTTGACCACCAGACCTCGCATAGCGGCAATCTGGCGCATCTGCACCATGTTCCCGCGGGCACCGGAGTGCACCATCATGTAGATCGGGTTGTTCCGGTCGAAGTTCTGCTCCATCGCCGTCCCGAGTCGCGACGTGGCATCGGTCCAGATCTCGATCAGCTCCTGGCGCCGCTCGTCCTCGGTGATCAGGCCGCGCTCGTACTGCCGGTCGATCTTGCTGGCCCGATCCTCGTAGCCTGCCAAGATCTCGGCCTTGTCGGCGGGCGTCGACACGTCACCGATGGACACGGTCACCCCGGACCGGGTGGCCCAGTGGAAGCCGATGTCCTTGAGCTGATCCAGGCAGCTGGCGACGTCGATCTTGGGGTAGCGCTCGGCAAGATCGTTGACGATTTGGCCCAGCTGCTTCTTGCCGACCTCATAGTCCGCGTACGGGTAGTCGTCCGGCAAGGCCTCGTTGAACAGCGCCCGACCAAGCGTCGTCTCGAGCATGATCGTGCCGTTGGCGTTGAGCTCGCGGCCCGGCGGAGGAACGATGTCCCGGAGCCGCAACTTGATCTTGGCCTGGACGCTCAGCTCGCCGCGGTCGAACGCCATCAGCGCCTCGGCCACCGAGCCGAACGCGCGACCCTCACCGATCTCGTTCTCGTTCAGCATGGTCAGGTAGTAGATGCCGATGATCATGTCTTGGGTGGGCATGGTCACCGGACGACCGTCGGCCGGCTTGAGGATGTTGTTGGTCGACAGCATCAAGATCCGAGCCTCGGCTTGAGCTTCGGCCGACAGCGGCAGGTGCACGGCCATCTGGTCACCGTCGAAGTCGGCGTTGAAGGCGGTACACACCAGCGGATGGATCTGGATCGCCTTGCCCTCGATCAGCTGCGGCTCGAAAGCCTGAATGCCGAGCCGGTGCAGAGTCGGTGCCCGGTTGAGCAGCACGGGGTGTTCGGTGATGACCTCTTCGAGCACATCCCACACGACCGGTCGCTGGCGCTCCACCATCCGCTTGGCCGACTTGATGTTCTGCGCGTGGTTGAGATCATCCAGCCGCTTCATCACGAACGGCTTGAACAGCTCCAGCGCCATCGCCTTGGGCAGGCCACACTGGTGCAGCTTGAGTTGCGGGCCGACCACGATCACCGAGCGGCCGGAGTAGTCGACGCGCTTGCCGAGCAGGTTCTGCCGGAATCGGCCCTGCTTGCCCTTGAGCATGTCGGAAATGGACTTGAGCGGCCGGTTGCCGGGGCCGGTGACGGGACGGCCGCGCCGCCCGTTGTCGAAGAGCGAGTCGACGGCCTCCTGCAGCATCCGCTTCTCGTTGTTGACGATGATCTCGGGCGCGCCGAGGTCGAGAAGCCGCTTCAGCCGGTTGTTCCGGTTGATCACCCGGCGGTAGAGGTCGTTGAGGTCGGACGTGGCGAACCGGCCACCATCCAGCTGCACCATCGGGCGCAGGTCCGGCGGGATCACCGGAACGCAGTCCAGCACCATGCCGGTCGGCGAATTCTTCGTCGTGAGGAACGCCGAGACGACCTTGAGCCGCTTGAGGGCCCGGGTCTTGCGCTGGCCCTTGCCAGTCTGAATGATCTCCCGCAGGGTGGCCGCCTCGCCCTCGAGGTCGAAGGTCTCCAGCCGCTTCTGAATCGCGTCCGCGCCCATCGAGCCCTCGAAGTACCTGCCGAACCGGGTCTTCATCTCCCGGTAGAGCACCTCGTCGCCCTCGAGATCTTGCACCCGGAGGTTCTTGAAGCGGTTCCAGACCGCCTCGAGCCGATCGAGCTCCCGCTGCGCGCGGTCGCGCAGCTGCTTGACCTCACGCTCGGCGCCCTCACGGACCTTGCGCTTGGCGTCGGCCTTCGCGCCCTCGTTCTCCAGGCCGGCGAGGTCCTCCTCGAGCTTCTTCATCCGCGTGTCGATGTCGGCGTCGCGCCGGTTCTCCAGCTGCTTGCGCTCGACGTCGATCTTGGCCTCCAGCGACGACAGGTCCCGGTGCCGGGCCTCCTCGTCCACGCCGGTGATCATGTACGCGGCGAAGTAGATGACCTTCTCCAGGTCCTTCGGTGCCACGTCGAGCAGGTAGCCAAGCCGGCTCGGCACGCCCTTGAAGTACCAGATGTGGGTAACCGGAGCGGCGAGCTCGATATGGCCCATCCGCTCGCGGCGCACCTTGGAGCGGGTGACCTCGACGCCACAACGCTCGCAGATGATGCCCTTGAAGCGCACCCGCTTGTACTTGCCGCAGTAACACTCCCAATCCCGGGTGGGACCGAAGATCTTCTCGCAGAACAAACCGTCACGCTCGGGCTTGAGCGTGCGGTAATTGATGGTCTCCGGCTTCTTCACCTCACCGTGCGACCACTGCCGGATCTCGTCGGCGGTGGCCAGGCCGATGCGGATCTCGTCGAAGAAGTTCACATCAAGCACGTTGCTTGTCTTCTTTCTCTATGCCTTGCCCGATATCTACCGTTGTGCTTGCGCTACTAGACCTCATCAACGACGCCGAGGGATTCACCCGGGCGGCGCGACAGGTCGATGCCGAAGTCCTCGCTGCTGCGGTAGTCGTCGTCGGAGTCCCGCAGCTCTACCTCGGTGCCGTCACTGGACAGCACCTCGACGTTCAAGCAGAGCGACTTCATCTCCTTGACCAGCACCTTGAACGATTCGGGGATGCCGGGCTCGGGAATGTTCTCCCCCTTGACGATTGCCTCATAGACCTTGACCCGGCCCGGGACGTCGTCGGACTTGATGGTGAGCAGCTCCTGCAGAGCCCAGGCCGCGCCGTACGCTTCCAGCGCCCACACCTCCATCTCGCCGAACCGCTGCCCACCGAACTGAGCCTTACCGCCGAGCGGCTGCTGCGTGATCATCGAGTACGGTCCGGTCGAGCGCGCGTGGATCTTGTCGTCAACCAGGTGGTGCAGCTTCAGCATGTAGATGTAGCCCACGCCGACCGGTGCCGGGAAGGGCTCGCCACTGCGGCCGTCGAAGAGCCGGGCCTTGCCGTCGGAGTCGACGAGGCGAGTGCCGTCGCGGTTCGCCAAGGTATTGCCGAGGAGCCCGGTGATCTCCTCCTCCGTGGCACCGTCGAACACCGGCGTAGCCAGCTTGGCGTTGCCACCCACGTCGGCCAAGCCGACATCGCGCAACCGGTCCGCCCACGGGCCGGCGGCGCCGTCGAGCTGCCAGCCCTGCTTGGCCACCCATCCCAGATGGGTCTCCAGCACCTGGCCGACGTTCATCCGGCTCGGCACACCAAGCGGGTTGAGCACGATGTCGACCGGCGTGCCGTCCTCGAGGAACGGCATGTCTTCGACGGGAAGGATCTTGGAGATCACGCCCTTGTTGCCGTGCCGGCCGGCGAGCTTGTCACCGTCGGAGATCTTGCGCTTCTGGGCTACGTACACCCGAACCAACTGATTCACCCCGGGTGAGAGCTCGTCCTCGGAATCCCGATCGAAGACCCGGACCCCGATGACCGTGCCGGACTCGCCGTGCGGCACCTTGAGCGACGTGTCGCGGACCTCGCGGGCCTTCTCACCGAAGATCGCGCGCAGCAGCCGCTCCTCCGGCGTCAGCTCCGTCTCGCCCTTGGGCGTGACCTTGCCGACCAGGATGTCACCGGTGCTCACCTCGGCGCCGATCCGGATGATGCCGCGCTCATCGAGATCGGCAAGCATCTCCTCACCGACGTTCGGGATGTCCCGAGTGATTTCCTCGGCACCCAGCTTGGTGTCCCGAGCGTCGACCTCGTGCTCCTCGATGTGGATCGAGGTGAGCACATCGTCCTGCACCAGACGCTGGCTGAGAATGATCGCGTCCTCGTAGTTGTGGCCTTCCCAGGGCATGAACGCCACGAGCAGGTTGCGGCCCAGCGCCATCTCACCGTGATCGGTGCAAGGACCATCAGCCAGCGGCGTACCGACCTCGACCCGCTGCCCCACCGTGACCAGCGGGCGCTGGTTGATGCAGGTGCCCTGGTTGGACCGACGGAACTTCGAGAGTCGGTAGGTCTTGTATGTGCCGTCGTCGTGGGCGATGTCGATCAGATCAGCGCTGACGGAGGTGACAGCGCCGGGCTGGAGTGGCCACCGTCACGTCACCGGCATCGACAGCACCGCGGTACTCCATGCCGGTTCCGACAAACGGAGCCTCCGAGCGGATCAGCGGCACCGCCTGGCGCTGCATGTTCGCGCCCATCAGGGCCCGGGACGCGTCGTCGTGCTCCAGGAACGGAATCATGGCCGTCGCGACCGACACCATCTGTCGCGGCGAGACGTCCATATAGTGCACGTCGGAAGCGGCGACCTCGTCCGCCTCCCCATGCCGCTTGCGGACGAGCACCCGCTCTTCGGTGAACTTGCCCGCCTTGTCCAACTTGGCGTTGGCCTGCGCGATGATGAAGCGGTCTTCCTCGTCAGCGGTCAGATAGTCGATCTGGTCGGTGACCCGGCCCTTCTCGACCTTGCGGTACGGCGTCTCCACGAAACCGAAGGCGTTCACTCGCGCGAAGCTGGCCAGCGAGCCGATCAGGCCGATGTTCGGTCCTTCCGGCGTCTCGATCGGACACATCCGGCCGTAGTGCGAGGTGTGCACGTCGCGCACCTCCATGCCCGCCCGATCGCGGGACAGGCCGCCGGGGCCGAGCGCGGACAGCCTCCGCTTGTGGGTCAATCCGGCAACCGGGTTCGTCTGGTCCATGAACTGGCTCAGCTGTGAGGTGCCGAAGAACTCCTTCAACGCCGCGACCACAGGCCGGATGTTGATCAACGTCTGCGGGGTGATGGCCTCGACGTCCTGGGTGGTCATCCGGTCCCGGACGACCCGCTCCATGCGGCCGAGACCGGTGCGCAGCTGGTTCTGGATCAGCTCGCCCACGGTACGAAGCCGCCGGTTGCCGAAGTGGTCGATATCGTCCTCTTCGACCAGCAGCTCACCGCGCGGGGACTCGAGGGTTTCGCGGCCCTCGTGCAGCGCGACGACGAAGCGGATCGCAGCGACGATGTCCTCGATCGTCAAGACCTGCTTGTCGAAGGGCAGCTCGAGGCCGAGCTTCTTGTTGATCTTGTAACGGCCGACCTTGGCCAGGTCGTAGCGCTTGGCGTTGAAGTAGTAGTTCTCCAGCAGCGCCTGTGCGGCTTCGCGGGTCGGCGGCTCGCCCGGGCGAAGCTTGCGGTAGATGTCGAGCAGCGCCTCGTCCTGGGTGGAGGTGTGGTCCTTCTCGAGCGTGAGACGCATCGACTCGTACTCGCCGAACTCCTCCAGGATCTGCGCGTCGGACCAGCCGAGAGCCTTGAGGAGCACGGTGACGTTCTGCTTGCGCTTCCGGTCGAGCCGGACGCCGACCATGTCGCGCTTGTCGATCTCGAACTCCAGCCACGCACCGCGGGACGGGATGATCTTGCAGGTGTAGATGTCCTTGTCCGACGTCTTGTCGGTGGTCTGCTCGAAGTAGACGCCCGGAGAGCGGACAAGTTGGGACACCACGACCCGCTCGGTGCCGTTGATGACGAACGTGCCTTTGTCGGTCATCAGCGGGAAGTCGCCCATGAAGACGGTCTGGCTCTTGATCTCGCCGGTCTCGTTGTTCATGAACTCGGCGGTGACGAACAGCGGTGCGGCGTAGGTGACGTCGCGCTCCTTGCACTCGTCAACCGTGTTCTTCGGCGGCTCGAAGCGGTGATCGCGGAATGACAGGGACATGGTCCCCGAGAAGTCTTCGATCGGGGAGATCTCCTCGAAGATCTCCTCCAGGCCCGACTTGGTGTTGATGTCCGTACGGCCCTCGCCCAGCGCGGTGTCGACGCGGTTGCGCCACGCCTCGTTGCCGACGAGCCAGTCGAATGAGTCGATCTGCAGGTCGAGCAGATCCGGAACTTCCATTGGTTCGGCGATCTTCGCGAAGGAGATCCTGCCGGTAGGTGATACAACAGTGCTCTTGGAGGCGGTGCGCGAGGCGGCCAACAGTGGGTCCTTCCGAGGGCTCGCGGGCGGGCGAAACGAGCTCCGCGCATGCTGAACGGCCCGAGTCAAATGGAACCATCAGACGCGGGGTCGACAAAGTGCGAGGGGCAAACCCCAAATATAGACGCGCGCGCAGCATTGGTCAAGAGCCAGAGCGCAGCAAAAACTAGAGCAGTCAAATCACCGGACTGCCTTGGGCGAGATCATACTCCGCATCCAGGCGTTGACAAGCGCCTGCGGGTCGAGATCTTCGCGCCCCTTGCGCCCGGCAAGGTGAGGACGGGATGATCATGAACATGGCCCGCCGCGACGACGACTACGACGACTACGAAGCACCGAAGAGCTTCACTGCGATAAGCCCCTCCCGCTGCACGGAGCTGCTGTTTACCCAGAGCGTCGGCCGAGTCGCCTGGCACGGCCCAGACGGGTTGCAGATCCTCCCGGTCAGCTACGTGTACTACGACGGCCGCATCGTGTTCCGCACGTCTCCGAACAGTGTGCTGTCGGACTTGAGCAGCTCGACGGATGTCGTCTTCGAGATCGACGAGATCGATCAGCGCAACCACCGCGGCTGGAGCGTGGTGGCCAGCGGGCGTGCCGAAGCGGTCGACGAGCCACAAGAAGCCGAGCGTCTGCTGACCGACGCGGGTGTGGTGCCCTGGGCGCCGGGTGATCGCAATGTGCTGATCCAGATCACTCCGCAGAAGGTGACTGGCCGCACTGTCTCCGCTCGCTAGTGTTTGACCAGCGTGCCTTCTCACGTGCTTGTCGCAGGTCGTTGTCGCCACCGGATGAGGCGACCCGGTCGCCGCTGACCCAGACCCGGGCAATGTCGGCGGGGATGCGAGGGCGACGCAGTCCTTCAGCCTTGCGGTGAGGCCGGTAACGGGGTGCGAACCACAGCCCGCACCCCGTTCAGCTCACTTGACGGAGACTGTCGCGCCAGCAGCCTCGAGGGCTTCGCGCGCCTTGCCTGCGGCCTCCTTGTTGACCTTCTCCAAGACAGCCTTCGGGGCCGCCTCGACCAGATCCTTGGCCTCTTTGAGACCGAGGCTGGTGAGGGAGCGGACCTCTTTGATGACCTGGATCTTCTTGTCGCCGGCGCTCTCGAGGATGACGTCGACCTCGTCGCTCTCCTCCTCCTCCGGCGCACCGCCGTCGCCGCCCGCAGCGGCGGGGCAGCGGCGGCCGCCACGGCAACCGGTGCGGCCGCGGTCACGCCGAACGTGGTCTCGAACTCCTTGACGAACTCGCTGAGTTCGAGCAGGGTCAGCTCCTTGAACGCGTCCAGGAGCTCTGTGGTGCTGAGCTTCGCCATGATGGCGGGTCCCTTCTTACTTGTCCTCTGCGGCGTCTGCCGCAGACGTCTGGGCCGCGGCAGGTGCCGCGTTCGTGGTCAGAACTTCGTCGGCGGCAGGTGCCGCGTTCGTGGTCAGAACTTCGTCGGCGGCAGGTGCCGCGTTCGTGGTCAGAACCTCGGCGGCAGGTGCCGCGTTCGTGGAACTTCGTCGGCGGCAGGTGCCGCGTTCGTGGTCAGAACTTCGTCGGCGGCAGGTGCCGCGTTCGTGGTCGGTGATTCCTCGGTGACAGCTGCCGGCCCCGTAGCGGCTGGCGCTCCAGGCGCGGCATCGGTGGCCGTCTCTCCCCCGACCGAAGCAGCGAGGTCGGCGTTGCTGGGTTCGGGAACGTCCTGGGCTGCCTCGCCGCGACCGGCGATCAGCGAGGGGTTGTCTTCGGCGGCTGACTGCAATGCGCTGAACAGCCGCGCAGCCTGCGACAGCGGCGCCGAGATCAGCGAGATGGCTTGGGCCAGCACGCCTTGCATGCCGCCGGCGATCCTGGCCAACAACACTTCGCGCGACTCGAGATCGGCAAGCTTCCTGACATCGTCCGGCCCTAAGAGCTTGCCCTCGACCACGCCGCCCTTGATCACCAGCTGCGGGTTGGTGCGGGCGAAGTCCCGCAATCCCTTCGCCACCACGACGGGATCTCCGTCGATGAAGGCGATGGCCGTGGGACCGACGAGCTGCTCGTCCAGACCGTCGATCCCGGCTTCACGAGCCGCGATCATGGTCAGGGTATTTTTCGACACGGCGTAGCTCGCGCTCTCACCGAGCGAGGTGCGCAGTTCCTTGAGCGCCTTCACCGATAGGCCTCGGTACTCGGTGAGCACCGCTCCCGCCGAGCCGGTGAACTTGTCCTTCAACTCCGCGACGGCAGCCACTTTGTCCGGCTTCGCCATGGTCCCTCCAGTTCGTCACGCGCTACTCATGTAGCGCTACCGAAGGGCAGGCTGCCGAACAACAAGAAAGCCCCGGCACGCAGGCACGGGGCATAGCGGGAACGTGAGTCCCAAGCTCGAGCACCTGCGCGGGCATCCTTGCGGAACTTCGGATCAGCTCGAGATGAGCATGACAACCAGCGGTCTTCGGTGTCCCGTACCTTACCCGGCCGGTCCCTGGTCGGACAAATACCGAGAGCCGAGAGCTCACGGGACCGCTTCGGGCCTGGCCCGACTGCCGTCGAGACCGGCAATCTCACCTGCCCCTACGCTGAGCCAGTGCCCTACGTTCGACAGGCCCGCGAATCCGACGTGGGTCGCATCCACTCGCTCATCGTCGAGCTGGCCACCTATGAGCGGTCGGCGGATCAGGTCAGGGCCACACCCGATCAGTTGCGCGCCGCACTCTTCGGCGCGCAGCCGGCGGCGTACGCCCTGGTGGCCGAAGCCGGGGACGACATCGTCGGCTTCGCGCTCTACTTCCGGAATTTCTCCACCTGGGAGGGCGTGCATGGCATCTATCTGGAGGACCTGTACGTCAGGCCGGAGCACCGCGGTGGGGGTCATGGCAAGGCCTTGCTCAGCTCATTGGCCGCGCTGGCCGTCGAGCGCGGGTACGCCCGGCTGGAGTGGGCTGTGCTGGATTGGAATCAGCCTTCAATCAACTTCTACCGCAGCCTCGGCGCCGTGCCACTGGATGAGTGGACCGTCTACCGGCTGAGCGGTGATCCGCTACTCCAGGTCGCACGACAGGTTCGCGACGAATCAGCGTGAACCTGTCCGATGAACCACGAGCTGAGCTCGTCGAAGCCACGATTCCTCGACAGGCTCGGCGGACGCGACGAAGACTCAGCCGCCGACGGACTACTCGGCGTCCGGCCGGGTCTTGTTGGGATCGACCGCCACCCCGGGACCCATGGTCGTGGAGAACGTGATCTTGCGCAGGTAGCGCCCCTTCGAGGCGCTCGGCTTGAGACGCAACACCTCGTCCAGCGCCGCGAAGTAGTTCTCGCTGAGCTGCTTGGTGCTGAACGACGACTTGCCGATCAGGAAGTGCAGGTTCGCGTGCCGGTCGACCCGGAACTCGATCTTGCCGCCCTTGATGTCTGAGACGGCCTTGGCCACGTCGACGGTCACCGTACCGGTCTTCGGATTGGGCATCAGCCCACGCGGCCCGAGCACCCGGCCCAATCGGCCAACCTTGCCCATCATGTCGGGGGTGGCGACGACAGCATCGAAGTCCAGGTACCCGCCCTGCACCTTCTCGATCAACTCGTCGGCACCAACCTCATCGGCGCCGGCCGCCTTCGCCTGCTCGGCCCGATCGCCGGTGGCGAAGACGAGGACCCGGGCGGTCTTGCCCGTGCCGTTCGGGAGGTTGACCGTACCGCGCACCATCTGGTCCGCCTTGCGTGGATCGACGCCCAGTCGCATGGCAACGTCGACCGTCTCATCGAACTTTGCCGTGGTGTTCGCCTTGGCGAACTCCAGTGCCTCCGCCGGTGCGTAGAGCTTGGTCTTGTCGACCTTTTCCGCAACCGCGGTGTATCCCTTGCTGCGCTTCATCTGTCTGGTCCTTTCTTCGTGGCCAGTTCTGGTGCGGGCCGCGCAGGCCCTTCCAGGGTGTTCGGTTTGGCAACGTGCTGGCGGGTTGCCGCATTCCGGGACTCGGTACGTGCCCTTGCTCAGCACATCCCGGCTGAACGTACACCTCAGTCCGCGACGGTAACGCCCATCGAGCGGGCGGTTCCCTCGACGATCTTCATTGCCGACTCGACGTCGTTGGCGTTCAGGTCAGGGAGCTTGGTGTTGGCAATCTCCCGCACCTGGTCGCGGGTGATCTTGCCGACCTTGTCCCGCTGCGGGACGGCGGAGCCCTTGGCCACGCCGGCCGCCTTCTTGATCAACTCAGCGGCAGGCGGCGTCTTGGTGATGAAGGTGAACGAGCGGTCCTCGTAGATGGTGATCTCGACGGGGATCACTGTGCCGCGCATGGATTCGGTCGCGGCGTTGTACGCCTTGACGAACTCCATGATGTTGACTCCGTGCGGCCCGAGGGCGGTACCGACGGGCGGCGCCGGGGTGGCGGACGCGGCGTTCAACGCAACCTTGACGAGGGCCGCGACCTTCTTCTTGGGAGGCATTCTGGTTGGATCCTTTTTCTGGGCTGCTGCTGGCGGGTGCCCGCAGCGTGGTCAGGATCGGGTCGATCCGACCCGGTCGATGTATGGGCGGCCGATCACACCTTCTGGACCTGCGGGAAGGTGAGATCGACGGGAGTCTCGCGTCCGAGAATTTCCACCAGGGCCTTCAGCCGCTGGCTGTTGACGTTGATCTCGGTGATCGTCGCGTGGACACCGGCGAACGGGCCGTCGACCACCATGACGGAATCGCCCACCGCGAAGTCGGCAACCTCGATCTTTTTGCGCCGGCGAGTGGGGCCCTCGCTGGTGGCTGTCGCCGCCGCTACAACAGCCGGAGCCAGCATCTTCTCGACCTCGTCGTAGCTCAGCGGCACAGGTTGATTCGAGTGGCCGACGAAACCCGTCACCGAAGGGGTGTGCCGGACGGTTGACCACGACTCGTCGGTGAGATCCATCCGGACCAGGACGTAGCCCGGCAGAACCGTGCGCTTGACCTGCTTGCGCTGACCGTTGCGAATCTCGGTAACTTCCTCTGTCGGCACGATGATCTCGTAGATGTAGTCCTCCATGTTGAGCGAGGACACTCGGTTCTCGAGGTTCTGCAGAACGCGATTCTCCATCCCGGAATAGGTGTGCACGACATACCACTCACCGGGCTTCCGCCGAAGCTCGGAGCGGAAGGCCTCGAGTGCCTCCGAGCCGGCGTCGTGCTCGCCGACGTCAAACGGTTCGTCGGCCTCCGGCTCCGGAGCGGTGGCGAAGTCCAAATCGATCTCGGAGTCCTGCGCCTCGGCTGCCTCGGAACTGGGACCCCCGAAGTCCAGATTGATGGAAACCTCGTCGTCCTCGGAGCTCGAACGATAGCTGTCGTCACCCAGGTCGATGTCGAAGTCGTTTTCGCCCCTGCTCGGGGGTATCTCGGAGCTGTCGGTGACATCAGCCGGGACGTCGATGGACTCCGGAGAGCGTGTCGGTGCCTCCACCGATTCCGCCTGGTCTCGCGGATCGACGGTTGGGTAGGTATCAGACACGTCGCTATCTCCGTCAGTGGGCTCAGAATGGGTCATTAGCTGAAAATCTTGAATATTGCCGTACCGAAGCCGAGGTCCAGCAGGCTGACGTAGGCAATGACGAACAGCACGAAGACCAGGACGACGACGAAGTATTGGAGCACTTGCTGACCGGTGGGATAGACGACCTTGCGCAGCTCTCCGATGGACTCCTGGACGAATCGCACGGGTCCAGTCCGTTCCTTCTTCGCGGGCCGTTGCCGCTGGCTAGGGGTAGCCCGACCCTTCGACTCCCGGCCGGCCTTGACCGGCGTGGTCGATCCTGTGGCGGCCGAAGGGCTACGGCGCCGGGGCGCGCCGACGCTGACCAGCGGGCCGGCATCCCCGTTCCCTTCGCCATCGGACGCCCCGTCCTCGGTTCGACCGTTGCTGACCAGCGGGCCGGCATCCCCGTCCCCGTCGCCGTCGGACGCCCCGTCCTCGGTTCGGCCGTTGCTCGACGTGCGTGGAGATTCCACGACGTCGTCCCCGCTCTGCACGGAGTCGTCGTTCGGCTCAGTGGCGTCGCGCGGCTCATCAGCCGGCATTTCCCTGTCTGCCACGACGTTGACCTCTCCGCTAACTGGCTTGCTTGGCGTACCTTGCAGGGCAAGAGGGACTTGAACCCCCAACCTTCGGTTTTGGAGACCGATGCTCTGCCAGTTGAGCTATTGCCCTTCGGTGGCTCCCGCCACGGTCATCCGGCGGCCGCAGGGCATCTGAGGGCGCACGGAAACAGTGGTGGTTTGCCACCAAGAGATCGAGTGTACTGACGAAGGTTGCCGGAGTCGAACCGTCACCCCGCGAGACGAAGCTCGCCGGAGTCGAGCCATCACCCCGCGAGACGAAGCTCGCCGGAGTCGAGCCATCAACCGCGCGAGACGCTGTTCGACGGCGGCGAGCAGCACACAGGTCGCGAGGCCGTCGATCGCCATCGCGACGTCGTCGGGTGATGGGAAGCTGGGAGCGATCCTGATGTTGCGGTCCCGAGGGTCCTTGCCGTACGGGAACGCGGCGCCCGCGCCGGTCATCGCGATGCCCGCCTCCTTGGCCAAGGTGACGACTCGGGTGGCCGTGCGGTCGGCCACATCGAGGCTGATGAAGTAGCCACCGTCGGGGTCGGTCCAGGTCGCGGCGGAGAGCTCGCCCAATCGCTTCTCGAGGATGGCGGTCACGAGCTCGAACTTCGGGGCGAGAAGATCTCGATGCTTGCGCATCAGCGCTCGTACGCCATCAGGGCTGCCGAGGAACCGGGCATGCCGCAAGTGATTGATCTTGTCGGGGCCGATGGTCCGCTTGCTCAGCTGGGCCAGATACCAGTCAACGTTGGCCGGAGAGCTCGCGAAGAATGACACGCCGGCACCGGCAAACGTGATCTTGGAGGTGGAGGCGAAGAGAAACACTCGATTCGGGTTGCCGGCCGCGGCCGCCATGCCGAGGACGTCGAGCGCCGAAGTCTCGACATCAGTGAGGTGGTGCACCGCGTACGCGTTGTCCCAGAAAATCCGGAAGTCCGCGGCCGCCGTGGGCATGGACACCAGGGCGTGGGTGACCTCCGCGGTATAGACCGCGCCGGTCGGGTTGGCGTAGGTGGGAACGACCCAGATGCCCTTGATCGAGGGATCGTTGGCGACCAGCTCGCGCACCTGGTCGACGTCCGGTCCGGAGTCGCCGAGCGGCACCGGCAGCATCTCGATGCCGAACTGCTCGCATAGCGCGAAATGGCGGTCGTAGCCCGGCACCGGGCAGAGGAAGCGGACCGGCGACTCGGCCCACGGCCGATGGGAGTCGGCGGTTCCCTTGAGCAGGGCGTAGACCAGCGTGTCGTGCATGATCGCGAGGCTGGCATTGTCCCCCGCCACCAGCTGTTCGACGGGCACGTTGAGAAGGGGCGCGAAGATCTGACGGATCTCGAGCAGCCCGTGCAGGCCGCCATAGTTCCGGCAGTCTGTGCCGGCCGCGTTGGTGTAGGAATCCTGGCCCGGCAGCTCGAGCAGCTCGTTGGACAGGTCGAGCTGCTCCGGGGCGGGCTTGCCCCGGGTCAGGTCCAGCTTCAGTCCGCGGGCGACCAGCTCGTCGTACGCCGAGGTCAGCTCGGCGTGCAGGGAGGTCAGTTCATCGCGACTGAGGTCGGACAGGGGCATGGTGGTTGTTCCGATCGGGGGCAAGATTTGGGCCATCGGCGAGTCTATCGATCCCGCCGATCGCTGAGGCACCCTTTAACCTCACGGCACCGCTATGTCGGGTGCCTGAGCCGACCGAGGCGCGCCGGGTCGGGGATTGAGCCGCGGGAGAAGTGTCAGGCCCGAATACCGACGACGGCGCTGTGTGGCGCAAGCTCGGCTTGCGGCCCGGACAGCGTGGCCTCTTGAAGAGGCCCGGGACAGCTGTGGCCTCTTGAGGCCCAGACAGTGTGGCGTCTCCGACCTGGAGCAGCGACTCGATCGGGAACGGCAACTCGATCTTGGCGAGCTCGTCACTGAAGTTGGCGACGATGACCATCTGCCCGCGCTCCACCAGCAGCCATCCGCGGAGGTGATCGGACGACGCCGTGCTGTGATCGAAGCGAGGATCGGTCAGGTCGGGATGTTCTCGCCGAAGTCGGATCAGCCGGCGATTGAGCTCGAGCAGCTGTGCGGACCGCTCACTGTCCAGCTCCGCCCAGTTGAGCTTGGAACGCTCGAACGTCGCCGGGTCTTGAGGGTCGGGCACGGCCGAGATGTCCCAGTCCATCGCGGCAAATTCGGAAAACCGTCCGGTTCTGATCAGGTCGGCCAGTTCCGGCTCCGGGTGGGAGGTGAAGAACTGCCAGGGCGTGCGCGCTCCCCACTCCTCTCCCATGAAGATCATCGGCGTGAATGGACTCAGCAGGGTGATCACCGCAGCGATGGCGAGCTGTTGGTCGGCGACCTTCCCTGAGAGCCGACTGCCGTCCGCCCGGTTCCCGATTTGATCATGGTTGTCGGAGCAGACCACGAGCCGCCAGGTGTCGGTTCGCCAGGTGTCGATGGGATGGCCGTGCGTGCGTCCACGGAAACTCGATCGCGTCCCGGTGTGGAAGAAGCCTTGCTCGAAGACCTTGGCCAGCGCCGCGGCCGAGTCGAAGTCCGCGTAGTAGCCGGTCTTGTCACCGGTCAGGCTGACGTAGAGGGCGTGGTGGAAGTCGTCACTCCATTGGGCCGTCAACCCGTATCCACCCGCTTCCCGGGAGGTGATCAAGCGCGGATCGTTCAGGTCCGATTCCGCGATCAAGGGGAATGGCTTGCCCAACGCGGCGCTCAACCCACCGGTCTCCATGGCGAGATCCTCGAGGAGGTGGACCGCCCGCGCGTCGTACAGGGCGTGCACGGCATCCAGCCGCAGCCCGTCCACGTGGTAGTCCCGCAGCCACATGGTCGCGTTGTCGAGAATGTAGCGCCGGACCTCGTCGGAGTACTCGCCATCCAGGTTGACCGCGGCTCCCCAGGTGTTGGCGGCGTTCTCGGTCAGGTACGGACCGTAGTGCGGCAAGTAGTTGCCACTCGGTCCCAGGTGGTTGTAGACCACATCCTGGATCACCGCCAGGCCGCGAGAGTGGCAGGCGTCGACGAATTGCTGATAGGCGCCCGGGCCGCCGTACGGCTCGTGCACCGCGTACCACGCCACGCCGTCGTAGCCCCAGCCGTGGGTCCCATTGAAAGCGTTGACGGGCATCAGCTCGACGAAGTCCACGCCCAGCTCGACAAGATGATCAAGCCGCTCGATCGCGCTGATCAGCGTGCCGGCCGGGGTGAAGGTTCCGAGATGCAGCTCGTAGATCACTCCCCCAGCGAGCTGTCGGCCGTTCCACCGGTCGTCCGACCAGTCGAAGGCAGCGGGATCGAAGGTCTGGGACAGGGCGTGCACTCCCTCCGGCTGCCGGCGGGAGCGGGGGTCAGGCAGCGGTGTCTCGGCGTCGTCCAGCAGATAGCCGTAACGGACATCGCCGGCCGTGAACGCCGGCAGGGTTTCGGCGGGACGCCACCATCCTTCTTCGTCGCGTTCCATGGCGACGACGGTGGCCTGCGGCCCGGCTCGGAGGCCGGGCGCACGAGCAGGGCCACCCGTTCGGGCCGGGGAGCCCAGACGGCGAAGTCAGGACTCACAGCTCACATCCGACCAGGGCTGGTTCCGGGACCAACGTAAGCCCGAATCGCGTCTGCACGCCGGCTCGAATCAGCCGGGCCAGGTTCAGCAGGTCCGCAGCGGTCGCCGCTCCCCGATTGGTCAGGGCCAGGCTGTGCTTGGTCGAGACCCGGGCGGCACCGTCCCCGAAACCCTTGCCGAAGCCCGCACGCTCGATCAGCCAGGCGGCACTGGTCTTGACGCGACCATCCGGCTGGGGGAATCGCGGCGCGTCGGCCGGGAGCGCCGCGCTCTGCTGGACATCAAGGATCGGATTGGTGAAGAAGGAACCGGCGCTCCAGGTGTCAGGATCGGCGCCATCGAGCACCATGCCCTTGGCGCGTCGGAGGTTCAGCACGGCCTCCCGGACTGCTGCGGCAGGTGCCCGGCCGTTCACCTCCACCCCGAGCGCTCTGGCGAGTTCGGGGTAGCGAATCGGTCCCGACATCGATCCCGGCCGAAGTTGGAAGGTGACCGACAAGATCACGTACCGGCCGGTTTCGACCTTGAAGCGTGAGCTGCGGTAGGTGAAACCGCATTCGGCCGCCGCGAAGGTCCGGACTTCGTGGTTCTCGCGGTCATAGGTCCGTACTGTCTCGATCGAGTCGGACACTTCCGCCCCGTAGGCGCCGACATTCTGCATCGGTGTGGCACCCACCAGGCCGGGGATACCCGACATGGCCTCGAGGCCGACGAATTCCTCCTCGAGGGTCCGCACCACCAGGGCGTCCCAATCCTCACCGGCCGCGACCGACAGGATGGCCCCGGAGCACCCGGACACGTCCGCCTGGACGCCTCGGGTCTCGATCTTGACGACGGTGCCGTCGAAGCCGGCATCCGCGACCAGCAGGTTCGAGCCGCCACCCACAACCAACACCGGCTCCTCGACGGGCGTCGAGGTCTCGAATGCAGTCGATGAGCTCGGGTTCACTCGAAACGGCGATCAGACGCCGAGCGGGTCCGCCCACACGCAAGGTCGTGAGGTCGGCCAGCGGGACCTCCAGCCGCACATCGGGAATCCGCAGTTCAGACTCCAAGATTGACTTCGGCACGCGCCGCTCCCAGAACTTTCTGGCCGCCGGAGGTTGCCTCGATGGCGATGCTGACTCGGTCCGACTCCACAGCCGCCACTCGGGCCGTGAACGTGACCTCGACGCCATGCTCGTCGTCCGGTACGACCACCGGATTGGAGAACCGGACGAAGTAGGACGTCACCCTTGCCGGGTCACGTACCCAGTCGGTCACCACCCGAAGCGCTGTTCCCATGGTCAGCATGCCGTGCGCAGTGACCCCGGGCAGGCCTACCTTGGCGGCAAAGTGGTCGGAATAGTGAATGGGGTTGAAGTCGCCTGACGCCCCTGCGTAGCGCACCAGGGTGGCGCGGGTGAACCGTACGGTCAAGGACCGGCAATTCGCTGCCCACCGCTATTTGCTCGGCAGCCAGCGAGGAACGGCTCACGCCGCCTCCCTCGAGTGGAGGAGGGTTGAGGCCGCCGTACAGGTCACGTCGCCGGCCGCGTCGTGCACGGCGATCGAGCAGGACACCAACTCGGTCGAGGCGCGAGTGCGCACCCTGTCGATCGTCAAGGTCGCGGTCACCCGGTCGCCGGCGCGCAGCGGCCGCACATAGGTGAATCGCTGGTCTCCGTGGATGATCCGGCGCAGCTCCAACTCGAGGTCCGGATCGGCGAACATCTGATCCCACGCCGCAAAAGCGATCATTGCCACCAGGGTTGGAGGTGCCAGCGGCGAATCCCCCTGCGTAAGCCGGGTTGTCATCGCCGAGGGCGGCCGCGAATTCGGCGATCTTGGCAGCCGTGATCTCGTAGACCGGGGTCGGCGGGTAGCTCCGACCGGCATGCGCTTCGGACAGGGGCACGGGGCCCACGCTAACTGAGGCCCGCATTGCTGACAGCGCGCACATAGCGGTCGGCGACAACGGCGGCCGCGCCGACGCCGATCGGACCTGCCATCGGCCAGCCCCGTTCGGCCGCAAGGTCGATGAAGGGGATCAAGCAGCAGCCCCGGTGAGAGGAACAGGGGCAGAATCGCGCGCGGTTCCGGTAGCTGATCGATCACGGCTTCCGGTCGTGGCTCACTGGTACCGAAGGCGGCGAGCACGGGCGCCGATCGTACGGATTCCAAGCGGGCAGCCAGGTCCTGAACGGCCGCATTGGCGGCCTCCCGGGAAGAGCCGACGGCGTAGAGCAGCAGTGAGGCATTCTCCGGTAGACCTGAGTCTGTGGCGCTGGCCTGCAGCATCTGCACGACGTCATTTCCGGTGCCGACAATGTCGGCGACGACCAAGTCCACACCGGACGCCTCGGCGGCCGCTCGGACGGTCTGCGGCACGTCGATCGTGGCGTGGAACGCGGCGGTGAACAGGAGCGGAACGACGACGGCCCGGTCGTAGCCGTCTGCCGCCAAGTTCGAGGCGACCGTCTCGAGGTCGGGCTCGGTGAGGTCGAGGAAGGCAGCGCGAGCCGGAGCGCCGCAGCGATCGCCGACGGCGCCCATCAGTTCGTCCAAGGAAGGCTGCACGCCAGGGTGCCGGCTGCCGTGGGCCAGGCCGATGACGGGCAGGTCGGAGGGACGCGAGCTCATCGGTGGCTGGGTGCAGGAGGACGCTGACTGATGTCAGCTCGGCGGGCCATCTTTGGTGGCTCGCTGGCTGAAGACGCGACCAGTCGCCGGGTCAGCGAGTCTCGCGATGGGGGGTGTGCGTCCGGCAGCGGGGGCAGAACTTCTTCAGCTCGAGGCGATCCGGGTCGTTGCGCCGGTTCTTCTTCGTGATGTAGTTGCGCTCCTTGCACTGGGTGCACGCCAACGTGATCTTCGGCCGTACGTCAGAGGTCTTGGCCATCGCTTTCCTTCAATCTTGATGATTCGTCTCGCTTGAGTGGTAGCGGGAGCGGGACTCGAACCCGCGACACAGCGATTATGAGCCGCTTGCTCTACCGCCTGAGCTATCCCGCTGCGGTCCGTACCGCCGGCGTACCGGCCGATCAACGCATCCGAACGGATGCCGTATTCCGTCGATGCGCGGTTGCACCGAGGTCGCGGACCGAGCCCCCATGCGGAATCGAACCGCAGACCTTCTCCTTACCATGGAGACGCTCTGCCTGCTGAGCTATAGGGGCCGTCTGGACGCCCGCTGACGGGTCGTGCCGACCCACCAAGATACACAGCGCGCAGGCGGGTGCGCGAATTGCGCTGCCTGACTATGCCGAGTTGATGAGCGGCTATCGCTAGCCGGATCTGCGGTTACCCGATGCCCGTGCCAATGACGCCAGCCGCGCCAGCGCCGGGGGCCGCCCGACCCTTGTCTCGGTACGCATCGCAGCGGACGCAGACCTGATAGCGGTCTCCGGTTTCCGGGTTCTCGCGATCGTCCCAGGCATGGAGTCTCAGTCGACACCTCAGCGGCTTGGCCACCTTCGGATTCTCCTCTGGTTCAGGCTCGGTGGGAAGTCGCAATCCGTCAGGACGGTCGTTGGTCGTCCCTCCCGTCAGGCAGGCGGTTCGGGAGAAGGCATGACACCGAGTCACCGCCGTGCTCAACGGGCTCCTCAGTAGGTGGCTCGACCTCCGCTGATGTCGTAGACGGCTCCGGTGGAGAAGCTGACGCGCTCGGAGCAGAGGAATGCGACGAGCTCGGCGACCTCCTCAGGCCGACCGATCCGTTTCATCGGTATGAGACTGGTGAGGTGCGCCAGCACCTCCGGTGCAGTCGAGTCGTTCATCGGCGTGGCGATGACCGCGGGCGCGATGACGTTGACCAGCACGCCGGTGGTGGCCAGTTCCTTGCCTGCGGACTTGCTCAGTCCGATGACGGCGGCCTTTGACGCCGAGTAGATCGACAGGTTGGGGTTGCCATCCTTGCCGGCCATGCTGGCAAAGTTCACTACTCGACCCCAGCCCCGATCGACCATGCCGGGGACGCACGCCCGCATCGTGTTCACCGTGCCGATGACGTTGACATCCAGCACACGGCGCCACTCCGCGGCAGTGGTCTCCAGCAGCGGCTCGTTCGGGCCCACGATCCCGGCCGAGTTGACCAGCACATCGACCGGCCCCACCTCGTCGGCAACCTTCTGCACGGCTTCCTCGTCGGTGACGTCAGCCGTCACGTCTGCGCCGCTGAGGTCGAGCGTGATCACAGTCAGGCCATCGGCACGGAGCCGGTCGGCAGTCGCTGCGCCGAGTCCGCTGCCGCCGCCGGTCACCAGTGCGGTCCTCGTGGTTGTCATCTCTCTCCTCTGTTAGTGGTTGTCGTTGTGCCTCGCCAGGGCGCGCCTGGTCGCGCGGATCAATGCGATTCACGGCTCACCACCGATCCGCTGGACCCGACCAGGAAGTCGAGGTCGGCGCCGGTGTCGGCTTGCAGCACGTGATCGACATACAGCCGCTCCCAGCCACGCTGGGGGTTGGCGAACGCCGGCGAGCGTGGCCTCGACTGGGCGCGCGTCCGGCAAGTTCGTCGTCGGAGACCTCAACGTCGAGGCGCCGCGCGGGGACGTCCAGGCTGATGATGTCGCCGGTCTGCACCAAGGAGAGCGGGCCCCGGGCGGCAGCCTCGGGCGCAACGTGCAGCACGACCGTTCCGTACGCAGTGCCACTCATCCGTCCGTCACAGACCCGGACCATGTCCCGAACACCCTGCTCGAGAAGCTTTCTCGGCAACGGCATGTTGGACACCTCGGGCATGCCGGGGTAGCCCCTGGGCCCGCAGCCGCGGAGCACGAGCACCGAATCCGGGTCGACGTCGAGGTCGGGATCGTCGATCCGAGCATGGAAGTCCTCCACGGAGTCGAAGACCAGGGCCCGACCGCGGTGGCGCAGCAGGTGCGGCGAGGCAGCAGCAGCCTTGATGAGCGCACCGTCGGGGGCAAGGTTGCCGCGGAGCACCGCGATGCCGCCCTCGGTGACCAGCGGCGCAGAGCGGGGCCGGATCACCTCGGGGTCCCAGCTCGGCGCGTCGTCGAGGTAGTCGACCAGTGGCCGGCCGGTGACAGTGAGCGCCCCCGGATCCAACAGGTCGCGGACCTCACGCAGGACTGCCAGCAACCCACCGGCGCGGTGAAAATCGTCCATCAAGAACCGGCCAGCAGGCTGCAGGTCCACCAGCACCGGCACCCGCGACCCGATCCGATCGAAGTCGTCAAGCGCCAAGTCGATCCCGAGCCGGCCGGCGATTGCCAGCAGATGGACCACGGCATTGGTCGAACCGCCGATCGCGGCCAACGCAACGATCGCGTTGGCGAAGGACGCCTGGGTCAAGAAGGTGCTCGGCCGCCGATCGGCGGAGACCATGCCGACCGCCAGCCGTCCGGTGCCGTGGGCCGCCTCCAGCAGCCGGCTGTCCGGAGCTGGAGTGCCGGCGACGCCGGGCACGACCATGCCCAGCGCCTCGGCAACCAGGGCCATCGTCGACGCGGTACCCATCGTGTTGCAGTGCCCGCGGCTGCGGATCATCGCCGACTCCGAACGCGTGAACTGCTCCGTGGACAGCGTGCCGGCCCGCACCTCCTCCGACAGCCGCCAGACGTCGGTCCCGCAGCCGAGAGGTACGCCACGGAAGGTGCCGGTCAGCATGGGTCCACCGGGAACGACCACCGCGGGCAGGTCGACCGAAGCCGCCGCCATCAGCAGCGACGGAATGGTCTTGTCACAGCCACCGAGCAACACCACCCCGTCGATGGGATTGGCCCGAAGCATTTCCTCAGTGGCCATCGCAGCCATGTTCCGCCAGAGCATCGCGGTTGGCCGCACCTGCGTCTCGCCCAGCGACACCACCGGCAGGTCGAGCGGGATGCCGCCCGCCTCATAGATCCCGTTCTTCACCGACAGGGCAATCTCGCTCAGGTGCGCGTTGCACGGCGTCAGATCGGACGCCGTGTTGGCGATCGCGATCTGCGGCCGATCACGAAAGGCGCCATCAGGCACGCCACGCCGCATCCATGCCCGGTGGATGTAGGCATTTCGATCGTCACCGGCGTACCACTGGGAGCTGCGCAGCGCCATGGGAGCCTCTTTCCAACTATCGAAACATTGATCTATGATCTGGAATACCATGCACAGTACGCGCGTGCCGAACACCACGACAAGTCCCGGCGAAGTGGGGCTTGACGATGAATCCCGCCTGGTCGGCTCCGACCGGGTACTCGCCGTTCTCAAGGAACTCGCCCGATACCCCGACGGCGTCGCCCTCGAAGAACTGACCCGGGCCATCGGCAGCCCCAAGCCCACCGTTCACCGCGCCCTCAGCTCACTTCGCAAAGCCGGTCTGGCCGACCAGGACGCCCGAGGCCATTACCTGCTTGGTGACGAGTTCCTGCGGATGGCCTTTACCCACCACGAAGCCCGGCCCGAACACCTCCGCGTACACCCGGTGCTGGAAACGCTGGCCGCTCGGTTCGGGGAAACCGCCCACTACGCCGTGCTCGACGGTCGCGAGGTCGTCTACCGGGCAAAGGTCGACCCACCGTCCGGCGCGGTCCGCCTGACCTCCACTATCGGCGGGCGCAATCCTGCGCATGCCACGGGTGTCGGCAAGATGCTGCTGGCCTACCGGCTGCCCACCCGTGAGGACGTGGCGGCCTGGGCCGGATCTTCAGGGCTCGCGCGACGTACGCCGCGGACGCGGTGCACGGTCGATCAACTGCACCGCGATCTACAGCAGATTCGCGAGCGTGGATACGCCACCGACGATCAGGAGAACGAGGTCGGGGTGAACTGCGTCGCGTTGCCCGTCTACGCCACGTCACCGAGCACCCCGGCGGGAGCGGTGAGCGTCAGTGGACTGACGTACCGGACGCCGCTGCCCGCTCTGGTGGACGCCGTGGACGAGATCCGGGATGTGCTCGGACGACTGGCTGAGGCGGGCCGATGACGATCTGTTAGGTCAGGATTGTCAGTGCCATCCCGTCCCAGAATGACCACCGACTGACCACCGCGGCTGCGTGCCGCCGACCTCTTTGGAGCGTTCCGTGTACCTCATGCGCATCGGCGCACCTGGCGCCGAGAAGCCGGTGGCCCGCATCGACGACCAGTCCTACGTCGACCTGTCTGACATCGTCGACGACTTCAATGAGGCGTTTTTCGGCAGTGGCGGGTTGGATCGCATACGGCCGGCAGTGGCGGAGCGTGCGGCCGCCGGGCGGGTGCTCCGGTTCGCCGGGCAGCGAGTCGGAGCGCCGATCGCCCGACCGCACCAGATCTTGTGCATCGGCCTGAATTACCGGGACCACGCCGCGGAGACCGGTCAGGCCGTACCGGACGAGCCGATCCTGTTCACCAAGTCGCCCAATACGCTGGTCGGCCCGTACGACGATGTGCGGATACCACGCGGGTCGACCAAGCCGGACTGGGAGGTGGAGCTCGGCATCGTGATCGGCCGCCGGACAAGCTATCTGGAGTCAGTCGAGGCGGCCCGCGACGCGATCGCCGGCTACCTGGTCGTCAACGATGTCAGCGAGCGGGCGTTCCAGACCGAGCGCGGAGGTCAGTGGAGCAAGGGCAAATCTGCCGAGACCTTCAACCCGGCCGGCCCGTGGCTGGTCACCCCGGACGAAGTCGACGACGTGCGCGCCCTGGACATGTGGCTGGACGTCAACGGCATCCGCCGGCAGACCGGCAACACCAAGACGATGGTCTTCGACCCGTATTTCCTCGTGCACTACCTGAGTCAGTTCCTCGTCCTCGAGCCCGGTGACTTGATCGACACCGGAACGCCTCCCGGGGTCGGGATGGGCTTCACTCCACCGATCTGGTTGCAGCCGGGCGACGTCATGGAGCTCGGTATCGAGGGTTTAGGGGTGCAGCGGCAGACAGTGCTCCCTCCACGGTGATCAGGACCATGCGGGCCTACGTCTTGACCGGACCCGGCGACGGGTCGGTGCAGGAGGTGCCCGCCCCGGTCGCCACCCCGGGGGAGGTGGTCGTCGACGTAGAGCGGGTCGGTCTCTGCGGCACCGACGTGGAGTTCTTCACCGGCGAGATGGCCTATCTGCACTCCGGCCATGCGTCGTATCCGATCCGCCTCGGACACGAATGGGCCGGCACAGTCACCGCCGTCGGAGACGGCGTGGAACCTGCCTGGCTCAGCCGCCGTGTCATGGGCGACACCATGCTCGGCGATGGCACCTGCCGGCGATGCCGAAGGGGCAACCAGCACGTCTGCGAGCACCGGCAGGAGGTCGGGGTGCGCGGGAGCCGTCCCGGCGCGCTGGCCGAACAACTGGCCGTACCGGTGTCCTCGTTGCACTCCCTGCCGAACGGTGTCGACCCAGCGCTCGGCGCATTGGTCGAGCCGGGCGGCAACTCCCTCCGCGCCGCAGCGGCCGCTGCACTCGAGCCTGGTGACCGTGTGCTTGGTGCTCGGCCCGGGAACCATCGGCTTGCTGACCGCCCTGTTCGCGCGCGCGGACGGGGCCGACGTGCACCTGATCGGCCGCCGCGAGGAGTCGCTCGCATTCGCCCGAACTCTGGGGTTCGACAACGTCTGGACCGAGGACAACCTCCCGGACCTGCCCTTCGACGCGGTGATCGATGCCTCCAACGCGGCGCACCTTCCCGCTCTAGCCCTCGACCTGGTCGAGCCGTCCGGCCGAGTGGTCTATATCGGCCTGGCCGGCCACCCCAGCCTGATCGACACCCGCACGCTGACCCTGAAGGACGCCACCGCCGTCGGCATCCTGTCGGCCTCCCCGGCCTGGATGAGACGATCGCCGCATACGAGCGCGGTGTGGTCAACCCCCGCCCGCTCATTGCCGCCACCGTCGGCCTCCACCAGGTCAGTGCCGTGCTCGACGGCCGACGGCCGCCGGGCGCTGGTCCCGGGCCCAAGATCCACGTCGACCCACGGCTCACCTGAGAGGATCCAGAGATGACCGATTTCGAGGGGCTGGTCGCCGTGGTTACCGGCGGCGCGAGTGGGATCGGCGCAGCCACCGCCCGCCTGCTCCAATCGCGCGGCGCGCGGGTCGCCGCCCTAGACCCGAACGCCGATGGTGTACCTGACGGAGTCTTGCCGCTGCGCTGCGATGTCACGAACACCGCTGCCGTCGATGAGGCGGTCGCCGCAGTCGTGGACCGACTCGGTGCCCTCGACGTGCTGGTGAACAACGCCGGCATCAGCGCGGTCGGTGACGTGGCCGATAACGACGATGCCGAGTGGGCCAAGGTACTGGACGTCAACGTCATTGGGATCGCCCGCGTCACCAGGGCGGCACTCCCCCATCTGCGACGTTCACCGCACGCAGTGGTCGTGAACACCTGCTCGGTGGTCGCCATCCTCGGTGTGCGGCAGCGCGCCCTCTACGCCGCCAGCAAGGGGGCAGTCCTCGCGCTCACCTTGGCGATGGCCGCGGATCACGTGACCGAGGGCATCCGGGTCAACGCCGTGGCCCCCGGCACCGCCGACACCCCATGGGTCGGCCGACTGCTCGACGCCGCCGACGACCCCGAGGCCACCGCTGAGGCACTGCGCAAGCGCCAACCCCTCGGGCGCCTGGTCACAGCGGATGAGGTCGCGTACGCGATCGCGTCCCTGGCCTCCCCGCTGGCCGCCTCGACCACCGGCACGATCCTCCAAGTCGACGGCGGCATGGCCAGCCTGCGGGTCTAACCGCAGCAAGCAAGCCGCCAATGCAGCGGTGTCTCGGTCGGGGCTGGTCAGCTCGGGCGCCTCAGCGTGGCCGGGCGACGGCGGCTAGGTAACGAGCCGCCCTTACGTTCCTGGCATCTGGAGGCACTCGAGGGTCTCGATGGTGCCGCCCATTGCTCTGTGGGGATGGCCCTCGAGAACCTTGGCCGATTCGCCTCCGCCTCAACGCCCGCACCGACGCAAGGAATCCAGCCACGCCGATCAGTCACATCAAGAGATGGACCTAGCGGAGGTTAGGTCAGATAGGGGTCGGCCCAGGCGCTGACGATCCGGGCAGCCCTCTTGGCTTGATTTCGTTCGGTGAGGAGGTGGTCGGCCCCTTCCAGCGACACAAAACTGCGCGGGTGCCGCGCGGCCCGAAAGATCTGACTTGCGTTCGCGATGCCGACCGTGTTGTCGGTGGGCGAGTGCATGACGAGCAGCGCCCTGCGCAGTGTGCGGATCCGCCCGTGCAGGTCCGCCGAACGGACATCCTCGATGAAATGCCGCCTGAGCGTCAGTGCTTTACCGCCGATCAGGAACGGCGCCTCCCCTTCTTCGAGAATGCGTTCGACAAGAGCGTCGTAGTTGTGTTCAACGTGGGCAGGCTCGTACGGGGCGCCGATGCTCACCACGGCACGCACACTGTCGACCAGATGCGCAGCGGCAATGACTGCCGAGCCGCCGAACGAGTGCCCGACAAGCAGCCGGACGCTACGTCCCGCCCCTTCCATGAACCTCACTGCTTGAGCGGTGTCGTCGACCTTGTGTGAAAACGAGCCGTTGCCCCAGTCGCCTTCCGAGTCGCCAAGTCCAAGGTTGTCGAAACGGAGCATGCCAATGCCCTCGTTGGCCAACTGCTTGCAGATGCGGCTCGCCGCGGGAGAGTCCTTACCGAGGGTGAATCCGTGGGCAAAGACGCCCCAACCCCTGGCGGTTCTCGCCGGATGGTCGACAAGGCCCGCTAGCCGTGGCCCGCTCGTACTCGCGAACCAGACCCTTTCGGCCACGAGCGACATCGTGACACACCGCGTACACGGTCGTGCCTTTCGGCTCAGGCGGCGTGTGCGTCGTCGGCGAGCAGGTTGCGAAGCCACGCTCGTTCCGCCCGGCTGACGGCGCCGGCGATGACGAACATCCCACGGCGGTAGGGATCGGTGATCTCCCGCGCGCGCAGTGGCCGGTCGTCGTCGTAGAAGAAGCTGGCCGGCTGCTCCAGGAAAGTGAGCCGGCGCTGCAGCACTGCCCGCCGGTCACCGTCATCGGGCAGCAGGGAGAGGAAGGCGAGGATTGTGAGGAACCGGGTCAGGTCGGTGATGTCGACCTCGGCCGGCGTCCGCAGCCTCCCGAGCAGCTCGGACCGTCCGGCCTCGGTCAGGTGCAGCACCTGCCGCTGGGCAGCCGCCTTGCCCGGCTCGGCGTGACGTTGCAACCACCCATCGCGGACCATCCGGTTGATCGCGGGATAGAGGCTGCCGTCGCTCACCGGTCGGGTGTACCCGGACAGCTGCGCCACCCGGCGGCGCAGTTCGTAGCCGTGCAACGGACCCTCGGCCAGGAACCCCAGGATCGCCAGTTCCAGCATCACTCGGACCGTACCTCGAACCGATCACCGATACAACGATTCGAGGTATACACTCCGACCAGTTTCTTTGTAGCGCTTGATGTTTCCAAGGGTGTGGTGATGACTGCTCGCGACGACTCGTCGCCTCCCCCGACAGTTGCGTCTGCCGGCCGGGCGGGAGCCGCAGGTGCGGCGGTATCCACCTCTTTGGTGCTGACGCTGGCCTTGCAGTGCGCAGTGCCGCCGTTCGCGACCGACATGTACACCCCCGCCTTCCCGCAGGTGACAGCCGACCTTGCCACCTCTGCGTCTCTGGTCGGTCTGACCTTGACCACGTTCTTCCTCGGCATGGCGCTGGGCCAGCTGCTCGGTGGACCGCTGTCGGACCAGCGCGGCCGGCGGACGCCGATGATCGTCGGCGGGCTGATCTGCACCCTCGGCGCTGTCGGCTGTGCGTTGGCACCGTCGATCTGGTTGCTCATCGCGTTCCGAGTCGTGCAGGGCTTCGGGGGCGGGTTAGCGGCAGTGGTCGCGCGGGCGGTCGTGGTCGACGTCGCGAAGGGCGACCTGCTGGCCAAGGTGATGTCGATCATGATGGCTCTCGGTGGGCTGGCGCCGATGGTCGCGCCCGTGTTCGGTGGCGCAGTGCTGACGCTCGGCGGAACCTGGCGGACCGTGTTCTGGTGCCTGGTGGGGTTCGGGCTGCTGATGATGATCACCGCCATCGTGTTCGTGCCCGAGTCGCTGCCACGGGAACGTCGTCACGGCGGCGGACTGCGTCAGTTCACATCTGGTCTGAGCGAGGTGCTGCGGATCCGGTTGTACGTCGGCTACATGCTGACCGCGGCGTTGTCCGGCTTCACGATGATGGCGTACATCGCAAACTCCTCCTACGTGCTGCAGGAGATCAAAGGCGTTGCCCCTATGCCGTTCGCCTTGTTCTTCGCCTCTACGGCACTGGCCCAGATCTTGCTGTCTGTCGTCAACGCCAGGATTGTCGGACGCTTTCGGCCGCGGACCCTGATCGGGTTCGGGCTCAGCCTCGCCACCGTCGCCGTCGCGGCCCTGACCGTGGGCGTGTTCGCCCTCGACACCCCGCTGCTGCTCACCTGCGCCGGGTTCCTGGTCTTGATGGCGGTCCAGGCGTTCATCTTCGGTAACGCGAGCGCGCTGGCCGCCGGCGAGGCTCGGCATGTCGCCGGTGCCGCCTCCGCCGTCCTCGGTGTCGCCCAAGCAGTGGCGATGGCTGTCGCCGCCCCTCTCGCCAGCTCGGGCGGCAGCGTCACCGCTGTTCCCATGATCTGGGTCATGATCGTCGGTATCGTCGGCTCCCTGTTCAGCTTCCTTGTGCTCGCGCGGGCCGAATCCAATCCCGCCGCCAGCCGGCCGCACTAGGTTTCTTCCCAGGTGAGGAGCCCAACTGTGCATCGATACCTTGTCGTGGCGAATCAGACGCTTGGCGGCCAGGAACTGCTGGACGCCATCCGCGATCGAATGGCGCGCGGACCAGCTGAGTTCTGGGTCCTCGCGCCCGCCACGCCCCCCACGCATCTCATCGCCGACTTCGGCGCACTCAGCGGCGCCTTCCCCGTGGACTCCACGGTGATGCCGACTGCGGCCGAGATCCGCGACGAGGGCATTGCCGTGGCCAAGTCCAACCTCGAGGCCGAGCTGCTCCGCCTACGAGAGATGGGCGCGACCGTCGACGGTGCCGTAGGAGACCCCAACCCGATGGTCGCGATCGAGAAGGCCGTCGCGGAACAGCAGTTCGACGAGATCATCCTTTCGACGCTGCCGCCAGGTATCTCACGCTGGCTCGCCATGGACCTGCCACACCGCGTCCGGCGCAAAACAAAGGTCCCGCTAGCGGTCATCGCCGCACCCAAATAGTGCCGCGGTTGTCGTCTCGCTAAGCAGGGTGATTGAGAGGTTACTGTGAGCCGCATTGGCACAAGGTCGTACCTGAGCGCCTCGACGTTGACGAGTCGGCAATGAGGGCGGTCGTGCTGGACAGACCGGGACCACCCGACGCCCTCAGCATCCGCGAGATTCCGATCCCGACGCCGCGGCCGGGAGAGGTGTTGATCAAGGTCGCCGCGTTCGGGTTGAACCGTTCAGAATTGCACACCCGTCTGGGCCTTGCCGTCGGAGTCACGTTCCCGCGGGTGCTCGGGATCGAGGCGGTGGGTACGGTGGCCGCCTGTCCGAGCGGGGAGTTTCCCCTTGGCCAGCAGGTAGCGACGCTGATGGGCGGCATGGGGCGCACCTTCGACGGGGGCTACGCCGATTACACGTGCGTTCCGGCCCGGCAGGTCGTGCCGTTCACCAGCAGCCTCGACTGGGCGACATTGGGCGCTGTCCCCGAGATGCTCCAGACCGCACACGGCTCCCTCACCATCGGACTCGACGCTCAACCGGGACAATTCCTGCTCATCCGCGGCGGCACCTCCTCGGTAGGTATGGCGACCGCAGTGTTGGCCAAGCGTCTCGGCTTGACCGTCTTGTCGACCACCCGAAGCCCGGGTAAAGCGGAAGCATTGACAGCGATCGGCGCCGACCATGTCCTGATCGATGACGGCCGTCTCGCGCAGCGAGTCCGTGAGATCCAGCCCATCGGTGTGGACGCCGCTCTCGAGCTGGTGGGAACCCCTACCCTGCCCGACACGTTGGCGGCGACACGGGTGCATGGCGTGGTCTGCTTCACCGGGATGCTGTCCAACGAGTGGACGGTTCGCGACTTCTACCCCATCGACTACATCCCCCGTGGGGTTCGCCTCACCGCCTACACCGGCGAAGCAACCGATCTGCCCGCGAATGTACTGCAGGCGTTTCTCGACGCGGTCGCCACTGGTGATGCGGTCGTTCCCCTGCACCGCGTATACCAGCTTGATGACATCCGGCAGGCCCATGCCGAATTGGAAGCCGGCACCACGACCGGCAAGATCGTCGTCCTCACCGAACCGACACAGCGGCCACGCGAGCCGAGAACATGAATCAGGCAATGCTCCGCAGTCAGCGAGAACCGCATCGAACTCGGAGGAGCATCCATCACTACCTACCGGGTCGGATACTTCGTCGGCAGTCTCTCGTCGAAATCCATCCACCGTCAGGAGAAGTACGAGCGGATGTCGTCGGCTAGAGATTCGGGTTCCTCGATCGCCGCGAAGTGCCCACCGTGGACGGAGACGGTCCACCGTTGGATGTTGTACAGCCGCTCGTACCATTCACGCGGCGGCTCGCCTTCAGGTACGAACTCGTGAGGGAAGAGTGACATCGCTGTCGGCGTGGTCACGTAGTCGGTGTCCGTGAGCGGTGCGCCATACCAACGGGCGTCGTAGTAGTCCCGCATGGAGGATGTGATCGAGTTCGTCACCCAGAAGATGGTGAGCAGTGTCAGAAGGAAGTCGGTGCCGAAACGGGCGATTGACGTCTCCACTGCTGTCGCTCCATGCCCTCCACTTCTCGATCACCCAAGCGGCTAGACCTACCGGAGAGTCCGCCAGTGCGTATCCGAGGGTTTGCGGACGTGTCGACTGGATCGCGCTGTAGCCGCGCTCCGTGTCGTCCCACCGCGCACGATGCTCGAGGTAGTCGCGCTCCGCGTCAGACAGGGGTGGGCTGTTCGGCCCGAGAACCGGACTCATCTCCGGCGTGGTCAGCAGGATGCCTGTCAGACGGTCGGGGTGGCGCAGAGCGAGACGTGTTGCGACGGCGGCGCCGAAGTCGCCGCCGACCGCACCGAAGCGCCCATAGCCGAGCAGGTCCATGAGCTTCTTCCAGACACTCGCTGTGTAGGAGGCATCGATCCCGTCGCAGTGGGGCGGGATGAGAACGCGTAACCCGGTAACGAGGGGACGATGAGGTCGAAGTCGTCGGCGAGCCGGTCAACGCAGGTGGAGCATCTCGACGTAGCAGCTCGGCCAGCCGTGGATGAGAAGCAGGGGAGGCTTCCCGCTGCGGTGATGTACGAAGTGGACCCGCCCACCGTCGATGAGTGCCGTGAACTGGGGATAGCTGTTGAGGCGCCGCTCCTGCTCGCGCCAATCGAACCGCTCGGCCCACTCTTCGGCGAGGCTCCGCAGATAGCCGAGATCTGTGCCCTGGCTCCACGGTGCACCAGGTGCCTCGTCTGGCCACCGAGTGTTGCGCAGCCGCGCGCGCAGGTCGTTGAGTGTCTCGTCGCTGACGGCGACCGCGAAGCGCCTCGGCTGAGCCACGCTCAGATCCTCTCAGTGGCGACAAGGAATCAGGCCTGCACTCCATTCGGCATACACCTGGGCGCTCCCCCAAACACCTGAGGGGCAGCATGGGTCAGAACCACTTCTTCGGACCGACACGCTAGGAGTCATCGAGATGACCGCTCTGGTCACGCCCGACACCACCAGCAGCCACGGCAACCCGGCCGACCACCTGTGGATGCACTTCGCCCGGATGGGCAACTACGCCGACAAGCCGGTGCCGATCGTGGAGCGCGGCGAGGGCGCCTACATCTTTGACGCGGCAGGCCGCCGCTATCTCGACGCGTTGTCTGCGCTGTTCGTCGTGCAGGCCGGCCACGGCCGCGAGGAGATCGCCGCGGCGGCCGATCAGCAGACACGGAAGCTGGCCTACTTTCCTATCTGGTCGTACGCCACACCGCCGGCGATCGAATTGGCCGATCGTCTCGCCGCCTTGGCACCCGCAGACTTGAACAAGGTGTTCTTCTCCACCGGCGGTGGCGAGTCGGTCGAGACGGCGTGGAAGCTCGCCAAGCAGTTCTTCAAATTGACCGGCAAGCCCACCAAGACCAAGGTGATCAGCCGCGCAGTCGCCTACCACGGCACGACCCAGGGCGCGCTGTCGATCACTGGGGTGCCCGGCTTCAAGCACGCCTTCGAGCCGCTGATCCCGGGGACGTTCCGGGTGCCCAACACCGACTTCTACCGGGCGCCGGACCACCTGGCCGACAACGAGAAAGCCTTCGGGCTCTGGGCGGCGAACCGGATCGAGGAGACCATCCTCGCCGAAGGGCCCGACTCCATCGCGGCAGTGTTCGTCGAGCCGGTACAGAACGCCGGCGGCTCGTTCCCGCCCCCACCCGGCTACTTCGAACGGCTCCGCGAGATCTGCGACACCTATGACGTGCTGCTGGTCTCCGACGAGGTGATCTGTGCGTACGGCCGGCTGGGAACCATGTTCGGCGCCGACAAGTTCGGCTACGTCCCCGACATCATCACCAGCGCCAAAGGTCTCACCTCCGGCTACGCCGCGCTCGGGGCGGCGATCGTCTCCGATCGGATCTTCGAGCCCTTCTCGCGCGGCAACGTGTCGTTCCCGCACGGCTACACCTTCGGCGGCCACCCTGTCGCCTGCGCCGCCGCGCTGGCCAACCTCGACGTGTTCGAGTCCGAAGACCTGCTCGGCAACGTGCTCCGGAACGAGAACGCGTTCCGGCAGACCCTGGAGAAGTTGCTCGACCTGCCCATCGTCGGCGACGTCCGCGGCAACGGCTACTTCTGGTCGGTCGAGCTCGTCAAGGACCAGGCCAACAAGGAACCGTTCAGCCGAGACGATTGCGAGCGGATCCTGCGTGGCGTGATCGCTCCGGGCATGTGGGAGGCCGGCGTCTACTGCCGTGCCGATGACCGTGGACAGGCTGTGGTGCAGTTCGCTCCACCACTGATCTGTGGCCAGTCCGAGTTCGACCAGATCGAGTCCACCCTTCGTTCGGTGCTGAGCGACGCCTGGACCAGGCTCTGAAAGCCACCATCATCCGATGCTGACGCCGAAGGCGAGTCCCAGCAGATAGGTGGCCGCTGCGGCGCCGTAGCCGATGCCGAGTTGACGGAGAGCGCGCTTGAGCGGTGAGGCGCCGGAGAGGATGCCCACCACCGCCCCGGTTCCGAGCAGCGCTATGCCGACAAGCGCGGCTGCGATGATCACCGCAGTCGAGCCCGTCGCGCCGAAGAGATACGGCAGGACCGGTATCAGTGCGCCGACGGCGAAGAAGCAGAAGCTGGAGATCGCCGCGCCCCAGGCCGACCCGATGGCCTCGTGCGGATCGACGTGGGCAGTCACCGGGGCGTCGGAGTCCAGGTGCAGGGTGGCCAGCACAGTTCGGGCGTGCTCCTCGGCCTGGGGTTGATCCATCCCCCGTGCCCGGTAGACCAGCGCTAGCTCGTTGGCGTCCACATCCAGGTGGGGCAGCGCCAACTGGGACTGCGGGTCCGGCTGGGTGGACTGCAGCAACTCTCGCTGCGACCGTACCGACACGTACTCGCCGGCGCCCATCGACAACGCTCCGGCCAACAGGCCCGCGACGCCGGTGAAGAGGACAGTGCGCGTGCCGACGCCGGTGGCGCCGATGCCGAGCACCAGTGCCAGGTTGCTGACCAGGCCGTCGTTGGCGCCGAACACCGCTGCCCGGAACGCGCCGGACAGTTGCTCCCGGCCGCGCGCCGCCAGGCCTCGCAGCACCTCGCCGTGGATCCGCTCGTCGGCGGCCATTGTCGGGCTGGCATCGGCGTCGGTCTCGTACGGGGAACGACCCTCCGCGCGCTGCATCAGGGCAAGCACGAACACGGTGCCGAAGTGTCTGGCCATGAAAGACCAGCAGCCGGGTACGCAGACTGCTGCGGCGGGGCGGCCCCGCGTCATCGCCGAGCAGGTCCAGCCAATGCGACTCGTGCCGCTTCTCCGCGTCGGCCAGAGCCAGCAGTATCTCCCGTTCCTCACCAGTCCTGCGCTCGCCGAGTTCCCGGTACCCGGCGGCCTCGGCGCGCTCGTCGGCCAGGTGCTGCCGCCAGCGACGAATCTGATGGGCAGTGCGGCGCGGGGCGGGCGGAAAGGTCACCTCTAAATCATGGCAATGAGCTGCGCGCGGGTGGTGCTCGGCGTTTTGAGCGACATCGATCTGGTTGGCGCTCGGCTCATGTAGGTGCCTCGGCGCTGCAACACCGCCCGGCTGAGCTCCCGGTTGCCCTATCCGCCTCCGCCGCCATCTCCGCCGCCAAAATCACCGCCTCCGGCGCCAAGTGCACCGCCTCCGCCGCCAAGTGCGCCGCCCCACGGGAGAGTGCCCGATCGGGAACGCGTGTCCCCAGCGCTTCCCGAGTCACCTTTGGTCTTCCCGCAGCGTTTACAGGTCCAAACCGTCTGGTGCTCGTAGTCGTTCCAGCCGTTGTGCCACTGGTGCCGCCGAATCAGGCAGATAAGTCGAGCCCTCATTGAGGCCACCCTCCCCTGGACACTTCAAATGTAGGGGACCGGCTCGCGGCCGTACAGAGACCGATCTGCACAGTGACGGTGCAGTCATTCAGACGACCGACGCGCTGATTGGTGCGAGCCCGTCGCACAAGCCGGACATCCCACCTCCGCTGCGAAACCTACGCTAACGTGGCGCGTCCACCTGGTCCCTCGTGGAGGATCCCGTGCTGCGCCGCTTGTTGTTAGTTCTCGTCCTTGCCGTCGGCCTCACCGGCCCGAGCGTCGTCGCCGAGCAGTCCGCCGACGCCTCGGTCACCCGCCATGTGGCCACGCGGTCCGAGCGGGTCGTGCGCTCAGTCAGTGCCGCCACCACCGTCGTCCTTACCCGGCCGGCGACGAGCTGTAGCGACGTACTGGCAGGGCAACGCAGATGCGCTTGTCACGCTTGCCTTCTCCTCTGATGGTGTGCACTTCGGGACGCCCCAATCCGCGGGGCGCGACGAGATGGGTGAGCAGCGCAAGAACGGAACGACGTACGGCGCTCTGCTGCCGGCACCTGGAGCTGTTGCGGTGCGAGTGACTACCGACCGACCGCTGGCGCGACTGACGGTGCTCGGACTCTCCGACGGAGTGACTACCAGCGTCGAGGCACCCACGCCGTCCACCACACCCGCCGTAGCAAGCGCTGCCACGGCCGAGCCATCGATCGTCTCGCGCGGAGGTTGGGGGGCGGACCCGGCATACATGACCTGGGCGCCGCAGTTCTACCCGACCAAGAAGCTCATCGTTCACCACACGGCCACCAGCGACAACTACACCGACCGAGCCGGGGCCGAGGCCCAGATCAGGTCGATCTACTACTACCACTCGGTTACCCAGGACTGGGGTGACATCGGCTACAACTTCCTGATCGACAAATTCGGGACGATCTATGAGGGCCGCTACTCCCGCGACTACGGCGGCGCGAACCCCACCGGCGACGATGCAATCGGTCAGGGGGTTACAGCTGCACACACCGCGGGATGGAACTCCGGTACCGTCGGCGTGGCACTGCTCGGCACGCTAACGACCCACGACGCCACCCCAGCCGCGCGCAATGCGCTCAACCGGCTACTGGCCTGGGAAGCAAGCCGTAACGGCATCAACCCGGAGGCCACCGAGGCATTCGTCAACCCCGTCAGCGGCGCGACGATCACCCGCCCGAACATCGCGGGCCACCGCGACTATGCCGCCACAGCCTGCCCGGGTGACACCTTCTATCCAACCCTGCCCACGATCCGGCGTGACGTCGCTGCGCTGATCGCGGGCGGCACACCCGCACCCGATACCACACCACCGTCCGAGCCCACTGCTCTGACGGCAGTCCCAGGCCGCACCCAAGTCACCCTCACCTGGAAAGCGCCGGCCGAAACCAACGACGTCAACAACTATCAGGTCTGGCGCAGCAGCAGCGCGACGACCGGCTTCGCACAGGCCGGTACACCTACAGGCACCACCTTCACGGTCGGATCCCTGAAACGGCGTACCACGTACTACTTCCGAGTGCGCGCTGTCGATACCTCGGGCAACATAGGTCCGTTCAGCGCTACGGTCTCCGCGCGCACCACCTGAGCCGCGCACCGTGACCCTGTGACGGCCCAGATCGTGCCATCCGAGCGTCGTGCCCCGTCATCGGAGCGTGGCGGGATTACGGTGACCGAGCGCTCACGCGCGTAAAGTGACACCAGGATCAGTTGCTCACCGGCAACGCACCAGATGGCAGGGGGACTCAGCCCTGATGCCGTTCAGGCCGAATCTGTTCGCCGTCCTGTTGGCCGCATCACTGCTGGGTGCCTGCACCGACAATAGATTGACGGGCGACGGACAAGGTCCCACCGATCGACCAACCTCAAGCCCGACCGTCACGCCTGGGGTGACACCCGGCCCGACCTTGAGCGCCCCCAGCCCGAGCACCAGTACAAGCCCGAGCCCCAGTACGAGCACGAACAGCACCACTGCCCACCGGCTGTGCGACACGCAGGTGGAATCGGCAAACCCGGCCCTACGCAGCGTAAGGTTTGGTCGCCATGACACCTTCGATCGGCTGGCGTTCGACTTCTGCAAGCCGGCCGACACGACTCTCAGGACGACCGTCGTCAAGGAGCTCACCGAGGACGGGTCGGGGAACAGGGTCACCCTTGACGGCACGTACTTCATTGCCATCACGCTCACTCCGGCCGACGCCCACGACAGCGCTGGCCGAGCCACAGTCCCTAACGGGGCCGTCAGCGTGGCGGGAAACAACATGCAGCAGTACAGGCTCATCGGTGACTTCGAAGGTGTCGTCACCTACGGTGTCGGTGTCAGAAGGCTTGAGGAGACCGCCACCGCCATCCAATCCGACCCGAACGATCCTCGTCACATCGTCCTGTACTTCGATCTCGGCCCACAAAGCGGCTGATCGCCTGACTGTTACGCCGTCGGCCTCGTGTCCGAGCTTCGCGTACATCTCGTGCTCGAAGAGGAAGCTGCGACAGTTGTCGGGGTGGAGGGTGGAAACGACGCTCTGGACAAGCTAAGTCAGAACCAACAGCGGCCCCCGGTACAGCCGTGGAGTCCGCTTACTGTGCTCCTGCCGTGTGTTGGGAGCCGCCGTCGATGGCCGCATTATACTTCCCTCGCCCAAACCAATCAGCCCGCTGGTCGCCAAATTCGAGTACGGCCGACACCGTGCCCGAACTTGCCCTCAGGTTTCGGTGCTTCGCGGGAACAAGCCTGGGCAGTTGGCCGAAGCCGACCTGAGGCATTTCCCAAAGCTAAGAACGCGGCGTTTCGCGTACGGTCGCTCCGGGCGTAGGGTGAAAGCACCGAGGGATCCTTCCGCTGACACCTGATCGGCGGTCCCTGGCGATCACCATCCGGCCTATTGACGGGCCTTACGGACTGACATGAGCTCTGCATCTCCCGCCCTGGTGGACATCGACGCACTCGCGGACCTTTGCCCGACCTGCAAGCATCCGCTGGCATCACATGACGCGATCAGTGCGCGGTGGTGCGCCGCCACCAAGCTCGGGGTCGGTCACCGGGAGTGCATCTGCTCCGGTGTGGTGGCAAGCGCACGCGGCCTCACCCACTACTGACCCGACGAGCTCTGCCCGAGGGGTGGTCACAATCATGATCAACCATGAAGACTCGAGTCACGCTTCGGTCAAGAGAGCTCCGTGGCCGCTCCTCCCACTCTGTTGCCTTTAGCCAACTTCGCGGACCTGCAGAGGGTGCTAAGTGCAGCTGAGAAAGCGGAGTGGGACCGCACCTGCATAAAGGGGCAGTAAGGAACCAGGCGCCGGCTGTTCAGGCAGTGATTCCGGCTAGGGCCTCCGGCCCGAGCAGACCGTACCCGAGCCGGCGGGACAGAACGGCCGCAGCATCGCGAACCAGGATGTGCACTCGGTCAGTCGATCATCAGTCATCCTGATCAACGGACCGCTGATGCTGATCGCGGCGATGGTCTCGCCGGAGGTGTCCTGGATCGGCGCGGCAACGCACCGGACATCAGGGGTGGACTCGGCGTTGTCAATGGCGAAACCGGCCCGATGAACATCGGCCAGCTCGGCGCGGAGAGCGTCAAGATCTGTGATTGAGGTGCTCGTGTACATCTCCAGTTGCACGCCGGCCATCCGCCGGTCGAACTCCCCGGGGGTAGCGCGGCGAGGAGAACCTTGCCGAGGCCGGTGACGTGGGCCGGAAGTCGACGGCCAAGGTTGGAGACCAAACGCAGTTGCCGGGACGAGTCAGCCTTGGCGATGTAGAGCACGTCGCGGTCGTCGAGTACCGCGACCTGCACCGTCTCGTCGCAACGGTCGCGCAGCGTACGAGCTGCCTCGGCGGCTAGCCGCGGCAGGTCGATACCTGACTCAAAACTGGCACCCAACATTGCCAGCTTGGCCCCGAGCATCAGCCGACCGTGGGAGTCCTGGTCGAGAAACCGGTGGAGGCGGAGGGTGTTGATGAGCTCGTACGTGGCACTGCGCGGAATGTCCAGGCGGACTGCAATGTCGGCTACCCGCATCGGCTGCTTGGCTTCGGCAAGCAGCTCGAGGATGCGCAAGCCGCGGTTCAACGCCGGGACCTCCCTCACGGCGTCATCCTAGGGCTCGGCACTCCCCGATCGGCCATCGGCGGCGGCCCGGACGGTTGACAAGCACGCGCACGCCCATCAGAATAATCCAAGATAAGAGACATGTGTCTGATATCTCGTACACTTGGAGGTCTCGTTGCAGGAGACGCAGGTGGCCGCACCCTCGCACCAGGAGCTGTCACCAGTCAACTGGCCCATCGCGGCAGCGATGATTCCCTTCAATGGCGCCGCTCCCGCCGACGTGCCTCTCGCCGAGCTCCACCCTGACACTTGGCGCCAGCCGCTTGCGCAGGTTGCCCACGCTGGTTTTCGGGAGGTGGACTTGACCGACTCCTGGGTCAAGGTGGCGGAGCTGAACCCCAGCCAACGGGAACACGTTCGGGCCACACTGGCAGAGCTCGGGCTGAACGTGCCCGCCATCTCGACCGCTCGGTGCAGCGTGATCGACCCTCAGCACGCCGCGGAGAACCTTGCCTACTCGCATCGGGTCATCGACACCGCACCCGAGTTCGGCGCAACGGTGGTCTCGTTCGGCTTGTTCGAGGCGCTGACGGACCAGCAGAAGCAGGTGCTGTGGTTCTGGACCGTTCCTGGAGCCTCGAACCCAGACGACCTTGAACTGTGGCGGACATGCGTAAGCACATTCCAGGAGCTCGCGGACCACGCCGCCGACGTGGGAGTACAGCTCACCCTGGAGATGTATGAGGACAACTTCCTCGGTAGCGCGGACAGCTCAGTGCGTCTTGTCAACGACATCGGCCGGAGCAACGTCGGCCTGAACCCCGACCTGGGCAATCTTGTCCGGGCACAGGGCCCTATCGAGCCCTGGCAGCAGATCATGACGGCCACGGTCCCGTACATGAACTATTGGCACGTCAAGAACTATTTCCGGATGGAGGATCCCCTTCGGGGAACGGTTTTCACTACGCCGGCCCCGCTGGACGCCGGGTTCATCGACTACCGCAAGGCGGTGGCGCAGGCCGTCCAGGGCGGCTTCCGCGGCGCCTTCCTCGTCGAGCACTACGGCGGTGACGGCCTGTGGCAATCCGCCCGCAGCCGTGACTACCTCCGTCACCTGCTGGAGGCCGCCCAGCTCTGACCCGCAGCCGTCCCGCCGCACGTCTGCACTCCACCGAAAGGGCCTCCTGAATGCCTCTCCGCCGTTTCCCACCGCAGTGCACTGCCGTCGTCACCGGCGGTGGCTCGCCACGCGGGATCGGCCGCTCTCTGGCCGGCCGCCTCGCCGATCATGGCTGGTCGATCGCCGTCCTCGACATCGATGGCGACGCCGCCATCGCGGCGGCTGACAGTATCGCTCGCGACGGCTGCCCGGCGGCCGGCTATCACGTCGACATCGCTAACCAGCAGGCCGTGCTGGACGTCGCCCGGCGGGTCGAGCAGGACCTGCCCCCGGTCGTCGGACTCGCCAATGTGGCCGGCGTCGCATCGCCGGTGCCGTTCCTGGAGCTGACCGAACAGGAGTGGGACCGGGTGTTCGACATCAACGTCAAAGGCCAGTTCTTCGTCACCCAGGCGTTCCTGCGCGGCATGCTGCACCGCGGCGTCGGACGTATCGTCACGGTCTCCTCAGCCTCCGCCCAGCGCGGGGGCGGGACCTACAGCAAGGCCGCGTACTCCGCTGCCAAGGCTGCAGTCCTCGGCATGACTCGAGCGCTGGCCCGCGAGGTCGGACGGGACGGGGTGACTGTCAACGCGGTCTCTCCGGGACCGATCGACACCGATATCATGGGCGGAGCCCTGAGCGAGGAACGACGAGCCGCGATGATCGCCGACCTGGTAGTGGACCGGCTGGGGACGGTTGATGATGTCGCCGCGGTGATCGAGTTCCTGCTCGGAGAGGACGCCGGCTACATCACCGGTGCGACATACAACGTCAATGGTGGACTGATCATCGACTGAGCCACGACCCATGCTGCTTCCGGTCAGCCCGAGGGGAGGTCTGATGCCGACCTCCAAACACGCCGCGGTCGACATCTCGGGCTGCTTCCCGCCGGTGGCCGGGAGGTCGACGGCCTCGCGGGACCTGCCCACCGTAGCCGGCTTCCGAGCGCGAGCAGGTGACGACTCCCGCGGATGGCTAACCCACCTGCAGGATCATCTCTCCAGCAAGCGCAGGGCCACTACACCGATAGAGCTGCGGGTCAGCCCTCAAGGGCACCGCTGAGCAGGCCCGGACTGCCCTGTGATACCGCGGTGGCGTCTCAAGACTCAGCCACACCTCATTCCGACTGGCTCGTTGGCGAAGCAGGCAAAGTGGCGGCGATCACTACTTGTAGACGTAGTCGGTGCCCGGCTTCCAGTCACTGAAGACGTAGTCATCGATCGACACCTCGGCACCGATTACTTCGCGGCCTTATGGCCTGCTCCCGGTCGGCCTCGTTGGCGTCGCTGAGCTTCTTCAGCGCAGCCTGAGGTCGGGGATATTGCCGCCGAGGTAGCCCTGGATGACCTGGCCGAGATCGGGGTGATCGGCTTGCGCTGGGCGTCCACCGCGGCGATGTCCGGAGTTGCGGACGATCGCCTGCGGCCCTGGAAGACCTGCTCCTTGAACAGGTTGATGATCTTCTTGTACGGCTCGATCACATCCGCGTCTCCACCACGTCCAGATGGACAGGCGGCTGGTCCATCGCCGCGGTCATCGCTTCTGGTACTCCTCGGTGGTGAACGACTCGATGATCTTCGTGGCGTTCTCGGGGTCCTTGCTGGTGCCGGAGACGAAGAACGTCGGGTTCGCGAGCCCCCGGTAGGTCGCCACCTTCGCTCCGGTCTCGGCGGTCAGGATCTGGCCGCCGCCGATCTTGGGCAGGAACGCCGGGCTGGAGAGCGTTGGAGCCGACCGGGAGCCAGGGGCCGTCGATGAAGAAGCCGACCGCACCCGAGGCAAACCGGGTCCGGGCGTTGACCACGCTGAAGTTGTTGGTGCCCGGCAGCATCATGCCGGCGTCGTAGAGCTCCTTCCAGAACTCGATGCCGTTGACATACGCGTCGTGGTGGTACTGGTACTCACCGTTGGTGAAGTTCAGCCCCTGGTAGCCCGTCGAAACCGCCGGTCTGGGCCATGTCGTCCATCTCGTCGCGCACCCGGCCGCCGTCGGCGCCGAGCGCCAGGGTCATCGGAGCGACTGCCGGCAGTCCTTCAGCTTCTGGCAGGCGGCGCGGAACTCGTCGTAGCTAGTCGGCGGGGCGTTCGGGTCCAGTCCTGCCTTCGGCGAAATGGTCAGTGTTGAACCAGGTCACCGCGGTGTACTGCCGGAAGCTGAACAGCGGCAGCCCGTAGAGCTTGCCGTCGATGTTGGTGAGCCCTCGGTGATGAGGCCCTTGGGCAGCTTGTCCAGGATGTCTTTCGGAGATGTTGAACTCGTGCACCCAGTTGTCCTTGACCAACGCGGCGAGCGGGATGCCGACGACGTTGGAGTAGATGTCCGGCAGCGCCTTGGCCTGGTTGGCCAGCTGCAGCGCCTCGGGTGCCTTCGATGCCTCGTAGTAGGTGTAGGTGACCTTGGTGCCGAGCGCCTCGGACTGCTTGGCGGCCCAGTCGGCGTGGAATTTCTGGAAGGAGCTGAAGTGGTCCCACCACTGAAGCCCACGCTTCGCCACCTCCTCTCGGAGCCCCGCAACCGCCCGGTCCATCCGAACCACAGGCCCCGACGACAGCGGCGAGACGCGAGGGCGGAGGACCCCTGCAAGAAGCGGCGACGCGTCATTGCGGACATGAGATTTCCTTTCGATAGGGCGACCTTGGCTTCGTCGCGCCGGTTCATGATTTGACTGCTCCGGCGATGCCTTCGACGAAGAACCGCTGGAGGAAGAAGAAGAGAACGACAACAGGGACGATCGAGATCATCGCCGGCGGCGGCCATACCGGTCCAGTCGACGGCGTTCTCACCGACGAATGCCTGCATGCCGACACTCAACGTCCGCAGCTCCGGGCGGCTGAAGGAGAACACCAGCGGGAGGAAAAACGCGTTCCAGGTCGCCAGGAAGGTGAACAGGGCGACAGTGGCGGTCACCGGCATGGCCAGCGGCAACATGATCGAGAAGAAGACTCGGAGAAAGCCGGCGCCGTCGACGATGGCAGCTTCCTCGAGCTCCTTCGGCATCTGCCGGAAATACCCGGCGTAGATCAGGATGGCGGACACATTCGCTGCGCCGCTGAGTGCAAGGATCATGCCCGACAGCGAGTCGATGCACGCCCAATTGCAGAGAGACCTGAACGATCGGGATGATGGTGTACCCGGTCGGCACGAAGAGCGTCGCGACAGAACCCCCATGAAGATTCTGGAGCCGCGGAAGCGATACCGTCCCAGCACGTAGCCGGCACAGCGCGCAGCGCACGGTCACGATGAAGACTGTCCACAGGGTGACGATCACGGTATTGATCAGGTATCGGCCGAAGTTGGCGTCCTCCCAGGCCCGAACGTAGTTCTCGAAGTGGAGGCTGCTGGGGATCAGCTTCAGGCCGGCGGCGAAAACCTCCATGTTGTCCTTCAGCGAGGCCGAGAGCATCCAGACGAACGGATAGATCCAGAGGATCGCGACTCCGACCAGGAAGGCGACGGCGATCCACCACGGCACCCGTCGAAGTGCCGCCTGGCCATCGCGGTGCCGGCACCGGGCGGACCGCGGTTGACGCGACGCACTCATTCCCCGTAGTCCTTCCTGAGTCCGGCGGGCGGCGTAGACGCCCCAGAGCTGGATCAGGCCGACCACGAAGACGAAGGCGCCGAAGAGCACCGCGGCGGCGGAGGCGTGTCCGAGTTGTGGAATGGGCGCGGCGAACGCCCACCGATAGATGTAGATCTCGATGATCTCGGTGCTGAAGAACGGCCCGCCGGCGGTCATGGTCTGCATCAGGTCGAAGGCACGGAAGGTGTCCTCGATGGTCAGCAGCGTAGATGATGATCAGGAACGGCTTGAGCAGCGGCACCGTGATGTGCCTGAAGATCTGGACGAAGCCGGCGCCGTCGATCCTGGCGGCCTCATAGATGTCCTGCGGGATGGTCTGCAGCGCCGCGAGCCAATAGATCATCGTGATGCCGAAGAACTTCCAGACGTAGACCACCGCGACCGTGGGCAGCGCAAGGCTGGAGTCGCCGAGGAAGTTGACGCCACCCTCGAATGCCCAGAAAGATCAAGATCGCGTTGATTGGGCCACTGCTCGGATCGAGGATGAACTGCATCACGACACCGACGATGGCCGTTGTCGTCACCACCGGCAGGAAGAACACCGTCCGAAAGAGCTTCGAGAACGGTAACTTGGGCGAGTTCAGCACGATTGCAAGCAGGAAGCTCAAGATCACCCGGGCCGGTGCTACCAGGAGCATGAAGATGATGGTGATTTTGAAGGAGCTCCAGAACAATGGATCGGCGAAGACCGTCCGGTAGTTGCGAAGACCGACGAATGTCCTGTCGGCCGCAAATCCATTCCACTCAACGAACGAATACCAGTAGCTGGCGATGATTGGATAGATCGTATAGACGCCATACAGCACGACCGTCGGAAACAGGAACAGCCATATCCACAAAGCCTGCTTACGACGCACGCTGGACCGTCGCGATATCCGCGTGAGCTCGGCCTCATCAGGCGTCGCTATCCCGCCAGGTTGAGCAGAAATCGTCGTCATTGACACCCAGCCTTCCTGATTCCTCCTTGCGGATCTTCCGAACACCTACATGGACGCCAGCTAGCGGATCTGACTGAGCGCGAACGTCCTCGGATCACTGCCGATCCGATTGCCGCCCTCCATGGCGGTGATTAAATTCACCTCCTCGTCGGTCAAGGAAAAGCTGAAGACATCGAAGTTGGACTTGATCCGGTCAGCCGAGTTGGACTTCGGGATGACGATATGGCCGCGTTGCAGATGCCAGCGAAGCACCACTTGAGCTGGAGTCGTTGAATACGTTTCGGCTAGCCCTACCACCGTCGAGTGCTCCAGATCTGCACCCTGTCCGAGTGGGGAGTACGACTCGACTGCTATCGAATGTTTCCTGCTGAAATCGGCGACCCCGTACTGCTGGTAGGTCGGGTGCAGCTCGATCTGATTCACGGCTGGCACCGTCTCGGTTTCGGCGAGAAGCCTCTCCAGGTGTTCGGGCATGAAGTTCGAGACGCCGATCGCTCGTACCCGCTGCTCCCCGTGCAACCGCTCCAGAGCCCGCCAACTGTCGACGTAGCGGTCTGCTGACGGATACGGCCAGTGGATCAGATACAGATCGATCTGGTCCAGCCCGAGTCGTTCACAGCTCTCGTCATAGGCGACCAATGCCTTGTCGTAGCCCTGATTGCCGTTGCGGAGCTTCGTGGTGACGAACACCTCCTCACGTGGCAACCCGCTCGCCTTGATGGCGGCACCGACGCCAGCTTCGTTGTTGTACGCGGCGGCGGTGTCGATATGGCGGTAGCCCGCCTCAAGGGCGGTCTCGACGACACGCTGCGCTTCCGCCGGTGGCACCCGGAAGACGCCAAGGCCGAGCTGTGGGATCGAGACTCCGTTGTTCAGAATGACGCTTGGACTAACGGGCATATTCCGTCCTTCGGGTACTTCGTACCAAGCTCCGATGCTCAGTTCTCCGGCGTAAAGATCAACAACGAGACTGACGGCAGCGGCAGCGATACGTCCACCGAGAGCGCTCCGTTGTCTGCCTTCACCGTCTTCGCCGGTTCGAGGCTCTCGAGTCCCTCCCTGCTCTTGATCGTGGCCAGCTCGTCCTCGGTCGGGTCCTGCGGGGAATTCAGCGACTTCCAGACGGTGTAGGAGTTGCTGTGATCATGATCAATCCGGGAGTGAGTCAGCTGGTAGCTGCGGTCACCCAGCCCCTGCACCGCAACGCTGACGGTGGTCTCGGCTTCATCGGTCTGGTACTGGTCATCGGTGTGGCGCCAGACCAGCACGGCGACCGTACCGTCCTCGCGCCGGGAGGCAAGGCTGTCGACCTCCTCCCGCATGCTGCTGCCGTCTGTGTGATCTAGCTCGGATACCTCCCAGGACGCCGTCGAGGTGGCCGCCACACGGTTGGTGCCCATCTTCGACAGCATTCGGTAGGCATTCAGGAAGGGCTTCTCGATGCCTCCGGCGGTCAGGAAAGACCGAGTGCCTTCAAAGTAGCGCTCGCCCTCGAAGTAAAAACTCCACGAGGTGGCCTGCCCCACCGAAACGATCTCGGTCGCGTTCAGGTCCAGGATCTTCTTCATCAATTTCACCTGGAACACCGAGTAGTACTCCGTATTTTGGAATTCATAGTTCGCGTTGTCGTAGCGGCCGAAGTGCGCCGGCACGGCCGCGTCACACTCATCCACAATGGCCGGCAGGTCGCGATAGGGCTGGAACTCGGCGATTGCGCGGTTGAAGCTGCGGATGTCGAAGAGCATCTTGGTCGACGAAGGGTTGAGCTTCTCCTTCGGCTCCGCTCCAATCGCTGCGTACTCCCGGGTGGGGAACCGGCAGCCTTTGGTGTGATAGGAGACGAAATCCAACGGCTCATTGCGCGACGCGGTGTACTCCAGGAAGTTTTTCAGGAATTCGAGGCCGCTGCTCGTGACGGCCGGGCCACCCACCAGGCCACTGGAAAGAACGTCGCGGATCGCCCCGGCGGTCACCGTGTACAGTTCGTTGAACTGCTCCTGAGTCCCGCGCCAATAATAGATGTCAGGCTCGTTCCATAACTCCCAGAGCCACGTGGAGACTTCATCCATGCCGTAACGGTCCAGGCAGTGCCGTGCGTGAGCCTCGATCAGGCCAGCCCACTTGTCCAGATCTCGGGGTGGATAACTCCAGGCGCCGGCTTCGTATGCGGTGTACGTGGTGGGGCTGTTCTCGAACCTGAGGTTCTCGGCCTCGGGTGGCAGCAGGTCACGCGGGGTGAATCCCAGCTCGACAAGGACATGGTGTCCGGCATCGACGATCGCGTCGTACGTCTGGTCGACGATGGTGAAGTCGTAGTAGGGATTGCCGTTGTCGTCTTCGTGATAGACATTGCCGGATCCCCAGTGCGGGATGCCGAACCCGCTGCCGGAGCAGAAAACGTAGTGCGGCCGCACGTGATAGCTGTGCCCCGAGAATTCCTGGAACGTCTTCAGCAGGCGCTTACCGGTCGGGGTGTAGGTCCAGTTGATCTCGTCGTAGCCGATGCTCGCCCAGACCCGCGTCAGCGGTCCTTGATCATCTGCAGCGTCGACGGTAACTTGGGCACTTCTTACATGTGGGGCATCGGGTCTACTCGGCGCCGCGGGCGGAAACGGGCCCAAGTTTCTGCGTCCGGTATGCACATCAGCTGAGGCAATGCTCACGTCGTTGGTCACTACCTTCCACAACAACTGTGTTGTCTGAATCAGTTACCAGTTGATCCGGAGTCATCGGCGAATCGTCGATGTAGCAGCAGCAGGGCTCTCGCCCGATACTGACCGGAACTTGTCGTGCCGCTGAAGGCTCAGTCTTACCGAACGCTGATTAGCCTGTCAATGGTAAATTGTCAACAATCCCGGTACTGTCGTGACGGGCGCAGTGGGCCTATAGGCCCTTTGTCTTCCTGTCAACGCACGTTGTCCAAGCCAACTGGGCGGTCGATCATGATTCTTGAAGGCGTCGTGTTGCCACAGCAGATGCAGCCTGCCCTTGGCCAGTTGGTCGTGAATCTGCTTCGCGAGATGATCGTCACCGGCCAGTTCCAGGCCGGCGCGCACCTCAAGGAAGCGGAGCTGGCTGCAGCTCTTCGGGTGAGCCGCGGACCGATACGCCAGGCCCTGGCCCAACTTGAAGGCGAGGGCCACGTTGAGCTCCGTCGGCATCGCGGCGCCTTCGTCAGCACGCTGACCGCCGTCGATGTCGAGGAGGTGTACACGCTGCGCGGGGCCATCGAGCGGCTGGCCGCCGAACGCGCCTGCACCCGGATGGGCGAGACCGAGTTCGCCGAGATGGATTCGGTGCTGGAGCAGATGAAGGCGGCAAAGGTCGGAGTGGCCCCGGAGGAGGCGGTGCGGCTGGACTTGGCGTTTCACGACATTGTCTACGCCGCCTGCGATCACCAACGCGTCCAACGGGTCTGGAGCTCAATACGAAGCCAAGTCTCGTTGTTTCTCCACACCCGCAACGTCAACTTCCCCGACTTTCCCCGCATCGGCTATCCGGATCATTTCAAGCTCCGAACTGCACTGAGTCTGGCGGATCCAGAGGTCGCTCGGCAAGCTGTCGATATCCACCTGAGCGGTGCCTTCCAAACAATGAAGCAACTGGACCTGTGAAGTCGCGACCCGTTAAGCATGATCAACTGCCGTAGGTAGCCCGATGCAGGACATGGTGCCGGTCTCATCCACGGTTTACGTCTATTCGAGGTCGTGATCTCCAGTCGCCCCTCATCGCCGGACCCCACCGCAGCGGTGACCCAGTCGCCGAACGCGCCGTTGTGGCACAACCAGACGATCGCCGAACTCGACTTCGAAGGCCGGGTTGGGGGTCTATGACTCTCAACGGAACAGGACTTCTCCTGGATTCGCTCCTATGAGCTGTTGGTGCGTGCTAAACGCGGGAGAGATCCGCGGCACGGAGGTCCGCTACCTCCAAGCCGTCAAGACACCGGTGCACACCACAATCACCCGCGTCATGGCCGGCATAGACGGCAATCATGAAAGCATCTTTCTGCGCGGCCTCGCCGTCGGTCAGGGTAAGTACCGCAACGAGTTCCTGCCCGCTCGACTCAACGACGACGAGCTCCAGTAGCTGCATGCCTGTCTGGGATGAATGCCTATTTTGAACGACAAGGATGTAGAGGACTTCACCGGTTGCTCCGCGGTCGGGCGACGACCTCAGCCAGCTGCTCATCGGCCTGGCGTGATCCGGAGGCCATCTGAGATCGGGACGAGGTCGCTACTCTGTTGGCGATGGCAACTGTGGTACCTTCACAGGCTTACGGAGGCTTCGAGGATGACCCACTCCCGGGCTGAGCAGGCCGACCGGATCCCGGTGAAAATGAGGGCTGTTATCTCCCATGGTCCGGAGGTCAAGGAGTTCACGGATGGCTACGGCGCCGACGTTTACCTGGAAGGCACCGGCCACCCGTCCGCTGTCGGCCAGGGCCTCAAGTTGCTGCGCAAGCTCGGCACGTGCGTCGAGTACAGCGTGTTCGGCAGTGATGTCACCGTCGACTGGTCGATCATCAGCGACGACAAGGAACTGGACGTACGAGGTGCGCATCTCGGCCCGCACTGCTGGCCCGCCGCGATCAAGATGATCGAGTCGGGCACGCTGCCAATGGACAAAATCTGCACCCACCAGCTGCCGCTGGAGCGCTTCCAGGATGGACTTGACCTGGTGGCCGCCGGAGACAAGTCGGTGAAGGTCTCCGTGATCCCGTGATCTGGGTCGGCACCAGTTGGAAGATGAACAAGACCCTGGCAGAAGCTGCGGCGTTCATTGACCAGCTGTGCTCCTACCCCGTGCCGCAGGGTCTTCAGCCATTCGTGCTGCCCGCCCACACTTCGCTGGCCAGCGTCCGCGACCGACTGCCAGCTGACTCACCGATCCTGCTGGGCGCCCAGAATGCGCACTGGGATCCCGAAGGGGAAGGCACCGGCGAGATTTCGATGCGGATGGCCGCAGACGCAGGAGCTGCCTTGATGGAGATCGGTCACTCCGAGCGGCGCGAACACTTCGGTGAGACTGACGACACCGTCTCGCTGAAGGTGGTCGCCGCCCTAAACCATGGCCTGATCCCCTTGATCTGTGTCGGCGAACTGAGGGCCGTACGTGACGCCGGGCAGGCTCAGAAGTTTGTGACTGAGCAGGTTGCGGCGGCGCTTTCCCGGGTGGCGGCACCGCGGATCGGTGAGGTGATCATCGCCTACGAACCGATCTGGGCCATCGGTCCGTCGGGCCATGTGGCGCGCCCTGATGAGGTCGCCCCGGTGCTGGCGGCGATCAGCGATTTCGTCGGCGATATCTCCGGCGGTAGCTCGGCCCGGGCAATCCTGTACGGCGGGAGCGTCAACCGGGACAATGCCGCCGACCTCCTCAGCGATCCGCACGCCGGCGGGCTCTTCGTTGGACGCGCGGGGTGGTCGGCGTCGGCCTTCATCGACCTGCTGGAGCTCTGTGCCCCGTTAGCAGCGGAGCGTATCCGTGCCGATCGTGCTGAAACAGGGAGGCTTCGGTGACCTACGTCTACAATGATCCTTCCGAGTTCAAGGACGATGCTCTCAAGGGCTTCGCCGCGGCGTACCCGCAGTACGTGAGCCGCGTTGAGGGGGCGTCCGGGTTCACTCCGGGCGGGCGGACCGCTGGAGGGGAAGGTCAGCCTGGTCATTGGTGGCGGCTCGGGGCACTACCCGTCGTTCAACGGCGTCGTGGGTACCGGATTCGCTGACGGCGCGGTGCTCGGTGACTTGTTCGCGTCGCCGTCGGCTGAGCAGGTCTACCGGGTCGCCAAGGCGGCCCATGGCGGCGCCGGAGTCGTGTTTGGCTTCGGCAACTATGCGGGTGACCGGCTGAACTTCGAGGTCGCCGCGGACCGGCTCCGGGCCGAGGGGATTGACACCCGGATCGTCTATGTCACCGATGACATCGCTTCTGCCGCCGCCGAGCGAGCAGGGCAACAGGCGGGGCATCGCCGGCACGTTCACCGTCTACAAGATCGCCGCCGCGGCTGCCGAGGACGGTGTGAACCTCGACGAGGTGGAGCGGGTGATGACCAAGGCGAACGCGGCGACTTACTCCTTCGGGGTGGCCTTCGCCGGTTGCACCATGCCCGGCGCCGATCAGCCGCTGTTCGTCGTCGAGCCGGGACAGATGGATTTCGGTCTGGGCATTCACGGCGAACCGGGGATCAGTTCAGCGCCATGGATGAACGCCAAGGATCTGGCGACCAAGCTGGTGCAGACGGTGCTGGCCGAGCGTCCCGGCGGAGGCCAGTGGTCGGGCGGCGGTGCTGGTCAACGGGCTTGGCGCAACCAAGTACGAGGAGTTGTATGCGCTGTTCGGCGACGTCGCGGAGTTGTTGCGAGCCGCCGGTGTGGTGCTGGTCGAGCCGGAGGTTGGAGAGCTCGTGACGAGCCTCGATATGGCGGGCTGCTCGCTGTCGCATCACGTGGCTGGACGAGGAGTTGGAGGGCTACTGGACAGCACCGGCCGACACTCCGGCCTTCCGCCGCGGCAGCGTCCAAGCGAGTCGAGCGTTCACCACAGCGCCGGACAGTCACTGAAGACGCTCGCGAGCACGTCGTCGAGGAGGCGAGCGAGGAGTCCATCGCCGCAGCGGCGATCGCGCGCGATCTGCTGCGCACCCTCAGCGAGACCGTCGAGACGCACAAGGACTATCTCGGGCAGCTCGACGCGGTCGCCGGTGATGGCGACCACGGGATCGGAATGTCGCGCGGAGCCAAGGCGGCCGCCGAGGCCGCCGCGCAGACCGAGGGCGGCGTGCAGACGGTGTTGGCCGCGGCCGGTGCGGCCTTCGGTGACAGGGCCGGCGGCACTAGCGGGATCTTGTGGGGCATGCTGATCGACGGAGTCGGTAAGGCGCTCGGCAACACTGAGGCGGTTACTGCGGAGCGGCTGGCCGACGCCGTGCACCAGTCGGCCACCAACTTGAAGAGTTTCAGTAAGGCCGAGCTGGGTGACAAGACCATGCTGGATGCGCTCTTCCCGTTCGTCGACACCTTCGTCTCCGAGGTCCGCGGCGGCGCGCCGCTCGACCAGCGCCTGGGCGTACGGCCGCAGTAGCTTGCGTCGCGGCGGCCGAGGCCACGGCCTCACTGGTACCGAGAATCGGAAGGGCCCGACCGCTGGCCGAACGCAGCGTCGGCACACCTGACCCCGGAGCGATCTCACTCGGACTGATCGCCACCGCCCTCGGCGAGGCCCTTGCCCAACCCGCTCAACCTCCTCGCTAGTCGCCGCAAGAGAGAGAGAAGAGAATCATGAGCCATAAGCCCATCCGCCTGCTGCTGGGCGGAGACAGCGCCGGATTCGACTACAAGGATGCGATCTTGGCCGACATGCAGGCCGACGAGCGTGTCGAAGTCGTGGAGGACCTCGGCGTCTATGCAGGTGATCTGGAGAACGCCTCCTACCCTCAGGTGGCTATCGCCGCCGCCGAAAAGATCGCCGCCGGCGAAGCCGATCGCGCCATCCTGGTGTGCGGCACTGGCATCGGCGTCGCCATCGCCGCGAACAAGGTGCCAGGTATCCGCGCCACCGTCGCCCACGACTCCTTCAGCGTGGAGCGCTCGATTCTGTCCAACGACTGCCAGATCCTCACCCTGGGGCAGCGGGTCATCGGTCTACAACTGGCCCGCCGGCTCGCCAAGGAATGGCTCGGCTACATCTTCGATCCCGACAGCCCCTCGTATGCCAAGGTGAACGAGATCATCGAGTACGAGGACAAGATCACGGGTTAGTTTCGTGACTGTCAACCAGCCTGGCGCTCGCTGTCGTCTATCGCGACTTCGCCGACCAAATCCGATCATTGATGTCTTGGTTGACGGAGTCCGGCTCGCACACATACGACTGAAACAGCATCGCGGTGTGGGCGCCCACCGTGGCGGGCACCCTACTTGTAACAGTGCTCGGCGGATACGCCCCGGCCGGCTTCGCCCTTCCCGGCAAGATCATCCTGTTCGTCGGCGCCCTGGCGATCCTGATGGTCCCGCACCCAACCATTCTGATCCAGCCCTACGCCCTGCTCGGGGTGGTGGACCTGCAAACTCGCTGGTCGGGGTGGCCCTGGTGCTGATCATATTCCGGCTGCCGTTCGGGCTGTTCATGATGCGCAACGCGTTCGAGTCGCTGCCGCGAGCTCACACACCCGCGCGGTCAGCTCGCTGACCCGAGTCCTGAAAGGTTCCTGCTGTGCCCGTTCCCTCGATCTCGACCGTCGCCGTTGTCGGCGCAGGCTACATGGGCGGCGGCATCGCCCAGTCGCTGGCCATGACTGGTTTCTCCGTCGTCCTTGCCGACATCGACGATGAGGCGGCACGCCGGGCACTGACGCGGCTGCTCCAGGAGTCGACCGACCTCGAGGCCCAAAACCTATTTCCTGCGGGGGCGACCGATCTGATTCGGGCGAACCTGCGGGCGGCCGGTTCCATCGAAGAGGCGGTGAGTGATGTCGACTTCGTCCAGGAGGCGGTCTTCGAGTCGGTCGAGGTCAAGCGCGACGTGCTGGCCCGTGTCGAGCGATCAGCCCGTCCAGACACCATCATCGGGTCCAACACCTCCACCATCCCCGTACACGTGCTGGCCCAGGCGTTGGCCGATCCATCACGGCTGCTGACCGTGCACTGGAGCAATCCGGCTCCGTTCATCCCCGGCATCGAGCTCGTCGGCGGTGCCCAGACCAACCCCGCGGTATTCGCGCCGGTCCAGGACATGCTTCGCCGCGCCGGCCGGCAGAGCGCGCGGGTGGCGGACGCGCCCGGGTTCGTCCTCAACCGGCTGCAGTACGTGCTGCTGAAGGAGGCGATGGAAATCGTGGCGGAGGGGATCGCCACCGCCCCGGACGTCGACACCATCGTGCGGACGACGTTCGGCTACCGGCTGCCCTTCTTCGGTCCCTTCGCCATTGCCGACATGGCTGGTCTGGACGTGTACGCGAGCGCCTTCGGTATCCTCGAGCGAGCATTCGGCGAGCGCCTGGCCACCCCCCAGGTGCTTACCGACCTGGTTGCACAGGGCAAGTTCGGCGTGAAGTCGGGGGCGGGATTCTTGGAGCTCGACGAGAACTCCCGGGAGGACCTGATCGCCTACCGAAACTGGGCATACCACCGGATGGGCGAGCTGTTGGCCGAACTCGGTCCGTCGCCGCTCGATTCAGGTCGCTAGCGGTGGGAGGACCAACGATGACTGTTGCCGCTGAGACGTTATCAGCTGGTGGTGTGGACCGCCGGCAACGTGTCCGCACGGGTACCCGGATACTGCCCAGACGTGGCTGCTCTACCGTTGTAGGCCTTGCTTGCGGACCGGCGGCACGATGCGCCCGACAGCGTAGGCCACTGGCGCGAGACGGATCCAGCCGACACCGAAAGCCCAGCTCAAGCTATCATCGTCCCTGGTCAGACGCGTCTTTCCTTCGGTGGCAGGTGTTGGGTTCGAACCAACGTAGGCGATGCCGACGGTTTTACAGACCGCTCCCTTTGGCCACTCGGGCAACCTGCCAAGCCAGCTGATCTCAGACCCGCTGGCGGGGAGAAACAATAGCAACTCCCCGACCACGCACCAACCGGTCGTACGGCAGGCCCCGCCTGCCGAACGGGTGCCCCTTCGGCAGAATGACAGAACAGCAATCGTCAGAACGGAGTGATCGTCGTGGCAGCAGAAAGCTCGTTCGATGTGGTCAGCAAGGTCGACCGGCAAGAGGTGGACAACGCTTTGAACCAGGCGGCCAAGGAGGTGCGTCAGCGCTTCGACTTCAAGAACACCGACGCGAGCATCCACTGGTCCGGCCAGCAGATCGAGATGGAGGCCAACTCCGAAGAGCGAGTGAAGGCGGTGCTGGACGTCTTCCAGTCCAAGTTGGTCAAGCGCGGCGTCAGCCTGAAGGCACTCGACGCCGGGGAGCCGCGCTCCTCCGGCAAGCTGTACAAGATCACGGCGACGACCGAAGAAGGCATCAGCACCGAGAACGCCAAAAAGGTAGCCAAGCTTGTTCGCGACGAGGGTCCCAAGGGCGTCAAGACGCAGATCCAGGGGGACGAGCTTCGGGTCAGCAGCAAGAGCCGGGACGATCTGCAGTCCGTCCAGGCGTTGATCAAGGCCCAGGATTACGACTTCGCCGTCCAGTTCACCAACTACCGCTGACTACCGCTACCACTGGAAATTCGCACGATCGGCAACGAATAAGGGCTCTTCCGGTGCCACTGCGACCGGCCCTAGGATGAGCGCGACCTCGCAACCCGTGCGGGGCATTGGCCACAGTTAGGAACACAGTATGGGTTTCCTCGATGACATGAAGGACAAGGCATCGGACCTCGTCGACGACGTCAAGGACAAGTTGGACCGCGACGATGACGATGCGTCAGCCGACTCGGGCGCCGACGGCCGGGCCGATGCTGGCGCTGACACTCCCGGCGTGAACGACACTGACGCCGACATGGCCCCCACGACGGCCGACGCCCTTGGTGGCAGCACGATGCCCGGAGATAGCACGTACGACACCTCGGGCACCGGCGACTACGCGGCCAGCACCGGCTCGACCGCCGGCGGCGGTTACGACGACTCGCTGGGCACCACTGGCAGCAGCCTGGACGACACCGCGGGCAGCACCTACGACGACAGCGCCGGATCCATGACGAGCAGCACGTACGACGAGACGGCCAGCCCCATAGGCACCACGTACGACGACGACACGGTCGGCGGGACGGTCGACGGCCGGGGCGGACGACCCGGGTGACGCACTCGGTGACGTGACGACATCTTCCGCCGGGCGGGTTGGGCGACGCCGACCAGGACAGGTCGAACCTCTGAGATCGATCTCCCACAAACCAGAGGCAGCGCCATCCTGCGGGATGGCGCTGTTGTCGTGCGCACGACTCAGATGAGCGCGGCTCAGTTCGAGGCCAGAGCTCGGCAGTTGCTGCCCGACTACGCCACCGCCTACTTCGGGGCTACCGCCGGATCCGGGGTCAGCGATGCCGAAAGTACCGCCGACTGGTCAGCCGTCCGGTTTCGGCCGTACACGCTTCGCGACGTGAGCACCATCGATACCGCCACGACCGTGCTGGGCACCCCGGTCCGAACCCCGGTCTTGATCGCGCCGATGGCCCAACAACTGGCGGCAAACGACGAAGGCGAAGCGGCCATGGCGAGGTCGGCAGCCGCAGCGGGCACGTTGCTCGGAGTGTCCACTCACGCCGCCGTGCCGTTCTCGGCCGTTGCGGCCGAGGGTGCACCGTGGTGGTTTCAGGTCTACGTGACCCGAGACCGACACCTCACCGAACTGTTGGTGGAACGCGCCGTGGCCAATGGGGCTGCAGCATTGATCCTGACTGTCGACATGGTGGCCCTCCTGCCAGCCGCGGTGAATCCGCGAAGCTGGGCAGATGTGCCGGGCAGGGCCCGGATGACCAATCTCACCCCGGCCGAACTGGCAGCAGCGGGCTCAGCGGGGACGGCCATCGATCCCAGCGTGACGTTCGAGATCATCGGCTGGCTTCGGCAGCTGAGTTCTCTGCCGGTGGTCGTCAAGGGCATACTGCGCGCGGATGACGCTCTGCGATGCGTCGACGCCGGCGCTGCCGGCATCGTTGTCTCCACCCATGGTGGCCGCCGGCTCGGACCTTCGATCACCCCTGCCCGGGCGCTGCCGGAGATAGCCGCAGCCGTGGGTGACAGCGTTGAACTCTACGCGGACAGCGGGCTTCGCACTGGAGAGCACATCGCTGCGGCGCTCGCGCTCGGAGCGCGAGCGGTGTTTCTGGGCCGACCTCTTCTGTGGGCGCTGGCGGCGGCCGGGTCGGAGGGCGTCAATGCGGTGCTCGATGAACTCAGGGCGGAGCTGACGCTGGTCATGGAACAGCTCGGGGTGCCGCGCGTGTCCGAGCTGACTCCTGATGTGCTCGAGACCCCTACTCAGCAGGTCCAACGATCGGCCATCCACCAACCGCCGCCCCTCGGCTGACATGCTGGCGCGCATGACCTCGCGCATCAGCCACACAGCGGTCGACTCTCGTGACGCCTACGCTCAGTCGGTGTGGTGGGCCCAAGTTCTGGACATGGCGGAGGATCCGGACGATCCCAACGAACCCGGTGATGAGGAATGCCTGATCGTCACCGCTGACCGCCGCACTGAGGTGCTGTTCATCGAGGTGCCCGAAGCGAAGCAGGTGAAGAACCGGATCCATTTCGACCTGCGACCCATCGACCGCACGCGCGACGAGGAGATCGAGCGGGTCCTGGCCCTCGGTGCCACCCAGGTCGCTGATCTGCGCAACGACGACGGCACCGGCTGGATGGTGTTGGTCGATCCCGAACGCAACGAGTTCTGCATCCTGCGCAGCGAGGCCGAGCTTGCCGCCCTCGAACGCCCCGCAACCTCCTCGTGAGACTCCCCACCCACGCGGTCGACAGCCCACTTTGAGCCCCGGCCACACTCGTTGAGCCCGAAGGAAAGGGCTCAACGAGTGCCGATTGGGCTCAAAGTCGGGTAGTACGAGTCGCGACTGGCTCGCAGGTGTGTCCCGGCTGTCCATCGTGTCGGATGGATCACAGCAAAAAGGCTGCTTAGGCTGGCCTTAGAATGGACTACTGGGCAGGCAGGCTGCGTTATCGCTACGAATCCCCTCTGACCAACGACCCGGGGACGACAGGCCATGAGGAAGAAGGCATCTAGCTGTGCGACAGGTCCATACGCTGGATCGCGTTGTCATCCGCTTCGCGGGCGACTCGGGCGACGGCATGCAGCTTACGGGCGACCGGTTCACAGCCGACTCGGCCACCTTCGGTAACGACATTTCGACGCTGCCGAACTTTCCGGCAGAGATCCGTGCGCCGGCCGGTACGCTGCCCGGCGTTTCCAGCTTCCAGCTGCACTTCGCCAACTACGACATCCTGACACCAGGCGACCGGCCAGATGTGCTGGTGGCCATGAACCCGGCCGCTCTCAAGGCCAACATTGCCGATCTGCCGCGGGGCGGGGTGATCATCGCCGACAGTGCTGACTTCACCAAGCGCAATCTGGCTCGGGTCGGCTACGACAGCGATCCGCTGAGCGACGATTCATTGGCTGACTACCAGGTTCACGCTCTTGATCTCACCGGGATGACGGTCGAGGCCATCAAGAGTTTCGGGTTGAGCCGCAAGGACGCTTCTCGCGCGAAGAACATGTTCGCCCTGGGCCTGCTGTCCTGGCTCTACCATCGCCCGACGGAGGGCACCATCAACTTCTTGTCCGCCAAATTCGCGGGCAAGCCGGACATCCGCGACGCCAACCTCACCGCCTTCAAAGCCGGGTACGCCTTCGGCGAGACCACCGAGGTGTTCGCCGTCACCTACGAGGTGGCGCCGGCGCCGATGCCACCCGGTGAGTATCGTCAAATCTCCGGCAACCTGGCTCTCGCGTACGGATTGGTGACGGCCGCGCAGAAGGCCAAGCTGCCCCTGTTCTTGGGGGCGTACCCGATCACGCCTGCGTCGGACGTCCTCCACGAGTTGAGCAAGCACAAGCGCTTCGGCGTGACGACCTTCCAGGCGGAGGACGAGATCGCCGGCATCGGTGCCGCGCTGGGCGCGAGCTTCGCCGGACGGCTGGGCGTGACGACCACCTCTGGCCCTGGCGTCGCGCTGAAGGCGGAGACCATCGGACTCGCGGTGATGACCGAGCTGCCGCTGATCATCTGCGACATCCAGCGCGCCGGCCCGAGCACGGGGATGCCGACCAAGACCGAGCAGGCCGACCTGCTGCAGGTGATGTTCGGCCGCAACGGTGAGGCTCCGGTGCCAGTGCTGGCGCCCCAGTCGCCGGCCGACTGCTTCGAGATTGCCCTGGAGGCCGTACAGATCGCGGTCAAGTACCGCACTCCCGTGGTGTTGCTCTCCGACGGTTATCTCGCCAACGGCGCCGAGCCCTGGCGGGTGCCGGACGTCGGCTGCGATTCCGGCGATCGATCCAGGATTCGCGACGGAGACGAACGCCACGGACAAGGCGGGCAACGACGTCTTCCTGCCCTACCGCCGCGACCCGCTGACGCTGGCGCGTCCGTGGGCGATTCCCGGCAGCGCCGGCCTGGAGCACCGGATCGGCGGCATCGAGAAGGCGAGGGACACCGGGGAGGTGTCGTACGATCCGGCGAACCATGAGGAAATGGTGCGATTGCGCCAGGCGAAGGTCGACGGCATTGTTCGCGAGATTCCTGACCTCGTGGTGGACGATCCCGCCGGGCCGGACGGAAGGCATGCGAGAGTGCTCGTCCTCGGCTGGGGTTCGACCTACGGCCCGATCGTCGCGGCTGTCCGGCGGGTCCGCAAGACGGGCCGTCAGGTGGCCTACACCCATCTTCGCCACCTCAACCCGTTTCCCGGGAACCTGGGAGCGATCCTGCGCAGCTACGACCGCGTGATCGTGCCCGAAATGAACCTCGGCCAGCTGGCATTGCTGCTGCGGGCAAAGTATCTGGTGGACGTGCAGAGCTATTCCCGTGTGCGTGGCTTGCCGATCTCGCTCAGCGAGCTGGCTCATGACCTCGAATTCGAGGTCGACCGATTGGAAAGGATCGACGCGTGACCGCCCAGCATGTGCACTCCGAACTCGGAAGCACAACCCGTTCCCAGCTGGCGGGTGCGGCGCGTCTTCAGCCACCCGCCGAAGCGAGCCCCGAATCCGCCACCCAGCGCCCGGAACCTGTCGGAGGCCAAGGACCGGCCTCGTCCGAGGAGCGCCCGTCGGCAAGCTCAGGGGTCAATGGTCGCTCGGGCCTGGCCGGCGTCCCGTTGTCCTTGGAACCGCTGACCCGCAAGGACTTCACGAGCGACCAGGAAGTCCGCTGGTGCCCGGGCTGCGGTGACTACGCCGTGCTGGCGGCCTTCCAAGGCTTCATGCCCGAGCTCGGCATCAAGCGTGAGAACACGGTGATCGTGTCCGGGATCGGCTGCTCGTCGCGCTTTCCCTACTATGTCGACTCCTACGGCATGCACTCGATCCACGGCCGGGCGACCGCGATTGCGACCGGTGTGGCGACGGCCCGCGAGGATGTGGCGGTCTTCGTCATCACCGGTGACGGAGATGCGCTTTCCATCGGTGGTAACCATCTCATCCACGTACTGCGGCGCAACGTCAATCTGACGATCTTGCTGTTCAACAACCGGATCTACGGGTTGACCAAGGGCCAGTACTCGCCCACCTCCGAGCTGGGCAAGATCACCAAGTCGACACCGATGGGTTCGCTGGACAACCCGTTCAACCCGGTGTCGCTCGCTCTGGGCGCTGAAGCGACGTTCGTTGCGCGCACGATCGATTCCGACCGGAAGCATCTGACCAGTGTGCTGCGGGCGGCAACGGCTCATCGCGGCACCTCGCTCGTGGAGATCTACCAGAACTGCCCGATCTTCAACGACGGCGCCTTCGACGCGATGAAGGATCCCAGCACGTCGGCCGATGCCATCATCCCGCTGACGCACGGCGAACCCGTCCGCTTCGGCGTCGAGGGTCGTCTCGGCGTCGTGCGGGATCCGCAGACAGGCGTTTTCACTGTGGCGGAGGTGGCCGACGTGGGCGTCGACTCCCTGGTGGTGCATGATGCGCATCACCCGGATCCGTCGTTCGCCTTCGGACTGTCTCGGCTGACCGATGCGGGCGTGCTGCACCGAGCACCGATCGGAATATTCCGCGATGTCGAGGCCGCCACCTACGACGATCTCGCGCGGGAACAGGTGGCGCTGGCCGTCGGCAACGGCTCCGGCGACGACGCGTTGCAGAGCCTCGTCTCCGGCGCGGACACCTGGCAGGTGCGCTGAGCGGAGCCGTTCCCCGGGCGACAGCCCGGGCTCTTGATTTGCTTGGCGAGTCGGCCGCTCCACCGTTGGACAGGTAGCATCGCGGCCATGCTTCGGGAGCCGAGGAGCAGCAGCTCATGACGCACAACCCGTACGGCGGACCACATGCCGACGTCCTATGGGCAGGGCATGCAGCCTGGGGAAGGTTCCCAGCCAGGCCAGCCGAATCGCCGGCCAGCGGGTACCCGTTCGGGCCGTTTGCTCCAGACCAAGGCACTGCCGGTCCCTTCGCCAAGTCGGGGATCCGACGGCTGGTCAGCCAGACGAGTACTTTGCCCAACCACCGGCCGGGCCGGAGCCGGGTCGTGGTCGGCGCACACTGCTCGTGGTTGGTGTTTCCGCCCTGGCCCTGATCATTCTGGGCGTCGGCAGTGCCATTGTGGCGATCAACCTGCTACAGGCGAGGAACACTGAGCAACGCACCGGAGCCACCACCGGCCCCAGCTCCTCGGCCTCACCGGCGGCGGGTGCCCGGCCGTCGGACGCCGTTTTCGGCTATCTGACGGCGCTCGCGTCAGGCGACGCTCAGGAGGCGCTGGCCTATGCGCAGTCCAGGCCGACCGAAAACTCCCTGCTGACCGACAAGGCACTGTCAGCCGCGCTCAAGGACGCGCCCCTGACGGCGATCGAGGTGCCCCGGGTCGATGGCGACAACGAGGCAGCGGTGGAAGCGTCGTACAAACTCGGGAAGCGGTCCGTGACGGAGACCTTCGATGTCGTCAAACAGGAAGACGCCTGGAAACTTCGACGGGTCGCCGCCGAGGTCGAGCTCGGACTCGTCCGCAGCGGAGCGGTGCCGCTGTTGATCAACGGGACGAAGGTGTCGGCGGACCTGATCAGCCTCTTCCCCGGCTCCTACGAGATCAGCACGGGTCTCAAATACTCCGACTACGGCAACGAGTCAACCATCCTGATCACGAGCCCCAGCGGTTTCCCGGACACCAGCCGGCTGGGGCTGCGCATCACCGCCAAGGGCAAGGCGGCGGCGGTAGCGGCGGCGAAGAAGACCTACACCAAGTGTCTCAAGAGTGACGACCCGGCTCCGGCGAAGTGCCCGAACCGCTGGACATCCGACGCCGCAAAGTGGCGCAAGGGGTCGATCGACTGGAAGCAGCAAGGTTCGGACCCGTTCAAGAACGCCAAGGTGACCACCTCGGGGGTCTCCGCCGAGGTGCAGATCCCGCTTCGGGTCGAGTTGAGCGGAACCTGTACCCAAGGCGGCCGTACCGGTCGTTGCGTCGGTGCGACGATGACCGGCACGAGCGTCTCGGTGGTATCGCTGGAGACCAACTCACCCAAGGTCAGATGGTTGCGCGCACAATGAGCACGAGTGGATCGGGCTAGCATCGACCGAGTGACTGATCTGATGCCCGCCGGTACCGCCTTGAAGGTGGACGATTTCGACCCCGACGTCCGAATTCAGGATGATCTCTTCCGCCACGTCAACGGGCGCTGGCTGGCCAACACGGAGATTCCTGAGGACAAACCAGTCGCCGGCGCATTCATCACGCTGCGTGATGAGGCCGAAAAGGCCGTACGAAAGATCATCACCGAGCTGGCACCGGGCGAGCCCGGCAGCGAGGCGACGAAGATCGCCGACCTGTACGCGAGTTTCATGGACGAAGCGGCCGTCGAGGAGGCTGGGGCCGCACCGCTTACTCCGCTGCTGGCCGAGGTCGACGGCGTTTCCACCGTCGCTGAGCTGATGACTCTGGTGGGCAGCTTCGCTCGCAGAGCCATCGCGGGGTTGGCCACCTTCGAAGCGGAGTCGGACCCAGGTGATCCCAACCGCTACGTGATGTTCGTCGGCCAAGGCGGGCTTGGGCTGCCGGACGAGGCCTACTATCGGCTCGAGACCTACGCGGTGCTTCGGGACCAATATCGCCAGCATGTCGCGGCGTCGCTGCGCCTGGCCGGGATCGACGAGCCGGACAACGCTGCGCAAGCCGTTCTCGATCTTGAGACTGAGATCGCCGCCGGGCACTGGGATCGCGTGAAGTGCCGCGACATGCGCCTGATGTACAACCTCATGTCACTCGACGATTTTGTGTCCGGAAGCCCGGGACTTCACTGGCGAGCATTCTTGACCGGCGCGGACGTGCCCGAGCAGGCCATGGCCGAACTGGTGGTTCAGCAGCCGTCGTTCTTCACCTCGGTCGCGGAGCTGATCACCGACGACCGGCTCCCCTCCTGGAAGATCTGGGCCAAGTGGAAGCTCATCTCGTCGCTTTCGCCGTACTTGTCGTCGGCGTTCGTGAACGAGCGATTCCATTTCTACGGCACCATCTTGTCCGGTACGCCGGTACTCAAGGAGCGTTGGAAGCGGGGGGTCGAGCTGGTCGAGGGCGCCCTCGGCGAAGCGGTGGGCAAGATCTACATCGAAAGGCATTTCTCTGCAGTGGCCAAGGAGCGGATGGATCAGCTCGTGGCCAACCTGATCGAGGCCTACCGGCAATCGATCGTCGAGCTCGACTGGATGACCGAGGCGACCAAACAGCGGGCCCTTGACAAGCTGCGCAAGTTTCGCCCGCATATCGGCTTTCCCTCCAAGTGGCGGGACTACTCGACACTGCAGATCGATCGCCACGCCCTGGTCGACAACGTCATGCGCGCGGCCAGCTTCGAAGTCCGATCGGTCGGTCGCCAAGATCGGCCAGCCGATCGACCGTGAGGAGTGGCTGATGACGCCGCAGACGGTCAATGCCTACTACCACCCCCTGCGCAACGAGATCGTCTTCCCCGCCGCCATCCTGCAGCCGCCGTTCTTCTCCGAGGACGCCGACGATGCGATCAACTACGGCGGAATCGGAGCAGTGATCGGGCACGAGATCGGCCACGGCTTCGATGATCAGGGTTCGACCTGCGACGGCGACGGAGCGCTGGTCGACTGGTGGACCGCCGAGGATCGGGCGGCGTTCGAGAAGCGGACCCGAGTATTGATCGACCAGTACGGCGAGTTGGAGCCGGAGCAGGCTCCGGGCCACCGCGTGAACGGCGAGCTGACCATCGGGGAGAACATCGGTGATCTTGGCGGCCTGTCGATCGCTCTGAAGGCGTATCGGATCGGGGCCGGCGATCATCGGCCCGATCCGATAGACGGCTTCACCGACGAGCAGCGCCTCTTCCTCAGTTGGGCCTACATCTGGCAGACGAAGATCCGCACGGAGATGTTGCTGCAGCGGCTGGCAACCGATCCCCACTCGCCTGCCGAGTTCCGGTGCAATCAAACGGTGCGGAACATTCCCGACTTCTACGCCGCCTTCGCCGTCACGGAGAACGACCGGCTGTGGTTGGACGAGGAGCAACGGGTCAAGATCTGGTGATCTTCAACTGGCAGCCGCTGCCGCTCCATAGTCTTGCTGACCGGATCGAACACCTGGCGGGTGCCGTTCGGCCTGCGGTCATCGGTCTGAACGGCCACAGCTCGAGCGGCAAGACCACCCTCGGCCGCCAGCTGGCGGCGACGCTCGCTGGGTGCGCCGTGCTGCATACCGACGATCTGGCCTGGCACCACGGAGTCTTCAGCTGGGACCGGCTCTTGATCGACGATGTGCTGCCGGTCGTCCGGTCCGGCCATGCCCTCAGCTATCGGCCACCAGCGTGGCTGGTCCGTGGCCGGGAAGGTGCGATCGAGCTTCCTCGCGACCTGCAGTACCTCATCCTCGAAGGAGTCGGCGCTACCCAGCGATCCGTACGAGCAGAGCTTGCCGTCGCCATCTGGGTCGAAACGGACGAGCCGACCCGGCTCGCCCGCGATGCCGAACGGGTGGCTGCCGGCGAGATCTCCGCCGCCTCGTACGCAGGCTGGATGGCCGAAGAGAACGCCTACGTCACCGACCACCGTCCCTGGGAGGACGCCGACCTGGTGATCAACGGCGGCGACACCCACCGTGACCGCGACAGTCAGGTCGTGATCGCCGAGGGATGGCAGAAGCTCCGGACCTGAGCCTCTGGCTGGGCCAACCGCTGTGACGGCAACAACCTGCATCGGTCCGCGCCCCTCCCTCCCCATCCCCTCCCCGATCAGTGCCGGAAGCTCACGTGCACGTTCGTTCCCGTCACTCTGCGCCGGTTGCACAGGCGTAACGTGCTCGGAACGGGCGCAGAGCTCACAAGCTCACGTGCACGTTCGTTCCCATCACTCTGCCCGGTTGCAGCCGATCAGTGCCAGAAGCTCACGTGCACGTTCGTTCCCATCACTCAGCGCCGGTTACAACAGGCGCAACGTGCTCGGAACGGGCGCAGAGCTCACAAGCTCATATGCCCGCGCCCTGCGTTATCCACAGATCTTGTACAGGCCTTTCCATCCATACGGGCGCGCCGCAGAGTTGCCGCGTGAATACGAGTCTGGGTGTGCTCATCGGCACCCGAGGGTTCTTCAGCCGTGCCGAGGCGCTGGACAGTGGGGAATCAGATCGGACACTTGCTGCCGCCCGGCGAGCAGGTTTGATCATCCGGCTACGCCGCGGCATGTACACGACCACGGCCAACTACAAGGCACTGGACGAGGCAGGCAAGCACCTGCTTCATGCTCGCGCGGTGCTGGCAATGCAGCAGGGCTCAGTGGCGTTAACCGGCCCGTCGGCTGCCGCGCTACACGGATTCGCGCTCCATGGCCAAGACCTTGCACTTCGTCCACATCATCCGCCTCGATCATGGCTCGTCGCGTCGTCGAGCACTGGCCAATCACCATGTCGTGACTCGAGACATCGAAGATGACATTGCGACACTATGACGGCATCCTCGCGGTTACACCAGCCCGGGCTGTATGGGAGGTGGCATGCCGATCGAGCGTGGAGAGCGGTGTCGTTACCGCCGATTCAGCACTGCACCTGCGGCCCGAGTTAGCCGATCCCATCCAAGAGCTTCACCAGCGATTCGCCTACTTCCCGGGTTCGCGAAGGGGCCGCATCACGATCGGGCTCGCGGATGGCCGCGCTGAGTCCGCGGGCGAATCTTTGACGCGAGTCCAGTTCTGGAGATTCAGCATCCCCATGCCCGATCTCCAATATCGCGTACTCGATCGCAGTGGACGCCTCATCGGAGAGGCCGACTTCCACTGGCCGGATCACCGACACCTCGGCGAATTCGATGGCAAGGTCAAGTACGAGCGCCTGCTTCGGCCCGGCGAGAGCGCTGCTGATTGTGTGTTCCGCGAGAAACGCCGCGAGGACAAGATGCGGGCCGGCTCGTACGGAATGACCCGCTTCACATGGACCGACGTCATGCCCAGCAACGCGCCTCAAACAATGGCGAACCTCAGAGACGGACTTGGAGCAGTCCCGGCGGCTTTATCTACGGACCGACCGAACGGCTAGCTGAGACACGTCCGGCTCTACGCCTCTTGCTGTCACACTGCACCGGTTGCAACGGGCGCAGCGTGACAGGAACGAACGTACACGTGAGCTTCCGCCACGCGGGGGACTGACCGGGGGCGCGTGGGAAGGCTGGCGCGGAATTGCCGTGAGTGCGTTAGGAGGAGCGGGTGACGACGGTGTCGCACAGCTCCTCGAGAGCGTCCCGAGCGGGTCCGTCCGGCAGCGAGTCCAGAAGGGAGCGAGCGGACTCGGCGCGGCTCCGTACCTCGTCGCGTGCCTGCTCGATGCAGCGGTGCCCCGGAGCAGGTGCAGCGCCTCCCCGAGGGTCACGTCGTCGTGCAGGTCAGAGTCCAGCAGCTCCAGCAGGCGCGCATCAGCCGGATCCGTCGACCGGCGGGCCAACAGCGTGGGCAGCGTGGGGATCCCTTCCCGCAGATCCGTTCCCGGCGTCTTGCCGGTCTCGTCGCTGGTGACGTCGATGATGTCGTCGCTCAGCTGGAAGACGATGCCGATCTCCTCACCGAAGCGCCGGAGCGTCTGCTGGACTGCCTCGGGGGCGCCGGCGATCTTCGAGCCGAACAGAGCCGATGTGGCAATCAGCGATCCGGTCTTGTCGGCAACAACCTGAAGGTAGTGCTCGAGGGGATCCTGCTGCGGGCCCGGACCGACGGTTTCGGCAATCTGGCCCTGCACAAGTCGGGAGAACGTGCGGGCCTGCAGGCGCACAAACTCCGGACCGAGTTCGGAAACGATGTCGGACGCCTTGGCGAAAAGGAAGTCGCCGACCAGGATCGCTACCGTATTGCCCCAGCGCGCGTTGGCGCTGGCTGAGCCGCGACGCAACCCCGCCTCGTCCATCACGTCGTCGTGGTAGAGGCTGGCGACATGGGTGAGCTCGACAACCACAGCCGCCTTCACCACGTCGACAGCCTCGGCCTCGACCCCGAAATGTGATCCCAACACCACCAGCATCGGCCGGAATCGCTTGCCGCCGGCGGCGATGACGTGTCGAGCGGCCTCGGTGATCATCGGCGTACCAGCCTGGGCCGCGTCCACCAGCGCAGCCTCGATGACGTCCAATTGGCCGCGCACGCCAGCAGCGAAGACCTCGTTCCGCGTCTCCTCTGCGAGCACATCTCTCCTAGCTGCGGCCGGCGCCGCTGCGATCACCGCAGCATCTCTCCAGCGCTGCTGAGCAAGGTCGAGCAACGGTCCCGGAAAGACACCAAGAGCCACAGTAGCCACCACACCAAGGCCGACCACGACCTGCGTCGTCCAGCCGGGACGGAGGATCTGGGGTGGCGCCGGCAGCCGGATCGGAGAAGAACATCAGCACGATCACCCGGATGTAGAAGAAGGCGGCGATCACGCTGATCACCACGGCAACGACCACGAGCCAGCGAACACCACCCGACCACGCCGCCGCGAAAACGGCCCACTTGCCGATGAAACCGGCGGTCAGGGGAATGCCGGCGAAGCTGAGCATGAAAAGGGAGAAGACGACCGCCGCTGTGGGGGACCGGCGACCGAGACCAACCCAGCTGCTGAGCAGCGTCGCCTCACCGCTGGGATCTCGTATCGCGGTCAGCAGCGCGAAGGCACCGATCGTGGCCGCCCCGTACGCGACCAGATAGAACAGGATCGAGGAGATGCTGGTCAAGGATCCGGCCGAGCTCCCGGTGGTCGCCTGGAACGCTCCGACGAACGCGGTCATGATGAACCCGGCGTGAGCGATCGAGCTATAGGCGAGCATCCGCTTGACATCGGTCTGAGTTATGGCGAGGACCGACCCGAGCGCCATGGTCGCCACGGCGACGATGGCCATCAGTGGTTGCCAGTCCCACCGATCTGCCCCGAGCGCGACATAGAAGACGCGGAGCAGAGCGCCGATGGCTGCGATCTTGGTGCAGGCCGCCATGAAGGCGGTGACCGGCGTGGGGGCGCCCACGTACACGTCCGGAGTCCAGGAGTGGAAGGGCACCGCGCCGAACTTGAACAACAGCCCCATGCCGATCAATGCGACACCGGCCAGCAACAGGCCCGACTGCTGAGGGCTGGTCCGCACTGCCTCGTCGATCGCGCTCAGGTCGAATGATCCGGCGTATCCATACAGCAGAGCGGCGCCGTAAAGGAAGAACGCAGACGACAACGCACCGAGAAGGAAGTACTTCAGCGACGACTCCTGCGAGAGCAGGCGCCGGCGCCTGGCCAAGCCGCACAGCAGGTACAGCGGTAGGGACAAGATCTCCAAAGCGACGAACATGGTGATCAGATCGCTCGAGGCGGGAAAGAGCATCATTCCGGACAAGGCGAACAAGGCAAGCGGATACACCTCCGTGTGTTCCACCCTGGCCTCGACCGCCTCCCGTTCGGCGATCGTGCCTGGAACGGCTGCCGCCTGTGCCGCGAAGACGCTCACGCCGTTCTCGACCTTGCGCTCGGCGAAGAGCAGGAAGGACGCAGCACTGAACACGAGCAGGATCGTCCAGATGAAGTAGGTCGGGCCGTCGATGGCAATCGAACCGACAGCAGTTATCGCCTCATCCTGAGTCCGCCAGTTGAGGACTGTGCTGATCAACGCGCCGCCCAGGGAGGCGAAGGTGACGACGAGCTGGACGGTGTTCCGATGCGATCGTGACAGGAACGCTTCGACCAGTACGCCGACGCAGGCACCGGCGAAGATCAACAAGACCGGCAGCAGCAGTCCGTACTCGAGATTCGGTGCCGTGATCTCCACCGGGATCGGTGACATCAGCGGCCTCCTTCCGCGGTGATCCGCGGCTGCGGATCGGTGACTCCGACGTGCTGCATCAGACCGGACACCGCAGGCTCGATCACATCGAGCATCGGCTTGGGGAAGACGCCGAGCACCACGATGAGCAAGACCAGTGGAGCCATGGCCAGCCGCTCACGGGAGGTGACGTCCCGGACTCGTACCGGTCGTTCGGGCCGCACTGCTCCGGTCATCGTCCGCTGGTACATGATCAAGATGTAGAGCGCCGCCAGCACAATGGCCAGGGTGGACACGATCGCGTGCACCGGATGCCGAGTGAAAGTCCCGGCGAGCACCATGAACTCCGAGACAAAGCTCGACAGCCCCGGCAGGGAGAGGGTGGAGAGCCCGGCGAACAGCAACAGGCCGGCCAGCACCGGCGCAGTCCTCTCCACGCCGCCGTACGCGTGGATGTCTCGTGATCCCCGCCGCCTGATCAGGTAACCGGCGGCAACGAACAGCGCCGCCGTGGACAAGCCGTGGTTGAGCATGTACAGGGTCGAGCCGACCATGCTCTGGGTGGTGAGGGCAAAGATGCCCAGCACGATGAACCCGAAGTGGCTGATCGAGGTGTACGCGATGAAGCGCATGATGTTCCGGCTGCCGATAGCCAGAATCGCGCCGTAGATGATCGAGATCACGGCGAGCGCCAGCACCACGGGGGTGGCCCATTGGCTGGCTTCCGGAAACAGCCCGAGACAGAACCGGATCATGCCGAAAGTGCCGATCTTGTCCATCACCCCGACCATCATCACCGCGCCGCCGGGGCTCGACTCCTCGGCGGCATCCGGCAGCCAGGTGTGCAGCGGGACCAGGGGCGCCTTGATCGCGAAGGCGAACATGAAGCCGACGAAGAGCCACCGTCCGGCGTCTGTACCCAGTGGCAGCGAACTGAGCGTGCTGAGCAGGTAGCTCGGGTCCCCGACCCTGGCGGACTGGACGTAGAGCCCGATCACCGAAGCCAGCATGACAAAGCCGCCGAGCAGGCCGAAGATCAAGAACTTGGCGGCGGCGTACGTCCGTCCGTGGCCAGGCCCGAAGCCACCGATCAGGAAGTACATCGGGATGAGGATGACCTCGAAGAAGACATAGAACAAGAAGACGTCGGTGGCGAGGAAGAGGAACAAGGCACAGCTCTCGACCGCAAGCACCAGGCCGAAGAACACATGCAGCCCGTACCGGGGGGCCAATGTGCTTCCGGAGCCCGCAGAAGGATCACGTCCCAAGCCCGTCGAAGGCTCACGTCCTGCGCCCATCGACAGCTCGCGTCCTGCGCCGGTCGAGGAAACCGGCCGCCTCGGCCCGCGACAGACTGAGGGCACGTTCCTCAGAGGTCGCGGGTAGGCCCGGCCGACGCAAGGGCGGCGGTCGTCGAAGTCACGCCAGCTCGCGATGATCACGACCGGGGTCACGATCGCCACCAGCAGCACGAGGGTCAGACCGATACCATCCAGACCGAGGGCGTAGTAGGCGCCGAGCGGGGCGATCCAGCGGGGCCTGTTCGCTGAACTGCATGCCGCCACCGACGTCGAACTGCAGGGCGAGGATGACCGCCAGGATCAGTGCCAGCACCGACGACCGCCAAAGCCACCTGTTTCGCCAGGGCTCCCCGCAGGAAGATCAGCGAGACCGCGCCGACCGCTGGCAGCAGGGCGAGCGCAGTAAGGATCGGGAAGCCCATCTCCATCGCCTCCTCAGCCCAACCGGCCCAGGACGAGCACGACTCCAACAAGGGCAGCGCCCACCACCATGGTCAGGGCGTAGGTGCGGACGAAGCCGTTCTGTACCCTCCGCAACTGGGCCGATAGGCCGCCGATCGCGGTAACGGTGCCGTTGACCGTGCCATCGATCCCGTTGTCCTCCAGCCGCAGCAGATCCGCGGTCAAGCGCTGCCCGGGCCGCATGAACACCGCCTCGTTGATGACGTCGCCGTAGAGATCCTGGCGGCCGGCGCGGACCAGCAGCGAGCGGGTAGCAGGCTGCTCGGTGGTGACCTTGTGCCGCGGGCCGAAGATCCGCACGGCGAGCGCTACCCCGATGGCAACCACGGCCAGGGTGAGGAATCCCAGCGGAGAGAAGTACAGCAGGCCGGTCGCCTCGACGTGCGCCTCCTCACCGCCGACGGCCGGATCCAGCCAGCCGACGATCCAGCCGTTGAGGAGCAAGCCACTCACGGCGGAACCGATGCCGAGCACGATCAGCGGAACGGTCATGATGGCCGGTGATTCGTGCGGATGGACGCCCTCGGGCCAGCGCTTTCGCGTGCCGACGAAGGTCATCATCATCAGCCGGGTCATGTAGAACCCCGTGATCCCGGCGCCGATCAGCGCCGCCAATCCACTGGCCAGGTTGCGCTCGAACGCCACCTCGATGATGGGGTCCTTGGAGTAGTAGCCGGAGAAGAACGGGAAGCCGATGATCGCCAGGTAGCCGGCCGCGAAGGTGTAGAAGGTGATCGGCATCAGTCTGGCCAGCCCGCCGTAGTGACGCATGTTGACGTCGTCGTTCATGGCGTGCATCACCGAACCGGCGCCGAGGAACATGTTCGCCTTGAAGAAGCCGTGGGTCAGCAGGTGGAAGATCGCCAATGCGTAGCCGGCCGGGCCGAGTCCGGCGGCCAGCATCATGTAGCCGATCTGGGACATGGTGGATCCGGCCAGCACCTTCTTGATGTCGTCCTTGGCACAGCCGATCCAGGCGCCCGCCAGCAGGGTCACCGCGCCGACGATCACCACCGCCGTACTGGCGGCTTCAGACTCCACGAAGATGGCATGGCTGCGCGTCACCAGGTACACGCCGGCGGTCACCATGGTCGCCGCGTGGATCAGTGCGGAAACCGGAGTCGGGCCCTCCATGGCGTCCAGCAGCCAGGACTGCAACGGCACCTGCGCGGACTTGCCGCAGGCGCCCAGCAGCAACAGCAGGCCAAGGACGGTCGCGATCGTCGTGCCCATGCGCTCGGCACCGGCGTTGACGTCGATAAAGGCCGAGGATCCAAACGTGGCCAGCATCAGCATGATCGCCAGGGACATCCCCATGTCCCCGACCCGGTTGACGACGAATGCCTTCTTGGCGGCGGTCGCCGCAGTCGGCTTGTGCTGCCAGAAGCCGATGAGCAGGTACGAGGCCAGGCCCACGCCTTCCCAGCCGACGAACACGACGAGGTAGTTGTCGGCCAGGACCAGCAGCAGCATGGCGGCCACGAAGAGGTTGAGAAAGGCAAAGAACCGGCGGCGCCGCCTGTCGTGCGCCATGTAACCGATGGAGTAGACGTGGATGATGCCGCCGACCCCAGTGATCAACAACACGAACACGATCGACAACTGGTCGACGAGCAGTCCGACGCCGATCTGCCACTGACCGCTGGATATCCAGTCGTAGAGCGGCACGCTCACCGCTCGGGAGGCGACGTCGCGGGCGACGAGTTGGACAAACAGCACCAAGCCCAGAGCGAAGGAGATCAACGGTGTCAGGGTGCCAAGCAGATGGCCCCACGCATCAGTGGCGCGGCCGCCGAGCAACAGGATGGCGGCGCTCAGGGCCGGCAGGGCGATCAGCAACCAGGCGTAGGTGAACAGGCCGGTGGCAGGCAGCGGCGTTACGACGTCCAGCAGGTTCATCTGTCCTCAGAACTTCAGCAGGTTGGCGTCGTCGACCGATGCCGAGCGTCGAGTACGGAAGATCGTGACGATGATCGCCAAGCCGACGACCACTTCAGCCGCCGCGACCACCATGACGAAGAAGGCCGCGACCTGGCCGTCAAGGTTCCCGTACACCCGCGAGTACGTGACCAGCGCCAGGTTGGAGGCGTTGAGCATCAGTTCCACGCACATGAACGCCACGATGGCGTTCCGCCGGATCAAGAAACCGGCCGCCCCGATGCTGAACAAGATCGCAGACAGGACGATGTAGTACGAGGGGCTCACTTGTCCTCCTTGCGGTCGGACGAGGGGCTCACTGGTCCTCCTCGCGGTGGGACTCAGCGATCGCCTCCACCGTCTCGTCGACGGGGCGGACGAGGTCACGGCTGTCGAGGATGGTGCCTCGAGCGCGCAAGGTCGCTGAAACCGAGAGGTCGGACGCGCTGCCGTCCGGTAACAGGGCCGGGGTGTCGACGGCATTGTGCCGGGCGAAGACGCCGGGCGTCGGCAGCGGGCCGGGATGCTGGCCCGACTCGGCGTATCGGCGCATCCGATCAACCGTCAGATCGGCCTGCGAACGCTTCTGGACGAGCCGTTCTCGATGAGCAAGCACCATGGCGCCGACTGCCGCGGTGATCAGCAGGGCCGAGGTCGCCTCGAAAGCGAACACGTAGCGGTTGAAGATCAAGGCGGCGATGCCCTGCACGTTGCCGCCGTTCTCGGCGTTGGCCTGGCCCAGCCCGACCGGATCGCCGACAATCGCGTTGCCGATGGCCAGCACCAGCAGGGCACCGAAGCCCGACGGCCGCCAACGCCGCCAACGGCCGCTGGCCCTTGATCGTTTCCACCAGAGAGTCGGCGGCGTCGACGCCGACCAGCATCAGCACGAAGAGGAACAGCATCAAGATCGCGCCCGTGTAGACGATGATCTGCACCGCGAAGAGGAACGGGGCGTCCTGAGCCGCGTACTGGACGGCGAGGGAGATCATCACCGCAGCCAGGCACAGAGCCGAGTGCACCGGCTTTCGCGCCAGGATCATGCCGAGGGCGCCCAGAACCATCACCGGCGCCAGCATCCAGAAGGCGAATGCGGCCGCCGTCACCAGAGGGATCACTGCTATCCCGTTCCTTCATGCGGTGGGTGCTTCTTCTTGTAGACGAAGCCCTGGTTGACCTTGGGGCGCTTGGCGCGGTGAATGTCACCCGCCCGCTCGTCGGCATGGCCGGTCTCGGGCAGGCCCAGAAAGTAGGCCTGTTCGTTGTCACCGAGCTTCCGCTCGTGCGGGGGCTCCTCCATGCCGGGCAACAGCGGCGCCAGCAGGTCCTGCTTCTCGTAGATCAGCTTGGCGCGCGAGTCGTCGGCAAGTTCGAATTCGTTGGTCATGGTGAGCGCCCGAGTGGGGCAGGCTTCGATGCAGAGCCCGCACAGAATGCAGCGCAGGTAGTTGATCTGGTAGACGCGGCCGTAGCGCTCGCCGGGCGAGTAGCGTTCCTCGTTGGTGTTCTGGGCGCCCTCGACATAGATCGCGTCCGCTGGGCAGGCCCATGCGCACAGCTCGCAGCCCACGCACTTCTCCAGGCCGTCCGGCCAACGATTCAGCTGGTGGCGGCCGTGGAACCGGGGCGCTGTCACCTTCGGCTTATTGGGGTATTCCGCAGTGAACGTTTTGCGGAACATCGTGCGAAACGTCACGCCGAAGCCCGCGATCGGATCGAGTACGCCCATCAGGAGCTCTCCTCCGTCGTAGGTTGATGGTCCTCATCACGCAGGACGCCGGCGAATTCGGGCAGCTCCTGCCCGTGCATGGGCGGAACGGGATAACCTCCCGCAAACGCATCGAATTCACCAATCGGCTCTGGCTGAGCCTCGACTTCTTCCTTGGGTTCACCGCCACCGAAGAAGGAGAACCCGAGCAGAATCACGAAGATCACACCGGCGATCGCCAAGAAGACCGGTGAAGCGAACCAACCCTCCGATCGGCCGACGCGGAGAATCGCCACCATCACGATCCACACCAGGGAGATCGGAATAAGCCATCGCCAGCCGAAGCGCATGAACTGGTCGTAACGCAGGCGAGGCAGCGTGCCACGAAGCCAGATGAAGACGAACAACACGAGCACGACTTTCAGCACGAACCACAGCAGGCCCATCCAGCCGGCGTCGACTCCCGGGAACAGGTTGAAGGGCAGCGGCGCATGCCAGCCACCGAGGAACAGCGTGACCGCCAGCGCCGAGACCGTGATCATGTTCATGTACTCGGCCATGAAGAACATGGCGAACCGCATCGAGGAGTACTCGGTGTGGAAGCCGCCGACCAGCTCTCCCTCAGCCTCCGGCAGATCGAAGGGAGCACGGTTGGTCTCCCCGACCATCGACACCACGTAGATGAGGAACGACGGCACCAGCTGAACGGCGTACCACAGCGGTACCTCGACGCCGAGGAATGACACCGGCTCTGCTTGCTGAGCGACGATCTCGGATGTGGAGAGCGATCCGGCGAAGAGGAAGACCGCGACCAGCGCCAGACCCATGGCGACCTCGTAGCTGATCACCTGGGCGCTGGATCGCAGCGCACCGAGCAGTGCGTAGGTCGAACCGGACGACCAGCCCGCGAGCACGATCCCGTAGACGCCGATCGAGGCAATGGCCACGATGAACAGCACTGACACCGGCAGGTCGGTGACCTGAAGGGGCGTCGTGATGTCGGTGAACGGCACCTGTACCTCGCCCGCCATCGGTATGACAGCGAAGGCCGTGATGGCCGGAATGGCCACCACGAACGGCGCCAGCATGAACACCAGCTTGTCGGCCGCCTTGGGGGTGAAGTCCTCTTTGAACATCAGCTTCATGCCATCGGCCAGGGATTGCAGCAGCCCGAACGGGCCGTTCATGTTGGGACCTTTGCGCTGTTGCATGAAGGCCACGATCCGGCGCTCGTACCAGATGGTGAACAAGGTCAACAACAGCAAGAGCACGAGCGCGAACACCGCTTTGAGCAGGACGACCCACCAGACGTCGTTGAAGAAGGCCGTCAGGTCCAGCGGCAGCACGCTCACGCGAATCACTCGATCACCGCCACGGCCGTCGTTGCAGTACTCGCGGGCACCAGATCTCGCGGCGGCCCGATGCTGACCAGCTCACCCGCCGCGGCCGCGAGGTGTTCCGACACCACCAGTCCGGGCGCCCGTCGAGGCACCCAGATCACGCCGTCCATCATCTCCGGCTCGATCCTGACGTCGAATGTGACTGAACCACGGTCGTTGGAGATCACCACGCGCTGGCCGATTCCGGCCGCTTGCGCGGTTGCCGGACTCAGCCGCGCCACCGGCCGTCGCCGGGTGGCGGAAAGGAAGGGTGCATTGTCCAATGCCCTGCTGGCGTCCAGTGCCATCCGCCAGGTGGCGAGCACCACCGCCGACTCGCCAGCCATGCCGGCATCTCCCGCTTGGATCTCGGGAGGGGGAACGCGGTTGCCCGACCACGGGCCCAACTCCGCGAGTTCCGCCCTGGCCTGAGCGGTCGTGCGGATGCCGAGGTCAGTGCCCAATCCGTCGGCCAGCGCCGCCAGGACGCGAAGGTCGCTCATCGTGTTGGGCTGGTTGATCACCACGTCGAAGGGACGCTCGCGACCTTCCCAGGTGACGAATGTGCCGGCTCGCTCATGCATCAAGGAGACGGGCAGCACGACGTTCGCTCGCTCCGTGATCTGGGAGGCACGGGTCTCGATGCTGATCACGAAGCCGATCTTCTCCAGGCCTTCGAGGGCAGCCTGGGGATCGAGGAAGTCGCTCGGCTCAACTCCAGCGACCACCAGCGCATTCAGGTCGGCGTCCGCGGCGGAGATCAACATCTCGTCGGCGTCGCGGCCTTCGGTGCTGGGAAGGGACGCCACTCCCCAGGTGGCCTGGGTGTCGACCCTGGCCGCCGGGTCGGCGACCGGACGGCCACCTGGCAGCAGATTGGGCAGGCAGCCGGCGTCCACGGCTCCCCGGTCGCCCGCGCGTCGAGGGACCCACCCCAGGCGGGCACCGGTACGTTCCCGCAGGCGCAAGCAGGCACTGAGAGCGCCGGAGGACTCGGCGGCCCGCTCCCCGACCAAGATCACCGAGTCGGCGTCCAACGCAGGGGTTGAACCAGTCGTGGTCTGCCCCGAGCCGGCGGGGCCAAGGCCATCGAGGACGGTCGCTTCCTCCCCTGGCAGCGTCGGTATCAACGTCGCGCCGATCTTGTGCGCCCCATCGCTCAGATAGGGCGCCAGCGTCCATGACGGCAGATCCCTCTTCCGATTGGCCTTGCGCAGGCGCAGGAAGATCGCTCCGGCTTCCTCCTCCGCCTCCAACGACACCAGCAGAACCGAGCTCGCCGACTCCAGGTCGGCGTAGGTGACACCGCGCCCCGTACCGGCAACCGCGGCGGCCAAGAAGTCCGCCTCCTCGGCCGAGTGGGGGCGGGAGCGGAAGTCGATGTTGTTCGTGCCCAGCACCGCCCGGGCGAACTTGGCGTAACCGTAGGCGTCTTCCTGGGTCAACCGACCGCCGGTCAGCACTCCGACCGAATCGCCGGCGGCTCTCAGGCCCTGCACGGCGGCGTCGATCGCCTCAGGCCACGACGCGGGCCGCAGCACGGCTGGTCCCGACTCTGTCGCAGGTTCACGCACCAACGGTCGCGTCAGCCGGTCCTCACCGCGTCCGTAGGCGAACGCGAACCGATCCTTGTCGGTGATCCATTCCTCGTTGACCTCCGGGTCGTCGCCGGCGAGTCGGCGCATCACCGCACCGCGCCGATGATCAACGCGAACGGCGGAACCGCAGGCATCGTGCTCGGCGATCGACGGCGTCGACACCAGATCGAAGGGCCGGGCCCGGAACCGGTAGTCCGCACTCGTGAGTGCGCCCACTGGGCAGATCTGGATGGTGTTGCCGGAGAAGTAGGACTCCAGCGGTTCCCGCTCGTAGATCCCCACCTGCTGCAGCGCACCGCGCTCGACCAAGGCGATGAACGGATCGCCGGCGATCTGCTCGGAGAACCGTGTGCAGCGTGCACACAGGACGCATCGCTCCCGGTCCAGCAGGACGTTCGGGGAGATGTTGATCGGCTTCGGAAAGGTCCGCTTCAGATCGGTGAACCGACTCTCGGCATAGCCGTGAGACAGCGCCTGGTTCTGTAGCGGGCATTCGCCGCCCTTGTCGCAGATCGGGCAATCCAACGGGTGGTTGATCAGGAGGAATTCCAGGTTGCCGTGCTGGGCCTTGTCCGCGACCGGCGAGGACAGCTGAGTCTTGATCTTCATCCCCGGCGCCACCTCGAGGGTGCAGGACGCCTGCGGTTTGGGGATCGGTCGACCGTTTCCGCCGTCGGGAACCTCGACCAGGCACTGGCGACAGGCGCCCACCGGATCGAGCAGGGGATGATCACAGAATCGGGGCACTTCGACGCCGATCAGTTCCGCGGCGCGGATCACCAGGGTGCCCTTAGGCACCGAAACCTCGACGTCGTCGATGGTCAGCGTGACCAGGTCCTCACGCTTCTCCAGATCCGCCGCGGCGTTCGTACCGGCTTGGGTGACCGTCACTTGTCGCCCCCCTCAGGTGCCACTTTGAGCCCGCGTCAGTACACCGTGAGCCCGGTCGAGCGGGCTCAGTACACCGTGAGCCCCGTCGAACGGGCTCAATGCGTGCGGACGGGGCTCAAAGTCCCATTGGCTCGTACCCAAAGCGACCCTCATGCGCCTGCTCCTACGGGCTCCCGGACGAAGATGGTGCTCCGCTCGTACGGGAAGAGCTCCCAGGCCGGGGTATGCATGGCCGCTTCGAACTCCTCACGGAAGTAGGTGATCGCTGACGTGATGGGCGACGTCGCCCCGTCACCGAGTGCACAGAATGACCGGCCGAGGATGTTCTCGCAGAGGTCGAGCAGCTTTTCGATGTCGCCTTCTTGGCCCTGGCCCGCCTCCATCCGCTTCAGGATCTGCACCAGCCACCAGGTGCCCTCGCGGCAGGGAGTGCACTTCCCGCAGGACTCGTGCTTGTAGAACTCGGTCCAACGCAGCACCGTACGAACGACCGAGGTGGTCTCGTCGAAGCACTGCAGCGCCTTGGTACCGAGCATCGATTTCACGGCGGCGACGCCCTCGTAGTCCAGCGCGATGTCGAGATGTTCGGCCGTCAGCATGGGCGTGGAGGAGCCGCCAGGGGTCCAGAACTTGAGTTCGTGGCCCTCGCGCATGCCACCGGCCAGATCGAGCAGCTGTCGCAGCGTGATGCCGAGCGGCGCCTCGAACTGTCCCGGGTTGGCCACGTGACCAGACAGCGAATAGATGGTCATGCCCTTTGACTTCTCGGTGCCCATCGACGTGAACCAGTCCGCGCCGCGGTCGAGGATGCACGGGACCGACGCGATGGACTCGACGTTGTTGATCACCGTCGGGCTGGCGTACAGACCGGCGACCGCGGGGAAGGGCGGACGGAGCCGGGGCTGGCCGCGACGGCCCTCGAGCGAATCCAGCAGCGCGGTTTCTTCGCCACAGATGTAGGCCCCCGCGCCGGCGTGCACGATGATCTCCAGGTCGTAGCCGGTACCCAAGATGTTCTTGCCGGCGTAGCCGGCGGAGTAGGCCTCGCGGACAGCCTGTTGCAGACGTCGCACCACGTGCAGCACCTCGCCACGGACGTAGATGAAGGCGTAGTTGCTGCGGATGGCGTACGCGGAGATGATCACGCCCTCGACCAGCGTGTGTGGACTGGCCAACATCAGCGGAATGTCCTTGCAGGTCCCCGGCTCGGACTCGTCGGCGTTGACCACGAGGTACTTGGGCTTGGGGTTGTCCTGCGGGATGAAGCCCCATTTCATGCCGGTGGGGAAGCCGGCACCGCCACGGCCACGCAGGCCCGAGTCCTTCACCATGGTGACGACGTCGGCGGGGTCCATGTCCAGCGCCTTGCGGAGCGCGCCGTAGCCGCCGCGCCGCTCGTAGTTGGTGAGCTTCCAGGCGCGCTCGTCGCCCCAGTTCTCGGTGAGAACTGGGGTCAGCAGGCTGTGCTCTGGGGCCGCCGAAGAGCCGTGGCCGGTCGACGAGTCGGTCAACGCCCCTCCTCTGTATCGGCCGGCTGGGGATGGTGTTCTGGTACGGGCGGTGCCGACCAGCCGTGCTCCCGAGCGATCCGCAATCCCAGCAATGACGCCGGAGCGGAGGTCGGCCCCTCGTCCGCCCGACCGTCCGGGAAACCGGCGAGCACTCGCTCCGCCTCCTTCCAGGTGCACACTCTGGCTCCGCGCGTAGCGGTGACTTCCTCACCGGCTCGCAGCCGGTCGACGACGTCCTTGGCGATCTCAGGCGTCATGTTGTCGAAGAACTCCCAGTTGATCATCATCACCGGAGCAAGATCACACGCGGCGTTGCATTCGATGTGCTCCAAGGTGATCTTGCCGTCAGCGGTGGTCTCATCGTTGCCGATGTCCAGATGGTCTTTCAGGGCGGCGAAGACCTCGTCACCGCCGACGATCGCGCACAGGGCGGTCGTACAGATGCCCACGTGGTACTCCCCCACCGGGCGGCGCTTGTACATCGTGTAGAAGGTCGCCACTCCGCTGACGTCGGCGGTGGAAATCCCCAGCAGGTCGGCACACGCTTCGATGCCTGCTGGCGTGACCCGGCCCTCCACGCTCTGCACCAGGTGCAGCATCGGGAGCAGCGCCGATCTCGCCTGCGGATACCGCGCCGCGATCTGCCGCATCTCCTCTCGGGTCTGCTCGGTGATCTTGGTTTCGGTGACGGAGTAATCCAGGCTCGGCTCGTCGAAGTGAGTCGTGAAGTGCCCATCATCACCGGACTCGCCCTTGGCGATATGCCCATTCCCGGTCGGGGCGCCCACCTGCCCGATGAGATCTTCGCTGGCCACATCGCCGCCGGGGTGGCCGTGCCGGCTCTCCTCCGGTTGCGGCTCGATGATCGTCATCCCTGACCTCCACAGCCAGTGCGCGGCTCGACGGCGTCGGATGTGGTGGTGCTCAGCGGCCAGGACCGGCGGAGGCTGTGGTCGTCGCGGGGAAACTGGCACGTCGAAGCGCGTTGGGGTTCGACGGCGCCCGTCAGGGTGGGCCGGGCATTTCGAGCGAAGCGGAGCGCCAGCGCAGCGCAGCGAGGAGGGCGGGACGGGCGCCGGCGAAGCGCGACGCGCGTCCCAAGGAAGTGTGCACGATTCACCGGTCGACACCGCCCATCACCGGATCGAGGCTCGCCACGGCGACGACCACGTCGGACACCATGGAACCCTCGCACATTGCGGGCATCGCCTGCAGATTGGTGAAGCTGGGGTCCCGGAAGTGAGCGCGGAACGGCCGAGTCCCGCCGTCGGAGACCACATGGGCACCCAGTTCGCCGCGTGGGCTCTCCACCGGTACGTACGCCTGGCCGGGCGGCACGCGGAAGCCTTCGGTGACCAGCTTGAAGTGGTGGATCAGCGCCTCCATGGACTGACCCATGATGTGCTTGATGTGCTCGTTGGAGTTGCCCAGCCCGTCGTTGCCGATAGAAAGCTGCGCCGGCCATGCGATCTTGGCGTCGGCGACCATGATCGGAGCGCCGTGCATCTTGTCCAGGCGCTCCACGCATTGCTCGATGATCTTGAGGCTCTCCCACATCTCGTTCAGCCGGATCCGGAACCGGCCGTACGCATCCGGGGCGTCCCAGGTCTGCACCTCGAAGTCGTAGGTTTCGTAGCCGCAGTAGGGCTGCTTCTTGCGCAGGTCCCAGTCGTACCCGGTGGAGCGCAGCGGCGGTCCGGTGATGCCGAGGGCCAGGCAGCCGGCCAGGTCGAGGTAGCCCACGCCGCCGAGCCGGCCCTTGAAGATGGGATTCTCGTTGCAGAAGGCGGCGTACTCCGGCAGATGCTTCCGCATCCACGCGACGAGATCCTTCACTTTGTCGAGCGCATGGTGAGGCAGGTCCTGCGCCACTCCCCCGGGCCTGATGTAGGCGTGGTTCATCCGCAGGCCCGTGATGAACTCGAGAACGTCGAGGACCTTTTCCCGCTCCCGGAAGCCGATCGTCATGACCGTGAGCGCGCCGATCTCCATCCCACCGGTGGCGATACAGACCAGGTGCGAGGAGATCCGGTTGAGCTCCATCATCATCACCCGGAGAACGGAGGCCTTCTCCGGAATCTGATCCTCGATGTCCAGCAGCCGCTCAACGCCGAGGCAGTAGGTCGTCTCGTTGTACAGCGGGGACAGGTAGTCCATCCGGGTACAGAACGTGACACCTTGGGTCCAGTTGCGGTACTCCATGTTCTTTTCGATGCCGGTGTGCAGGTAGCCGATGCCGCATCGCGCCTCGGTGATCGACTCACCTTCCATCTCCAAGATCAACCGCAGCACACCATGAGTCGACGGGTGCTGTGGGCCCATGTTGACCACGATGCGCTCGTCGCCGCGTTCGGCATGCTCGGAGACCAGGCGGTCCCAGTCCTGACCGGTGACGGTGTAGACGTGGCCTTCGGCCGGCTCGCCGCCGATGCCGTACCCGTCCTGCGAGGCGCCGAAGTCCTCGGCACCTGTTGTCTGGTCGTCAACATGCTCGGTGCCGGGAGGGCTCGGAGGGTGTCGGCCCCCCTGCTGTCGTCGTGCTCATGAGTAGGCTCTCCGCTCCTCGGGCGGTGGCACCGTGGCGCCCTTGTACTCCACCGGAATGCCGCCAAGGGGGTAGTCCTTGCGCTGGGGATGGCCGGGCCAGTCGTCCGGCATCAAGATCCGAGTCAGCGCCGGGTGGCCGTCGAAGACGATGCCGAACATGTCATACGTTTCCCGCTCGTGCCAGTCGGCCGTCGGATATGTCGACACCACCGACGGGATGTGTGGATCATCGTCAGGCGCTGAGACCTCCAGCCGGATCCGTCGGTTGTGCGTCATGGACTGCAGGTGATAAACGGCATGCAGTTCCCGTCCGGTGTCTGCCGGATAGTGCACTCCGGAGACGCTGCTGCAGAATTCGAAGCGCAGATAGGCGTCGTCACGCAGGTGCTGGACCAGCTCAGCGAGGCGCTCACGGGCCACGTGGAAGGTGATCTCTCCCCGATGGATCACCACTTTGGTGATGACGTCGCTGTAGCGCGGGGTACCAGCTCACCCATGCGGTCATAGACGGAGTCCCACCATCCGCCGAACGGCGGAGTGGCGGCTGGGGGGGACTCGATCGTCCGGGTCAGCCCGCCGAAGCCCGAGGTGTCGCCGGTGCCTACCACGCCGAACATGCCTTTGCGGGTCGCGAGCACTTCGGGGCTGGACTCCGCGGGGACGATCTCGGCACCACCCGTGGTCGCCTCGTCGTCATCCGAACGGATCGTCGGAGAAGGGCCCGTCAACGTCTCCGGCTTGGTACCGGCATCCGGTTCGGACTCTCCTTCCGGATCCGCGCCTTTGACCCGGGCGTCGGCGTCGGACTCGGCGTTGATCGGCTCACCAGGGTCCGAGCTGGGCGGAGCTTGCCCTTTGCCTTCGACAGGCTCCGGGCCCGTTGGCTCGGAGTTCGGGCGGGTCGCAGCAGGATCGGTCGTTCCGCGCGCTGAGCCGGTCGAGGCGCTCCGCCCGGCGGGCTCAGGCCCGGAGGGCTCACCCGTCGAACTCGCCGGCTCCCGCTCCGGGCGCGTGGGCTCGCTCATCGCAAGAGGCCTTTCAACTCCTGAGTAGCCGGCGCGGTGAGCTGGCGTTGCTCATCCTCACGGGCCACCTCCACGGCATGGGTACCGATCGGGGTATGCCGCACCTTCTCGCGGAGCTTGAACATGGCGTCGATCAACATCTCCGGCCGCGGTGGGCAGCCGGGCAGATACATATCCACCGGGACGACGTGATCAACGCCCTGAACGATCGCGTAGTTGTTGAACATGCCGCCGGTGCTGGCGCAGACGCCCATGGCGAGTACCCACTTCGGGTTGGGCATCTGGTCGTAGATCTGGCGCAACACCGGAGCCATCTTCTGGCTGACCCGGCCGGCGACGATCATCAGATCGGCCTGCCGTGGCGACGCGCGAAAGACCTCCTGCCCCCAGCGCCCCGAGTCATAACGGGGTGCACCGTAGGTCATCATCTCGATAGCGCAGCAGGCGAGTCCGAAGGTCGCCGGCCAGAAGGCGGCGCTGCGCATGTAGCCGAAGATGTTCTCCACTGTGGTCAGCAGCACACCGGTCGGCAGCTTCTCTTCTACGCCCATGCTTGGTTTCCTTGCATCAGTCCCAATCGAGTCCACCTCGCCGCAACACGTAGACGTACGCGACGAACACCGTGGCGATGAACAAGATCATTTCGATCAGCGCGAAGGTGCCCATCTGGTCGAACGACACCGCCCACGGATAGAGGAACACGATCTCGATGTCGAAGACGATGAACAGCATGGCGGTGATGTAGTACTTCACCGGGAATCGGCCGCCACCGACCGGCTGTGGAGTCGGTTCGATGCCGCACTCGTATGAGTCGTACTTGGCGCGGTTGTACCGTCCGGGCCCGACCAACATGCTGGTGATGATCGTCAACGTCACGAAGCCGGCCGCCAAGGCGAGCAGCATGACGATGCCCAGGTAGGGGTTCATCGGGCAGCTTCCTTCCCCACGGTCGACCCTGACCTGTGGACGACGACAGCACGCTCGGCGTTTCTCATGCGGCTGGGGCAATCCGGGCCACTGAATTGATGATCTTGTCCATGGCGTCCCCGTCCTGACTGTCGGTCAGGTTGGCCATCAGCTTGAGAACGAACCGCATCAAAGTCCTGTGAGGCAGTCCGTACGTGGTGCAGGCCTTCATCACCGACGGCTTGCCGATCAGCTTCACGAACGCTCGCCCCAGGGTGTAGTAGCCGCCGAGGTGAGCCTTGAGCTCGCGGGGATAGGACTCCAGTGCGCGCTCGGCATCGGCCGTGCCCACTCCTCGGCGATGAGCCTCCGCGATGGCGATGGCAGCGAGCTCACCGGATTCGATCGCGTAGGCGATGCCCTCGCCGTTGAACGGATTCACCATGCCACCCGCATCGCCGACGAGCACCAACCCGCGTCCGTAATGTGGTTGCCGGTTGAAGCCCATGGGCAAAGCCGCGCCACGAACGGCGGCAGTGCGGTTGGCCTCGCGGAAGCCCCACTCCTCCGGCGTGTTGTCCAGCCAACGCTGGAGCAGCTCCCGGTAGTCGCAGTGGCCGAAGGCCGCCGACGTGTTGAGGATCCCGAGGCCGACGTTGCAGGTGCCGTCACCCATCCCGAAGATCCAGCCGTAACCGGGAAGAAGCGCACTCTCCTTGGGCTTGCCGTCCCACAGTTCCAGCCAGGACTCCAGGTAGTCGTCGCGATGCCTGGGGCTGCGGTAGTAGGTCCGCACCGCCACCCCCATGGGACGGTCCTCGCGTCGGTGCAGTCCCATGGCCAGGCTCAGCCGGCTTGAGTTGCCGTCCGCTGCCACGGTCACCGGTGCTGTGAATCGGCGGCCGTCCTTGGTGACCACGCCGACGATGCGATTCGTCCGGTCGTCGATCAAGGGCTCGATCACGTTCGCCCGCTCGTACAGCTTGGCGCCGGCGGCGACCGCGTGACGAGCCAGTAGGTCATCGAAGTCCGTGCGCGGCCGGACCAGGCCGTACGCCGGAAAATCCGCGAGCTCCGGCCAGTTCAGCTCGAAGGGCTGGCTGCCGCCGTAGATTCGCAGCCCCTTGTTGTGCAACCACCCCGCCCGTTCGGACGTGTCGATCCCGAGCCGCATCAATTGTCGCGTTGCGCGGGGGGTCAGGCCGTCACCGCACACCTTTTCCCGAGGGAATTGTGCCTTGTCGAGAAGCGCCACGTGCAGGCCTCGATGGGCAAGATGGGTCGCAGTGGCCGAGCCGGCAGGACCTGCCCCGACGACGAGAACGTCAGCTTCGATCGAGGTGGAGACAGCCGACCCGGCAACGCGCCCGGAAGGCCCGCTGGTGGTGCCTGGCATCGCCTCTCCTGCTCGCTCGGACCGCCGAATTGCGCCGCTTCCGAGGGTTCGTGAATTCCTTCACTAAGTCCTGCAGAGAGTCTACGACGATCATTGGGCGGGAACGTACCGAGTCCCGGATCGTCGTCAGATAAGGAAACTCCCCTCAATTACGCGTTCTGGTCGTTGCTTAATTGGGCGGCCGACAGCCGGAGGTCGAAGCCGTGAGGCGGACAGATCTCGGCAAAGTAGTACTGCTCCGCACGGTCCCAGAAGTGCGTCAGGTCCTGGGCGTCATGGCGGCTCGCCAGCCGCCGCGACCGGACGTCGGCTGGTACGTCCAGCAGGACCCGAACGTCCACCAGGTCGGCGAGTTCGGGACGGGCGCTGTAGACGCCTTCCACGATGACCACATCCGCCGCGCCTACCGTCTTCGGTGGCCCGTGCGATCCGTCGTAGACATCCCAGTCGAATGGCGAATAACGGGCGGCACGGCGCTGGCTCAGCGGCAGCAGCGCCTCGTCCCGGAGCCGACGCCAATCGATGATGCAGGCGGCCGCATCGGCGTCGGACATCCTCTCCCGAGCGCGCTGATCGAGGCCGGGGAGATGAGACGAGTAGAAATCGTCGCTCTCGATCACCGTGGCCGACGAGCGCAGCGTGAGCGCCGCCGCCAGCGTTGACTTCCCGGCACCGCTCGGTCCGTCGATCGCCATGACGCAAGGGCGGTCGAGGGCAGTGAGAGGGCTGCCGTCGGACGAGGTGACCCCACGTCCACGAAGCTCGTCGAGCACGGCCCGTACGGCAGCGCTGTCACGCAGCTGCCACGCCAGGAGCTGGTCGGGAGTGTCGATGTCGAAATGACCGGGAGCCACCGGAACGCGCCGCGCCGGCGGACTCAACCGGTCGAGGAGCTGTCGGGCTGACTGGCCCGCCCCGGCCAGGTCCCCGGCGGCGGTGATGAGGGCGTTCGCGGCCGGAGGCCGGAGCGCCAGCTGAAGCGGCTGCGCACGCCCGGAATCGTCAACAGCCAGCACTGCCGAAGCGCCGCTTGATCGCAGGACCGAGAGCAAGGTCATCGCCGCCCGCCCGGCGGCCGGCGCGTCGCCCGGCAGCACGACAATGGCTTCTGCATCGCTGGACAGGGCCAGCCGCAAACCAGCGATCATGGCAGCCGCTGGGCCGCCACCCGGCGGCTCCTCCCGTGCGAAAGCCGCCGGACGTCCAATCTCTCGTTCCGGTCCGACGATGATCAGCTGGGCGTCGAATGGCAGCTCACTGACCGCCCGTTCCAGCAGGCTGAGGCCGTGCAGATCGGCTGCGAGCTTGTCGCCGCCGAAGCGTCGGGACTCCCCGCCCGCCAGGACGACCGCCGCCAGGCTCATGTGGCGGCGGTCATCGATGTCGGCGTTCAGCCGCGCCGATCACGAGGTCAGCGCGTCGCGCATCGGGACGAGCTTGGCGTTCGACTCGGCAAGCTCCGCCTCCGGATCGGAACCGGCGACGATGCCACAGCCGGCAAACAGCCGAATCTGGTGCGGATCGGTCTCCGAAATCTGCCCACAGCGCAGCCCAATACCCCATTCACCGTCGCCGGAGGCGTCGATCCAGCCCACGGGGCCGGCGTAGCGTTCCCGGTCGAGATGCTCGAGCTCGGCGATGGTGGCCTGAGCCACCTCGGTCGGCGTGCCGCAGACGGCGGCAGAGGGATGGAGGGCGGCCGCCAGGGCGAGCGAGCTGGCACCGCGATCAGCGACCGCCGTGACGTCCGTGGCCAGGTGCAGGACGTTCGGCAGCTCGAGAACGTACGGCGCATCCGGCACGTTCATTCCCGAGCAGTAGGGTGCCAGCGCTCGAGCCACCGAGGAGACCGCGTATTCGTGTTCCTCGAGATCCTTGCTGGACTGTGCCAGCGACGCGGCGAGCGCCAAGTCGCCGATCCGGTCCCCGGTGCGCCGGATGGTGCCGGCCAGGACCCGAGAGGTCGCCAGACCGGCCTCGCGGCGGATCAGCATCTCCGGCGTGGCGCCGATGAAGCCGTCGATGGCATACGTCCAGCACCGCGCGTAGCGCGCGGCCAGCGCCCTAGCCAGCCATCGCGGATCGATCTCGTTGTCGGCGAAAGCCAGCAAATCGCGAGCCAGCACGACCTTGTCCAGCGTGCCGAGATTGATCCGGCCAACCGCTTCCGCGACTGCTGCCTCCCATTCCGGACCGGTCAGCGCGCCGTCAGCGAAGGTGACGTTTCGCGGGGCAATCGGTTGCTCGGCAGGGGGCAAGGCCAGATCAGCGTTCGGATCCGTGCCGATGCGCGTCAGCCATGATCGACCGTGCCGATGTCCCACCACGACTTCCGGAACAATCAAGGTCGAGGTTGCGGCGGAGTTCTGCGGGTCGAAAGTAAAACTGCCAAAGGCCAGGAATCCGGCGCCGGCCGGAGCGTCGTCAAGCTCGGACAGCGACACGACGTTGCCGGCGAGCTCGGCCCACCATTCGGCCGCCTCGGCAATGCTGCTCGCCTTGTACCGAACGACCTCCCGCCAACCGACCATGCCCTCGCCCTGGCGGATCCAGGCGTAGGAGTCGTTTCGCGGCGCAAGCGCCAACAGCGAGCCGGGATCGTCGATCTGAGTAGTCCGCGCGTACAGACGAGGCGGGCTGAGATCCCAGGTCACGCCGCACAGCGTAGCCGGGCCGATCGCCCTCCCAAGCGGCCGCAGCAGCGGCTTTGGCTCAGCGCTTGCGCTGTTGCGACGTGGCCTTGGCCGCGTCCCGCTGCTTGCGCTGCTGCTCGAGCAGCTTCTGCTGTTCGGCTTGGCGGGCCCGCAGTGCCTCGGCGTCCATGGAGTTCATCAAGATCGCCGCCACGATTGCCGCGAGTACCAGCGACCACCATGGCGACACCCCGAGCAGCATGGGGGCGGTAACCAACAGGGCGACGTCGAACCCGCGGAAGAGGTTGGTCATCAGCCCGGGAGGAAAGGCGCCCGCCTGGGTGGCGATCATCGGCGCCCCGAAGTCGACCCCTTTCGCCTGGGTCCAGCGGATGGCGGCCAGCAGCCCCGCTGATCCCGTGGCGACGGCCATCAGCACAGCGTCGGACAGGTTGCGCCGCGAGCCGAGCTCGCCGAAGCCGGCAAAGGCGGGTGCGACAGACACCGTCCAGATCGCGACCACGATCGCCGGCACGGTGATGCACGCCAGCTTGAGCCGGGCGAGCGAGAAGGGCAGGCACCGGGCGAGCCCCCCGGTCCTGGTCAGGACTCGGAGACCTCCGAGCAGAGGAATGGTGGCTCCGAACAAGGCCAGGGCGGCGAAGACCGAGGCCAGCCTGCCCATGCCGAGTGCATCGGCGGCGTACGGAACGACGGTTGTCGCGCCAACCAGGAGCAGCGGCTGGGGGAATCGGCGGAGCCGCTGCCATTCGCGCCAGACGATCGCCTCCAGCCCGAGCCCGCGGCCGCGCACTGGTTCCACATGGCCGATCTCCATCGCTCGCCGGGCGACCACGATGTCCCTGGCCAGCCCGACATCAAGGGCGAAGAAGGCCCCGGAGATACCGCTGACCAGCGCACCACCGCTCAGCAGGCGGGTGCGGTGAATCCGTCCGAGCCGCATCCGGGCCAGCACGAAGCTGGCCAGCAGCACCGCCCCTGAGAAACCGATCATGATCAATCCGAGCTGAGACCCCAGCCCCCCGGCAAAGCCCAGCTGGACCCAATTCGCCGCGACGCCGACGACCAGCATCAACGCGACAATGGCCAGCACACCGAACAGGTAGGTGAAGATCCGGGTGAGCAGATGCCGCTCGACGCCTTGCTGCGCCGCCGCGAAGGCCACGGCAGCCGCTGCGGACAGCGCGGTTGCCAGTGACCAGATGATGACCTCGGTCCGCCCGGAGCCGGTCAGAGCGGACACCAGAGCGCCTATCGCGCCACCGCCGATGAACGCGACGACCACAGCGGCCACCAGCCTCAGGCCGAGCATTTTCGCGCGGGAGATGGGGGCGTCGAATAACCAGAACCCCTCCGCGGCCGAGGCCAGCACCGGGCCGAAAAGCCGGCTCACCGAGAGCGCGACGGCAACCGCACCGGCGAAGGCCGCCCACGGCAGGACCGTACGGGCCGACAGGCAGGAGGCACTCACGCACGAGGCAACCACGCGTTGCGCGTTCAAGATCACGTTGATGGTCATCGCGCCGATCATGAGCGCGCCGATGACCACCACGTACGCGTCCTGGAACGCCTCACCCAGATTCTTGGTGGCCCGGCCGCGCCGCCAGTCGCGGATCATGCCCTTCAGCTCCCGCGGCGTCGCCGGCACCAGCGTCCCGTAGCTACGGGGCTCCTGAGCGGGATGTTCCTCGCGAGCTTCGGCGGTGCTCACCCGCGCGGTGCTCCCAGCTCGACCACGCGAGTAGCCACCGTCTCCACCAAGGCCGGCTCGTGACTCGCGAAGACGATCGCCAAGCCAGACTGACGCTCGGTCTTGAGCCGGTCCGCGAGCCAGCTGACCCCTTCGGTGTCCAAGCGCTGCTCGGGTTCGTCCAAGATCAACAGCTTGCGGGGCCGGACGAAGGCCGTGGCCAGAGCCAGCCGGCGCCGCTGGCCCGAGGACAGCGTGCCCGGCAGCTGGCCGGACTGGGGTACGAGCTGGACCTCGTCGAGCACCTCATCGACCAGTTCGTCGGGCTCGCTGATGCCGTGCGCGCGAGCCAGCAGGTCGAGGTGCTCCACCACGCTGAGGTCGGGAAAGAAATCAAGATCATCGATGACCGTGGCCACGTCCCGGCGAATCTCTGGCGAGGTCTCCCGCATGGGGTTGCCGCAGACCTCCACTGTGCCGTCGTCCGGGCGATCCGCCCCGACCAAGCAGCGCAGTAACGTCGACTTGCCTGCACCGTTGCGGCCTGTCAGGGCAATCGCCTCGCCTGTGCGCACCTCGAGATTGAACCGATCGAAGATCGTGTTGGGGCCGAAAGCCCGGCGAAGTCCCGAGACCTTCAGGATGGTCGTGCGTTTGGCCACGTGGGCATTCTGCCCGCTGCGCCAAGCCGGCCCGACCGCTCTGCTGAATTCAGACAGACCGATCCAGCGCGGACACGGAACGAATGACAGCTCATCAGTCCGGCACCCAACGAAGGCGAGGCGACCGGGACGCTTGCCGCCGAGGAGCGGCGCCGACCTGTCCCCCGTCTGACGTCGAGCCCCGCCGGTGCACGTTGAGCCCGCAGGAACGGGCTCAACATAGGCCAACCGGGCTCGAAGTCGGACTGGATGCGGGGATTAGGGGGATTGGGCCGAACGGCCGGGCAGTGTGGATCTCGTGGGAGGGTAGGGCCGTGGACCGGCCGAGAGACCCTGGGACCGCGCGGGCGACGTTGGCCAAACGGCAGCGAGACGTGGCGGCCATGTTCGATCGGGTGGCCGCGCGCTACGACGTCGCCAACGACATCCTCTCGCTCGGCCAGGATCGGGCGTGGCGTCAGCTGGTTCTTGAAGCGGTCGCTCCGCAGTCTGGCGAGACGATCTTGGACTTGGCTGCGGGGACTGGGACGTCCACGGTGCCGTTCGGCGAAACGGGCGCTTTCGTGGTGGCGACCGACCTGTCGCTCGGGATGCTCACCGTCGGTAGACAACGGCAGCCGCAGCTCACGTTCGTGGCCGGCGATGCACTTCGGCTGCCCTTCCGCGATGCCTCCTTCGATGCGGTCACCATCACATTCGGGCTCCGCAACGTCGAGGACACGAGAGCAGCGCTGGCAGAGATGGCTCGGGTGACCAAGCCGGACGGACGGCTGGTGATCTGTGAGTTCTCGACCCCCACCTGGCCGCCGTTCAAGCGGCTCTACGGGAGCTATGTCGCGGCGGCGCTGCCCAAGATCGCCGCTCTGGTCTCATCCAACCCCGCCGCGTATCGCTATCTGGCGGAGTCCATCCAGGCGTGGCCCGATCAGCCGAGGCTGGCCGAGTTGGTCGCCGCGGCCGGCTGGCGCCACGTGGCCTGGCGCAACGTGTCCGGGGGCATCGTCGCGCTCCACCGCGCCCGACTGTGATCTACAACGTCCCAGCCAGACCCTGGATGGCAAGGTCCAGAGCGCGACGGCGGTCGCGGTCGATCCGAGCCTCGACCACCTCGACGCCACGGGGCGCCGCAGAGAGTAGTTGGCTGAGGTCGGCCGCGCTGCCGACCAGCGTGTAGCCGGCGCCGACGGCCGCGCTCAACCCGGCGAGGTCAACTTGGTGCGGGGTGGCGAAGACCCGCTCGAACGCCGACGCCAGGGCGGGCTCGCCTTGCTCGAGCGTGGCGAAGATGCTGCCACCGCGGTCGTTGGCCACGACGATCCTCAGGTCGGCTCGCGGTTCGCTCGCGCCGACGATCAAGCCTGTGATGTCGTGCAGGAACGTCAGGTCACCCACCAGCGCGTGAGTGGGACGTCCGGCGCCCAGCGCGATACCCATCGCGGTGGAGAGCGTGCCGTCGATGCCGGACAGGCCGCGATTGGCATGAACGACCGGCGGGCCGGACGTGATCGGAGCCAGATCCAGATCCCGGATGGGGTTGGAGGACCCGGCGACCAGCGTGTCGTGTTCGCTGAGCGTGAGCCATACCGCCCGAGCCACCGCCTGTCCGGTGAGCACGTGCTGCTCATCCAGCAATTGATCAAGAGCGGGCCGCAACCGGCGCTCGGCGGTGCACCAGCGTTCGCGCCACGCGGAATCGGACGGAGCATTCGTTATCACGGCGTCAACCACGGTGCGTGCCGTGAGCCCTGGATCGACCCAGTCCGCGTAGTCCGACACCACGATCACCTCGACATCGGTCCGCCCGAGCAGTCGGGTGACCGGACGCGAGAGCGTGGGGTGACCGAAGACGATCACTCGCTCGATATCGGAGGCCAGCTCGGTGGCCAGCAGCAACCGGTAGCAGGAGATCGCCTCAGGTCCCCGGCGGGCGTTGCTGGATGGCTCGGCAAGCAGGGGAAACCCGCCCGCGGCTGCGAGCTCGCAAGCCGCCCTGCCGGTGGCGGGGGGCGCGTCTCCGACCAGCACCACAGTGGCCCGATCACCGCTCAGCTGAAGAGCTTCCGCCGGTCGGGACGACGGCAGAATCGGGGCACCGCAGTGGAGGCTCCCGCGGCGTGGCCGACTCTGCCGCGTCGGGGGTCAGCGGTTCGGAGAACGACACGTTGAGGTGCACGGGTCCGGGAAGGCGGCTCCGTACGCCCGAGGCCGCGGCCACCAGCCGCGACACCTCGAACCGCCAGGCCCGGATATTGCCCGTCGCGTCGGCCAGCGAGGCTGAGGTCCGTACGTGGGAGCCGAAGAGCTGATCTTGCTGGGTCGTCTGATTCGCACCGGTGTTGATCATGGACCGCGGGCGGTCGGCAGTGATCACCATCAGCGGCAGATGGCTGTGCACGGCCTCCATACCGCGGGATGCAGATTGGCGGCCGCCGTACCTGATGTGGTGATCACCGGTACGACTCGACCAGAGGCCTTCGCCAGGCCGAGCGCCAGGAAGGCACCGGTCCGTTCGTCGATGCGGACGTGCAGCCGCAGCTGTCCGGTCCGGTCGGCCTCGAACACCTCGTACGCCAGCGGTGCGCTCCGGGAGCCCGGCGCCAGCACGACGTCCCGCACGCCCCAACTGATCAACTCCGCGATCAGCGCTCGAGCGCATTGGCTGGCGCTAGGCAATTCGGCCCTCGCCGGATTCCACCTCGGCCATCGCACGGCGAACCTCCTGAAGTCGTGCCCGCCACGCCTCCGCGACGTCCATCGGTGCCGCCGCTGACGACAACCGCAGCGGATCGACCACGAGATCGCGAACCCCAAGTAGCCACCGGTTGCGACCAAGGATGATTCGACCAGGTCATCAGTCAGCAGCGGAACGGTGTTCAACCCGCAGGCGTATGGCAGTTCAGGCAGAGCGGCCGCCAGCGCTAGCCCGGCTCGGATGCCAACCGAAGTCTCAAGGGCGCTGGAGACGACCACCGGAAGCCCGATGCGCTCGGCGATCTCCAGGCATGCCCGCACGCCGCCGAGCGGCTGCACCTTCAACACCACCACGTCGGCCGCGCGGAGCTCGGCGACGCGGTACGGGTCGCTGCTGCGACGGATCGACTCGTCCGCGGCGATCAGCACGTCGATGCCGTCTCGGGCAAGTCGCAGCCGGAGGTCGGCCAGTTCCTCGACATGTGCGCACGGCTGCTCGACGTACTCGAGATCGAAGCGGGCGAGCTGTCGGATGGCCGCTCGGGCCGTGTCCACGTCCCATGCGCCGTTGGCGTCGACTCGCACCCGACCGGTCGGGCCCAGGGCATGCCGTACGGCCTCAACCCGGTCCAGGTCGTCAGCTAAAGCTTGGCCATGCTCGGCCACCTTGACCTTGGCAGTCGTGCAACCGGATCCGCGGCCATGCGGTAGGCGACCTCGGCGTCCACCGCGGGAATCGTGCAGTTCACGGGCACCGTGGCCCGCACCGGATCCGGCCAGCCGATCTCGGCGGACTCCATGGCCGCTCGCGAGCCAGATCCGCGCCTCGTCCGGTCCGTAGTCGAGGAAAGGGCTCCACTCTGCCCAGCCTGCTTCGCCTCGCCAGACCAGACCCTGCCGGACGGTGACGCCGCGAAATCGGGTATGCAGGCCGATCTGGTAAATCCGGCCGCTCTCCGGCCCCGCCGCTCCTGCCGAGTGGCGTGGGTTCGTCGATCGCGCCAGCCCCGCCACCCGCCCATCCTGCCATCGGCCGGACGGCTTGATGGGTGCTATCGCCGAACGGGTGGCCCGGCAGTCGGACAGAGCGAGGATGCTCCGGCCTCAACGCTGCCAACCAGCAAGGCGGCGTGCCGTTCGCCCCGTCTTCACTCGTTAGCCTGGTGAAATGACCACGGCCGGCCTGGATTCCAGCCTGCGGCCGGTGACCCCGGATCAGACGTTCGTCGCTCTGGCCGAGGCTTTACACGGTGGCCCTGCCATCGCGCCGCTGCCCGAATCGCCCGTCGAGCGGGCATCAGCGGTGGACATGTTGCAGCTGAACAGACCCATTCAGGAGCCGGACGCCGGCGTCGTTCTGGCGACGTCCGGTTCCACCGGCCGGCCAAAGGGCGCGGTCCTGTCGCGTACCGCGGTGCGAGCCGCGGCCGAGGCTGCTCACACGCGTCTCGGAGGACCTGGCGACTGGGCGTTGGCCCTACCGCCTTACTACATCGCCGGGCTTATGGTGCTGGCTCGGGTCATCACGGCCGGGACTTCGGTCCACGATGTCGGGACCGACCTGGCCCGGTTGCCGTCAGCGGTCGGCGCCATGCGAGGGCCTCGCTATCTCGCGGTGGTGCCAGCGCAGCTGGACCGTGCGCTGGATCAACCGGACCTCGGCGAGGCGCTGCGCGCTCTGGACGCGGTGCTGGTGGGTGGCTCCGCGCTGGATCCATCGCTCCGATCGCGGCCAAGCAAGCCGGCATCAATGTCGTCGCTTCGTACGGCATGACGGAGACCTGCGGCGGCTGCGTCTATGACGGGCTTCCACTGGACGGCGTCTCGGTATCCGTCGAGCCGGTGACACAGCGGATCCGGATCGCCTCCGTCATCAACTTCTCCGGCTATCGGCTTCGCCCGGACCTCACAGCACGACCCTGAACGACGGCACGCTGATCACCCAGGATCGCGGCACGTGGTCCAGCGACGGCCGGCTTCAGATCCTGGGCCGGATGGACGACCACGTGATCACCGGTGGCATCAATGTCGATCTGGCCGAACTCGAGCGCGCCTGCACGTCATGGCCGGGATTGGCCGGCGCTGAGCTCGTAGTCATCGCCGTCCCCGATATTCGATGGGGACACAAGATCGTCGCGGTCACGAACGGTTCCGGTTCGGCGGCGGGACTGCGTTCTTATCTCGAGGGAAGGCTGCCGAGACATGCGGCACCTCGAGAGCTTGTCCACCTCGGCGCCTTGCCCCGAACGGCCGCCGGAAAGATCGACCGGCTCCAGCTGGCCGCGGATCTGGCGAGTCGCCCGGCGACGACGGATGACCGACGTTGACCGCCGAGGTCGCCCCGCAGTCACCCACCCTGGGGCAATGGATAGCCGGTGCTCGGCCGAGGACGCTGCCAGCCGCTGTCTCGCCGGTGGTCGCCGGCAGCGGAATTGCCTTCTTCGAAGGTGCCTTCTCGGGCTGGCGGGCACTGCTCGCCCTGATCGTGGGAGTTTCCCTTCAGGTCGGCGTGAATTACGCCAATGACTACTCCGACGGCATTCGCGGCACCGACGCGGTCCGGATCGGCCCGCTACGGCTGGTCGGCTCCGGCCTCGCCCGGCCGGGCACGGTCAAGGCCGCGGCTTTCGCCTGTTTCGCGGTGGCCGGGATGGCGGGAGTCGTATTGGTCTGGGCGGCGCAGCAGTGGTGGCTGCTCGCGGTCGGCGCTGCGGCGATCCTGGCGGCCTGGTACTACACCGGCGGCAAGCGGCCGTACGGCTATCTGGGCCTCGGTGAGGTCGCGGTGTTCATCTTCTTCGGCCTCGTGGCCACCTGCGGCACCGGCTATGTGCAAACCGGACGAGTCTCGCTTCCCCTGTTCTTGCTCGGTATCGGCGTCGGGGCCCTGGCGTGCGCGATTCTGGTGGCCAACAACCTGCGGGACATCGAGGGCGATCGGGCCGCCGGCAAGCGCACCCTCGCGACGCGGATCGGTGATCCGGCTACCCGGACCCTCTACCTCGTGCTGGTCATCGTGGCCACGCTGATGATCATCGCTGTCGCCGCCTTGACGTCATGGTGGGCGCTATCGGGGCTGGCCGGCCTGGTGCTGATCATTCCCGCGGTGCGTGTCGTGGTCACCGGCGGCCGCGGCCGCGACCTGATCACCGTGCTCAAGGTCACCGGCCTGGCAGAGCTGGTCGCCAGCGTGGCGCTGGCCGCCGGGCTCGTCGTCGCCCGAGTGTGATCCGGCCCGCTGGTTCGTCGCCACCCGCGTCGTCAGACGGCGGGCCGGTTCGCGTCATCTGCCGGATCGGTCACCACGGCGCCTGGAGCGCCACCACCCGTCCTGGTCAGATGACCGGTGGGTTCTTAGGCCCGCGTCATCCGCCACACCGTGTGCCACGAGATCGGACGGCGCTGGCCGCTATCGCCGGCTCAGTCCTAGCCAGTAACCGTGGATGGTTTCGACGAGAGCCATCTTTGATGGAAAGCTGAACGGACAAGTGATGACGATCCGGACCGTGACGTAGATCACGCCGACCGGTAAAGGCAAGTTGCAGAGGGACAGCCAAACTCGATTGCGCGCTTGAAAGCGATAGAACTCGGCATGCCGCGTGGGCTGGATAGCGGGGTGATGGGCTTCGATGGCGCGGTCGTAGCGGACGTGATAGCCGCAGTCCCACACCCGCCAGGCGAGCTCGATGCCCTCATGGGCGTACCAGAACGGTTCCGGCCAGCCTCCCGTTCGATCGAACGCATCCCGGCGGATCGCAACGGCACCCTCCCAGATCGACATCGCCGGGCTGCTGCGAACCGGATCGCCCACTCGTACCCGAGGCGTCCATCGCCGCGGTGCTGGACGGCCGTCCGGGTCGACGACCCGCGGCTGAAGCAGGCCGAGCTCGGGGTCGGCGGCAAAGCGGGACGCCATCCGGTGCAAGACATCGGTTTGGGGCAGGCGCGCATCGTCATCGAGAAAGAAGAGCAGGTCGCCCGCCACCAAGGGGACGCCGGCGTTGCGCCCGGCCGGGATTCCGAGGTTTTCGGGCAGAGCCAGCGCGCGTACGCCGTGCGGCAGGTGGGTCGGCTGCCAACCGTTGCCGACCACCACAGCGTCGATCTGCACGCCTCGTTGGGCGAGCAAAGACTCTAGGGCGAGGTGAAGATCATCCGGCCGCTTGCCTTGGGTGAGGACGACGACGCCGAACCGGGGGTCCATCAGCGTAGAAGCCGAGACGAGCTCAGGACGGCTATCAGATGGCCGACCACGGTCGGGCACGCGGCCGTCAAGAGGCCGGCCAGCAGAGCCCTGGGTCGCCGTGCCACCGAGAACAGGTCGAGCACCGCTGCGACCAAGATCAACAATGAGAGCTCTACGGAGTGGAACGAGCGATGAAACGGCGGATAGCTCGCCACTCGCCGAGCCCATCGCAGAAGGCCGCCCTGAATGCTCGAACCGACGGGCCGGCGGACGTCCTCAGCGTCCGCGATCTGTGGCAGACCGGCATAGTGCCGGGATAAGTGCACCAGGTCGTTCTCCACCTTGTTCAGGGCAATGAATAACGCGAGCAGCAGCCCGGCGCTGATCCAGATACCGCTCAGCCGAAACTCACCCGTAGCCCGGATACCCAAGGCCAGAGCGATGCCGCACTCCGCGACGTAGTGCCCCAACCGGTCGAGGTAGACCCCCTTCGCGGAGGACGTGCCGCGCCAGCGAGCCACCTCACCGTCGCAGCAGTCAAGCAGCATCTGCAGCTGAGCCAAGATGACGACGGCGACGGCGGCGATGACAGAGGGCCAGCTGGTCACCACCGCGGCCAGAGCAGCGGTCAAGATCATCAACCAGGTGACCCCATTGGCAGACAGACCCAGTCGAAGCAGAATCCGAGTGAGATAAGGAGAAATGTCTCGGAGATAGAGGTGCGCGACCCAGTGCTCGGCTCCGGCGCGGCTACGTACGCTTTCTGGCTGAGTGATCATTTTCAGCTCTGCGATCGACGGGTGCGGCGGTCTCTCTGCGCCATTCCCAGACGCTGGAGTCAGCACGGCCACCCAGCGGTCGAGACAGTTCCGGCAGCGAGCATCCGCCCATGCTAATGGCGTATTGTCCGCCGCCCTGGCCAGGACGCATAATGACGTATGGGCCGTTACCTGCCAATCGTCATGGTGGCGCTGCTCGCGATCTACTGCATCGTAGAAGTTGCTCAGGCGCCCCCACTCTCGGTCCGCCGGATGCCGCGATGGCTTTGGGCGACCGCCATCATCTGCCTTCCGCTGGCGGGTTCGGTGTGCTGGCTGTTCCTCGGCCGGCCAACGCGAAGTCGCTGGGGATGGAGAAGAAGCAGGATCGCCCGAAGGCGCCAGACGACGACGTCGACTTCCTTCGCGGTCTCTGACCCGGCTCGCCGCTGGGGCGTGGACCTCGCACGGAATCTATGACGCTCGGCCCAACGCGTACGCCTGCTCGATAGCGGCGGCGAATCGCCGGCTGCTCGCCTGGTCGGCGGTTTCGCCGAAGTAGTAGCGCGCCAATTCCACAAGTCGGCCATCCTTGGCCGGCTGGTCAAGTCCCAGGCCGAGGGCATGTAGCCAGCTGACCACTCGGCCAGCATCCTCGGCCCGGAGCTGGGGCAGCCGTTCGAGGAGAGCCGATCGTGGTCGATATGCCTTGACTGCGACGGGTGCGGTAATCACGAGTGGCTTGCCGGTGGCCAGCCAGTCGTACGCCACCGCCGAGATATCGGTGACACAGGCGTCAGCGAACTTCCACTGCCAGCCGTAGCTGCCGACGTCGATCAGGTGGCGGGCGCCGTCTTGGGCAAGCAGGCTTCGGATTCTCCTGTCCGCCGCCGCATGGGCCGGGGACGTGAGCCCGGTTCGAGGGTGTGGCCGGTAGATCACCCGGATCAAGGGATCACTCAACAGCGCTTCCACAATCCTTAAGCCATGACTGGCGAGAGAGCCGTAGGCCAGGCTTGGCCGATCACCTTCCCACGTCGGCGCGTACCACACCCGCAGCCGTTCGTCGCGATCCCAGTCCGGAGCACCCGGGTAATCATGATCGAGCTGCGGCCGACCGATAGGTACCGTGCGCTGTGCGGCATCGAACCCACGCAGGCCCGAGCCCAGCCGCTCCTGCCCCGCCGGACCACCCACGAAGACCAGGTCGTACGCCTTGTGTTGATTGGACACGCTATGGGCCTTGTCGCTCTCACCGTGGCCGATCTGGATGTGCACCGGATCCGCGAAGCGAAGCATGCGGAAGTTGGCCTCGACCTGGTTGACGTAAAGCACCACCCTCACATCGCGCTCGTCGACCAGCTCCTCTAACGCTGCGCTACCGCGGGCAAAGGCGACCGGCAGTGGCGTCGCGGCGAGCACCCGTTCGCCAGTGTCTGGCCGATCGACGATCACGAAAACAGGTCGGATGTCTGCCAGCCGCTCCAGCGGCCGACGCCACAGCTCGAATTGGTAGAAGTTCTCGGGCCCGGTGGCGAAGTACAGCGCAACCGCACCGTTCGGAATGATGCCGGATCGCCGCGCATGCAACCGAAACCGTGGCGCTTGGATCTGGTTCCACAGCCGGCCCGTCGCAGCGTCGGCCAGCCGGCCGGCCCGCTTGAGGACTACACGACGATCGATCACTGTGGGGGCGTGTCGACCTTTTCGGCCTCTTTCGGCTCGACGACCTCGCGGACGAAGGCCGCGCCGATCTCGGTCTCCCCGCGGTCGCCACTCCACTCGGTGTGGAAGGCACCGCTGGTATCGACCCGGTGGTACGTGTGAGCGCCGAAGTAGTCACGCTGGCCCTGAATCAGTGCGGCAGGTAACCGCTCGGCCCGGATGCCGTCGTAGTAGGCCAGCGAGGATGAAAACGCCGGCGTCGGAATGCCGTTCTGCGCGGCACCGGCCACCACCCGCCGCCACGCTTGGAGGCAGGTGCCGACGACGTCGGCGAAGTAGTCGTCGGCCAGGAGCAGCGGAAGCTGGACGTTACGTTCGTACGCCTCGGTGATCCGGTTCAGGAACCGAGCACGGATGATGCAACCACCGCGCCAGATCCGCGCCATCGCGCCCCGGTCGATGTTCCACCCGAATTCTGCGCTCGCGGCAGCGATCTGATCGAAACCTTGGGAATAGGCCACGACCTTGGAGGCGTAGAGCGCCTGGCGGACATCCTCGATGAAGAGCTCGCGGTCGGCGATGTTCCACTCGGCCGTGTGTCCCGGAAGGTTCGCTCGAGCGGCTTCCGCTGCGGTACCGAACCCGACAACGCTCGAGCAAATGTCGCCTCCGCAATCCCCGTGATCGGTACGCCGAGATCGAGTGCGTTCTGCACCGTCCACCGTCCGGTGCCCTTCTGCTCGGCTTGGTCGAGAACAACGTCCACGAAAGGCCGGCCAGTTCTCGCGTCGACATGACCCAGGACGTCTGCCGTGATCTCAATCAGGAAGGACTCCAGATCACCTTCGTTCCATGTCTGGAAGATCTTGCCGATCTCTGCTGCGCCTGCTCCCGTCGCGTGCTTGATCAGGTCATAGGCTTCCGCGATCAATTGCATGTCGGCGTACTCGATGCCGTTGTGGACCATCTTGACGAAGTGGCCGGCGCCGTCCGGCCCGACGTATGTGCAGCATGGCTCACCGTCGACCTTCGCCGAAATGCTCTCCAGGAGCGGACCGAGAGACTCGTAGGACTCGCGAGAACCACCGGGCATGATCGACGGACCATTCAGCGCACCCTCCTCACCGCCGGAGACGCCGGTGCCGACGAAGTGCAGACCATGGGACTTGAGTTCGGCTTCACGGCGGATCGTGTCCGGGAAGTGCGCGTTGCCGGCGTCGATGACGATGTCCCCTTCCTCCAGCAGGGGGATCAGCTCCTCGATCACCGCGTCCGTGCCGGGTCCCGCCTTGACCATGATCAATACGCGGCGCGGCTTCTCCAGGGATGCCACGAACTCGGTCATCGTCGTTGCCGGAAGAAAGGTGCCCTCCGACCCTGCCTCGGCCACCAACGACTCGGTCCTGGCGTAGCTACGATTGTGGATGGCCACTCGGTGGCCATGGCGAGCGAAGTTCCGCGCGAGATTGCGTCCCATCACCGCCAGGCCGGTTACCCCGATCTGCGCGAGTTCAGCCATCGTGCTACTCCTTTGGGGTCATATGGGACGATCGTCCCGCGGAGCGGATCGTCAGAGGGTTGCTTCAGCGTATCCGGTCCAGACCGGGGGTATTGGGTCGATAATGTTTAGTCTCACAACCGGGTCGCCGAAGGATTGGTCATGCTGCAGCCACTTGGCGTAAGTGCCGATGCCGAGGCGGTCTATGTCGCGCTGGCGCCCATCGGCGCGGCAACGACCACCCACCTGATGGATCTCACGCATCATAGCGATGGAGTCGAGGAAAGCCTCGAAGAACTCAGGCGGTTGGGTCTGGCGACAGAGCGGTCTGCCGGGCTCTGGCAGGCGCTTCCGTTACCTGAGGTGGTCAAGGCGCTGCGAGCGCAGCGGCTCTCCGAGGTCGAGATGGCCAGCGCAGCCGCCGAAGCATTGCACAGCCACCTCATGGCCTCCTCTCAATCCCAGACCGACGAGTTGCGCATCATCATCGGTCGCGAAGCGATGCTGGCGGCCAATCGTGAAATCTGTGCATCGGCGCAGAAAGAGATCTGCATGTTCGACAAGCCCCCGTACGCGGAGGACCATGCGGGGAGCGTCGAAGCGATCACCGCCGAATCGTCCGAGTGGCAGGCCTTGGAGCGGGGCGCAAAACTGCGATGCATCTATCACCCCGGCTTCGACGCCGCGCGGCTCAAGGAACTGACCCTGTTCGCGGCCAAGGGAGAGGACTCCCGTACCGCCCCGGTCCCGATGAAGTTGATCCTCGTGGATGCGCAGATCGCCATGATCCCCTCGATGCGTTCCTACCTGCCGGGACATGAGCTGATCATGTCCGTGGTGCGGCATCCGACCCTGGTCGAGGCGCTGCAATGGCTCTTCGAGGCGGTCTGGGATACCGCAGTCCCGATCGCCGCTGCGGGGCCGGCCGACCATGACCCACGCCGCCAGATGCTGGTCTCCCTGTTGATGGCAGGGTCCACCGACAGCGCAATCGCCAGCAGCCTCGGTATCAACGTGCGCTCGGTCCGGCGATGGATTTCAGACCTGATGGACCAGCTGGGGGTGGCGACCAGGCTCAGCTTGGTGCTGCGTTGGTTCGCGCGGAGTTCGCCGGAAGCCAAAGCAGCGTCAGCCCCCCGTCGACGGGCGCCGGTGACAATGCCTCCGGCGCACACCGGGATGGCGGTACGCAGAGTGGGCACAGCGCGGGCCCGAATGCCGCCAACCTTAACGGCCCCGACCCGACGCCGAACGGCGCCAGCAGCACGAATGCTGGCGGCCTGAACGGGTCCAGCTCGAACAACACCGGCAGAACGAGTGCTGGCAGGCTGAACGGGTCCGGTCCGAGCGGCACCAGGAGCACGAGTGCCGGCGGCCTGAATGGCTCCCGCTCGTCGCGGAACAGCGGGCGCGGCAAGAATGCCGGCGATCGGAGGCGACCTGCGCCGTCGATGCCGCCGCCGCGTGGCACCTAGGCTGCCGCGCCTGATAAGCCGGGCAGGACAAGAGTCACGCCCGCGGTCCGGATGAACCGCGGGCGTGACCCAGGGGGAGAGTTCCGTAACGAATCTCGGGGAAAGATCCGCACGGTTTGGTGGGCCGCCGCTCACATCGGCAACTCACCTCCGGGAAACGTCAGGCATCCCGGCTTCCTTTAAGGAAGATCTAGAGTTCTTCGCCTGCCTGACGCAGGCCTTGTGCCCCCGAGTTCGAGCTTCGGCTCATAGCTATTTGCCCCCACGGTCCCCGAGGTTGCTTACTTAGAGCCCGCGACCTGCGGCGATCAAGCCCCGGCCAGCACTGGCGGCTGTCTCCGTTGAGGCCAAACCACCACCGACCAGAGCTGCGACTGCGAGAGCAGCCGCAACCACGCGGATCCGTAACGGAACACGCTTAGCAGACATTCGATTTCCCTCCCATTTTGCCCGCGCGCCTTATGCGGCACAGCGGATCCCCTGACGTTGCTACGACCGTAGGCAGACGTCGTCGCGAAAGTCATCCCAAAACGGTGTCAGGTTGAGGACATGGCATCAAGAGGACACAGCAAAACCGCGTCAGGAGACCCCGCCCAACGCGCCGCCCGCCGCTGCGGCAAAATTGGGCCCGTCCCGGTCCCTGGCCCCTGTGGCCAAGGCATCGTCACCTAGGTGGCCGTCACCGAGCGCGCGCCTCAATCCGCCCGCGGATCGGGCTTGGACCGGAAAGACCGACCGCAAACCCGACTAGAACATCAGCCTGGCTTGCTAGGGCGTCCCCCGTCAAGGAAAAGTGAAGAACTCGCCAGGATCTGCGGTACGGCGCGGAGCATTTCGGGCCGAGGATTGCGGCTGGATTCGGCGCCACGACTAGCATAGGCGCGCCGCAACGGCATCGTGTGGGCTCGGGTCTAATGTGACTTGACGTGGACGTCACCGGGGTGCGAGGGCGACCATTTCCACGCATGCTTGGCATCCTCGGCACGGGAATGCGCGCCACGGCGGTCGCGCCCGGCTTCTGGAGACCCGGCCACCCGCTGCGAACATCACCATCTTCGGCCGCGATCTCGAGCGATCGGCCGAACTCGAGCGAGCGGGCGCCCGGCGTGCGGCCAGCCCCGCCGACCTGGCAGCCCGCAGCGAGGTCGTCCTCATCGTCCTGAACGGACTGGGCGAGATCGATGAGGAAATGAGGGGCCCGAGCGGCCTCCAGGCCGGAGTTCACAGTCCGACGACAGTCGTCATCGGCAGTGCGATGCCGCCGAGGGTGGCCAGAGATCTTGCTCGGCGCCTGCCTGAAAGTACGGCGGGCCTGCTCAGGGTCGTCGACGCGCCACTGACGGGAAGGCTGGAGTCGATCGCTGCCGGCACGCTGTCGATCATGGTCGGCGCAGGCCCCGGCGCCTACCTGGACCTGCGGCCGGTCCTGGATCTGCTAGGCCGCTCGACCCGCGTTGGCGGCGTCGGGGCTGGCCAGGTCGCCGCCGCCTGCGGGCAGCTCGTTGTGGCGGCGACCTCGATGGCGCTCGGCGAGGCGGCGGTTCTGGCTGAACGCTATGGGCTCGATCTCGATCAGGTCCTCAGCATCTGGCGAAATGGCGAGATCAACAGCGATCTCCTGCGCAGCGGTCAGTCCCGCTTGGTCGCCCATATCCACGATCCGTCGCTGCCCGCCGGTGAGGCACTTGCCTGGTTGCAGGTCGTGGAATCAGAGGCGGCCCGCACCGGCACCCGGACTGATCTTGTCCGGAACCTACGAGAGCTCTACCAGGAGCTCGCCGGCACCGATCTGGGCGACGCCGATCTGAGCGTGACGCAATCGTTCGTTGAGCAGCGGCCGCCACTTGGCGTGTGGAGGCCAACTCAAGGAGAAGAGCCTGACGAGCTGGACGTCGTGGATGAACCTGAAGACCCGAGAGCTAGCGAGCCGGGGCGGCGGATAGCTCCACGCCACATGGCCACCCCGGCGGCCAGGATGCTCGGCAGCGCCTAGGTGAGCTGCAGGATGACGATCACCAGGATGATGATCACGAGCACGCCGATAATCGTGCCGATCAGTCCTCTGTTCACGGTCCTCTCCCTTCCGATGTCCTGACAAGCGGCTCGGTCGAGCCCGCGCCGTGGTCAGAGTTGCGCCCTCAAAAGCTATCCTAGTTTACAACGTAAAGCGCACGGCCGAAGAGTTTGCCTGCGGTATCTCGTCATCCGGATGCTGGGCGCCTTTTGCAGGGTCTGCCGGGCTTGCCACGCCTCCAGCAGCGCGTGCGGCGCAGGATCAGGTCGTTTTCGATTCCCAAGGCAGCGGATCGCCTGGCGCTACTGGCGCCACCGGTATGACAACAACAGGGCGATGCTGTCGATGGGCCAGTTGAGCTGCCACCGAGCCTGTGAAGAACTCCTTGATGCCGGACGTGATGCCGTGCCGGCGGCTGCCCACGATGATCAATTCGGCGTCCAGGACGTCGGCCAGCCGGCCGAGCGCGTAGGCGATATCTCCCGCTAGCTCCCGGAAGATCAATTCCACCGGTTCGCTGGCCAGCACCACGCTGATGTGGTCCGCGAGGTCAGGATCGAAGTCGGTGCAGTTCAGCTCGGGCAGGTCGGGGTCTAGGGGCGGCGAAGTCACCGATCCGTCGGGTAGCTCCTCGATGACGTAGCGGCCGGGATCGACATGGGCACAGACCAACTGCGAACCGAACTTCGCCGCAAACCGTGCTGCTCGAATGAGCGCGACGTCGGGCTGACCGCGTGTCACCCCGAGCAGAACCGGCCGCGCGTTATCTGGCACGAGGCACCTCCTTCTGGCCTACGGCGCCAACGCTAGCGCTTCCGGCCCCCGCGAACACGGGTTCGGATCGTTGGTCCGACTCTTACATCTCCCCTCGCCACTTTGAGCCATTCCCCTCGCCACTTTGAGCCCCGGCGGCGTTCTTCGAGCCGTGAAGATGAGGCTCAAAGCGTGCCGAACGGGCTCGAAGTCGAGCGAGAAAGAACGGAAAGCCCGGGGAGCACAGCGCTCGCGGCGCGGAGGTTGTCGGGTTACCGATCCGGTCAACTTTGAGCCCCGGCGGCGTTCTTCGAGCCCTGAGGATGAGGCTCAAAGCGTGCCGAACGGGCTCGAAGTGGATTGAGAAAGGGGCCCTCCAGGGAGGACCGCGGTCGCCACGGGAACGTTGTCGGGTTACCTACCCGCTCGGTCGAACGACCGGCGGGCGCGGTCGTTTCGGCCTCGATGATCGCTGCTATGGTCGCCGGTGCCGCGTCCACCGATGCTGGGGGTCACCATGTCACAGCCGATAGGAACGTTTGTCCTGCTGGGCGCCAGCGGTGACCTGGCCGGGCGGTTGCTGATGCCAGCCTTGGGTCAGCTGCTCGACGCGGAGCCCGTACGGCGAAACATCGTGCTGATCGGCGCGGGCAGCGAGGACTGGGACCATGCGACCTGGCAGCAGCGGGTCAGGTCAGCGTTCGAATCGGGCGAAGTGTCGTCGGAAACGATCGATGCCGTGCTGTCCTCAACCCGTTATTCCAAGGCTGACGTCACCAGCGCCGATGATCTGGGTTCGCTGATCGAGGACGGGCCACCGGCGCCAGCGCTGTACTTCGCCCTACCCCCAGCTGTGGCCGTGAGCGCGTGCAGGGCGCTTCAGCAGCTTTCGCTCCCGCCGGGCACCATCCTGGCCCTGGAAAAGCCATTCGGTACCGACGAAGAGAGCGCGGCGAGCCTCAACGATCTGCTCGCAAATCTGGTCCCGGAAACGCAGGTCCATCGAATCGACCACTTCCTGGGCCGCTCCACCGTCCTGAACCTGCTTGGCGTGCGGTTCGCGAACCGGCTGCTCGAGCCGTTGTGGAGCAACGAGCACATCGAGCGCGTCGACATCGTCTTCGACGAGCAGCTCACGCTGGAGAATCGAGCTCGCTACTACGACAGCGCTGGGGCACTCAAGGACATGATCCAGAGTCACCTGCTCCAGATCCTGGCGCTGGTGGCAATGGATCCGATTGCCACAGTGAACGCCCGCGACTTGCGCGACGCAAAGGCCCAGGTCCTGCGGGCCTGCCGACCCTGGCACGGCGATTCAGCCGCGAGCAAGCGCGCTCGCTACACTGCCGGCTCCATCGAGGGACGCGACGTCCCCAATTACACCGACGAGCCCGGTGTGGATCCGGCCCGCAACACCGAAACTCTGGCCGAGCTCACCGTGGAGGTCGAAAACTGGCGGTGGGCCGGGGTGCCATTTCGGTTGCGCTCGGGCAAAGCGCTGGCGGAACGCCGGAAGGAAGTGCTGATCACGTTCAAACCCCTGCCTCACTTGCCAACCGGTCTCCGCGGAGACGCAAGTCCCGATCAGCTGCGTCTGGTGATGCAGCCCGACCATGTCTCTCTCGAGGTGAACATGAATGGACCGGATGACCCCTTCGACCTGGATCGCGTCGCCCTGACGGCCGACCTGAGCCCGGGCCGGCTGCCGGCGTACGGCGAGGTCTTGGCGGGCATGCTCGACGGGGACCCGCTGCTCTCTGTCCGTGGCGACACGGCCGAGGAGTGCTGGCGCATTGTCGACCCGATACTCGGGGCCTGGCGCTCAGATTCCGTGCCGATGGACGACTACGCGGCCGGGTCAAGCGGACCCTCGAACTGGTCCTAACCTCGGTTGGCGAGAGATTACGACGGATTAGGGAAGGGGCACTGCAAATGGCTGTGGCTGATCTTGATCCGCCATGGCGAGAGCATGGGAAACGCAGCTGCGGCAGCCGTCAACGCGGCACAGTCCGAGGTGCCCGAGCCGAGATTGGTCCTGACCGGTGCACCAGCGGCGCACCCGAGGCACCCTGTGGCCGCTCAGGCAGCGTCTACTGCAGGTGCCTCAGCGGAGCAAAAGAGCCATCGCGATATACCTACTGCTATGCACAAGATCATCGGGAATCTGTTCATGGCGATCGACGGTGTCGTGGAGTCACCCGACAAATGGTCGCTGTCCTACTGGAGCGATGACATCGGGAGTGTCGTGATGGGCGGCATGCAGAATGCCGAGGCGCTGCTGCTCGGCCGCGTCACCTACGAGGGGTTCGCTCAGGCCTGGCCACGGTCGTACGGACGAAGATGACCCGGGTGCGGGCTTCATGAACAACATCAAGAAGTACGTGGTGTCACGCACCTTGACCAAGGTTGATTGGAACAACTCGACCTTGTTGGAGGGTGAGGTTGCCGACTCGGTGCGCGAGCTCAAGGAGTCGGGCAACGGCGAGATCGCGACGAGCGGCTCGTCGACTCTCGTCCGCTCCCTGCTCCAGCTGAAGCTCCTCGACGAGTTGAATCTTCTGGTATACCCGGTGATCGTAGGTCGCGGCAAGCGGCTGGCGGAGGGCGACGGAGAACATCTGCCGCTGGAACTGGTCAAATCCACCGCCTTCGACAACGGGGTCATCCACCAGCTCTATCGGCCCGCCCCCTGAAGCGCTCCGGCATGTTCGAGCAGCTCGACTTCGTCTACCAGCCCAGCTGCGACGTGGCCGCCGACGTCCGGCACTACATGGACACCTTCGGCGCAGAGTTCGTCTTCGCAGTTGAACGCTTCGGCACTCGAGTGGCCATGGTCCGGCTCACGCCGGACTCACCTGGGCTGCTGTTGGCCGAACATCTCCACGGTGACCAGGCGATTCTGATCTTCCGCGTGCCCGACCTCGAGCTCGCGGTTCAGCAGATCGAGGAGCGTGGCGGTCACCTCGGCAGTCGCTTCGAGATGCCGTACGGAATAGGCATTCAGCTGCTCACCCCGGGACCCCAACGCCTGGCGATTTACGAGGCGACCCAGGCAGAGCGCGGCCGCAGCCTGGCGGGTCGCCGCGACTTCTGACCCGCAGGGCGGCATTCGCGTCCGCCGGGCCCGGCCAGAGGCGTGTCTCCCGTTAGTCCCTGAAGACTTGCGCCCGGTATTTGTGCCACGTACTCTTGCAAGTAAGTGCTTACTTGCAAACGGAGGAGCCGTGGCGACACCAGCGCGCGATCGAGTGCTGGCAGCAGCGATGCGGCTGTTCGCTGAGCACGGCTTCGCCGCGACGACGATCACGCAGATCGAGCAAGCCGCCGGCTTATCCCCGGGGGCCGGCGGAATCTACCGCCACTTCCCCTCAAAGGTGGCGATCTTGGAGGCGGGCGTCGCCAGCCAGATAGCGTCCGGCGCCGACTTTGTCTCCATGATCACCGATGCCAGCGCACTTGCCCGGCTGCCGTTGCGCGAGCGCCTCCTCGTCGTGGCCAAGGCGGGCATGCGGCGGTTAGAGCAAGAAGGCGACCTCAACCGACTCGTGCTGCGCGACCTGTCCAGATTTCCTCGCTTGCTTGATCAAGTTGGCCGCGACGACATCGGCCGGGTCTTTCGCGCATTCGCTGGGTGGCTTGCCGATCAACCGGATGTGTCGCCGGAGCCCGACCTGGAGGCGATCGCCATCGTGCTGATGGGTGCGGTCACGCATTTCTGGATCATGCGGGAGATCTTCGGCGATCATCCGGCCGGCGTCGACGAACACCGCTACCTGACCGCTGCGGCCGATCTGGCCGCCACGCTGCTCACCGGGGAACAAGGAGGTACCACTGATGCCTGATCCGGATCCGCCACGCAGGTGGCAGGAAACGTTCGTCACGATCATTGCCGCGCTGAGCGGCACCTGGATGCTCGCCGTCGGCCTATGGGCACTGCTGGCACCGGGCTCATTCGCCAAATGGATCGACTTTCCGCCGTACGCCGAGCACCTGCTCCACGATGTCGGCGCCTTCCAGATCGGCATCGGGTTGGGCCTGCTGGCCGCCCTCGGCTGGTCCGACGCCAAGTCGGTCGCCCTGCTGGGGTTCGTCGTGGCCGGCGTGATCCACACCGCCAACCACACGATCGACCTGGATCTGGGCGGCCACGCGGCGGACATCTGGTTCATCGGGGCGTCCACCGTCCTGGCCGGCGCAGCGCTCGTCGTTCGCGTCCGCACCATCCGGAACCGCCGGACAGCGAAGGAGGCAACATGAGAGAGGGGAGCAACATGAGAGTGATCGTTGCGGGAGCCACCGGCGCCATCGGCGTCCCGCTCGTGCGGGCTCTGATTGATCATGGACATGAGGTCGTCGGCCTGACCCGGAACGCACGATCCGCAGCCGAGAACAGCGATCTCTGGGCCGGGGCCATCGTTGCCGACGCCCTGGACCCAGAGTCGTTGAGGTCCGCCGCTCGCCCGATCAGGGCCGATGCCGTGATCCATCAGATGACGGCCTTAGCTCGGCCGCCAATCCGCTATCGGGATTTGAACCAAACCAACGACCTCCGTATCCGAGGGACGCGTCATTGCTCGAGCTCGCCATGGCGGTCGGCGCGACTCGATTCGTCACGCAGTCCTTCTTGGGCGGTTACGGGTACGGCGACCATGGAGAAGCAATTCTCACCGAGGACAACCAGTTCGCGCCTCCGGGTCGATCAGCCGGGCTCGAGCGGGCGATGGCCGCCATGCGCTCAGGTGAACAGCAGGTGCTCACCTCGGCGGATGTCCAGGGCGTGGCGCTACGGTATGGCTTGTTCTACGGACCGGGCGGGCCGCTCGACGCCATGCTCAAGCTGCTTCGGCGCCGGCAGCTCCCAATCCCTCGTGACGGTGGCGGCAGCCTGTCCTACATCTACGTGCCAGACGCCGCAAGTGCGACCGTTGCCGCGTTGGAACGCGGCGCACCGGGACAGGCCTACAACGTCTGCGACGACGAGCCCGTTCGTTGGGGGACCTTCATCTCCGCGGTGGCCAGGACCTTCGGCACGCCACCACCGTTGCGGGTGCCGGCCTGGATGCTGCGCGCCGCCCCATACGCGTACGCAATCATGACCAGCACGATCCGGCTCTCGAATCAGCGGGCCAAGAATGAGCTGGGCTGGCTGCCCCGCGCGCCGACCTATGACGAAGGTCTGCGGCTGGCGCGCGAGGAAGCTGCCGCGTGATCCGGAAATATCGGTCCCTAGGAGCACCATGCCATGCCGGTGGGTATGAAAAGCGGCAGGAGTGCACCAGCGGAGGGGGAACATGACCGACCGGATCGCCGACACCCTCAGGCCTCGCGCTCCTTGGGCGAGCGGTCGAGCGTCTTGGCCGGATCTCGTTCGACCACCGGCTCGATCACCTCGTCGATCTTGCGCAGCAGGTCGTCGTCGAGCTTCACCCCGGCGGCCCGCACATTGTCGTCCACCTGCTCCGGCCGCGAGGCGCCGATGATCGCCGTCGCGACATTGTCGTTCTGCAGCACCCAGGCGACCGCGAGTTGCGCCATGGATAAACCCGCCTCTTCAGCCAGCGGAACCAATTGCTGCACTCGGCTCAGCACGTCGTCGTCCATCCAGCGCTTGATCATGTTCGCACCGCCCTTGTCATCGGTCGCGCGCGAGCCCTCCGGCGGTTGTTCACCCGGCCGGTATTTCCCAGTCAGCACCCCTTGCGCGATCGGCGACCACACGACCTGAGAAATGCCGAGCTCGCGGGAGGTGGTCACGATCTCGCTCTCGATCACCCGCCAGAGCATCGAGTACTCCGGTTGGTTTGAGATCAGCTGGAACCCAAGTTCCTTGGCCAGTGCGGCGCCGTCGCGAAGCTGGTCGGCGGTCCATTCACTGACGCCGATATAGAGGACCTTGCCCATCCGCACGAGATCGGCGAAGGCCTGCATCGTCTCTTCGAGCGGCGTGAAGTAGTCGTAACGATGCGCTTGATAGAGATCGATGTAGTCGGTCTGCAGCCGGCTGAGCGACCCGTCGACCGACTCCAGGATGTGCTTGCGAGACAGACCCACATCGTTGTGCCCCTTCGGACCCGTTGGACCGAAGACCTTCGTGAAGATCTCCAGCGACTCACGTCGTTCACCCTTGAGCGCTTCGCCCAACACCGTCTCAGCCATCGTGTTCGCGTAGACGTCAGCGGTGTCGAACGTGGTGATGCCCGCATCCAAGGAGGCTCGCACGCAGGCGTGAGCCTGGTCATTCTCGAGCTGCGAGCCGTGCGTCAGCCAGTTTCCGTACGTGATCTCCGAAATCTTGAAGCCGGAGTTGCCGAGATAGCGAAAGTGCATGAGATTCCCTTCGGTGATGTAGTGACGAACGAGATCTACCCAATTCTCGGCTTCAGATGCTGAGGCAAGATGGCGCGATGCAGGCGATTTCGCCAGAAGGGCCGGACAATCCCGGCCGGGTATCCCCTGGTCTTCCGCAGCGGTGGGGCGCGACAGCAGCCGAGGCTGAGGCGACGTACCCCTGCGACGGGCTGGCCGAGGCGCCGTACATCGCACTCACCAGGGCCATCGATGTCGACGCGCCGGTCACCGTGGTCTTCCGGTGGCTGTGTCAGCTGCGGGTTGCGCCCTACAGCTACGACTGGGTGGACAACCTGGGACGTCGCAGCCCTCGGGAGTTGACGCCGGGGCTTGATCAGCTGGAGCCCGGCCAGAGCTTCACGGTCGCAACGATCACCAGCTTCGCTACCGATCACCACATCACGGGCCGGGCCACTCCGGCTGCCGAGCGCCTGTTCGGGCTGATCTCACTGACGTATGCCGTGACGAGCCGAGGACCGTACAGGAGTCGGCTGATCATCCGGCTGGACGTGCACCAACCCACGCGACTCTGGGAGAAGGCGCGATACAGATTCCTCGCGTGGGGTGACTTGATCATGATGCGGAAGCAGCTGAGAACCTTGAAGGGCCTTGCCGAGCAGCAGGTGACGGATTCTGACACCATCGCGAGATGACGCCAGAACAATTGGTGAGGGGTCTGTACGAGCGGTATCAGGCACGCGACTGGTCCCGAGCCGAGGAGCTGTTGCATCGCGATGCCGAGTTGGACATGCCGGCGACGGCCGAGCATCTGACTGGACGCGATCAGGTGATAGCGCTGCAGCGAAACTACCCAGAGCCGTGGGGTGACCTTCGCGTGCTCCGAGTCGTCGCTGATGATGGCAGCGCAGTGGCGGAGCTGCAGGTCGTGGCGTCCGATGCCGAGTTCCGCTGCGCGGCCTTCTGGGTCGTACAGACGGGACTGCTTCATCGTGGGGTCGAGTACTGGGTCACCGTCGGAGGCGAAGAGCCACCGCCTGCCCGCCGGACCTAACGTCCGTGTTGCGAGCCAGCTGCCGAATCTCCTGCCCGCCGCACCCAACATCCGAGTCGCGCCAGCCGCTGCCGAATCTCGCATTCGCTACCGAATATTCGCGAGCGGATGGGAGATTCGGCAGCGGATTGTTGGGTGCTGTCCGCGTCTTGTCCATCTTGGTCAGCCCATTGACAGATCTGACAGGACCTTCGGCTCTTGAGGGTCTCCTGGCCACTGCTCAATGCTGAGACCGGGCACCGTACGAAGGAGTTCCAGATGAGCCAGGCCAGCGATGACAAGGCCACCAGCCGATTCGCTGAGATCCCGCGGCCGCGCTGCCTGGAGCTGCTCGCGCAGAAGAAGAGCGGGCGAGTCGCGTGGAACGCCGCCGACGGTCCGAAGATCCTCCCTGTGACGTACCAGTACTGGAACGGGATGGTCGTCTTCCGCACCGCCCCGGACGGGCCGTTGGCTGCGCTCGCGCACAGAACCCGGGTCGCTTTCGAGATCGACGAGATCGACGACGAACGCGAAACGGGCTGGAGCGTCATGGTTCGGGGAGCCGCCTCGGGCGTCACTCAGACCTACACGCTGAAAACGCTGTGGCGAAACGGCCCCGTACCGTGGGCCGGCGGTGTCCGAAACCTCTTCATCGCGATCAGCCCCGGAATCGGTGACCGGGCGAACCGTGAAATCCGGCTCCGGCCGCGACTAGCCCCTGAAGGAACGAACGTTCACGTCCGTTCCCCGCTCCCGAGGCTTGTTGCCATCGGATGCGACGGACGCGGAGCGATGCAACCAACGTTCACGTTCGTTCCGCGCACGCTGCGCCGGTTGCAACGGATGCAGAGTGCAGGCAACGAACGTTTACGTTCGTTTCTGCGGATGGGGGCAGGGACTGAGTGAGGGTTGGCGCAATGTCCGTTCGACCATGATCGGCCTACCTCAGATTGCGCTGGCCCCGCGGTCAGCTCCGCTCGTTGACTGTGCCGACCCGCGGTCTGCCCTGGCTCAGACGGTCCCGGCCCGCGGTCAGCTCCGCTCAGATTGTGCCGACCCGCGGTCTGCCCTGGCTCAGACGGTCCCGGCCCGCTGCGGACTCTCGCCCAGACTGTGCCGACCCGCGGTCTGCCCTGGCTCAGACGGTCCCGGCCCGCGGTGAGCTGCCCAGACTGTGCCGACCCGCGGTCTGCCCTGGCTCAGACGGTCCCGGCCCGCTGTGGGCTCTACCCCAGATTGTGCCGGCCCGCGGTCAGCTCTCGCTCGGGCTCGCCGGGGAGACGAACGACAGCCGTGACCCCTTCCGGCACGTTGACCTCCAGTCGCGTCTTTCCCGCCTCCAGTGACCATGAGGTGGCGACAGTCCCATGTCGCGTCCGTAGAGATGCCTGGGCCCAGGTAATGCCGCCGCCTGGTTGGGGAGCGATGAGAACGCGTGAGTAGCCGGGCTCTAGCGGAGCGATGCCACCGATCACTCGATGCATCCAGTCGGCCACTGCCCCGAGCGCGTAGTGGTTGAAGCTGGTCATCTGCCCCGGGTTGATGGTGCCGTCGGGCAGCATAGAGTCCCAGCGTTCCCAGATCGTGGTCGCGCCCATGGTCACTGAGTAAAGCCACGACGGGGCCTCTTTTTGCAACAGCAGCCGGTAAGCATCATCGAGGTGGCCCGTGAGGGTCAAGCGCATCGGTGACGTAGGGCGTCCCTGCGAAGCCGGTTTGGATGCGGTAATCGCTGCCAGCCACGAGTTCGGCCAGGCGTTTTCCGGCCGCCTCAGTTTGTTGATCATCCAGAAGACCGAAAACGATCGCCAGAGCGTAAACCGTCTGGGCATCGCTCATGATCGTGCCGTCTGCTTCGACGTAATGCTCGACGAAGACTGCACGCGTGCGCCCGGCAAGTTCGGTGAAGTGAGCGACATCATCCTGGCGACCGAGGATCTCGGCTGCCTCGGCCACCATCCGGGCGCTGCGATACAGGCAAGCGGTCGCGATGACCCCTTTGTCGGCCTTGGCGTCTGCTGGCTTATCCGGCGGTGCCGTCGGGTCCAACCAGTCGCCGAACTGGAAGCCCTGATCCCACAACCCGGTGGGTGAGAGCAGTGATTCGACCCGCCGCACGTGGGCTGCCATCGACTCGAACTGGTCTGCAAGGACCTCTGAATTGCCGTACGCCTGCCACAGCGCCCACGGCACCCAGACCGCGGCGTCGCTCCAGACGGCGGTGGTTTCGGGCTGCGGGAAATGCTTCGGGTGCTCCATGTACTTCATCGGGTCGGGTATCACGAAAGGCACCCGGCCATCTGCCGCGCTCTGTTCGACCCACAGATCCTTCAGCCAGTCACGCAGAAAGTCTTCGACGTCGAACAGATACGCCGCTGTCGGCGCGAAGGCGGCGATGTCACCGGTCCAGCCAAGTCGCTCATCGCGCTGCGGGCAGTCGGTCGGTACATCCAGGAAGTTTCCGCGGGTCCCCCAGATGACGTTGCGGTGGAGCTGGTTCAGCAGCTCGTCGGAGCACTCGAAGCCACCAATCCGCTTCAGCTCCGAACTGACCACGACCGCAGTGATGGCATCCGAAGAGAGATCCCCTGGCCACCCCTCCACTTCGGCGTAACGGAAACCATGGAACGTGAACGTCGGCTCGAAAACGTCCTCTCCACCGCTCAAGATGAAGCGATCAGTCGCCTCTGCCGTCCGCAGCGGCCGCACGCCGAGCTCGTCGTGCTCGAGCACCTCAGCGTGGCGCAGGGTGATCGGTCGAGCCGGCCGGACCCTGAACCCGAAACCGCAGCCACCCGACAAGGTTCTGGCCGAAGTCGACCAGAGTCTTGCCGGATGGTGAAGTCCAGATCTCCTGCGGCTTCAGCTCGTCCTGCCGTCGCACAGGAGGGCCGATGTAGGGGGTCAGCTTTCCTTGATCGAAGTCGAGGATATGGACGCTCGTCCAGCTGTCGCCTTCGAAGCCTGGTCCCAGCCAGGCATCAGATCGCCTGCGAGCATCGATGGTCTGCCCGTCATAGAGGTCGTTGACCACCACTGCGGACGGGCCCGCTGTCCACTCCCCGTCGGTCACCACGATCTGCTGGTGGCCGTCGGCAAACGTGATCTCGAGCTGGGCGAATGCTCCTAGCTCATCGCTGTAATGGTTTCGGCCGCCCTGCCAACCCAGACGCCCCCGGAACCAGCCGTTGCCCAATGCGATTCCCAGAACCGACGTTGGCTGCAGCAATGAGGTGACGTCCCAGCTGCGGTAGCGGAGCCGCCACTCATAACTGGTCCACCCCGGTGTGAGCACCTCGTCGGAGACCGGACTTGAGTTCAGGTACGCCTCCAGCACGCCCTGTGCGGTCGCATGCAAGGTGGCGGAACTGACGGGCCCATGACCCTGATCAAGCTCGAACTCGCGACGCAACAGCGGCGCGCCATCGAAATCCTGATCGGGGGAGATCATGGCAGCGGACCACTGTGGCATGGCGTCCTTTCCTCGATGAGATGAAACGGCAGCGTGCGGGCAGGCGCCGGCCTCAGCCCTTGACCGAACCGGCGGCCATGCCCTCGACGATCTTCCGGTTGAAGAAGATGAACATGATCAACGGTGGGATGGTGACCAGCAGGATGGTGGCGAACAGCAGGTTGTACTGGGTCTGAACTGGCTCTGGAAGTTGAGCAGGGTGAGCTGAACGGTGGCGTTCTCGGTACCCGGGCAGGAAGTAGAGCGGGTGCTGGAAATCGTTGTAGACGAGCACCGACTGCAGGATGATCACCGTCATGATCACCGACCGCAGCACCGGGAAGATGACCCGGAAGAAGATCTGCACGGGTCCGGCTCCGTCGACCACTGCGGCCTCGTCCAGCTCCCGTGGCACCGTCGACATGAAGGCGCGGAACAGCAAGATGCAGAACGGGAGTCCGTAGGCGATCTCGATCAGGATCAGGCCGGGCATGGTCTTGAACAGACCCAGGCCCTGCAGGACCCAGATGGTGGGCACGATGGCGGGCGGCACGATCAGGCCGGCCAGGATCAGGACGCTGATCGCGGGGTTGAGCCGACTGGCCCGGCGCTGCCAGACGTAGGCGACCATGGCGCTGAGGATGACCAGGGCGGCGACGCTGCACCACGGTGAGGATCACGCTGTTGATGAAGGCGATGACCATCAGGTAGTCCCGGGCCGCGAACGCCTGCGCCAGGTTGTCGAACAGGACGAAGTTCGACGGCCAGGAGAACTCCAGCAGGTTCGCCTCGGCGAGCGGCTTGGAGGCGATGAGGAAAATGAAGACGAACGGCACCACGAAGAAGATCGCGGAGATCACGATGGCCGCGATGCCGATGATCACGCCGGGTGTCCAGCGCTGCGATGTCGGAGCTAGTGGTGGTGCCGGTCGTGGCAGCGGTGACGGTTGCCATCAGGATTCATCTCCTCGGTTGAGCCACCAGGTCAGCGGGACGACGATGACCGTGACGACCAGGAACAGCACGACGCTGCCCGCCGTGGACAGGCCGTAGAAGCCGGCCTGGTACTGCTTGAAGATCACCGACGCGATCACGTCGGAGGCGAAACCCGGTCCGCCCTTGGTCATCACCCAGATCAGGTCGAACGAGCGCAGCCCGCCGATCAGGGACAGGGTGATCACCGTGGCAGTGGCCGGCCGAGCCAGCGGCAGGATGATGTTGCGGAAGATGTCCCAGCGGCTGGCGCCGTCGACCGCGGCGGCCTCGTAGTACTCAGCGGGAATGGAGACCAGGCCGGCGATGTAGATGACCGTGGCCAGTCCAACGCCCTTCCACACATCGACCAGGGCAATGGAGAAGATGCGCCAGATCGGGGTTGGTCAGCCAGCCCGGCCCGTGATGCCGGCCACGCCCAACACCTGGTTGATCAGCCCTTCTCCGGGTTCATCAAGACGGTGAAGGTGAGTCCGACGCCGATGGTGCTGACCAGCACCGGGAAGAAGATGACCGAGCGCAGATACCCGCGAGCGATGATCTGCGAGGTCAGCAGCAGGGCCAGCGCCATGCCAAGGACGACCTTGAGCCCGGAGGTGATCACGGCGTAGATCAACGTGTTGCGCAGGCCGATGATCAGCGCCTGCTCCTGCGAAGAAGGTCCGGTAGTTGTCCAGGCCGATCCAGGTCGAGGTGAACAGGTCCCAGCGGGTGAAGGAGAAGTAGAAGGAGGCGAGGGTGGGAACGATGAAGAAGACCACGTAGATGATCGCGGGGAGGGCATAGAACCAGTACGGGTACGGTCCCGGTCGCTTCTTCCCGCGATCCTTGAGGCCTCGCGTGGCGGGCGCCAGGCGGGTCGCCTCGGATGTGCTCAATGTGCTCGCCATCGCGAAGCCCTTTCGTGAGGGCCTGCCGCCGGTCCCGGTCGAGACCGGCGGCAGGAGGAATCAGACACCTAAGCAGCAGCCCGGTTGGGCTTAGGAATTCAGTCCCAGCCAGGCAACCCGAGTTGCTGGGCCTGCTTCTTGACATCCTGGTCGTAGAGTTCGGCGCCCTTCTTCCCGTCCACCTGACCGGTGCCCACCTGGATGCAGATCTGCTCCAGGGCCGGGCCCTTGATCGGCGACTTGAACTCCAGCGCCGGGCTGGCTTTGCCGGAGTCGAGGTAGGCCTGGGTGTCCTTGGCGACCTGCGAGACGTTGGCCGGCAGCTTGCAGTCCTTCGTGAGGAACGGACCCGGTCGGCGGGGTGCCCTTGGCGTAGGCGTCACAGCCCGGCTGGCTGGCCACGAAGGCGGCGAACTTCTTGGCCGCTTCCAGCTTGTCGCCCTCCACCGTCTTCGGGATGTACATCGCGGCTGTTCCGGGCCAGACCGTCATGCCGTTCTTCGATGCGTCGTCGCCGGGCAGCGGGAAGAAGCCCACGTCCTTCGACTTCCCGGGAGCGACGTTCTCGATGTTCGCCGAGACGCCACCGAGCTGCGGATAGTGGACCGCGGTCCGGTGGCCACCGCCTTGATGCCGTCGTTCAGCTCCGCCGAGGCGAAGTCCTTGTTGAAGTAGCCGGCGTCATAGACCTCCTGGATGTGCTGGAATCCGGCCAGGGCCTCAGGTGTATTCGCGTACTTGGCCTTGTCAGCGGTGTAGTCCGCGGCGAAGTTGGGCACCGCGGCCTCGACGTTGTGGTAGTCGCCGAGCACGAACAACTGCGACGTCCATGTCTCCCCGTAGGTCTGCTCGACCGGGGCGGCCCTGCCTCCTTCTTGATCGCCTCGTTGTTCTCCATGAACTCATCCCACGTCTTGGGAATCTCGCAGGCCGAGCTTCTCGTAGACCGGAATGTTGTAGAGCACCCCGCCGCCGAAGGCGGTGCCCTACGGCCTCCGTAGAGCTTGCCGTCGACGGTCGTCGAGTCCTGAAACATCTTGTCGAGCTGCCCAGCCCAAGGCTGGTCGTCCATCGGAAGCAGGTTCTGCGCGGGCTTGAGCGCGGCAGAAGTGAGCCGTTGTTGTAGATGAAGACGTCGGCCATATCACCGGTGGCCAGCCGCGTCTTCACCAGGTTGTCACCCTCCGAACCTCCCGGGCGGGTTTCGTGCTTGACCGTGATGTTGGGATTGGCGGCCTGGAAAGCCTCGATCACCGCCTTCGCGCTCGCCACCTCAGTGTCGCTGGTCCCGTGGAGAAACGTGATTGTCGCGGCGCCGGCACTGCCTTCGCCACCAGCGCTGCCGAGACTGCCGGCGCTGCAGCCGGCGGCGACCAGCGTGCTCGCTGTAGCCAGGGCCACAAGCGCTGCGCTGCGCCGGCCTGACTTGTGGAAATTCATGGAACCTCCAAATGAGCGGATGGAGCGCGAACTGCGCACGGCTTGCGCTTGATCACCAGCGTATTGAATCGTTTCAAGCAGCACCGTAGACCTGATCGTGCCTGTGCGTCAAGTCGGTGCTCGAACGATTGACCCAATCGTGATACGCAAGCCGAGAGACGCACACTCGAAAGGCAGCCCGGAAAGGGGGAAACAGCACGCCCCGTCTCCCGTTCCGGTGATTCGGACCAGCCGCCGGTGCCGCGCGCACAGCATCCATGCCCTCGGCGCCGGGCGCTGGCTCATGATCATCAACCCCTGGCGCCCTCGTTACCCGACATGACCGAGGTCGAAACGGTCGGGCAAGTGATCATCGCCTCTCACCATCCGGTTTGTCCGCAGCCAACTCATGCGCCCGACGATTCTTCGTCGAGGGCTTGCTGAGCACCATGTTCCGGTTGCATGGCACCGAGCGATAGTCCGGAATCATCCGCCATTAGCACAAAGTCATCCCACCTCGGATTCCAGGCGGTAGCCTGAGACGTGCCTGAACTGCCTGTGGCCATTGCAGAGGGTCACGCCTACTTCACCGAAGGCGTGCTTGCCGCAGCCGGCCGCCACGTCCAAACAGAGCCGACGGAGGTCCATACTCACGGCTTCGTCGAGCTTGCAGTGGTCTCCGCCGGAGAGGGCACGCACCTCTCATTGGCGGGCCACCAGAAGCTCCGGGTCGGTGACGTTGTGTTCCTACGGCCAGGGGTTTGGCACGGGTACGAATGCGACTATCTGGAGTTGTACAACTGCGGCTTCACCGCCGAAATGCTTTACCGCGAGCTGGCCTGGACCCACGAGGACCCCGTCCTTGGCTACCTCCTATGGAGCGCGCCATTATCTGCAGGACGACGCGGCATGCTCACGACTCATCTCGCCGAGGAGGAACTGCGTGAGTGCCTGGTTCATCTGAAGGCGCTCGAGGAACTCCGGAAGAGTCCCCTCGGGCTACACCGCGCCGATGTGATCGCGCGTCTGACCCTGGTTCTCGGTCAGATCGCTCGCGCCGTGGCCGCCGATCGAGAGCGGTTCGCGGAGCCGAACGGCCCGACTCATCCAGTCGTCACCCAAGCCATCCAGTCGTTGGAGGCCAGGCTTCAACATCCCTGGACGCTCAAGGAGCTGGCGGCCGATCTCCACGTGTCCCCCAGCTACCTCTTGCGGATCTTCAAATCTTCGACCGGCCTGCCGCCGATGGCGTACCTGGCCAAGCGCCGAGTCGAGACCGCGGCCGAGATGCTTCTGCATGGCGATGAATCGATGGGTGAGATCGGCCAGACGGTTGGCTGGCCCGACCAGAACTACTTCGCTCGCCGCTTCAAGGCGCACTTCGGCCTCAGTGGGACCACCTACCGCGAGCGCTTCGCTCGGAGCGCGAGACAGCTCAAGTCTCTGGCGTAGAACACACTCACCGGAGTGCGATGGCGCTCCACGACACGGCAGGCAGCTCCACGGTGAGTTGGCCATTCGCGATTCTTGCGGTCGCGTTGGGAGTGATCCGCACACGCTGTTGATCTTCCCGCGTGTTGCGTGCGTAGATGTCATCGTCGGCGAGGGTATGCGTTTCCTCAATCGAGACGTCACCGAAGCGAGAGACGTCGATCGTGACTGTGGCCGCAGCATCGAGGGCGCGGTTCACCAGGAAGATCGCCGACTTCCCGGTGGCCGCATCATGCGTCGCGACCCCGTCGACGCTGGTCACGCTCCCGTAGGCCTCGGTTTCGTGGCTGTCTGAGGTGAGTGCCTACCACCAAGGCCTCGCCGGCGGCCAGGCGCGACGTCAGTGCGAAGGGGAAGAACGTTGTCTGGCGCCAGGCGTCACCTCCAGGCTCGGTCATGATCGGAGCGATCACATTGACCAGCTGGGCGAGTGCCGCCGACCTCACCCGGTCCGCGTGTTTGAGTAGCGAGATCAGCAGGCTCCCGACGACCACCGCATCCAGCACGGAGTAGCTGTCCTCGAGCAGCCGGGGTGCGACTGGCCAGCTTGTGGATGTCGGTGATCTTCTCGACCGTTCGGTACCGGCGTTGGTACCAGACATTCCACTCATCGAAAGAGATGTTGATCTTCTTGGATCGGCCGAGCTCGGCTTGGACGGCATCGGCGACTGAAATCACCGATTCGATGAAACGGTCCATATTGACCCCGGACGCGAGAAAACTCAGCGCATCGCCGTCGAGCTCCTCGTAGTAGGCGTGGCAGGAGATGAAGTCGACGTCGTCGTACGTGTGCTTGAGTACGGTGTGCTCCCACGAGCCGAAGGTGGGCATCTGTGCGTTCGAGCTGCCGCAGACGACCAGCTCAACGGACGGATCGAGCTGTCGCATCGCTTTCGCTGTCTTCGACGCGAGCTTGCCGTAGTCCTCGGCGCTGCTGTGGCCCAATTGCCAGGGCCCATCCATTTCGTTGCCGAGGCACCACATCGTGATTGCGTAGGGCTCGCTGCGACCGTTTGCGATACGCGCGTCCGAGAGAGTCGTCCCAGAGCGAATGTTGGTGTACTCCAGCACGTCCAGGGCCTCTTGAACACCGCGGGTCCCAAGATTGACGACGTACATGAGTTCGCTGCCCACGTCTTCGAGCCATCCGGCGAACTCATCCAGACCGACCTCGTTGCTTTCGGTCGAGTGCCAGGCAAGGTCGAGGCGGGTGGGGCGCTCGGTCTGCAGTCCGATGCCGTCCTCCCACCGGTAGCCGGAAACAAAGTTGCCGCCTGGGTAGCGAATAATCGAGACGCCGAGTTCGCGTACGAGTTCCATCACGTCTGTCCGGAATCCATCAGCGTTGGCCGTGGGGTGGGCTGGTTCGTAAATCCCGTCGTAAACACAGCGCCCCAGGTGTTCGACGAACGATCCGAAAAGGCGGCGGTCGATGGCTCCGAGCGTGAAGCGAGGTTCCACAATGAGGTGCGCTGTCGGCATGGTTCCTTCCAGATGTCGTGTGCTGTGATGGATTGGTTCAGGTCGTCCGGCGAGACTCACCTCGCCAGCCCCTTCTGCGGCCACGAGAACGCGATCACAAGAGCGGCTGGGTCCCCTTCGACGAGGTGGCTAACTGCTCCTCGAGATTGAAGACCTCCGGAATCAGCTCCCACGCTTCGTCGGGAGCACCTTCGGACCGAAACATCTCGGCCATGGCCGCCTGCCAGCGTGCGTTGACCTCGGTCCTGGCCACGTTCTGCTGAGCTAGAGCAAGATCATCGGCTTCGGCATAGCCGATCAGCAGACCGTCCTCTCGCAGGAACAGGGAGTAGTTGCGCCAACCGGCGTCCCGTAGTGCCTGTAGCAGGTCCGGCCAGACCGCCCGATGAGCTTCGCGATATTCATCGAGCCGGTCAGGGTTGACGTGGCCGAGCAAGCAATAACGAGGCATTCAGGTCCTCTCACTTCGAGCATCATCATGTGTGGGTGCCGAAGGATCGACGATGATCACTTCCAAGGTGCGGGGACCGTGCACGCCCTCCACCCGGTTGAGCTCGATGTCACTGGTGGCGCTCGGGCCGCTGATCATGGTCAGTGGGCGGGTGGGCGTCAGCCGGCGGAGAGCCTGCGGGACGTCGGCCACGATCTGATCGGGCAGCACGACACACAGGTGATAGTCCGGAATCAGCGTGATCACTCGCCGGCCCTGATCAACCGAGCCGTCCAAGATCAGGGTGCCGGTCTCGGCGATGGCGACTGCGCAGCCGGTGATGACCCCATCCGTGGCATCGAGCTCGGCGACAGACAGTTGATCTTCAGCTGACACGCCGTCCGCCCGAATAACCGTCTGAGTCTCGGCAAGCCAGGATTGATCGAGACCAGCGGGCACCACGACCGTCCGCGCCCCTCGTTCGCTCAATGCAGACGCGATGGTTCCGGCAAGGTCATCGGCTGAGCAGCGCCGGACCACTGCGCGGTAGTCGATGAGCCGATCCACCAAGAGTTCGGTCAGGACGTGGGGATTCCGGTCGGAGTCGGTGCGATATGCCCGGTCGATGGCCTCATACGGCAACTCAGGGGGAGGCGCTGCCCGGTGTGCCGTGGCGATTCGGGCGAGCAACTCCTCCCGGGCGCTCATGTCCTGCCCCGCTCGGCCGCCCACCAGTCCCGAAAGGTCTGCTTCGGTGGTCGGGCGAAGTCCCGAGCGCCGGTCCACTCCTTGACCACGGGCAGTGGCACCTCGCCGATCACTCCACGTTTGCGACCCAGCGCTCGACCCAGACGACCGCCGCGCAACGCGAGCGTCCACCGGGTGGGATTGCCCATCACCCAGGCAGCGGCCGCCATGGCCGTGGCTTCGGCGCTCGGAACTCGATGTTCGGCGGCGTACGCCTCGGTGTGCCGTGCGCGCAAATGGACCAAGATCGACGGGATGTCGATCTTGACCGGGCAGACGTCGTAGCACGCCCCGCACAGCGACGACGCGTACGGCAGCGAGGCGTTGTCCTCGATCCCCGTCAGCTGTGGCGACAAGATCGCGCCGATCGGGCCCGGATAGACCGACCCGTACGCATGTCCGCCCGTCCGCTCGTAGACGGGGCACACATTGAGGCATGCGCTGCATCGAATGCAGTTCAGAGCGTCCCTGCCGCCTGCGTCGGCCAGCACGGCGGTCCGACCGTTGTCGAGCAAGATCAGGTGGAATTCCTGTGGGCCGTCTCCAGGCGTGACGCCGGTCCACATCGAGGTGTACGGGTTCATCCGCTCGCCGGTGGATGATCGGGGCAACAACTGAAGGAACACTTCGAGGTCCTGCCAGCGTGGCACCAGCTTCTCGATCCCCATGATCGTGATCAAGGTCTCGGGCAGCGTCAGGCACATCCGGCCGTTGCCCTCCGACTCCACGACGGACAGCGTTCCGGTCTCCGCGACGCCGAAGTTGGCGCCACTGATGCCCACCTTGGCGGATAGAAACTTGCGCCGCAGGTGCTGCCGCGCCGCCCCTGCCAGTGCTGCCGGTTCGTCGGTCAGCGCTGCGTCGACGTCGCCCATCTCGGCCAGGAAGATCTCCCGGATCTCCGCCCGGTTGCGGTGGATCGCCGGGACGAGGATGTGCGACGGCTTGTCGTGGCCGAGCTGCACGATCAGCTCGGCGAGGTCGGTCTCCAGTGCCGCGATCCCGCCGGCTTCCAGAGCCTCGTTGAGGCCGATCTCCTGGGTGGCCATCGACTTGACCTTGACCACCTCGTCCACGCCCTTGGCATGGACGAGGTCGAGCACAATCGCGTTCGCCTCCGTCGCGTCGCGCGCCCAGTGGACGACTCCACCGCGGGCCGTGACCGCCTCCTCGAACTGCGCCAGGTACTCAGGCAGCCGAGCCATGGTGTGCACCTTCAGTTGGCGCCCCGCCTCCCGGAGCTCCTCCCAATCAGGTAGCTCCGAAACCACCTGCGCACGCTTGGCCCGGATCGTGCCGGTTGCCTTTCCCAGGTTGCGCCGCAGCTGCGTGTCAGCCAGGGCATGTCGGGCGGCGGCCGGAAACTTCTGATCGCCTCGCAGGTTGCCGACGCCTCGCGGAGCGGTTGGCGGGAGCTCCGGCATACCCAACATCACGGGCGCGCTCATGCGACGGTCCCGGCGAGAAGCGGGCCGAGCTTCTCGATTTTCCCTGCGTTGGCGCCTCGGCAGCGCAGCAAGTCCCTATCGGCCCTCACAGCACCGCCTCAGGTCCGGAATGCAGCTGAGCGTCCTGCCGGCCGCTGGCCAGCACCATGGGCTCCTGGCGAGTCGCGGCCAGGATCTGAGCCAGGTGGACGGTCTTCGCCCCGGTCCGCAGCCGGGACAGTCCGCCGCCGATGTGCATGAGGCACGAGCTGTCACCAGCCGTACAGATCTCTGCGCCGGTGCTCAAGACGTTGCGCATCTTGTCGGCCAGCATCGCGGTCGACGTGTCGGAGTTCTTGATCGCGAAGGTGCCGCCGAAGCCGCAGCACTGGTCGGCGGCGGGCAGCTCGACCAGCTCCAGGCCATCGACCTGGCGCAGCAGACGGAGCGGCTTGTCACCGACCCGCAGCATCCGCAGGCTGTGGCAGGTCGGGTGGTAGGTCACCCGGTGCGGGAAGTAGGCCCCCACGTCGGTCACGTCCAGCACGTCGACCAACAGCTCGGACAGCTCGTATGTCTTGGCGGCGATCCGCCGGACGCGAGTCACAAGCTCCGACGTGCCGAACCTCTCGGCCAGCATCTGGTGTTGATGGCGGACGGAGCCGACGCAGGAACCGGATGGCGCCACCACCACCTCGTACGGCTCGAAGACGTCGGCGAAGCGCTGCACCAGCGGCAGCGCCTGCTTCTGATATCCGGTGTTGACGTGCATCTGTCCGCAACAGGTCTGGCCGGCTGGGAAGTCGACCGCATGTCCGAGGCGTTCCAACACCCGAACAGTCGCCTGGCCGACCTCGGGGAACATCGCGTCAGCTAGGCAGGTGATGAACAGAGCGATTCTCAAGATGACCTCAGTGCGGGGAGTACTCAGTCGGCGCGAAGGTACTCGCCACCAGCGCCCGCAGGTTCGCCAGTTCACCGCTGACCAACCCCGCCGCACGGGCCTGGACCAACACATTACCGATGGCCGTGGCCTCGACCGGACCGGCCAGCACCTGGCGGCCCGCACGATCGGCCGTCAGCTGGCACAGCAACGCGTTCTGGCTACCTCCGCCGACGACGTGCACGGTACTGATCTGCTGACCGCTGAGCCGCTCGGCGTCGTCGATGGCGTCCGCGTAAGCCTCGGCGAGGCTCTCCACAATGCTGCGCGCGAACATGGCCGGAGAGCTCGGGGCAGCGCCCCCGCGCTCGACGCAGAGTGCCGCAATCCGCTTCGGCATGTCGCCTGGCGGAAGCAGGCTCGAGTGGTTTGCGTCGAAGATCGGCACCGGCGTGGTGATCGCCGCTGCCTCGTCGAGCAGCGAGCCCAGCTCCACTGATTGCCCGTCGCGCTGCCACGAACGGATCGACTCGCTGAGCAGCCACATGCCCATCACGTTGCGCAGGTAGCGAATCTTTCCGTCAACGCCGCCCTCGTTGGTGAAATTGGCCTCCCGGCTGTCGTCGCTGAGCACCGGCCGGTCCAGCTCGACCCCCACCAGCGACCAGGTCCCGGACGATACGTACGCTGCACCCGGCTCGACCATCGGAACACCCACGACGGCTGATGCGGTGTCGTGTGACCCGACGGTGATCAGGTCCAGGGACGTGGGGGCGGCGACCTCGGCAGCGACCTCAGGGCGCAGCGAGCCGATCCGCCGACCGGCGTCGACCAATGGAGGGAACAGCGAGCGCGGCAGGCCCAGCTTGTCGATCAAGGTCGCATTCCAGTCGCCGCTGGCGACATCCACCAGGCCGGTGGTTGATCCGTTGGTGCGCTCGACCACCTGCTCGCCGGTCAGCCAGAAGCCGAGCAGGTCCGGGATCATCAGCATGCGAACCGACTCATCGATCACGCCCGCTTCGGCATCGACAGCCAGTTGGTACAAGGTGTTGAACGGCTGGAACTGCAGTCCGTTCGCGGCGTACAGGGCGCCGTGATCGGCGATGGTATGCACCAGGTCAACACCATGGGTGGTGCGTTCATCGCGATAGTGGAACGGGTTGTTGATCAGGCGGTTGGCCTTCACCAACCCGTAGTCGACGGCCCAGGAGTCGATCCCCACTCCTGACAGGCCGGGCTGCGCACCGATCGCCTTGCGCAGCCCGATCACGACGTTCCGGTAGAGCTCGAGGATGTTCCAGTGCAGCCCATCGGGAAGGGCCACCGGTTCGTTGGGGAACCGGTGGACCTCCGTCAAGCTCAAGACCTCCGGGCCGACCCGGCCGAGCATCACCCGACCGCTCGTCGCCCCAAGATCAACCGCCGCTAGCCACCCCGGTTGGGTCATCGCAGGAACGCTGCGGCAACTCCGGCGTCCACGGGGATGTGCAGACCGGTGGTGTGGCTCAGGTCGGCGGAACAGAGCACGAAAACGGCATTGGCCACGTTCTCCGGCAGCACCTCCCGTTTGAGCAGGGTGCGCTGTGCGTAGTACTTCCCGAGCTCCTCCTCCGGAACACCGTAGACAGCAGCCCGCTTGGCGCCCCATCCTCCGGCGAAGATGCCCGAGCCGCGGACCACGCCGTCGGGATTGATGCCGTTGACCTTGACGCCGTGCTCGCCCAGCTCCGCCGCCAGGAGTCGCACCTGATGCGCCTGGTCGGCCTTGGTGGCCGAGTACGCGATGTTGTTGGGTCCGGCGAAGAGCGAGTTCTTCGATGAGATGTAGACGATGTCGCCGCCGAGCTGCTGCTCGATGAGCACCTTGGCCGCCGCTCGGGACACCAGGAACGATCCCTTGGCCATCACGTTGTGCTGCAGATCCCAATCGGCGACCGTGGTATCCAATAACGCCTTGGACAGTGACAGGCCGGCGTTGTTGACCACCAGATCGAGACCGCCGAACGCGAGCACCGTCGCGTCCACCGCTGCCTGTACCGCTGACTCGTTTGTGACGTCGGCAGCCAGGCCAACGGCGACGTCGCTGTTGCCGATTTCGGTGGCGGCCGCCTGTGCCTTCTCGGCGTCGAGGTCGGCGATCACCACACAGGCCCCCTCGGCGGCCAGACGTACGGCGATGGCCTTGCCGATACCCGAGGCGGCACCGGTCACCAGCGCGATCCGGGTCGCCAGGGGCTTCGGCCTGGGCATCCGCTGCAGCTTGGCCTCCTCCAGCGCCCAGTATTCGATCTTGAACTTCTCGGACTCGTCGATCGGCGTGTAGGTCGACAGCCCTTCGGCGCCGCGCATGACGTTGATCGCGTTGAGGTAGAACTCACCAGCCACCCGGGCTGTCTGCTTGTCCTTGCCGTAGGAGAACATGCCGACTCCGGGCACCAGGATGATCAAGGGATCGGCACCACGGATGGCGGGTGACTCGGGCGTCGCGTTGCGTTCGTAGTAGCCGGTGTAGTCAGCCCGATAGGCCTCGTGCAGTTCGCGGAGACGCGCGATGCAGTCCTCCACCGGTGCGTCCGCCGGCAGGTCGAGCACCATCGGCTTCACCTTGGTGCGCAAGAAATGGTCCGGACAGCTGGTGCCTAGCTCGGCCAGCCGAGGATGCTCAGCTCGGGCGAGGAAATCGAGCACCCGCTCATCGTCATTGAAGTGACCCACCATCGGGTTGTCGTACGAGGCCACCGAACGCAGGGTCGGCGCCAGGGCCGCGGCCTTGGCGCGCCGCTCGGCATCCGGCAGCGGGCCGAAGCCGTCGCGCACCGGACCGAAGGGCTCGGGCTTGGAGTTCTCGGCGATGTAGGACGCCGCCGTGTCGATGATCCAGAGCGAGTTTGCCTCAGACTCCTCGGACGTGTTGCCCCACGCCGTGACGCCATGACCGCCGAGGATGCAACCGACGGCCTGCGGGTTCTCCGACTTGATCTTGGCGATATCCAGGCCCAGCTGAAAGCCCGGCCGGCGCCAGGGCACCCACACCACCTTGTCGCCAAAGATCTTGGCCGTCAGCTCCTCCCCGTCAGCAGCCGTGGCGATCGCGATGCCTGAGTCGGGGTGCAGATGGTCGACATGCGTCGCGTCCACCAGGCCGTGCATCGCCGTGTCGATCGATGGCGCGGCTCCGCCCTTGCCATGCAAGCAGTAGTCGAACGCGGCCACCATCTCGTCTTCGCGCTCGACGCCCGGATAGACCCCGACCAGCTGTCGCATTCGGTCCAGCCTGAGCACCGCCAGTCCGGACTCCTTGAGGGTCCCCAGGTCACCGCCGGAGCCCTTGACCCACACCAGCTCGATCTCCTCACCGGTGACCGGGTCAACCTCCGTGCCCTTGGCCGAGGTGTTGCCGCCCGCGTAGTTCGTATTCTTCGGATCGGAACCCAGGCGGTTCGACCGGCCGATCAGCTCCGCTACTGCTTGGTTCGTCATGATCAAGCTCCCCATCCAGCCTGCTGCCCACCAGCACGCTCATCTTCGATCGTCTTTTGGTAACCAGACTCCGCGTAGGCCCTCATCGGGTCCGGCGGCAATCCACGTGATTCTCTCCAAGCGGCAAGATCGGCGCGGACATCGGTGTAGAAGGCGTCCATCAGCACCCCGTTGGCGCCGAGAACATCGCCGGCCTCTTGAGCCGCGGCCAGTGCGTCGCGGTCGACCAGCAGGGCGCGAGCCGTCATCTCCTGAACGTTCAGCACCGAGCGGATCTGGCCCGGGATCTTCTCCTCGACGTTGTGGCACTGGTCGAGCATGAAGGCCACGTCGGACTCCGGCCCGTAGCCGCCACCGCGGATGACCTCGTACAGGATGCGGAACAGCTGGAACGGATCGGCCGAGCCCACGATCAGGTCGTCGTCGGCGTAGTAGCTGGAGTTGAAGTCGAACGAGCCGAGCTTTCCGAGCCGCAGCAACTGCGCCACGATGAACTCGATATTGGTGCCGGGAGCGTGATGGCCGGTGTCCAAGCAGACGACCGCGCGGTCTCCGAGCGCGGCCACGTGGACGTACGAGGTGCCCCAGTCCGGCACGTCGGTGTGGTAGAAGGCCGGCTCGAAGAACTTGTACTCCAGCACCAGTCGCTGATCTGGTCCGATCCGCTCGTAGATCGTGGCCAGGCTCTCGGCCAGTCGCTCCTGCCGGCCGCGGAGGTCGCCTTGGCCGGCGTAGTTCGTACCGTCCGCGAGCCAGATCTTGAGGTCACGGGAGCCGGTCTGGTTCATGATCTCGATGCACTCGAAGTGATGATCGATCGCCTTGCGCCGCACCGCCTCGTCGACGTGGGTCAGGCTGCCGAACTTGTAGAGGTCGTCCTGGAAGGTATTGGAGTTGATCGTCCCGAGCTGCAGACCAAGATCAGCCGCGTAGTCCCGCAGGGCCGCGTAATCCTCGACCCTGTCCCAAGGAATATGCAGAGCCACCTTGGGCGCCAGCCCAGTGAACTCATGCACCTTGGCCGCGTCGGCCAGCTTCTCGTGAACGGTTCGGGGTGTGCCCGGGAGTGCTGAAGACCTTGAAACGGGTGCCTGAGTTACCGAAGGCCCACGACGGGAGTTCGATGGCCTGGAAGGCCAGCTGATCTTTGATGGAGTCGAAGGAGGTCATGAGATCGCTTCCTTGGATGTGGTGGGTGGATCAGGGTCACCGGCCGTGGTGCCCGGTCCGAGATCGAACCGGGACAGTACGGACCTCATCAGTTCCGATCAGAACCTAAGTCGTCGATGTCGTCCTTGTGAACGGCATCGAGAATCTCGACATTTGTAACGTTTCACAAGCTTCCCCGTACGTTAGCTGCTCGCGTTGCTGTGAAGTCAAGATGGAGGCAGCCTCCCCAAAGGAGAGTGCCGGCGAGCCGCAGCGACGGACCATCGCGGCGGGCTAGAATTTGTAACGGTTCAGTACCGTGCCAGAAAGGTGGCCATGGCAACATCGTCTCAGGTCAGTATTCGCGAGGTGGCGGAGCGGGCCGGCGTCGCGCTCGGCACCGTCTCCAACGTGCTCAACCGGCCGGAGAAGGTCGCCGAGTCGACCCGTACCCGGGTGCAGGCCGCAATCGACCAACTCGGCTTCGTACGCAACGACGCCGCTCGCCAGCTGAAGGCCGGCAAGAGCCGCTCGATCGGGTTTCTCATCCTCGACGTACGAAATCCCTTCTTCACCGATGTCGCCCGTGGAGCCGAGCAGCAGGCGTCCAAGCACGGCTTGTCGATTCTTCTGGCCAACAGCGACGATGAACCTGAGCGGGAAGAAACCTACCTCGACTTGTTCGAGCAGCAACGAGTTCGTGGAGTGCTCGTCTCCCCCATCGGCAACGTGTTCGACCGGCTAGAACGACTGCGCAACAACGGCATCGTCACCGTGCTGGTCGACCGGATGGCGGGCGAACGGCCGTTTTCGTCGGTGTCGGTCGACGATGTCGCGGGTGGCTATCTGGCGGTCTCGCACCTGATCGAGCAGGGGTGCCACCAGATTCTCTTCGTCGGTGGACCGCTGAACATCACCCAGGTGGCCGACCGCCTGCGCGGCGCCAGCAAAGCCGCAGCTGAGCACCCAGACGTCCAGCTGGAGGTCTTGGTACAAGACGCGTTGACCGTCACGCAGGGGCGCGCCGCAGGAACCACCATCGTCGAGCGAGGCAAGGCCAGTCGGCCGGACGGCGTCTTCTGCGCCAACGACCTGCTGGCCGTGGGTGTTCTGCAGTCGTTCAGCATGCGGCCGCGACTGGACATCCCGGGCGAACTAGCCCTGGTCGGGTACGACGACATCGACTTCGCAAGTGCGACAGCCGTTCCGCTCACCTCGATTCGCCAGCCCTCCGAACTCATCGGTCGGACGGCGGTCGACCTGCTCGTCGAGCAGCTCGAGGCAGAGCCGGGGATGGCCGAGCCGCGTCACGTGGTGTTTCAACCCGAACTCATTGTCCGCGCATCAAGCAGGCGACGCTAGGCCCGATTAGCGGTTGCCGGCCGCGTAAGGGCGCCGAAGAGGGCTCCTGTCTCTGGTTAGGGCAGTAGAGCCCAAGCTGGCCCCGCCAATACCGGATTTCCAGGCGTTCAAGCGCCATCTAGTCATGCCTCAACATGCAGACGGTTTTCACGGATCGGTATGAGGTTGAACAGCTTTCACTTGCTGTCATTATGACGTCACTGTTTGATGATGTGGATGAAGCCATGCCGCAGCCGGCTGAACTCATAATCGTGTTCAAACCAGTCCAGAATGACACCGCCCTAAATGAGGGCTGGTCAATTCCCTTTCTAGGGCTTGGCAATGAGATCGCTGGACGTCCTGACCGGTTCTTTCGTCGATTCGGTTCAGATAGCTTGAAATGACGTGATGGTCCCTAAACATCGAATGGCCTCCTGGCTGCCTCCCCAGTGCTCATGATTGATACGAGGGAGCCGTCAGAACGATCCGTTGTGTCAGGGAGTAATACCGAACGTCGCCAGGAAGTCCAAGTCGTCTGCCTGGTCGATTCGGTAGGCACCTGTGGTGCCGGCGCAGTTGATGTTGGCCTCGTACGAGGTCACCGCAACGATGGTGCTGCTGCCGGAGACGAAGATCGGGCCGCCCGAGTCGCCCAAGCACGTGCCGCCGGTGTCGGCGTTGCTGGAGAACTTGGCTGATGTCCCTCCGCCAAGCCCACCGACGCCCGTGAGGTTGACCAGCTCCAGCTCTGCACGCCGCCGGGTGTCGCCACCGAACTCGGTCATGGGGCCGGAATCTTCCAGGCCGTAACCGACGGTGGTGTAGGTCTGCGACTTGTCCTGCGCGTACAACTCGTCGAGCAGTCCCTCGGTGGGCAGCTGCCCGTATTCGTCCAACCTGACCGGTTGACTGAGTACCAGGACACCGAGGTCGTGATTGAAGAACTCCTCGTCGTTGTACTCGGGATGGTGGTATGCCGTTGCCCGAATCCAATCATCCGATTTGTTGAGCGCCGATGACCAGGCCTTGTAGCGGCCCGCATTGTCATCTGCAGCGAATTCCGAGCTGGGCATCAGAATGTCGAAGTCGGGCTCCTCGGAGAAACTGATCCAGACGTCGTTGCCCTCCGGTATCTGAGCCATCCTGACCCTTGTGACCGACGTCAAACGTGCAGTGGCCCGCGGTCACCACCAGAGTCGGGCTGACCAATGTTCCGGTGCAGGTGGACCAGAAACCTGGGTCGTCGAACCGCGGATCGTCCTCGCTCGGGACATAGAGCACGATCTCGCCGACGTAAGGATGAGCCCCCTCGTCCGGCACTCCATTTATGATCGCCTGAGCGGGCGTAGCGACGGCCATTAACGCAGCGATAACCGCCAGTAAAGCCAGAATTCGTGTTCGCATAACCTGCCCCGCCCTAACTTTCGCCGGTTTTAAATGGCCCTGTTACGATATCAGTACTTTCCAAGCGCGCCATGATCGCGACTGCCGCTGTTTCCCGGCTCGGGCGGCGTACGTCCTCCGGGCTACGGGCACAGGACAGCAGCGCCATCGAACGCGCCGGCCGCCAGATCGGCCAGCGCCTGATCGGCTCGCGACATGTCGTACAGGTGCGTGGTCGACCGGATTCCCAGTCGGCCGGCGAGGGACAGAAACGCCTCCCCGTCGGCACGCGTATTTGCCGTGACGCTGCGCAGCCGACGCTCCAGGAACAGCTCAGCGTCGTAGTTGAGCGTTGGGACATCCGAGAGCCAGATTCCCGCGACGGCCAGCGTGCCGCCCCGATCGAGCGCGCGCATCGCAACTGGTACCAGGCCGCCGGCGGGCGCGAAGAGGATCGCCCCGTCCAAGGGTTCCGGTGGCGCCTGCTCCGCCCCGCCGACGGAATCAACCCCGAGGGAAACAGCCAACTCGCGATTGGCCAGCTCCCCGGGTGAGCACGTGCACCCGCATTCCCAGGTGCAGAGCGACCTGCGCCGTGAGATGCGCGCTGCCGCCGAAGCCGTAGATACCGAGCGCCCCACCAGGGCGGACCTCGCTGGCAAGCAGCGCCCGATAGCCGATGATTCCGGCACAGAGGAGGGGTGCGGTGGCGATCTCGTCGAGGTCATCGGGCAGCGCGTAGCCAAATCGTTCGTCGACGCAGCAGTAGTCGGCGTAGCCGCCGTTCACATCCCAACCGGTGAACGTTGGGGCCTCGCACAAATTCTCATCGCCCCGGCGGCAGTAGCGACAACTACCATCCGTTCCGAGCCAGCCACGCGACTCCGACGCGATCGCCGCGGCGGAAGCGGGTGCAGCCGTCCCCGACCTCGTCCACCACACCGACGACCTCGTGACCGGGGACCACGCCTGGTCGCCGCGGTGGTAGGTCACCCTCGGCGAGGTGCAGATCGGTACGACACACACCACAGGCGAGGACGCGAACCCGCACCTGACCGACTCCCGGATGGGGATCCGGCAGCTCGACCTCCCGAAGAGGCCTGCCCGAGATCGGCCCGGGCCGGTCGACTGTCCAGGCTTTCATCCGGGCGCCACCGCGCGACAGTGAGCCGCTCCTCGCAACGCCGCCACCGTCATGCAGGTCATTCTTCCGAAATCCTCAATGTCATCGGCAGATGTTTGCCAACCACACCGCCCAGCTCAAGGCGATTCTGGCCTGGGCGGGCGTCAAGGGCCATGATCGGACCATGACGAGAACGACTTCCGCATGACCGACGAGATCGTGGTCGGTCTGGATGATTCGCCCGGGGGAGAAGCGGCGCTGCGCTGGGCCGCCGATTACGCCCGGCTCACCGGTTGGCGACTGCGGGCCATACATGCCCTGAGCTGGCCATTCGGCGCCGGGTCCGGGGGACCAGCGCGTGCTGTCGCTGGACGAGATCGACCAGGCGTACCGAGACAGCATCACCTCAGTTTTCTCCCAGATCCAGCCGCGCGCCGACTGGGAGCTGCAACTGGTCAAAGGCGACGCCGGTCCTGTCCTGATCGAGCAATCCAAGGCGGCTAGGGCCTTGGTCGTCGGCACTCCATCCCACGTCGGGTTGGGTCGTCTGCTGACAGGTTCGGTCGGTCAGCACTGCGTTCGCCGCGGCAAGTGTCCGGTGGTCTCGGTACCACCCGACGACGACGCGCTCACTGTCGACATGGCCTCGGAGGACTAACGGCTGCCCAACCCGGCGGTGGAATCCCGTGCCGCTCGACGTGCCAGCCCACGTATGCGTCGACCGCGGTCGGCAATGTCATGAAGATTCGATCCTCGCCCACCTTCTGAACGAAACCCCCGGCCCGCAGCGTCTCCCGCAGCTCGGTCTTGACGCGGGCCATAGCGAAAACAATGCCTCGCGCGCCGAGGGTCTGGTAAAGATCATCGAGGGCGTCAACAGCTGTGAGATCGACCTCGCTGTTGGCTTCCGCGTTGAGCAGAAACCACTCGACGCGGCCGTCGGCGGCGTCAACGGCCGCCAGCGCTCGGGTTCGGAAGTCCTCGGCGTTGGCGAAGAACAGCGGCGAGTCGTAGCGGTAAACCACCAGCCCGGGCACTTGGCGCCCCGTCGGGTAGTCGTCCACGTCATGCATTCCCGCGATCCCCGGCACGTAGCCGAGAATTCCGTCGTGCGGCTTGGCGATTCGGCGGAGCAGGTCCGCGATCGACACCGCGATGGCTACGCCTATCCCGTAGAGCACATCGAAGATCAGTACGCCTGCCGTGGCAGTCAGCGACAGTACGAGCTCGCTGCGGCGAAACCGGGCGATGCGCCGCAGTTCCCGCCAGTCGATCAGCCGTACTGCCGCGTAGATCACCACCGCTCCGAGGGCTGCAGCGGGAAACGACGCCAGCACGGGTCGAAGAAAGAAGACGGTGATCAGAACGGTGGCCAGCGCGACGAGTGAATAGAGCTGGCTGCGACCGCCCATCGCGTCGGCGATCACCGTACGGCTGCCACTGCTGCTGACCGGGAAACCGTGGGAGAACCCGGTCGACAGGTTGGCTGCGCCCAGTGCCAGGAACTCCTGGTTACTGTCGATGCGTTCCCGGTGCTTGGTGGCGAAGGCGCGGCCGGTGACCACATTGTCGGTGTACGCGACGATTGCCACACCGAGTGCCGCAGGCAAGAGCGTCGCCAGGTGCAGCCCGCCGAACTCCGGCATGGCGGGGGTAGGCAGGCCGCGCGGGATCTGTCCCACGACCGCCACGCCCATCTGATCAAGGTCGAAGAGGGCAACCGTCCCGGCCGCAAGCAACATGGCGATCAGCGGCCCAGGACTGCGGGGTAGCCAACGCCGTAACACGATGAGCAAAACCAGAACCGCGGTTGCCACGCCGAAGGTGGGTAGCGAGATCTGGTCCAAACCACCGACAAAGGACCTGATTCTGGCAGCCACGGACTGTCCCTGAACATCGACGCCAGTCACCTTGCCCAGCTGGCTGACAATCATCAAGATCGCGATGCCCACCATGTAGCCGATCAGCACCGGTCGGGAGAGCAGGTTGGCCAGGAAACCAAGCCGGGCGATCCAGCCGAGCACACAGACCGCACCCACGGCCAGTGCTAGGGCGGCGGCAGCATCGGCTGGGCTTTCGGGCCCCGTCCGCCACCATCGCGGCCACTGCGACCGCGGTCATCAGGGCCGTACTGGACTCGGGTCCGACGGAAAGCTGCCGCGACGAGCCGAGCAGCGCGTAGACGGCGAGCGGGCCGACAATCGCCCAGAGACCTGCGACAGCTGGCAGGCCGGCGACCTCCGCGTAGGCCATCACCTGAGGAACGAGATAGGCCGCGACGGTCACTCCGGCGAGCACATCACCGCGTAGCCAGCGGCGCTGGTAGTGGCGTAGTTGCCACAGACCGGGCAACAGTCGTGCCGAGGCGCTCGGACGCCCCGCTGCTTCCGCTCCAGACACATCAGGACGCTATCGGTCCCGCGGCTGATCAGCTCGGCCTAGCCAAGAAGATGACGCCGAATCGTCTGCTGCGGGGAGGAACGACTGAATTCCGCCGACCGAGGGGCCTATCGGCCCTTGCCTCTCACCTACCTCGGACGCACAGTGGTAATGGAGGTGTTGGTGCCATGAGCAAATCAATGATCAACAAACTGTTCTTCGGCAGCCTGATCGGACTGGTCGGAGGCCTCATCCTGGTGGGAGTCGCCACTGGCCTGGCCTTCGCCAACGACGTCTTCGTGATGAGCGGTTCGGATGTGACGGGGATCAATGTCAGCCCTCTGGCATGGACTCTGCTCAGCCTCATCGGATTCGGCGTGCTGGTCATCACCGCCGGGGCCATCGCGCAGTTCGTCGCGTGGATCGGCGCCGTGCTGAACACGTCAAACCTGCCCGACAAGGGATGGTTCATCGTGTTGCTCGTGGTGGGCCTGCTCGGCTTCCCCTTCATCGTGACGCTGATCTACGTCATCGCTGGCCCCGATGGGGCGCCGGCGTCACAGTTACCGGGCCATCCCGCACGCGCAGTCGGGCCCGACCACCAACCAGCAGTCGGTCAGCACCGCACCGCGAAGGTGAATCCGGATCTCCGGAAGGCGTAGTCCAACCCTCGATGCCGCATGAATTTTGACGTGTCGGCTTCTGACGCCGCCACGCCGATCGAGCCTGGAATGATCGAGGAAGCTGCCGGGTTGTCGAGCCCATGAGGTCTGTCGTCTACTCGCGTACTGGTGACCCATCGGTTCTCCGGCTCGTCGATCGCGACGTAGCGGAACCGGAGCCAGGCGAGGTCCGAGTCCGCATCGTCGTCTCGGGTGTCAATCCCACCGATTGGAAGTCGCGCCTCGGCTCGGGTGACGGTGCCGCCCCGCCGTTCTCGGAGGTGACTCCCAACCAGGACGGGGCCGGTGTCGTCGACGCAGTCGGCGAGGGGGTGACGGACCTTGCTGTGGGAGATCGGGTCTGGGTGTTTCTCGCCGGCCACCAGCGGCCCACAGGCACCGCGCAGGAATACACGAACCTGCCTGCGGACCGGGTCGTGCGACTTCCTGACGGCACGAGCTTTGACATAGGGGCAAGCCTCGGGGTCCCGGCCATGACCGCGCACCGTGCGCTGACCGTGTCGGAGGATGGACCTGAGCGGCTGCATCCTGGCGCCCTACTCGGCAAGGTCGTGCTGGTCGCCGGGGGCGCGGGTGCGGTCGGCCACGCCGCTATCCAGCTGGCGCGTTGGGCCGGCGCCACGGTCATCACAACGGTTTCCGGCCCGGCCAAGGCCGCGCTCGCGACGGCAGCCGGTGCCCATCATGTCGTCAACTACCGCGACGAGAACGCCGCAGCCGCCATCACGATGGTCGCACCTGACGGTGTGGACCTCGTGGTCGAGGTCGCGATCGCGGCCAACTACCGGCTCAACATCGATGTGGTCAAGCCACGTGCATCCATCGCCGTCTATGCCAACGACGGTGGCGGCGGCGTCAAGCTCGACGTCAGGCAGAACATGATCAAGAACCTGAGGTACCAGTTCGTTCTGCTCTACACGGTCGGCGACGCAGCTTTGACCGCGGCCGTGGAGGACATCACGTCGGCCCTGATCGACGAGGCGTTGGCCGTCGGCGAGGACGCGGGCCTGCCACTGCACCGGTTCCCGCTCGCAGACACTGCAGACGCCCATCAGGCCGTCGAAGACGGCGCGGTCGGGAAGGTATCTGATCGACATCACCTAAGACCTGTGCCCGGTCCACGACTCGCCGATCCGATGGTGGGGACGCGCGACCAACCCAGCTATGACTCGCGACGAGTGACAGTCCGCGCTCAGTTCATCCTCAACGATCTCGACATTGGCGCGCAGGTTTCCCGAGCGTTGCGACCTAGGTCTGTCACCCTTGTGCTGATCGGCCCTACCAGGATCACTCGGAAGCGAGAAGGATAAGGACGAGATGACCGACGTGACCGCTGCAGAACACCATGATTCAGAGCTCAACGACCGAGTCGTTGCCGTCGGTGTCGACGGCTCACCGGAAGTCCCTTGCGGCCGCTCGGTACGCCGTTCGGGCGGCAGACTTCCGAGGCCTCAACCTCCTCATGGTCCATGCGTACGAACTTCCGCCGTTGGACGTGCCCATGGACCAAGGAATCCTGGACGCTTCTCACCAGTCGGCACGAAACCTGATGGCGGACGTCGCGGCACAGCTCGTCATTCCCCGGCAGATGCGGATCGACACGGTCGTCCAGCCAGACGCTCCCGTGGTGCTGCTCGAGGACATCTCTCGAACGGTTCCCTTGCTCGTGGTCGGACAGGATCACCTGGGTTGGGGTGAGCGACTGACGTTCGGGGCCGTCGCATCACACGTGGGACAGAAAGCCCAATGCCCGGTTGTCGTGGTCCCAGGCGGCTGGCAGGCGCCCAGTACGGCGGAGCGTCACCCGATCGTCGTCGCACTCGATGAGGACACGCCCAGAGATGCGGTGTTGACCGCCGCCTTTCAGGAGGCGGAGTTCCTGCGCACCGGTGTCGTGGTGCTTGCACGCGTCGCCCTACCGCAAGGGTGGGCCAAGTGGGGTTGAGGCCGAGGAGGCGAGCCTGGCGGAGCAGCTTGCCGGCTGGAAGCAGGATCACCCGGACGTGTCGGTACAGGCCATGGTGGTGTCCGGCGATGCGGACGCCAACCTCGTCGAGTGGTCCCGCTTCGCTGCTGTGCTGGTGCTTGGCCGACGGAAGCGGCACGGATGGAGTCACTGGACTCACGCCGTTCTTCGCGCCGTGGTCAAGCAGACCCACAGCCCACTGATGGTCGTGCCGGAGACGTCCGAGCGGACCAAGGACCCGCGGGCTTCTGTGTTGACGTGAGGGTGCGGCGAGGCGAACCGAGGGAGAGCTGCCCGCGAGACCACGTCACCCGCCTGAGCTCACCTTGTCCAGCACGTCGGCGATCCGACGCACCACCAGGTCCGGCCGATAGCGGGCCGCAGCCTGCTGAAGATCATGTGCCACCGCACGCCGCCGCTCGGGGTGATCAAGGAAGTGCGTCAGCCGTTCCTCGAGTTGTTGATCGCCGCGGTCGTACAGCGCGTCGGGGTGGTTGTCCGTGATCTCCGGGTAACTGCCGACACGCGGAAGGATGCAGCAGGTGCCGGTATACATCGCCTCCAAGGTGGAGACGCCGAGGCTTTCGTGTGTCGCAGTGGAAACCTGCAACTCGGCCCGCCACAACGCCGCGTAGTAAGTCCGGCAGCGGCATGTTGTTTCCGAGCACCACTCGATCGCCGAAATCGGCCGCCAGCGCCGCCACCGCCTCACCACCGGCCTGGTCTGGCGGGAACCTGCGGGTGAACAGCACCTCGACGTCGTAGCGCGGCAGTATCCGGCGCATCACCCGGGCGAACATGTCGGGATCCTTGCTGGTCACCGGGGCGTGGTTGAAGACAACGGTTGGTCGAACGTTCCGCTCATCGGTACGTGATTCGTCGATCCGGGCCACGTCGAGGGGCAGGCCGACGACCTCGTAGCGGGTTTCCAGTGAGGTGGCCAGCGGCTCATTGAAGGCGCCGATGCTGGCCCGCAGGGTGTCCTGCATCTGCTGCGACACGAGCAGGACTTTGTCCAGCACGCACAGATTGGCCAGATCGGCCGTTTCCATCCCGGGATACACCTCGAACCTGAAGGTGTCGGTGGGGTCCCAATGGCTGCCGTGCGTGTAACCGATCATCGGTACGTCGAGCCGCAGATCCAAGATCATCCGCCGAATCTCGGTCGGAAACACCGAGAACGCGTGGAAGACGAAGATCACGTCCGGTGGCGATGTAGCCAGTGAATCCAGCGCACTCTCGTACGCGCGGAGAAACCAACGAAGCCTCCGGACGTGCCCATTCTGATCTTGGAGACCGGAAAGGTCCGGCTGCAGCACCTCCCAGCCGGCCATCCGAAGCCCGGTACGGATCGCCGCCGAGGAGGTGATGGCGTAGCCGATAGCATCACTCGACGGGGTTGATCCGGGCGCCGACGACTGTTCCACCGGCGCGGTATAGGCATCCAGATAGAGCAGCCGGCGCGACGCCGCGACTGTGCTCGGCTGGGTCATGCCTGATCCATCGAATCGATCTTGTAGCCCAGGACGGCATAGTCCTGCGGGCCGTAGAGCGCTCGCTCGACAAGCTCGATACCCAGCTGGCTGTCGTTCAGACCCTCGAGCGGGGACGTGGCGGGATGCAGGTGCCGTATCTCAACCCGCTCGAAGCCGGAAGCCGACACGAGGAACTCCACCAGTGCCGGCGGGAGCGGCCGGCGGTGCGTCGGGTCGTTGTAGAAGTCACAAGCCGCCATCTGCAGGTTGTGCGGATTGGGCGCCTCCAGCAGCAGACAACCGCCAGTCCGCACAGCGTCATGCGCCGCCTCGATCAGGGCCAGCAGCGTCTCGACATCCAGGTGTTCGATCACATGGAATGCCGTGACCAGGTCGAGCGAGTTCGCGGGCAGGGTCGCGAGGTGCTCGATCCCGTCGCCCAGGACCATGTCCAGACCCCGCGCGCGCCCCGCCTCGACAAATGCGGCATGCGAATCGACCCCGGCCGCCGAGACGCCGACGCTTTTCAGCAGGGTCAGCCACTCCCCTCGGCCGCAGCCGATGTCCAGAACCCGTATCCCTGGACTGCACATCGGTATCGCCAACGAGGGCTCCTGAACGTCGGAAAGGTAGCCCCGCAGCTTGGTCGTGATCTGCTCCGCCGAGCCGCGGAAGCGGTCGGCGAAGTCCGCGTACAGCGCGGCGAAGCGCCCGCCGCTTCCGTCGACCTTCTCCCGTAGCTCGGACGAGCTGTCGTTCCAGCTCTGCGTTCCGCTGGCTGGCTGCCGCGAGCTCTCGTACGAGCTCTTGAACCTGAGTCTCGAGCACCTGGATGCGTTGCCCAGCGCTGGCATCCCGCCCTTCGGCTGCAGCCAAGCTCATCCAGCGGCCACCGCGCCGGCACCCGCCCCTGGATCGACGTCTGCCGTCTCGGGCTCCACCGGGCGCGGAATGGTCCGCATCACCTTGGCCGGAGTGCCGGCGACGATGGTGTACGGGTCGACATCCTTCAACACGAGCGATCCCACGCCGACCACGGAATGCGCACCGATCCGGCAGGGACCGACGACGATGGCATTGCTGGAGACCCACGCACCCTCTTCGATGACCACGTCCCGGCCCGACGTCGGCACGGCGACCTGGCGCTCGGCGCCGAACTTCGTCCAATCGTGGGTGCCGGTCAGGACAGAGACGCTGTGGCCGAAGAAGGCATAGTCGCCGACGGTGATGTCACCCGACGACAGGTTGAACATGGCGTTGTTCACGATGGCTGTCGGTGCAAGATGCAGCCGGGTCGGATCGCCGTAGATCAGCGGCTTGTGCAAGGACGGGTCCTCGGTTGGGCGTCCTCCCGTGCTCACCGCCAGCGCAGGGACGCGCTCACGGACGGCAGCGACAGACTTCGCTACAGCTGAGCGGGCCCGCTCCAGCAGTGACATGGACATCACCTTCCGCGTTGGTCGAGGACCACTTTGCCAGGCTTCACCGCGCTTGTCCCGTGCCCGGTCGCCGGCTGCCTGAGCGTAGACCTGCGCATGGGTTGCCGCGATAGCGTCCCAGCTGTGACGGGCAACGACCGTGGATGCTGCGGTCCGCAGCCGATCCGCCAGAGCAGGTTCGCTCAGCACCCGACGGAGTGCTTCGGTCAACGCGGCCGTGTCGCTCGGCGGTATCCGCAACACGCCGCCACTCTCGGTCGGTTCGGTGAGCCGACCAGGCGGGGCGGTCGCGACTACCGGGACCCCAGCGGCAAAGGCGGTCAGCAGCGATCCGGACTTGCTTGTGACACCGGCGTTGAGCGGCAGCGCCACGACGTCGACGGCGCGAAGGAGCCGGGAGACCTCCGCGTCGGGCAGGTAGCCAGTGATATGGACCCTGCCCGTCATGCCGGAGGCGGCAGCGGATTGCTCAAGACTCTTCACGATGGCGTCGGCCGCAGCCTGGTTCACCGAATGGCTCTCGACCCCGCCGATGAGGACCAGGTGCACGTCGGGCCAGAAGTCGCGGAGGGCAGCGACGGCGTCTATCAGCCGGTCGAGCGACTTCTCCGGATGCAAGAAACCGAAGAAGGCGACCAGCGGCGCGTCGGGCGGGGCATCCAGCTCCCGGCGGGCGGATTCGCGGTCCTGCCCGGCGTCGCCGAAGGTGATCTCGACGTTGAGGCCGATCGGGACTTCGACGGATGGTGGCGTACGAGATCCGAAACGCTGCATCAAGACGTCGAGGTGCTCGCTCGAGGCGACCAGAACGCGATCCGCCCGCGGCACCAGCAGCAACGTCTCCCGATCAGCCCAACCTCGCCGTTCAGCCGCAAGCCAGAGGCGCGCGCGCACCGGACGCCGATGGTCATCGCCACCCTTCGACGCCGTATTCGTGCAGGGTGACGATCAGCGGCACTCCTCGAGGCAGCAGCAGCGGCAACAGTCCGACCGCACGGGAGAAGCCGAACACCGACGGGGCGAACTGCACGTGAATGACATCAAGGTGGAGCCGGCGCAGTCGGGCCGCCGCCGCCATCACGCCCAGAACGCTCCAGCGCTTCGTGACGCCGAGAGCCTCACCGCCGCGCTCGGTCCGCCCATCGAGCCGTGGTCAACAGGACCGGTTCCACGTCGGTCGCCTCTAGTTGCGCGGCGAGTCGGCTCGCATAGTGAGCTACGCCGTCCCGGGCGGGATCGAGGTATCCGCAGACCAGCCCGACCCTCAAAGCCACAGCCAACAGTGAACACCACGGTGAATCTCGCCCTGAGGCGTGAGCGTCGCTGAGTCGAATGGGTACTCATCGATCAGGAGTGACACGTGCGGGTGTCGTACCCTCGAAAGCGGCTCTGTCGGCGGAAACGGGAGGAATTCGGTGAGTGAGCCCCAGGCTCTCATCGCCGGGCGATATCGCTTGGTGCGCCTCGTGGGCAGCGGGGGGATGGGTGAGGTCTGGGAAGCCTGGGACGAGCGCCTGGAGCGACGTGTCGCGCTGAAGCAGCTGCGTCACCAGTCCGGGCTGTCCCGTAGCGACGCCGAGCTGGCCAACCTTCGAGCCATGCGCGAGGCTCGGATCACCGCCCGGTTGCATCATCCTCACGCTGTTCCGGTGTTCGACGTGGTGGAGCATGAGGGTCAGGCGTGCTTGATCATGCAATTCATCCCCTCCATGACGTTGTCGGCCGTGCTGGCCGAGGGCGGGCCGCTGGAACCCGACGAGGCCGCTCAGGTCGGTGCGCAGATCGCTGGAGCGCTCGCCGCGGCTCATGCGCTCGGCATCGTGCACCGCGATGTGAAGCCGGGAAATATCTTGATCGCCGAGGACGGTACGGCGCTGATCAGCGACTTCGGGATTTCCCGCGCGCTGGGTGACGCCACGCTGACAACCAGCGGCATGGTGCATGGCACGCCCGCCTTCCTCGCCCCGGAGGTTGCCCGGGGTGAGGCGTCCGATTTTGCCTCCGATGTCTTCTCCCTCGGCGCCACGCTGTACGCGGCACTCGAGGGGACGCCACCCTTCGGGAACGACGAGAACTCCATCGCCCTGCTGCATCGCGTGGCAGCCGGGCAGGTCGAGCCACCGCAGCGCAGTGGAGCACTGACTCCGGTGATAGTGCACATGCTGTCGCCGGATTCCGAGTCTCGCCCGCCGATGCACGCTGTGGCACACACCTTCGCCCAGCTGGCCGCTGCAGCCGTTGGCAGCGCGCGCCCCAATATCAGCGAACCGCGCCGCGTCGCCTGCCGAGCCCCCGGACCGCCAAGGGGCGGGGATCGCCACAAGATCAGAAACCGTCGTACCTGCTGCGAGTGCCGCCGCCGCTCATGATCAGCCGCCGGCAGCAACAGGCGGCGGCCCAGCGTCAGCAGCCGCCGTCCCCGCCGCCAGCACCGCGGCCGCTCAAGATCAGCCGCCGGCAACGACAGGCGGCAGCCCAGGATCAGCAGCCGTCGCCCTCGCCGCCAGCACCGCGGCCGCTCAGGATCAGCCGCCCGCAACGACAGGCGGCAGCCCAAGATCAGCAGCCGTCGCCCCGGCCGCCAGCACCGCGGCCGCTCAAGATCAACCTCCGGCGACGACAGGCGGCAACGAGGACCTGAGCCAGCCGGGCACACCGTCCGAGGATGGGCAAGTCCCGGCCCGACCGAAACGGCGGTCTCGGCTGGCGGTGGCGGCGGTAGCGCTGGTCGCGGTCCTCGGTGTCGGGATTCTGATTGCCGCCCTGCTGCCCGGCCTCCGCCAGGACGCGGATCCCCAGGCCGGCGGGCAGCCGAGTGCATCGGCTTCGGCGAGTGCATCGGCTTCGGCGTCTGAACCGTCCTCCCGACCCAACACGCCCAGCCCAACCCGCACGACCGAGCCTTCGCTCTCAGGCAGCCCACAAAGCTCCGCTCGTCCGCCGTCGCTGGTGCCGTCGCGCAAGGCCACGTCAGCGCCTACTGTGCAAGGGGCCCCGACGGCGGCCGAGCTCCGGACGGCGATCACGAGCTACTACGCCTTGATGCCGGGCAACACCGATCAGGGGTGGCCCCGGATGACGGCGTCATACCAGGCGAATCACGCCGGCGGTCGACAGGCGTACGAGCAATTCTGGGATGCGATCGGCCGGGTCGTGGTGAGCGACGTGACCGGCTCACCTCCCGGTTCCGCGCAGGCCACGCTGACCTATTACTTCAAGGACGGCCGGGTAGTGACGGAGCGCACCGCGTACGGGCTCGTCAACGACGGTGGCACCCTCAAGATCAACAGCTCTAGCGTGCTCAGCAGCACGACGGCCTAGCTTCGTCAGGGCGGATCCCGTTCCTCGGGTTCAGCATCTTCCAGGTCGTCTTCGGTGCGATCGCCATGGGAATGGCCGCCTGCGTTGCTCGCGCGGCGGCGTTGGCCGAAGGCTCTAGTTCAAGGGCTGCCCGCCTCGGAACCAGCGGCCCAGCTCCTCGAAGCCATCGTCAAGGCTGATCCGCGGTCGCCACTGCAGAGCCTCGCGCGTGTGCCGCTGGTCGAACCAGTGGGCGGTGGACATCTGTTCGACGATGAACCGGGTGATCGGCGGGTCAGCGGCCGGCCGGTTGGGCCGGAGTCGATCGTGGACCGCCCAGGTGGTCTGCACGACGGTCGCGATGGTCGCGGCCAGCGGCGGCGGGACATGCCGAGTGGGCGGCGGTACACCAGCGGCAGCGCAGATCGATCCCACCAGTTCGGCGATCGGACGCGGCTCGCCGTTGGTGACCACCAGCGCCTGGCCCCGTGCCTCGACACAGCGTTCCAATGCGGCGACGAGTGCGTCGACCGCATTCGCCAGGTACGTGCTGTCCAGGAGTGCTGCGCCCGAGCCAATCAGTGGCAGACGCCCCCGTCGAGCACGGTCGACGACGCGAGCGACAAGCTGGGGATCACCGGGTCCCCAGACCAGGTGGGGGCGGACGGCCAGCACGGCGAGATCACCGGCATCGGCACCCAGGGCGATCTGCTCGGCGACCGCCTTGCTCCGCGCGTACGGTCCGCGGGCACCGACTGGGTCAGCCGGTTGGGCTCCCACTCCCGCCAGTGACCGTCCGGCGTGAGCCACGGACGGAGATGACACATGGACCAAGCGCCGTACACCGGCTGCCCGGCACGCGTCGACCACGGTCCGAGTGCCGGTGATGTTGACCCGCTCGAACTCCCGCCAGGGACCCGTGACATTCACCCTGGCGGCGAGGTGGACAACCGCTTCATGATCCGCGACCGCTGCCCGCACGGCGGTTGCATCGGAAACGTCGGCCCGCACCTCCGGCAATCCGAGGCCGCTCGGGCGGCGTTGCAGGACAGTGACGGAGTTGCCCCTCGCTGCCAGGGCTTTTGCGACCCCGGCGCCCAGCATGCCGCTCGCCCCGGTGACCAGGACCTTCACGGGCGCCCGGCCCTGCCTCCGGCAAGTACTCGACCGGCCCAGCTGGCCAGCCGTGTTCGGTCCACCTTGGAAGCGTGACGAATGTCCACGGGCAGCGCATCGACGACGAGGACCGCAGCGAGGGGAAGACCTGCTGCAGCGCGCACCGCCGCTGTGAGCCCCCGATCCGCGAGAACGCCGCTGGACATCGCCGGGAGATTGGCGCGCCGCGCCCCCAAGCCAGTGAGCCGCGATCGGCGGTCAGCTCTCCTCGAGCGCAGCGTCACGATGGCGACGGGCTGCTGGGTTCCGACCGGCCCGACTCCGACAAGTGCGGCGGCAGCAATCTCGGCGAGCGCCTCGACGCGCTGTTCCACGCCAACCGGGGTTAGCGGCCCGTCGGGAGTGGTGACGACATGGACCAGCCGTCCCTCGACCCAGAGCCGACCTTGCTGGTCGAGGTGACCGACGTCGCCGGTGCGGTGCCATCCAGGATTTCGTGCGCTGGCCGCTTGCGTCACCCACAGCCGGTCGTACCGGTCCTTGACGTGCGCCGCGGCCACGCAGATCTCGCCTACCACCTCGGTTGCATCGGTGAGCTCCCCGGTTGCTCGCCCCAGCGTGTCGAGCGGACTTATCTTGACCTTGACACCGGGCAGGGACCGGCCGACGCACACACCATTGCCGGGACCCGCCTCCTCTATTTCCCCCAGAGAGATGTCCGTGACCGGCATCGCTTCGGTCATCCCGTACGGCGTATGCAGCTCGGCCGCGGGCAGCAGCTCCTGCACCGCGCGAAGCAGCGGCAGCGGTACCGGAGCGCCGGCCGACAAGACGAGGCGGATCCTGCCGAGCGCAGCCCGCTGGTCATGGGAAAGCTCGTCAGCGGTGGCGGCGACATTGCGCAGCGCCGCAGGTGATGCGAAGACCAGGGTGGCCTCGATGGCGCCGGCAGCCTCGGCCAGTGCCGTTGCCGTCAGGGTGCCCGGCTTGGTGACATCCATGGCCGGCACAGCGGTCCCGATGCCGAGGGCCGGTCCGTACAGCGCGAAGGGAGCGAAGGCCGCCACCAGGCGGTCGCCGGGTCGAACGTCGCAGATCGTGCGCACCAGCTCGAGCTGCGCACGCAGCTGTCGATGCCGATAGACCACACCCTTCGGCGGGCCGGTAGCGCCCGAGGTGAAGAGCACCGCCGCCTCCGCATCGTCCTCGTACACGCTCGTGCGATCGTCGGCGGCGGCGGGACGCGCACTCGGGTAGTTCTCGGTCAGTTCAGCGAGAGTGTGATCGACTTTCAACAGCTTGCGCAGCTGCTGAGGGAGCTGGCCCGCCACCAACCGTTGGCCGGGTAGCCGGAACGCAGCGGCCGCGGCCAACCCCGCAGGGATGGCGATCAGATGGTCCGGATCGGCACTGCGCAGGGCGTCGACCATCCGGCGCAGCCCCAGACCGGCGTCCGCCACCACGATCGACGCGCCGACGCGCCAGCAGGCATAGACGGCTGTGGTCAGGTCGAGCCCCGGACGGATCAATAGCGCGACGCGATCCCCCGGCTTGACGTGCACGCCGGACAGCCCGGCGGCGAGGGCTTCGACTCGTGCCGAAAGGTCGCGAAATGACGTGGTGGTCGTGCCATGGCTGAGTTCCGCGACGGCCGGGTCAGTATCGTGAGCCCGCGCTCGAAGCGCCGCATCCAGGTCCGGGACTCCAGGCTGGACCCGGTCGGTCCCGGCCAGAGTCGCCGCCGTGGCGGGCGGAGGCATGGGATCCGCACCGCGTTCCATCCGCTCCGACACCCAGCGCCAGGTGTGCTCCGCCGCTTCCGGGACGTCCTCGGTCACCAGGTGCGAGGCTCCGGCGTACCGGTGCACGTCAGCCCTCGGCAATCGTTGTCTCAGATCCCGAAGCTGGTCCTCGCGGAAGACCGGATCACGTGGTCCCCAGAGCAGCAGGGCCGGCAGGCCGCTCAGCTGACTGAGCCCTGCGGCCACCGAATCCAAGGCCGCGCGGCTGGGATGATCCTGCTCAAGCGGGATGTCCGCCACGAAGTCGGCCACGGATTGCCGCCGCGCCGCCGATCCGTACGGCGCCCGCAGTGCTTCGCGCACTGCGCCTGGTAGCGCTGGTCGGGAGAGCGCCGCCGCCGACGACACGAAGATCGGCGTACGGACGCAGACAAACTCGCGCAATGCGGGACTGCGAGCAAGGCGGATCAGCCCGGGAGCCGCGGTCTTCGGGGGGACCGCCACGCCGGTGTTGGCCAGCACCACTCCGGCAACCACGTCCAGATGCGCGAGTGCCCAGCCCAGGGAGATCGGTCCGCCCCAGTCGTGCGCCACCAGGACGACCCGCCCGGTGATCTTGAGCTCCGTGGTCAGGCGGGACAAGTCGTCGATCCGCTCGGCCAACGTGCGCGGCGCGGACAGCCGGTCGGAGTACCCCATGCCGAGGTGATCCGCTGCCACCACGCGCCAGCCAGGCTCCGCCTGGCCGAGGAATCGGCGCCACAGATAGGACCAGGTCGGGTTGCCGTGAACACACAGCATCGTGCCGGCAGTCGCGTCGCCGCCGCTGTCAAGCACGTGCCACGTTCGGGAGACTCCCTCGGCGTCGCGGACCCGCACCAGACGTGACCACTCCGGATCGACCTCCGGCATCCCGTGCAGGGCACGGGCGATCTGATCAGCGAGCAGAGGGCGAGAACTCACCAGATGATCTCGGCGTACGAGGTGTTCAGCCCCGAGCCGATGCCCAGCAACAAGATCCGGTCCTGGGAGCGGAGATCATCGGCGTGCCGAGCCAGCGTGAAGGGGACGGCTGCCGGGCCCATGTTGCCGTAGGTCGGCAAGGTGAGCGGGAATCGCGACGGGTCCACACCGAGGGCCGCGGCCATCGCCCGGATGTGTACCACGGAGGTCTGGTGTGCCACGAACCAGTCGATGCCCTGCCAGTCGAACTCGGCCTTGGCGTCCTTCCACGTCTCCAAAGCCAGCGCGAGTCCGGCCTCGAAGAGCCGCTTGGTGTCCGTCCGCATCCGGTCCAGGTCGCCCACGCACAGGTCGTGGTGCTCGGTGCCGGCCCGGCTGACGCCGCCGACCACCCGGTGGCCCTCCGGGTGCCGGTCCGCACGACCCAAGACCATGGCTGCCGCGCCGGAGCCCAAAGTGAGCGTGGCGAACTGTGAGCGCAAGTCCTCCGCGGTCGCGTCCTCACCCTCGAGCCGGCCGAGCGTCACCTCCTGGGTGTAGCGGGAACCCTCGGCGTCGACCAGCACGGCGTAGTCCGCCTGTCCAGAGTCGATCATGTTTCCGGCCAGCTGGATGGCGTTGACGAAACCAAGGCAGGCGTTGGCCAGGTCGAAGTTGAGGCAGCTCGTGGGCAGGCCCAGCTGATGATGAACCGCGACGGCAGTCGAGGGCTCGAGATACTCCCGAGAGACCGAGGTGTTGATCATGACACCGACCTGGGCCGGGATGATGCCGGCCTCCGCGAGCGCCTTGGCGCCGGCCATCGCGGCGGCGTCGGCGAAACTCACGTCGGTCGGCCACCAGCGCCGCTCCACGACTCCGGCCCGCTCGGCCAGCATCCCGGGCGTCATGCCGACCCGCTGATAGGTGGCCGCGAGCCGGTCGTCGAATGCCGACGAAGGCACCACGATCGGTGCCTCCACCGCGCACACCGAGAGCACCGCGGTGTTGTTGAGCCGAAAGCCTGCATTGCCGCTCATGTGTCCCCTTTACCTAGGGATGCCGATCCTGGCCGCGTCCCCGTAAAGCTGCCTCCCCGTAAACACGTGAGAACCATCGTGCCATGCGCGTGGGCCGGACTTACCCCGCCGACCGCGTCTTGACCGAACAAGCATTGACAACATCACCATGCGCGCCCCTAGGTCACCGCGCGGCACCGCGCCCCCACAGCGCCACGAAGCACCCCACGCTCCGGTGAGGTGCCGCCTATCGAGGGTGCCTCGACCGCGCGAAGGGTACGGGCGGTGGAGGAGATCGCAGCGCTCGGTGAGACCCCCCGCCGAGGAGCGGCCGAGGAAGATTGGTCCGGCCGGGTGCCTCGCGGCTTGATACGCCGCGCCGCTGCCGCGCGAAGCGTCGGCGGGCTGCGACCAGCGTGCGAATGCGGCTCGAACGACAGGCCCAACGGTCATCGAACCAGCTATCGATACCATTCGGCCATGATCATATTCGCCGCGCCCTCGGAATGAGCCCGGTGCCATGACGCAACTCAACAACGCCACGGTGAACTCATTGTCGATCCCGGGTCCTGGCTACGACCGTTCTCAGGTGAGCGTGGGCATCGTCCACTTCGGTGTCGGCGGGTTCCACCGCGCCCATCAGGCGAGGTACCTCGATGCGCTGATGGAGCAGGGGAAAGCACTCGACTGGGGAATCTGCGGCGTCGGTGTGATGCCGTTCGACCTGAAGGTCCGCGATGCCCTGGTTTCCCAGGACTGCCTCTACACGCTCGTGGAGAAGGATCCGCAGGGAAATTGGACCCCCAAAGTGGTCGGATCCATCGTGGCCTATCGATACGCGCCAGACGATCCGGATGCGGTGATCGAGCAGATGGCTGATCGCGCCACGCGGATCGTGTCCCTGACCGTCACCGAGGGCGGATACAACTTTCACCCGGTGACCGGGAAGTTCGACGCCGACAACCCTGCCGTGCAGGCTGATCTCGCGCCTGGTGCGGCTCCCGGCACCGTCTTTGGCCTGGTCACCGAGGCGCTGTCTCGACGCCGAGCTCGGGACATCGAGCCGTTCACGATCATGTCCTGTGACAACATCCAGGGGAACGGCCACGTCGCATCGGAGGTCTTCACCGCCTACGCCCGCCTCCGTGATCCTGACCTCGGCGACTGGGTGGCGGCCAACGTGTCGTTCCCGAACTCGATGGTGGACAGGATCACGCCGGTAACCACAGACGAGGATCGGGAGCAGGTCTCGCAGCGTTTCGGCGTGGAGGATGCGTGGCCGGTCGTCTGCGAGCCGTTCACTCAGTGGGCCCTGGAAGACCGATTTTCCGTCGGCCGACCGCCGTTCGACGAGGTCGGCGTCCAGGTCGTGCCCGACGTGGAGCCGTACGAACTGATGAAGCTCCGCCTGCTCAACGCCAGCCACCAGGCGATGTGCTATTTCGGCTACCTTGCCGGCTACCGGCTCGTGCACGAGGTCGCCCAAGATCCGCTGTTCGCCAACTTCCTCCTCGACTACATGAATCGCGAGGCGACTCCAACGCTGGCCCCGGTACCGGGTGTCGACCTCAACGCGTACAAGCTGCAACTGATTGAACGGTTCTCCAACGGTGCCGTACGAGACACGGTCGCCCGGCTCTGCGCCGAGAGCTCGGACCGGATTCCCAAGTGGCTACTGCCCGTGGTGCGCGAGAACCTGGCGGCGGGCCGCGACGTTCGCCTCGCCGCGGCCGTGGTGGCCAGCTGGGCCCGTTACGCCGACGGCGTCGACGAGCAGGGCCGGCCCATCCAGGTCGTGGATCGACTGGCCGACTCGCTCAAGGCCACCGCCGCCAGGCAGAGGGTGGAGCCCACGGCCTTCATCGCCAACCGCGAGCTGTTCGGGGACCTGGTCGATGAGCCGGCCTTCGTCGAGCCCTACGTCGACACACTGAATTCGCTGTACGCCTCGGGCGCTCGGTCCACGTTGGAGCGGCTCGCAAGCTCGTCGTCGGGATCTTGAGCCCGCAGTGTCATATCGACGCCCGTCTCGGGGTCAACAATGACGTCTGAGGGTCCGCCCGGGTCGGGCGAGCGGTCGCGGCAGGTTGTGGCTGGGGACCCGCCCGTCGACAGCCGGGTGAGGTTTGGCGAGGGGACGACGAGCGATTTGGGGTCACTGCGGCGCCGTCTCTCCGCGGTCGTACGAAATCAGCTGCTTGCGGCGAACTCGATCCGACACGCTGAACTCGAAGGATCCGCGGTCGTACGAGATCAGGTGCTTGCGGCGAGCTCGATCGACGCGCTGAAGGCCGCTCCCAGGTCCGCGGCGGCGGCCTGCAGATCCGGGGCGATGAGTGGGACCTGGTCAAGGGTGATCCGGCCGCTCGGCCCAGACACCGACAAGGCAGCGGCGAACGGCAGCTCCTCGATCGGGACGGCGACGCAGCGAACGCCGAGTTCCTGCTCGCCGTCATCGAGGGCATAGCCCCGCTCACGGATCTCGGCCAGGGCCTCGAGCATCGTCTGCGGATGGGTGATCGTGTGCTCGGTGCGCGCCGGCATCCCGGTCCGTTTCAACGTCGCGACGACCTGCTCGTCGGACAGCGTCGAGAGCAGCGCCTTGCCGACCCCGGTGCAGTGCAGCATCACGACCCGGCCGACTTCGGTGAACATGCGCATCGACTGCGGTGATGGCACCTGCGCCACGTAGACGCAGGCATCGCCCTCCATCATGGCCATGTTCGCGGTCTCGCCGTACTTGGCGACGAGGCCGACAAGGTGTGGCGTGGCCCACGAGCCGAGCATCCGGCTGGCCGACTCCCCCAGCCGAATCATCCGTGGCCCCAGGGCATAGCGTTTGGATGACTCCTGGCGAACGTAGCCGCGGTTCACCATGGACCGGAGAAGACGGTGAATCGTGGGCATCGGGAGATCGGTTCGACGAGCCAGGTCCGACAGGCTCATCGACCCGCCTCCATCTGCCAGGTGCTCGAGCAGGTGGAACACACGGTCCACCGACTGCACCCCTGCAGCCGCCACGACGCCTCCCACTTGAGTTTCCATTATGCGGAATAAGTATAGGAACTGGAATCATTTTTACCCCGATTCAGGCCGATTGACCCACCGGACGGCGTCTGCTAGCGTTTCGCATTGCAGAAACTTTATTTCATAAGGTGAAATATGCCTCACTCTTTGCCTTACGCAGCCAACTGCTCGATGTTGTTCACCGAGGTACCACTGCTCGAGCGCCCGAGTGCGGCGGCCGCTGCGGGCTTCGACGCGATCGAATTCTGGTGGCCGTGGCCAGATCAGCCCGTGCCGGCCGACTCCGACATTGACGCGTTCGTCGATGCAATTCGGGACGCCGGCGTGTCGCTCATCGGCCTCAATTTCTTCGCCGGTGACCTGGCGGGACCAGACTGCGGGGTGCTCTCGGTTCCAGCCCGGGCCGCTGAGTTCCGCGACAACCTGGACGTCACGCTCGGCATCGGGGAGCAGCTGGCTGTGCGGGCATTCAACGCGCTGTACGGGAACGTCGTGCCGGAATCCTCACCCGAGGAGCAGGACGAGCTCGGTGTCGAGCAGCTGACGGCAGCAGCGAATGCGGCGAATGAGATCGGTGGCACCGTCCTGCTGGAGCCGGTGAGCGGGCCCAAGCCGTACCCGCTGCGTACAGCCGACGATGTCGTACGGATCTTGGACAGGGTGCAGGAGACGGGCGCACGGAATATCGGTTTCCTGTGTGACCTGTTCCACCTGGCCAACAACGGCGACGACATCGAACGCGCGCTGGACTCGTACGCGAACCGCATCGCCCACGTCCAGATCGCTGATCACCCGGGCCGTGGTGAACCTGGCACCGGGTCACTGGATCTCGACCACTACCTATCCCGCATCGAGCAGAGCGGCTACTCCGGTCATGTCGCCCTGGAGTACAAGCCGACCCGCCCAACCCCGGACAGCCTGGATTGGCTGCCGCGGGAACGCCGATCCGCCCGATCTGACGCACCGAGCTAGGAGATCGATCCATGGCAACCATTGCATTCATTGGCCTCGGCATCATGGGCGGGCCGATGGCGGGACACCTGGTGAAGGCCGGGCACACCGTTATCGGTGTCAACCGCAGCCCCGCGCCGGTACAGAAGCTGGTCGAGGCCGGCGGCCGGGGAGCCGCGTCGGTGGCGGAAGCGGTCGCTGAGGCGGAGGTGGTCATCACCATGGTCCCGGACTCGCCCGACGTCGAGGGGCTGGCATTGGGCGACGACGGCATCTATGCCAACGCCCGCTCGGGCGCTATCCATCTGGACATGTCCTCGATCCGCCCCGACGTCTCGGTACGGCTGGCGGAGGCCGGGCGCGAACGCGGTGTCCGGGTCCTCGACGCGCCGGTCAGCGGCGGCGAGGCAGGTGCCAAGGAAGCCACGCTGTCGATCATGGTCGGCGGAGAGGAGGCCGACTTCAAGGAGGCCAAACCGATCATGGAGGCGGTCGGGTCGACCATCGTCTATGTGGGCCCGGCCGGCTCCGGACAAACCGTCAAGGCCGCCAACCAGCTCATCGTCGCCGGGACCATCGAGCTGGTGGCCGAGGCGATCGTGTTCCTCGAGGCGTACGGCGTCGACACCGAGGCGGCGATCGCCGTGCTGGCCGGCGGCCTGGCCGGCAACCGGATCCTCGACCGGAAGGGCGCCAGCATGCTCGCCCGCCAGGTTCGAGCCCGGTTTCCGGATCGACCTGCACCACAAGGACATGGGGATCGTCACCGATGCCGCGCGGGCCAAGGGCGTCGCCATCCCGCTGGGTGCGCTGACCGCCCAGCTGGTTGGTGCCGTGCGGGCCCAGGGAGACGGCGGCCTGGACCACTCCGCCCTGCTCAAGGGCGTGGAAAGACTTTCGGGCCGCGCCGACTCGAAGGGGGCATGACGTGGCACGGATGACCGCCGCCGACGCGCTGTGAAGGTCCTCGAGCTGGAAGGTGCCACCCAGACCTTCGGGCTGCCCGGCGCGGCCGCTGAAGTTCGTCGATGGCAGTCGGGGCGGTCCTCGCCGCGGACGGTGAGTTCCTCGAATTCGGTGACGGATCCGGGCCGGTCGGCCGCGGACGTGTACCGGGCGCTCGCGGCCGCGGCCGCCCAGGACCTGGTCGAGGCTGTGCCGGGCGTCGATCTCCGTGCCCATGCAGATGTGGTGACCCGCTCGAAGATCACTTCCACGACCACCGGCACCCTGCTTGACTGACGTTATGCGGGTGGTCGTCTCGCCGGACAAGTTCAAGGGCTGCCTGACCGCCGCCGAGGTCGCGGACGCCGTAGCCAACGGCTTGCTCGACGAGCTTCCGGAACTGCAGATCACCAAGCTGCCGGTCGCCGACGGTGGTGACGGCACGGTGGCCGCCGCGCTCTCGAGCGGATTCGACGAGGTGACCGTGTCGGCCGCGGGTCCGACCGGCGTACCCGGGCCTGTGAGCTACGCCCGCCAAGGTCAGCGGGCCGTGATCGAACTCGCGGCGATCTGCGGTCTCGACCGTCTTCCCGAGGGCCGGCCCGACCCGCTCGGTGCGTCGACGTACGGGCTCGGCGAGGTGATCCGGCATGCGGTCGAGAACGGAGCGCATGACATCGTCCTCGGAATCGGGGGCAGTGCGTCCACCGACGGCGGCGCAGGCATGGTCCAGGCCCTCGGAGCCCGGCTCCTGGACTCCGGCGGCGGAGAGCTTGCTCCAGGCGGCGCGGCGCTCAGCTCGCTGCAGTCGTTGGATCTCTCCGGGCTTCGAGAGCGGATGGAGGGGACACGCGTCCTGGTCGCCAGCGACGTCGATAATCCCCTACTCGGCCCGCGTGGCGCGGCAGCGGTCTTCGGGCCGCAAAAGGGAGCCGGCCCCGATGATGTCCGTCTGCTGGAGGACGGGCTCACCCGATGGGCGCGTGTCGTGACCGAAGCTGTCGGTCGGGACTACGCCGATCACCCGGGCGCCGGCGCGGCCGGAGGGACCGGCTTCGCCGCCCTGGCCCTACTCGGTGCCGAACTGCGACCGGGCATCGAGTTGATCTTGGAGCTGCTGCGCTTCGACGAGGCCGTGGCGGGTGCTGATCTGGTGGTCACCGGTGAGGGCTCGCTCGACGAGCAGTCCCTGGCCGGCAAGGCGCCGGTCGGTGTGGCGCAGGCGGCGTCGCGTGCCGGGGTCGGAGTCGTCGCGGTCGCTGGCCGCAACCAGCTGCCGCGCGCGCGACTCCAGGCCGCCGGCATTCAGGCGGCGTATCCGCTGGCCCATCTCGAACCCGATCCCGCCCGCAGCATCGCGAACGCTGCCGCCCTGCTGCGTCAGGTGGGCCGCATCATCGCCGTCGAGCAGCTGGCGTCATGACGCCAGAACTGATCTTCCGCGCGTCCCGGATCCTCACGCCTGACGGAGTGGTGGCCGGAAGCGTCGCCGTGGCCGGCGGCAAGATTGTCGAGGTTGCAGTCGGCGACCTGTCGGCCGGCGACTCCCCGACCGTGGCGCTCGCTGAGGACGAGGTGCTCCGCTATCTTCGGGGCCGTGAGATTGATCTTTCTCAGCCGTCCGGTCAGCTGCTCGATCACAACCATCCGAGTTGAGGCTTCAACAGTAACAATTCGGTCACATGAGCTCCGAACAGCCAATCCACCGGGGCGTTCGGTGCGAACTGAATCACGATTGGGCATCAGCGGTCGGAAGGCGTTGATCGCCACGATACGGTCGTAAAGCCCGGTCACAACAGCGATGTTGACACCGTAAACGCAGCTGGATTCTTCCCCGACAGCTCGTGACGGTGCGACAACATCGGAGCGGGCCAAAGTTCGGGGTGCTCCGCTGGGGGGCGGAGGTGGATTCGGGGGGTACTCGGGGGATGGCAGAACCACACTCATTGGTGCGTCTTGAGGCGTACCGAGAAGCCCGTCAGGTTGCGACCACGTGGTGGGAGCGTCGTGACGCGGAATTGTTGGCGCGCGGAGCCCAAGGCGCCGTTCCATCGCAGGAAGCAGAGCCTGACACAGCTCGACTTCGGTCCGTCGGAATCGACGACCGCCTTGCTGATCCAGGACAGGATTCAGTCCTAGAGGTCCCCGCCGAATCGGATCAACCTGCGGGGCCCTCGACCGCGTTTCGGGAGTGGAGCACTGCCTACGTCCTCCGTTTAGCCCTGTTCGACATGTTCGTCGGCGCCATGGCCGTGGCCATCCCGTCGTTGAACAGCGCCAGACTTGGTCCTCAAGAGCCACTGATTGTCACGATGTCGCTGCTCGGCGCCATCGTGTGGCCTCTTGCAGTCGCCGCAGCTCGGGGATATGACCGTAGGCGCATCGGTATCGGAAGCGACGAGATGCGATCCGTCATCCGAGCCGGCATGGGCCTCGTTCTCGTCGGGGCCTTCTGGGCGGGACTGCTTGGCGCGGAAACCTTCTTGAAGCTTGCGGTAGTGGCCACCCCATTTGCGGCGACATTGAGTCTGGTTGCACGATTTTTCGCCCGCAGACAATTGCACTGGCGGCAACGCGCTGGAGTAAACGTACGGCGTGTGATCGTCGTTGGCGGTTGGGCGGCCGCGAAGCATCTGCGCGATCGCTTGGAAGCTGAACCGACAAGTGGCATGCGGATCGTCGGGGCCTGCATTCCCACTCGGGACATCGGTTACGCGCAGGAACTCGGTATGCCTGTGCTCGGCAACCTCGGTGAGGTCCCCTCTGTCGTGAGGAAAGTCAATTGCGACGCGGTAGCCGTGACCAGCGATGACGCTACCCGGCACCATTACCTTCGACGTTTAGCCTGGTCGCTGGAGGGTTCCGGCGTTGAGATGTTCGTCGATCCGGGTCTGGTGGAGGTGGCAGGGCCGCGGATGCACATCCGCCCACAAGTCGGCCTTCCGCTCCTGCACATTGAGGAGCCGCACTTCACCGGCTGGCGCCGCATTGGCAAGCGCGCCGCTGACGTGGCCCTCACGATCGTCGGACTTGTCGTGCTTGCGCCGCTGATGGCCGCCATCGCAGTCGCCATCAAGCTGGAGGACGGCGGGCCGGTGCTTTTCCGCCAGACGAGAATCGGACGTAACGGCGACGCCCTTCACCATGTTCAAGTTCCGCTCCATGGTGATCGACGCCGAGGCTCGCTGGGAAGGCTTGATCCAGTCCAACGAGGGCCACGGTGCGCTCTTCAAGCTTGCCCGCGATCCTCGCGTCACAAAGCTGGGGCATTTCCTCAGAGAGTTCTCGCTCGACGAGCTGCCTCAGCTGTTCAACGTGCTGCGCGGCAACATGTCGCTGGTCGGCCCCCGCCCCCACCTGGAGCATGAGATCGCCGCAATGCACACCGATGCCGTGCGACGGTCGTTGGTGACTCCCGGCTTGACCGGCCTGTGGCAGATCAGCGGCCGCTCGGATCTCAGCGGTGAGGACTCCCTGCGCCTTGATCTGCGCTACGTGGAGAACTGGTCTTTCACGCTCGATCTGCTGATCTTGTGGAAGACCTTGTTCGCCGTGCTCACCAAGCGTGGGGCCAAGTGAGGCGCCGAGACCATCATGATCGGACGGGCTGACAGCCTCCGGGCCCGGTCGCCGATGTGACAATAGGCAATCAGCCTCAGCGGGTTTGGGTCAAGACAGCCGAAACTGTACGTCCTGACGACCGAGCTCTGTCCCGACGAGCAGGAGGTGCTGCTCGAGTCGGTGCTCAGGTCTGTGCACTTTGTGAAGCACTCACGCAGCAGCCGAGCCGCGGCCCAACCCTCTGGATCGAGAAGTTAGGACTCGCCTCCCGCGGTCCCCGTGGTGCCGGCGCTGACATCGTGCAGCTGGTACCGCTCGGCCGCCTTCCCCGGCGCCTCGGCGTCGATCTGGTCGTCGGCCGCCAGCATCTGCAGCGCCCGCACCACCATCGAATGGGTATCGATGTGGAAGAACCGCCGGGCGGCCGCCCGGGTGTCGGAGAACCCGTGGTCATCCGCACCCAGCGAGGCGAACGGGTTGGGCAGGAACTGGCGGATCTGATCCGGCACGTCAGACATGTAGTCCGTGGTCGCGACGATCGGCCCGGAAGCCTCGGCCAGCTTGCTGGTGACGTACGGCACCTGCGCCTCCTCGTCGGGGTGCAGGAAGTTGTGCTTCAACGCCCGCAGCCCGTCGCGGCGTAGCTCGGTCCAGGAGGTCACCGACCACACGTCGGCGCTGACGCCCCACTCCTCGCGGAGCAACTGCGCCGCCTCGAGCGCCCACGGGACGGACACACCGGAGCCCAGCAGCTGGACCCGTGGCCCTTCGCCGTTACCGACCAGCACCCGATGGATGCCACGCACGATGCCCTCGGCGTCCACATCCTCCGGCTCCGCCGGCTGGATCATCGGCTCGTTGTACACCGTCAGGTAGTACATGACGTTCCGGTCGTCGCTGTCCGGGCCGTACATCTGCTCCAGCCCGGCCTTCACGATGTAGGAGATCTCGTACGCATACGCCGGGTCGTACACCTTCATGCGCCGGATTGGTCGCGGCCAGGATCAGCGAGTGGCCGTCGGCATGCTGCAGGCCCTCGCCGGTCAGCGTCGTCCGGCCGGCGGTCGCGCCGATGATGAAGCCGCGCGCCATCTGGTCCATGGCCGCCCACATGAAGTCGCCGGTGCGCTGGAAACCGAACATCGAGTAGAAGATGTAGACCGGAATCATCGGCTCGCCGTGCGTGGCGTAGCTCGTCCCCGCGGCGGTGAAGGCCGCCATCGAGCCGGCCTCGTTGATGCCGACGTGCAGCAGCTGCCCGTGCTCGGACTCCTTGTAGGCCAGGAACAGCGCCCGGTCGACCGAGGTGTAGCGCTGTCCCCGCGGGTTGTAGATCTTGGCCGTCGGGAAGAACGAGTCCATGCCGAAGGTGCGCGCCTCGTCCGGGATGATCGGCACGATCCGGTCGCCGATCCCCTTGTCGCGCATCAGGTCCCGCAGCAGCCGGACGAAGGCCATCGTGGTCGCCGCATGCTGCTTGCCCGGACCCCTTCTTGCCACCCTCGTACGCCTTGTCATCCGGCAGCGTGATCGCGTTCGGCTGGTTGCGCCGCTCCGGCAGGAAGCCGCCGAGCGCCCGGCGCCGCTCGAGCATGTAGGAGATCTCCGGCGCGTCCGTGCCCGGATGGTAGTAGGGGGCGTCGTAAATATTGCTGTCGATCTGCTCGTCGGTGACCGGAATCTGCATCAGGTCGCGGAAACCCTTGAGGTCGGCCGCGGTCAGTTTCTTCATCTGGTGGGTGGCGTTGCGGGCCTCGAAGTTGGCGCCCAGCCCGTAGCCCTTCACCGTCTGCGCCAGCACCACCGTCGGCCGGCCATTCTTCACCCGCGCCGCGTGGTAGGCCGCATAGACCTTCCGGTAGTCGTGACCGCCGCGCTTCAGCGCCCAGATCTGGGCGTCGGACATGTTCTCGACCAGCCGCTTGGTGGCCCGGGACTTGCCGAAGAAGTTCTCCCGGATGTAGCTGCCGGACTCGCCCTTGTAGGTCTGGTAGTCCCCGTCGAGGGTCTCGTTCATGATCCGGACCAGATCGCCGGTCGTGTCCCGCGCCAGCAGGTCGTCCCACTCCCGACCCCAGAGGACCTTGATGACGTTCCAGCCGGCGCCGCGGAAGAAGGCCTCCAGCTCCTGGACGATCTTGCCGTTGCCCCGCACCGGACCGTCCAGCCGCTGCAGGTTGCAGTTGATCACGAAAGTCAGGTTGTCCAGCCCATCGTTGGCTGCCACCTGCAGCAGGCCGCGCGACTCCGGCTCGTCCATCTCGCCGTCGCCGAGGAACGCCCAGACGTGCTGGTCGGAGGTGTCCTTGATGCCCCGATCCCGCAGATAGCGGTTGAACTGCGCCTGGAAGATGGCGTTCATCGGTCCGATCCCCATGGAGACCGTGGGGAACTGCCAGAAGTGCGGCATCAGCCGGGGATGCGGATACGACGGCAGACCGTGCGGCGCCTTCGACTTCTCCTGCCGGAATCCGTTGAGGTCCTCCTCGCTCAGCCGGCCCTCGAGGTACGCCCGGGCGTACATTCCCGGTGAGGCGTGGCCTTGGAAGAACACCTGGTCGCCGCCGCCGGGATGGTCCGGCCCGCGGAAGAAGTGGTTGAGCCCGACCTCGTACAGGGTCGCCGCTCCGGCGTAGGTGGAGATGTGCCCACCGACAGCGATCTCCGACCGCTGCGCCCGATGCACCAGCACGGCCGCGTTCCAGCGCACCAATCGGCGGAACCGCCGTTCCATCTCCTCATCGCCGGCGAACGGCGGCTCGTCCTCCACCGGGATGGTGTTGACGTAATCGGTGGTGATCGCGGTTTCCCGTGGTATCCCCGCGGTGGAGGCCCGCTCGGCCAGCACCTTCAACACCGAGGCCGCGCGCTCGCGACCGCGAGCGGCGAGGAGAGAGTCGAAAGACTCCACCCACTCGGCCAGCTCGTCGGGATCCTCGTCAGCTGCGTCGGTACGGGTGGTCGCCTCGGTGGTCATGTCTTCCGTCCTTGGAGTCGCTGCTCTGACCGAATAGCTCGAGTCCTTTCGACTACTAGCCTCCCACTTCCGGCTCAGCAGAAACCAGCAACTCCCATCCAGGCTTGCTCGGCCGACGGGGCGCCCGCCCGCGAGATGGTGGCCTCGATCAGCCCGTACGGCCGGTCGGCGGCGTAGAAGACGAGGTTCGGGTTGTCCAGCCCGCAGAACGACAGGTCGGAGAGGAAGTGGTGTTTGTTCGGGCACGAGAACTTGATCTCGTCGACGAAATCGTGATCGGCGATCACCGCTTCAGCCATCTGGTAGAGCGTTTGCTGCAGCGCCTTGGAATAGCCCTCGCAGAACTTGGTCATGATCACGTTCTTGACGCTGTCGTAGGCGCCGTCGTAGTCCAGATCGGTGGTGTTGTAGCGCCACCTGGTCGCGATGTCGGTGGCCAGAATCCGGTCCTCGGTTTCCGGCAGCGTCGTGTACCGGTCCCTGGGGTAGCCGACGAAACCGGACTGCGTGGTCTTCATCACCGTCAGGCCGTAGAAGCCACTGATCATGGTGTCGGTGCCGCCGTCCCGGACCAGCACCGCAGTCCTCGTCTCCGGGGCGCTCGCGGTAGAACGGAGTGGTCGTGGTCGTTGATCCGGCGACCAGCCGAACTCCTCGGCCGCCCAGCGGCCCCCGCTCACCCAGTCGAACTCGCCGGTGAAGTGGTCGGCCAGCCGGAGCAGGAACGCCTCCGGTGAGGCGATACCGTCCCGGGCGAACGCGAAGATCGTGTTCTTCTGCGTGTCCGTCGCGACGACGTGGGCGTTGTCGCCCTCGGTGTGCGCGGCTTCGAAATCTCCGCGCAGCTGCGAGGTGACGTTGAGGTCGATGAGGTCATGCCGATCGGTGTCGCGGGTCACGCGGACCACGCGGTTCTCGGCCTTGCCGTACTGGTTCGAGGTGAGGGTGACGTCAACCATGCTGGACTTCCTTGTCTGGTCGGGGGGCGGATGGAAGGGAGTCAGCTGCCGCGGTAGGTGGTGTAGGAGTACGGGCTGAGCAGCAGCGGCACGTGGTAGTGACGCTCGCCGGCAACCACGGTGAATTCCACGATCACGCTCGGGAAGAAGGTGTCGCGCTGGGAAGCCGCAAAGTAGACGCCGGTGGCGAAACTGACCCGGTAGTTGCCGGGATCCAGCACGTCCGGTCCAAGATCACCGACGCGGCCGTCGTCATTGGTGACCGCCGTGCCCAGCGTCTCGCCTGAGGCGTCGGTCAGGACGATCTCCACTCCGGCGGCCGGCACGCCTGCTCCTGCATCGAGGACGTGCGCGGAGATGAAGCTCATTCGATCACCCTCCCGGCGAGTCTCAGCAGAGCGATCTCGCGCAGCTGATCCGCGACAATCCGATCTTCGGTGTCCGGGTCATTGCCCAACCGAACCTCGAGCGCGGCCAGCCAACTCCTCGCTCGATCGCCCGGCCGCCCTGATCAGGAACACCCGGCCGAAGCGCTCCTCGTACGCGCGATTGCCGGCTTCGAGCCGGGCGGAAACGTCATCGCTGGTCTGCAGACCGGCTTGCTCCGAGCGTGACAGCGACGCCTCGGCCGAGCTGCCGGCGGCCCGCTCACCGATGCGGGGATGGTGCGCCAGCGCGCCCTCGACTTCCTCAGCGGTCAGCGGATCGGCCGCCTCACGAGCGGCCGTCTCGAGATCACTCGAGGCTGCCGTACGGACGACCGTCCGCGACTTCGGCGAGCCACCGGTCGACGTCCAAGCAGGGCCGCAGCACATCGAGGGCTTCTTCGCGGTCCAGCGCATTGAACTCCTCGAGCCGGAGTTGTGCCCGGGGCCTGTCGCGGGCTGCGGCGAGCTTCGCCGAGCTCAACGCCGGTTTCGTGCCGACTCATGCGGTGCCGAGCCGTATCTGCCACGATCAGGCTCTCGCTTCCCGCTATCACGCACGTACAATTTCGTATGACTGGAAGATCGAATTTCGTTGAACGGAACATAGTAGGACGTCGTCTCGCTATTGTCAATCGCGCTGATCGACCAATGAGGCGAAAGAGTCAGAGGAACTGGCGGCTCAACCGCATGTGCCGGTTGACGTCCTTGTAGAGCAGGTAGCGGAACGGCCCGGGCCCGCCGGCGTAGCAGGCCTGCGGGCAGAAGGCGCGCAGCCACATGAAGTCGCCCTCCTGCACCTCGACCCAGTCCTGGTTGAGCCGGTAGACGGCCTTGCCCTCCAGCACGTACAGCCCGTGCTCCATCACGTGGGTCTCCGGCGAACGGGATCACGGCGCCGGGATCGAAGGTGACGATGTTGACGTGCATGTCGTGCCGGAGTCGGCCGGATCGACGAAGCGGGAGGTCACCCAGCGACCGTCGGTGCCGGGCATCGGGATCGGTTCGACATCGCGCTCGTTGGTGACGAAGGCGGCGGAACCTCCAGTCCGTCGACGCGCCTGGTACGCCTTGCGGATCCAGTGGAAGCGCAGGCCGGCGCGCTGCCATCGTTGTGCACGGTCCAGGTCCCCCGGCGGCAGAAAGGCGTAGCCGCCGGCATCCAGCAGGTGCTCTCTCGTCGCCGATGGTGAGGCGCATCTGCCCCTCGACGACGAACAGCACGCCCTCGGCCTGCGGGTCGAGCTCGGGCCGGTCGCTGCCGCCGCCCGGAGACGACCTCGACGATGTACTGGGAGAACGTCTCGGCGAAGCCGGACAGCGGCCGGGCGATCACCCAGAGCCGGGTGTCGTCCCAGAACGGCAGATTGCTGGTGACGATGTCGCGCATGGCGCCGCGCGGGATCACCGCGTACGCCTCGGTGAACATGGCGCGATCGGTGAGCAGGTCGGTCTGGGCGGGCAGCCCGCCGTGCGGGGCGTAGTAGGTGGTGGTCACCGTGCACTCCTTCTGAGTCGGTGAGGTGTTCGGTGTCGGACTTCGGTCGGGCCAGCGCGGCCAACGCGCTCGCCATCCAGGCCGGTGCTGGCTGATCGAGCTCGGCCTCGTCGAGCGCACCGCACGCGCAAGCCGCGGTAGAGGTAGCGGGCCAGTGCCCGCGCGGTGGCCGGCTCGTCCAGGACCCCTGAGTCGGTCGTTGCCGACGTAGTCCGACAGCCGCTGGGCGGCTCGGGGAAATCCCTCGCGGTAGAAGGCGAAGTTGGCCAGGAAGCGGGTCGGCAGGTGCCCGGGATGCATGTCCCAGCCCTGGTAGTAGCGCGCGCTCGAGGCTCCGCCGAACCAGGCCGGCGTGCAGCCGCCACGCTGCTCGTACGTCGTCGGGCGACCCGACGGGCAGGATGTTGGTCGAGCCGTCGGCGAGCTGGACACCGGTGCCGGCCGCCGCCACCTGCATGACCTCCTTGGCGAAGTCCGCGGCCGGGTGGGCGGCGGACTGGTATTCCGCGGAGACCTGCAGCGAGGCGCTGTAGTCGTAGGTGCCGTAGTGCAGGGCGCTGACCCGGCCCTCCCCCGCGTGGATCGCCGCGGCCACCGGCGAACGCCCATCGGCGCCCAAGATCAACTGCGGGGTCTCGACCTGGATCTCGAAGCGCAAGCCGGCCGACCGGCAGCCCGTGCAGCCGCTCCAGCTGCTCGCAGACCAGCACCATCGCCTCGACCTGGCTGACCGTGCTGACCTTGGGGAGGGTGATCACCAGCCCGTCGGGCAGCTCGCTCGAGCTTCGTCGAGCATGGTGCCCAGAAACAGGTCGAGGGTACGGATGCCGCGGCGTCGCGTCGGTGCCTCGAAGCACTTGAACCGCAGACCGACGAAGGCGGGCGCCTCGCCGGCGGTGATCGCCGCTGCGACCTCCGCCGCGGCACGAACCGCTTCGGCGTCCTCGACGTCGTCGCCGCGGTCGCCGTAGCCGTCCTCGAAGTCGAGCCGTAGGTCCTCGATCGGTTCGTTCTCGAGCTTGGCCGCGACCCGCGGCGCGACTGTCGGCGACGAGCTCGGCGGTCAAGCCGAGATCGTGCACAGCGCCGTCGATGCCGCCATGCTCGTCGACCAGCGCCCGGGCGGCGTTCCCCCACTGCCACGGCAGATCGGCGGTGTAGCGGTCGGCCGGGCACGTAGACGGTGTGCACCGGCTGCCGGCGGCCGTCCTCACCCGGGTAGGCAGCGGGCAAGGAAGGTGTCGGTGTCACCCAGCTGCTGCGTCGATCCGGTCCAGGAAGTCCTTCGGGCAGCGCCGGCGAGGCCGCACGCAGTCATGACACCAGCTCGTACGCCGGCAGGGTCAGGAAGTCGGTGAAGTCATCGCTGAGGCACAGGTCGCTGATCAACTTCTTGGCCGGTTCGTAGTACGCGCAGATAGGTTTCTGCCGGCACCTCGCCGCGCGAGCCGCTCGGCCTCCTCATCGAGCAGCCGGGCGACCAGCTCAGCCGGTCACCGTCTCCCCGGTGTCGGCCAGCTTCACCTGGTTGTATCGCAACTGCCACACCTGCGAGCGGCAGATCTCGGCCGTGGCGGCGTCCTCCATCAGGTTGTGGATCGCCACGGCGCCGTTGCCGGACAGCCAGACCGCCATGTACGCCACCGCGACGTAGAGGTTGTTGCGCAGGCCCTGCTCGGTGTTGCTGCCCTCCGCCGAGCGAACGTCGAGCAGCTGATCGCGCCGTCACCTGGACCTCGTCCCGCCGCTTGTCCAGCTGGTTGGGTCGCTCGCCCAGCACGCCGTCGAAGACCTCCTGGCAGACCGGCACCAGATCGGGATGGGCAACCCAGGAGCCGTCGAACCCGTCGCCGGCCTCCCGGGTCTTGTCCGCGGTCACCTTGGCGAAGGCGGCCGCATTGACCTCCGGGTCCTTGCGGCTGGGGATGAACGCCGCCATCCCACCCATCGCGAAGGCGCCGCGCTTGTGGCAGGTCTTGACCAGCAGCTCGGTGTAGGCGCGCATGAACGGCGCGGTCATGGTGATGTCGGACCGGTCGACCAGGACGAAGTCCGGTCCGGCGTCGCGGAAGTACTTGATGATGCTGAACAGGTAGTCCCAGCGACCGGCGTTCAGCCCGCGACGCGTGGTCGCGCAGCTCGTAGAGGATCTCCTCCATCTCGAATGCGGCCGGGATGGTCTCGATCAGCACGGTGGCGCGAATGGTGCCGTACGGGATGCCCAGCTCGGCCTCGGCGAAGGTGAAGATGTCGTTCCACAGCCGCGCCTCGAGGTGGCTCTCCAGCTTCGGCAGGTAGTAGTACGGCCCGTGCCCGTTGTCGAGCAACTGCTGGGCGAGGTGGAAGAAGTGCAGACCGAAGTCGACGAGGGCGCCGATCGCCGCGTTCGCCGTCGATCAGCACGTGGGCTTCCGGGAGGTGCCAGCCGCGCGGCCGGGTGACGACGACCGCCAGCGGCGCGTCGGTCCGCAGCCGGTAATCCTTGCCGTCTCCTGGAGAAGGCGAGGGTGCCGCGGGCTCCGTCGCGGAGGTTCAGGATCGCGTCGAGCACGTTCGGCCAGGTCGGACAGCTGGCGTCCTCCAGGTCGGCGAGCCAGACCTTGGCGCCGGAGTTGAGCGCGTTGATGGCCATCTTCGCCGGCGTGGCCGGGCCCGGTCATCTCGACCCGGCGGTCCTGCAGCGCGGGCGGCGCGGGAGCCACATGCCCATTCGCCGGTCCGGACCTCGGCGGTATCGGCCAGGAAGTCCATCGACCTGGCCTGCGCCACCTGCTCGCGCCGAGTCGGGCGGGCTGCGAGCAACTCATCCCGGCGGGCCGGCGAAGCGGCGGTGCAGCGACTCGACGAAGGCCAGCGCATCGCCGGTGAGGATCTCCTCCGCTCGATCCACCGGGTGGCGAGTCGGTCAGTTCCAGGGACATGCGGCCAGCCCTCCTACGAGTGGATCGCGTGGGACGAGTGCGCGACGCGACCCGCGTCGCTGGCCGCGATCACCGCCTCGGCGACGGCAGGAGCCACGTGTGCGTCGAAGACGCTGGGCACGATGTAGCTGGCGTTCAACGCTCTCGGCGCTGACGCAGTTCGCGATCGCCTCGGCGGCCGCCACCAGCATCGGCGTGGTGATGTCCCGCGCCGCGGCGTCGAGCAGCCCCCGGAACAGGCCGGGGAAGGCGAGCACGTTGTTGATCTGATTCGGGAAGTCGCTTCGCCCGGTGGCCACCACGGCGGCGTGCTTGGCCGCCTCGGTGGGGTGGATTTCCGGATCGGGATTGGCCAGGGCCAGCACGATGGCGCCCTTGGCCATCCGGCCGACATGGTCGGCCGTCGAGCAGGTTGGGCGCCGAGACGCCGATGAAGACGTCCGCACCGACCAGCGCATCGTGCAGGCTGCCGGAGAAGCGCGTCGGGATTGGTGTGGTCGGCGATCCACTGCCGGTATTCGTCGGCGTAGGTCTTGCCGCGGTGGATGGCGCCGGACCGGTCGCAGGCGATGATGTGGCCGGCGCCCTGGGCGTGCGAGCAACTGGACGATCGCGTGACCGGCCGCTCCCGCCCCGGAGATGACGATCTTGACCTCGGTGATCTTCTTCTCGACCACCCGCAGCGCGTTGATCAAGGCCGCCAGGACCACGATGGCGGTGCCGTGCTGATCATCGTGGAAGACGGGGATGTCCAGCTCCGTCGCGAAGCCGGCGCTCGATCTCGAAGCAGCGCGGCGCGGCGATGTCCTCCAGGTTGACGCCGCCGTAGACCGGGCGAGATGACCTTGACGATGCGAGATGATCTCCTCGGTGTCCTTGGTGTCCAGGCAGACCGGCCAGGCGTCGACGTCGGCGAACCGCTTGAACAGCGCGGCCTTGCCCTCCATCACCGGCATCGCGGCGGCGGGACCGATGTCGCCCAGACCCGAGAACGGCGGTGCCGTCGGTGACGACCGCCACGGTGTTGCGCTTGATGGTCAGCCGGCGGGCGTCCGCCGGGTTGCGCGGCGATCGCCAGGCAGACCCGGGCGACGCCGGGCGTGTAGGCCCGGGAGAGGTCGTCCCGATTCCGCAGCTGCGACCTTGGGCTCGACCCGCAGCTTGCCGCCCAGGTGCATCAGGAAGGTGCGGTCGCTGACCTTGCGCACCGAGACGCCGTCCAGCGCGTTGAGCGCGTCCGCGACCTGCTGGCGCGTGCTCCTCACCTGAGGTGTTGCAGGTGATGTCGACCACCAGGGTTTCGTGGGCCGACTCGATCACGTCGAGGGCGGTGATCTCGCCCCCCACCGAGGCCACGGCGGCCGCTAGCTCCGAGGTGGCGCTGAACCCCGCGGGGGCGTCGACTCGCATGGTGATGGCATAACCCGGACTGGGACTGGGCAACGAGGTTCCCTTTCGCGAGTCGGCGAAGGAGTCGCCGATCGACTGAATTTCGTCATGCGGACTCTAGATTTTGCCTTGCGAAAGAGCCATCTGGCTAGATCTACCCCAGTCAAGCACTCACCAGGTCGCGGGCCAGCGCCGCCGGCATGTAGTCGTAGCGGGAGAACGACCGGGTAAAGGTGCCGGTCCCATGGGACACCGAGCGCAGGTCGATCGGGTAGCGCGACAGCTCGTGCGCCGGAACCTCGGCGTGGATGACGGTATAGCCCGCCAGCTCGGCGGTCTCGGTCCCGTGAACCTGGCCGCGCCGGCCGCGCAGATCGGCCAGCACCGATCCCACCGAGTCGTCCGCGACGGTGATGTCGATGGTGTCGATGGGCTCGAGGATGGCGACAGTCGAGGTGTTCGCTGCCTCCCGCAGGGCGAGCCCGCCCGCGGTCTGGAACGCCATGTCTGACGAATCCACCGAGTGGGCTTTGCCGTCCACCAGCGTGACCCGTACGTCGACGACCGGATAGCCCGCGAGCAGCCCCTTCTCCAGCTGCGTCCGGACACCCTTCTCCACCGAGGGGATGAACTGCCGCGGCACCGCCCCGCCGACGACCCGCTCGGTGAACTGGATGCCGGCACCACGCTCCAGCGGTTCGATCTCCAGCTTGCAGACGGCGTACTGGCCGTGACCGCCGGATTGCTTGACCAGGCGGCCCTGGGCCTCCGTCGAGCGGAGGAAGGTCTCCCGGAGCGAGGTACGCACCGGCTCCACCTCGACCGAGACGCGCCAATTGTCCCGCAAGGTACCGAGCAGCTTCTCGACGTGAGCCGGGCCCATCGCCCAGATCACGACCTGGCGGGTCTCGGGGTTGTGTTCCAGCCGCATCGTCACGTCCTCGGCGACCAGCCGCTGCAGCGCCGAGCCGAGCTTTTCCTCCTCGTTTCGTGAGGACGCGTGGACCGCGACCGGCAGCAGCGGCTCGGGCAGCAGCCACGGTTCCACCAGCGCCGGCCGGGCTTTGCTGGACAGCGTGTCGGACGTCTCCGCGGCCGTCAGCTTGGACACCAGGACCAGGTCTCCGGCGATGGCGAACGGCTTCGGCCGCATCTCATCCGACAACGGCGCGGAGAGCGGCCCGACGCGCTCGTCGTCACTGTCGTGGTCGGCGTGGCCACTGACGTGCGCGGCGAACCGTCCCAGGTGCCCTGAGACGTGCAGCGGTTCCTCGGAGCGCAGCGTGCCGGAGAACACCCGAACCAGGGAGAGCCGGCCAACGAACGGGTCGCTCGTCGTGCGAACAACTTCGGCGACCAGGGGGGCGCTCGGGTCACAACTCAGGTCGCCGAAGGACCCGCCGGTGGCGGTGTAGACCGCCGGCATAGGTGCGGCCACGGGGGCGGGGAAGCCCTGCTCGATCAAGTCGTACAGCGCCTCGATCCCCACCCCGGTGGGCGCGTGAGTGGCGATGATCGGGAAGAAGCGGGCAGTCGCTATGGCGGCCCGAAGATCATCCGCGACCGCGGACAGTTCGACCTCTTCGCCGCTCAGGTGCCGCTCGAGAAGATCCTCATCCTCGGACTCCTCGATGATCGACTCCATCAGCAGGTTCCGCCGCTCCTCGAGCAGGGCCGCCTCCTCCGGCGTGGCGTCGCGAACGGTCGGCTCACCGCTGCCGTAGTCCAGAACAGTCCGCCGTAACAGGTTGATCTCCCCGGTCACGGATCCGTCCGAGAGCACCGGGAGGGTGGCGGGCTGGGCGTCGCCGAAGGTCAACCGACAGTGGTCGACGGTTTCGTCGAAGTCGGCCCGGGCATGCTCGAGCTTGGTGACGGCCACCGCGCGGGCCATGCCGATCGCCTCGCACTCCCGCCAGAGCAGGCGGGTCGCATCGTCGATCAGATCGGTGGCCGGCACGACGAAGAGCACGGCGTCAGCCGCCCGCAGCCCGGCCCGTACCTCACCGACGAAGTCGGCATTGCCGGGTGTGTCCAGCAGGTTGACGGCCAGTCCGCCACTCGACACCGAGGCCGCGTTGAGTGACTGCGATGAGCGCGGATCACCACGCATCTGGCGACCCGGTACCCGTGAGGCAATCAGCCGCTCGAAGAGCATCGTCTTGCCCGCCCCAGCGGGTCCGACCAATACGACATTGCGGATCCGCTCCGGCGACGAAACGTTGTCCGGACCCCCTGGCGCCACACCGCTGACCATCCCTCACCCTTGCGCCCGAGACGCCCTCCGCACAAGGGGCAAATCGAATGTCAGCCAGGTATGTGCCTCAGTCGGGTCGTGCCGGGTGAATCACAGACTCCGTGCCTGATCACACGGGAAGAGTGCCGCGAACCTGGCTCTTGAGCGAGTGCGCGGCGTTGCCGTCGTACGGCTCGATCGAGACATCGACGATCGTGAAACCGTCCAGCGAATCGCCCAGCTGGGCCGGGACCGGGTAGGTGCCGCTGCCTGCCGGGGGCAGCACACCGAGGGAGTACATCCGCTTCCCGTCGTTGTTGATCAACCAGACCTCCCGGTACTCCGATGACGGCGCTGATCCTTCGACGCTGATCCGCAACGCTGTCGCCCCTTGATCACGCACGAGCTCCGCCTGACCTTCTCCGGTCTCGCCGGGTAGGGCCGTCAGCGTGGTGCTCGACACAATTTCGACGTCATCAGGCGGCCCCAGGTTGACTGCAGCCGTCACGCCGACACCCATGATGAGGCCGACGGCAGCCGCCAACAACAACATCCATCGACGTGGGGCCGGCCGGCTATTCGGAACCTCATCTCTCCGCACTTGATCGGGGACGGGCGAGTTCAACGCCTCCGTTGGCCCACGATGCGGGTTGCTTTCCGTATCCGTGAGCGTAGGGCTTGCGGCGGCCGACGTGTCGAGCCCGAGTTCGTCGGAGATGGCGCGCCAGAGCGCCTGTTCGCCGACGATGGGACGCACAAGATCGCTCCCGTCCCGACCGAGTTCCGCTATCCGACTGAGCTCGTCCACCTCCGCCCGGCACTGCGGACACGTGGCAAGGTGCTGGAGCTGATTGGCATTGAGCTGGTCCGTTTCGCCGAGTGCCTGCCCGGCGAGCAGCTCGCTGTCAGGATGGGTCACGACGTGACCTCCTGAAGCCGACTGCGCAGGTGCAGCAGGGCACGCCGGGCGTGACTCTTGACTGTGCCGACCGGCAGCTGGAGCTGCTCGGCGATCTGGGGATAGCTTCGTCCCTCCCAGAACGCCAGCTGGAGAATGGTTCCGCGCGGATCAGGCAGGCGCTGGATCTCATCGGCCAACACCACACGATCGATCAGGGTCGTGATCGATTCGTGCTGGAACCGGACGTCTGCCTCGCTGGTCACCGCCTGGACGAGGCGCAGATCCCTGCCCCGGGCTCGCTGTCGGTCTACGATGCGGTGCCGGCAGATACCGATCAGCCAGCCGGGAAGACTTCCGTCCTCCGGTCGATAGTTCGTTCTCGCTCGCCAGGCACTGACGAACACTTGCTGGGTGACCTCCTCGGCCTCGCTGGGGCTGTTCAGTGTTCGCAGCGCGACGGTGTAGATCAGCGTCGCCCAGCGCCGGAAGGCCAGCTCCAGACAGTGCTCATCTCCCGCGGCGAAGCCGGCTGCGAGCTCTGCGTCTGTCGCGTCGTGATGGTTCACGTGGCTTTCCGGCGACGGCTCAGGTTCGATCGGCGTCGCGCCGTGATGGTTCACGCGGCTCTCCGGCGACGGCTGGGGTTCGATCGGCGCGCCGGTGACCACGCCAGACACCTTACCGAAGGTGGCCAGGCCGATCAGGCGTGCGACTCCCAGCATCATCGCGGGACCGCCGTGACGACGACATTGTCCTGATACCCACCCCGGGCTGGCAGATAGGCGCCGCTGCAACTGACGATGCGCAGCCTCGGTCGGCCGTCCCGATCGAAAACTTCGCTCAACGGAAGCGCCCGCTTGTTGAAGACCTGGACCGAACGGACCTCGAAGCGGACCGGACCGTCGGCGGTCCGGACCACGATCTCGTCGCCCGGAGACAGCCGGCGCAGGCCGGCCAGCGGACCGATGCCGTACTTGCGGCTGTCGATATGGCCGGCCAGCACGGCGGAGCCGCTCTTGGCACCCGGGCGAGGGCCGTAGGCATACCAGCCGATCTTGTTGGGGCGCTCGGGAAGTGCCATCAAACCGGCGTCGTCGACAGTTGTGGCCACGATCGGCATCTTCAGTCGAAGCCGCGAAATGGTCAGTTGCTCAGGCCGTCCTGGTTCGTCGGTCTCGCTCTGCTCCGGAGTTGCCTCGCGAGTTGGCCATCCGGTCGCGCTCCGGTCTGTCTTCGTGGCGCGAGGGGCGGAACGGCTCGGGGTTGGTGCCGTCGTCGAGGGCGACGCGGCAGGGGCCGCATCGCCTGGCTGGGTGACCGTGCCCTTCAGGGCGGCAGCGGTTGACAGCTGCCAAACGACCGCCAGCACACAGAGCGCAGAGACGACGAAGACGGCTGGCCAGAGCCAGCCGCCTCGTCGACTTTGAGGTGATGTCACCTCGTGGTTGACACCCGCTGCTGAGCTACGCGGGCGCCAGACACAGCGAGCCCCAGCACGCCCAGGGCCAGCATGCCCACAAGGAGCGGGGAGACACCGGACGCTGCCTGGCCGCCCGTGCCACCCGGCACGCCGCCAGGATTGCCGTGCATGCCACTGATGGTCTGGACCGCCAGCTTCAGGTTGTCATCCCCCGCGGAGCCCCACGCGTACACGATGGTGGAGGTGCCCTCCGCCAGATTGAGCGATGCCGGACCGATCACCACATCGTCGGTTCCTTCGAGGACCACGTCGGCCTTCACAGTGCCGGCGTCGACCTCGGCCGACTTTTCCTTGGGGTTGGTGAGGTTGGTGAACACCGGCTCACCTCCGGCGCGCACGTCAACCGCTGGAGCGGCCGCCGTGTGACGAACAGTGATCCGTGCCTTGCCGGCTGGGATCGTCGACACGTCGTTGACGAAGGGGGTCAGCGTTGGATCGCCATCTTCGTTGAGGTGAGCGACGACCGTGATGTTCGCGCCCCCAGGCACCTTGACGTTGTTCGCCTCGATGACCGCGTCGCCATCCGCGCCGTCACCGGCCGCGACCACTTTGAGGTCGTAGGTATCGGCCGGCAGGCTCTGCGGGTCGGTGAGCGTGCCGGGTTTGAAGTTCTTCAGCAACGCCTCGCCGTTTGCGTAGACGTCCACCGTCGCGCCCGGCACCCCATGCAGGATCGACACCTGAGAGGTGTCCGCTGCGTGGGCCGGGCCTCCCGTCATCCACACACTCGCGGCGAGCAGTGCGGCGCCGCCCAGGCCGATGATTCGATGTTTCATGCCACCTCCAAGATCGAGAGAGAGTTCTCTATGTGCCCTCTTTGCGCTCGATGCGGCGTGTCCGGATGCGTTGGGGCTGAAAGTTCTCGATCCCCCTTAGCGGCGTGATCGAGGTTCCAGTTGGGTAAACCTTTTTGCTGGTGGAGGCAGCCCACGTCTGAGCCTTTGGCTTTACGTTGTAAACTGTTTGCTGCCAGATACTGCTCTGGCCTTCGGCAGGGCCCCTGCTCGAAGCACAGGCGCAGTGCTAGCATCCAGACCGCACGAGGCGATCAGGAACTACTGGGAGGTAAGCCATGGAGATTATTGGGGTCATCATCGCGGGCATCGTCATCGGCCTGCTCGGCAAGTTCGTCGCCCCAGGCGACAAGGACAACATCCCGATCTGGCTCACGATTCTCTGCGGAATCGGCGGCGTGATCTTGGGCTGGTACCTCTACACGCTGTTCGGCGGCGATGGCAGCCCGGGGATCGACTGGGTCCGCTGGCTGGTCGCGATCGCGGTGGCGGCTGTTCTGGTCATCATCGCTTCGACGCTGACCGGCAGGAACACTCGGCGCACCGTCTGAGCGACCGGACGCGTTCCTCCCTTCGGGGAGACGCGAGGTTCTCGGCCGCGGTGATCTATGTACCGGTCAACCGCGGCCGAGTGACCGCCTGGTCCGTACGTCCGCTCTGCCCCGCCCGTTCGCTGCTCGAGCAGCGAAATTGACGCGACGGCCTGCGCCGCCATGCTGCAACCGAGACAACACCTCGGTGGCGCTGGAGGGCGAGGACAGCAGTGACGGAGAAGTTCCGAGTTCAGTTCCTCAACCACATCTCGGCCAACGGGCTGAAGCGATTTCCGTGGGATCGATTCGCCGTCTCCCCGGACGGCCATGATCCGCATGCCATTCTTGTTCGCTCCGCCGACCTGCACGGCATCCCGGTGCCCGCTACCGTCCTTGCCATCGGTCGGGCAGGATCGGGAACCAACAACATTCCCGTCGCCGAAATGTCGGCGCGTGGCATCCCGGTCTTCAACGCCCCCGGCGCCAACGCCAACGCGGTCAAAGAGCTCGTGTTGGCCGGCATGCTGCTGGCCGCGCGAAACCTGGACGCCGCCCTACGTTTCATCGACTCACTCCCGGGCGAGGACCCCCACGTGGAGAGGATCGAGTCCGCCAAGAAAGCCTTCGCCGGCTACGAACTTGCCGGCCACACGCTCGGAGTCGTCGGCCTGGGCAAGATCGGCTGCCTGGTAGCCGACGCGGCGATCAAGCTCGGCATGCACGTCATCGGCTACGACCCGGCGATCACTGTGGAGTCGGCCTGGAGCCTGCCGTCGACGGTGCGAAAGGCAGAACACCTGAGCGAGCTGCTCAGGCACAGCCACTTCGTCACCCTGCACGTGCCACTGATGGACGCGACGCGGGACATGATCGACGCGGGCGGCATCGCGCAGATGAAACACTCCGCAGTGCTGCTGAATTTCTCGCGCAACGGGGTCGTCGACGAGGCCGCAGTGCTGGAGGGGCTGGCGGACAAGCAGCTGGCGAAGTACGTCTGTGACTTTCCCAGCCGCGACCTCGCCCAGCAGCCCGGCGTGATCTTGCTTCCCCATCTCGGCGCGTCCACCCGCGAGGCGGAGGAGAACTGCGCGGTCATGGTGGCCGACCAGGTCCGCGACTACCTCGTCGACGGCACAATCCGCAATTCGGTCAACTTCCCCGACGTCACGATGCCTCGCGAGTCGGCGTTTCGGGTGGCGATCGCCAACGCAAACGTGCCCAACATGGTCGGTGGCATCTCGCATGAGATGGCCGAAGCCGGGCTCAACATCGCGACAATGACCAACAAGTCCCGTCAAGGACGTCGCGTACACGCTCGTGGACGTGGACAGCAGCGTCCCCGACTCGGTCATCAAAGCCATCGCCGCCCTCGACGGCGTCCTGATGGTGCGCTATCTTCCGCTGGCCGAATGACACCTGGCCTCGCCGGCCCTTGACACCTGGCCCTCCAGCTCTGACACCTGGTGAAGCCTGGCCTCCAGACCAGCACCTGGCCTCTCGCCGCCTCAGCCGGCCTCCGCGACGCCGTGGCCTCGAAACAATCGCGGCACTCAGTGCGACCAGCGTGTCGCCCGTACGATCTCTTCAGCTGAGGCGCCGGCGAAGAGCTCGATCTCGGACTCCCGCACGGCAATGATCGAGTCCACCAACGAGTCGCCGAAAGCGGCCCGCAGCACCTCATCGGTCCGAAACGCCTCGACCGAGGACTGGAGATTCGTCGGCAGCCGTCGGATGCCTCGCTCGGCCAGAACCTCGTCGTCGAGCGCCGCAGGGTCGATGTCGATCGGTTCCGGCAGCCGGGCGTGTGAGTCAACGCCGTCGGCAGCGGCGGCCAGCAGCGCGGCCAGTACGAGGTATGGATTGGCCGTCAGGTCGATGCACTTGACCTCCAGATTGGCTGCCCATGCGCCGCTGCCGGTCGAGCCGGTGATCATCCTCAGGGCCGCCTCCCGGTTCTCCAGACCCCAGCAGGAGTAGGCGCCGGCCCACGAGGAGGGCACCAGCCGGAGGTACGACGCGACGCTGGGCGCGCCGACGGCCAGCACAGCGGGCAGCCGTTGAAGAATTCCAGCGGCGAACGCCTCGGCCGTTTCGGTGAGACCAAAGGGGCCCGCTCCTGCGGCCATGAGGTTCTGGCCGTCGCGCCACGCACTCAGGTGCACATGCCCGCCGCTGCCGACTCCTCTCGGTTCTACCTTGGGCGAGAACGAGGTCCGATAACCGTGTTGGTGGCCGACAGCGCGGATCGTGCTGCGCACCAACACCGACGTATCGGCAGCCTCGACCGGCGACTCGGCCGCCACCGAAACCTCGAGCTGCCCAGCGCCGGCCTCGGGATGGAACTGCTCGACGGCGACGCCCTGCCGCACGAGCGCATCGATCACGTCGCGGCCGTACGCGGATGCGGCTATGAGCCGAGACATGCCATAGCCGGCGCCTTCCACAGCGGGACTGACGTCGTCGCCGTCATCTGCGGCGACGACCCATTCGATCTCGAACCCGGCCTCGATCGCGAGGCCTCGCTCAGCGAAGGAGTTGGTCAGCCGCCGCAGCAGCTGGCGGCTGCAGTTCTCGTGCGGCTGGCCGTCCTGCCGATAACGGTCGGCAGGAGCCCAGGCCCAACCCGGCTGGGCCACGAGCGGCACAACTCGGCGAAGATCGGGCAGCATGCGCAGGTCACCGACTGGTGCCCAGCCGCCGGGAGGGGCCGCCATCCAGTCGTCGAAGCGGAAGTAGTCGAAGCTGGGTGAGAAACCGGCGCCCCAGGCGGCCAGCTGCGGCAGCCGATCGAGCGGGACGGACTTGACCCGGGTGATGCCGGCGTTGTCGACGAACGTCGTCGCCACCGCCACCACACCTTGATTGGCCAGCGCCGGCCGCAGGCTGTCGGCGAGGCTATGGCGAGATTCCCTCTCCGTGATGTCCATCGTCAGCCACCTCTCAGCCCCGGTTATGCATCCGACCCAATACTTGCGTCTGCGCCGCGCGCCTTCGCCGGGGCTCTTGGTACGCATCTCCGTCGCATTGCTCCGGTGTGGTGAGCCGGCGAGCCTGACGCCGCGACTGAACCGCGGCGGATTGTCCGGGCGGTGCTCGACGATCATGCCGCGAGCCCTAGGGGACGAGTCCGGATCGCAGTGCATAGACCAGAGCCCAGTCCTGATCATTGTCCAACGGATCGACCTGGGGGCCACTCGGGATGACCCGCCGGCAACGTCACCTGTGGCTCCGACGGTCGAGCAGTACCGTTCGACCGGGGGTGGATGCCCAGTGCACGCTGTCGGTCAGAGGACCAGGGGGTTGGCCGACCGTCAACCCTTTTCCGTGGTTCGTCGGGTCTTGAACCGACTCAGGGGGTCGAGTGCGGATGTGCTGTTCGACGGCGATGACTTCTTGTTCAAGAAGCTGACCACATCCGCGACCGTCTACGGCGAGTACGGAGTGGGAAAATCGACGCGATCCGCCGTGACGCACTCCGGCTGCAAGGTGTTGGCGGCGGAGACGTCAGCGGAGGACTTCGACTCGATCACGCGCGAGCTAGGAGAGGCTCCGCGTCTCGACGCCCGCTATGTCGACGTCGGCCCGGTCGGCGAATGGGGGCCCCTACCTACGAGAAGCGCGACAACTTCTTGTGTATGCCGCCTCTCTCGGGACCGCGACGAGGACCCCGACCTCGTGTTGGTAGACGGCCGAGCAGGTGCGCCCGCTTCTGTCCGAGCTTCGACCGAGTAGGCGCTGATCATTCCCTGATGAACGACCAGTCCGAGAAGCGGTCCACCGCCGTGCATGGGTCTGGCCAGAACCCACGCCTGGGCGCCTGTCGCGCTGATGTGCGCATGGACGGCGGTCTCTTGCGCCCGTCCGCCCGCCTCGTATACGTCGCGCCAAGGCGTGCTCAGGGCCAACGACCTGATCTGAAGTTGATCATCGCCGATGTTGGTCCAGCGATAGGTCTCGAGCAGCTGATCACCGGCCGTGCGCTGCAACATCCAGCCGAAGCCGATCGGTCAACCCGAAGCGCTGTGTCGCCCTCTCCGCGTTGACGAAGCTGCTGTCGGGTACACGCCCACTGTGCATCGTCCTGATCCGTGATCACAAAACCAGCCCCCCAGCACCGGTCCGCGGTGTGCCAGGAGTCTGTCGCCTGGCTCAGCAGGAAGCGGATCCCGGAAGCTGATCATGAACATAGGCCGTCGGCGCACCATGATCATCCAGGGCGACCGCGACCGTCGCCGAGGCGCCACGTCGTGGTCATGATCGTTATCGAAACCTAGACGATCCGATGACCGCAACATGGCGTGCATCGGGCAATGCGCCGCCAGCGCCTCAGGGATGAACGGCCCAGCTGCGCTGGGGCTGGGACGATCAGCTCTGAGGTTGGCCGATGTTGACCATCCACGGGATGCCGAATTGATCGGTGCATTGGCCGAACACATCGCCCCACATCTGCTTCTCGAGTGGCATCGTGACCGTGCCGCCTTGGGACAGCTTGTCCCAGTAACCGCGCAGCTCCCGCTCGTCGTCACCGCTGAGGCTGATGGTGATGTTGTCGCCAGGGCTTGACCTCCATTCCTGGCGGCGTGTCGGCGCCCATCAGGGTGAAACCGCTGTCGGTCTCCAGCTGACCGTGCATGATGCCGTCGGCGACCGGGGGCGTTCGGATCGCCGTACTCGCCGAACGTGTTCAGGGTGAGCGTTCCGCCGAAGACGTCCTTGTAGAACTCCATGGCCTGTCGGGCGGCATTGTTCCGGAAGCTGATGTAGGGGTTGAGGGCTGAGGCCACCATTGGCTCCTTCCGAGGTCGCGAATGATCATTTGCACACTAGCGCCAGGAGCCGACAGCCGCGGCAAAAGGTCTCGGACATCTGTCCGTTACGGTGGCTCCCGTGCCAGCCTCCGCCGGCTCTGCGGACCGTTCTCGTTGACAATGAAAGCTGGCGACCGCGGCGATCACCTCCGGATCACGAAGCAACCGGTTGTGGCCCAGTCCTGATGTGGTCAGCAATTCTGCGGTGCCCGGCCAGTGCTCAACGAGCCTGACGCTCTCGCCGTACGGCGTGTAGCGGTCCGTCGTGTCGTGCGCAACCAGCAACGGAGCATCCCGGGCATAGCTGGCCAGCCGGACCAAGTCGAATTCCTCGACGGCAAGGCCCACTCGATCATGGATCCGCGCCGCCATCCGCCGCCGGGTCCGCTTGCCGAGGTTGAGCGCGGCGGCAAGCGTGTCGAGCTGGCTTTGAAGGCCAGTCATCGGCGCGAGAAAGACCAGCCGCTCGGTCGACAGCGAGCCAAACCGGATGGCGAGCATGGCCGCCATGGCGCCGAGAGAGTGCGTGATCACACCGTGCGCCGGACCGAAGATGGCGGATACCGCCCCGACCGCGTGCGCGAACTCGAGACCATGACTCCGGCCCGGGCCGGACGGACCCGGGTCGGAGCGCCCGTGACTTGGCGCGTCGAACACCACAACCCGGTAGCTCCGCATCAGTAGCGGCTCCACCAGGCCGACCATGTGTTGGGCCGACCCTGCCCAGCCATGCACGAGGTAGACGACGGGCCCGTCCCCCCACGAGGTACCCCGAATGACGTGCCCAGGCTCGAGGTCTCGAAGGGGGAGCCCCCGCCCGGTCCCAACTGGCCACTCTCCTGCTGCGCAGCAGACGTTTTGGGGATCTGAAACCACCGACCCGCGGCTGCTCGGGCGACCCATCCCGGAGCCACCACGTCTCCTACGCCGTTCACGATCCGCAGAGCCGCGGCACCGGCGTGCATCATCCGGAGCTTCAGCGGCGACGAACGCCGGGTCGGTGTGCTCATGTCTCCCTCCGCCGGAAGTCATAGTCGTCGCGACCCTGTTGACCGCGGCGGCGGGCATCTTCCCGGCGCCGTACCACAGCGTGTTGTGCCACAGCAGATCGCCGTTCATCACCACGGTCGCGGACCGCGACCTCGTCGACGACGAGGGTTTAGGAGTCGCCCGAGCTGACGTGGTGGGCGTGGCAGATGCCCATGTGCGGCCAGGCCAGATGCGGTTGTCGGAGGGGCTGGCTGCCGACTGGCCCAGTCGGTACGGAAGAACAAGATGTCGCGAGTAGCACCAACAACAGCGCGCCCGGCAACGCGCTGCTGTGGCGTCACCCGTTCTCGACCGCCTCTTTCAGGCCCGTCAACATGGTGCTCCAGGTTGCCGATGCGCGGTCGGCCTCGGCCTGATCGGCGTTGTTGTCCTGACTGAGAGTGAGGTGGGTCGTCCCGCCTTGGTCGATCAGGTCATAGATGACGGTGTGGTAGTTCTCAGGTCGGTCCTCTTGTCCCGTCAGAGGACTGTAGTGGGTCACCTTGAGCCATCGGGGTGGCTCAACCTCCAAGATCTCGCCCTTGTCCTGGTAGGGCTTGCCCTCCCACTCCCCACTCCACGTGATGTTGCTGCCCGGACGCCAGGTGGACTCCACCGCCGTACCGAACATGTACTTCGCAATCTCCTCGGGGTCGGTCAGTGCCGTCCAGACGCGCTCCGGTGGAGCCGATATGTCGATGTCGGCGCTGGCAAGGAATCCGGTCATGGTGCCAACTTATCTGTCGACCTCGGTGCGCACGCTCCGGAGGAGAGCGGCGCCGGACTACATTGCGGATAGAGGCCGACTTTGGCTTCATTCGACAACGGAGGATCGTCATGGAATCCGGGCAAATGCAGTCGAAACAACCGCGCTCCGCGCTGGCCGGCTCGTACGGTCACCCGGTCCATCCGATCCTGGTCACCGTGCCAATCGGGGCCTGGGTGTGCTCGCTGGCCTTCGACTTCATCTCGTACGTCAGCGGTGACCCGCGCACCTGGAGCGTCGGTGCGATGTGGCTTGTCCTCTTCGGTGCTATCGGTGCGGCGGTAGCAGCCGTCTGGGGGGTCATCGACTTTCTCAACTTGCCGAAAGGCACGGCGGCGTTCAATACCGGCCGGATCCACGCCGTGCTCAACTCGACAGCGCTGGTCATCTTCATCATCGACTTCATCTGGCGTTACAACAGCCGGGATAGCTGGGAATCAGCGCCCGTGGGCCCGCTGATCTTGAGCATCGTCGGGCTCGCCATCGTCGGTGCGTCCGGCTTCCTGGGCGGCAGGCTCGCCTACCACTACGGGGTAAGAGTGGCGGACGAGGGCGTTCAGGCTGAGGGCTTCCGAACCTCGGCTGCCATGGACACCTCTCGTAGGGGGTCGTAGCCCCACCGTTTGCAGGCCGCGCAACCCCAGTCGGCGAGGCCAGACGACTAACCGATCATCGACTTCGAGCCCCGCCGGCGCACATCGAGCCCGTTAGACAGGGCTCAGGGTGTGCCTCCCGGGCTCAAAGTCGCACCGAAAGGGCGCCAACGGGCGTACGCAACGCCTGCGGCACCCCTGACGTCAGCGCGAACACGCTCAGTCAGCACCTGCGGCCTCACCCGACTTTGAGCCCGTACGGTCCACGTCGAGCCCGATAGACAGGGCTCCAGGTATGCCAGCGGGGCTCAAAGTCGCAGCAACGGGCGCCGACGGGCTGCACGTATACGCGTGCGGAACCCCTGACGTCAGCGCGAACGGCCCAGCCAGCACTGCAGCCTCACCCGACTTTGAGCCCGTACGGTCCACGTCGAGCCCGACAGACAAGGCTCAAGGCATGCCTGCCGGGCTCAAAGTCGCAGAGAACGGGCGGCCGACAGAGGTACGCATACGCGTGCAGGACTTCTGACGTCAGTGCGAATACCCAGTCAGCCTCGGCCGATGCTCGAGGACGCAGCGCGCGCCTCATCACCAGCCGAGTCGGCGAGCGACGCACCACCTCGCGAAACCCGGCGTTCTCGTACAGAGTCCGGGATCCGAAGAACATGAAGTCGTCATGGCTGCGCTCCGGCTTGTCGACCGGATACGCCTCGAGCATGCGCACTCCTTGCTCGCGGGCGAAGTCGATGGCCCCCGCCAGCAGCTTGTGCTGGTGACCCTGGCCGCGGTAGCTCTTGGCGACGTAGGTGCAGACAATCGACCAGACCGGGGTCTCGTCGACGGCCTTCATGACTCGGGAACGCTCCAGCTTCCGATACTCCTCCCGCGGACCGAGGCTGATCCATCCGACCGGAGTGTCGTTGGCATAGCCGACGAGCCCGGGCGTAACGCCGGAGCGGACCAACGCATGCAGCTCCTGCTTATGACCCGGCCCGGCCGCCTTGCTGGTACTCACCTGACCGACCGTCCGGTAGAACATGCACCAGCAGCCACGCACGATCGACCCACCCGGCAAGTCGAAGAGTTCCTCCAGGTCACCCCATGTCTCCTCGGTGAGTGGACGCACCTCGAACATGGCCGCAGTCTCGCACCCTGACGCGAACCGGAACAGTGCTCATCTGGCGCCCGGGCGGAAGTCGAGGCCCTGGATCGGGTAAAGATCGAGTCGTTCCTTGTCCAGATGCTCATAGTCGTGATGAGCTTGAACTCAGCGCGACTCCCGGAACCTGTCCCGGTCGGTGCGCACCTGACGCAAGGAGCAGACATGTCGTTCGTCTCTCGCGGGTTCACCGGGCGGCGACGGACCGCACCTCCAGGAAGGCTGCCGCCCGGGCAGTACGACGTCGGCAACGGCTTCCCAGTCCTGTCGGCTGGTCCTACACCACGATCCCCTCTCGACCAGTGGGATTTCACCATCGTCGGCTTGGTCGATACAGAACAGCGATGGACGTGGCAGCAGTTCTCCGCGCTGCCTCACGAGGAAATCACCGTCGACATCCATTGCGTCACCAGCTGGTCCAAGTTGGACACCCACTGGTCCGGCGTGCCGATCGACACGCTGCTGCGGGATGTCGCAACCGACGCGACATTCGTTACGGCCTTCAGCGACGGCGGATACACGACCAACCTGCCGCTCGCCGATCTGACAGGCGGCCAGGCCTGGATCGCCGACGGCTACGACGGGAAGCCGCTGCCCGCTGACCACGGCGGGCCCGCCCGGCTGCTGGTCCCGCACCTCTACTTCTGGAAGTCCGCGAAGTGGGTGCGCGGACTCACCCTGACCTCGTCCGACAAACCTGGGTTCTGGGAGAGATTCGGCTATCACAACTACGGCGACCCATGGCGCGAACAGCGATACGCCGGCGACTGAGCTGGGAGCTCGCCGACGTCGTTGCCGTACGCCATGAGACGTCGCGAGCTTCACGCCTCAGCCTGCGCCCCTCGAACTGGTCGGGTCACCGAGCCGGTCAACATGTCGACGTACGGCTGACAGCTGCGGACGGTTACACGGCGCAGCGGAGCTACTCGGTGGCGTCACCACCGGAGCAGGACGACCTCGACCTGATCGTGGAGCGCCTGGACGACGGTGAGGTGTCGCCCTATCTCACCGATGAGCTGCGCGCAGGCGACCAGCTCGAGCTTCGCGGGCCGATCGGTGGCTATTTCGTGTGGCCAGACGGTGACGACCCGGTGCAGCTCATCGCGGGAGGTTCTGGCGTGGTGCCGTTCCTCAGCATGCTCGGGCACCACCGGTCCGCTCAGCCCTCACGACAGGCCACCCTCCTGTACTCCGCACGTACCGCTGACGACCTGCTCGGGGTGCAGAACTTGCCGGATCGGCGGCCACGGTCACCGTGACCCTCACCAGAGGAGCACCGGCGAACTGGGATGGGCTGACGGGCCGGGTCGACGAGGCGATGCTTTCCACTCACACGCTGTCGCCGGCCCTAACGCCGCATGTGCTGGTGTGCGGACCCACTGGGTTCGTGGAGACGATCGCCCGAACCCTCACCACGCAAGGTCACGACCCTTCGTCGATCAAGACGGAGCGCTTCGGAGCAAGTGGAGGTCAACCATGAGCGACCAGTCCGAGACATCCGACCGGACGCTGGACGGCAACGCGGCAGCAGGTCCGCTAGCCGAGCTGTTCACCGTGGAGCTCACGGCCGCCATCGCCAATTGCGCTCACTGCGGCCACTCCGCGCCGCTCGCGGCACACGCTTTGTACGCGGATGCGCCCGCCCTGGTCATCCGCTGCCCGACCTGCCACGAGGTCGTGCTCCGCTACGGGCACATCGGCAATCAGCTGCGACTCGACCTCAACGGCATCACTTCTCTTCTCGTAGAACTAGAAGAGACCTGATCGCCACGGACGCGGCTCCCGTCAAGCCACCAGCGACTGGTTGTCAAGCTCGGCTCGATGCCCTTGGACGTCTCTTCAGCGTTGCAACTCTGCCGAAACCGTAATCGGTGATCTCAACATCAGCGGGTCCGGCGCCGGTCCAGGTTAACGCTGCATACCTTTTGTCATTGCTCTAAGGTGCGGACGTGAAGCCCTTCCTTCTCCTCGCGATTCGGGCTGAGGACGTCGCTGCGGACGACGAATACGCAGCCGTGTTGCGATTTACGGGCCTCGACGAAGGACAGCTCCGGCGGATCCGGATGGAGCAAGGCCCGCTGGGCCGGATCGACCTCGACCAGTGGTCGGGGATCATCCTGGGAGGGGGCCCCTTCCAGGCGAGCGACCCGGAGGACTCCAAGTCAGCCGTTCAGCGCCGAGTGGAGGCCGAACTGGCCACACTGCTCGACGACGTGGTGGCGCGCGACTACCCCTTCCTCGGCTCGTGCTACGGGATCGGCACACTCGGCCGGCATCAAGGCGCGGTGGTCGATCGCACCTACGGCGAGCCGATCAGCGGCGTCCAGATCACGGTGACTGAGGCCGGACTCTCCGACCCACTTTTCAGCGTGGCCGGGCCGAGCTTCGGCGCGTACCTGGGCCATAAGGAAGCCATCCTCAAGCTGCCGGCGCACGCTGTGACCTTGGCCACCTCGGCGCACTGCCCCGTGCAGGCTTTCCGAGTGGGCACGCGCGTGTACGCCACCCAATTCCACTCCGAACTCGACCTGGAGGGCTTGGCCATCCGGGTCGAGGTCTACAGGTACGCCGGCTACTTCCGGCCCGAGGAAGCCGAGGCCGTCCTAGCAGCAGCCCGCGCGAGCAGGATCACGGAGACGCCGAACCTCCTGGCGAGATTTGTCGAGCTGTTCTCCGCCTAGCTCTAGCCGCGCGTGCAATCGCGTCCACGGCGGGGGCAGTGCGACACGCGATGTGATGGCCATCGGGCACGGACCGGTCGGCCTGCTAGCAATGGCGAGCGAGCGGTTGCTGGGTGCGGAAATCATCGCCATGCGTGACGCAGCTACGCGACCCGCCTCAGGCTTGCAGCGCCCTCGCGGTTTGAGCCGCAACCTCCTTGGGACGATGCCGTCCACGTGCGGCGTAGTCTCGCGCCCGATGACTGGAGAGCGCCAGCAGGACGAGGATGCTGGCGGCGACTGAGGGCAGCTCGGTCAAGGCGATCAGGTCAACTCCACGGGCATTTCCGATGAACGCGAACGTCGTCGCCAACACGCAGGAAAACATCAGCAACAGGCGAGCCCAGTTGCGACCGGCAAGCACAGCCAGGCCAAGCCCGACATCAATGGTCGCCGCGACAGCCAAGATTACCGCCAGCGTCGCCGTGCGGATGTCGGGCCGGTATATCAACGTGCTGCGAAGAGATCACACGGCCGACAATCGAAGGGAACAGCAGCAAGGCCAGAGCCGAGCCCGAGATAGATCGTCCTCAGCATCGCGACGGAGGCGCCAAATGTCGTCGGGGCCGGCCGCTTGTCTCGGCTGTCCGTTGGCTCGGGCGCCTCGAGGTCAGGAGCATCGAGTCTGGTCAGGTCAATGATCGGAAGGTCGCCATCGGTTTGGATAAGGTCGCCGCCGCCGTTGCGGGTGTGATAGCCGGTGGAGAAGTTGTGGATGACCTCGACCGTGATCAGCGGATTCGCGGCCATCACTGTGTCGACGATGTGGTCACGTCCGACGTCGGTGTCCTCGGCGATCTGTGTGTGATCTGGAGCGTGAAGAGCGACAGACCCACGCTCGGTCGACGTGTCCGCGGCAAGCCAGTCAACGGCGTAGCCACCGGGCAGCATCCAATCCTCAGGACACCGCCAGAACCGCCGTGGTGCCGCTTCGAGGGACTGCCCGCCACCCCTGCTGATACGCCGTGCTGCCGATCGAACAAGTGCAGTGGACGGACCGGAGCCTGAAGATAGCTCCGCCGGCGCAGCGTTGAGGTGGCGATTCGTCGACCACTGGCGGGAGTCAAGTCGTCGGCTCTCGTCCAACCCGCGTCGGTCATCGCTCGATGAACCTGGCCCTCGTTTCCCTGGAGCGTCAGATTGACGGGATCGCCAAGTAGACCATCACTGGTTCGGGCCTGACCGATGAAGTACCCCGGCACGTACACGCGGGTGAGGATGCGGTGCAGTCGGGGCAGCATCAGGTACATGACAACCACCCAGAACGGGATCAGAAGCAGCAATTGCCAGCCGGCACTGAGGCCTTCGGTGAGGAGCAGGTAAGCAAGCCACACGGCTGAGGCGCCCACAAAGCGAACAGCACTCCGTCAACCGTGTCCAATGGGGATGGATGCGTTCCATGCTTCGCCGCGACGGGCGCACGAAGCCCAGTCTCCTCCACCGCGGAGCCGGCTGTCATGCTTCCGGGTCGCCTCCGACTTGGAAGGCCGCTCGGCCTCCCCAATTGAGCAGCCCAATGTGCAACTGGGCGGGCGGCCGCGCGACGGCCTGGATGCCCGCATCAAGGAGCTGCAGCGATGACCACAGATATAGGCGAACACCACGACAGTGGCGTTGGGTGCCGAACGGCGACATGGACGACACGTTCGGGGGACGTGTCAGGGGATGCAGCTCGCTCAGGTTGGCGGCCGTCGCGTGATGGCGGCTTACAAGAAGCGCGTCTCGGTCTCCGGCTCACCCTCAACAAGGTGGTCACAGGTGGGGCAGTACCACCTGGGCTCGAGAGGCGTGCCACATTCGGCGTGTCGAGGCACCTCGCTTGGAACCGCGTGCCGTGCGCCCCAATGGGCCAGCAGTCGAAGGGCCCCGGCCAGTTCCTTGCCCTCGGCGGTCAACTCGTATGCGGCGCGTGGTGGTCGCTCGGTGTACAGCCTGGACATCACCAGCGCGTCGCGCTCAAGCCTCTTGAGCCGCTCGGACAGAATGTTCGGCGCGAGCCCTGGGATGTCGGCTTGAAGGTCGTTGAATCGCCTCGGCCCAGCGAGCAGGGCCTGAACGATGAGCAGCGTCCAGCGATCACCAACTCGAAAGAGAGCCTCGGCGAGTGGTGAGGGCGCACGCTCCGCTTGTTGTCGCTCGCTCATGGACAAACCGTATCTGTCAAGGGTTGACGTTGCGCGAATAAGTAGTAGCTTGCAAGTTACTACTGACTTCAGGAGGTCACCATGGGCGTTCTGGACGAAATCCAGCAACAGATAAAGCAGGTTGCCGAGCGGGTTGGCAACTCGGTGGTCGGCATCGGGCAGCGTTGGGGGGTTGGATCCGGCGTGGTGATAGGCAACGGTCAGGTGCTGACGAATGCGCACAATGTCCGCGCCGACGAGGTCGAGGTCACCTTCCCCGATGGACATACGGCATCAGGTCAGGTCGTAGGACACGACATCGACGGAGACATCGCCGTCATCGCGGTCGAACCGGGGATCTGCCGGCCATTGCATGGGTCAGTGATGGTGCGCCTCAGGTCGGCACTCCGGTCTTCGCGCTCTCGAATCCGGGTGGGCGTGGGCTGCGCGTCACGCTGGGGTTCGTGACCGGTGTCGAGCGGAGTTTCCATGGGCCTCGTGGCCGCCGAATCACCGGAAGCATCGAACACGATGCGCCGCTGCTGCCCGGATCATCCGGCGGCCCGATCGTCACTGCCGACTCGCAGTTGCTGGGCCTGAACACGCACCGCCTGGGCGAGGGCTTCTATCTGGCCATCCCCGCCGACGACGCCCTACGAGCTCAGGTCGACGGCCTGGCCCGCGGGGAGTCGAAGCGCCGGCCTCGTCTTGGGATCGGCATCGCCCCGGTCGATGTGGCCCGTCGCATGCGGCGCGCCGTGGGGCTTCCCGATGCCGACGGTCTGCTGGTTCGACTTGTCGAGGATGACAGCCCAGCGTCGAGGGCCGGGCTGGAGACGGGCGACCTGATTGTGCAGGCGGCCGGCAGAGCGGTTCGCCACACGGATGATCTATTCGAGGCGCTCGAGGCGGCAGGCGACGGTGTGATCCAGCTGAAAATTTTGCGCGGCGCAGACGAGCGGACCGTCGATGTGCAGCTTGGGGCCGCTACCGGCGATGCGTCCGACGTCCAGCAGGCCTAGAAGGGCCGCTACCGGCGATGGATCAGACGTCAAGCAGGTCCTAGCGAGGTCAGCTAGGCAGGCGTCGGGGCGATTCGGTGTCACGTGGGGTGTACCCGATGGCTTCGGCCGCAGCTCGTACGGCCACGACGATCCTCGGGCTGGGTGATCTTGCGTTCCGCGTCCACCACGATCAACGCCACCTGCTTCTCGATCGCCTCACGCCTGGCCGGGTCGTCGCCGATAAGGGCCGCGCAACTGCTGAGCAATCGAAGCAGCGCCAGGCAGGCGATCGGCTCCGCAGCCCCGTAGCGGCGGATCGTTCCGCACATCACGGCAAGGAGGTCACCGAACCGCCGGCCAGGCACGAGCACCATGCCGGCCCCCTTGGCGTCTCGGGCGACGACGTCTCCGAGCGGACGGACCGCCAGGGCGCAGAAGATCACGGAGAGGTGGTCGATGGCCTGGACCGAGGTATAGGGGTCGTTGATCGCCGGCGACAGCGCCTTGCAGGCCACGTCGACCAACTGACGCATCCCGAAGGTGATGTCTTGTTGCAGTGTGCGTTCGAATCCGACCTCGACTGCCTCATCAATCGCGCGGGAAAACATGGCAGCATCCGGTAGGGGATCCGTTGCGGCCGGCCGCCACATCAAGGCAATGGTGGTTCCGGTGATCACGTGCTCACCCACCCGATGGCGCATCGCCACCGACACGCCGTACTGGCTGGCCAGCGGCAACAACTCCTCCGGATGCGCGGTCTGGATGTACCCCGAACGTAAGGCGGGCAGCGGGATCGCCCACGCCGGAGGCTTAGGTGGCGTTTCCTCACTCGTACCGGGCAGCCGCTCAGCGACTTTCAGCGCGCCGAGCTCGGCGCGGGTCGTGACCGCGTCGATCTGGATGGAGTGCGCCAGATGATCGGCGAAGTACACCACCATCGCCAGGCTCGCGAACAGCAGGACCATCGCGATGCTGACCGCCAGCCGCGGGTATTCCTCGGTTCGGCTACCTCCGGAGACGCCGACGGTGAAAAGGCCGGCGGTGCTGTAGACGAACGTAGCCATGAAGACGCTCAACACCACTTGGGTGGACCGGTCACGGAGGAAGTTGCGAAGCAGCCGGGGAGAGAACTGGGTGGACGCCAGTTGCAACGCTACGACCGTGAGCCCGAGGACGAGCGCGATGACGGTGACGACAGTGCTGCTGATGGTGGTCAGCAAGCTACGAGCGTCGTCCGCCGTGCCCTGGAACGCCAGCGGGGCCAGCGGCGACCGTGGGCTGATGATGATTTGGCCCATCACCGACCCCGTGAATGAGGGCGGCTATCGAGGCGATGCTGGGCCAGACCCAAAGGGCGCCACTCGCGTATTCCCGGAAACCCTCGCGACTGAACATGACGCCTCCATCGTCGCTGCTGGAGCGCCGGTCACTGGGCGCCCTGATGTCGACCAAGCCCGCCGATCAGCGCTGGCGTACCGGTCATAGACATTCATACATGGACGACTAGATTTCGGTAGCTGTGCACCTCGGGGGGGTGTTGGTGTGTTGATGTGGGGAAGTATGTGAATGTTAGTTGTTGAAGTTATGAGTATGTTGAAAAAGGAGTAGAAAGTAAGGAAAGTAAGTGTAAAAAAAAAAAAAAAAAAAAAAAAAAAAAAAAAAAAAAAAAAAAAAGGGGCGGCGCGGGTGGCGCTGATCGGTCAGCGGGGAGAGTGCAGCCGTTCGAGTCTGGTCTGGAACAGCGGGGGCAGACGCCAGACAGCTTCGGCCGTGCGCCGTGGCAGCGAACAGGCGATATCCATCCGGTGCGGAGTTTCCAAGAAGATCACTTCGACCCTCAGTGAGTGATCGTCCAACCAACCACCGGATGCAGCCACCGGGATGGTGTCGCCGCGGCTGTCGGTTGGGGTGGACACCGCCCAGGAACCCGTACCGACGGGAATGCTCAGCGCGTTGCTGGGTTCGATGAGCGCTTACCTGCCACCCGTCAGGTGCAGGAGCGACCTCGATTGAGGTCAGCGTCGACGGAACCTGAATGCCCTCTGCCGCAGCAGCCAGGGTAAATGGCTCGGCCGCCCAGTCGCGCCAGTCCTTCGGTGCGGGTTCAGCGACGCAGGCGGGCAGCCGAAGGTCGGCGAGGCGGGCGTCAAGCCGCTCCTGCTGAACGTCGGCGGCTGGGTGCTGACGCCAAGACCCGGCAGAAGATGGGTCCACATCGCGTCGAGCATCGCCTGCATCTCCATGGTGCAGGCGGTTGTGGCGATGACGGTGTCGTGTTCCGGCAGGATCACACAGAACTGTCCGAAGGCACCGTCGCCGCGGTAACCGTGCCGTGCCATCCAGAACTGAAAGCCATACCCCTGTCGCCAGTCGGGGTTCGGCTCGCTAGGTGTATCGACCTTGAGGGAGGTTGCCTCAGCCACCCATTCCTCGGGAATCAGTTGGGTGTCACCCCATCGGCCGCGCTGAAGGTAGAGCTGCCCGAGCTTGGCGATGTCCTCCGTGCGGGCATGAAGGCCGCTGAAGCCCTGCTCCAGTCCTGAGGACCATGTTTGCCAGCCAACCGGCCCGATGCCCAGCCGATCGAAGAGTCGCGGTCGCAGGTATTCGGTGAGCGGCATGCCGGCCTTGCGCTGGATGACGCTGGCCAGCGCGAACGTGCACGGTTGGCTGTAGGCAAACACCGTGCCCGGATCGGTATCGGGTGGGATGAGGAGGAATCCGCGTATCGGCTCCCCGGGGTCGCGCATCGCCGCCTCCGTGAGCATCTCCCGGGTGTGGCCGCTGGCCATAGCGGCCACGTCGCGAAGTTTGATTGCTCGGCTGCGCGGATCGGTGATGTCAGCGTCGAACTCGGCGAAGTGCGACACCACGGTGTCGTCGAGGTCGAGCAGGCCTTCCGCCCGAGCGAATGCTGCGGCCGTTGACGTGAAGCTCTTGCTCAGCGAGTACAGCAGGTGGGGCCGGTCCGCAGAGTACGGCGCCCACCACCCCTCTGCCACGACGGCTCCGTGGCGGACGACCATGACGCTGTGCATTTCGATGTCCGGACGCTCCTCGAGAGCGTCAAGGAATGCGAGAACGGCGGCCGGGTCAACCTGTTGTTCCGCCGGCGTGCTCCGCGGGAGTGACATCGCCATGCCGCGAGCGTAGGACACGACCACGGCTCATGACCGGCACCTGTCAGCGTCGCCGACCGCCGTCCGCAGCAGGTTTCGTGGAGAAGTCAGCTGTCTGAGGTGGCGACCTGCAGCCGATCGCGGAACCAGTGACCGCTTCGCTTCACGATGCGTTGCTGTGTCTCGTAGTCCACGTACACGATGCCGAAGCGGCGGCTGTAACCAAAAGCCCATTCGAAGTTGTCGAGCAGACTCCAGGCGAAGTATCCGCGTAGCGGCAGGCCCGAATCGATCGCCTCCCGCGCGGCGTTGAGATGAAGCTCGAAGAAGTGCCGGCGATCCTCGTCGTCGATCGTGCCGTCCCCCGTCACCTCATCCGGGTACGCCGCCCCATTCTCGGTGATATAGACCGGAAGTGATGGCGCCCGATCGGACACGAGCCGTACCACGTCGATCAGCCCGTCGGGGTGGACCTCCCAGTCCATCTGCGTTCTTGGAGCATCCGTGCCGATGTCCCGGATGTCCTCGCGTGCCACTAGGACCGATGATGGTGGGCCGATGGAATACCCCGTCGTCCGGCCCGGCGTAGGTGTGCCTGGTGTAGTAGTTGACCCCCATGAAGTCGATCGGCGCGGCGATGTCGGTCAGGTCATCACTCATCTTCCCGAACCACTCCGTCACGCCTGCGTTCTCCAGCACGTCGTCGGGGTATCGGCCAAGCAGCAACGGGTCCAGGAACAGGCGGTTAGCCAGCCCGTCCATCCGCCGCGCCGCCTCTTCGTCACCCGCCGAACCACTCGCGGGTCGCACCGAGGACAGGTTGAGTGTGATGCCCAGCGTTCCGCTCGGGCCCTCGCGCATCGCCTGAATCGCCAACCCATGCCCGAGGAGCAAGTGATGGACGGCCCGCATGGCCTCCGCGCCAACGGTCTTGCCCGGTGCGTGCACCCCCACGGCGTACCCGAGAAAGCCCGAGCACCACGGCTCGTTGAGCGTGATCCAGTGGGAGATGACGTCGCCCAGCGCCTGCTGGGTTGCCGCTGCATAGTCACGGAACCGCACTGCCGTGTCCCGGTTCAACCAGCCGCCGGCATCCTCTAAGGGTTGCGGGAGGTCCCAGTGATAAAGCGTTGCGTACGGAGTGATGCCACGCTCCAAGCAAGCCTCGGCGAGCCGGCGGTAGAAGTCCACGCCAGCCGGGTTGAGATCGCCGGAGCCGCTCGGGAAGATCCGCGGCCAGGCGATGGAGAACCGGTACGCGTTCATGCCGAGTCCCGCCATGATGGCTACGTCCTCGGCGTATCGGTGGTAGTGGTCGTCGGCCACCTCCCCGGTCGAACCGTCCGCGATCTTGCCCGGAGTGTTGGAGAACGTGTCCCAGATGCTCGGGCCACGGCCGTCTTCAGTGGCAGCGCCCTCGATCTGATATGCCGCAGTGGCAGTCCCCCAGACGAAATCGGATGGAAAGCCCTCCATATCGCTCCTCTCAACGTCGTCGACACGCAGGACTGCAGGACTTCAGCCGGGCGTCGCCCAGGCTAGCGTCCCTCGAAGTCGGCTCGCTGACTCCTCCTCCCCAACGCCATGCCGTCCGGGGGACCGGGCGACTCACCACGGATGGCTCCATTTAGCTCTTGCCCGATGACTTTCGTGCGTGGCGCAGGTCTGACCGAAGGCCATGTAGCTGGGCATCAAAGGAGGAGCAGTGCGGAAACTGGTCGTGACACAGAACATCACGGTGGACGGCTCGATCGAAATGCTCGGGGACTGGTTCGATCCTCAAGGACAAAGTGATGACGCAGACCTGATGGAGGAGCTGCGACGACAGGACAGCAGCTGCGGACGCATTCGTGACGGGCCGACACACTTTCGAGGCACTACGCGGCTACTGGCCGCAGCAGTCCGAGGACACCACCGGCATCTCGGAATACCTGAACGCCGTGCACAAGTACGTTGTGTCCTCGACCATGACCGACCCGCAGTGGCAGAACTCCACCGTCCTCTCCGGCGATCCCGCCCAGGAGATCGGCGCCCTGAAGGAGCAGCCCGGCCAGGACATCGTCGTCACCGGGAGCATCACGCTCTGCCACACCCTGATCAAAGCCGGACTGGTCGACGAGTACCGCTTGTTCGTCTATCCCGTCGTCCAGGGCCGCGGACGACGGCTGTTTCCCGACGGCTTCGAGCTTCCACTGACGCTGCTCGAGGCGAGGAGCTTCCGCGGCGGCGTCACCCTGTCCCGCTATGAAGCCAGCTCGGCCCCCAGCTAGCCCGAAGATCAAGAACATGCCGAACGCGCTGCTTGAGCTGGTCGACTCGGGGTTCAGCGCTCCAACGGCACAAGCTCGCCGGCCAGCGCGTTGCTCTGTGCTTCGGTCAGCCGACCGTCGGCAATCGCCACGTCGAAACGGCGGCTTAGTACAGCGCCAGGAGGAAGGACAGTGGCGCTGTCCCAGGCGAGTGCCGAGCCGATGCCCGGATAGTCGCGCACACGTACGAACCAGGGCTCCGCGGTCTTGGCCGCCTCTGGAGCCGCGATGACGATCGTCGCTGGCCCGTCGAGTCCCGGGCCGGCGGCGAAGTCGGCGGACCAGGCGATCCATGGCGCCACACTGCCATGGACCTCGTCCTCGCCCCGAGCTTGGGCGGTGTACACCTCCACGTTCTCGCAGGCCGGGAATCGCCAAAAGAAACCGCCGTAGCCAGCTCTGAAGCGACCCTTGCTGCCCGGGGAGCCGAGTTCGGCGCCGGCCTCGGCGCGCAGCTGAGATTCGAAGATCAATCTCCACGTCTGCTGATCGACGATCCGCCACCCTATCGACCGCTGCTCCCGCAACTGGACCGAGCCGTCCCGGCCGATCCACCGCAGATCCTGGCTGAACGCGTCACCGTCGAGCTCCGGTGGCTCACCGACGATCACGCCATGGTCGTCAAGCATCAGGTAGCCCTGACCGTGGACGTAGGTACCGCCACCCCAGAAGTTGGTGCCATTCACGTCGGGTATGACCATGCCGACGCCGTTGTGCCAGTCGTGGTCGGCCGGATGGTGGGCCGAGACGACCACGCCGCCCCGCGTCCGTACGGGGTGCAGATAGGGCCGGGGAGTGGAGGTCGGTATGGTGCCGCGCCCGTCGCGGTAGAGCGCCACTTCCGAATCGGAAAGGCGAGCTCTGACGACCACCTCGTCCCGTTCTCGATGTGCCCACGGAACCTCGAGCTCGGCGAACGTTTGCCCGGTCGATGCGGCCTTCTCCAGCCAGTGCTCAACATCGTCGACCGCCGCCCGACGGTCCTGGCCTTCGCCCTGCCACTGAATCGCGCGGGGGTCGATTCGTACCGGCTCGTCGGCCGCAACTGCGGCCAGCACCCGCATGAATGCTCCAGTACTGACCAGGGGCACGAGGAGCGGTACGCCGTCTCTGCGGTGGGCCAGGAGGTTCTCGAAGAAGTCGATCGCGGCCGGTGACCTCCGTACGACGCTGGCCGGCTGCCTCGAGCTCCACCCGGTCGGCGGTGTAGGCTAAAACTGGCGCGGCCCCGCTTTCCTTCCACGTGCACGAGTGGCTCACTTTGGACCGACGCGCTCAGGCTCAGCGCGCAGGTGACCTCGAATCCGGCGGTGGTTCGGATACGAACGACCGAGGTGTCATCACTCTCGATGGCGTTGGCGCGATAGAGATCGGTCTGCACCGTCTCGACGTCATCCATCCGGCGGCAGCCGACGATTGAGAGAGCCGTCACGACGGCGTGGGCCAGCGCATTGGTCACAACGCCATCGACGACTGGCCGTCCACCCAAGCTGCGGCGACCGGCCCACGGCGAACGGGTCCAGTAGCCGACCGTGCGCGACCATGCCGCCACTGCGCTCACTCGGGTATACTGGCCCGATCTCGAAGGCGTCTTCGGTGAGCATCCTCACTGCCTCTGACCCGAGGCTCTGGAAGCCGACCTGGACTACGCGCCCGCTTTCCTGCTCGATGCCGAGAAGGCGCGTGAAATCCTCCATCGAGGCCACCGGAGGCTTCTCCAGGTAGACATCCGCGCCCGCTGTCAGGGCGATGGTGGCGAGCCGGAAGTGCTCACCCAGCGGCGCGGCGATTACCACGACGTCCACCGGACCAACCACTGACAGGGCCTCGGCTAGATCGGCGTACAGAGGAGCACCGTAGATGGTCGGCGGATCCAGAACGACTCCGGGGTCGACGGCGGCGACCAGTTCGACGAGGCCCTCATCCGTGAGCCGAGCGATCCGTTCGGCATGGACCTCCCCGAAACCGCGGACGCCGACCAGGACGATGCGGGCTGCAGGGGTGGTCGAGGTCGAGGTACTCATAAATTCATTGGCCCCTTCCCGGGGAAGAACCTCGTACCATAGATAGAAAACGCTTTCCAAGCGTAGCCGAAAGCTCGATCCGGGAGCCACTCAAGCCAACCGCCTGGCGCGCACTCGGAACATCCGAGACACGGAAGGAATGGAGGGCAAGGTGGCGGCAGCACCGAACACTCGACCGCAGACCATCGCCGACGTTGCTGCTCGCGCGGGAGTCTCGCTGGCCACGGTATCCCGGGTGATGAACGGTAATGCTTCGGTGGACCATGCGCTGGCCGAGAGGGTTCGTGCGGCTGCTGAGGAGCTGCATTACTCTGCCAGTCCGCTTGCCCGCAGCTTGGTGCTGGGCAAGACGAACACCATCGCCGTCGTCGTGCCGGACTTGGGGAACCCGACCTTTCACGGTGTGCTTGCGTGGCCTGAGCCGGGCCGCCGGGGCTGACGGTTATCACGTCTTGATCGCAGACTCCGCGGAATCGATCACCGAGGAGCGGATCCTTGCCGTCGAGACCCGGAGGCGATGCGACGGGATCGTGCTGTGCGCGCCCCGCATGCCGGAGGCGGACCTGCAACCGCTTCTCAGAGATCTCAAGCCAGTTGTGCTGGTGAACCGTGACGCTACATCGCCAAGCACGCCGGTGGTCGCCGCGGACTATCGAACGGCGCTGATGGAGCTTGCTGGATCTGCTCTACGGCTTCGGTCACCGGTCAATGGTGTACCTCGCCGGGGCGCCGCACAGCGCTTCGAACACTCGCCGGCTCGACAGCGGTGCGCGACTTTCTCGATGACCATGCGGACGTAGCGATCCGGATTCTTCCCTGCGGGGTCAGCTTCGGCGACGGTTGTGAAGCCGCGGAGCGCGTCCTCGCTTCTTCGGCGACCGCGGTGCTGGCGTTCAACGACCTGGTCGCGGTGGGCTTGATCAGTGCGCTCCGCGATCGAGGCGTGAGCGTTCCAGAGCAGATTTCAGTGGTGGGCTTCGACGACATCCCGTTTGCTCGCTACATGACGCCGTCGTCTGACCACCGCCTCCGTTCCGGTCACGGAACTCGGTGAGCACGCCTGGCACCGGATGTGGGATTTGCTGAACCAGCGCGCAGCCGGTCACGCGATCTTCCTGAGACCCAGGATCGAGAGTCGCGGCAGCGCGGGACCGGTGTCGATCAGCCAGGCTGTCCACTGACCACAGTGCACGCGCCGCGGCGCCCGGCTCGTCCGAATCCCATCGCGGGCTACGAGGACTGGCCAGCCGCAACGCGATCCGCTGAGCCCTATGTCGGAGCGAATGACGCGGCCACGGCGTTGGGCCGGGTTCTCGGCTTACGACGGTCGGCGGGCCCTCCGACCGTGATCGACGAGGGCAGTCAACGCCTCGATGGCGTCACGATCCGTCGGCTGCGCTGGTCCGTCGGCTACGGCCCCGACACGAGCGCGTGGCTGCTGCGCCCCGAGGGTGTTCGGGGCACCGCTGCCCGGAGTACTGGGTATGCACTGTCATGGCGGCGTACGTTCCGTGGGCGCAGAGCAACTGGTCGATCTCGGTGTTCACTCCAGTCCGCGCGCGGTCTGGCTCCGCGATCAGCTCTACTCAGGTCGCGCTCCGGCCAATGACCTGGCTCGTCGCGGGCATGCCGTACTGGTGCACGACACGTTCTCGTGGGGCAGCCGACGGTTCGACCTGTCGCAACCCACGCCTCGGCTGGCCGCGCTCCTCGCGGCGCAGAACGCGCTGTGGCAGCAGCAGGGTGTCTGTCCGACAGAGGACGAACGGTTCGATCTCGCCTCAGCGCTGCACGAGGAGACGCTGGCCAAGGCGGCCGGCGCGCTGGGTCAGACATTCGCCGGCGCGGTGCTAGCTGACGACCTGGTGGCGTTAGAGGTCTTGGCCGATGACGAGGGAACCGATCCGGCACGTCTCGCCACGTTCGGCTTCTCAGGTGGTGGCGGCCGCAGCCTGCTGCTGGCGGCGCTGGATGACCGGATTCGGGCATGCGTGGTGAGCTGCATGATGGCCACCTTCGACTCTCTCGTGCCGGCCGAGCTGGATACGCACTCGTGGCTGCTCCACGTACCCGGTTTGTGGTCTCTATCGGATTGGCCCGACCTGACGGCCATCGGACGAGCTCGATTCCTGGTCCAGTACCGAACCGATGACGAGCTCTTTCCGCTCGCCGGAATGCGAGCGGCTCACCAACACCTACTAGCTCTGCACGCGGGTACGACGCGTTATCGCGGGTCGTTCCGCCCCGGCGGCCACTCCTTCGACGTCGCCATGCAGGAAGAGGCCTGGGCCTTCCTGGCCCAAGCGTCGTAACTGCATCCATGTTGCCGCACAGGCCTGCAGCTGAAGCTGCGTTCAAGCCCCCGGGCCACCCCCTCAGTCAGCAGGGAAACGAACGTCCACGTTCGACTTGGCGCTCTACGCCGGTTCAGTAAGCGGCGCACACGGACAGAAACGAACGTCCACGTACGTTCCCGGCACTCATCAGAGGTCGCAACGGGCGAATAGGCGGAAACGAACGTTCACGTACGTTCCTTGCGGTCTACGCCGGTAGCAAAAGGCGCAGAGCGACAGAAACGAACGTTAACGTGCGTTCCCGCGCTCGGCGTGCGTGCCGGCGAACGGCAGCGATCAGGGGGTCAGAACCAGAGTCGGGACCTGCAGCAGGCCTGATCGGACCGTGGCCATGGCCTGGTCCAAATCCTGCATCCGGAACCGGCGCCCGTAGCGGGCCTCACTCTCCGCGGCCAGCCGCGTGATGTGCTCGTCCGCGGCGAGAGCGTTCGCTGCGGTGTTGTAGACGATGACTTCGATCTGGTTGGCGCCGCTGCGCAGGGCGTTGCCGATCTCCACCCGGTACGGCGGAGCCCAGGCGAGGCCGCAGTCGATGCCGTTCACTCGGACCTGGGCGACCTCGCCCACCGGACCGCGCACGGCGACGCGGTAGGACGGGCCAACCATGTCGTGCTCGGTCAGCACTGCCGTCGCGAACCTCACAGTCGCCGAAGTCGAGCCACACCCGACCATCGACGGCATCGAGATCGATGGAAGTCGAGTACGTGGCCGCTCCCGAGTAGTGCTGCCGACCCGGATCGTCCTCCCATATGTGCGGCAGGCGGACGGGCTGCGCGGGCTGGTTACCGTACGCGACCTGCCACGGACCGCTGAGCGGCAGTCGGTGCCTCGGTGCAGGGTCAGCGGAAACCTGCTCGACCGGCTGGTCGCTGAGGACGAGCAGGGTCGCCTCGTACGGGTGCAGCGTCAGTTCGATCGGCTCCGTCGCGGCTCCCGTGCGGTGCACCCGCCCCGACATGGCATCCCATTGCTCATAGCTCCCACGGTTCGTCCGCGCGGCGACGGTGAAGGTACGAGTGGTCGGTCCGGTGTTGGCCACGAAATAGATGTCGGCGTCCCCGCAGCGACGGTGGACGAACCCGATATCCGGCGTCGGCGGCGAGATCTCCAGATCGGGACGTGACCGCTGTCACGCAGCGCATCTGCCAGCCCGTCGGCCGTGACCTCGATCGCCCCGGGCAGAGAACACGTCGACTCGACCGCCATCACGGTGCCGCCGGAAGAGCGCACGTCGTCGAGCCAGGCTTCAGTCGCCTTCGGGATTTCGGTTGCGGTCGGGACGATGACCACGCGGTAGCGCCCCGGCGCCGTGACGGCAAGCGCGTCGTCGTCAATCAGGTCGTAGTCGAACCCAGCGCCGCGGATCGCCGCCGGGATCGCGCCGGGAATCCGGCGATGTGCCTCCCGCCAGGTGTCCAGCGAGCCGCCCTGCGCCCTCCCCATGATCGCGAACAGGTCCTCGTTCGGTACGTACAGCGCGATGTCGGCCGTCGGCTCGCCCTGCCGCAGCAGCCAGCACAGCCTGCCGAGGTACCTGGCGAGCTCCGGCATCGCCGGCCACCAGGGGTTGCGGTCGTCGAGCGCACCCGCGGCGTAGAAGAACCAGCCGAGCCCCGGCTGCGTCGGCCGGCGAGTAGGGCCAGCCGTGGCCGATGAGCTGGTTGATGCCGTTGAGGAGGTGGTCGTGTGCCTCGCCCTTGAGGTCCAGCGGGATGGCGCGGAAGGAGGGCGAGTGCACCCAGGTCCAGACCTCAGCGGAGACCACGGACCGGCCGTACAGGTGCGCGGCCGAGGAGGCCCATCGGGTCTGGGTGATCTCCCGCCAGCCCCACCCCTCACCCTCGAACAGGTCCGCGAACCGGTAGCTACTGATTCTGGCCGGCGGTGTTCCGTAGCCCTGAATCCGGAAGGGCACGCCTCGTCCGGCCGCCCAGCGCTGACACACGGCGACGAAGTTCTCCTCGTAGAGCTCGGCCAGGGTGCGGTGATAGTCCGCACGGAGCCGCGCTGCGTCGGGTTCATCGACGCGTAAGCCGGTACAGGACGGCCAGCAGGTCGTAACCCCTCCGCCGCGGCAAACTCCGCCGGCAGGGTCGGAGTCCAGTCCGAGCCGTACACCTCGAGGCTGTCGCAGAAGACAGAGCCGACCAGTTCGGCGGGGACGGCGTCGAGCATCGGGTCGCCGACCGCCTGCAGGTGTGCTTCGGTGGCGGCCGCGGAGTAGTGGTCCAGCACCGGACCCTCCGCTCCCACGGCGGCGCGCTTGACGTTCTGCCCCGTAAGGCGGGCATACCCGAGCAGCACGACCCGGGGAGCCGTCCCGGCGCCGATCACCAGCGCACCGTCCACGATCGGCAGTCGCTCGTACGAATCCGGCTGCTCCTGCAGCGAGCCGGCACCGACGTATGCGGCAACCAGCTCATCGCCTGGCCAGGCCGAGACCACCGGAACCTCCAGCGGTTCCGGTCCGATCTCGCGTCGCACCCAGTGCAGTTGCCGAGCGGCAAGCTCGGTGGAAATGTGCGGCCCGCCGAAGGACCAGCCGCTGCCCAGCGTGAGGTCGAAGCGGAGTCCGAGTTCGTGCGCCCGTTCGGCGGCGAAACGAAGGTCGGCCAGAAAGGCATCGGAACCAAACTCCGTCGTGGCCGCGCTCAACGGGTAGACGTATGCGACCTCGACTCCGCCGAGTCCAGCGTCGGCCATCGCGGTGAGCTCGCGCTGCAGCTCGGGTCGGGATACCGACGGGCCGAACCACCACCAGCGCATCAGAGGTGACGCGGTCCGCGGCGGATGGGCAAACCCCGAGCGGAGCTCGTCGATACCTAGCAGCTCACCGCTCATCGCTCCGCCAGATCTCCTCTCCGTACCCCCAGCTTCCGATCCACCAGAGTGGTTGAGAAAGCGTTTTCTACTGCGGTAAGGTAATCGGGCGTCCAGGTCGACGTCGACCGAGCATCCAGCATGTGGCCTGGCCGTATCCAGCACCGGATACGGCGACGGCGAACCGCTCGGGAGAGCCGGCTGGGCCGGACCGATGCCTTCCGCGACAACTATCTCGCGGCCAGGGGCCACATGACGAAAGGTGGGCAGCATGAGCGCCGGACCCGATGAGCTCGACCGCACCGCCACCGGTCTGCTAGGAGACAACGCCTACCGGGACTCGCAGGTCTCCTACGGTGGGGCCACCTACTGGCTGGAACGGTCAGCCGACGGTGCCAAGCGGCTCGTGGCCGTTGCTGATGACGAGTCGGCGTTCCGCAGTTTCAGCGGGACCGCGGAGACGATCGATGGCCGGGCCCGCATCGTCGCCGACACCACGCCGGACAACGCCCAGGCGCTACGGTCGGCGCTGCCGTGGTTGAACCCGTCCCGCTTCGGCTTGCACACCTCGGCCGGCTTCGGGGACCGGCTCGGGCTGGCGACACCCGGGCACGTCCGAGCGCTGAAGGCGGTCGGTGCGGCGATCAACCCGGTCTTCGCTCAGCAGTCCATCCGCGAGATGGGCCGGTGCCGAAGGACCCCGCGCAACGTGCTCGACGACGCCACCTGGGGTGCCTTCCAAGCCGGCTGGACCAGACCCGTCGGCGGTGACGCCGATCATCTGGAGCAGCTCGAGGACATCGATGACACCGCGGCGGCGGGCTTCGTTTTCTACACCCTGGATCCCAAGGCGGAAGTCGATCCAGAGGCGGAACACGCCGACGCGGCGACGATCCGACAGAAGGTGGAGGCGCTCGACTGGGCGGGTCTGGACACTGACCTGGCGACGTTCAGGAAGACCTACGCCGGGGAGCGCATCGACCTCGAGCACCAGGCGATCGAGCTGGACGAGGAGTCGGTTCTTCGCGCCATGGCAAAGTACGGCCCGTCGCTTGCCCATTCGATGGCCATGTACCGGCGCCTGATGGAGAAGGGCATCGACTGCGAGGTGGAGTTCGCGGTCGATGAGACCGACTACCCGACCAAACCGGCCGAGCACATCGTCGTGGTCAGCGAGCTGAAGCGCCTCGGGATGGACTTCGTCTCGTTCGCCCCGCGCTTCGTCGGCCGCTTCGAGAAGGGTGTGGAGTACATCGGCGACATCGATGAGTTGAAGCGTGACTTCGAGGTTCACGCCGAGATCGCGCGGGCGCTCGGCCCGTACAAACTGTCCCTGCACTCCGGTTCCGACAAGTTCTCCACCTATCCGCTGATCGCGGAGGCGACGAACGGTCTCGTCCACCTCAAGACCGCCGGCACCAGCTGGGCAGAGGCCCTGCGGGTGATCGCGCACAACGATCCCGATCTGATGCGGGACGTTCTTGCGCTCGCCCTCGCCAGCTTCGAAGCCAACCGGAAGAGCTACCACCTCTCCTGCGATCCGACGAAGATCCCCAGCAATCCGACCGACGAGGAGGTTGCTCGGTTGATGGACGTCGTCGACTCACGGCAGGTTTTGCACGTCGGCTACGGCGCGATCCTGGAGCAGTTCGGGACACAGATGTACCGGGTGTGGAACGACAACGAGGAAGAGCACTACGGCATCATCGCGGACCACTTCGTGAAGCATCTGACGCCGTTCGCGTCGTACGCCCGTTAGCCGGGACGATCGGCCCAGAACTGAGGGTCAGGGTCGCCGGTAGGACTCCTTGGGCAGGTTGTACGTCAGGTCGATGGCGGTCTCGACTGCCTCGTCCAGGCTGAGCCGATGCTCCAGAACCAAGCGCGCGAGATAGCCGGCATCGACGCGGCGAAAGAGGTCGTGCCGAGCAGGGATGGATGCGAAAGCCCGGGTGTCGTCCACGAAGCCGGACGTGTTGTAGAAGCCCGCCGTCTCCGTGGCGGACTCCCGGAACCTGCGCATGCCCTCGGGTGAGTCCAAGAACCACCATGGGGCACCCAGTCGAACCGAGGGGTAGGTGCCGGCGATCGGAGCCAGTTCACGGCTGTACGCCGTCTCGTCGACGGTGAAGAGGATGACGCGAAATCGGGGGTCGGTGCCGAACGTGTCCAGCATCGGTCGCAGGGCCCGGGTGAACTCGGTCTGCACCGGAATGTCATAGCCCTTGTCCTGCCCGTAGGTTCTCCCGATGGTGGAGTTGTGGTCGCGCAGAACGCCAGGGTGGATCTGCATGACCAAGCCGTCGTCGCAGGACATCTCCGCCATCCGGAAGAGCATGTTCGCCGCGAACTCGGTGACCTGGGCCTCGGTCGCCTCCGTTCCGCCGAGAACGCGTGAGTACAGCTCGCGGGCTGCGCTTACGTCCATCGGGGCGGTGTCGGCCCGCAGGTGGCCATGATCGGTGGCGCGGGCGCCCGCTTCGACGAAGGCTCGCCCGGCGCGCGCGGAGTGCGTCGAGAAAGCCGTCGTAGGTCGTCGTGTCGATCCCCGAGACCTTCGCCAGCTCCTGGATGTCGGTGCGCCAGTTCGGTCGATCGAGGTAGGCCACAGCGTCGGGCCGGAAGGTTGGAAAGACTCGCTCGGCCAGACCGTCGGCGGCAAGCTTGGCATGGTGTCGCAGGTCTGAGGTCGCCGGGTCGGTCGTGGAGATGACCTCGATATTGAAGCGATCGAGCAGAGCGCGCGGACGGAACTGGGGATCGGCTACAGAAGCGGCGATCTGGTCGTAGATGGCGTCGGCCGTCTCGGCGCTGGGAACCAGATCGACCCCGAATACCTCGACGAGCTCGTGTTCGAGCCAGTAGCGCGAGGGCGTTCCGCGAAAGAGTTTCCAGTTCTCGCAGAACGTACGCCAGATCTTCCGAGAGTCGGTCTCAACGGGACCTCCATCGAGCCGCGGCACCCCAAGCTGTGCAGGCTCCATGCCCTGCGACGCCAGCATGCGGAAGACGTAGTGATCGGGAACGATCAGGAGCTGGGCTGGGTCCGCGAACGGGGTGTCGTCGGCGAACGCCTCCGGCTCCACGTGCCCGTGCATGCAGATGAGGGGCAGATCCTTCGTCGCGCCGTAGATTTCCCTGGCGATGCTCCGCTGCTCTGCCGGAAACGGGAGAGCCCGGTCAGGCTCGAGCTTGAAGGAAGCCATCAGCGGGACAGGTCCACACGGAGGTCAAGATCATCGATCTTGACCGGCAAGCCAGTACGCAGCGATTCATTGCCTGCCATGCCGACCGCGATCGAGCGGATGCCGTCCACCCAGTTCGACGGTCGTTCCAGCCAGTCATCGCCGGGTCCGCGGAAGACGTCAGCGAGCAGAAGCGCATCGCCGCCGCCATGGCCACCCGTACCCTCTTCGATCTTGACGTCCTGGGCCACCTCCCAATGGCGTTGCAGGGTAAGCCGCTCACCGCCGGCCCGCGTCGACGACTCAGGTACGGCGCTTGGGTCGATCAACACGCCGCCGTCCGCGTCGGTGAGCACGGCCGCCCGTTCGACCACTTCGAGCTCGGCACGGCCCTCGTCGCCGTTGACCGCGATCCGATAGCCCTCCCAAGGCGCGTGCGCATTGAGCGCGTAACTGAGGGTGGTCCCGCGCGAATAGTCCACGATCACGGCCAGGTTGTCTTCGGTCGTCACACCGGGGCCGAACACGTCCTGGTCACGCCGATAGCCGTCGTACGACTCGTTGTCCAGATACAGCGCCTTCAGGCGAGGATCGCGGCGCAGGTCGAGTTCCCAGGGATTGCGAGGACCGTCATGGGTGCCCCGCTCCGCGCGGGCGGGCATCCCGCGCGCGGCAGCGTTCTCGGCACCGTAGAACTTCACCCCGCCGCGGGCGTACACCACGGTGGGAGTGTCCGCGAGGAGCCAATTGATCAGGTCGAAGTGGTGCGACGCCTTGTGAATCAGCAGGCCGCCCGAGTTCGCCTTGTCCCGATGCCACCGGCGGAAGTAGTCCGCACCGTGCGCTGTGTCGAGCACCCATTCGAACGTGACCGACAACGGCGTACCGATCGAGCCGTTCTTGATCAACTCCTTCAGGCCGGAATTCCTCGGTGAGTAGCGATAGTTGTGCGTTACGACCACCTGCCGCCCGGTGCGTTCGACCGCCTCAGCGATCTGCCGGGTGCTCTCCGGGTTGATCGTCAAGGGCTTCTCGACGACCACATCGGCGCCGGCATCGAGCGCGCGCGCGATCAGGCTGGCATGGGTGAAGTCGGGTGAGGTGATGATCACCCGATCGGCCCGGTTCTCCTTGATCACCTGCTCGAGCATGTCGGGATGTCCGACGGTGACCCCTGACATGTCGAGACCTTTGTCAGACAGCCAGTCCGCGTGTAGCGCCAGCCGCCCCTGATTGGGGTCGAGCAGCGCAACCAGCTCCGCATCCTCCTTGTGGTCGCCGGACATGGCGTCGAGGTACATCTGGACACGGTGGCCCGTTCCGACCACGGCATAGCGGCGTTTGGAACTCACAGTGTCTGATGCCTTTCACGGGTTGAAGAAACGCTAGGGATCAGGCTGACGAGGTCGATCGGGCTGGGGCTACTTTCCGCCGGTGGTGGCGATGCCCTTGACCAGGAATCGCTGGCCGAACAAGAACACCAGGAAGAGTGGGATCAAGGTCACGACCGACATCGCGAACATGGCACCCCAGTTGCTGCCAGCCGTCGCGTCCAGGAACGAGCGCAGCGCCACGGGAACCGTGTAGGCAAGCGGATTGGTCAGGTAGATCAGCGGCGTGAAGAAATCGCTCCAAGTCCAGATGAACGTGAAGATCGCCGTCGTGGCTATCGCCGGGCCCATCAGCGGAAGCATGACTCTGCTGAAGATCTTCCAGTGGCCGCAACCGTCGATCCGAGCCGCCTCGTCCAGCTCTTTGGGAATGCCCCGGATGAACTGGACCATCAAGAACACGAAGAACGCATCGGTGGCCAGGAACTTGGGCAAGATCAGTGGGACGAACGTGTTCACCCAGCCCAATTGGTTGAAGAGGATGTACTGCGGCACCACGACCACGTGGAAGGGCAGCATGATCGTCATCAGCATGATCGCGAACCACATCGCCTTCAGCCGGAACTGCAGCCTAGCGAACGCGTACGCGGCCAGCGTGCAGGCAAACAGGTTGCCGGCAATCGCCCCGATCACCACGATGGCCGAGTTGATGATGTAGACACCGAAGGGACTGGAGAGCGCATACCAACCCTCGGTGTAGTTCTCCACGTACAGGTCGCTCACCCAGATTCCGGGCGTCCGGAAGATGAGGTCGTTCGGCCGGAGAGAGCTGGCGATCAGCCACAGCAGCGGATAGATCATCACCAAGCTAGCGGCGATCAGCAGTATGTGCTTCACCACCGAGCGTGCTCGGTCCGCCCAGGTGGGCCTCGTGCTGGATCGCCTCCTGGGGAGCCGGTCCTCTCAGTCCCGTTGCGTCAACAGGGGTTGCCACTCCGCCCTGCGTTTGGAGATCAGTCACCGTAGAACACCCACTTCTTGGAGAAGTAGAAGTTGATCGCGGTGAAAGCCGCGATGATCACGAGCAGCAGCCAGGCCATGGAGGCTGCATAGCCCATCTGGAACTGGACGAACCCTTTCTGGTACAGGTACAGCGTGTAGAACATCGTCGAGTCCGAAGGACCGCCGGTTCCGTTCGACACCACGTAGGCCTGCGTGAAAGCCTGGAATGCGTTGATGATTTGCAGCACCAGGTTGAAGAAGATGATCGGAGACAGCAGCGGCAGAGTGATCTTTCTGAATTGGGACCATTTGCTTGCGCCGTCGACTGAGGCCGCCTCGTAGTACATTCCGGGGATCTGCCGCAGACCGGCCAGGAAGATCACCATCGGTGATCCGAACGTCCATACGTGCAACAAGATGATGGTCCATAATGCGGTGCTCGGATCACCGATCCAGCTAGTGGTGGCTTCGAACCCGAACAGCCTGAGGACTTGGTTCACCAGGCCGTCGACCTCGAACATCTGCCGCCAGAGCACTGCGATGGCAACCGAGGCGCCCAGCATCGAGGGCAGGTAGAAGATGGACCGATAAAACGGCAGCCCCCTCATCCCCTCGTTCAACAGCAGGGCAATGGCAAGCGCCACGGCCAGTTGCAGCGGGGTGGACACGAGGACATAGATGAACGTCACCTTGAGCGAGTTGTGCAGACGTTCGTCTGTGAGCATCCGGGCGTAGTTCTCCAGACCGATCCACTTGGGCGCCTGGATCAGGCTGTAGTTGGTGAATGACAGGTACAGCGAAGCGATCATCGGCCCGATCGTGATCACGACCAGGCCGATCAACCAGGGCAGCAGGAACAGATATCCCGCCTTGTTGTCCCGGCCGGCCTCCTTGGCCCGGAGCCGCTTCTCCTCCGGCGTCTTGGCCTTGGTGCGATGGACGGTCGAAAGCTCAGAGATGGCGCTCATGGCTCAGACCTGCAGGTTCGACTTCAGTTCGTCCACGAACTTCTGCGCGGCGTCAGCGGTGCTCGCCCTCCCGTAGATGGCATCGGTGCCGTGGCGGGTCAAGACTTCGGAGATCGTGCCGCCGCCAGGAGGTGGGGCGATCGGCGTGTTGGCCACCTCGGTCTTGATGTCGGTGATGTACTTCGCAACCACCTTTTGCGCCTCGGACAGGCTGGGCGTGACCGCGGCCAGTATCTCGGAGTTCGGCGGGATGCCCCGCTCAGCCTTATCGATATTGGCGGCCGCCTGGTCGTTGGCGAACCAGTTGATCCAGGCGACTGCGGCCTCCGGGTTCTTGGTCTTGGCCGACGCCGACCACAGCATGCTTGCCTTGTACCAGGTCTTCCGGTCGGTTGCCTTGCCGGTCATGCTCGGGCCCCGCAGCATCTCCATCAGGTAGTCACCCCCGGCCGCATTGCTGACCGCTTCCAGCTGATTGGAGTTCCAGTACTGTATGGCGGCTTTCCCGGTCACTAGCGCACTCTGGTCCAGCGGCTTGGCAACCTCTTCGGTGATCTGCTCCGGCGTTCCAAAGGCCTTGGCTTTCACGCCCTTGACCAGGAAGTCGTACCAGGCCTGAGCTTCGGCGGCCTCAAACCCAAGCCCGTCCGGGGTGAAGAGTTCCTTGCCCTGCTGGCGCACGAACGTGCCGAACAACGCGTCTGAGCCTATGAGCGCCGCCACGCCGAAGGGCACTCCCGCCTTGGAGGCGACCTCGGCGCCGACCTCTATCAACTGGTCCCAGGTCCAGGTGGTGTCGTCGGGCAGCTCCATCTTGGCCTTTTCGAAGATCGTGGGGTTGGCGAAGAAGAGCGCGCTGTTGATGCCGGCATTGACCCCGACCAGCGTGTCGTTGATCTTGCCCGAGTCGACCGTGCCCTCGACGAACTTGGAGGTGTCGACGTCCTTCAAATCCAAGAGTGCGTTTCGAGTGCCGTACTCGGAGATGTAGTTCATGTCCATCTGAATGATGTCCGGAGCCGTGCCGCCGGCGGTCTGGGTGGCCAGCTTGTCCCAGTAGCTGCTGAACTCCCCCGGCTGGCCGGAGATCTTCACATTGGGGTTGGCCTGCTGGTACGCAGCGATCATCGCGTCGGTGTTCTTGTTGCGCGTCGGGTTGCCCCACCAGGCGAGGGCCAGGTTGGTCGCACCGCCTCACCGCCGGCGCCCCCCTGCAGAACCACCACCCTGAGTACCCGGGGGCGCAGCCCGCTAGCCCCATCGTGGTGGCCGCGGCCGCGAGCCCACCGGCTCCAATCAGAAACTGCCTCCGGTTGATGGCCATCTCAGTTCCCTTTCGCCTTGATCGTGAAAGCGTTTTCCGCAGACTACGGTGAGTCGCGTCACAGTGTCAACGCCGACGGGGATGCCGAGACCAAACTGAAAGTTTTTCAGCGTCGAGGGACCAGAAGCGATGGGCGAGTCGACAGATTGCGCTCGTCGACGTCCCGACGCTATATTCGCCGGATAGCTGCGAAAGCGTTTTCTCACGACTGCGGTGCCCTGACTGTTGGAGGCGAGCATGGCCCAGCGCACGGTTCGAGTGATCATGAACGGGGTAACCGGCCGGATGGGTTATCGCCAGCACCTGGTGCGATCCATCCTGGCGATTCAGGGCCGATGGTGGAGTGGCTCTTCCCGACGGCAACCGCGTCAGCGTCGAGCCGATCCTGGTGGGCCGGAACGCCGAGAAACTCGCCGCTCTCGCGGCCGAGCACGACGTCGCCGATTTCACGACCAATCTGGACGAGGCGCTGAGTGATGCCTCGGCGTCGGTCTACTTCGACGCCCAGGTCACGTCAGAGCGTAAGAAATCCATCCTCAAGGCCATCGGCGACCGGCAAGCACATCTACACCGAGAAGCCGATCGCCGAGTCGGTGGAGGAAGGCGTGGAGCTGGTCAAGGCGGCGCAGGACGCGGGCGTCATCAACGGCGTGGTCCACGACAAGCTCTACTTGCCAGGTCTGCTCAAGTTGAAGCGGCTCATCGACGCGGGTTTCTTCGGACGCCTCCTGTCGGTACGAGGGGAGTTCGGCTACTGGGTCTTCGAAGGTGATCTCTTGCCCGCTCAGCGGCCCAGTTGGAACTATCGGGCGGAGGACGGCGGCGGCATGGTGCTCGACATGTTCCCGCACTGGAATTACGTGCTCGAGAACCTCTTCGGCAGCGTGCAGGCGGTGACCGCCAAGAGCCGTGACCCACATCCCCGAGCGCTGGGATGAACAGGGCCGTAAGTACACCGCCACCGCCGACGACTCCGCGTACGCCATCTTCGAGCTGGAGGGCGACGTGATCGCCCAGATCAACTCCTCGTGGGCGGTCCGCGTCGACCGCGGCGAGCTCGTCGAGTTCCAGGTGGATGGCACTCATGGCTCAGCGGTCGCCGGGCTGTTCGGTTGCCGCATTCAGCCACGCGTTGCGACTCCGATGCCGGTCTGGAATCCGGACCTGCCGACGACCGAGGACTTCCGCAGCCAATGGGAGCAGATTCCGGACAACGCGGAGTTCAGCAATGGGTTCCGGGCCCAGTGGGAGCAGTTCCTGTCTGACGTTGACGCCGGCCGGCCGCACTCCTACGATCTCGCCGCCGGCGTCCGTGGACTGCAGCTGGCGGAGGCGGGTCTGGAGTCCTCCGCCCAGGGGCGCCGGGTGGCGATCGACTGGTTCGGGTCATGACGACGACGACTGCCACGATCGCCCTGCCCGAAGCGACCGGCGGCTGGCGGGAGATCGAGCTCAGGCAGCCGAGGGCCTGGGCGGAACACCCAGACGGTTTCCGAAGCCGGGTCGTCTTCGCTGCCGCCCATGTCGTACCGGATCCTCGTGCTGAGAACGTCCCTGGTGCTCCGGCCGCGATTGACTGGGACGCCACCCTGGCGTTCCGGCGTCACCTGTTCCGCTACGGGCTGGGAGTGGCCGAGGCCATGGATACCGCTCAGCGGAACATGGGGCTGGACTGGCCGGCCACTCAGGAGCTGATCACCCGAAGTGCCGCCGTAGCGAGGGAGCACGGAGCCCGCATCGCCTCCGGCGCGGGCACTGATCAGCTCCTCGGACCCGCCGCCGACATCAACGAGGTCACCCGCGCGTACCTCGAACAGGTGGAGTTCGTCGAGGGCGCCGGCTCGCAGGTGATCTTGATGGCCTCGCGGCAGCTGGCAGCCGTCGCGCGCAGCGCCGATGACTATCTCGAGGTATACGCAACAGTCCTCAGGCAGGCGACGCGGCCCGTCATCCTGCACTGGCTGGGAGAGATGTTCGATCCACAGCTGAGCGGTTACTGGGGCTCGACGGACGTGGCGACCGCGACTCGCTCCTTCCTCGACCTGGTCCGCGAGCACAGCGCCAAGGTCGATGGAGTGAAGGTCTCGTTGCTCTCCGCCGACCACGAGATCGAGCTGCGCGCCGCGCTCCCGGCCGGTGTGCGGCTCTACACCGGGGACGACTTCAACTATCCGGAACTCATCGAAGGGGACGGCGTCCATCACTCCGATGCGCTGCTCGGCGCATTCGCCGCTATCGCACCCAGCCGCTTCGGCCGCGCTGAGCGCCCTCGATGCCGACGACATTGACGGCTATCGCCGCGAGATGACCCCGACACTGCCCTTGTCCCGTCATGTCTTCGCAACGCCCACGTACTACTACAAGACCGGGATCGCCTTCCTCGCCTGGCTGAACGGCCATCAGGACGGTTTCGTCATGGTCGGTGGCCTCCAGTCCGCTCGCTCGGTTCTCCACCTGGCTCGGGTGTTCGAGCTGGCCAATGAGGCGCAGTTGCTCACAGATCCGGATCGGGCGGCTCACCGTCTCGGCCTGCTACTCGCCACCGCCGGCGTCGCTCGATGACCACTGGAGCAGAGCTGTCCCGGCTCTCGCTCAACCAGCGGACCACCGCATCCTGGTCGCTGCCGGAAGCGGTCGAGGGCTGTGTCGAGGCAGGCCTCGGCGCGATCGGGGTCTGGCGGGAGCAGCTCGCCGAGGTTGGGTTCGACGAGGGCTGCCGGCTGGTGGCCGAGGCCGGGCTGCGTGTCTCGTCGCTGTGCCGGGGCGGATTCTTCACGGCCGCCGATCCGGCCGAGGCCCAGGCGGCAGAGGCGAGCAACCGCGAGGCCATCGACGAAGCAGCGGGACTGAGCGCTGCCACGCTGGTGCTGGTCGCCGGCGGACTGCCGCCCGGCGACCGTGATCTGGAAGCCGCCCGGGACCGCGCCGCCTCAGCGATCGAACGGTTGGTTCCGTACGCACACGAGCGTGGGGTCACGCTCGGCATCGAGCCGATGAATCCGATCTATGCCGCGGACCGCGGCGTGATCTCCACGCTGGGCCAGGCGCTGGACATCGCCGAGCGCTTCGACGCAGCAGACGTCGGCGTCGTGGTCGACACCTTCCATCTGTGGTGGGAACCAGGCGTCGCGGACCAGCTGCAGCGCGCCGGAGAACGCATCGTCAGCTACCAGATCTGTGACTGGATCACCCCGCTGCCCGCGGACACCCTGCTGGCCCGCGGCATGATGGGCGACGGCCACATCGACTTTCCGACCTTCACCAAATCCGTTGCGGCCGCGGGATATCGCGGCGACGTCGAGGTCGAGATCTTCAACGCCGATCTCTGGGCCGCGCCACCGGCATCTGTGGTGGACACGATGGTGGAGCGTTACCTCCAGTTGGTACAGCCGTACCTCACCTAAAGAAGGGGAAAGGACCAAGGACGATGGTGTGGACGCTTTCAGGATTCATCGACGAGATCTCCGATGACTTCACCGAGCAGTGCAAGGTCGCTTCCGGCCTTGGCCTGCGCTATGTCGAGGTCCGCAGCGCGTGGGGAATCAACATCCTCAACCTCGACTCCGGTCAACTGGCCAGCCTGCGCGACGTTCTGGCCGAGTACGGGCTGCAGGTTTCCAGCATCGGTTCGCCCATCGGCAAGATCTCCATCGACGATGAATTCCCGCCCCATCTGGAGCGGATGCGGCACGCCGTTGACGTCGCCCAACTCCTCGAGGCGCCGTACATCCGGCTCTTCTCCTTTTTCATCCCCGAGGGAACCGACCCGGATAGCCGCCGGGACGAGGTCCTGACCCGGATGAGCGCCTTGGCCGAGGTGGCTGCTGGCACCGACGTGACTCTGGTGCACGAAAACGAGAAGGACATCTACGGCGACATCCCCCGCCGCTGCCTGGACATCGTCACCTCGGTGTCAGCGCCGCAGCTGCAGCTGGCCTGGGATCCGGCCAACTTCGTCCAGGTCGGTGTGCGACCGTTCACCGAGGGGTACGCCATGTTGCGGCCCCATGTCAGCTACATCCAGATCAAGGACGCGCTGCTCGCAGACGCGTCGGTGGTGGTCGCTGGTGCGGGCGATGGTGAGGTCGTCGAGACAGTTCGTGCTCTGCGCGACGACGGGTTCGACGGCTTCTTCTCCCTGGAACCCCACCTCGGAGACGTCAGTTCGGCCGGCGCCTGGTCCGGTCCCGAACTCTTCACCCAGGCATGGAAGGCCTTCACCGACATCCTCAACAAGGAAGGGATTGAGTACGCGTGAGCACTCCCATTGCCGAGGGGTCGCGTTCTCGAATCGCGCTTGTGGGTGCCGGCGTGATCGGCACCCACCATGGTCTCGTGATCGAGCGAGCTGGCCGATCGCGTCGAGCTCGTCGCGGTCGTCGATCTCTCTGCGGACAAGGCCGAGAAGCTGGCTGCCGAGCGAGGCGGTCGGGCTTTCACGTCGCTCAGCGAGGCTCTGGCCGCGGTGGACGTCGACATCGTCGTGGTCTGCACACCAACCGGGCGCCACGGCGAGTTGGCGATCGAAGCGTTGAACGCCGGCAAACACGTGATCATCGAGAAGCCAGCCGAGACAAGCGTGGCGAAGACCGATCTGATCATTCAGGCACAGCACAAGGCCGGCACGCTGGTGGCGGTGATCTCCCAGCACCGGTTCGACCAGTCGACCGAGATTGCGCTGAACGCCATCGCCAAGGGTGAGCTGGGACGACTCACCACAGGCATCGCCTCGATCGACTGGTGGCGCGGCCAGAGCTACTACGACTCGGGCGATTGGCGGGGCACCTGGGAGCTGGACGGTGGCGGCGCCTTGATGAACCAGGGTGTGCACACCGTCGATCTGCTGGTGGCGACGATGGGCCGTCCGATGGAGGTGTTCGCCTACACCGGGACGCTGGCCCACGAACGGATCGAGGTCGAGGACGCGGCGGTCGCGGTGGTGCGGTTCGAGAGCGGCGCGCTCGGCGTGCTGCATGCGACGACCGCGGCCTACCCGGGACTCAGTGCCCGCCTGCAGGTGCACGGTGATCGGGGATCGATCGTGATCGACAACGACTTCCTCACGTTCATCCACGCAACCCCGCAGGGCAGCGAGCCAGAAGACAAGTCATATGGGTCGGCATCGGACTCGATCAATCAGGTCGACGACTACATCGACGCCGAGGAGACGGGCGCGACAACCGGCAGCGATCCCGGAGGCCTCTCCCCGCTGGCTCACCGCCGCCAGTACGAGAACTTCCTGGCCGCGTTGGCCGGCGAGGAGTCGCTTCGGGTCGATCTGGAGACCAACCGGCAGTCGATCGCCGTCATCACCGGCGTGTACGAGTCCGCCCGGACCGGGAAGCCCGTGGCCCTCTGATCGCGATCCCTTGTCGGAAACGAACGTTCACGTGAGCTTCTGTCGCTCTGCGCCGGTTGCAACGTGTGTAAAGCGCCAGGAACGAACGTCCACGTACGCTCCCGCGGTCTGCATCGCCATGTATAAGGAGTCGAGTGTCAGAGAGCGCCAGTGCAGCTCGAGATATAAGGAGTCGAGTGTCAGATGAGCGCCAGCGCAGCCCCGACCGCTGAATCGGCCGGGCCTACCCGGTTCCTCCCGCCGCCCGAGCCACGGGTGCAGCCCGATGGCAGCAAGCGCTACGAGGGCCTGACGTATGCCGCCGTCCCGGGATACCGACCGCTGCAGCTGGACGTCTGGGTGCCCGCGTCGACAAGCCCGCCTCCGCTGGTGGTGTGGATCCACGGCGGCGCGTGGATGTTCGGCGATCGGCGCTATCTCCCGGAGACCCTGCGGCCGAATCAGCTCTTCGACGAGCTGATCGACCGCGGGCCTGGCGGTCGCCACCATCGACTACCGCCATGCTTTGGAGGCGAAGTTCCCGGCGCAGCTGCACGACGCCAAGGCTGCGATCCGGTACCTGCGGGCTCATGGCGACGTCCTCGGGATCGACACAAGCCGAGTCGGCATCTGGGGCGAGTCGGCCGGCGGGCACCTCGCTGCCCTCGTCGCCCTGACCGGGCAGCGTCCCGAGCTCGAGGGCAACATCGGCGTGGTGGGACCGTCCAGCGCGGTTGACGCCGTTGTTGACTGGTACGGCGTCGCCGACATCGCGGCTCAGTCGAGGCACAGCGCGAACCGAGCGGCCGGCGCAGACCTGCCGGCCGAACTGCTCGTGCCTCCCGAGGACCATCTCGTCGGCGGACAGGACGCCGAGGCGCGGGCGGCCGCCAGCCCGATCAGCTATGTGACCGTAGACGCTCCTCCATTCCTCCTCATCCACGGCAAAGCTGACACCGTGGTGGCCTACCGGCAAAGCGAGCTGCTGGAGGCTGCCCTTGCCGGAGCCGGAGTGCCTGTTCGGCTGGTGCCGATTGACGATGCTGAGCACATCTTCGACGGCCACGACGACATCGACGCCGTCGTCCGCATGTCCGTCGACTATCTGGCCGACGCGCTGGGTCGCGCCTGAGTCCTGTGCCTTTGTGGCCCGGGATCGCCCGATCCTGCCTGGCTTGCTAGTTGCTACCGCGCCGCGCTGTCAGGCCAAGCGGAAGACCCGGGACTCCCAGGGGGCGAGCGGGTCGGTGGGCGCGGGCGAGGAGCCGGGGACGGACGCAATGAGCGGCTCCGCCGAGGACCACGCGGCCAGCTCGGACAGGTCGGGGACCACGTCAGCTGCGGACGACAGGTTGGCCACGACCAGCAGCCGGGTGTCGCCGAAGGAGCGTTCGAAGCAGTACAGCTGCTCGTGGTCGGCCAGGAGCATCCGGAACGTTCCGTGCGCGACGCAGGGCTCGGCGTGCCGCAGCGCGATGAGCCGGCGGTAGTGCGAGAAGACCGAGTCGGGGTCGTCGACCTGCGCGGCGGCGTTGACCGAGCCGGACAGCGGGTGGAGGTCGAGCCAGGGCGTACCGGTGGTGAAGCCGGCGCCGGGCGAGGCGTCCCACGACATCGGCACCCGCGCGTTGTCGCGGCTTTTGTAGGCCAGCGCCCGGATCACGTCGGCGGGGTCCTCGCCGCGCGCGACCGCGGTGGCGTAGTGGTTGAGCGACTCGACGTCGCGCAGCTGCTCGAGCCTTGTGAAGCCCGGGTTGCTCATCCCGAGCTCGTCGCCCTGGTAGATGTACGGCGTGCCGCGGTGCAGGTGCAGCACGGTGGCCAGCGCCTTCGCGGACTGCTCGCGGTGCTCCGGTGCGTCGGAGCCGAACCGGCTGACGCAGCGCGGCTGGTCGTGGTTTCCGAGGTAGAGGCTGTTCCATCCGACCTCGGCCAGCCCGTCCTGCCAACGCCCGAGCGACTGCTTGAGCCGGAGCATCGTCATCGGCCGGACGTCCCACTTCCCCTTCGGGCCGGAGTCGAGGTCGACGTGCTCGAACTGGAACACCATGTCCAGCTCGCCGCGCGACGGGTCGGTGTAGAGCACCGCCTCCTCCACGGGGCAGCCGGGCGTCTCACCGACGTTGAGCAGCCCGGGCGGACGACCGGCGAAGACCTCGCGGTGCATCTCCTGAAGGAACTCGTGGACGCGAGGTCCGTTGAGCACGAACGCCGGCGTGTCGGCGAAGACGACGGTGTCGACGACACCCGGCCAGCGCGGGTCGCGCTCGCCGCCGACCACGCCGTCCGGCAGCGTCACCCGGCCGTCGGCGCCGACCGGGCCGACCACCTTCGAGATGACGTTGATGACATCCATCCGGAAGCCGTCGACGCCGCGGTCCAGCCAGTCGCGCATCATGGCGTAGACCGCCTGCCGCACCTCCGGGTTCTCCCAGTTGAGGTCGGGCTGGTCGGGGGTGAACACGTGCAGGTAGTACTCGCCGGTGCGGTCGTCGTAGGTCCACGCCGGGCCCGAGAACGCAGAGCCCCAGTTGGTCGGCTCGGCCCCCGGTGACCCGGGCTCGTGACCGGGCCGCGGGGAGCGCCACCAGTACCAGTCGCGCTTGGGGTTGTCCGTCGACGAGCGCGACTCCACGAACCAGGCGTGCGCCGAGCTGGTGTGGTTGACGACGAGGTCCATCACCAGCTTCATGTCCCGCGCGTGCAACTGCGCGATCAGCTCGTCGAGCTGCTCGAGCGTGCCGAAGAGCGGGTCGACGTCGTGGTAGTCGGAGATGTCGTAGCCGTTGTCGGCCATCGGCGAGCGGTAGACCGGGCTCAGCCAGACGACGTCGACACCGAGCAGCTCGAGATAGTCGAGATGGTCCAGGATTCCGCCGAGGTCGCCGACGCCGTCACCGTCGCTGTCGGCGAAGCTGCGCGGGATAGACCTGGTAGACCACGGCGGACTTCCACCAGTCGCGCCGGGCGACGGAGCCCGGGTGTACGTCGGGATTCGGGTCAGCGGGTGACATCGACCAGCCATCGGCCATGCATGACCTTCATCCGCAACGTCCGATCTGGGGTGTGCTCCACCAGGTCATTGTTTCGTGGGTCGTGGTAACGCAAATCTATGGCTGGTCCGACCGCCGCTTCCTTGAGCGCCTCCCGCCTGACTGCAGCAGAACTACCGCCCAAGGCGTGCCGTCGGAAGTGTCAACGATCAACCGGAATCGGTGTCAACAAGCCGTCTGTCCCGGATAGGCCGCACCCCGTTGAGTGGTGGCGATTCGAGGGATCCTCGATGTCAGTCGCCTGCTTCGATTACGGCGACGTGTCCAGTATCGGTGGCCGGCCGGCCGCGTCACCCCACTCCGAGGTCATGCCAGCGCGGTGCGCTGCGTCTCGAGGTGGGCGATGTCGTGCTGGTAGATCGCCACGTCGCCGCGCACGAGAACGGCCCGCTGCGCCGGGTCGCCGGCGGCGGCGCGGGCCACGATCCACTCGACCAGCTCCCGCTCCTTCGCGATCGCAGCCTCGAGGACATTCGCGGGTGCGACGCCTCCGTATTGAGCGCAGAACAGCGCGAGCCGGCGGGCCTGCTCGGCCACGCCGGGGAAGCCGACGTCGGGGTTGTCCGGACCGGTGAGCGGGACGAACCGATAGGCCGCCTCGGCCAGGTCCCACGTCCGCGGGCCCGGCGACGCCAGGTCCCAGTCGATGACACCCACGATCGCCGTCCGGTCGAAGAGCAGGTTGTACGGTGCGATGTCGTTGTGGCAGACCAGCTCCTGCGGCTCGTGCGTCGGCCACTGCCAGACGGCGCCGGCCGGGATCGCGAAGGTCGACGCCGCCTGGTGGTAGGCGCGCATGAGACGAGCCACCGCGGTCAGCGTGGCGTCGGTGAGCACGAACGGCGGCAGCGGGTAGGTGACCGCCTCGCCCGCGAGGAACGACAGCACCTCCCGCCCGTGCTCGTCGAGGCCACGGGGCTCGGGCACCTGGGTGAACCCCTCGGCGCGCAGGTGCCGCAGCAGCGCGTGCACCGCCGGCGTCCACGGCCCGGCGGCCCGGCGGACGGTGTCCCCCACCCGGACGACCGCGGTCATGTCCCCGCCCGTGAGCGGCACCTCCGGCTCGTCAGTCATAGCGTCAGTATCGCGACGCGTGCACCGAGCCGGGAGCTCGCTGCGACGGCGTGTGCGGCGACGGCGTACCGGGCTGGAAGTCGATGCCGCAGTCTCTGACCAGCGCCGACGCACCCACCGAAGCGCCGCGAGAGGTGACCGGCGAACCCGCCGATGGGCGAGGGACCCACCGAACAGACCCACACCTATACCGGCACAGCGGGTAAGTACCTGAAGCGGGGACGCCTTCTCCGGCATGCACAGGGCTGTCAAACCCGGCCGGTCCGGCCTCGCCGCTTCGCTCCCAGCGCGAACCGGCAGCGGACCGGGCGGATCGGCAGAGACGCCGAAGCCCCGGCAACCTCACCATCGAGGAGCCGAGCCGTCGGAGGCGTTAGCACTCAGGCGCGGATCGCCCGGAAGACGTACCGGTTGACGCCGCGAACCCTCGTCGTCGAACCGCAACATCGCCGCCGCCTCCTTGCCGCCAGCATCGTCCCAAGCGGAGCTTCGGGAAACCATTGTGGTTGCAGGGACCGCGAATCGGTGGGCCGGATCAGGCCGCGTAAGTACATACGCCGCGGACCGGGCGATGCTCGCTAGGCCATGGCAGGGCCTGAACTTAGTCCTGCGGCGCTTGCACAATGCCGTTGCCGACGTCGGCCGGGCTGAACCCGGGTCTCAAGCTGGCGGTGATTGCCGAACCCACGAGCCGGTCCGTGAACCGCTGCTGCGAGAAGTGACCGGCTTTCATCAGCTTCTCCGCCCACAATGCGGCGACCCCGGCAACGTGCGGCGTGGCCATGCTGGTTCCGCTCATCGTCGTCAACCCGCCGCCGGCCCGCGCCGATAGGATATCGACCCCGGGCCCCGACAGGCGCGCGCCATAGTTGGAGAAGCTCGCGATCGTGAAACCATCGGGATCCGGCCCGACCGCCGCGACTGACACCATGCCGTCTGCCGCCGCCGGTGGACTCACCGCGATGACGAAATCTGGGTCCTCGTCGCGTCTGCTCTCGTTGCCCGCTGCTGCTACCAGAAGGCATGGCCCCGTAAAGCTGGCCCGGGCCTGAACGAGCGATCCAAGCCGCTCGAACAGCAGGATGTTCGCGCGATATCCCTCCAGCGCCATCGATGTCGCGAGTTCGGTGGGAACGCCCTCGTGCTCGAGGTCTACGACCATTCCCGGGAAGTCGATGCCGACCGACATCGAAATGACCTGCGCGTCGTTGCGGAGCGCCCACTCGATGGCCGTCACGATGACATCGCTGTCCGCGCCGTCCTCATCGAGCACCTTGCCGATCAAGGCGGTAGGGACGTGTTGGGCGACGCCGATCCTCTTGCCGTCGATGTCGCGTCCGAAGATCGTTCCGGCGCAGTGCGTCCCGTGTCCGTCCAGGTCCTCGTCGCTTTCGCCGGTGAAGTTCCGCTGCACCAGCTCGACGCCATCGAATGCCGGATGCGATGCGTCGATGCCGGTGTCGAGCACCGCGACCCTGACGCCGTCGCCGGACAACGATGACGTGTCCGCGCCCACGGCATGGATGCCCCATGCGGTGCTCGTGGATGTCGGCTGGGCGGCCCGTGGGAGGCTTACCGGTGCGATGAGCTTCATGGGAATGACCGGCGCGACGGCCGCGATATCGCGGTGATGGCTCACCTCCTCAACGCGACGCGCCGTAAGCGCATCGACCTCGACCGCGAAGGACTGCCTCGGTTGGACTGCCTCCAACTCCAATCCGTCCGGTCCACGGGTCCGTCCGGTCTCCACCCGCTTCAAGATCACGTGCTTCGCAGGTAGCATCGTCTCTCCTCCCTTCCGGTCGCTCGTACCGTGGCGGGTGGCGCCACCGCCGGAGCGGACGCGCGATTCGACGGACGGGTCGGGATCAGCGCGCGGGGTTACGTCACCCTATTCGGTGCCGACGTGCGCCGACAGACGTGCGCCGACGGTCTCATCCGTGACTAGTGAGGCGACGGTCGAGGCCGGTCCCGACGATCGGAACATGACCGGACCTGATAAGGAACACTTTGTTCTGCCTGAGGAACGGTTTGATTTGCACCAGAGCGCGCTGGAGGGGTACGTGTACTTCTACCCTCTGGTGACGATAGAGATGACGCGCCGGCAGATGTCGAACAGTCCGCCAGGGCAAGTACCCGGCCGCGGACCGCTGAACGCGTCTGTCCAGATCGCGCTGGAGGGGTACGTGTACTTCTAGCCCAGCACATCATGCCCTCTAGGGGCCCACAGCCACCCTAGATGACCCCACTTCGCTCCACGAATGGCTCCACGGATTGCCGGAGGTCAGGATGCCAGGCCGCGAACCACGTCCTGTGGTCGGGGTGGACTTCTCGACAAGCCGCCGTTGCATGGTCGCGGCCTCTGGCGCGCCAAAACGGGTAGGGGCCGGCGCGAAAGATTGGGTGGGTCATCCGAGCCCGCCGATCGGGACGCCGAGGGCGCGGAGCTCGGTGGTGATGGCCGAGACGGCGTGCGCGCAGTTCGTATCGATGGACCGGCCGGCGAAGTGCAGGCCGAACGCGCTGTCGGTCCAGGCCAGCGCGGGGGAGCCGGAGTTGCCGCCGAGCGTGGTGGCGTCGTGGCCGAACACCCACCGCCGTTTGTCGCCGGGGAGCGAGCCGAGCGGACGGTGGGTCATGCCGGGTGCGAGCCGTTTGACCCCGTACACGTTTCCGAACAGGGTTCGGGTGACCCAGGCCCAGTCGACACCCTCGATGGTGCCGGACTCGTACACCGGCTGGGCCGGGTAGCCGACGATGCAGTACGAGGCGAGGTGGCCGAGCGGCCCGTCGGGGTCGGCGCTGACGGTGAGCGCGTCCGGGACGTCCTGCGGTCCGTCCGGCAGCGGTTCGATGCGCAGCACCGCGGCGTCGAGCCGGGCGAAGTTGGTGCCGTTGACCTGGGACGGCGTGGCCTCGACGATCCGGTAACGGCGCACGTCCGCGCTGCCCGACTCGGCGGCGAAGTCGACGAAGGCGCCGTCGAACACCCGGAACCCGGTGCTCGTGCGGGCCACCGCGTGCGGCAACCGCTCCACCATGGCAACCAGCACGTGCCTGTTGGTCAGCACGAGCCCGTTGCGGTGGTCGACGACCCAGCAGGTGCCGAAGAAATCACTGCCGCTCGGGTGCGTCGGCTCCACCCGACCGATCGCGGCGACCGCCCTGGTCAGCTCGTCGCCCGCGGCGGTGAGCTGCCCGGTCCAGCCGGCGGCCAGCGGCTGGACCGGGTCGACGACGCCGTTGCGGACCAGCAGGCTCGGCCGGGTGCCGTCGGCGCGCACCACGGCCTCCAGGGCGTACACCTCGTCGGGCGGCAGCGGAGCGTCGGGATTGTCGTCGAGACGCCGTGCGGCCCGGTCGGTGGTGCGCAGCCACAGATCCAGCGCCCGGCGGAAGTCTCGGTCGTCGACGTCCGGCCGGTCCGCCAAGTGTCGCGCGGCCTGCTCGACCCGGCCGGTCACCTCCGCCGCTCCGGGCGGAGCCGCCTCCGCACGCGGCACCGACTCGAGTGTCACCCCGGTCTGGTCGGCGTGGGAGCGCTCCGTGACGAGGCGTCGCAGCCGCTCGCTGGCCAGCGGGCGGGTCACCGCCCGCCTCCTTCGACCTCGGTGCCGACCCCCTGGGGTCGGGTGGGGTGAGGAGGGCCATGGAGGCTTCGGATTTCGGCTATCACAGCGGGGAGCACTCCGGGGGTCGATGCGCCAGGCCGCCTCGGATGGCGTCGATGGTGATGCCTTCGTTCGCGGCATAGGTGCCGCCGGCCTTGTTGAGCTGCGGCATACCTGTGCCGCCTGCGTGGTGCAGGCCGATCAGTCGCCATTCGTCGTCGTAAACCGGGCTGCCGGAGCTGCCGCCCTCGGTCGGTGAGCGATAGTGCAGGACGCGGTGGTCGTAGTCGAGCAGGATGTTGTCCTGAAGGGAGAACTGGGGCTGCGCCGATCCGCCTGGATGCCCGATCACGTACGCCCGCCGGTGACTGAGCGGCCTGGGGGGCAACCCCTTCGCAAGTGGCGTGGGAACAACGTCCTGTGGATAGCCGTCCAGTTCGAGGATCGTGGTGTCGAGTCCCCTGTCCGCCGAAGGCTGGTACCACCATTGTTGGGCCACTCGGAAGCGGGCCTGCCGGCCCGGATCCTCATCGAGGCCGTGGAACGCCACGTGGGCGTGGCCGGGGTCGAGGTCCTCGGGGACGACGTGACCGTTGGTGACGACCACGAGTGGCGGTAGGTCCGGGTGCAGGTCGGGGCCTGCGACGAGGAACCCGGTGCCGACAGCCTGCTCGTCGGCGGTCTGGATGCGGGCCACCGCCCGGCAGCGCTTCAGCCCCGTGCGGTACCAGCTCAGCGACAGGTATCGGTCGTGGCCGAGGATCGCCTCCAGCCGTCCGCCGCCGAACTCGTCGGCGAGGCGTGCGGCGCGGAGGTCGGTGGACGCCACCGTGACCTGCCCCCCGTTGACCGTGAGCAGCGCGGACCGCAGCACGGGGAGCAGGTCGTTACCGGGCGAGGTGGTGGTGTCGAGCTGCCAGACCTTCTGGAGCTGGCGGAGGAACGTCGCGACCGTGAACCCCTCCGGCGTTGTCTCGATGAACGCCTCGGCCCGTTCGACGGCCTCGTCGTACCGGCCGAGTGCGATCGCCGCCTCGCACGCCGTCACCTCGGTCCACGTGTTCGGCACGGGGGCCGAGTCGACGGTCCGCAGGATGTCGTCGGCAAGTGCGGCGGCCTTCGGCGATCCCGACGGGAGCTGGATGCCGTCGCGTGCGGCGCGGGCCAGGAGGGAAACGGCGTTGATCCCGTGCCAGGTGTAGAAGTCCGTGTCCTCCAGATACGCGGCCAGGTAAGCCTCGAGAGACCGGCTCAGGAAGCGCCGCCGTCGGTCCGGCTCGGTGCACGCGAGGAACATCTCTTTGTAGCAGCGGCCGATGCCACCCCGGGCCTCGATACGATCGACCCGCGACGCCGTCTCGTCGGCCGCCAGCTCGGTGTAGAGGCGCAGGGCGACGGCCGGTTGCCCGCCGTCCACGAGAGCCTGCGCGTAGTGCCGACGGACGGCGGGGGCGTCGGGCCCGTGCGCAAGGGCGGCGTCGGCGACGAGCTCGAGCTCCTCGTACCGCCGGGACTGCCGGAGGACCAGGAGGACCTGGCCGACGCTGTCGGGCAGTGTCGGAACGGCGTAGAGATGGGTGGCGTACTCGGCCGCGAGTTGCGCCAGCGCCGGCCAGTCGAACGTCGACGCAGCCGCTCGGAACTGCTTGGGCCAGTTCGGCGAGGTCATGCGAACACCGTCCGCGGCCGATCCTGCACCCGCGGGTGGAGCGTGTCGGAGGGCCGCTGGCCCTCGCCTCCGCCAGGGCCCGAAGGGCCAGCCGTTCTCGGCCCGATCGTCGCCCGCCCGGTCCCGCCCTGCGACACGGCGGCCGACGCCATCTCCTGCGCGAGCGACTTCTCGATCTCCCTCTCCTCGGCCCGGACGCCGGCGAGCTTCCTCGCAGCAGCATCGAGCACCAATCGGCCCGACCCATGCGCCGCACCAGTCGTGACCGGTCGAACCTCACGCATCGCGGCCCGATACTCTGCTTCGCGAATCCGCGGACGGGAGATGGGTGGGCCGGTCGTCGGATCGTCGCGGCAGCGAGGAGCACCAATGAACGACCAGTCCGGCGACATCCAGGCCGCCCGCATCCGGATCGCCAGTACCGACGAGATCGCGGCCGCGCTCGACAGCGCCGGGCTGCGTCTGGACCGGGCGGTCATCGTGCTGGTCGGCGGTGCCGGCATCATGGGCGAGAAGGAGTTTGAGACCGTGGCCCAGGTGCTGCGGGACGAGGTCGTGCCCGTCGCCGAGCGCCGGGACGCCGTGGTGATCGACGGTGGCACGGACTCGGGAGTCATGCAGCTGATCGGACGGGCACGGTCCGCGTTGGGCGGTCGATTCCCGCTCATCGGCGTCGCGGCCGAGGGTACGGTCCTCGTCCCGGGGGCCGGGACGCCGTCGCCCGACGCGGTCAGACTGGAGCCGAACCACACGCTGTTTCTCCTAGTACCCGGCACGCAATGGGGGGACGAGGCGGCGTGGATGATGGAGGTCGCCGGGGTCGTCGCGGGCCGCCGGTCCTCGGTCACTGTGCTGATGAACGGCGGGCAGATCGCCTATACCGATGTCGCTGCAAGCCTCGGCAGCGGTCGGCCGGTGGTGGTGCTCGCCGGAAGCGGTCGCACGGCTGACGCCATTGCCAGGGCGCGAGCCGGCAACGGTGGGGACAACCGCGCCGTCGAGATCGCGGCTTCCCCTCTGACGACGGTCGCAGATGTCGGGGAAGCGGGCATGGCCGCCGCCGCGATCGAGGCGGCCCTCGACGGCGGCTGAGACGTCCGGGTGGCCGCCGTCGTGCCGCCCCGGGTTGGGGGGAGACTTGCCGGCCGGCGCCGCACCGGTCTCTCGGCGCGTGCACGACGGCGGGTGCCGGCGGTCCGCGAAAGAGATCCGCACCGAGTGGCTACCGGTGAGCCGCAACGGGGCGGCGCCCGGCTCAGGCGCAGCGTCAGCCGGCCGGGTGCGCCGGCCGAGCGGTTGAGCGCCACCGGCTATCGACGGCCGCTGGAAGCTGACAACCGATTCGCCGCTCGCAAAGGGCGCGTCAACTTCCGGCAGACCTTGTGGCTCGTCGGTGCCGGACACCATGAGCACCCGGTTGCCGGCCATCCGGTGGCAGCGGGCGAAGACGCCGGACGCCACGCCGGAACCCGACTTGTGTCCGATGTGCCGTGCACCATTCCTGTACGCCCAGGCCACGGCCGTCAGAACCGCGGTGCTCATGTCACGCAAGACCTATTGCTCGAGTGGGCGCTGAGCCGCCCGCCCATCCTCCGGGGTCAGGGCGGCCCAGCCGGCGGCCAGGGACTCCGCGCCCCGCGACGGTGCCGTCTCGAGGGTCGGCTCGGCATGCCAACCGAGCAGGTTCTGAACGGCCTTAGCGGTCTTCTCGGCCGGCCACGAGATTCCGATCACGCGGACGAAATCGACGACCGGGAACAGCGGGCCGTCCCGTCAAGCTTTGAGGTAGCGGTCCGCATTCGTCGCGGCCATGTGCTTCGGGAAGATCTGCATGAACCACAGCACCGTGAGCGTTGTCCAGACCAGGTTGAAGATCTTGAGGGTGACTCGCTCCCGTGAACGGGGTCTCCGTCGAGGGGAATGGGATCGCGATCGAGTCACGCTCGGCGAGCATGGTTGCCGCGGTGACGATCAGCGCGACGAACAGCTGACGGGCGGCGAGCCAGGCCGCGAGGTCGGACGCCGCGCGGTCCGGATAAAGCTGGCTCCAGCGATGGATGACGGCCACCTCCAGGCCCTCCATGCCCGCGAGCACGAGCATCAGCAGGAGCGCGACGACCGCCGTGATCGCCGGACCGGCCTCACCGTGGACAAGTTTGTAGATGGCGTCATACACCCAGAGAATGCTCAGTACAGCCCAGGCGATAAAGAGCACGACGCCGAACGTCGCGCGCAAAGCTCCGCTTGCCCTGGATTGACCCTGCTCGGTCGCCATCTCATTCCCCCAACAGTAGTTTCAGACTGCACGAGCGCGGGCTTGTTGGCCCGGTCGCGCGTGGGCGGACATCACCGGCCCGTCGCATCAGATGTTCGATACCCGGCGCGTATCGCGCATGGTGCCGTCGACGCCGATACGTGGCGCCATATGCCATATCCCACGACGTATAGAAAATGGCTAGCGAACAATTCGGAGTCCGGGACGATCGCCAGCCCCTCGGCCTCCAGGTAATGTTAGAAGTCCCCGCACGAACATGCGGTGCCGTTCTCCTTCGCGTGTTCGCTGACTCCCGCGTCCCAGTCGCATGTGGGGATGCGTTCGGGCGGTCCGTTCCTTGCCGTAGGAACGCCGGCCTGCTTCTGGCCGCCATCCACTGGTCTCGAGCTGGGTCGTCATCGACCTCCAGCCGCGCGCCACCACCAGAACCCCTACCTCAAGTCGCGCTCGTGGGACGACTACGCCAAATGACACTTCGGCCTGACCGTGGGCGCGGAGGACGGCACGAAGGCGCGCTACGCCTTCGTCTATGGCGACTTCCGTCGGGTCCACCGGATGGGGCTGATCGCCTGCTCGTACCGAGCCGCAGAGTGGCGGCACAAGGAGATCGAGCTTACGGCAGTCGAGTTGCTCCAATACCTCGACACGAAGAGTGAGCGCGTCAGGAAGCGCTGATCGTCCACGCCGACGCCGGGCGCCCGACCGCCTCCCGTCGGCGGCGACATTGATGCCATGATGGACTGTGGACACCTACCGAGCGCAGTCCAACTACGCCGCGCTGGACTCAGGTCAGTATCGCAATGAGTCCGAGCCCATCCGGCCCCACGTGATCGTACTTTTCGGGGCGACCGGCGACCTCGCGCGTCGGAAGCTGCTGCCTGGCTTCGCGCACCTGGCAGCCTCGCACCTCGCCCCGCCGATCAGGATTGTCGGGTCGTCTCTGGAGGAGATGAGCGACGAGGGCTTCCGGGCGTTCGCCAAGGCCGCGGCGGCGGAGTACGGCCACCTCGAGACCGTCGCCTTCGAACGCCGGATCCGCGAGCCACTCATGTCGGAGGAGTGGGAGGAGTTCGCCGCGAACCTGCGCTACGTGCCGAGGTCGGCGGGCCCGGAGACGCTGGCGGCCGCGGTCGCCGCGGCGGAGGACCAGCTCGGCGAGGGCTGCCTGCGGCTGCACTACCTCAGCGTGCCGCCCGCCGCCGCGCTCGATGTAATCAACATGCTGCGGGAGGCGAAGCTCGTCGAGCACTCCCGGGTGATCATGGAGAAACCGTTCGGGACCGACCTGGAGAGCGCGGTCGAGCTCAACGCGCAGATGCACCGAACGTTCGACGAATCGCAGATCTTCCGCATCGACCACTTCCTCGGCAAGGAGGCGACGCAGAACATCCTCGCCCTGCGCTTCGCCAACGGGCTCTTCGAGCCGATCTGGAACCGGAACTTCATCGACCACGTCCAGATCGACATCCCCGAGACTCTCGGGCTGGACCGCAGGGCCAACTTCTACGAAAACACCGGCGCCTACAAGGACATGGTCGTCACCCACCTGTTCCAACTGATGGCGTTCGTGGCTATGGAGCCGCCGTCCGCGCTCGAACCGACCTCGATCAGCGAGAAGAAGAACAAGGTCTTCCGGTCCCTGCTGCCCGTCCTACCCTCGCACGTGGTGCGCGGTCAGTACCAGGGCTACCGCCAGGAGGAAGGGGTCGCGCGCGACTCCGACACCGAGACGTTCATCGCCATGCACTGCGAGCTCGACAACTGGCGCTGGGCCGGGGTCCCGTTCTACCTCCGCACCGGAAAGCGAATGCCGGAGGGCATGCGGATCATCTCGATCGCGTTTAAGGAGGCGCCACGTTCGATGTTCTCGGCGGACTCCGGCGTCGGATCGGCTGGTCCGGACCACCTGACGTTCGACCTCGCCGACGAGCACAAGGTCTCGCTGTCCTACTACGGCAAGCGGCCCGGCTCCGGGATGAAGCTCGACAAAGTGAGCATGCAGTTCTCAACGGGGAAGACCGACTACGCCGGCGACGTCCTGGAGGCGTACGAGCGGTTGATCCTCGACGCGATGCGCGGCGACCATACGCTATTCACCACGGCGGACGGCATCGAAAGCCTCTGGGAGAGATCTATCCTGCTGCTGGATGCCCCGCCGCCGGTCACGCCGTACGCGCCCGGGAGCTGGGGCCCGAACGCGATCCACGAACTGATCGCCCCGAACGCCTGGCGGCTGCCATTCGAGCGGACGTGGCGCGAGGAGAATCCGAGCTGACAGCTCGGTTGCCGCGCCCTGTCATCCCCGCGCGACGACCACCAGTCCCGCGCGAGCCAGGTGTCGGCTGATGGTCGAGCGGGAGGTGACCACGCCCGTGGTGGTGCTCGAGGTGCCAGGCGATGGTGTCGGGTCCGGCGTCCAGGCCGGCGTCACCGAGTTTCTTGCGCAGTCGGAGGATCAGGTCGCGCACCTCGACGGGCAGCGCCCTGGGTGAGGCGGCCTTGGGTCGTCGTGAGCGGGGTTCGAAGGCAGCCTCGCCCTCCACCCGGTACCCGGCCATGAGTCGGCTGACCCAGGCCTGGGACAGGCCGTAGGTGCGTGCTGCTTCGGGCCTGGGACAGGCCCTGCGTGGTGATGGCGGTGATGACCAGCCTGGCTCTCGACCCCACCGCAGGTTCGCCGGGGCCCGCAACGACCAGTCCGCGGCGTGTCGCTGACCAGGGGAAGCGTCACGGGTCTCTCGGCTTCGCCCCGGTGCGGTGCGGTGAAGTCACGGTCCAACAGATCCCTGCCCGGCGGCCGTCTTTGGCCGGGACGGTCGTGCGCGCGCCTTTGCCGCGGCGCACCCCGTTCATGCCACGCTCAAGTAGCCCGCACGATCCAAGTTCGACGCGCTCAAGCATCGCGCCCAGCGTCATCGCCGGACGCGTTTGGGTGGGGCGCAGCGTCTGCCGGCTCGAGCTCGAGCCCGAACTGCACGGCCAGCCGCCCCGGAGCCTCGGTAAGGATCTCTGGCCCCTCGGTCAGGCTCTGATCCGCCCTGATGATGTGCATCACGGCGTTGATGAGCGCGAGGTGGGCGAACGCCTGCGGGAAGTTGCCCAGGTGGCGTCCGCTGTGCGGCTCGATCTCCTCGGCGTAGAGCAACAGCGGGCTGGCGTAGGAGAGCAGCTTCTCGCACAGCGTCCGGGCCCGGTCCAGCTCGCCGATCTCGGCGAGCGCCGAGACGAGCCAGAACGAGCAGATCGTGAACGTGCCCTCCTCACCCGCCAACCCGTCGTCGGTCTCCTTCACGCGGTAGCGCAGCACCAGGCCGTCGACCGTCAGCTCGTCGGCGATCGCTAAGACGGTTGCCCGCACGCGTTCGTCGGTGGGCGGCAGGAATCGAATGAGCGGGAGCAAAAGCAGCGAGGCGTCCAGGGCGTCCGTTTCGTAGTGCTGCACGAAGACGCCACGGGCGTCGGTCCCGTTCGCGCAGATGTCGTCGTGCATCTCCTGGGCGGCGGCTTCCCAGCGCTCGGCCGCTGTCGTGTCGTCGCGCAGGCGCGCTAGCCGCGCCCCGCGGTCGGCGGCGACCCAGCAGAACAGCTTCGACGACGTGAAGTGCTTCGGATCGGCGCGCCACTCCCAGATGCCGCGGTCCGGTTCACGCCAGTGCTCGAGCGCCGCGTCGACCTGGCGGGTTATCAACGTCCATAGACGGTCGTCGAGACGATCGCTCGAGTGCGTGTGGAGCCGCACTGAGTCGAGCAGCACGCCCCAGACATCGTGCTGCCTGTGGTGCCAGGCGTCGTTGCCTACCCGCACCGGACGCGCGCCTTCGTAGCCGCTGAGGTGATCGAGCGTGACCTCGTCCAGCCGGCCGCGCCCGTCGATGCCGTACATGATCTGCAGGTCCCCGTCCTCGACCCGGTCGGCGATGAAGTAGAAGAAGTCGGTCGCCTCGCGGTTGAAGCCGAGGGTGCAGAGGGCCCAGAGCATGAACGTCGAGTCGCGCAGCCAGCTGTAGCGGTAGTCCCAGTTGCGCTCGCCGCCGGGCGCCTCGGGCAGCGAGGTAGTCGCCGCGGCGATCATCGCTCCGGTCGGCGCGTAGGTCAGGGCCTTGAGCGTGAGCGCGGACCGCTGCAGGTGGATCTGCCATGGATGATCGGGAAAGCGGCCGCGGTTGACCCACTCGTGCCAGTAGGCCCGCGTTTCCGCAAGCCTCGCTTCGGCGTCATCATAGGTCGCCGGCGGCACGCGGTCGCTCCATCCGAGGGCGCAGAACGCCTGCTGCCCGGCGCGCAGCCTGGTCTCGGCGCGCGCCCTGCCGCCCTCAAACCCGAGCCGCACATCGGTGCGCAGCCGCAGCGCCGGCTCAATCCCCTGCGCCTCGCAGACGGCGTCGCCGTAACCGTCGCCTACGTGCCGCCAGCTTCCATTGCTGCGGCCGTAGTTGAACGCAGGCTGGCAGTCGAGCTCGAGATCGACGAAGCCGTCGAGGCAGCGGAAGGTGCGCAGCAGGACGTGCTCGGCGACGCGGTCGCGCGGTGCGCGGACGTACCGATGCGAGCCGTCCTCGTCCTCCCAGGAGCCGATCAGGAGCACGTCGCGCACCTCGAGCCAGCCGGTCGGCGTGCCCCATGTCGTTTCCAGGATCATGGTGCCCGGCAGGTAGCGGCGGCCGGCAGGGACCATTCGGTCCAGCGGGCCCGCGCGAAACCGCCCCGCCTGCCGGTCGAGGATCGCCGCGAAGACGCTCGGCCCGTCCATCTGTGGCAGCGACAGCCACTCGACGTTCCCGCTCGGCGCGACGAGCGCGCAGACTTCACAGTCCGAAAGCAGCGCGTAATCGGCAATCGGCGGGAACGAGCTTCCACGTAGGGGAATCTCGTGGTCCATGCCGCGACTCTACTTCAAGCACCGAGTTGAAACCGCCCGGGTTCAGTGGAGGGTTTGTTCTGCCATTCGAGGGCTCTCGGACGGCGTCATGGTGGCGTAGTAGGCCGATTCTGCCTCGGCCGGTGGGATGTCGCCCAGGGCCTCGAAGAGGCGGCGGTTGTTGTACCAATCGACCCACTCCAGGGTGGCCATCTCCACCGCGTCGCGATTGCGCCATGGTCCTTGGCAGCGGATCACCTCGGTCTTGAACAGGCCGATGATCGACTCAGCCATCGCGTTGTCGAGGGAGTCGCCCACCGAGCCGATCGAGGGCTTGGCACCGGCCTCGGCGAGCCGTTCGGTGTAGCGGATCGAGGTGTACTGCGACCCGGCGTTCAAGTGGTGGAACCAACCCCTGGATTGAGCGTCCGGTCCGCTGCGCTGCCAGATCCCCATCTCGAGCGCGTCCAGGGGCAGGTCGGTATTCATGCTCAGCCGAGCAGCGCCACTCGGTGATCAGCCGAGAGTAGACGTCGATGCAGAACGCACGTAAACGAACCCCAGCCAAGTCGCGAAACGTAGGTGAAGTCCACGACCCACAACTCATCGGACCGATGGGCGTTGAACGTTCGATCGACAGGTCCGCGGGCGCGCTGCGGCGGGGTCTGCCATGATCGTGCGGGTGGTGGCCCCGCGGATGGCGCCGGGCAGACCCTCGACGTGCATCAGGCGTACAACCATGCACCGGCCGGCCGGGGTGCCCTCACGGTGCAGTTGTTCCCACGACCTTGCGAGCCCCATAGACGCCGTAGTTCATCGCCATGGACTCGGTCGGATTTCGACCACCAGTTCCTCGTCGCGGACCAGCGAGCACAAGGCGGGCGCTTCGCCGCGGCGGAGTAAGTTGCAGGGGCGATCTGGCAGCCGTGCTCGGACAGCACGCGACAGATCGGCTCGACCCGAACTCACGACCCACAACTCCCGGCACCAGGTCGTGACGATGACAAGCAGGCGAGCTCTGCGACATGCTGGGAAGCGGATGGCCCGCGGGTTCAGGGTGTCGCTCGCACTCTGAATCGCCGCGGGCCGTCTCCGTCTACCTGGTCCCGTCGCCGAGGATGCGGTCGATCTCTCCGCGGTCTCCACCGTCCAGGGCAAGGATGCGTTTGGGCCGTCCGTCATTGCGGAAGTGGTCGTCGCGGGTCAGTATCTGGAATCCCATGTCCCCTCACCTTCCTCGTTCCACCCTGTGGCTCACCGGGGAGGACGGGCAGGTCCGGACAAAGGACTCTGTAGGGGACGCCCTGCGGCATCTTCGCCAGCCACTGGTCCTGACTCGGATTCTGCGTCAGTTTGGCGCACATGGCCCCATACCCGTCCAGCGGTACGGGCCATGTGCGGATGGTGCCATCCCTGCTGCCCGAGAGGACCCTGAGGTTGTCCGGAGTGAACACCGCATCGACCACCAGATCCCAATGGCCGATGAGCGGGTTACCGATCCCCTCCCCGGTGCCCGCGTCCCACACCCGCACGTTTCGGTCGTCGCTGCCGGAGACGACGCGCCCGCCGTCCGGGCTGAAAGAGACACTGTTCACGGCGGCCTCATGTCCGGCCCATGGACCCCCCACCTGTTGGCGCTCCCCCACGTTCCATAGCCGCACCGTCTTGTCCGCGCCGGCAGTGGCAACCAGGCCGGGGTTCAGACCGCCATCCGGGGCAAACGCCACCGCATACACGGCCCCCCGGTGCCCTCTCAGCGGCTCACCCACCGCCTTGCGTGATGCGACGTCCCACAACCGCACGATTCCATCCTCACCGGCAGACGCCAGCAGCCGACCGTCCGGGGCAAACGCCACCGCATGCACGGCCCCCCGGTGCCCTCTCAGCGGCTCGCCGACCGGCTTGCGTGATGCGACGTCCCACAACCTCACGGATCCGTCCTTGCCGGCAGTGGCAACCAGACCGGGGTTCAGACCGCCATCCGGGGCAAACGCCACGTCAAGAACCGGACCCTGGTGCCCGGTCAGCGGCTCACCCACCGGCTTGCGTAATGCGACGTCCCACAACTGCACGGTGCCGTCCTCACCGGCAGAAGCGAGCAGCCGATCGTCCGGGGCAAACGCCACCGCATGCACGGCCCCCTGGTGACCGGTCAGCGGCTCGCCCACCGACTTCCCGGTTACGGGGTCCCACAGGCGAATGGTGCCGTTGCCGCCGCCGGAGGCGATCAGGCGGCCATCGGCGTTTTTCGCCATGCTGAAGAGCCAGGCCCCATGCTCGATCGGCACGGCTGCCTCCACGGACCACAAGCGGACGGTGCCGTCGCCCATACCGGACACGATCCGCCGGCCATCCCGGCTGAACGCCGCGCTGAAGACCTCCTTTCCGTGCCCGGTCAGCGCATCTCCGATCGTCTTGCCCGCATCGACGTCCCAGAGGAGGAGCGTGTAGTCCGCGCTACCGGAGACCAGTCGCTTCCCGTCAGGGCTGAAGGCCACGCTGAGCACCCAGTTCTTGTGGGCGTTCAGCGGCTCTCCCACGAGCCTCAGCGGCTCTCCCACGAGCCGGGCTTTGTCCGCATCCCACATGCGCACGGTGCGGTCGTCGCTGGCGGACGCCAGCCGCTGGCCATCCGGGCTGAACGCCACCGCATTCACGGGCAATTTATGCCCGGGCGTCGGTGGCCCGGCCGGCCAACCGGTGTCGGCGTACCACAACCGCACCGTGCCGTCTTCGCCGCCGGAGGCAATCAACCCACCAACTGGACTGAACGCCACCGCATTCACCGGCTTGTCATTCCCCGGCAACGGGTCACCCACCGGCTTACCCGAGCCAACGGACCATAACCGCACTTTGTTATCGTCGCCGGCCGAGGCGATCACCTGGCCATCCGGGCTGAACGCCACCGCGTTCACGGGCGTCCCATCATGGCCGTTCAACACCTTGCCGACCGGCTCGCCGGTCCCTGCGTTCCACCACCGCACCGAGCCGTCCTCGCTGGCGGACGCCAGCCGCTGGCCATCCGGGCTGAACGCCACCGCGTTCACGGCCTTCTCATCCCCACCGTTCCCGCCGTTCCCAGCTAAGAGGTCCCTCACCGGTTCACCGGTGTTGGCGTCCCACAGCCGTACGGCACCATTCTCCTCGCCCGATGCGAACACGGTTCCCTCCGGTTGGACCGCCACGCTCCGGACCGGCGATCCGACCTCGATCATCTTGTGGACGTCGCGCTGCACCACCACCGAGCTGTCGACGGCCCGATCTCCTTCCGGGGTTTGCTTCAGGGCCTGTGCCGCCAGCATCTGCTGCATCCCTTGCAGTTCGCCTCCCGGCCGGGCACCAGCAAGCATCGCTTGGCCTTCGGCCGCCAACTGCAGTGCCGTTGCCTCGCGGGCCCGATCCGTTGGCATCGCGCCGGGCGTTCGACGCCAAGACGAATCCGGCGATGGCGACTAGGGCAATGACGACGGTCGCCGCCAAGACGACCCTCAGGATCTGCGATCGCCGTCGGAGTGCGGCCGCGTGGGCTTCCGCCACTTGCTGTTTTTCCTGTGCCGCCCTGAGCTCCGCGACCTTGCGCTTTTCCTCGTCCGCGATGCGCTTGTCCTCCTTGGCTCTGGAGGCAGAGAGGAAACCTGACGTGTGGGAGAGTCGATCCTGGAAGCCCGGCTTCGACACCAAGGACTCGGACCTACTGAGCCGTTCGCCCTCCAACAGCCAGGCGGCGTTGCGGTCGTTCTGCTCCCACGCCACGGCGGCGCGTTCCAGGTTGTCCGCCTCCTTGAGGTCGTCCCGCTCGGCAGCGAGCCAGCTGGCGAGGTCTGCCCATTGGCGCAGCAGGCTTTCCAGGGCGACCTCGACGAAGACTTCGCCGTCGCGTTCGCCCTGGACCAGGAGCCGCGTGGACACGAGTGCGTCGATTTCCAGGCGCGCGTTGGCCGGAAGGTCGGACCGCCGGGCGACGCGGCGCATGGGCTGGTCATTGTCGGGATTGATGGTGGCCAGCCACGGAATGAAAGCCCGGTGCAATCGGTCGAGCTGGGACTCCCTGACCGTGGGATCCCTGGCGAGGACCGAGTCGATCTGCGTCTGAACCACGTGGTTCATGCCGCCCATCGCCTCGTATCCGTCCACCGTCAGCTCGCGGTACTCCCGTAGTCCTCGTACAGCAGAGCGAGCGTCAGGGAGAGGAGCGGCAGGCTGTCCGCACCATGCGCGCTGTCACGCTGCAGCCGCTCCACCAGATCCGTCTGAACGGTCAGGGTCCGTCCAGCCTTGGTCGCACGCTGCGCCGGGCCGACGATGACCTCCTTGAAGTTGGCTGGCGGCATGGGCCGCAGTTCATCGAACACGACGCTCTTCATCCTCGACAGTTCGGGGGTGCCCTGCAGTGAACCGTAGAAGTCGGTGCGGATCGTGCAGGCCACCACCAAACCCCGTGACGTCACGTCCCCGTGGTTCACCAGACTGGCGAGCAGCGTGAGGAAGCGCTGGGCTTGGGGACCGGCATCTGCGCTGAACAGTTCCTCCGCCTGGTCCACGGGCAGAATCACCGTCGGCAGGGGTGTCCCCGCTGCCTCATCGAGGAGGCGCTTTCTGGCCTCCAGCCGGGCCTCTTCCAGCAGATCCGCCACGAAGAGGGCATCCGCCCTGTTGCAGGCGTCCTTGATGTCGCCCAGGGCCGGAGCCTTGAGTCCCATATCGACGCGCAACCGGTGGATCGCAGGGGCAAGGCCACGTTCCCCGGTGAGTACGTCGCGCTCGGGTCGCACGATACCGGCCACCAGGAAGTGCCGATCGTCTCGCCGTATCCGCGGCAGCAAGCCGGCGCGCAGGAACGAGGATTTCCCGACGCCGGACGGACCCAGGATCGCGAAGAGCGATTCGACCCCGGAGGCGCGCATGCCCCGTAGTGCATCCATCCCGCGGACGATCTGTGCGTCCCGGCCAAAGAATACGGCCGCGTCCTTCTCCTCCAGCGCTTCCCACCCCCGGTAGGGCGACCGTTCGGGATCATCCGCTGGAGGCCAGGCGAACTGTTCGGCCCCGATGCCGGCATGACGCATTCCCCGGATCAGCCGCTGGAGGCCTTCCGTCTGAAAACGCACCGAGCGTCCCGTGTCGTCAATGCGGATCTCCGTGATGGGGCCGTCGCCGAAGAGATCGCAGTACTGCCACTCCCCCGTGATTCCCTTGTTGTCCAGGGGCTCGAGCCTGGCACACAGGATCAGCTTGCCCAGGGTCTCCGCCGTCCGGAACTCGGCCAGGCATTCGCTCGAGCTCTCCCACTGCGTGGACAGCAGGCAGATGACGGCCTCGCACCGCTCGTTGGCCTGCCGCAACGCCTGTTTCCACCGCTCCCCGGGTGCGATGCCCGCATCGCGATCGAGATCCAGGAAGATTTCCTCCGCGAGTCCAGGCTCCTGTTCCACCAGCCAGCGCTTCAGCGCAATGGCCTCCGATGAGTTCCGGCTCGAGTGACTCAGGAAGATGCGTGACATAGGACCGCTCCTGAAAAATGGACGACCGACAGGCGAAAAATATCCGCAGTCGTGGCACGGCGGATTCTTCGATGAGACGGCATCCCCCGCCGGGCATGGCCCTGCACCCTGTCCATGGTGTCCATGGTCCATCCGAATCTCCAGCGCGACAATTGTCAACGGCCAGTTCGTGGTCCCCGCTGGTGGCCAGGAGAAGTCCCCGCTCCTGGTTCGGTGATTTCTAGGTTCTCGTCGTGGTTCCTCCTCGGTGTCTGGCCTGTCGCATGCGGTAGGACTCGCCGTCGGTGATAACGGTGTTGCAGTGGTGCAAGAGTCGGTCGAGCAGGCTGACGGCGGTGGTGTGTTCGGGGAGGAATCTTCCCCAGGCTTCAAAGGGCCAGTGGGAGCCGATGCCGAGGCTGCGGCGTTCGTAGGCGGCGGCGACGAACCGGAACAGTAGTTGGGCGGCGGTGTCGTCCAGGGGCGCGAAGCCGAGCTCGTCACAGATGATCAGATCGTTGCGGAGCAGGGTGTCGACGACGTTGCCGACGGAGTTGTCGGCCAGGCCGCGGTAAAGGGTGTCGACCAACTCGGCGGCAGTCAGGTAGCGCACTCAGTAGCCGGCGTCGACCGCGGCCGAGCCAAGGCGAGCAACAGATGTGACTTCCCGGTCCCGGCCGGTCCAATCAGGCACACGTTCTCGGCGGCGCGGATCCATTCCAGCGAAGCGAGATAGTCGAATGTGGCCTGCTGCACGGAGGAGGCGGTCAGGTCGTAGTCGTCCAAGATTTGGTCACGGGGAATCCGGCCTGGCGTCGTCGGGTGGCGGCGTTGGAGGCATCCCGGGCGGCGATCTCGGCCTCGACCAGGGTGCGGAGGAACTCCTCCGGGCTCCATCGTTGCGTCTTCGCCGTGACCAGCAGCTCCGGCGCCAGCCGACGCATCGCGGCCATCTTCAACCTTTCAGCCCGGCGTTTAGGTCCGCCGCCAGCACGGGCGG
>CAWEGC010000012.1:0-142402 GCA_963808495.1 uncultured Actinomycetota bacterium
AGCGAGAACACGCGCGGCTAGCCGGCGGAGCCGGCTCCGCCGGCCGGGCGGCGCATGTCGTCCCTACGGTCCGGGCGGCGCCGCCGAACGGTGTGTTCCGGGCAGTGCCGGCGGCAACCTGACTAGACGGACACGGAGTCAAGGTCAGCGTGTCAAGGGCGGGCCGCGCGCCAGTCGCTCGGCCTCGCCGACAGGCCAAAATGGGTGCCATGCCACGCTTGCAGTCTCGTCCCTTCACCGCCCCCGATGAGGTGCGGACCTTTCCGCACGGCAGCGCCAAGGTTCTCAAGCTCGACGAGGCCGTCATCGGTCGTGCCGTCTACGAGCCCGGCTGGCGATGGACGACGGCGATGCCACAGATTGCCGGCACGTCGACATGCGCGCTGCATCACCTCGGCTACTCGGTCTCAGGCCTCATGCACGTCGTGATGGACGACGGCCAGGAGCTCGACATCCTGCCCGACTCGGTCTATGAGATCCCTTCGGGTCACGACGCATGGGTGGTCGGCGACGAACCATGGGTGACGCTCGAGTGGACGAGTGCCCGAGAGTTCGGCGTATCCCCCGAAGGGCCCGGTGAGCGGATCCTCGCAACAGTCCTCTTCACCGACATCGTCGACTCGACCGCGATCCTGCAGCGCGTCGGTGACCCGGCATGGCGGGACATGTTGGCGGCCCACAATCGCCTCCTGCGCGAAGACCTCAACGTGTTCCGCGGGCGCGAGATCACCACGACTGGGGACGGGTTCCTCGTGGTCTTTGATGGCGCCACCCGTGCGGTTCGGTGTGGCGTGGCGATGACGCGCTCCGCACAGAGAGCGGGCTTGGCGATCCGGGTCGGCATTCACTCGGGCGAGGTCGAGATGGAGGGGTCGAACGCTCGCGGCGTGGCCGTTCACGCAGCCGCCCGAGTGATGTCGTTCGCCACCGCCAGCGAGGTGCTCGTCTCCTGGACAACCAAGGACCTCCTCGAGGGTTCCGGGCTGACTCTCGAAGACGCCGGCACGCATGAGCTCAAAGGGCTCGACGGCGAACGCCGGCTATTCAGGCTCGTGCCGCCGGCGACCTGAAACGTCCTGCGGGCTACTACAGGTACGTTCGGTCTGGCTTTCCTGCCGCGGAACCATCCAAGGTGACATTGGGGCACTGCAAACCGTGATCCAGCTGCGAGGCTACGCATACCTGGCCGGTGGCCTCCTCTTCGGCATCGCCTCTTCCGGGCACACTTCCTCGCACGCCGGGCAGCAGCTCTCCTGGCAGTCGGCGGGTTACTCAGCGTCGTTTCGCCCTGATGCCGGATGCCTTCTACCGGTTCCTGGCCGTTCCCAACGGCGTCGCAATGATCGGCCTCGGCGTCTCCCTGTGGCGCAGCGCCCGGACGGAGTACAACGCTGCGGACATCGGCGGTCCCCGATCTTCGCGGCACGGGTCGTCGCTGACTGAGCTGGGTAGCGCTTGACGGCCCGAGTGCCGTCCACACATGCCCGCCGCACGGGCACGGCGACTTTCGCCGTGGTGGACCCGGATGCACCGTTTTAATGAATCGGGTCGAGCAGGGCCTTGTCGACGTAGCACCACATCCAGTGCATGCCACGTTCGCGATACGCCTGGACGATCGGGTGGCCTGTGGCCTCGTAATGGCGGAGGGCGTGCTGGTTCTTGGCTTTCTCGCAACAGCCCAGGTGACCACAGGTCATGCACAGCCGCAGCGCTGGCCAGGTGTCACCGAGTGCGACGCACTCCTCGCAGACATCGGTGGTGGGGGTGGCTGGTTGGACTTCGGCTATGTGAGTACACGGGGTGCGGCGAAACCTGCCTGTCCAGGCCCGCCGTAGGAACAGGTTCACCAGAGATGTCCAGATTCGCACGCTTCCTCCTTCGGGTTCAGACCGATTGTGGCCGCCCGGCCTGTGCCAGGTCTTCGTGCAGCAGGCGGATGGCAACCGAACCGTCACCCACTGCCGATGCGACGCGTTTCACCCCGCCATGTCGGACGCCGCCGACGCGAACACCCCGGGCAGGCTGGTCTCGAAGGGCAAACGGGGGTCGCGACAGGTGCCAGCGAACACTGAGCTGCGATGGTTTCGAACACGTCGCCAAACTAGGAGTCGAACCTAGATGCCACTGCATGCAGCCAGTGATTAGGTGTGACGGTGCAGTGATTAGGTGTGACGGTGAGCAGTGATCGGATCATCGCTGTGACTGGGGCCACCGGCCGTCAAGGCGGTGCCGTCGCTCGGCACCTTCTGGCAGGCGGCTGGCAGGTCCGGGCGCTGACCCGGACGCCGGAAAATGAGCCGGCTCGAAAACTTGCTGCACTCGGAGCAGAAGTGATTAGGACGGACATGGCTGACCCCCGGACGCTCACCGACGCATTCCATGACGTGTACGGGGTCTACAGCGTGCAGAACACGATGATCAGCGGCGCTGAGGCGGAAATTCGGCAGGGCAGGAACGTTGCCAACGCTGCGAAGGAAGCCAGAGTTCACCATGTCGTGTACGGCTCTGCGGGACTGGGGGTGCCGGGCACGGGTGTGCCGTCGTGGGAGTCGAAGCTGGCGGTAGAGGCGCACATGAACGAATTGGGCCTGCCGCTGACCGTGTTACGTCCCATGGCATTCATGGAGTTGATGACCGACAAGGAGTTCTTTCCTCCGGTCTCGGCGTGGTATCTCATGCCGAAGCTGATGGGTGCTCAGCGACGGCTCCCCTGGATCTGTGTCGATGACCTCGGGGCCATCGCAACACGCGCATTTGCCGATCCCGACCGGTTCATCGGCGCAGGACTGAAGCTCGCCGCTGACATCTGTTCGATTGCCGAGTGCCGCGAGATGTGGACAGAAGTCATCGGCCGAGCGCCACGGCGGTTTCCCATGCCGGTATGGCTGTTTAGGCGCTTCGTCGGCACGGACCTGATCACCATGTGGCGCTGGCTGCGTACCGGACAGGTCGATGTGGACCCCCTGGAGACTCACGAGATCTTGCCCGCAGCATTAACAGTACGAAAGTGGATGATCTCGCGCCGAACACAGGCGAAGCAACAGGCGCGCTGATCATGTTCAGCGCGCACGGTTGCCCATCGACTTTCCTCCTTTTCCGACGCCACGTTCGGAGCGTGACCATGCCGTCGAGATCATCGCCCGGCGTGGTGACTGCTTTTGGCGGGAGCCGACGCTGAGCCTGTGCTGCGACAGCCTGTGGATAAGAGCCGCCCGATTCCGGTGACGTTGCCTGCAAGAACAGCGGGTTCGACGCTCTTGACGTTGCCTGCAAGACAGCGGTGTGACTCTCTTGACAATTCCCAGCTCAGGGTGAATCCTCCTAATTGTGTTAGAAGTTCCTAAGCGTAATAGGATCGCCGAACGCCGTGAGGCGACTCGGGCGGAGATTCTCGTCGCGGCTTGGGGGCTCGCGCAGGAGCGAGGTCTGGCCGAATTCACCCTGCGTGACCTTGCCGAGAGGGTGGGCATGCGAGCGCCGTCGCTCTACACCCACTTCGAGTCCAAGCACGCGATCTACGACGCGATGTTCGGCCAGGCCTGGAGCGACTTCGAACGGGTCGCCCTGGCCGAACTCCCAGAACTCCCGCAGGCCCCCCGAGCCGCGCTCCGCCGAGTTGCGCGGGTGTTCTTCGACTTCGCGGTCGCCAACCCTGCACGCCACCAGCTGATGAACCAGCGCACCATCCCCGGTTTCGAGCCCAGCCCGGAGTCCTACGCACCCTCAGTGCGGGTATGGGAGCTCGGACAACAACTCTTCCGCCGCCTCGGCCTCACCGACCAAGCCGACAGCGACATCTGGGACGCGATGGTCGTCGGCATGATCAGCCAACAGCTGGCCAACGACCCCGGCGGCACGCGATGGTCGGTCCTACTGGACCGCGCGATCGATATCTGGGCCGACGGTGTCAGCCTCCCGCCCGACCCCCCGATACAAGACCGGCGAGCAACCCAACCAGGCCGGCCCCGTCGGCAGATCCCCGCAACGAGGAGCAACTCGTGATCATCGCCATCACCACCTGGCCAGGTTCCAGCGTCGTTCAGCCCATGATCGAAAGGCCGACCGCGATGCGGCTGGCGCAGACGGAGTACCAGCGGGTCACCGACGCCGTCGACGCACTCCAGCCCGAGGACTGGACCCGGCCCACCGACTGCACCGCGTGGGACGTACGCCAGCTGGTCGCCCACATCGCCGGCCAGGCGAACCTGTTCTCGACCCCCTTGGAGTTAGCGCACCAAATGCGCGGAGCCAAGGCCCGGGAACGGCCCGGCCAGAAGGGCGTCGACGCGTTGACCGCATTCCAGGTCGAGGAGCGCCAGCACCTCGGGTCGGAGGAGCTGTGCGCCGAGTTGCGTCGCGTCGGTCCGCGCGGGGCCAGGGGACGCCGCCGGATTCCCGGCTTCCTACGCCGCAAACGCCTACCGGGGACCGAGGTCGTCAACGGTGTGCCGGAGACATGGTCCGTCGGTTACCTCACCGATGTGATCCTCACCCGCGACGCCTGGATGCACCGCCTGGACCTGGCTCGGGCAACCGGTCAAGACCCCGTGCGCACCGCCGACCACGACGGCGTCATCGTCGCCGACGTCGTGGCCGAGTGGGCCCGCCGCCACGGCCAGTCTTACCGACTGGAGGTCACCGGCCCCGCGGGCGGCAGTTGGAGGAGCGGCACGGGCGGTGAGGAGATCGTGATGGATGCCGCCGACTTCTGCCGAGTCCTTTCTGGCCGCCCCGGTCCCGACGGTGGCCAACCCCGGGGGCTCCTCACTACCCAGGTCCCCTTCTAAGGGCAAAGAAAAGAATGCGAAATGACCGCAACAAAGCATCGCGATGGCGCGATCCGTAGCTGGCTACCTGTTGAGGAAATCGCGCTGATGGGCAACAAGGCAGCCACGCATCGCGACATTCAGACGAGCGGGGTTCCCGGTGCCAGAGGGCGTGATTCTGACACCGGAAGCGCTGGCCGACGCTCTAGCGGCGGCCGGGCCTGATGACGGTGCACAACAAGCCGAAATCGAGGCGATGTCGCTGCTACTAACCTCAGCTGAGGGTCCTGCGAGGCGGCGGTGACAGCTGCCCTTCGTGGAGCCGATGCCCCCACCTTGCAATCCCGGCTCTGCCGGGTGAGCTGTCAGCCCTGTCTTCGCAGACGCGCTGTTTCCGGTCGGCGTAGTGTTCCTTGATCAGCGACGCGGTGGCTTGTCGGTCTATTGCAGCCGCCGCAATGGTCTGTGAGCGTTTGACTGTCACGGTTTCTGCGTTACTAGCTGGTCGTGGTCCCAGAAATCATCGACGCCAAGTTGCCGCGCGGCGTCGAGGGCGGCGCGGCCGAGCACGTTGGTATAGGTAGGGAAGGAGATGGGAATGCGGGCGAACTGTTCAACGGTCATTCCGGCTGCGATAGCGACGGCTGCGACTTGGACCAGTTCGACGGCGCGCTCACCGACGACATGACAGCCGATGATGTGGTGGTTAGTGCGGTCGACGATGAGTTTGCAGAAACCAGTCGTATGGCCGTCGATGATGGGACGGGAGGCTATCGCGAAGGGCGTGATGGCGACCACGATGTCATGATCTTGCTGGGCCTTCGCTTCGCTGAGTCCGGCTTGAGCGTATTCGGGGTCGGTGAAGCTGCCGATGGGGCTGACCGGCGGCGTGAGAGTCAATTGGCGGTCTAGGACGGCGTTGGTGGCGGCGTGGAACCCGTCCTGCACAGCTTGGGGGACCAACATGAGCCGCCCGGTGATGTCGCCCGCGGCGTAGATGTGCGGCACGTTGGTGCGGAGTCGGGAGTCGACGGCAATGTAGCCCCGGGGGGTGGTTTCGACCCCGGCTGCCGGCAGGTTCAGTCCGACGGTGTCGGCCTGCCAACCTATGGCGCCAACAGCGACCCTGGCTTCCACTGACTCGGTGGCTGTCTCGCCGGCGAAGATCATCTGTACCCCGGCGTCGGTGGATTGGAACTCCAGGATGCGGCCGAAGCCTTCGCGGACGTCGATGCCGGCGGCGCGGAACGACTCCGCCATCACCCGGGAGACGTCTTCATCCTCAGTCATCAAAATGCGCGGTGCGGCCTCGTACAGCATCACGCGCGAGCCGAGCTCGTTGAAGACGGACGCGACCTGTGCCCCAGTCGCCCCGGCGCCGATGACGAGGAGTGACTCGGGCACAGACGTCAGTGACCACGCGTCATGGTGCGAGCCGAGCAAATCCGCACCCGGCAGCGGCAGCAGACGGTTCGTGCCGCCTCCGCACAAGATGACTTTGTCTGCCTGCAGCCGCAGCCCGTTGCCTGCTTCGAGGGTATGGGCATCGACGAACCGCGCCGTGCCGGCGTGATCAAAGATGGCGACCCCTTCCTCCTCGAGCTGGGGCCGCATGGTCGAGGTCTGGCTGACCGCCGCGACCACGTCGCGCACCCGGTCCATGAGGCGGCCGTAGTCCAAGGTGGTCTCGCCTACGTCGATGCCGAACGCGTGGAGGTGACGGGCCTCTCGGCGTAACCGTGCCGCTTGGGTCAGGACCCGGACTGGCACCGGTCCGTCGGTGGCGGCCATCCCGCCCACGGCGTCGCGGGTGATCAACGCGGTGCGTGCGCCCAGTCGGGCGGCGCGTAGAGCCGCGAAGAGCCCGGCTGGTCCGGCACCAATGACAGCTACATCGAACTGCTGCGTCTCGTCCACGCCTGGCTCCGCCACAATTCAACCCAAGCACATCCGGCCCTCGACGTGCTGCCACGCCTCCATATCCACAGCACGAGACATCGTCGTGCCGGCCGGGATACGATCGAACCGACGTAACAGGGACGCGATCCCAAGGGCCGGACGTCATGGTTCACCGATCGAGGCTGCGACCCAAGGGAAGGAACCGATGACGGCACCTGTGACAGGAACTCCCCGACCGGGGCTTAGCGCCGGCCCGACGAGTGAGTTCAGCCTGTTCTTCCGGGTAAAGCAGGGTGCGGCAGAGCCGCTGCGGGCTGCGCTACGCGATCTGCAGGAGACTCCCGGGTACCGGCCGGGGGACTACGGCATGGCCATCACGACCATCCACGAGGCCCGGTTCGTCTTGTTCGACGACGACACCCGGCTCGCGTTCATCACCAGCTTCGACGGCCCGTGGGACTCCTACATGGAGGACTTTTTCACCTCTGGGCCGACGCTCGCACTGTTCGATGCGATCTTCCGGCATGCGGAGGGCTACGGGGGTCTCCCTGACCTGGCCGCTGTGAAGGCGTTCGTCTACGGCGCGCAGCAGACGGCGGCGGCCTATGCGCGGAACTACGGCGGCACCGTGAAGGAGATCCGGAAGGCCCAGCGTGTGAACGCGGCCTTCCAGCAGGTGTTGGACAATCCTGAGGCCGCGGAGGCCCTGCAGCACCCTGCGCTGAAGCCACTGCTGGACGAGGCAGCCGACTAACGGCTGAGTAGCCAACCGGGCTAGCGAGGAACGGCGATGTCGGATCACATTTCAGGCCCGCGAGCCTTGGCGGAACCCATCGCCGACATCACTGACGTCTACGCGTTCCCCAGCCCAGAGCGGCCAGGACACCTGGTGCTCGTGGTCAACACGCTTCCGTTTGCGAAACCCACGGATGCGTTCTCCGACGGTCTCATCTACCGTTTCCGTCTTCGCCCGCTCACCGCGAGCGCGGCGAGTGATCCGGTGCCGTTCGTTGCTGGTCGGCCGGAATTTGTCTTCGACTGCGTCTTCTCGGCTCCTGCGCGTGCTGACGGCGGTCAGCGCGTCGATCAGGAGGGCACCTGCAGAACCCCAACGGGCGAGATGGTGTCGGTGCGTGTGAACGAGGAACTGGATGGGCCGCCGAGGGGTGTGCGGGTCTTCGCTGGCCCGCGTTGGGATCCGTTCATCATGGACGCACCTGCGGCGTTGAAGACGATCGCGACGGGCAAGCTCGCGTTCACCGATCCCGGTTCGATCTTCCTTGACGGCAAGAATGTCCTCAGCCTGGTCGTCGAGGTCGACTCCGCGCTCTTGGATGGCGTGGGGCTGGTCGGCGTGGTCGCCGAAACCCTCACGCGCGGCACGTTCAATGTTCGGATCGAACGGGTCGGCCGGCCCGAGGTGAAGAACATGATGCTGGCGATGAAGCAGTTCGATCCGGTCAACCGGGATCTCGAGATCCGCGATCTTTACAACATGGAGGATGCGTTTCACCTCGGGGAGACCTATCGAGGCGCCTATCGAGCCCGGCTGAACGCCAATCTTGCCTTCTGGGACGGGCTGGACGGCAAGACCGACTGGTTCACTGACGTGAACGGCGACCATCCCTTGACGAGCCTCGTGCTCGCCGACTTCCTGGTCGTCGACCTCACCAAGCCGTACGCCGAGCACGGCTCCTTCCTCGAGATCGAGCTTTCCAAGCGCCGCGGTAAGGCGCATGAAACCTGCGGCGGACGGGCGCTCAACGACGATGTGATGGACACGATCTTCACCCAGCTGGTCAACGCCGGAAACGGACCGATCATCCGTGACGGTGTCGACCACGCGAGCCGGCTGGCCTCGCACAGTTTTCCCTACTTGGCGTCGCCAAATCCGGAGCCGCCTGAACCCCCCGAGCACTTGTAGCCATGGAACGGTTGGCGAGGCCATGACCCGCAGGCGCGACGTGGCTCTGGACCTAGACGACATCCAGAGCGGGGCGCTGCACGAGCGGCCCTCACCCTATGTCGGGCAGTACGTGCTCCTCCGGATCGATGACCGCACGGCAGGGCGTGAGCTGGTCAGGCGGCTGCTCACGGTTGTGGACCATGGACGTCCCAGCTCAGAGCCGAGGGACGGCGCCTGGGTCACAGTGGCCTTCACGTACCAGGGCTTGAAGGCGCTCGGTGTGCCGAAGGACTCGCTCGACAGCTTCGCGCCAGAGTTCCAGCAGGGGATGGCGGCGCGCGCGGTCGAGCTGGGCGACGTGGGGGAGAGCAGTCCCGCCCGTTGGGAGAAGCCACTCGGTAGCCCCGAAGTGCACGTCGCGCTGGCCGCGCTCTCGCCCGATGCCGCGCGGCTCCAAGCCGCCGTCGAGAAAATGCGTCGCGCCCACCAGGAGCTTTCAGGCGTGGACGTCATCTGGGCTCAGGACTGCTACCAGCTCCCCACCGGGCGCACCTCCTTCGGCTTCAAGGACGGGATCGGCCAGCCGACGGTCGAAGGCAGCGGCATGCCCCCCTCGAACCCGAAAGAGAAGCCGATCAAGGCCGGTGAGATCATCCTCGGCTACCCCGACGAGACGGGCGAGCTGCCGCCGATGCCCAGTCCGGACGTGCTCGGTCGAAACGGCACCTACATCGTGTTCCGCAAGCTGCACACCAAAGTGGCGGCATACCGGCAGTATCTCCGCGCCAAAGCCGCCAACCGCGAGGAGGAGGCCCTGCTCGGCGCCAAGATGGTCGGCCGCTGGCAGAGCGGCGCTCCGCTCGTGCTCGCCTCTGAGCGAGACGATCCCAAGCTCGGGGCAGACCGGCGCCGGCACAACGACTTCCTCTATGCCGACGACCTCCGCGGCCTCAAGTGTCCGGCCGGTGCGCATGCCCGACGCGCCAACCCGAGGGACGCCCTTGACGCAGAGGGTAGTGTCAACGTCCGCCTTCACCGGATGATCCGGCGTGGGACGAGCTACGGCCCGGCGCTGCCCGAGGGAGTTCTCGAAGACGACGGCGCCGAACGGGGCATCATCTTCGTCTTCGCCGGAGCGCACCTCAAGCGGCAGTTCGAGTTCGTCAAGACCCAATGGCTGAACGACGGCATCTTCATCGGTGCTCCAACCGAGAAGGATCCGCTCGTCGGGCCGAGTGACGGCTCCGGCAGCTTCACCATTCCCACCCAGCCGATCCGGCGGCGGTTGCAGCAGATGCCGCCCTTCGTCGTCACCCGCGGCGGCGAGTACTGCTTCGCCCCCGGCCTGAGGGCCATGCGTTGGCTGGCGGAGCTCCAGACATGAGACGTGACTCTCTCGACCTTGAAGGGCAGGACGACGTGGCGACCTCAACAACCACCGACCGCTGGAAGGCACTTGACTTCGCTCCGCCGCAGTCCGACACCGCGGAGCCCGACTCCCCAGTACTCCTCGAGTACATCTCCGAGGGCCGGATTGCGCTCATCACCCTCAACCGGCCGCACGCCGACAACGCGATCACCACCGACATGGGCGCCCGGCTGACCGAGATCGTCGAGACCATCGCGGTCCGCCCAGCCGTGCGTGTCGTCATCCTCACCGGAGCCGGGCAGAGAGCCTTTTCCGTCGGCAGCGACCTGCGTCAGCGCAAGAGCATGACCAAGCAGGACTGGCTCCGGCAACGGCAGGACTTCGATCGCACCCTCTACACGGTCCGGCAGCTGCGGAAGCCGATCTTCGCCGCCGTCAACGGCATCGCCTACGGCGGCGGCTCAGAACTGGCCCAAAGCACCGACTTCATCATCGCCTCCGACAACGCCACCTTCGGCCAGCCCGAGGCGATGATTGGTCTGGCTGCCGGCGGAGGCTCTCCGGCGCTGCTGCCACGCCTGCTCCCCCCGGGAAAGGCCTTGCAAATGCTTATGACGGGGGACCCGATCAGCGCCCGCGAGGCGTACCGGCTGGGCATGGTCAACGAGATCCACCCCCAGACCGAGCTGATGGACGCGGCGCACCGGATTGCGGACAAGATCGCCAGCAACTCACCGACGGCGGTGCAGGCGGTCAAACGAGCCGTTCAAATGGGCGAAGGGCAGCCGATCGAGCAGGCGATCGCGATCATGATGGAGGCGCACTGGCGATCAGCGGTCCATCCCGACCGCGCCGAAGGCATCGGCGCCTTCAACGAAGACCGCGAACCGACCTTCCTTGATCCCGACTACTGATTGCCAGCAGGCGACTCAACGACCCACCGGCGAGGAGACTGAACATGACAGTGGCAGACGACCTCGAACGAGCGCGCACCGCTCTTCAAATGATCAACCCGGCCCCGTACAACGCGGAGGCACCACCCGAGGCCCTCGCCACCGACCTCACCCCCAGCAACCTCCACTACGTCCGCAGCAACTTCGCGGTCCCGGCACACGACGGCACCCTCGAAGTCGGCGGCGCAGTGCAAAACCCGACCGCCCTGACCCTCCAAGACCTCCGAGCGCTGCCGGCGATCGAGCGCGCCGTCACCCTTGAATGCGCCGGGAACGGGCGTCTTGAGATGAGACCACTACCGACCGGAGAACCATGGGGTGCCTACGCCGTCTCAACCGCCCGCTGGACCGGCGCCCTGCTCTGCGACGTGCTCAAGCGGGCGCGGCCGGTAGCTGACGGGGTCGACGTTCGGTTCGAGGGCGCCGACCACGGTTCCTACCACCTCCGGCCAGTCCTTCCAGATACGAACAAGGACGACCTGACCTTCGTCCGCGCTCTGCCCCTCGCCCACGCGGCCGATCCGGCGGCCGAGATCCTCATCGCCTACGAGATGAACGGCCAACCGCTCGGTACAGACCACGGAGCCCCGTTCCGGCTCATCGCGCCCCATTGGTACGCGGTCGCGTCCGTGAAGTGGCTGAAACGCATCGACGTCCTCACCGAGCCGTACACGGGCGAGTTCCAGACCGGCCACTACGTCTACGAATGGGCCGACCAACCACACGAACCCGTCACCCTCATGCGCGTCCGAGCCCGGATCACAGACCCCGCGCCCGGGTCCACCATCAAAGCTGGCAGGTACACCCTGCGTGGCAAAGCCTGGTCGGGAACCGGACCAGTAACCCGCGTCGACATCAGTTTCACCGGCGCCGGCGACTGGTACCCGGCGCAGCTCGAACCCCCCAAGGGCCCCTACCAATGGCAGGACTGGTCATTCGACTGGGCCGCGACCGACATCGGAAGACACACCATCCGCGCTCGGGCAACCGACGCCGCCGGCAACGTTCAACCCGAAGTCCCACCCTGGAATCGGCTCGGCTACGGAAACAACGCGATCGAGGTCCCATACGTTGACGTGGCACCAAAGTGACGACTAGCGACGCGCTTCGGCCCGGCTAGTACCGATACGACGCAATCGGCCGGATGTCCGCCTTCCTGTGCCAGGAAGCACCGAGCGCCGCCATCGAATTCGAGTGTGGTCCTGCATCGTTGCGGCCATCAGGTCCCCCGTGATCGTCTCGCCCGCGTGGCTCAGGTGACCTGTGCTGGTCCTCGAGGTGAGTTCTGACGGCAGCGCTGACGGCAACCGCCCCGACTTCGATACACCAGCGTGGCTGATAAGAAGCCCTATCAGCCTCCGTGGAGTTCTAGGACGCCATGCCCGCCCTTGTAGTCCAGGGTTGCGATTTCGATCCCGACCCGGGAGGGGGGCCGCCCTGATCCACCTTGCTTGATTGGGCGCGGTGTTGTTCAATCAGCGCCCGGCTTGGTCGAAATGCTGGCCGAGCACCGTTTCGGGCCCGTCGTGCAGGCTAGTGTGCAAGGTCCCGAGTAAGGATTTCAAGATCATGGCCGCTCCCCACATGACTCCCTACATGGTCTCTATCGCGCCTTCATTTTTGCTCATGGCGAGGGCGTCACGTCGTCTGAGAAACGTTGTTTCACTAGGAAATATGGTCACGTGATCTCATTGTTGATCATGGACTGTTTCTAATCTGTCGGTCGTAGGTTCGAGTCCTACCGGGGGCGCAAAAAACATGGCTATGACAGGCGACGGGTCGGGCCCGGGATGAGTGTTGATCGGACTTGAGGATCGCGGAAGATGCGCAAGCCGGAGCCGGTGCCCTCAGCGGCCGCCGCTCCGTAGGCTGCGACCATGACCTCGACGACAAAGATCGCCATCATCGGTGCCGGTGGCTTCGTCTTCCCGTTCCGGCTCATCGGCGACCTGCTCAGCTTCCCGGCACTGCGCAGCTCCGAGTTGTGTCTGATGGACGTCAACCCCGACAAGCTCGCCCCTGTCGCGGACGCCACCCGCAAGCTGGTGGCGCACCACGGCTTCGACACCCGGGTTGTTGAGACCACCGACCGGCGGGCCGCGCTGACCGGTGCCGACTTCGTGATCATCACCTTCCAGGTGGGCGGGGTCGAGTCCTACCGGTGGGACGTGGAGATCCCCCGGCGCTACGGCGTCGACCAGACCGTCGGCGACACCGTCGGTCCGGGCGGGGTGTTCCGGTTCCTGCGCTCGGTGCCCGCCTACCGGTCCATTGCCGCGGACGCGCTCGACGTCTGCCCCGACGCGGTGTTCATCAACTACGCGAACCCGATGGCCATGGCCACCGGGTACTTGAACGCCCTCGGTCTGAAGACCGTCGGCCTGTGTCACAGCGTGCAAGGGACGACGAGGATGCTGGCCCGCACACTGGGCGTCCCGTACGGCGAGGTCAGCTACGTCTGCGCCGGAATCAACCACCAGGCGTGGGTACTGAGCTTCCGTCGCGGCAGCGAGGATCTCTACCCACGGCTGCGGGAGGTGATGACCGAGCGGCACGTCGTCGGCCGGGCCGCCGCGGACCTGCTCGGCGACGGCGGCGACCATAGTGAGGCTGCCCCGGCGGCCAGCACGTACGAGGGCGGCAACGAGCAGGTCCGAACCACGCTAATGAACCATTTCGGCTACTTCGAGACCGAGTCCAGCCACCACGCCTCGGAGTACCTGCCGTACTTCCGGAAGAACCCGGAGCTGGTCGAGGCCTACCTGCCGGAGCGGTGGGATTACTACCAGATTTGTGCGGCGCACGACGATCGGGGCGATTTGGACAGCCAGCTGGCGAAGCTGTCGGCGAAGCTCGAGCCCTCGGTCGAGTACGGCGCGAGCATCGTCAACGCCGTGGTGACGGGCACCCCGGCCGTGGTGTACGGCAACGTGCCCAACGCCACCGGGCTGATCAGCAACCTGCCGCCCGAGGCCTGCGTCGAGGTCCCGTGCCTGGTCGACCACAACGGCGTCCAGCCCACCGCGGTCGGTGCGCTGCCGCTCCAGCTCGCAGCGCTCAACCGCACCAACATCGGAGTGCAGACCCTGGCTGTGCAGGCTGCGCTCACAGGCGACCGGGACAACGTCCACCACGCCGTCGCGGTGGACCCGCTGACCGCGGCGATGTGCACCCTCGAGCAGGCTCGCGCGATGACCGAGGAGCTGTTCGAGGCCCATCGAGACCTGCTGCCTGCCGAGCTCGTCGACTGATCCGGCCGTAGCCGACGGGTCGACCGGACCCGGCGGCAGGCGGGCGGGTCGAAGACGACTGCCTAGGCCGGAAGGGGTCCCATCGGCGCGCTCGGTGTCCGTCACCAGCATGAGGGCACGTCCAAGGCACGATGGCGCCCAGACAAGCTGTTCCGGTCGGCGTAGTGTTCCTTGATCAGCGACGCCGTGCGCTTCTCGATCTATTGCAGGCGTCGCGATGGCCTGTGAGCGTTTGGTGGTTCGCGAGACGTCGACTCAGCAAACCGTGGTCGTCAGCTGGGGAGGTCGCCGTCCTTGTTGGGTACCGATCTGGTGAGGGCGTCGAAGATCACGTTGAGCCCGAATTCGAACTCGTTGCCGAAGTCGTAGCCGGGCTGGAGGATGTGTTCGGTGGCCATCTCGACGAGGTGGGGGTATTCGCCGGCGGGGAACTGCTGCATGATCGGTTCCGCGACGTCGGCGACGCTGTCTTTGCCGTCAAAGGGCAGAGCGGCCTCCTGGACTGCGAACCCGTACACGTAGCTGTCGAGCAGGGCGTAGGCGTGGGCGGTCATCTCCACCGAGAAGCCGGCCCGGCGCAGGGTGCCAATCATGGCGTCGTGGTGTCGCAGCGTCGCAGGGCCGGGAGTTTTGCGGGACTCCAGGAGCACGATCACCCAGGGATGGCGGGCCAGAACCCGACGGGCCGAGATCGCTCGGCGACGGATCACCGATTGCCAGTCGCCGTCGCCCGTGGGCAGGTCGATCTCGCTGAAGACGACATCGACTATGCCGTCGAGGATCTCGCTCTTGTTGGCGAAGTAGTAGTAGACCGACATCGGCTTGACCCCGAGTTCGGCGGCGAGGGAGCGGATCGTTAGCGCTCTTACGCCGGCTGCGTCGGCGACCGCGATGGCCGCGTGCAGCACCCGTTCCCGGCTGAGCGGGACGCGCTTGTCAGAACCCTCATTGGTTGGTTTCAACTTTGCGTTTCCAGACGATAGCACTCCCATACTTTGTATGGTAGCCTCTTGTACAAAGTACGGCGGGCAATACGGCCGTCAGCCAACGGCTGCGGATCCTCTTCGGGAAAGTGAAATCGGAGGATCTGCAGTCCTGAAGGAACTCATCGAGGCGGGCAAGGTGACCCCGGTCATCGACAAGGCGTATCCGCTCGGCGAGGTTCCTGACGCCATCCGTGATCTGCATTCGGGACGCGCTCGGGGAAAGTTCGTCATCACCATGTGAGCCGGGCAGCCGCCCATTAACTCACCCCCAATGGCCAGCGTGACGACCTGATCCTCGACAGGGTCAGCCACGCGTCATCTGCCACAACTCCCCGAAATCTCTCCTGACAGGAATAAAGCAATGACATCGACAACAACATCCCAAGTCGCCTATCCGGTCCGTTTGACCGGCGAGTTGGATCCGCACCTCTCACGCTGGCTGTGGCTGGTGAAGTGGTTCCTCGCCATCCCGCACTACGTCGTGTTGGCGTTCCTCTGGGTCGCCTTCTTGGTCACCACGGTGATCGCCGGCTTCGCGATCTTGTTCACCGGGCGTTATCCGCGCTCGCTGTTCGACTTCAACGTCGGCGTGCTGCGCTGGAGCTGGCGGGTCGCCTTCTATGCCAACTCGGCTCTCGGCACCGACCGCTATCCACCCTTCACCTTGGCCCGGACCGACTACCCGGCCGACTTCGACGTCGCCTACCCCGAGCATCTCTCCCATGGCCTGGTCCTGGTCAAATCCTGGTTGCTGGCCATCCCACAACTGATCATCGTCGGGCTACTCACCGGCAACCTCCTGTACTGGTGGACCGCGAGTAACGACTGGGGCTCCGGCTACCAGAGCACCGCTGGGATCTCGTTCCTCGGGTTGCTGGTCTTCGTCGGCGGCCTCTTCCTGTTGATCACCCGGCAATACCCACGGGCTCTCTTCGATTTCGTTATCGGCATCAACCGCTGGGTCTACCGCGTTCTCAGCTATGTCGCCTTGATGCGAGACGAGTACCCTCCCTTCCGCCTGGATCAAGGACAGCACGAGCCTGACGCGAAACCTGACGGCCCCGCCACCACACCAGGACCCGTCACTACGCCGGTCACTGACGCCGGCCTGAGGGCGCTCCCCGGTTGCCCAAACCCGGGACCAGCTAGGCGCCATATGCACCGAAGGAGCACGAACATGAAACAGGCTCACAGCGGCCCGATGGCCGGCAGGACGGTGCTGGTCACCGGTGCCACCGCCGGCATCGGTAAGGCGACCGCTCTGGGCCTGGCCACGATGGGTGCACACCTGGCGATCACCGGCCGCGACGCTAGGCGCACCGAGGACGCGGCCCGGGAGATCCGCGCAGCCGGCGGTGGGCAGGTCGACGTGTTCGTCGCCGACCTGTCCGCCCAGGCAGAGGTACGACGGCTGGCCGAGCAGATACTCCAGACCCTTTCGAGGATCGATGTGCTGATCAACAACGTCGGCGGGTACTGGAACACCCGGCACCCCACCGCCGACGGGCTGGAGCGAACCTTCGCCGTCAATCATCTCGCGCCGTTCCTGCTCACCAACCTGCTGCTGGACCGGCTGCAGCAGAGCGCCCCGGCCCGCGTCGTTACGGTGTCCTCCAACGCCCACGCCCAAGGGCGCATCGACTTCGACGACCTCCAGGGCAAACGGGTCTACTCCGGGGCACGTTCTTACAACCAGTCCAAGCTCGCCAACGTACTGTTCAGCTACGAGCTGGCCAGGAGGCTTCAGGACACGTCCGTCACGGCCAACGCGCTGCATCCCGGGGTGGTGAGCACATCCTTCGGCGCCGATGATCCCGCCACCGTGCAGCGAGTGTTCATCCCCTTCCTGCGGCGTTTCATGAAAACCCCGGCCCAGGGCGCCGCGACGTCAGTGCACCTGGCGTCCGCTCCCGACCTTGAGCAGGTGACCGGCCGCTACTTCGCCGACAGCAAACCAAAGAAATCCGCCCAACGCAGCTACGACGAAGCCACCGCGACACGGCTTTGGCAGGTGAGCGCCGATCTGGTCGGCCTGACCGCGGCCGCGGCACCCCCTCACTCCCGGGACCTCAAGGAGCAACAGAAACGAACCATGACGCCCGATCGCTGCGCACCGCCAGCCTTATAGCGGGGCTCGCCCTCGCGATGATCGTCGTCTTGGCCCCCTTCGGCGCCTTCGTCGCCGTAGGAGCTCTCATCACTCCCGGAGATGCCGGGAGAACCGCGCAGGACATCCTCGGTTCCGAAGGGTTGTTCCGTTGGGGAATCGCCAGCTTGATCTTTCAGCCAGCAAACGCGAAGTAGCGCAGCCACAGGTAGGGCGCCGCGAGAAGGACGGTCACGGCAGTCACGATGGCGCCCTTCCTGGTGAACTCCCAGAACGAGATGGGAGAACCGGATCGCATTGCGATGCCAAGGATGACCACGTTCGCGCTCGCGCCGATTGCGGTCAGATTGCCACCGAAGTCCGCCCCGATGGCAAGTGACCACCAGAGGGCATTGGCCTGCACCGGATCGGCGATGCCCTGGGTCAGCTGGAGCACGATCGGGCTCATGGCTGCCGTGTAGGGGATGTTGTCGACAACGCCGCTGAGCAAGGCCGAGACAAAGAGGATCAGCATGGTGGCTGTGAGTGGATCGCCACCGGTGGCCCGCGCGGCGCCCTCGGCCAGCTGGGTGATGACGCCGGTCGTGACAAGTGCGCCGATCATGATGAAGAGGCCGGCGAAGAACAGCAGCGTTTCCCATTCCACACTGGGCATGAAGTCGCGCGGCTTACTGCGCGATAACAGCACCAGGATGCCTGCTCCGAGCAGCGCCACCACGGATGGTTCGATATGCAGTGCCGCGTGACCGATGAACCCGATGAATACCGCGGTGAGGACGACTCCGCAGATGATCAGCAACCGAGGGTCCTTGATGGCTTCCCGCTCGTTCAGCCCCATGACGTCGGCCACTCGGCCGGGATCGCCCTTGAAGGAGCCGCGAAACAGCAGGGGCAGCATGGCGACCAAAACGGCGATAGCCAGAGCCGCTATGGGCGTCATGTGCAGCAGGAAGTCAGTGAAGGTCAATCCGGATCGGCTCGCGATGATGATGTTCGGCGGGTCGCCGATCAAGGTGGCGGCGCCGCCGATGTTCGATGCCAGGACTTCGGCGATCAGGAACGGTACTGGAGAGACGCCTAAGCGCTCGCACACCAGCAAGGTGACCGGTGCGATCAGCAGCACCGTGGTGACGTTGTCCAGAAGGGCCGAGGCGAACGCCGTGAGCAGCACCAGCAGCACCATCACGCGAAACGGTGAGCCCTTGGCGCGCTTCGCCGCCCAAATCGCGATGTACTCGAACACCCCGGTCTGTCGCAGGATTCCGACGATGATCATCATGCCGAGCAGCAGAAATATGACGTCCCAGTCGACGCCGGTGTCATGGGAGTAGAACGCGTCCTCCGACGACGCAATCCCAAGAGCAAGAATGACGCCAGCACCGGCCAGCGCGGTCACCATCTTGGGAACCCGCTCGGTGGCTATCAGGATGTAGGCAACGACAAAGGTCACCACGGCGACGGCAGCCATCAGGCCGCCTGGCTCGTGCTCGACCGGTCTGGCGTCAGTCTGGCTGCAGGGCAAGCTCCAGCAGTCGGGACGCGCTGATCACGCCGATCAGCTTGTGGTCTTTCATGACTGCCGCCAATGGGCAACGCAGCCTGGCCATGATCGCGGCCACCTCGATGATGGTGTCGTCGTGGTTGACAGCAGCCAGCTCGCGACGTTCGGTCGGTAATAGGTCGCGGACCCGCTTGCCGGCCAACTTTTCGCCCGCACTGTCGGCCATCGACTCGTTCATCACCCGCGCCAGCGACGGGTCGTCCTGAACATAGGCCGGAACCAGGAACCTCACGACCTGAGAGGCCGGAAGGATCGAATGGGGCGACCCGTCCGGTTTGGTGACAACTAACGCCGGGAGCCGTCGTTGAGCCAGGAGTTGGGCCGCCTCGAGGGCGCTGGTGTCCAAATCGACCAGCGGCATGTCCTCCGCCATCTGCTCGGCGTGCACGCCGCCAGCCTATGCCGCGTCGCCCGCAGGAGGTATTGGTCAACGAGCCCGCAGACACGATCAAGGAAGTCATCGGCCAGCCTTCGTCGGAGTGCCGCGCAGCGACATGCTGCGCGAGATTGCCGACCAGACTTCCCGGCGCACCTGGGATTAGGGGACTTGTTGAACTGCGAGCCTAGCCGATCAACACTCAGAACGACGGCTGATGACCGTCTCCTTGACTCGCGTGTGGGATTCGACAGCGACTTGCTGCCGGTCTGGGTGCCGCCGAGCTTGACTGCCACACCCCCGTCGATGGTTCAGCCAAAGCGCTGATGAGGACAGGACAGCCAACGCGGAAACCAGCCTCGGCCACTCGCTGTGGCGCAGCACCCGGACGGAGCACAACCAGGCAACCATCGGCGGTGACGATCTCCGCAGCTCGGCAGCAGTCGCCGAGTGATGACACGAGGTGGATTGGTGACCACGAGAACGCGGCAACGCTCCAGGCATGGGTGATCATTGACGCTACTCAGTGTCTTCGAGCGAGAGGGGCTCGGGATGAGTCCAGAGCGGAACGAATCGCGACCGCAGCGCGACACCCGCACTATCCCGGATCGAGCCGGTCAGGCCCTATATGCACCTACCTCGGCTGAGCAGCGAACCGCGCGGATTATGGGTGCCTGGTTCCTTGGCACATTCATCGCGATCCCGGCCTTCTTTTTCTACGACCCGATCTTGAACCATGCCGACTACGTTGTCGGCAGCGGCGACGACATCGGCGTAGCCGTTGGGGCTCTGCTTGAGATCTTGTTAGCCGTCGCCGGCATTGCCACCGCCGTGGTCATTTTCCCCATTGTGAAGCGGGTCAACGAAAGCGTCGCCCTCGGGTACGTCGCCACGCGCACGGTGGAGTCAATTCTCATTCTGGTCGGCGTCGTGAGCCTGATGTCGATCGTTGCCCTGCGGCAGAATTTCGCCGACGCGGCAAGCAACAGCGGTGCTCTTATTGACGTCGCCGGTGGACTGCTCGCCGTGCATGACCAAATCGCCCTATTCGGCCCGCAGTTCTGCGCCGGGCTCGGGAACGGGATTCTTCTGGGCTACTTGATGTGGCGATCCAGACTGCTTCCGCGGCCGCTGGTGATGATCGGCCTCATCGGTGGTCCGTTGGCGCTTCTCGCGGGTATCGGCGTGCTGTTGGGGGCCTGGGGCATCCGCTCCGGACTTCCCGTCGCACTCACAGCGCCCGAGGCCATCTGGGAGTTCTCGCTCAGTGTTTGGCTCCTCGTTAAAGGCTTCCGGCCCTCGCCGATCCTCACCGGCCCGCCGGTGACCCCGAGCAAGACAAGCTAACGGTCGCCTCGGCTGCGACCAGTCTGAAGTCGTCGGCTCCATCGCAGTGAACTACCCGATCGGCCTTAAGGACGCCGAGGACGCCGAAGAACTGAACGGCTCGGCCGGGAGAATGCGGAGCTGAAGCGCACCGACGAGATCTTGAGGTTGCGCGTGCGTTTTCGCCCAGGAGGCCGACCCGACCCGGCGCAGGTCGTGACGTTTGTGGAGACGCATCGTCACACTTCGGGGTTGCGCCGCTGCTCGCCGCGATCGGTGAACCGGTGTCCACCACCTTCTACGACCGCACCAGCCGACAGCCGTCGGCATGGGCGAAGCAGGAAATGGACGCGAGAAGGGGGCGGGGCTGCCGACCCGCCGGATATGGACGCGAGGGGGCGGGGCTGACGGAAGCACCGTCAACCTCGCGGCCCGGATCGCTTCTTATGCACAAGCTGGGCAGGTGGTGGTGAGCCAGGAGACGGCGCAGCGCTCCGGCGACCCGCAGGTGTGGTTCGACCCGCTGGGCGCGGTCGAACTCAAAGGTGTAACCAGCCCTCTGCCGCTCTATCTGGCCCACCGTAGGTCTTAGCCGCGGCTACCGCTACAGGTCCCGTGTATCACCCCGCAGCTGCCCTGGCCGTCACAGCGGCCTCAGTTGAGAGTCGTTAATCAGGAGTTCCCGATCGGCACGATCGGTGGAAGCACCGGGCCGCCGTTGACATGGGAGCGGTAGGAGTCAGCCCGTTGGACCACCCTGGTACGAGACGTGACCAACAGTTCCCACCGCGTCGCCAAGGACACCACCCAGGAATCGCTGCTGTACGACGAAGCAGACTCCGCCCAAGCCAGTCGGGCCAGACGCGATGTCATCGCCGCGGGGCGGACCGCTCAACCGCTCCTGTAGCCCTGCGGCTGAAAGGTCCGAGATGATCCCCTCGGGCGGCCTAGTCTCTTCGGTGTGGCGACGATGACGGCGAAGGCGAAGTCTGGCCGGAATCATCGAAGCCGTGGGCGACGAGGTCACTGCCTTCGAGCGGGGTGAGGCAGTCTTCGGCATTTGTGACGGCTCGTTTGCGCAGTATGTCGCTGTCCGAACCGACAAGTTGGCACCCAAGCGGTCGAATCTTAGCGATGGTCTCGGCCCAAGTTCAGATCATCGTCGGTGGCGGCGGTGCGCAGCGCGGACGGACTCCGTCCCGCCTGCTGGCGAAAGACGCGGTAGAACTGGGCATAGCTGCCGAAGCCGGCCTCGAGTGCAGCGGCCAGCGCCGTGGTGCGCCGGCCTGTGCCGTAGAGACGCATAAAACGTTGCAGTCGCTGCTGGTTGCGGAACCAGCTGATCGACACGCCGGTCTGTTCCTTGAATATCCGGCTCAAGTGTGACGAGCTCAGGCTCGCGGCCCGAGCTAGCGTAGCCAGATCACCTGCGTCCGGGTCGGCTCGCAGTAGCCGAGCGACCGTCTCCACCGCGGGATGCAGATCGACGCCTTCGACGACGTTGTCGCTGTCGAGAAACGCTCGCCAGGCGACGTTCAGCAGGTAGGCCAACCCGGTGTTGAAAAGAACGTCGTCCACCGTCTCCGCGTCCTGCACTTCGTGGAAGAGCGTGCTGAGACGACGAACCCACCCGGAATCGAGACGGCGTGAGAACTGCCCGACGGGATCCTCCGCCACGAGAGGTCGCGCGTCCCGGGTCGTGGCGATCTGAGCGACCAGAGCCGGCCGGAACACCGCCCACCAGAGCTCGTGGTCGGAGGACTCGCTAACTAGGACGTGATCTTGACCGGGAAATAGCCAGGTCAGCGTGCCTGGTGTGAGCGCATAGCGCCGGTCGCCGAGCAGGTAGGACGCCGTGCCGCGGACGACCAGGTTGACCTCTAGCTCGGCATGGCGATGGGCGCGGGGTCGAACGTCGCCGACCTTGTGCCGCACCACGCGTCCATCGAGGCCGACCCGAAGCCCGAGGTCGTCGATCATCGCAATAAACGATAGGAAGTCGCGGATATCCGCAAAGACTCGAGCCGCATCGACCGCAGATTATGTGATCACCCACAATCACCGAAGGGCAAACATGACAATCTCAGCACTACGCATCACATCCGAGCACGTGCGCCAGTTCCGTGAGGAGGGCTTCTTCGTCCTGGAGCGCGCAGTGGACCCAGCCGATCTCGACACGCTGCGCGGCGAATGTCAACGCTTCATCGACGAGCGTGACCGGGATATGGACCGCCTCGGGGTCGACAAGCTCGACTTAGACCGGCGCGGCAGCCGCTACTTCGTCCACGCATACGGCAAGAGCCCGGCAGTCGAGCACTTCATCTCCTCCGGCCTCATGGTGCAGATCGCCCAGGCAGCGCTCGGGGATACCGTCTACCTGTTCAACGAGCAATACGTCGTGAAGGCCGCGGAGCAGGGGATACCGTTCAGCTGGCACCAGGACTCGGGCTTCATCGACCACCCGCACCGGGCGTACCTCACGTGCTGGATCGCACTCGACGATATGACCGAAGCCAACGGCACCGTGTATCTGCTGCCCTATTCGCGAGCCGGTACGCGAGACGTCGTTAAGCACGAGCGCGACGAGGAGAGCAATGATCTCGTCGGCTACTTCGGACACGACCCGGGCGACCCGGTGATCGTGCCGGCCGGCAGCATTGCCTGCTTCTCGTCGACGCTTTTCCACCGCAGCGGCCACAACACCACCGACCGCGTGCGCCGCGTCTACGTGGCGCAATATTCGGCCGAGCCGATCCTCAGCGAAGACGGCTCGCAACCGCTGAGGCTCGCGGACCCTCTCCTGGTGGAGGGCGAGCGAGTGAGCTAACCGAGCATCCTGGGAGCTGGCGCGCCAAGGCGGTAACCGGATCCGTGGGTCATCCCACGAAAATGCAGAACGGGTGTCCGGCAGGGTCGGCGAACACATACAGGGGTTCATTTTGGTCGTCGGTGCGGTCGAGTAGTTCAGTGGCACCGAGAGCTAGCGCCCTATCCCGCTGGATCCGCAAGTCATCGCGGGTCCCCACTACCGTGTCCAGGTGGAGCATCTGCGGCACGGCTGCATCGGGCCAGGTCGAGGGTCGGACGCCGTCCGTCTGCTGGAACGCCAGCTGTGGTCCGCCGTGCGGTGTTCCTCAACACGAGCCAGTCACTACCCCGCGGGTCAGGCTGGTGGGGCGCCGGCGGTTCATCGCCGGCGCGGTACTCCAGCCCGAACAACTGGCGGTAGAACTCGGCCAACGTCCGCGCATCGGTGGTATCGAGCACCACTTGAGCAATCCGTGGGTAGAACTCGGCCATTGCCTCATACTTTCATCGAGATCCGACAGGGACGCCGAATCAGTGGGTCTGGAGGTGTCCCTGAGCGCCTGTCTGCGGATCGCCACCATGCCGGCGGATTGTTCCGGAGATCGGTCGGCTTACGTCCAACGGTCGCTGTGTCAGCTGCCGGGGATGAGGAACGTGCTGGCGACCACGTCGAGCGCACGGTTCTCCGCTGCGCCCCGCTCACCGCCTAGGTCGGGCTCGGACACTCGCGGTGCCGGCACTCGACTAGCGGTCGGCAGCACTCGGCTGATGCCGGGCCTTGTCCCGCCGCTTCGCGAGACCGCGTACATAACCAGCCTGACCGGCATGCTGCATCGTGTCGCCTACCACGCTGACCAGCCTGACTGCGGCTGTCACGGGTGGATCCCAGTGGGTATCGACGATCCGATCCAGCTCCTCATCAGTAATGCCATCCAGGTAGCGCAGCGTCAGTTCGTGAACATCCCGGTGATAGTCGCCCAGGAGATCGCCACTCACCCGGACCGCCGCCACCTCCTTCGGGCCTTGGCCGTATCCGGTAGCCCACTTGTCAAAAGGCAACCCGAACCTCTCACGCCACTGCGGCCACACCTGCTCAACTTGAGCCAGGTCGGCCACCTGATGATCTTGGCTGCGGGTGAGGTGCCAAAGCAGCCATGCAATCGAGTTGGCTTCCGGATCCGGGCGGTACGTGGCGATCTCATCAGTCAGACCGTCGGTGAGGTCGATCACGAGCTCGCGTACCCGGCCGAATGCGTCCACCAGAATCCGCTTCGCATCTTCAGCCATATCACCGAACCGTACCGGCGGCTGTGGCTTCGGCTCTAGGCCCTCGGCCTCCACAGGACACTGTGACGTGCCGTCCGAGGTGCTAGCTGAACGATCCGGCCGGATGATCGCCGACTTAGGACATGTAGATGTCACGAAAGCGGCACTTCGCAACGGGGCGTCTTCCCGTACACATACCACTGGGGGAAGGTGTTTAGGCTCATCCCGTGATCACGCGGGCTGAACTCGACGCCGCCTTGCGCATCGTGCGGCCGCACGTGCCAGTGACGCCGGCGTACCGCTGGCCGCTGCTGGAGAAAGTCACTGGCACACCGACCTGGGTCAAGCAGGAGAACGCCACTCCAACCGGCGCCTTCAAGGTGCGCGGCGGACTGGTCTACGTGGCGCGGCTGCTCGACGCCGAACGTCCGGTGCGCGGCATGATCACGGCCACACGAGGCAACCACGGCCAGTCGCTTGCCTACGCCGGACGCGCGCACGGCATCCCGGTCACGATCGTCGTTCCCGAAGGCAACAGCCCGGACAAGAACGCCGCGATGGAGGGATTCGGCGCCGAGTTGATCGTGCATGGGCGCGACTTCCAGGAGGCTCGCGAGCACGCGATTCGGCTAGCCGAGGAGCACAGTCTGCATCTGGTGCCGTCGTTCCACCGTGACCTGGTGGCCGGCGTCGCGACCTACGCCGCCGAGCTGCACGAGCAAGCTCCCGACCTCGACGTGGTCTACGTGCCGGTCGGCCAGGGATCCGGGCTCTGTGCCAACATCGCCGTCCGCGACCTGCTCGGCCGCCGCACCGAAGTCGTCGGTGTCGGAGCCGAGGGCGCCCCGGCGCAGGCCCTCTCTTTCCAAGCCGGGCACCCGGTCACAACGCCCGAGGCAAATACCATCGTCGACGGCGTCGCTACCCGGGTGCCCGACGAGGACGCCGTCGAGGTGATGGTCCGCGGAGCAGCCCGGTTCGTCCAGGTCAGCGACCAAGCGACCGAGCAGGCGATGCGCTACCTGTGGCAGACCGCGCACCAGATGCCCGAGCCGGCCGGCGCCATCGCTCTCGCGGGCCTGCTTGCGGACACTGCGCGCTCCGACGGCGCCGTGGCAGCAGCAATCATGACCGGCGGCAACTGCGACCGGGAGCTCGTCCAGCGCGTTGTCGCCGGTGCTGAACGGGAGGACCACAGATGAGCTGGGTCAAGCAGGAGCAGGCCTCCTTGGTGGACACCCTCCGCTCCACGAACCCCGACGCCCCGACGCTGTGCAACGGCTGGAACGTGCGCCGACTGCTCGCCCACCTCACGCAGCGCGAGCACAGCCCCATCGCGAGGATCGTGGACTCGGTCGCGCGGAAGCCGCCGGGGCAGGAGCCCGGGCTCAACAAGCTCACGAGCCAAGCAAGGACCCCGCAGGGCTACGACGCCCTAATCGACCGGTTCAGCCAGGGCGCTCCGCGCTGGTCGCCGATGAGCTGGGCGGCGGAGAAGCTCAACTTCGTCGAGTACCTCATTCACCACGAGGACATCCGGCGCGCCGGCGCCAATCCGGCCGAGCCCAGGGACCTGCCCGAGGCGGAACAGGACGCGGTCTGGGAACAGATCCGGCTGCTCGCCAAGCTCGGGCTGCGCAAGTCACCGGTCGGCGTGCGCTTGGCGACGCCGAAGGGCAAGAGCAGTGTCGCGAAGGCCGGTGACGGCGTGACGCTCACCGGGGAGCCGGTCGAGCTGGCGTTGTGGCTCAGCGGTCGACGCGATCCCGCGCAGGTCGTGGTAACCGGCTCTCCGGAGGCAATTGACGCGTTCCAGGCCTGGGCGCACGCCGCCTAGACCGGGGCTTGAATGCGGCCCGCCAAAAGTGTCGGACCGGCGGCCAGCCATCACCTGACGGCCGCCGATCGGTGTCTGCTGGCACATTCTCGAAGCAGTGGTTGCGGACACCAAACAGCACCGAATTTCAAGCTGGACTTAGGGCGCGGTGTTCGACGGATTCTCTCAGCGCCGCGTCTTACTCAATCGAGCGTTAGGTACCCGGGCAGCTCTCGGCCAGCGTCGAGCGGAGTCCTTCTGTCGCGCTGGCGACCTGCTTCATGGCTACGGCGATTGCCGGCACCTTCTGTCTGAGATTGTCGGCTGTCATGCCGCTTGCCGCCGTCTCCAACTCGGCGAATGCCGCCTTGACTTGCTGTACGTCCGGCTGGAGGGCCGGCGATGCTGAGGCCTCGGCCTTGTCCAGGTTGGTCTTCACGTCACCGATCGCGGTGGTCAGCGCCCTAACACCGTCCTCACCGGGCCTCACCTGTGTGAGGGCCTCCAGAGACGACTTGAGCGCCGCGACGTCCGCACAAGCGTTTCCGACGTAGCTGTCGTCGGCGCGGCGGTCGTCGCGGCCGGACTGGTCTGGCTCGGCTCGGAGCCGTTGCCGCAGCTCGTCAGTATGAAGAGCAGGCCAACGGCCAGAACCGCGGCGAAACCGGATCGACGGGCAGGGTGGAGTCGCATCTGGTGTCTCCTAAGAAGCGGCCGTGCCCATGCACGCTACACCCACGTCGCCGATGAGCCAGGGCTTGGTGGTCGCGCTCGTTCTGGTCGGCGTAAGCACTGGAGAAGTCGGCGATGGCTCGGCTCGAAGACATCGCTAGTGCCCAGGTTCCGCACTGAAGCAGTTCACGCTGCGCCTTAGAAAGTGCTGATCCGTGTACTGACAGGTCCTGTTTCACCGCCCGGGTGGGCTCTAGCGTCGTGACTGTGGATCACGGCAGATACGTCCAGGACTCCTTGGCCGGCCGCCGGGCCAGACTCCGCCCGGAGCAGGCCAAGCTGCCGTCCTACGGCGACAAACCGTGAACCATGGACCAGACATCGACTCGGCGACCGCCCGAGAGGAACGAGGAATTGATCGCATGCCTGATGACCTGACCGTGACGCTGAACAACGGCGTCGTCATGCCTGCCCTTGGGTTGGGTGTGTTTCAGACCCCGCCGGATGAGACGCGGTTGGCGGTCGCTGCGGCTCTGGATGCCGGCTATCGGCACATTGACACCGCCGCCTCGTACGGCAATGAGCGGCAGGTCGGAGAAGCGGTGCACGGCTTTGGGCTGGACCGCTCTGAGGTGTTCTTGGAGACCAAGATTTGGATCAGCGACTACGGCTACGAGCAGACCTTGCACGGTTTTGAGAAGAGTGCCCGCAAGCTCGGCGTCGATCAGATCGACCTGCTGATCTTGCATCAGCCGCTGCCGTCGGACTTCGAGGCGACCCTGGAGGCATACCGGGGGTTGGAGAGGTTGCTCACCGATGGGAAGGTCCGGGCGATCGGGGTCAGCAACTTCATGGTCGAGCACCTTCGCATCCTGCTGGAGCGGGCCACCGTGGTGCCGGCGGTCAACCAGATCGAGGTGCATCCCTATTTCGCGCAGAGAGAGGTGCAGGCCTTGAACGCCGAACAGGGCATTGTCACCCAGGCCTGGTCGCCGATCGGCGGCATCACCTTCTACCGTGACGGGCAGCACAGCAGCACCCTGGAGGATCCGGCGATCGGCGCCATCGCGGAGGCTCACGGCAAAACTCCGGCCCAGGTGATGTTGCGCTGGCATTTGCAGCAGGGTCGCTCGGCGATCCCGAAGTCGACCAAGCCGGCTCGGATTGCGGAGAACATCGACGTGTTCGACTTCGAGCTCTCGGCCGAGGAGCTGGCGGCGATCGACGCTCTCGACACCGGCCGGCGCGGAGGCCCGGAGCCCGAGGTCATCACCTTGGAGAACTTCGGACGACCCATCCCCGAGGACTGAACCAGCCAGCCGCAGCCGCCGGCCTGCTGCCGCTGCCCCACCAGATCCGATCCGGATGAGGAAGCACCCATGAACCCGCCCCTACCCAGACGCGCCCTGCTGCGGGGAGTCTGCTGATCGGCCTCGCCGGATGGCTGGGCGCAGCCGGCTGCTCACCACGGACCATCCCGGAGACCACCATGCCGGAACCGGCCACTCCACCCGCGACCTCGAGCGGCGCCACGGCGCGGGTCCTGCTGGCGTACTTCTCCCGGGCGGGGGAGAACTACTACTACGGTGGCCGGCGGGATCTGGAGGTCGGCAACACCGAGGTGCTCGCGGGGATCATCGCGGAGCTGATCGACTGCGACGTGCACCGGATCGAGGCCGCGGACCCGTACCCGGCAAGTTACGACGACACCGTGCAGCGCAACGTCACCGAGCAAAACAGCGACGCCCGTCCAGGGATTGCGAACCCGCTGACCTCGATCGCGGGCTACGACACGGTGCTGCTGGGCAGCCCGATCTGGAACGTGCGGGCCCCGATGATCATGGCGACATTCACCGAGGGTCACGACTTCACCGGTAAGACCGTCCTGCCGTTCGTCACTTACGCCGTCAGCGGCCTCGGCAGCGTTCAACGCGACTACGCGGCCGCTTGCCCCGGCGCGCGGATCAGCGACGGCTTGGCCGTACGCGGTGAAGAGGTCACTCAGCACAGGGCCGATGTCGAGTCCTGGCTCCGAGCGGCAGGGCTGCGCACCCAGTGACCACCACCAACGGAATCACCCTGACGAACACCACAGCGAAACCTGATGCGCGGCTGCGCTGAGGAAGGACACCACATCATGGAAAAGCGGCTTCTCGGCAGCTTGGAGGTCTCAGCGATTGGGCTGGGCTGCATGGGACTCAGTGCGAACTACGGCGACCCGGTCGACACCGCCCATGGCGTAGATCTGATCCGCGGCGCGCACGACCAAGGGGTGACGCTTTTACCCGGCGAGGAATCCCCCGCCGATAGGCACCATCCACCCCGCATCAAGGAAGGACAAATCATGTCGGACCCCGAGGACCTGACCCCCGCGCAGGGCGCAATTGGCGACTTCGCCCCCAAGCTGGTGTCATTGACCGACGACGTGCTGTTCGGCGATGTGTGGGAACGCGCCGCGCTGTCGAAACGAGACCGCAGCCTGATCACCGTCGCTGCCTGATCGCCGGCGGCAACACCGAGCAGCTGCAGAACCATCTCCGCGGGCCAAGACAACGGGCTCACCGAGGACGAGCTCAAAGAAGTGATCATCCACCTGGCCTTCTACGCTGGCTGGCCGCGTGCCATGTCCGCAATCCAGGTTGCCAAGGCCGCCTTCGCCGACTGACCGCATCCCCCGGGACGAGCTGCCGAAGACCCAACTGGCCATCACTGCCGACGACGTCGCCGGGGTGATCGCGTTCGCGGTGACCCGCCCCCGACGGATGACACTGAACGAGATCCTGCTGCGACCCACCAGCCAACCAGGATGAGCCGGCGGCTCATGCCGAAGACCCGCCGGCTGGTTGTCCAGTTGGGCCAGCGCCTTGTCGATGATCATTGCGAAGGCATCGAGATCCTCCGGGCTCAACGCGTCGAAGACCAGGCGGCGAACCGTGGTCACATGGCCCGGTGCCGCCTGTTCGATGGCAGCACGGCCCTGCGGTGTGATGACAATGAAGGCGCCGCGGCCGTCCTCGGGGCACTCCACGCGCTGCACGAGGCACCGGCGCTCCATGCGAGTCACGTGGTGGGAGACGCGACTGCGCTCCCATTGCATCAGCCGGGCCAGATCGGTCACCCGTATCCGGCCCTCCGGCCGATCGGTGAGGTGGACCAGGACCTCGAAGTCCGGCATCGACAAGCCGGCATCGTCCTGCAGCTCTCGATGCAGCGTGGCTGCCAGCCGCGCGTTCAGCGTCAGCCATCGCCGCCATACGCGTTGCTCCTGCGCTGTCAGCCATCGGATGTCAGAGCTCATGGATCGATACTACGCCGGAATAGTTGACACGTCACCTAAGTTGGCTTCTAATGTACGTGACACGTCACTAACTAGGCGTGAACCCCACAGACCTTAGGAGCAAGGCATGACTACCAGCACCATTCCCGCCACCCTGTCCGACTTGTCCGGCATCTACGTCATCGACCCGGCCCATACGCGTATCGGGTTCGTCGCCCGGCACGCTATGGTCACCAAGGTCCGCGGCGCCTTCAACGAGTTCGAGGGCAGCGCGGTCGTGGACGGCACCGACTTCACCAAGTCGAGCGGCCAGCTGACCATTCAGGCGGCGAGCATCGACACCCGCAACGAGCAGCGCGATGCCCACCTGCGCAGCAACGACTTCCTCGCCATGGAGGAGTACCCGCAGATCACCTTCGTCGCCACCGACGTCCGCCAGGTCGGCCCGACCACCCTGGAGCTCACCGGTGACCTGACCATCAGGGGCGTCACCAACTCAGTGACCATCCCGTTCGAGTTCGAGGGCGCCGCCACTGACCCGTTCGGCAACCTGCGGGTCGGGTTCGAGGGCTCCGCGGTCATCAACCGCAAGGACTACGGCATCACCTGGAACGCCGCCCTCGAGACCGGTGGCGTCCTGGTCAGCGACAAGATCACCCTCGAGTTCGAGGTCTCCGCGATCAAGACCGCCTGACCTTCAGCAGCACTGGCGTGGCGGTGCCCGGTCGGCTACCTCGCGGTCGGCCACCGCCACGCGCCAGCTAGAACTGGGCCTGTCCGCAATTGCGCGTTTTCGCTAGCCTCAGCCCTATGACGGAGTCCGTGGCCCTGCCGGGCGGACCGACGCTCGCCTACCGTGAGTGGGGCCGACCCGATGGCGCTGTCGTGTTGCTGTTGCACGGTCTCACGTCCTCTGGGGCTGAATGGCGGCACTTCGCGCCGTTGGTGGGCGAGAGGTTCCGCGTCGTGGCTCCCGATCTTCGTGGCCACGGGGAGAGCAGTTGGCCGGGGGAGTACAGCCTCGAACTGATGCGCAACGATGTCGTACGACTGCTCGAGGCACTCGGCTTCTACGGCGTCATTCCTTTCGGCCATTCGGCCGGAGCGCTGGTCGCCTTCTTGCTTGCCGCCACCCGCCCAGACTTGGTTCGGGCGCTGGTGCTGGAGGAGATGCCCACGCCCGACCCGGCCGATCCTCCGCTCGAAGTGCCAAGGCGTTCGGGGCGCGGACAAACGTACGACTGGCGCGCCGCCAGCGAGATCCAACGGTGGCGGAACAGCCCACCGAGCGATTGGTGGCCAATGGCTGAGCGGATCAGCTGTCCCACTTTGATTGTCGGGGGCACCAACAGCCATATCCGCCAGGACAGACTGGCCGAACTGGCGCGGCGGATACCCGATGCACGTTATGTCTCGATAGACGGCGGTCATGACCTTCATGCGCGCCGCCCTGGGGAGTTCGACACGGTGATCGAGCCGTTCTTGACGCCCTGGGCGAGATAGCACGCTGGCAAGATCGCTGAGTGAAGGCGCCGCGCCTCGCTTGGGTAGCCTTGTCGCCATGTCAACGGTGGCCGAGGATCGGCGTGCGTTAGCACGCTCGGGCATCCCCGTCGACCCGGATCTGAGTCAGCCGCTGCCCAAGCGGCTGCTGAAGAGCAGGATGTTTTGGCTGACTCTGATCATGTTGGGCGTCTACCTCACCCTGCTGATCTTGCTCTATCGCCAGGTCGTGCCTGATCAGCCGGTGCCGGGCGGTACGCTGCCGGGGCTGGGCTCGGAAGCCATTCCCCTTGCGGCCAAGTACGCGGCCATCACGGCCATTCCGTTGTCGCTGATCTTTCTGTGGGCCGACCGGTTCCGGCGCCAGCGCGTCTGGGTCTGGATCATGACGTTCGGCTGGGGCGCCTGTGTGGCCACCTTCGTCTCCGCTCAGGTCAACACCTGGGCCGCCAGCCACCTCAGCATCGTCGGTGACGGCGACCCGGCGACCGGGCCGCGAGCGGCGATCTACGTGGCACCGTTTGTTGAAGAGGCGTCGAAGGCGACCGTTCTCTTCTGGCTGGCGATCTTGATGCGCTACGCCTGGGTGAGCCGGCTCAGCGGCATCGTGCTGGCGGGCCTCTCGGCCACGGCGTTCGCCTTCGTCGAGAACATCTTGTACTACGGCCGGGCGTACCGGTACGCCGCTCGCACCTTCGGCCAGCTACCTCCGCTGGAAGCGCTGCAGCAGCTCTTCATGCTGCGTGGCCTGATGACATTCTTCGGGCATCCGCTCTTCACCGCGATGACCGGAATCGGTCTGGCCGTGGCCCTGCGATCCAAGAGCAAGATTGTCCGGGTCGTCGCTCCGCTAGCCGGATTCTGCGCAGCGTCCTTCCTGCACATGGCGTTCAACACCACGGCCTCCCTGGTCAGCGGTCCAAGCCTGCTATGGATGTATCTCGGCGTGGCCCTGCCACTTGTCATCGGCATGATCATCTTCGTGGTCCGGCAGGTGCTGCGTGAGGGCAAACTGATTCGCGAGCGGCTGGTCGATTACGTCCGGGTCGGCTGGTTGCCCGACGACGATCCCCAGGCCCTGTCGCGGTTGCGAACCCGACTCCGCGCGCTATGGCACGCGATCTTCATCAGCCCGTCCGCCTTTCTTGCCACCCTTCGGATGCAGCGGGCAGCGACTGAACTCGCGTATCTGCGCGACGCCATGACCCGCGGCATCGTCGACCGGGCGGGGCTGCTGCGCGAGAAGGTGCTACTCGCCCAGATTCGATCTCTGCGAGGTCAAGCCATTCTGACCCCGACCGGACGGCCCAACTACCCAGCTTTGCGGCGCCGTTCCGCGCCGAGCGCGCTTGACTATCCGGCACCGAGCTATCCGGGTCCGGCAGGCATTGGCGGCTACTACCCGGCGCCAGATGTTCCCGGCGCGAATGAGCCGGGGAGTGCTCCGCTGGGGCAGACGGCGACTTCGTACTCCGAGGTTGACCCCAACTGGAAGCCGCCGGGTGAGTAGAGCCCGCCGCCAGGTGCGGCCGCTGGAGTCTGCGCTGGTCGATCTGCGGACCACGGTGCTCCCGGTCTCGTTACCGCTTCCGCTGCCCGGCGCAGCCGAGCAACGACGCGCCATTCGGGAGATCACCAGCCAACTGGACGACTACGTGCTGCCCCGGCTCGCCACGATCGACGCACCGCTGCTCGCCGTCGTCGGGGGCTCGACCGGCGCGGGCAAGTCGACACTGGTGAATTCGCTGGTGGGTCGACGGGTAAGCGCGCCCGGCGTAATCCGACCGACGACGCGGGCTCCTGTTCTGGTCCATCACAGCATTGATGCCGAGTGGTTCAGCGACGATCGGATTCTGCCCGGGCTGGCGCGCTCGACCGGCGCGAGCAATACCGCCCGATCACTGCAGCTGGTTGCCGAAGACTCGATCCCCGCCGGGCTCGCCATTCTGGATGCACCCGACATCGACTCGGTGGTCGTGGAGAACCGCGAGCTGGCGGCCCAGCTGCTGGCGGCCGCCGATCTGTGGCTCTTCGTCACATCAGCCGCCCGCTACGCCGATGCGGTGCCCTGGGACTTCCTCAATTCAGCCGCTGAGCGCAGCGCCGCCGTCGCTGTCGTCCTCGACCGGGTGCCGCCGCGAGCCATGACGGAGGTGCCTGCTCATCTCGGCCAGATGATGAGTGAGCGAGGTCTGGGCGCGTCGCCGCTGTTCGCCGTACCGGAGACCACCGTCGATGATCAAGGCCTGCTTCCCACCTCGGCCATTTCGCCGATCCGCAGCTGGCTGGCCCGACTCGCTCAAGATCAGGCCAGCCGCGCCGAGGTCATCCATCGCACCCTGGATGGTGCGATCGGATCGCTCAATGCCCGGGCACCCAGGCTGGCTCGCGCGGTCGACGAGCAAGCCGAGATGGTTGCGCAGTTGCGCGCCGAAGTGGACCATTCCTACGCCGAAGCGGTCCGCACGATTTCGGTGCAGACCGCCGACGGCACTCTGCTGCGGGGCGAAGTGCTCGCTCGCTGGCATGAATTCGTCGGCACGGGTGAATTCTTCCGGGCGCTGGAACAGAAGGTCAGCTGGCTGCGGGACAGAGTGGTTGCCGCCATGAAGGGTGAGCCGCCCGGTGCTGGGAACCTCAAGGTCGCCGTCGAGTCCGGCCTGGAGGCTCTGGTCCGACAGGAGGCCGATGCGGCAGCTGAGCGAGCAGAGGCGTCGTGGCAGGCAAACGCGGCGGGCCGGGATCTGATCGGCCGGACGAGTGCAGATCTGAGCCGCTCGTCCCCGGCTTTCGAACAGGCTGCCGCTCGAGCGATTCGTGACTGGCAGGGCGCTGTGTTGGACCTTGTGTCCGAGGAGGGGATGGGAAGGCGGGCCAAGGCTCGTTATCTCGCTCTGGGAGTCAACGGCGTGGGCGTTGCCTTGATGATCGTGGTCTTCGCACACACTGGTGGCCTGGTGGGGGCCGAGATCGGCGTGGCGGGCGGTACGGCGGTGCTCGCCCAACGCGTTCTGGAAGCAGTCTTCGGTGATCAAGCAGTCCGCCGCCTTGCCGAAACCGCCAAGGCGGAGTTGGACGCCCGGATCGAGGCCCTCCTTGCCGGTGAGCTGCTTCGCTACCACGCCATCTTGGACGGCCTCGGTGTCGACCCGGAACAGGCCTATCAGCTGAGATCGGCGGCGCAGGCAGTAGACGCGGCTCGCGCCGACGGTCTACCCCAGGCGGTCGAGCGCGGGTCGGCGCCAGATCGAGTACTGGTGGCAGCAGACGAGCGGCCGGCGATCGAGGCGGCGCAGATCCGTGAGCTGCCCGAGCTCTACCCTGCGAGCACCGATGACATCGTTGAGGCCGAGATCGTCGAAACCCGCCGCGAGGAACTCCGCTGATGGCCGGCCGGGGGCTCGCGCTGCTGACGCGGAAGGACGAGACCGCTCACTTGGTGGAGCGCGTTCGGGCGCTCCGGGAGGCAACCGACTTGTGCGCCGGCAGGGTTTCCGAGGAGGTTGTCGCCGAGGCGGAGCGAGTCATCGCCCAGACCGATCGTCGCCTGGCGACGTCGGGTGGCGCGACGGTCGTCGCGCTGGCCGGTGCCACCGGATCGGGCAAGTCGAGCATGTTCAACGCACTCAGCGGGACCAACCTGGCCGCCGTCGGCGTCCGGCGCCCGACGACGTCCTCCGCGCTCGCCTGCAGTTGGGGTGATGATGCGGCTGAGGAACTGCTGGACTGGCTGCAGATTCCGCGCCGGCACGCGCTCGAGCCGGATCCGGCGATGGCCTCAGCGCTCGATGGCTTGGTGTTGCTGGACCTGCCCGATCATGACTCGACCGAGCTGTCTCACCGACTGGAGGTCGACCGCCTGGTTCAACTGGTCGACATGCTGATCTGGGTGGTCGATCCGCAAAAGTACGCTGATGCGGCGCTGCACGACCGCTATCTCATTCCGCTGGCGACCCACGCCGACGTGATGATGGTCGTGCTCAACCAGGTTGACCGCCTGACGCCGGCCGAGCGGGACCAGTGCCTACGCGATTTGCGCCGACTGCTGACCGCGGAAGGCATCGACGGGGTTGACGTGCACGCAGTGTCAGCTGCCACCGGCGACGGCATGGACGAGCTGCGCAACAAACTCGCCAAGGCGGTCGCCGAGAAGAAGGCGGCGGCGCGGCGTCTCGCGGCCGACGTCGACGCCGTCGGGGGACGACTGGCGAGCGCTTCCGGCACGACAAAGACCGCGCCAGTCAGCAAACAGAGCATCGACCGGATGAACAAACGCCTCGCCGAGGCGGCCGCCGTGCCTGTGGTGACCGAGGCGGTCGGCAAGGCGTGGCGCTTGCGTGGTGGCCTGGCCACCGGCTGGCCGGTCCTGTCCTGGGTGGCCAAGTTCAAGCCGGATCCGCTGCGACGGCTGCACCTGGATCGGCTCGGTGCTGGCCGCAAACAAAAGGAGATCGACCCGTCCGGCGTCGGCCGCACGTCGCTGCCTGCCACCTCGGGCGTCCAGAAGGCGCGGGTCGACAGCGCCGTCCGTGCCCTGGCTGACGAGACGGCGGATGGCCTCAACCGTGGCTGGGCTGAAGCCATCAAGCGCGCCGCCCGTTCCTCCGACGCCACACTGCCCGACGCTCTTGACCGGGCGGTCGCGACGACAGATCTGGACCTGGCCGCGCACCGGACGTGGTGGCAGGCGGTACGAGTGCTGCAGTGGCTCCTGCTGGCCGGGGTGGTCGCTGGCCTCGCCTGGCTCGGCGCAGCCTTCGTCTTGGCCTATCTGCAATTGCCGCCGCTGCCCGACGTCACCTGGTGGGGCTTTCCGGCGCCCACCGTCCTGACGGTCGGTGGCGTCCTGGCCGGCCTGTTGGTCGCTGGGCTGGCCCGCATCGGGATCGAGGTGGGTGCCCGGCGGCGGTCACGCAATGCGACTCGGGCGCTCCGTCGCTCGATCGGCAAGGTCACCGAAGAACTCGTGCTGGAACCCGTTGAGGCCGAACGCGAGCGCTATGAGAAAGCTCGGGTCGCGCTTGAACGCGTCCACGGCTGATGCGGGTCCTCACCTCCTCCAGGCCGAGCTCAAGCAGTACCTGGTCCAGGATCCCGGTCGCTGGAGTTTCCGCCCACGGTCAGAGTCGGCCTTTGCGAAGATGAACTGGCATACTTGGCGGTTGCGGGCGGGCACGGTCGCCCGCACTCCAACCGACGCGAAAGTTTCCTTTACGCATGCCTGAGTTCATCTATTCGATGCACAACGTCCGCAAGGCTCTCGGCGACAAAGTCGTGCTCGACAACATCACCCTGTCCTTCTTTCCCGGGGCCAAGATCGGCGTCGTCGGCCCCAACGGCACGGGCAAGTCGACCTTGCTCAAAGTCATGGCCGGCCTGGAGAAGCCCAACAACGGTGATGCAAACCTGGCCAAGGAGGCGAGTGTCGGCATTTTGCTCCAGGAGCCACCGCTGACCGAGGGGAAGACCGTCCTCGAGAACGTGGAGGAGGCGGTGGCCGACGTCAAGAGGCTGCAAGCGAGGATGGAGGAGCTGGGCGTGGCCATGGCCGACCCGGACGCCGACTTCGATGCGCTGATGGCCGAGATGGGCGAGGTACAGACCGAGCTCGACCACCGCAATGCCTGGGACATCGATTCCCAGCTCGAGCAAGCGATGGACGCGCTGCGTTGCCCGCCGCCCGACACGCCCGTGGACGTACTGTCCGGCGGCGAGCGGCGTCGAGTCGCCCTCTGCAAGCTGCTGATCGCTCAGCCTGACCTCTTGTTGCTGGACGAGCCGACCAACCACCTCGACGCCGAATCGGTGCAGTGGCTGGAAGGACACCTGAAGAGCTACGCCGGTGCGGTCTTGGCCGTCACCCATGATCGGTACTTCCTGGACAACGTTGCGGAATGGATTCTCGAACTTGACCGCGGACGTGCCCATCCGTACGAGGGCAATTACTCGACGTACCTCGACACCAAGAAGGGGCGGCTGCAGATCGAGGGCAAGCGCGACGCCAAGCGGGCCAAGATCTTGGAGCGCGAGCTCGAGTGGGCGCGGTCCAACCCCAAGGCCCGGCAGGCGAAGAACAAGGCGCGGTTGACCCGGTACGAGGAGATGGCTGCTGAGGCGGAGCGCAATCGCAAGCTCGACTTCGAGGAGATCAACATTCCGCCCGGCCCGCGCCTGGGCACCACTGTGTTGGAGGTCAGCAAGCTGGTCAAGGGCTTCGGCGACCGGTTGCTGTTCGACGGGCTCAGCTTCTCGCTGCCGCGTGCTGGCATCGTGGGCGTTGTCGGGCCGAACGGCGTGGGCAAGTCCACGCTGTTCCGGATGATCGTCGGCGAGGAGCAGCCGGATTCCGGCGATCTGAGGATCGGCGAGACCGTTTCCATTTCCTATGTCGATCAAGGGCGGTCCCGGCTGGACCCGAGAAGGACCGTGTGGGAACTGGTCTCCGACGGTCTCGACCACATCAAGGTGGCCAGCTTCGAGATGCCGTCTCGGGCGTATGTCGCCTCGTTCGGCTTCAAGGGTCCCGACCAGCAGAAACCCGCCGGCGTACTGTCCGGCGGCGAACGCAATCGGCTGAACCTCGCGTTGACTCTGAAGATGGGCGGCAATCTCCTGCTGCTCGACGAGCCGACCAACGACCTCGACGTGGAGACTCTGCAGTCGCTTGAAGATGCGCTACTCGACTTCCCAGGCTGCGCGGTGGTGGTCTCGCACGACCGGTGGTTCCTGGACCGGGTAGCGACACACATCCTGGCCTGGGAGGGCGACGACGAGGATGACGCCCAGTGGTTCTGGTACGAAGGCAACTTCGCCGACTACGAGGTCAACAAGATTGCCCGCCTCGGCGCCGAGGCCGCCCGCCCCCACCGGGCTACCCATCGACGGTTGACTCGAGGTTAGGACTAAGACTGTGCATCACGTCTACCCGGAGGACCTGCCGGAGCCGGGCCACACCACTCCAGGCGGAGTGAGCGACGCAACAGTCGGCGCTCTCGGCAAGCTGTCGGAGGCGCTCGAGGCATGTGAGAGAGCCCGCGGCCATCTCTACTCGTTCCACCAGCTCACGGGTTCAGCGGACTGCAAGCTCGGCGAGGCGGTGCAGAAGTTGCGCGAGGCCGGACATGAGAAGATCGCGGACCGGCTTGATACCGAGCTTTATGGTCGCAACGTCCTGGACGGCCGCTGGACCTTTCAGGTGGTCGAGGAGTACGACGACACCTACTGGTCGTTGTTCAGAGAACTGGAGAAGGCCGCTCGTGATGAACTCGTCGACGGCCGCCGCCACCTCTACGAGGCTCGCATGAAGCAGGCGGAACGGACGGACGGGCTTCCCGGGCACTCCGCCCACCCCTGATCACAGCCGAGAAGCGAGGATTTCGGCGAGGGTGATGGCTTGGCGGTTGCCGAGTTCGGCCAACTGAGTGCGGCAGGAGAATCCGTCGGCCAAGACCACAGCATCCGGGTGGGCGTTCACGGCAGGTAACAGATCGTGCTGGGCCACGGCGACGGAGACGTCGTAATGGCCCTTCTCGACCCCGAAGTTGCCCGCCAGTCCACAACAGCCACCGACCGTGGTGACCTTTGCCCCGGTTCTTGCGAGCAGTGCCGCATCGGCGCGCCAGCCAAGCACCGAGGCGTGGTGGCAGTGCGGCTGCGCCACGAGCTCGAGACCGCTCAGATCGGGCGGACTCCAGTCGTCCGTCCGTTCGAGCAGCTCGGCGAGGGTGAACACACCTGCGGCAACCTCGGCCACTCGCCGGTCGTCAAGCAACTCATGAGCGTCGCTGCGCCAGACCGCGAGGCAGGACGGCTCCAGTCCCACCACGGGTGTCCCCGACGCGATGTGGGGGTGTAGCACATCCAACGCGGCCCGGAGCTGGCGCCGGGCCCCGTCACGCTGGCCGGTACTGATCCAGGTCAGCCCGCAGCACGCCGGGCGGTCGAGGAACTGCGGCGCATAGCCCGCGGCCGCCAACACGGCAACGGCGGCGGCTACCCCTTCGCCGGTGAAGCAATCGGAGAACGAATCGACCCAGACCACGACAGGTCTGCCCTCGGACCGCGACAACCGGACGCGGGAGCGCGCTGACCTACGGGCGAATCGGGGCAGTGACCGGCGTTGATCGACTCCGGCGCTCCACCGCACCAAACGGCGCAGCCCGGGGGTCCCGGTGGTGAGGTTGATCAACGTGGACAACACCGGAAAGCGGGTGATCAAGCGTCCCCAGCGCGGTAACCAACCCAGCGCGTAATGGGAACGCGGACGCAGCCTCCCCCGATATGTCCGATCAAGCACCTCTGATTTGTAGGCTGCCATGTCGATCCCGGTCGGGCAGTCCCGGGCACACCCCTTGCAGGAGAGACAGAGATCGAGTGCTTCATGGACGGCCGGTGACGTCCAGCCCTGCGAGATCACGTCGCCGTTGATCATCTCTTGTAAGACTCGAGCCCGGCCGCGAGTAGAGTCCTTCTCCTCGCGGGTGGCCTGGTACGACGGGCACATCACACCGAGTCCAGGGGTGTTGTCGGCGACACACTTGCCCACTCCGCTGCACTTGTGCACAGCGGCGGCGAAAGGGCTGCTTCGCCCGATCAAGGCCACGGCACGAAGATCCGCATCCGCAGGACGCGGATCGACCAACACGCCAGGGTTCAGCATATTGTGAGGATCGAAAGCGGCCTTGACGGAGGCGAACAGGTCAAGGGCGGATGCCGAGTACATCGTGCCCAGCAGGGCCGAGCGGGCGCGGCCGTCGCCGTGTTCACCAGACATGGATCCGCCGTAGCCGGCCACCAGCCGCGCCGCCTCTTCGACGAAGCGACGGTACTGAGCGCGGCCGCCGGGCTCGGTCAGCGGGAAGTCGATCCGGACGTGTACACAGCCGTCACCGAAGTGCCCGTACGGAAGCCCCTCCAGTCCGTGATCAGCCAAGAGCTTGTCGAAGTCGCGCAGGTAGGCACCCAGCGAGGCCGGTGGCACGGCCGCGTCCTCCCAGCCCGGGTAGGCCGGCCTCGACAGGCTGACCCCGGCCAGGCCGGCGCCGTCCTCGCGGATCTTCCACAAGGCGAGCGACTGCACCGGATCACTGACCACCCGGCCGTCAAGGGCGTCCGCCTCGGCCAGCAGTCGTTCCGCGCGCGCCTGCAGGTGCGCGTGATCCTCGCCAGCCAGCTCGACCAACACCCAGCCGTCGCCGCGCGGCAACGGCGGCACCGCAGCCGCTCCACGGGTCCGTGCGACAACGTCCACGATCCTGCGGTCGAGTCCCTCGCAGGCCGTCGGTGTATGGGTCAAGATCACCGGAGCGGCGTCGGCCGCCTCGGCCATGGACGGGTAGCCCAGCACCACCATGATCTTGTACGGCGCGTCCCGGACGAGCCGTACCCTGGCCGCGGTGATCACCCCGAGGGTGCCCTCACTGCCCGCCAGGAAGCGGGCGACGTTGAAGTGATTCTCCGGCAGCAGATGCTCCAAGCTGTAGCCGGATACCTGCCTGCCGAACCGGCCGAACTCGGTGCGGATGGTGCTGAGGCCCGACCGCACGACCTGCTCCAGCGCGGACAAGGACCTGCCAACCGTGGGGCTCTCCCCATTGAGCCTCAGCCGCTCTCCGGATCCGGTGATCAAATCCAGCCCGAGGACGTTGTCACTCGTCTTGCCGAAGCCCAGTGCGCGCGGACCGCAGGCGTTGTTGCCGATCATTCCGCCGATGGTGCAGCGGGCGTGCGTCGAGGGATCGGGCCCGAACCGAAGCCCGTACCGTGCGGCAGCCGTCTGCAGCGACGCCTGCACCACTCCCGGCTCCACGTCGGCAGTCCGCGTCTCCGGGTCGACGCGGATGATCTTGTTCAGGTGGCGGGCGGTGTCCACGACCAGACCGGGGCCGACGGCGTTGCCGGCACAGGAGGTGCCAGCACCGCGGGTGGTGACCGGCACGCCCGCCGCCCGAGCCACGTCCAGCACCTCGCCGAGCTCGTCGACTGTCCGCGGCCTGGCGACGGCCGCGGGCACGACGCGGTACAGCGAGGCGTCGGAGGAATAGAGCGCACGGGCGAGATCGCTCGCGTCGAGGACATCGGCAAGGCCTCGCTCCCGCAATCCGGCAAGCAGCCCGGCCGCGTCGGAGGACAGCGCAATCGTGGTGACCATGATCGCGCTCCAGGCTAATTGCTAGGGACTTCGCCTTCGACTTTCAGCACCGCCGTGAACACCCGACCGAGAGCTTCGAAGTCGTCCTTGTCCACGGCATCGACGAGGTTGCGTCGAACCGCGGCTACATGGCTCGGTGCGACGCTCCGAAGGAGATCCATGCCGTCGTCGGTCAGCTGCGCCCACACACCGCGGCGATCGGTCGGACAGCTGACTCTTCTCACCAGGCTCGATCGTTCCATCCGGGCGATCGTGTGGGTGAGGCGCGATCGAGATTGATGAACGGCGTCGGCAAGGTCCGACATCCGACAACTCCGGTCCTTCGACTCCGAAAGCACCACGAGGATCTCGTACTCCGGAAGATCCAGGCCGGCGGCACGAAGATCGGCGTCGAGTCGTTCATGCAGCCGGGCGCTGCCGAGCAGGTACGTGCGCCAGATGCGCTGCTGCTCAGCGTTCAGCCACCGCGGGCGGCCCGAACTCGGCACAGGACCACCGTACCGAGCGCGACTCCACAATCCAGGGATTGACGCGTGCCGGGCAGCGCTCAGTCGTCGTGGTGGTCTCGATCCGTTGCGTGCGTGGAAAACTGGCATCGAGATGACATGTTTCTGGCAGCAGGCGAAGGGTGGCAAGGTGTGCGTCTGCAAGGTGACGTCTGGTGACTGAGGCCGTCATCGTTTCTGCGGCCCGGACGCCCATCGGCCGGGCTCGAAAGGGTTCGCTGATCTCAGTTCGGCCGGATGATCTTGCTGCGGGCGTGATCGACGCTGCCCTCGGTCGCCTCGACGGCTTCGATCCGGCAACGCTGGACGACATCTACGTGGGCTGCGCCCAACCTCGGGATGAGCAGGGTGGGAACCTTGCCCGCCGGGTCACGGTCCAGCTTGGGCTCGACAACGTACCTGCCGCCACCGTGAACCGTTTCTGTGCGTCGAGCGTGCAAACGGCACGGATGGCCTTCCACGCGATTCGCGCGGGCGAAGGGCACGCCTACGTTTCCGCCGGAGTCGAGTGCGTCTCCCGCTACCGCGATTTCGGCTCCGCCGGCGTGGATCCGGAGGACTCCGATAACCCCCAGTTCGCGGAAGCCAAGCAGCGCACCCGGCGGATCGCGGCGAGCAACGACCGCTGGCACGACCCCAGGAGCGACGGCGAGTTACCCGACATCTACATCGCGATGGGCCAGACGGCTGAGAACGTCGCCACTCTGCGCAATATCTCCAGAGCCGAGCAGGACGAGTTCGGCGTGCGCTCTCAGCATCTCGCCGAGAAGGCGATCACGAACGGGTTGATCGACCCGGAGATCGCACCGGTCACCCTCGCGGACGGCACGGTCGTGACCGCGGACGACGGCCCGCGCTCCGGTACGACGATGGAGGCCGTCGCCGCGCTTCCACCGGTTTTTCGCGCTGACGGTACCGTCACGGCGGGAAACTGCTGCCCGCTGAACGACGGGGCAGCAGCGGTGGTGATCATGAGTGACGTGCGGGCGGCCGAGCTGGGACTGCGTCCCCTGGCGCGAATCGTCGCCACCGGTGTCAGTGCGCTCAGCCCCGAGATCATGGGCCTGGGGCCGGTCGAGGCCAGCCGACGAGCGCTGGCCAACGCAGGTCTCTCCATCCGCGACATCGACCTGGTCGAGATCAACGAGGCGTTCGCGGTGCAGGTGATCGCCAGCTACCGCGATCTGGAAATCGACCTCGACCGGCTGAACGTGCACGGTGGTGCGATCGCTTTCGGTCATCCGTTCGGCTCAACCGGTGCTCGGATCATGGCCACGCTCCTCAACGCCATGCAGCTGCGGGACGTGCGCTTCGGTCTGGAGACGATGTGCGTCGGCGGCGGCCAGGGAATGGCAATCATCCTGGAACGTGTGACCTAGAGGTCGCGTCCCCGTAGCGCTTCGGGGGCGTGTTTGCCTAAGTAGTGACGAGAACGGCGGGCATCGGCGCGCGATCACCCGAGCGAACCCAAAAATGGGACTAATCTCACAGTGTGGCGATGACAGAGTCAACGACGGTGATGACGACGACCCAAAGGCCCGCCTCGGTTGCCGCGATGCTGCTCGACCAGGTGCGGGCCTCGTCCTCCAGGGAGGCATTCCGCTACCTCGAAGGGGAGCGCTGGATCTCGCTGACCTGGCAGGAGACCAAGGACAAGGCCTTTCAGCTGGCGGCGGGCCTGATCTCCCTGGGCGTTGGTCCGGAGGACCGAGTCGCTCTTGCCTCCGGCACGCGCATGGAGTGGATCCTCGCTGATCTCGCCATCATGTGTGCCGGCGGTGCCACGACGACGATCTATCCGACCACACAGCACGAGGACGTGGCCTTCATCCTGGCCGATTCGGCGTCCAAAGTGGTGATCGCGGAGGATGACGAGCAGGTCGCCAAGATACTCGATCATCTGGCTGGGCTGCCCGACCTGGTCAAAATCATCCAGATCGAGGGCCGGACCGATTCTGAGATCGTCATCGGCTGGGCGGAGTTCGAAGAACTCGGCCGCCAGCATATGGCTGACCATCCGACAGCGGTCGACGATGCCATTGCCGATATCCGCGCCGACCAGCTGGCGACTCTGATCTACACGTCGGGCACCACCGGCCGTCCCAAGGGAGTGCGACTGCTGCAGGACAGCTGGACGTACGAAGGGGTCGCGATCGAGGAGTTCGACATCATCAACGCCGATGACGTCCAGTACCTCTGGTTGCCGCTCAGCCATGTCTTCGGCAAGGTACTGATCACCGTCCAGCTACGCATCGGCTTCGCCACCGCAGTGGACGGCCGCATCGACAAGATCGTGGACAATTTGGGCGAGGTGCATCCGACGTTCATGGCCGGCGCGCCGCGCATCTTCGAGAAGGTCCGAGCCAAGGTGATGACCGGCGCGGCCGGGGGCATCAAGGGCAAGATCTTCTCCTGGGCCTTCTCCGTCGGCCGCAAGACCGTGCCCATCCGGCTGGCCGGCGACAAGCCGTCGGGGGCGCTGGGCGTCCAGTACGCACTGGCGGACCGGCTGGTGTTCAGCAAGATCAAGCACCGGATGGGCGGTCGGATCAGGTTCTTCGTCTCGGGTTCGGCAGCGCTGAACCGGGAAGTTCAGGAGTGGTTCTACGCTGCCGGGCTGCTGATCTTGGAGGGTTACGGGCTTACCGAGACCAGCGCGGCATCCTGCGTCAACAACCCTCGGGCCACCCGCTTCGGCACGGTCGGACCGCCGATTCCGGGTACCGAGGTGAAGGTCGGCGACGATGGCGAAATCTTCATCAAGGGGCCGGCTGTGATGCAGGGTTACCACAACCTGCCGGAGATGACTGCCGAGAGCCTGAACGACGGATGGTTCGCCACCGGTGACATCGGTGAGCTGGACGAAGCCGGATACCTGCGGATCACCGACCGCAAGAAAGACCTGATCAAGACCTCGGGCGGCAAGTACGTGGCACCGCAGAAGGTGGAGGGGACGCTCAAGGCGGCCTGCCCCTACCTCAGCCAAGTCGTCGTGCACGGCGAGGGCCGGAAGTACGTGACCGCACTCGTCACCCTTGACCCGGAAGCGATCACTGCTTGGGGCGACGAGCAGGGACATCCCACCGCGTCGTACGAGGAATTCACCTCCTCGCCGGTGGTGCACGACTTGATCGACAGCCACGTCGCCGAAGCGAACAAGAAGCTGGAGCGTTGGGAGACGATCAAGAGGTTCGAGATCCTGCCCAGCGAGCTGAGCGTCGACGAAGGGGAGGTCACGCCGAGCCTGAAGATTCGTCGCAGGGCGGTTGAGCAGAGGCACGCTGAGCTCCTCGCTGGAATGTACGAGCGGGACTAGCTTTCTGGAGTGAACCGGCACCGTTATCGCTGCCCGCTGCGCTGGGGAGACATGGATGCGCAGGGTCATGTGAACAATGCCGCCTATGTCGACTACCTGCAGGAGGCAAGGGTCGATTTCCTGCTCAACGGCTCACCGGTGATGCAGCAGATGCTGGACACCGGCGTTGTCGTGGCCAGTCACCAGGTGGAATATCTGAGCCCGATCAGAGCCTTCGGAAACCGGCTGCTGGATGTCGATCTCTGGGTGGACTCCGTAGGTGCCAGCCGGTTCGTGGTCGGGTATGAGCTGTTCGACGGGGATTCGCTGGCGGCTCGCGCTCGGACGACCTTGGTGCCGTTCGATCTGGTCGCCGATGCGCTCCGCCGGCTCACAGACGAGGAGCGACGGCTGCTGTCAGCCCGAGCCGCGCGGGCCGAGCCCTTGCCGCCAGTGCCACGGATCCGGTGGCAGGGAAATGATCATTGCTATCCCCTCCGAGTGCGCTGGTCGGATCTCGACTCCTACGGCCACGCGAACAATGTGAAGTACTACGACTACATCCAGGAAGCTCGAATCGCGTTCATGGTGGCAAGCGTGAAATGGCCATCGGAGCACAACGCTGGCGATATCTGGATGGTCGTCAGGCAGGACGTGGAGTACCGCCGGTCACTGGATTTCCGTAACGAGCCGTACGAGGTCGGCACGGTCGTCGCTCACCTCGGGAACCGCTCGGTCACCCTTGCCGCCGAGATCCGAGACCCGATGACGCGCGCCGTGTACGCATCAGCCCGCACGATCATGGTGGGTCAGGCCGCGCTGACCGAGGAGCAGCGAGTCGCCCTAGGAGCGTGGCTGAGGTAGGTCCAGCCGAAATCCCGGTGTCGGCCCTGCCGGCTCGTCGAAGCTGTTCACCATCGAGTACGCCGCGCGCTCGAGGTAACTCCACAACTCCCGCGCATGATCGGGGTCGAGCCGCAGCGAATCGACGGCGTCGCGCATGTGGGTCAGCCAACGGTCGCGCATCTTAGGCGTCACGGCGAATGGAGCGTGCCGCATCCGTAGCCGTGGATGCCCTCGGCGCTCGCTGTAGGTGGTAGGGCCACCCCAGTACTGCTCCAGGAACATCCGGAGCCGCTCCTCCGCGGCGTCCAGTTCTTCTTCCGGATACAGTGCCCGCAGCTCGGGATCACCTCGCACTCCGGCGTAGAACCGGCTTACCAGCGTGACGAAGGTGTCGTGGCCACCTACCGCGTCGTAGAACGTCTCGGGCTGGAGTGGACTGGGCATCACAACCATTGTCCAACACGGCATCACGACCCTGGCAGGATGAGACGGAACGCACGTCATCCAATAGACGAAGGAGATAACTTCATGGCAACCCGGACCGCGAAGACCTACTGGGAGGGTTCGTTGAAGGAGGGCCAGGGCGAGACCCATCTCGTCTCGTCCGGGGCCGGTCGATTCGAAGTCAGCTGGGCGGCCCGGGTTGACGAGCCCGGGGGCATGACCAGCCCCGAGGAGCTGCTCGCCGCCGCGCACGCCACGTGCTTCTCGAAGTCGTTGGCTCACGAACTCGTGGAGGCCGGCCATCCGGCGCCCGCGTCGGTGGAGACCAAGGCGGATGTGACGTTCGAACCGGGGAAGGGCATCACCGGGATTCAACTGACGGTCTCCGCAGATGTGCCCGGTATAGACGGCGAGCAGTTTCAGGCCGCGGTGGCCGCTGCCGAGAAGAACTGCCCGGTCAGTCGCGCACTCGCCGCTACAGAGATCAACGTGGAGGCGACACTGAAGTAACCGCCGTGGCTGTTCGGCTCAGGAGGAGTCACGACGCGGGTTGTGCCTCCTCCGGGGCCGGCCGCCCACTGCCGCCCTGACTGAAGTTGCCGATCCGGAGCACTTCGCCGTTACGGACGTACCACACGTTGCCATCGTCGTCGCGTAGCCGGGTGATACGCAGGCCGACTGCCTCGACCGTGCCGGAGGCCTGCTCCATGTCGACGTAGTCACCGATTCCGAGCTGATCTTCGATGAGCATGAAGACGCCGGAGACCAGATCCTTGACGATGCTTTGAACGCCGATCGCCACGGTGAGGGCGACGAGCGACGTGCCGGCCAGGATCGTGGCGATGTTGAAGCCGAGCTCGGCCAAAATCATGATGGTCGTGACCATCAAGATCACGAAGGTCACGATGCTCCGGGCCAGCGAGCCGAGGGCGAGGATCCGCTGCTCTCGCCGTTCCGCGGGCAGCGTCGTCGCGTCCAGGAGCGCCTGGGCAGCCTTCATCTTGACCTGCGTCTGCCGACCGATCATGCGACGGACGCCCCGGGTGATGAGGCGGTGCAGCACGAATCGGGCGATCAGCGCCAGCAGGATCAGGAAGGCGATGCGCAACGGGACGAGGAAAACTGTCTCGGACAGGTTGTCGGGAAACCAGGAAGGCATGTCGCTAGATGGTAGTGCGGGGCAAGGCCGTGCTACCGGCGAAAGCTGGCTCGGCCCCGCCAGAACGTGGCCACGACGGGGTCGGGCAGCTCTCGGCCATGCCAGGGGTTGTTGCGTGACAGCGACACTGAGGCGTTGCGGTCGACGACCGCGCGCGCGGTGGGGTCCACCAGCACGAAGGTAGCCGGTTCGCCGGCCACCACCCGGCGGCCCTGATCAGCCAACCGGGCAATGTGGGCCGGCGCGGTAGCCATTCGCATAGCCAGGCCGGCCCAGTCCAGCGCGCCCGAGTTGATCATGGTTTCGACGACGACCGGGAGCGCTGTCTCGAGTCCGAGCATTCCGAACGCCGCCTCCGCGAAGGCATGTTCCTTGTCATGGCGGGCGTGCGGCGCGTGGTCGGTTGCCACGGCGTCGATCGTGCCATCCGCCAGAGCCAGCTTCAGTTCGGCCACATCTTCGGCCGGTCGCAATGGGGGGTTGACCTTGTACGTGGGGTCGTAGTCCAGCACCGCGTCGGTCGTCAGCAATAGATGATGTGGTGCCACCTCCGCAGTGACCGCGATGTCCCGGCTTTTGGCCCAGCGCAGCACCTCGACGGTCTCGGCCGTGGAAACGTGGCAGACATGCAGCCGCGAACGAGTGAGCTGCACAAGCTGGACATCCCGAGCGACGATCGTCGACTCTGCCGCAGCAGGCCAGCCGGGCAGACCCAGACGGCCCGAGATGGTCCCCTCGTGGCAGCAGGCATCCGGGCCGGCTAGTCGCGGGTCCTGGGCGTGCTGCGCGATAACACCGTCGAACGCTCGCACGTACTCCAGGGCTCGCCGCATCAATCGGGCGTCCGACACACAGCGGCCGTCGTCGGAGAAGACCCGGACACCGGCCGCGGAACGGGCCATCAGCCCGAGCTCCGCCAGCTCTGCACCCTCCAGGCCCTTGCTGACCGCGCCGACCGGCACCACCTGGACCAGACCGCCGCGCCGGCCGAGTTCGGCCACGTGTTCGGCGGCCTCCGCCGTGTCGGTGACGGGTGTGGTGTTCGCCATGGCCAGGACCGCCGTGTAGCCGCCCCGCGCGGCGGCTGCCGTGCCGCTGGCCACTGTTTCGGTGTCCTCGCGGCCCGGCTGGCGAAGATGAGCGTGCAGGTCGACCAGGCCCGGCAGGCCGATCAGCCCGTCGGCATCGAATCGCTCGGTGTCCGATCCGGCTGTCGCGGGATCGGCCAAGACGCCATTCCGCACCAGCAGGTCGCCTCGGCCGCCGCCCAGCCAGTCGGCGCCGGTGATCAAGATGTCGGTCATCCGAGTGTCTCCCGAGCCGTCGGTGGTGGAGTGTCGTCCGCCCCGCCGAGCAAGGAATAGAGAACGCTCATCCGCACCGCGACGCCGGCGGCGACCTGTTCCAAGATCAGCGAGTTCGCGGCGTCGGCGGCTTCGGCCGAGATCTCCAGCCCGCGATTCATCGGACCTGGATGGCAGATCGCAGCCCCCAGCTTGAGCATTCGGAGCCGCTGGCTGGTCAGCCCGTAACCAATGGTGTACTCGCGAGGAGTGGGGAAATAGCCACCGGACATCCGCTCCCGCTGGACCCGTAGCATCATCACCGCGTCGACGAGGGGCACGACCTCGTCCAGATCAGCGCAGAACCGGGCGGGCCAGGAGTCGACGCCGGCGGGCCACAACGTCGGCGGTGCAACCATGATCACGTCTGCGCCGAGAGTGTTGAGCAGCAGCACATCACTCCGGGCGACCCGCGAATGGGTGATGTCGCCGACGATGGCAATCGTCTTGCCCTCGAAATCTCGAAGAGTGGGCGCCGTTCTGCGAAAGTGCCGGCGCAACGTGAAGGCGTCGAGGAGCGCCTGGGTCGGGTGCTCGTGCGTCCCGTCTCCAGCGTTGAGCACATGCGCGTCGATCCACTGCGTCACCTGGTGCGGAGCGCCCGATGCGTGATGCCGGATCACCAGCGCATCCACCCCCATGGCGGCGACCGTGAGCACGGTGTCCCGAAGCGACTCGCCCTTGGACACTGACGAGCCCTTGGCGCTGACGTTGATCACATCGGCCGAGAGCCACTTGCCGGCGATCTCGAAGGACGATCGAGTGCGAGTCGAGTCCTCGAAGAACAGATTGACCACGGTGCGGCCGCGAAGAGCGGGCAGCTTCTTGACCGGCCTGCCTTGGAGCAGCGACATCTCCTCGGCGACGTCGAAGATGTCCGTGGCGGAAGCCAGATCAAGATCAGCGGCGGACAGCAGATGTCGCATCAGCCGTGCTCCGCAATGTCGGGTGGGCTCTCGCTGTCGCGGACGATGGTGACCTCGTTCACGCCGTCGACCTCCTCCAGCCGTACCCGAACCCGCTCGTCCGCCGCGGTTGGCAGGTTCTTCCCGACGTGGTCGGCACGGATCGGCAGTTCTCGGTGGCCACGATCGATCAGCACGGCCAGCCGGACCGCCCGTGGCCGGCCGAGATCACCCAGCGCATCCAGGGCCGCCCGCACCGTACGTCCGGAGAAGAGTACGTCGTCGACCAGCACCACGACTGCGTCATCCACCGCTATCGGAAGGCGGGTGTGGCCGACCGGCCGGGTGGGATGCCGGCGCAGATCATCCCGGTACATCGTGATGTCCAAGGCGCCCGTCGGAATCGAAACCCTCTCCACCTCAGCCATGGCCTTGGCGAGACGCTCCGCGAGCGCCACCCCGCGAGTGGGAATACCGAGCAGCACCAGACCATGTGCCCCGCGGTTGGCTTCCAGGATCTGGTGGGCCATCCGGGCGCACGCCCGGGCAATCTGGTCAGCGTCCAGGACGATGCGGGAATCCTCCCCGCCGCCAGCGTCCACCGATTCCTCCTCGCCCGGGCGCTCATGCTCAGCGGGGGGCAAGATTCCCGCTACGGTTATGGCGTGAGCAAACTCCTGAGCATGCTAGTGCCCTTGGACACGCTAGCGGGTTGGCCGCCGGCGCCGGACCCGAGTTGGCTGCAGGTTCTGGGACTTCTGTTCGGACTACCGCTGCTGGTCATGGTGGTGGTCATCGCCCTCGCCAAGGTCTTCAACGCGGCTGGCAAGGGGGACGCGCACGATGAGGTCACCGAGCCGGTCTGGGTGGGCGGTCGGCCTGAGCAGAAGACTGAATCACCCGCCGCCATCGAGGGTGGAGAGGCGCCGTCCGAGTCGGGAGGTGCGGGTGCCCGCTGGTGACTCACTCACACCGGCGGAAACCGAGCGGCTCGCCCGAGCAGTGCAGAACGCGGAACGGATCTCCGGCCTAACCTTCTCGGTTTACGTCGGAGTGTCGGAAGAAGATTCGCGTGCCTACGCCGAGCGGCTGCACGGTGCGCTCGAGGACCCGGCGCATTCGGTACTGGTGATGTGTGACCCCGCCTTCCGTGCACTGGAGATCGTCACGGGAAGTGAGGTCCGGCGGCTGCTGGACGACGTGGAGTGCCGGCTGGCGGCGGCCGCCATGCGCGAGTCCTTTGTGGCCGATGACATCGTCGGCGGTCTGGCGCACGGAATCTCACAACTCGGAGAGGCTGCGTACGAACCTCCCACGCTGCATGTGACTCGTTGATCAGCGTCGGTCCTGCCACGGATCTGTGCACAGCAGTGAAATCGCGGTGTCAACATCCAGGGCCGCCGCCGCGAGCCTTGTCCGGAGGAGGCGCTCGACGACCGGCAGCCAGGTCCATTCGGCCGCCCAGTGCGAGATATCGATCAAGGCCGGCGCGTGAGGCCAGGCGAGCGCCTCCGACGCACGATGGTGACGTAGGTCGCACGTGACATAGGCATCAGCTCCCAAGGCGTGAGCCGTCTCCAACAGGTCGTCACCAGACCCGGGCAGTACGGCGACGGTACGCACAACCCGGTTGAGGTCGCCTCCGATACGAACACCGCCCGCCGTCACGGGGAGCACGGCGGCCAGCCGATCGGCCAACCCGCCGACAGTCAGGTCACCGGGCAACGTTCCCATCCGACCGAGTCCGACGTCGGAGTCGGGGCTCTCGGCGAGCTCTATCACGTCGTAGGCGGGCGTCTGGTACGGATGGGCCGTCAGCAGTGCCTGCACCACGGCGTTGCGCGCCCGTCTCGGCATGATCATTTCTATCCGCCGCTCGGGCACGGTCTCGATCACACCGGCCGCACCGACGTAGGGCGACGACCCGGGCAGCGGGCGGAACGTACCGCTGCCGTCGCTGACAAAGGCGCATCGGTCGTAATCGCCCAGCACACCTGCTCCAGCTGTCGCGAGCGCATCGAGGACCGCTTCGGCATGATCGTTCGGGACGAACGTGATGATCTTGTCCAGCCTGACTGCGGCTGGCACCATCGGGCGGCTTCCGGTGAGTCCTAGCGCGTCCGCAAGAGCCGACGCCACGCCGCCGGCGGCAACGTCGGCGTTGGTGTGGGCGACGAACACGGAGATGTCGTGGCGGACCAGCTCGCGGACCAGGCGGCCCTTCGGATGATCATCTGTTACCGCGCTGATACCGCGCAGCAGCACCGGGTGGTGGGCAATGATCAACTCCGCGCTGCGCTTCGGCGGCCTCAGCCACGACCGGGGCAGTCACGTCGACCGTGAAAAAGATCTTGGTGACGGGTACTTGAGGGGATCCAACCGCCAAGCCGACCACGTCCCAGTCCATCGCCGCGGTACTGGGGTACAGCTGATCCATCACCGCGATCACGTCACCGATCAGTGGATGTCTGGGCGATGCCCGCGCCGCCTCCGCGTCTTCCACAGTCATGCCACGAGGGCAGCCGCCGCTTGGCAGCGGATGGCACGGATCAGATCATCGCGCCGTTCCTCGACCAACCGCCGAACGGAGGCGGTCAACTCGGTGCGTTCGAGCCACCTGTCGAGGTCGAGAAGAACGGGTTCCTTCTCCACCGGCCACGGAAAAAGCAACCGCAGCACGTTGTTCCGCATCGAAATGCCCCTCGTCGCCCAGATACCCGTGGCCGAGGAAATTGCCTCAGCCGCCTCGAAGTACCGCGGAATGTACGGAGCGAGCAATTCGTCCTGTCCCCGCTGCCAGAAGCCGAGGCAGATGGCGCTCTGCGTCCCGTTGGGAACTGAGTCGTCCTCCACAGCCAACCGCCAGGCGTTTGCCTTTGCCGTGGCCGTGGGTTGTGCGGCGCGAGCGCCCGCCGCCTGTTGAGCTCCCGTGATCGTGGCGTCCCGTTCCAGTTCGGCAGAGATGTCGGCATCGTCGAGCGAGCCGAGTCGGGCCAGATTGGCTACCAGAGTCCAACGCAGTTCAGGATCGATCACCAAGCCGTCTGGCACGTCCTCGCCGTTCAGCCACCCGTGGATCCGGTCGGCGGCTGAGGAATCTTCCGCGGCCGCAGCGAAGCCACGCGCCAGGGCGAGCTGATGATCGGAACCCGGCGCCGCATGCGCCAGCAGATCGCCCACGCCCAACTGCCAGCGGGCAAGCAACCGGGAACGCAGGCTGACCGGCGCGTAGCTGTTGGCGGCGCTCTGCGCCTGACCAAGGATGAACCGCACTGCGGTGAGGTCGGACTCGGTGGCCACTCCGCGCAGCACCAGCTCGACATACTGGCTTGCCGGCAACTCGGCATCGCGGCACATGTCCCAGGTGGCATTCCACAGCAGCGCGCGGGTCAGCGGGCTGCTGACTTCGTCGATGTGGTCCACGGCGGTCCGCAGTGAGCGATCGTCCAGCCGGACCTTGCAGTAGCTCAAGTCGTCGTCGTTTGGCAACAGCAGGTCAGGTTGAGCCGTGCCGTCGAGTTCGGCAATCGTCCGTGGAGGGACCGGCAATGTCGGCCTCCACTCGTCGTACCCGCTGCAGACCGTTCTCAGTCCGAGCGTAGAGCCCGATCGCGATTCGGTGACTGCGCAGGATCGGATGTGTCTGGTCCGCCGTCTGTTCGATCCGGAGGGAGCGGAATCGGCCGTCGGCATCGATTCTGAAATCAGCCGACAAGGTGTTGACGCCCGCCGTCTCCAGCCATTCGCCGGACCAATGGGACAGGTCGCGGCCCGAGGCCCGTTCCAGCACACGCAGCAGGTCGCCGAGCTCGGTGTTGCCGAAGGCGTGCTCCGCGAAATAGGTCCGCAAACCCTTCAGGAACGCGTCTTGACCAACAAACGCGACAAGCTGGACCACGACGGAGGCCCCTTTGGCGTAGGTGATGCCGTCGAAGTTCAGCTCGATCGCCTCGAGATCGACCATGTCGGCCGCGATCGGGTGGGTTGTCGGAAGTTGATCTTGGCGGTACGCCCAGTTCTTGTTGCCGTTGCTGAACGTGGACCAGGCTGACGTCGGGTCCTCGAGGGCCTCACTCGCCGCGAACGTGGCGGCCCAGGTAGCGAAAGATTCCTTGAGCCACAAGTCGTCCCACCACTTCATCGTGACCAGGTCCCCGAACCACATATGGGACAGCTCGTGCAAGATCGTGTTCGCTCGTACCTTGTGGCCTGCCTCGGTTTGCCGGCTTCGGAAGACGTAGTCGTCGCGGATCACGACACATCCGACGTTCTCCATGGCTCCGCTGTTGTACTCGGGGACGAACACCTGGTCGTACTTGCCGAACGGATACGGGTAACCGAAGTGCTTCTCGAAGACGTCGAACCCCGCGGTCGTGATCTTGTGGAGACGATCCACATCCAAGTGTGGTGCCAGGGACTGGCGGCACAAGATCGACATCGGCACTCGACCCGCCGCGGCGTCATAACTGCGCTGCTCGACGTGGTAATCGCCGGCGATCACGGCGGTCAGGTAGGTAGAGATGGGCAACGTCTCGGCGAAGACATGCCTGGTCGCGTCACCATCGTTTGCTACCCGCCCGAGGGGCTCGCTGGTCAAGCAGGCACCGTTCGACACGACAGTCCAGCCGGATGGGGCGAGAACGATGATCGAGAAGCGGGCCTTGAGATCGGGTTGCTCGAAGCAGGCGTAGACCCGACGGGCATCCGCCACCTCGAACTGGCTATAGAGGTAGACGCGATCATCGGCCGGATCGACGAAGCGATGCAGACCGTCGCCGCTGCGGCTATATCGGAGGATCGCGGTAACGCTCAGCACATGCTCGCCGGGAGTCACCGAAAAGGGCAGCCGTGAGTTCGCGAAGGTCATCGGATCCAGCTCGATCCCATCCAGGGTGGCGCTGGTGACCGAATCGGCGATCAGGTCGATGTGACTTCTGCCGTGCGCTGCTGCCGAGAACTGCACCGTCGATGTTGATCGAAAGCTCACGTCCGGTTGATCGACTCCTCGACCAGTCAAGTCGATCTCCACCTGGTACGCGTGAGTCTTGATCAAGGCAAAGCGTTCTCGAGCCTCTGCCCGCGTCAGGTTGTCTGGATACATGACGTCGATCCTCCCACGCGGTGGTGCCTGCGGTCCGTTCTCTCTTCTAGGCTTGCGGGATGGGAAAGACGGCGAAGAAGCGCGGGGACAAGAAGGACAAGCACGGGAGGGACAAGCACGAGAAGGGCCGGCACGACAAGGACCACAGGCCGAAGCAATCTCGGCCGGAGAAATCTCGACCGCAGAAATCTCGACCGAAGAAATCTCGAGAGAGCGCGTCCGTGCCGATGACCGAGCTGGAAGGTGCCGGATTACCCACGAGCGCGACATATGGCAGCTCCACTCCAGTGGCACCGACCAGCGTTGTGGATTTCTGGTTCGACCCGATCAGCCCCTGGGCCTGGCTCACCTCGCGGTGGTTGTTGGACGTTCAGGAGGTGCGGCCCGTGAAGCTCGTCTGGCACCTGCTGAGCATGTCGGTCAGCGGGGACGGCGCCGACGTGTCCGCGGATGTACGCGCTCAGCTCGATGCCGGTTGGGCCCCTGTGCGGGTCACCCAGGCCGTTGGCGAGCAGTTCGGTCAGGAACAACTCGGGGCCTTCTATACCGCTCTCGGCACCAGGATTCACGTGCGGAACGAAGGCTTCGGCCGGGAAGTCCTGGAGGCAGCGCTGGCCGAGGTCGGGCTGCCGGTTGAGCTCAGCGATCTCGGCTATGTGGGCGACAATGACGATGCCCTTCGGCAGTCATACGGCGATGCGATCCAACTCGTTGGCTTCGAGTCGGGCCCGCCGGTGACCCAGATTGACGGCGCCGCCTTCTTCGGTCCGGTCGTCTCTCCACCGCCTCGCGGTGAGGAGGCTGGGCAGATCTTCGACGCGATCGCGAGACTGGACGCCTTCGCCGGCTTCCGCGAGTTGACCCGTGGCCGCCCGGAGCAGCCGATCTTGGAATGATGGCCCGGCTGCACACCGCTGCGCGCCCGAGGCCGAGATGACATAGTGCTGGCATGCGCTTACACATCGGCAGCGACCACGCCGGATTCGAGTTGAAGAACTATCTTGTTTCCTCCTTGATCGCCGACGGCCACGACGTCGTCGATCATGGGCCGGAGGCGTATGACGCCGAGGACGACTATCCGGTGTACTGCATTCCCGCAGCCGAGGGTGCGGTGGCAGAGCCCAGACTCGTTGGCGGTCGTGATCGGCGGTTCTGGGAACGGTGAGCAGATTGCGGCGAACAAGGTGATCGGTACCCGCGCCGCTCTCGCGTACAACGTCGAGACGGCCAAGCTCGGGCGGCAACACAACGATGCCAACGTGATCAGCATCGGTGCCCGGATGCATAGCGAGGAAGAGGCTCTCGAGATGGTGCGAATCTTCCTCAGCACGTCGTTCAGCGGCGACCCGCGCCACGCCCGCCGAATCCAGCTGCTCGCTGACTACGAAGCCGCTCGCAAGGCGGTCAGTTAGGGGCTCGAAGTCACCGACTTCTGCCGGAACCTACGGCTCGGCGCCCATCGACCCGAGCAAGCAGTTCGTCGAGGACGGCGAGCGCTTCCCGCTCGTCCTCCTCATCGGGCCGGGACACGTCCCGAGCCCGCATCGCACGGTCCAACGTCACCAACCCGGAGACGCCGTCGCGACCGAAGTCGCGCGGCCACAGATCACCGCGATCATGTCCATGCCCCGAGTAAGGTGCCCCGCCGTGCGTCCCTGGAGTGCGCGCTCCAGGTGGCGACGCCCCTGTCATGCTGACACCCTATTCCCGATAACCTGCCCGCTCCGAAATCGAAATCGACCTGTTATGCCAGAAGGACACACCCTTCACCGCCTCGCTCGCGGGCTCAACGAAGCCTTCGCCGGTCGAGTCGTAGCCGCGTCAAGTCCGCAGGGTCGTTTCGCAGAATCGGCGGCCGTGATTGACCAGACGATCCTGGTCGAAGCCAGCGCGCACGGCAAACATCTGTTCTGTGAGTTCGACCACGAGCGTTGGCTGCATGTGCATCTTGGCTTGATCGGCTCATTTGTGCTGGCAGATCCTCAGCCACCGCGCGGCGAGGTGCGGCTGCGACTGGCCACGTTGCAGACGGTGGCCGACCTGCGCGGTCCTCAACTGTGTGCGATCAAGACGGGCGCGGAGATCGAGGCGCAGATCGCTGCCCTCGGGCCGGATCCGCTCCGGCGGGATGCCGATCCCGACCTGGCATGGCGCCGGATTCAACGGGCCAGTCGGCCGATTGCCGCCTTGTTGATGGATCAGAGCATCTTGTCGGGGATTGGAAACGTCTATCGGGCTGAGGTGCTGTTCCGGAACCGGGTCAACCCACATCGGCCAGGCGGCAAACTCAGCGCGCGCAGCTGGCAGGGCATCTGGTCCGATCTGGTCCAGCTGATGCCCATCGGCGTCCGAGACGGACGGATCGATACGGTACGTCCGGAGCACACTCCGGAGGCAATGCATCGACCGCCCCGGCAAGATATCCGCGGCGGCGAAGTCTACGTCTACCGCCGCACGGGCCAGCCCTGTTTGGTCTGTGGATCTGCCGTCCGCACCGAGGTTCTTGCCGGGCGCAACTTGTTCTGGTGCGGGAAGTGTCAGCGGCGCGGATGATCTTCTCGGTCGGAGCGGGACGAATTGCTCTCAACGACGAGGGTGTCATCGTTGGCGCCCGTCACCGGACCCGGCCGGAGGACGACTATCTCTGCGACGCAGCCCGGGTGAGCGCATGGCTGGATGGGAAATCCGTGTCGTGGGGCGAGCCGGACATCCAACAAGATGCCGACGAGGTCCAGATCGATTGGCGTTGGGAGAACCGGCTTCGGCTGAGCGTCCGGCATGCCTTCAACGCCGGCTGGGGGATGCGGATGGCACTGATCAATCTCACCGCCGAGCCACAGCGACTCGACGCCGTCGATCTCTCGCTGCAGGTTGCGCCGAGTCACATCGGCTGGGGTTTGGCGGCCGGGCAGCGAGGCAGCTTTCTCGGTTCACCCTGCCGACGGGGCGTCGCCGCTGCTGGGTGGATTGCTCCAGGTCGGATCGATCGCCGGCTTCGGTCCCGCCGGCGCCAAGCTCGGCGTCGTCGAGTTGCGGCCCCACGGCCGCTACGTCCTCAGCTGGCAGTGGGATTGGTACGCCGATCCGCGCGAGTTCGGACGCAGCCGCCATTCCGGCGTGCCCAATTCCTTCTTCTTGATCACCGAGCAGCCTGCGCGGATCACCGCTGGGCCGGACACAGCCGTCGTGGCACCGGGGCTGAAGGTGCTGCCAGAGGATGGCGACACCATCGAGCTGCAGGCCGGTGTGCCGGGCGCCTACACCGTCGAGGTTCGTTCTGCGGCGGGCGTGGTCGGCTACTCGCTGTTCGCCGCCGACCCGCCGGATGTCTTTCTGACCCGGCTCGCGACCGACCTGCTCGACGGCCCGAGGACGCCGGCGGGCGTTGTCCGGCTCGAGGACGCGGCCGCAGGTCTGATCGTGCAGCATGCCCTCAGCGGAGGCCGGCTCGAGCAACCAGAGGAGGCGGCGGACGCGCTCGCCCGGTTGGCAGGAAGGATCACCTCGGCGCGGAACGCGGGCCCACTGGCGCTCGCCTTTCTGACCGGGCAGGCGGTTGCAGAGGGCGATCTCGACCTCCTGGATTCCGTCGTCGCGGGCTTGCTCGCATGCTCGTCGGCAGGTTCCTGGCCTCGGTTTGGCAGCGCTCCGGTTACGTGCCGCCTCGCTCGTCCTCGGCGTGGGCACGCGAGGTGCGATCGAGCAGCTCCGGACCATGCTCGAAGGCCTCGGCGCCGAACGAGGCAACCGGTCAGCGGAGAACCGGGCTTCGACCGTTGGCCGTGATCTTGCCGAGCTGGAACTGGCGATCACCTTGGTTCCGCGGAATTCGGGGCCAAGGCCGAGCCGGATGTGCACGCGCTGGTCGGGCGGCTCGGGCTCCAGTTAGGTGCGGGACTCAAGGGGCGGCCGGTCGTACCGGTTGCACTGGTCGAGCTGGCCCAGATCGCAGTCGTCCTGGATCTGCTGCCGGAGCGGCTCGGCGTGGCCTTTGGTCGGCACTGGCTCTGTTCGGCCGGTGAGCTCGGACGGCGTGCCCGTACGGAAGTGATCAACCGCTGTACTCACCAGCGACCGGATGCGGCGTGGAATGATCAGTGAGGTGCCGGACACGATTCGCCAGGCGGCCGCCTGGCTGGCCCTTGGTCAATCGACTGCGGGGTGAGCCAGTGTTCGGCGGGCGGAGAGCAGCTCAACCTCTGGCCGATAAGCGACGAGTCGCTCGACCGCGTCAAGGACCTCGACGACATGTGACCGCTCAGAGCTGACCAGCGCCACCCCGAGGCCGGCGCGGCGATGGAGATCAAGATGATCAACCTCGGCCACGCTGATCGAGAACTTCCGGCGGACGTCGGCAATCAGTGGCCGCACTACCGAACGCTTGTCTTTCAGTGAATGCACGTCACCGAGCCGGAGGTCGAACTCGATCGTGCCGACCCACATCGCCATCTGGCTGAGCGTACGCGACCCGGTTCGGGTGCTGAGCGTGCCAACGTTGGCAGACCGCTGCTGCCCGCCGGCAGATTGTCTGACATGGAGGCGCGGTTCATGACCCAGGCTGTCGCTACTACGTGTGACAGCGACGGATCGCGGCGACTCTAAGCTGTAGCCATGAGTTCACGGCCCCTCATTGGCTTGTCGACATATCGCGAGCCTGCCGCTTGGGGAGTGTGGAACACGTCGGCTGATCTGCTGCCCGCGGTCTACGTGCGGTCCGTTGAAGCCGCAGGCGGCGCGGCCGTCCTGTTGCCGCCGCAGAGCGTTGGCGCGGATGACGTCGTCGCCCGTTTGGACGGATTGATCCTGTCGGGAGGAGGCGACATCGAGCCGGCCCGCTACCGCGCGAAACCGCACCCACGCTCGCGAAACTTCCGACGCGACCGTGATGCTTGGGAACTCGCATTGCTCGATGCTGCCGACGGAGCGTGCGACTGCCAACCCTGGGCATCTGCCGAGGTATGCAGCTCATGGCTGTGCGTACGGGCGGGGTCTTGGACCAGTTCACGCCCGATGTCGTTGGCCACGACGAACATTCACCAGGTGCTGACGCCTACGGTTGGATTTCGATCACGACGGTCGCCGACTCTCTAGTCCGGCAACTGGTGGGCAACGATCTGCAGGTCAGCTGCCACCACCATCAATCGGTTGCCTACCCACCCGGGGTTTGTCGCCACCGCGCGGGCAGCCGATGGCACGGTCGAGGCGATCGAAGATCCCGAACGGCCGTTCTGGCTGGCCGTCCAGTGGCACCCCGAAAACGGCGACGATCTTGGACTCTTTGCCGGGCTGGTGCAGGCAGCAGCTCGCCTCAAGGTCAGCTGAGGAGACGCAGAGCGGGATCGTCGATCGCGAACGTCCGCACCGGGCCGGGCGGAGTGTTCCTGCTTTCGAACCGGATGGTGACCTGGTCTCGGCCGGAGCCCCACACCCAGCCGCGACCATAATTATCATGTTCGGCGTCCGCGCCGGCTGATCCATCGCGGTGCGGCATGCCTCCGTCGCCGCTACGTCGACCAGGTGCGGGTCGTCGCCCGATACCCGCCTCCATGCCATCCTCGGCGAACAGGTCCTCCTGCAGGACGTCGGTAAGACCCGCTACTCCAACGCCGAGCAACCGGATGCCTCCGGTGGTGTCCACTCCAGCAAGCAACGACTGCGCGACGTCGCTGAGAATCTGTGCGCGATCCGTGGCCCCGAGCAAAGTGCGGGAACGCGTCAGCGTGGTGAAGTCTGCATGCCTGACCTTGATCGTGACTGTGCGCGCGAAAAGACCTGCCGCCCGAAGTCGAGCAGCTACCTGGCCCGCGTCGCGCTCCAGGATCAGACGAAGATCGCTTGGGTTGACAAGATCATTCTCGAACGTGTCCTCGACGGAGATGGATTTGCTTTCGCGTTCCACTTCCACCGCACGGTCGTCGCGGGCGAACGCCAGGTCGAGGAGAGCGCGACCGTGTGCCGGTCCGATGACCTGCGCGAGTTCATCTGCGCTGACCCCCTGCAGATCCGCCGACCGTCCGCACTCCGATGCGAGCCAACCGTTCCTGGGTCACGGGGCCGACGCCGGGTATCACCCCGACCGCCATCTGCCTCAGCAACGCCACTTCGGTGCCCGGCTCGACCACCCGTAGACCGTCGGGCTTGGCCAGCTCGCTGGCCACCTTCGCAACGAGCTTCGACGTGGCGACGCCAACGGAGGCAGTCAGCCCGCCGGTCCGCTCCCCAATGTCGGCCTTGACGTCCGCCACCAGGCTCTGCAGTCCTGTCCTGGTCAAGTCGATGGTTCGGCTGGCGCTGCGCAGGTCGACGAACGCTTCGTCAAGTGAGAGCGGTTCAACCAGCGGTGACAGCTCACGAAGGATGCGCATGACATGGCTGCTGGCCTCGCGATACGCGCCGAATCTGCCACCGAGATATGCGGCGTGCGGGCACCGGCGCCGCGCCTCGGAAACCGGCATCGCCGAGCGCACTCCGAAGGCACGAGCCTCATAGGAAGCCGTAGCCACCACCCCGCGGGCGCCGGTGCCTCCCACCACTACCGGCTTGCCGCGCAGCGACGGCTTGTCCCGCTGCTCGACTGAGGCGAAAAAGGCGTCGAGGTCGAGATGCAGCACGGAAGGCTCGCGACGCACGTGGTCATTCTCACGCTCGAGTGGCGCTGGTGACTCGATTGCGGCTCTGCGGAGATGGGTACTCGTCACAAGAACCAAGTTCGGCCCGTTGCCGCAATGTGTCGCGGATTGCGAGAAAAATGGCGTGCTTGAGGTACGTCTGACAACGAAGGATCCGCATGGATATCTGGCCGGGCAACCCGTACCCTCTCGGCGCCACGTACGACGGTGCCGGAGTGAACTTTGCGGTCTTCTCAGAAGTCGCCACCCGAGTGGAGCTGTGCCTGATCGACGATCAGGGCGCGGAGCAGCGAATTGAGTTGACCGAGGTGGACGGCTATGTATGGCACGTCTACATACCGGGCATCCTTCCCGGTCAGCGTTACGGCTTCCGGGTGCATGGTCCGTACGACCCTCAGAACGGCCACCGCTGCAACCCGGCGAAGCTGCTGCTCGACCCGTATGCGAAGGCCATCGACGGCCAGATCGACGGCCACGAGTCGTTGTTCTCATACCGATTCGACGATCCGAACGCGTTCAATGACCAAGATTCTCTCGGTCACACCATGCTGTCGGTGGTGGTGAACCCGTTCTTCGACTGGGGTCATGATCGTCCGCCGCGGCGGGAGTACCACGAGACGGTGATCTACGAGATGCACGTCAAAGGCTTGACGATGCTGCATCCCGACATCCCTGAGGAGGTCCGTGGGACGTACGCGGCCGTCGGCCATCCAGTGATCATCGACCACCTGACCAAGCTCGGCGTGACGGCGGTCGAACTGCTCCCGGTGCATCAGTTCGTCAATGACTCCCACCTGGTGGCCAACGGCTTGTCCAACTACTGGGGCTACAACACCATCGGCTTCCTTGCTCCACACAACGGCTATGCCAGCAACGGCGGGGGACAGCAGACGACTGAGTTCAAGGCCATGGTGAAGGCGCTGCACGCCGCTGGCATCGAAGTGATCTTGGACGTGGTGTACAACCACACCGCCGAGGGCAACGAGAGGGGACCGACGATCGCCTTCCGCGGCCTGGACAACGCCTCCTACTACCGGCTGGTGGACGACGACAAGCGGCATTACTACGACACCACCGGCACCGGGAACAGCCTGCTGATGCGCAGTCCCCACGTGCTTCAGTTGATCATGGACTCGCTGCGCTACTGGGTGGTGGACATGCGGGTCGACGGCTTCCGATTCGATCTTGCCGCCACGCTGGCCCGGCAGTTCCATGAGGTGGACAAGTTGTCGGCATTCTTCGACATCATCCAGCAGGATCCGGTGATCTCACAGGTCAAGCTCATCGCCGAGCCCTGGGACCTGGGCGACGGCGGCTATCAGGTCGGCAACTTTCCGCCGCTGTGGACGGAGTGGAACGGCAAGTATCGCGACACTCTCCGCGACTTCTGCCGCGGCGAGCCGGCATTTCTGGCTGAATTTGCGTCCCGGATCACCGGATCGAGCGATCTCTACGCGCACTCCGATCGACGTCCGACGGCGTCGGTCAACTTCATCACCGCGCACGACGGATTCACCCTGCACGACCTGGTGACCTACAACGAGAAGCGCAACGAGATGAACGGCGAGGGCGGCCGCGACGGCGAGAGCCACAACCGCTCCTGGAACAGCGGCGTCGAGGGGGAGACCACGGACACCGCGATCAATCAGCTCCGACGTCGCCGGCAACGGGACTTCATCGCAAAGCTGATGCTCAGTCAAGGCGTGCCGATGCTGTCACATGGCGACGAGCTCGATCGCACCCAGCGAGGTAACAACAACGTCTACGCTCAGGACAATGAGATTTCCTGGGTTCACTGGGACCTCACTCCTGATCAGCAGGATCTGCTGGCCTTCACCTCTGCCGTGATCGCATTGCGATTGAATCATCCCGTCTTCCGCCGGCGTCGTTTTTTCGGCGGGGACGCCAAGCATGGTGGAGAAAGCGAACTGGGCGACATCGAGTGGTTCAGGCCCGACGCCAACCACATGGACGAGGGGGACTGGAACTCAGGGTTTGCGCGCAGCCTCATGGTCTTCCTGAACGGAGACGCGATTCCGGAGCCCGACCGGATGGGCCGTCGAATCACCGATGATCATTTTCTGCTGATGTTCAACGCGCATTCAGAAGCCATCAAATTCACCGTTCCGTCCGCGAAGTTCGGTGACGAGTGGACGGTTCGGCTCAACACGACCACGGGCGTGGTGGACGGGCCAGGACGGGCCCCGCTGGCTTGCCGATTCGGCCCATCTGGTCGAGGGCCAATCGATGGTGGTGCTCTCTACCTCTGTGGTCCCGCCCGAGGAGCGTGCTGCGGCTCAGTCGCGCGCCGAGAAGGCGAGCGCCACGGTCGCCCAGTCCTCCTCCCGACCTGCCGCGCAGCCGTCGAGAAGCTCACAGCCCAAGAAACGGACAAGCGGACGGACGGCTGCTGCGAGTCGCAGTCGGGAGCGTTAGATTCCGCGTTGCTGGGTAGACCGAAGGCGTCCCGGCATTCTCGCCATTCTCGACAATGAGGAGTTCAACCTGTGAGCCACGTGCCCGATCTTGTGATGAACAACGGCAAGACCATCCCGCAGCTTGGATTCGGTGTCTTCCAGATCGATCCCGCGGAGACGGCTGATGCGGTGAGGGAGGCACTGGACGTCGGTTATCGCCACATCGACACGGCGGAGATGTACCGCAATGAGAAGGGTGTCGGCGAAGCTATTCGAGCTTCCGCGAATTGATCGCGGCGACGTCTTCGTGACGAGCAAGCTGAACAACGCCGACCACCGACCCGACGACGCTCGGCGAGCGTTCGAGCAAACGCTGGAGGCGCTCGGCTTCGACTACGTCGACATGTTCTTGATCCACTGGCCGCTGCCTACGCTCTACGACGGTGACTTCGTCTCGACCTGGCAGACATTGGAAGAGTTCTACGCAGACGGGCGGGCGCGCTCCATTGGTGTCTCCAATTTCCAGGTCGACCACTTGACAGCGCTTGGCGGACCAGACCGAGACCGTACCCGCGGTGAACCAGATCGAGGTGCATCCCTACTTCACCAACGAGAAGGTCCGGGCGTACGGCAAGGAACACGGCATCCTCACCGAGGCGTGGTCACCCATTGCCCAGGGAGGAGTGCTCAAGGACCCGACGATCAGCGAGATCGCCGAGCGTGTCGGCAAGACGACCGCCCAGGTCACATTGCGCTGGCACATTCAGCGCGGTGACATCATCTTCCCGAAGTCAACGACTCCGTCGCGGATCAAGGAGAACTTCGAGATCTTCGATTTCGAGCTGACCGAGGACGACATGGCGGCGATCAGTGCACTGGACAAAGGCGAGCCCGGTCGAACGGGATCCAACCCCGACATCTTCGCCTGGGTGCCTCGGCGGTAGGTACGCGGCCCTTCGCCAGCTTCGCCCATGGGGTGTGATGACGGAGGCGTACGGCAGTCCTATGGTCTCCATTAGAGGCGACCGGCTGAAGGAGACGCGCATGGCGTGGTCCCGATACAGCATCGACGATCTGGTAGCCGCGATCCCATGAATGCCGGTCTGGACTTGCGAATGACCGTGGGAACGTGAGAAGTCGGCCGTGCGTGAGAGGCGGTAGACCGGTACTGATCCGAGCGCGGGCGGCTGGACGGGAAGCGCATCGGCGATAGCTCGGATCGCTGCTCACGAAAGCCCCATGCCTTGAGGCGGCGACTGGCGGCGGTCTTCGCGCTCGTGGTGGGAGCGGCAACGCTCGCGCTGGCAGTTGCGGTCGCGATAAGCGAGTTCCCGCGTGGCCTGGTTCTGCTGGGCTGTGCGCTCGTTGCCGGCGCGTGCTCGCCTGGTACGGCCTGATCCGGCGGGGGACTGCGCGCGCAGTGGGGCTGATCGTCGCCGGCACCGCGGTCGCGGTTGCGGTGGCCCTGATCATTGTGGGCGGAGCGCGGTTCCTCGATTTGCTGGTGTCGTCGGGCCTCCTGGTTTCTCTGGCGGCAGCACGTGCGACCCTTGGCGTCCACGTGGATCTGCCGAGCGCTCCCTCGCCGCGGCAGCCGGTGCTTTTCTTCAATCCGCGCTCCGGCGGGGGAAAGGCCGAGCGTTTCGCGCTCGCCAAGGAGGCTCGTGACCGTGGGATCGAGCCGATCGAGCTGAAGCCCGGCGACGACCTCGAGGTGCTCGTACGTCGGTGCGGTCGAGCGCGGCGCGGACGGGCTGGCGATGGCCGGTGGTGACGGTTCCCAGGCGGTCGTCGCCGAGGTCGCTGCCGAACTCGGGCTGCCTTACGCGTGCGTGCCGGCCGGTACCCGCAACCACTTCGCGCTCGACCTCGGCGTCGATCGGGAAGACGTGGTGGGAGCGCTCGACGCGTTCGTTGATGGCGGTCAGCGTCGGGTGGACCTTGCCGAGGTCAACGGTCGGGTGTTCGTCAACAATGTCTCGCTCGGCCTCTACGCCGAGGCGGTCCAGCGGGCTGGCTACCGCGACGCCAAGATCCGCACCGTGCTCGACACCGTGCCCGACGTGCTGGGGCATGGCGGCAGCGGCATCGATATGCGCTGGACCGGGCCGGGCGGGCACGAACACCATGCGGGCGCCGCGGTGCTCGTCTCCAACAACCGTTACCGGCTCGGCCGCGCAGTCGGCTCCGGCACCCGCCCGCGGATCGACGATGGCATGCTCGGCATCATTGTCGTCGGCCCGCCCTCTGGCCGGCGGGACGAACGGCAATCCGTTGCACGGACCCGTGCGCGAATGGTCCGCCCGAACCTTCGAAATCGACTCGGACAAGCCGGTCCCCGCCGGTGTCGACGGTGAGGCGCTCGTCCTCGATTCGCCGCTGAAGTTTCGCATTCGGCCGGGCGTCCTCTGGGTGCACATCGCCCGTAAGCACCCGGGTGCTTCGCCCTCGGCAACAGCTCCCGAAGGCATCCGAGCCGGCATTGTCGAGCTGGCACGAATCGCCTGGGGCCACCAGAATAAGCCCGCAAGCTCAACAACAGAGAGGTCAGAATGAGCGATCTATTGGAGATCACCGAGAAGGAACGGCTTAGCCGAGAGGATGCCGCTGCCCGCCTGCACGCGATCGCCGACGCCCTCGCTCGGCACAACGACGTCGAATTCGACCGCGGCGGCCTGCACTTCAAGGTGCACGTTCCGGACGAGGTGGACTTCAAGCTCGAGATCGAGTTTGAGGACGACGAGCGCGAGCTCGAGATCGAACTCAAATGGTGATGTAGACGCTGTCCTCCTCGCCTGGCTGAAGCGGCGGCAAAGCTCAGCGAGGTGCGGGGATGACATGATTCCCGTGGCGTTCGACTCTTGACCGCCCGGTGGAGACAAGATGACCTCTTCACAGCCGCAGCAGCCGGTCGGGGGACGGCTGGCGGATCGGCTCAGCGCGCTTCGGGCCGGGACGGGGACGGCCCGGCCGCTCGCAGTGAGCATGCTGCGCCGCCTTGACAGATACGACCGTGCCGCTCTACCGGTCGGTGGCCGCAAATGCGCCTGCCGCTGCTGGACGAGCCGTTGAGAGTGGTGTCTGATTTCGCCAATTTCTCCAAGCCGTGGTTCCTCGTCTCCGGCTTCCTCGCGGTAGTCGGCGGAGGCCGGGGCAGGCGTGCCGCAGCTGACCGGGCTTGCGGCCATCGGGGCGACGTCGCTGGTGGTGAACCAGCCGATGAAGATAGCCGGTGAACGCCACCGCCCCGACCGCGATGGTGTCGGGGTCCCCCAGAGGCGGTGGGTTCGCATGCCGACGTCGACGTCGTTCCCCTCGGGTCACTGCCGGGTCAGCCGCCGCCTTCGCCGTTGCAGTCGGAGACGTCCTTCCGGCGCTACGGGTGCCGTTGCGGGCCTCAGCGTCGGTGGTGGCGTTCTCCCGGGTGTATACGGGCGTGCACTACCCCGGTGACGTACTGGTCGGGGCCGCCGTCGGCACCGTGATCGGGCGATTGACATCGGCGTATGGCGCGCCGCGTGCGTTGGCCTCGGATGGGCGAGCGGAAGATGGCTTGATCGGCCGCGAGAAGCGCCGAGGCGCGATCGGGGTGACCAGCGAACTGAGCGCGCTCGGCGCTAGGAACTGCTGCAGGTTGGCGCTGCCTCCGCACTCGCGCCCGATTTCACCCGATATGGGGGATACGACAGCTTCCTTTCGAGAGTCGAATCAGACGGAGATCGGTCCTGACGACCGCACCTAACGAAAGGGAAGCACCATGACTGAGACGACCAGCGAGACCCCGGTCCTCGACCTTCTCGCAAGCATGACCGCGGACTCGATGTCCGCATCGACTCTCGATGCGGAAACATTCATGCTGGTTCGTATTGCTGCCCTCGTGGCGGTGGATGCGCCCTCGGTCTCCTACCTGATGAATCTGGCAGTGGCGGGCGAGCTGGACATCGACTCCGATCGCATCCGTGGGGTGCTTGCCGCGGTCGCACCGATCGTCGGCACACCGCGGGTCGCCGCGCGCTACCGGAAAGATCGTCGAGGCGCTCGCTGTCGAGCTCGAGATCGCGGAGCTCGAGGAGGAAGCCGAGGAGATGGAAAGTGCGGGAAATGGATGATCGTTGAGGCGCTGAGAAGGGCCGAAGCGCTTGACGTGTTCAGGGCGATGACAGTGCGTGGTGGCGCCGGTTGAATTGGCTTCCCGAAGGCTGGGTGCATCCGACAGAGGTCGAGCTGCCCACGGGGCACCACTTGCGTCCCATTCGCGGCGCCGACGTAGACCTGGACATGCCCGCGGTGATGGGTTCGCGCGAGCGGCTGTGGTCGAGGTACGGCGCCGCCTGGGGCTGGCCGCCGGCCACATTGACTCGCGAGCAGGATCAGGAAGACCTGCAGCACCACGCGGATGAGATGGAGGCGCACGAGTCGTTCAACTACGCGCTCTTCGACCGCGACGAGACCGAGCTCATCGGTTGTGTCTACATCGACGCCCCGTCCACGCGGGAAGCGGATGCTGAGATCGACTGGTGGGTGCGGGACGAGTACGTCGGCACGGCGGTTGAGCAGGCGCTGAACGAGCTGGTGCCGAGGTGGATCGCCGAGGACTGGCCCCTGCGCCGCCCGCGTTTCGGACCACCCGGTGCGGGAAACACTCGAGCCGAGCGGCGATTATCCGCAGACTCCGCTCAGTTGACCGCCTAGCCTGGAGTTCATGATCGGCGAGGAGTGGGGCGATCGGCCGCTGCTTTTGGCGGTGGACGCTGATTCGCGCCAGCTCGGCCGTATCGAAGGTGAGCTCCAGCGGTCTTTCGGGGCGGACTTCAGGATTCGCGGCGAGTCGTTACCAGAGGACGCGGTCCGAACGCTGCAAGGCGCCAACTCCCGGCACGAGCGGGTGGCAGTCGTCCTGGTTGACGACGGGATTCCCGACGACGTACGCGCCGAGATCTTCGCGACAGCGAGAACGCTTCATCCTGACGCGCGTCGCGCCCTCCTGGTGGCATGGGGCGCCTGGGCCCACCCAGAGACAGCCCAGAAGATCTTGCAGGGCATGGCCGTCGGAGACATCAGCTACTACGTGCTCAAGCCCTGGATCAAACGCGACGAATTCTTTCACCGCACCATTGCCGAATTCGTGACCGAATGGGCGAGGAGCGAGCCGTCCAACCTGCGTGAGGTCGTCGTGGTTGCCGCAGAACACACCGGACGGGCGTATGCCGTCAGAGATCTGCTCGGCCGGAACGGTATCCCGCATGCGTTCCGGCCCCGCGCCTCGGACCTCGGGCAACGAGTGCTGGCCCGAACCGGCCACCCGGAGGGTGACGTCGTGGTCTGGATGCCAGCCATCGGCGGAACCTGCCTGGTGGATCCGACCGACGCCGAGATCCTCGAAGCCTGGGGCATTCCGACCGGGTTGCCCGAGACGGATCGCGCCTTCGACCTGCTCGTGGTGGGTGCCGGTCCAGGCGGGCTCGCTACTGCCGTGTACGCCGCCTCCGAGGGGGTGCGCACCTTGGTGGTGGAACGGGAAGCCATCGGCGGTCAAGCGGGATCCAGCTCGCTTATCCGCAACTACCTCGGGTTCTCCCGGGGGCTCAGCGGCGCGGAGCTTGCTCAACGCGGGTACCAACAGGCGTGGGTTTTCGGTGCCCGCTTCCTCGTGACCCGTGAAGTTGATTCGCTCAGCCGTGACACCAGCCGTTTCTGGGCACACATTCGCGATGTCGGCGATGTGTGCGCGCGGGCTGTGGTGATTTCGAGCGGCGTGACATACCGACGTCTGGGACTGCCGAGCTTGGACGAGCTCACCGGTCACGGTGTGTACTACGGCACCAGTGTGACGGCGGCACATGCACTGACTGGGCTGACCGCGGCTGTGGTTGGTTCGGGAAACTCGGCAGGGCAGGCGGTGCTGCACTTGGCGAGGTACTGCGCAGCCGTGCACTTGATCGTACGAGGATCGGACCTCGGACACAGCATGTCCGCCTACCTCGTCGACACCATCGCCGCTCATCCCACCATTCACGTGCACCTGAACACAGAAGTCATTGGCGGGCAGGGCACTGGGCGGCTGGAGCAGGTGAGGATTCGAGACCGGGTCACCGGCGACGAGCAGGACCTTTCGCTGGAGAGCTTGTTCGTGATGATCGGTGCCCACCCGCGTACCGATTGGCTCCCTCCAGAAGTGGCACGAGATTCCCATGACTTTCTCGTCACCGGTACCGAGGCGGCCGCCAACTCCCACTGGACCATCGACCGCCGCCCACATCCGCACGAAACGACAGTGCCCGGCTTGTTCGCAGTCGGCGATGTGAGGGGTGGTTCGGTGAAGAGGGTGGCCTCCGCTGTGGGCGAGGGGTCAGTCGTTGTTTCCGAAATCCACCAGTATCTGGCGACAGCTCCGAACTGAGGTGGCGGAGTGCTGACGTGACCACCTCCGCATCCTCGGCCCTGCGTGTCGTTTTCGGTGCCGCAGTTCTCACGGTGCCCCTCATCGGGCTTGCTCTGGTGCTTGCGCGGCCCGATCTCGATCTGCTGTGGGAGCACCATCCGGCGCACTTCTGGCTCGTGCTGGGCACTGCCATTGTCTCTGCCGTCCTGGCTTACGCCACCGGCGAGGCGGCCGCACGCCGGGGTGATGCGCGGCTGTTCTACGTTTCGCTCGCGTTCCTGTCCTCAGCTGGGTTTCTTGCCCTGCATGCGCTGGCAACACCGGGGGTCGTGCTGGGGACGAGCAACACCGGATTCGCCATCGCCACGCCCGTGGGTGTCGCCATTGGCTCGGCCTTCGCCGCCCGGTCGACTGCCGATCTCTCCGGCCAGAGCGCCGTTCGCAATGTCCGCATCGCTCGGCTCATCCGGCTTGCCCTCATCGGCGTGATGTTGCTGTGGGCAGTGTGGTCGATTGCGTCGCTGCCGCCACTCGATCGGCCTCCTCAACTGGTGGAGGGCCTTCCGCTCTGGCTTGCCGTGCCTGCGGTGCTGCTGTACGGGGCCAGCGCCGTGCGCTACCTACAGCTCTGGCGCCGCCGCCGCTCCATGATGCTGCTCGCGGTGGCGTCTGCCTTCATCCTGCTCGCGGAATCGATGGTGGCGATGGCTTTCGCACGCAATTGGCACCTGTCCTGGTGGGAGTGGCATGTGCTGATGCTGGCAGCCTTCGCTCTGGTCGCGATCGGTGCGCGCATCTCCTGGTACGAGGAGCGTTTCGCTGAGCTGTACTTGCCACAGACCAGTGAGGGCACACGGGATATCAGCGTGCTCTTCGCCGACCTCCAGGGATTCACCACCTTCTCCGAGAGCCACCAACCCGGCGAGGTGGCGAGGATGCTCAATGAGTACTTCTCGGTCGCCGTACCGGCGGTGGTGCGACAGTACGGGGGCGATGTCGACCGGATCATCGGGGACGCCTTGATGGTGACGTTCAACAAGCGGGGGGATCAGCCCGATCACGCCCACCGCGCTGCGGGCGCCGGGCTGGCATTGCAAGCGGCCACGTTGCGCATCGCACAAGATCATCCGGGATGGCCACGATTCCGCGTCGGGATCAATTCAGGACCTGTCTCGGTCAGCCTGCTGGGTGCCGAGGGAGGGCGGACGCACACGATCGTCGGCGACACGGTGAACACGGCGTCCCGCATCGAGGGCCGGGCGCCCGCCGGCGCCGTGGCGATCGGTCCGGAAACGAAGGCATTGTTGCCCGACGCGGCCACGACCCGACTGGGGGAGTTGACGCTGAAGGGACGCGAACAACCTGTTGAGGTGCATCTACTGACCTCGTTGGACGGCGGTAGCTGAGTTCGAGAGCCGTCGGGTACGTGCTGAGTGGTTGGGATCCCTGGACGACTTCGCCGTAGGTGCGCCGAAGGAGGCGGAATTGCTCGAGTTTGACCTCGAGGCGGACGACGGGCGCATCCTCCATGCCTACGATGTCGGCCCGACGGAGCGAGACGACGAACTTGTTCTCCTCTGGCACCACGGCACTCCGAACATCGGCGCCCCGCCGGAACCGCTCTTTGGCGCAGCTGAGGCGTTGGCTCTTCGCTGGATTGGCTACGACCGTCCCGGCTACGGCGGGTCGTCAGCGTGCCCAGGTGCCACGATTGCGAGCGCGGCCAATGATGCCGGCCGGGTGGCGGACCACCTAGGAATTGATCGCTTCGCTGTTTTCGGTCATTCAGGTGGTGGACCGAGGGCCATGGCGTGCGGCGCATTGTTGGGGGATCGCGTACTTTCGGTCGTCTCGGTCTCAGCGCCTGCCCCGTGGCCTGCCGAGGGCCTGGACTTCTTCGGAGGAATGTCGGATGGCAGCGTTCGGGAACTCAGCGCCGCAGCCAAAGGCGGCCGCAGCGCGCTGGAGCACATTTTGGTGACCAGTGACTTCGACCCCGAGTCGTTCACATCAGCCGACTGGTCCGCGCTCAACGGCGAGTGGTCCTGGTTCGACGGCATTGTCGCCGCGGGGACCGCCCATGGGTGGGGCGGGATGATCGAGGACGATCTGGCGGCCATGTCGCCATGGGGGTTTGACGTGAGCCAGCTCGGCAGGCCGACGCTGATCATCCACGGGACGGACGATCGAATGGTCCCAAGTTCACACGCACGGTGGCTTGCCGCACGTTGTCCGCGGGCCGAGCTTCGGCTGGAAGCCGGGCAGGGTCACATCTCGGTTCTCGGCTCGGCGCGCAGCGCGCTGGAATGGGTGCGGGCTCGGGCCGTCAGTTGACGCGACGTGATGCGTCCCAACCCGGACGGTAATCCGCAGATCCGGGGCTGACGGGCCAGCGGTTGCGCCTATTCCGGCCGCTTACCGTTCCGCACTGCATGTCGGGTGAGGTCGTCCACCACCCCTCGGGCGATGTCGCGCAGTTTGACGTTGGTGGTCTGGGACAACCGCACCAGATGCTTGAACGCCTGAGCCTCATCGATGGTGTAGCGCTGCATCATGATGCCGATCGCTTGTCCGATGGTTTGCCGGGTCTGGAGGGCTTCGGTGAGGTTCGTGATCGTCAGGCTCTTGTCCAACGCGAGTCCGGCATGGCGTGCGAACAAGGCTGCGGCGTGACGGGTGTCATCGTCGAAGGCATTGGGACGGCTTGCGTAGAGGTTGAGTCCGCCGACCGTGGAACGCTGACGGAAGATCTCGATGCCCATCTGCGAGATGACTCCCGCGGCGACTGCCCGGGGACCGAACTGGGGCCAGCGGCTGTCGGTTCGGAGATCGGCTACCGCGGTGGCGGTGTGGTGGCGGATTGCGTCGAGGCACGGGCCTTCGCTGAGTTCGTACTGCGCCTGATCCAGGGTGTTGACCAGGGGGTCGGAGGCCGCAGCCGTGTGGATACCTTTCGGGCTGGCGATCGACACTCCGACGAATTCGGCGGGTATCGCGTCGCGCGCAACGCGTACCAGCCGGCCGAGGACGTCATCGACCGACTCAGGCTCGTGCAGAGTTCGAGCAACCTCTGCCATGACGTCTGCCAGCTCGCGATCATGCTGGTCGGCTACCACGTCACACCTCCTCAGGTCCGTCGATCCGCGGGCTGATGCTGATTATGGGTCCAGTCACGATGAGCGCGAAACGGACGTGAGGATGTCGCCTGCCACCTGAGACAACGTCCTGCCGGAGGCGGCCGCCAGCTGCAGCAGGCGGCTGAACGCGTCGCTCATCTCCAGGTTCTCCCGGTAGGCGATGACGCCTTTGGCCTGCTCGATCACGATACGCCCGTCGAGAGCCGCCATGATCTGCTGACGCAGCGCTGTGACGCCAGTGTCGAGCGGTCGTGCAAGGACGGCAGTGGCGAGATCGGCGAAGGTACCGGCCAGGAGGCGATCACCGTCGTCAAGAACGACCGCGTCGGCGTGGAATACGTTCAGAGCCCCGATCGCGGTGCCGTGCCAGGTCAGCGGGAACGCGTGCACGGAGCGGAAGCCGTGCGCGACAATCTGTGCTCCAAGCGGGGCCCAGGCAGTGTCCAGTTCCGGGCTCATTGCGGTGACGTGTTCGCCGAGGCGGATTGCGTCGATGCACGGCCCAGTTCCGTTCTGGAGTTCGTAGACCTCGAGTTCCCGTGCCTGGTGGGCGGAGGAGCTCAAGAGTTCGAGCCCGTTGTCCGGGACGGCGACGAGCAGGCCCACGGATTCGGCCGAGAGCAGGTCGGCACAGTCGATGAGAAGCAGGACGAGGTCTCCGGCGATATCGCTGCGGCTGACCATCCGGGACGCCGCATCCGCGAACGCTTGCGCTGCTGTCGTCGAAGTCATCATGGGCCTCTAATCGCTGACGACGAAGTCGAGGCGCCGCTCGATGACCGCCTGGCTGACGTCGTTCAGGGAGGCGTTGTCGGCGTAGGCATGCGCTCGGAGAAGTGCCAGAGCGTCCTCTGGTCTCAGTCCCAGTTGAGCCATCACCATCCCGGTGGCTTGGCTCACCTTGTCCCGGCTGGCCCACGAACCGGATGAGCCGTTGTCGGTCAGATCGGGATCCGCCAGCAAGGCGACACCGACGGCGTTGACGAGCAGTCGACAGGTCTCCTCATCGATCAGCAAAGGGGACTGATCGCGCCCGTAGAACGTCGACACGCCGACGACCTCTGACTCAGGAATGATCGGAATCGCGTAGATCGAGATCCGGCCGATCTCGCGCTTGACAGACTCGGCGAATTGCGGCCAGCGTTCGTCAGCGGCCCCGTCGACCACGGTCGAGACGGCCGTGCCATGCTCGTACGCCCACAAGCTCGGACCCTCGCCGATCACCTCGTGAAGATCCTCCATCCGTTCGGCGATGCCGTCCGTCGAGCACAGCGTGACACGCTGCGGAGCGTCGTAGGCGAGTGTGATCGAGCCACCGTCGACCCCGAGGAGCGACACGCAGGCTCGGCACATTCGGAGCGGGAGCGGACCATCGGGCGCGGAGCCTGCGACCACGCGCGCCAATCGTGCTAGTACGTTTGACCGATCATTCATCGCGCCTCCCTCGCAGCTGAGTAACGCCTGCGAGGCCGGTCGCGGGCCGAGCCACTTCTCGAATCACTCCCGGGTCCACTTCCACAGTACTCCGAGAACGACCGCAGCGGCGCACTTCGGCGGTCGCCATCTGTGCAGACCGTTCAGGTCGTCTCGCCGGCGCCCAAACGACAGGTCGAGCCTCCTTGACTGATCAGAGTCCGGCGATTCCGTCTCCCAGTATCACCACGCCGATCATAAAGAGCATCAACGCCGCCAGGATGGCGCCGTTCTTCGAAAGCCAAGCCTGGGCAGTGACCAGCTGGGGTTCAACGCGCCGCGGGGCAAGGAGTGTCGCGATAACGGGGACAGCGATCGTGGACGCTGCCAGCGCGGTGTAGATCGCAATTGCCACCGTAATCTCCGACGGTCGCAGCGATGCATCACGCAGGACCAGGCCGGCAGCCGCACCGAGCACCAGACCCTTCGGGCGAAAATTGAGCGCGACAGCGACGGCAAACGACGGTAGAGGGCCAAACGAGCCGACGGACCGCAGCCAGTTCGGCACGCCCGCGGTCGGTGACCTCGACCGCCGTACGAGCGTAACCACCGAAGCGCAGATCAGAGCGCCTCCAATGACGATCTTCAACACGCCAGCGAGCGTGTCCTGCGTACGCCGAGCCGGCTCAGGCAGTGCTCGAGCTCCGAGGGCGCACAGATAGACCACAAGCGCAATCCCGATCACCCATCCGCACATGAAGGCCAGCGCAGCAAGCTTCCGCTTGGGCGACAACAAGATCATGATCATGACCATGATCGGGACCGAGCTGACTGCGACGGCGACAGCGATCGGCAGCAAGTGACCGACAGCCTGCCACATCGTGCTGACCCTTCCTCAGATCGGGAGCATGCGGTGGCCCCAAGATCAACGCCACGACGTCATTGTGGACTATTCCGCGGCTGCCGGAGAGTAGACGCCGTGGAGAGGGGAACGCTACAGGTCGGGGCAGATTGCTGCCAGTAAGTCCGGGCCTGGGTTTCTGGGGTCGGCCGCTTTTGGAACCCCTCCCTCCTTTTCAGGAGGCAACGATGCCATCGCCAAATCGAAATCGCGGCTCGGCCGTGTCGTAGGGAACGTCGCTGCGGCTCTCGACCACGGCCTTCATGGCCGACGGAAGGTCGAAAGGCAGACGCCCGCGCGCCTGCGCTTCACCGAGCAGGACGTCGACCACGGCGTCGTCTCGGGCGCCGAACTCGACCAGGAGGGCGGCCGCGGCATCGGCGATCTCCGGCATGATCGCCGGGCGGTCCAGGAAGAGCACGATGATCGTCGGCACTTTCTCGCAGACAGCGACGATCCGGTCACGCTCCACCGCCGGAAACTCCAGCGAGCCGGCATGGAAGAACGACTCAAACCCGCCAGGCCGAGGTTCGTAGGGCGCATTGAGTCGCAGCACGGCCAGGTCGGCGTCAGCCGGGTCGTCGACCACCCGGCCCAGCCGGGCCGCTGCCCTCGGGCCGATGTTCTCGGTGTAGACCGCTTGGTCGGTGCCCAGTGGCAGCGCTGCAGGGCCCGAGTGGGCGGCGGTGAGCCGTACGATCGCGGCCCGCTGTGCGGCCTCGCCTTCAGCCACGAAGTCTGCGCGACCGATGGTGGCTACCGCGCGCTCGACGTCGAGGAAGGGCTGGTCGAAGAGCCCAAGCACGAACTTCTCCCGCAGCAGCCTCCGCACCGACTGGTCGATGCGGGTGTCGCTGACCCGCCCGGAGCGGACCAGCTCGACCACTAACTCGGGCCGGGATTCTCCGCCGAACTGGTCACAGCCGGCGTCGATCACCTTGTGTGCCCGTTCGAGCTCACTGAGGTGCTCCACTCCCCAGGCCCGGGCCGGCATCGGCTGGCCCAAGATGACGCTGTCACCGATCAGGCCCCAATCGGTGCAGACGATGCCGTCGAAGCCGAGCTCGTTGCGCAGCAGATCGGTGATCACTTCCTTGCTGAAGGCGAAGCCCACCTCCTCCCAGTCGGTGCCGACCGGCATCCCGTAGTACGGCATGATCTGTGACGTTCCGGCCGCGATCGCGGCCCGGAACGGCTTCAGGTGGTACTCCATCTGTCCGCCGGGGTAGACCTGCTCGCGCCCGTAGGCGAAGTGGGGGTCTTCGCCGTCGGCCTGCGGACCACCGCCCGGGAAGTGCTTCGTCATGGTGGCCACCGAGGCTGGGCCGAGCTCGGCTCCCTGGAAGCCACGGATGTAGGCGGTGACCAGGCGCGAGGTCAAGTCGGCGTCTTCGCCGAAGGTCATCCCGATGCGCGCCCAACGGGGTTCGGTAGCCAGGTCGATCTGCGGATGCAGCGCCACCCGGATGCCGGCGGCGAGGTACTCCTGGCGAGCGACATCGGCGTATCGCTGGACAAGGTCAGCGTCACCCAGGGCCGCGAAGCCGAGCGACTGTGGCCATTGCGAGAATGCGCCGGCCAGAGCTTCCGTGCCCGGGTTGTTACTGAACGAGTGTCTCGGATCCGTCGACAGGGTCACCGGGATGCCGAGCCTCGTCGCCAGCGCCAGCTCCTGCACCTGGTTGTGCCAGCCGACCAGGTCGCGCACACTGTCCACCGGTCCGGCCAGGTTGAAGTGGTTGAGCCTCATGTCCCGGATGGCCGCCTCGGTTGGGGGCCTACCGAAGGCATTGTCCGGGCCCATCAGCTGGCCGCCGGGCCCCATCGTGACGATGTCGTGAAACATCAGTCCGGCCTTGTCCTCGAGCGTGAGGCGGGCGAGGAGGTCCTCGACCCGGTTCTCCACGCTGTTCGTCGGATCCTGGTACGGCTCGCCCACAGTGTCTCCCGTATCTGACGGTCCTGCGACCGGTGATCGAGCCAGCCTCGCATGCGCGCTCTCGAAGCTGCGCGATGGGTGAAGCAGGGCGGCGGACGCAGCGAACGGCCGTCCTCAGCGTCGAGGCTCCCGCCTCCCTCGGGTAACCGTGGCCGGATTGTGAGCGGGAGCCTTAGGCTCTGGTAACGGAAATCGCTGTCACGGCTCGCACGCCGTTCTCGGGAATGTGACGGATCGAAGGAGAACCGATGATCCTTGTTGTCGGAGCCACCGGTCAGCTCGGGGGGCTCATTGCCAAGACCCTGCTCGATCGTGGGAAGCCGGTGCGCATCCTGGTTCGCAGCGGTTCGTCATATGACGACCTCGTCACCGCCGGCGCCGAGCCGGTGAGCGGCGACCTGAAGGATGCGGACTCGCTTGCCGCGTGCTGCACCGGGGTAGAGGCGATCGTCAGCACTGCGAATTCAGCACTACGTGGCGGCGACGACACCGTCGAAACGGTCGACCGCCAAGGCAACCGCAATCTGATCGACGCGGCATCGGCCGCTGGCGTCCGCCATTTCGTGTTCACATCTGTGCTGGGCGCCAGCCCGGACAGCCCCGTGCCATTCGTACGAGCGAAGGGTGAGACCGAGCAGCGACTCCAGGACAGCGGGATGTCCTGGACCATGCTGCAGCCTGAGGCCTACATGGACATCTGGTTTCCCATGGTGGTCGGCGGACCGGCTCTCGCCGGCCAGTCCGTCACTCTCGTCGGCGAAGGCCGGCGACGCCACTCCTTCGTCGCCATGCGTGACGTCGCTGAATATGCTCTGGCGACGCTCGACGACGAGGCCCATGGTCAAACCCTGCCCATCGGCGGGCCGGAGCCGGTGTCGTGGTGGGAGGTCATAGCCGCGTTCAATCAGGAACTGGGCCACGAGATATCCGTGCGGACGGTCCAGCCGGGGGAGCCGGTACCCGGTCTGCCGGACGTCATGGCCCAGCTGCTCGCCGCGATGGAGACATACGACACGGCCATTGACAGCAGCGGCCTGGCCAGCACTTACGGCATCACACCCACGTCCGCCGCTGAGTTTGTCCGGGGTTTCGTCGCAGCGAATCGCCAGGGGTCGCCTAGTAAGGGCAAGAGCGCGGCGCGGGACCTCTGATCACCACCGGCTAGAATGCCGCGGATCTGAAATGAGGTCATGCGCGTCGATCGACCGCCAAGCATTCGGGCAGCTGAGCGTCGAGCGAGCCCGTCAACCGGTCACTTCCAGCGGAACTCCGCCGCCTCCTCGTGCTTCTCGGTGTCGCGCATGGCGTCGAGGACAGCCATGTCGGCGGTGGAAATCTCGAAGTCGAGTTCGGCGTTCTGCTGGATGTGCGGGGTCTTCGTGGCTTTGGGCAGCACGACGGCGCCCTTCTGCAGCAGGTAGCGGATACACAGCTGTGGTGCGCTGACGCCGTAGCGGGCCGCAATGTCGGCGATCTCGGGATGGTTGACGATGAGTCCGTGCGCAAAGGGGGAGTAGGCCTCGACGACGATGTCGTGCTCGGCGCACTTCCGAACGGTGTCGGACGGGTCAAGTCCGATGAACCAGCGGATCTGGTTGACCATGGGCTTCGTCTCGCAAGCCGGGAAAAGGCTGTCGAGGTCGTCTGACGCGAAGTTCGATACGCCGATGGCCCTGACCCGACCGCTGGCCAGGAACTCCTCCATGGCCTTCCAGATCTGCCGGTTCTCCTCCCGGCAATCCTTGCCGACCTCGTTCCACGGCCACGGCGCGTGGACGAGGTAGAGGTCGAGGTAGTCGAGGCCGATCTGGCCCATCGTGGTCTCGAACTCCTCGAGCGCCTTGTCGTAGGCCTTCGCTTCGGCCGGCAACTTCGAGGTGACGTAGATCTCCTCACGCGGAATGCCCGAGTCGCGCACCGCACGTCCGACCGAAGCCTCGTTGTCGTAGGCCCGGGCCGTGTCGATGTGGCGGTAGCCGATCCGTAAGGCGTCAGCGACGGCGTTGTAACACTCGTCCCCCTCCTTGAGCAGCCAGGTGCCGAACCCGATCTTGGGAATCTGGTCTCCGTTGCTGAGGGCGTAGGTCTCGTTCAGCACGCTCATTCGTTCTCCTATTTGTGCTTAGGGACTGACCGGCAGCCTAGACAGGGCACGAGTCAACATGGAAGGCGGGCCGTGGTGACTACTTCGGGAGTAACTGCGCGTCGGTGCGCTGATCGACCGGGTGCGAGATCGCTGGCCTCAGCCGCCGGCCTCGCCCTGACAGAATCCGGGTATGGCCCACTTGCGCTGCGACTTCTACTCCGACAGCCTCAACCTGAGTACGTCGATGACGGTGATCTTGCCGCAGCAGACCAGCACCCAGATCGGCATGGCCGGGAGGGCGTTCGAGGGGCTGCCGCCCGTTCTCTATTTGCTGCACGGTCTCAGCGACGACGACACGATCTGGCTGCGTCGTACCTCGATCGAGCGTTACGCCGCTCCGCTCGGATTGGCAGTGGTAATGCCTCAGGTCCATCGCAGCTTCTACACCGATGAGGTGTACGGCCAGCGGTACTGGACCTTTTTGAGCGAGGAGCTTCCCCACCTGGTGGCAGGCTTCTTCCGGATCTCCGAGCGGCGGCAGGACACCTTCGTCGCGGGGCTGTCGATGGGCGGGTATGGAGCCTGGAAGTGGGCGCTGCGGCAGCCGGAGCGGTTCGCCGCCGCGGCCACGTTGTCCGGGGCGGTCGACTTGACCAGCGGCCGCAGTCGACGCGTGCGCAGCGAGGACCCGATGCTCTTCGACCGAGTCTTCGGCAGCCGGGGATCCGGTCGCCGGTCCCGACGACCTGACCTGGTTGCTGGGCCGCGTCGAGCAGGCCACCCTTCCCCAGCTGTACCTGTGTTGCGGCACCGGCGATCCGCTGATCGATGCCAACCGCGCGCTGGCCGAGAGCTGTGTGGCTGCCGGGATAACGGTCAGCACGGACTTCGGTCCCGGCGCTCACGATTGGGCGTACTGGGACACCAAGATCCAAGATGTGCTCGCCTGGTTGCCACTGCCGTCGCGGTAGCCGCGGGTCGGACACGGGTAGCCTTTATCGGCACCAACCTGATTTTCCTCGCACCGCTGCTCGTCACCCTGGCATTGAAGGTCAACTCGCTCGTGGGGATCGGCAGGCGCCGACGAGCTTGCGGTTGTGGCCGGCACGGGTCCTTGCTGGCAATGGTCGCTAATCCGTTCTTCGGCAAGATGAGCGATCGCACGTCGTCACAGCTTGGCATGAGACGGCCCTGGATGGTCATCGGCCTGGTCGGCGGTTGCCTCGGCATCCTCATAGTCGCGCTGGCACCCAACATCGCGGTCGTCCTGCTCGGATGGTGTATCGCCAGCTGTTTGAACGCCCTGCTGGCGGCACTGGTCGCCGTGCTGCCAGACCAGGTTCCGGCGGTCAGCGCGGCCTGGTCTCCGGCGTCCTCGGTATCTCTGCCCATCGCCTCCGTGACCGGCACCTTCCTGGTCCAGCTGTTCACCGGCAACCAGCTCGCCATGTTCCTGGTCCCGTGCGCGATCGGCGGATTCTTCATCCTGCTCTTCGCGGTCACGTTGAACGATCGCCGGCTTGCCAGGCGGACAAGCCGGCCTGGTCACTGCGGGAATTCGCCAGCACGTTCTACGTCAACCCGCGGAAGAACCCGGACTTCGCCTGGGCTTTCGCGAGCCGCTTCATGTTCATCCTGGCCTACGCCTTCCTGACGACCTATCAGGCCTACTACCTGCTGGACAAGATCGGCAGCGCCGAGGCCGATGTGCCGCAACAGATATTCCTCGGCACCCTCGTCCAGTCCGTCGTCATCATCGCCGCCTCCCTCATCGGTGGCAGGCTCTCCGACCGGACGGGCCGACGGAAGATCTTCGTTTTGACCGCCTCGATCGTGTACGGCATGGCGATGTTCGTCATCGCGGTCGCCAGCAACTTCAACGGCTTCCTCGTCGGCATGGCCATCGGCGGACTCGGCTTCGGCGTATACCTGGCCGTCGACCTCGCACTGGTCGCCGACGTGCTGACCGAACACGGACAACGCCAAGGATCTCGGCGTGTTCAATATCGCCGGCGCGCTTCCCTATTCCGTCGCGCCGGCGATCGCGCCGGCCATCCTGGCGATCGGGGGCGGTAGCTACGGCGTGCTGTACGCGGTCGCCGGGGTATGCGCCATCATCGGAGCCGTCGCCATCCTGCCGGTGAAGCGCGTCCGATGATCACCCGCCAACCGGATGTGATGACGCCATCCAGCTCGCAATCTGGGCACGCGAGTCAAACCCGAGCTTGTTCAGAATGTTGCGCACGTGGGTCGCGACCGTCCTTTCGGAGATGAAGAGGCGCGCTCCGATCTGCTTGTTGCTCAGACCCTCGGCAATCAATCTCGCCACCTCGACCTCCCGTTTGGCAAGTGGTCCGGTCGTCAGCATGATCAGACGTGTCCGACCTCGGCATGCCGGATTCGCCGAGTGCAATGCTCAGTGCCGCTTCGCGGTCCAGGCGCTTGCCGGCAACGTACTCGGCCTCGAACTTCGACGCTCCCAGAGCGCCGACTGCCGCTTCGTTAGCCTGCGCGAGCAGTGGCAGGAATGGGCCCGCCATGCCGGCACCCGCACCAGAGCCGACCGACTCCGCGGCCCCAAGCAGTTGTGCTGCGAGGCGTGCGTGGCCGGTAGTGACGGCATGCCAGCCCAGCAGGCTTAACAGGTCGTACTGGGCAAGCCGATCATCGATTTGCCGTGCGAGCCGCAGCGCATCAACGAACCTTGGCTTCGAAGCCGCAACGTCACCGGCCAACATCGAGGCCTGGCCCAGGTACATGAGCATTTGTACGAGGTAGTAGAGGTCACCTTCCTGTCGGCTAAGCCGCGCGCCGTCGGAAGAGGTCGCCTTGGCGGTGTCGAGGTTTCCCTCGAAGAACGCGTGAATGGCCCTTGCTTGGATCAGGTTGATCGTCGCAGGGTAGGAGTGCAGGTCGGGGGTGACGGCCTCAGCCTGATCGAGAAGCCGTCGGGCAGCCGCGTGATCTCCTGCCATGTTCTCTGCGGTCGCGGCGGTAGACAACGACTCGGATAGCTGCCGAAGCTGACCCGCCGCTCGGGCAGCCGAGATCGCTTGAGCAAGCCATGGCCGGGCAGCGTCGGGATCGGCCTGCCGCATGCTCAGCCATCCTCGAAAGTGATACGCCCGGGCGGGGACATGGGGAGAGCCGCCCGCAATCGCGAACAGTTCGTCAAACCACCGCATGCTCTCTGTGGTCCCGCGCGTGATCCAGTAGTACCCGATCGAAGTTGCCAGCCCGAGTCCTCGACGCCAGTCAGAGGCAGCGAGGCACTTCTGAAGGGCCGATCGAATGTTGTCGATCTCCAGATCGACCCACTGGAGCCACTCGAGCGTCCGATGCCGTGCGTCGTCCTCCGCTCCCAGACACCGCATCGTGTAGTACTCGACGTAACGCTCATCCAGGAGTCCGTCTTCAGCGGCGTCTCGCAACTTGAGGGCGGCGTATTCGCGCATGGTTTCGTGCAGCCGGTAGCAGGCGATATCCCGGACGTCCACTTTGTTCACCAGTGATTTGTCCACCAGCGCCGACACCACGTCCAGCACCTCGCCGGCCGAGCCGTCGTTGAACGCACAGACCGACTCAACATCGTCCACGGTGAACCGGCCGGCGAAAACGCACAGGCGCCTGAAGAGGCTTCTTCTCCCCTTTCCCCAGCAGGTCATGACTCCAGTCCATGGCCATCCTGAGCGTTTGTTGACGCGGCAGCGCCGCACGGCCTCCTCCGGTCAAGAGCGCGAATCGGTCGGTCAGCCGATCGAGGATCTGCTCGGCGGTGAGGACTCGAGTCCGAACGGCCGCGAGCTCGATCGCCAGCGGCAGGCCGTCGAGTCGGCGGCAGAGCTGGGCTACCGCCGACCGGTTGGAGCCGGTCAGCTCGAAGGACCCCGATGCGGCGGCCGCACGTTCAGTGAAGAGCAGGACCGCTTCGTTCTCTCGGAGCTGGAAAGGGGTTGGCTTGCGCCTGCCGCTGGCAGTTGGAGTGGAGGCACCGGGACAACGTGCTCTCCGGGCGCCTGGAGCGGCTCGCGGCTGGTTGTGATCACTCGGACGTGGGGCGCAGCGCTAAGGATCTCGGCGATCAGGCGGGCGGTCGCGTCCAGCATGTGCTCGCAATTGTCGAGGACCAACAACAGCTCACTGTCGCGTAGGTGGGACAAGAGGATCTGCAGCGGCGTCGTCGATGCTTGGTCCCGAAGGTCCAGTGCCGTGACCACCGTGTTGGTCAACAGGGCGGCATCGCGGATCTCGGCGAGTTCCACCCACCAGGCGCCGTTCGCGAACCCACGTCCGAGGTCAGTCGCGATCCGAACGGCCAGTCGCGTCTTGCCGACCCCTCCGGGCCCGACGAGGCTGACCAGGCGAGCCCCGGTCAGTGTCCTTCGGAGCTCCGCCAGCTCTCGGCGACGTCCCACGAAGCTTTTCGCTTCGGCCGGAAGGTTGCCGATTCGGCGCCGGGGCCTTGCCACGATGAGACGCACGGTATCACCGGGACGATTCCGTTCCCGCTGACTACGCATCGAATCAGCAATCCGGTCGATGTGGAGGACGCGGCGGTCGTCCTAGCGTCGGGGCATGGTCAACAGCCCAGCTACCCGGCGAGTCGAGGTCACGTTTCTCTTGACCCCTCCGACTCGACAGATTGAGCGGGCGTCAGGCGTCACCGACGTCGAGGTCGACGGTCAAACGGTCCGCTGCTTGGTCTGCGGCAGCTTCCAGCCATTTCTTGAGGCGGTGCGAGGTTACGAGGTCGCCAACTTCCTGGCGATCCCCGCCACCGATGCGGCCGAGTCGGAACTACTACCCCAGGAGAAGACATGAATGGCTCATCATCAAAAGAGGAGAGGCGTATGAAGGAAACGTGACCGCGCGGGCCATTCCCCTGCCAAACAACGTTGGCCGCGATTTGTCGTCATACATCCCGACCTTTCGCTCGATCACCCAAAAACGAAGGATCAGAACATGAACTCAACACGAAAGACCGCGATAGTCGCGGGCATATTCTTCCTCATCACCGAGGTCACTGCCATTCTCGGTGTGCTCCTCTATGGCTCTGTTCTCAGCACCCCGGATTTCATCGTCTCAGGCTCCGTCGACGACACCGGCGTACTGCTGGGGGCGTTCCTCGAGGTGCTTCTCGCCATCGCTGTCGTGGGCACGGGGGTCACCCTGTATCCGATTATCAGAAGGCAGCATGAAGGCATTGCGCTTGGCCACGTTGCCGGTCGCCTGATCGAAGCGACGATCATCGCCGTCGGCACAATCAGCCTGCTCGCCGTCGTGACGATGCGCCAAGGCCTTGCCGGAACGACAGGACCTGAGGCTGTTGCTGCCGTCACCGTCGGCCAGTCATTGGTGGCAGTCCATGACTGGACATTCCTCTTCGGGCCGAAGTTCGCCCTGGGCGCGAACACCTTGTTGCTCGCCTATCTGATGTACCGCTCGCGGCTCGTCCCCCGCTTCATCGCGGTTCTCGGTCTCATCGGCGGCCCGCTCGTCTTCGTTTCGGCGACCGCGGTTCTGTTCGGCGCGTACGAAGACCTGTCGACAGTCGGTGTGGTGGCAGCCGCTCCGGTATTCGCCTGGGAGGTAAGCCTTGCCGTGTGGATGATCGTCAAGGGGTTCCGGCCCTCCACGGTGCTCACAGGCGTTACACCGGCCGTGACGCGTGACATGGCCACGACGGCTGCCTGACCACTGGACCGAGTGGCCTGGATGCGGCCGACGGCGTCGGTCGCATCCGAGGCCACGTTCGGTAGGAGTGGGTGATCGGAGATTGCTCAGCTGAGAACCGCTTCCGACTGGTCGGTGCTGACAACAGTGCAACGCCATCATGAACTCGACCGGCCCCGCGCCCTCGAAGCATTCGTACGAAGGGCTTGATCGATTTTGCTGAACAATGTTGCCGAGGAGATCGGATGGACTGTGTTCGTCTTCGCCCGGTTCCAAGATCGTCACGGTCAGCTTCGTTCGGCGCTGGCGCGGGCGAGGTCCCGCCCAGGTAGCGCCCGGGCGCCAGCCAGGCTGCTAGCAAGAAGATTGAACAGCGGAGGGATCAGCCTCGTATGTATTGGTGGGAGTTCAGCTCACGCGTGAGGGCTCACTTGTTCGAGGGAGGCTCTATGTCCATCCACAGCTGTTTAGCCACCGCAGCATCTGCGGCTGTCGTCGTGGCCGCATTGGCCCTTCCGGCGAGCGCATCCACTTCTATTCCCCTGAATAGCGGGCAGGAGCCGGCCGGCGGCGAAGCCGGAGGTCACGGCTTCTTTAGCTATACGATCGACGGCACCGAATTCTGCTGGACGCTGTCCTGGCAGGGCATCGCCGACCCGCTCGCCGGCCACGTCCACGTCGCCCCGCGCCAGGTTGCGGGACCGATCGTCATCGACCTCGACGCCGACGGGGTGGGCGGCCCAGACGCATCCGGCTGCCTTGTGATCACCGCGGAGCTGGCTGCGGCCATCACCTCCGACCCCGGAGCCTATTACGTCAACCTGCACAACCCTGGCTTCCAGGCCGGGGCCATCAGGGGCCAGCTCAAGTAGCCGACGTGGGTTTCATCTGCGCGAGTTGATCATGCTGCCTAGGACGTGATGGTGGCTTACCTGACCGCTATCGCCGCACTGGTAGGTCGGAGCGCGCACACAGGCGGCTGCCTAGTCCTGACCGGCGTCATCGCCGATCGGTGATACACACCCGGGCAGCAGTCGCGCTGCTGATGCGGTACCGGTGGGAACGAACTGGGATCATAGGCGCAGTCGAGTGCCCTAAACCTTGGTGATCAATGTGAACCTTCCCTGGTCCGCCGGAAAATGGACTCATCCACCTATCTCTGCAACGGAGCACGGTGGTGATCTTCTGGTCACCGCCGCAGAGGGCAGCGATGCGTGGCGAACAACCAGTTACGGGTTCATTCACGATAGCGAGCACGCGCTTGTCGCGTCGTTTCCATCAGACAGCGCGATGGAAGTGGAGTTCACTGCCTCCTTCTCTCATCAGTTCGATCAAGCGGGGATCTTCGTCCGGGTCTCTCCGAAGCGGTGGGTCAAGGCTGGTGTTGAGTTCGCAGATGACCGCATGCAGTTGGGGGCCGTCGTCACTGATGAACGATCGGACTGGTCGCTATCGCCTGTGCCTGACTGGATGGGAAAGCGCGTCCGCATCCGCGTGAGCTGGGTCGGCGACGCGCTTACGATTCGGGCCAAGCCAGAACCCGGCAGCTTCCAGCTTGTCCGAGTCCTGCCGTTCGAGCCGGGAGTGAACGCCTTCGCAGGGCCATATATCTGTGCGCCGACGCGAGCGGGGCTGACCGTACCGTTCCATGCCTGGCGTTCCACTGAACCTGATGCCGGCCTGCACTAGCCTCTGCCACGACGACCAACCGTCGCGGCGGATCAGAGATCCGTGGTCACGGCCCCGGTTATCTGATGGCGGTGGCCGACCAGCGGTATCGCGGGCCACCGGTCGAACGCTCCGCATGGATGGCTGACCCCGAACGACCACACCTCGCCCAACCCGACCTGCAGTTCCTCTGGTACTTGGAGAAAGGCGTGCTGATCATTGAGCTTCGTGACTCGCACGCCCGGCACGTCGCTTCGTCGGTGGTCGTCACCGTACCTTCCGAGGACCACCGGAAGCTGATCATCGATGGGCACGTCACGTCGACCGAAGCCCACGATCACCAGAGCTGGCTCTGGCCGGGACAGCACACTGGCCAACAACTCGAGCGCCGGTTGCAACTGCGGCCCGTCCGGGGTCCCGCGCCCGTCAAACGGTGATGTGCGCCGATAGATCCCATGGTCGTGGGTCAGGTAGCAGCCGCTGCGCAGGACGGTCTGCACAGGGAATGGAATGCGGTCAGGACCGAGGCGGGCGACGACCCGGTCGAAATAGGAGCTTCCGCCGGCGCTGACCAGGGGCACACGGCCGTCTGCGAAAAGGCCGCCCTGATTCAGCTGCTGCGCTGTCTGAGCGATCGACTCGAGATACGCCTCAAGGCCGGCGGGTCCGTCGGCCGGAGCGCCCGGCATCAGGCCCTCGTAGCCGGCTACGCCAACAAGGCTGAGGTGGTCGGACTGGTTGACCGCCCGCGCCACGCTGAGGCTCTCCTCGAGGCTCCGTGCACCGGTGCGACCGCCGACGTATCCCACCTCCAGGAGCACGTCCAGCCGGCGGGCCGGAGTGACCTGGCCGCATTCCCGATCAAGCAACTCGACCGACGCCACACTGTCGACGTAGCAGGAGAAGCCGGTCTCCCCATTGAGCACATGAGTCACAATCCACCGGATCGCCACGGGATCAACGAGCAGATTCGCCATCAAAATACGTGGGACTCCGACTGCCAGGAGACCCCTGACCTGTGCGACGGTCGCGGCTGTCGCCCCCCATGCCCCCGCCTCCATCTGTCGCCGGATCAGCTGCGGCGACAGGGATGTCTTGGCGTGCGGCGCCAGCTCGACCCGATGGCGGCGGCAATAGTCGGCCATTGTGGTGATGTTGTTGACCAGTTCGTCCTCGTGAAGCACCAGAACCGGATATTCCAGGTCTCGCAGGGCATTCCACCCCAACTCGCCAAGACGGGTCACGGGCATGCCCGGCGCCAGCGGCAGGCCCTTGAACCGTCTGTCGCCTGTGGGCCGCATCTTTCCCGGCATGTTGTACCGCCAACTGGAGAGTGGTCTGTCAAGCATGACGTTGATGGCGTGAACGGTCACCAATTGGTCGGCGGAGGATGCTTGTGCCATGGCAGGACCACCCGGGGCCGCGAAGCAATTGAACAAGGTCACCGTTCACCTCGCAGGGCATCGGTTCTTTCCGCTGTGGGCGGTTCTGCGGCATAGCGGCCGCAAGAGCGGCAAACAGTACGCAATACCGGTTGCCGTGATCCCGACCGAGACGACCTTCATCATCGCGATGCCTTGGGGACCGGTTACGGACTGGGTGCGCAACCTGCGTGCGGCCGGGCGCTGCACTATCCGCTGGAAGGGCGCAGACTACGAGTGCACCGATCCGATGTTCGTGGACAAGGATGTGGCCGCTGCGGCCGCGCGCGGACTGGTCCGACGTGCCGTGCGACGCATCGACTTCCCGCACGGTTTCATCCAGCTCAACCGTCGCGCCCTCGCCTGATGGTCATTCGCCGCGGCACACCGCGAGGACGCCAATTTCAAAGGTCGTACTGGCATTGCTGGTGACCCGGGAGCGTCCCAGGCACATGAAGCGCCGGTCAGGCTCATCCTGCGTAAGACTCCGACTCGAGGCCGGCGGGCGGGGCACATGGCGCCTCAACAGCTTTGGCGTACCGCTTGGCGAGGGTTGTCAGATGGTCGACAAGCTCGGGCGGCGCCGTTGCGGTGAAGTCGAGGCCGAGCATGCCGATGTAGACCGCGACGGTCTCGACGGTATCGGCTCCGGTGACCAGGACACAGGTGTTGTCGTCAATGGCTTCGACGACGCCGACGGTGGGGTTGATCCGACTGAGGACCTCCGCGGCTGGTGCGTGCACCGTGATCCTGACATGCACGTGCCAGCCCGCGAAGGCCGTTGTGCGGAGCACGAAGGCGGGGTAGTCGCCGCCGGGCAGCTCGACGGGAGTGAATCTGCGCCCGCCTGGGACTCGTAGCTGCATCCAGTCAAGTCGGAAGCTGGACCAGGCAGCGGTCGAGGCGTCGCGGGCCACCAGATACCAGCGTCGCTGCCAGCTGACGAGTCGGTACGGCTCGACTTGTAGCCGCTGGTCGTCCCGATAGTGGAAACGGACCTCTTGGTGATCACGGATCGCCGCCGCGACGGCCATCAAGAGTCCTGCGTCGACGGCTGGATCCGGTGCATTGGTTCCGGTGTTGTCAGGACCGGTCTCCACGGCGTCCCGCACCGCATTGACCCGAAGCTTCAGCCGGTGCGGCAGCACGGCCTCCAGCTTGGCCAGAGCGCGGGCGCTGGTCTCTTCAATGCCATTGACGCCGGTGGCCGCGCGCAGACCGACCGCGACAGCCACCGCCTCGTCGTCATCGAGGAGCAGCGGCGGCAGTTTCGCGCCGACCCCCAGCCGGTAGTGGCCACCGGATCCGCGCACTGCCTCGACGGGGTAGTCGAGCTCTCGGAGACGCTCGATATCGTGACGGACGGTACGTCCGCTCACCTCCAGCTGTGCGGCCAGCTCGGCGCCGCTCCATCTGGCGCGGGACTGCAGTAGCCCGAGCAGCGCCAGTAACCGGCCGGAGGTCTTGTACAAATGGCGTGAACTCTCGCGCTAAAAGCGGAACGAACCTGTCCTAAACAGAGCTTACGTTCTCGGTATGACCACAACATCAGCCGCCGGCCAGACCGGCACAATCCGTCCATTCACCATCGCGATCCCGATTGAGGCGCTCGACGACCTGCAGCACCGCCTCGCCAACACTCGCTTTCCGGTCCCAGCACCCGATGACAGCTGGGATTACGGGACGCCGGTCGGCTACCTGCAGAAGATGGTCGGCGCCTGGCAGCAGTTCGACTGGCGCGCACAGGAGGCCCGGATGAACGCCGTACCGAACTTCGTCACCGAGATCGACGGCCAGACCCTGCACTTCGTTCACGTCCGATCCAAGGAGCCCGACGCCACGCCGCTGCTGCTGGCGCATACCTATCCCGGGTCGTTCTCGGAGTTTCTCGACATGATCGGTCCGCTAACCGATCCGGTCGCCTTCGGCAGAGAACCCCAGGATGCCTTCGATGTGGTCATTCCGTCGATGCCCGGCTTCGGCTTCAGCACCCCGCTGGTCGGGGAGGGATGGACGATGGCCAGAGTCGCCCAAACGTACGACACGCTGATGCGCGGCCTCGGCTATGAGTCCTACGGCACACACGGCAGCGACGCAGGTGCGATGGTCTCACGCGAACTCGCCGTGCTTGACCCGCCCGGCTTCCTGGGCGCTCATGTGCTGCAGCTCTTCTCCTTCCCCTCCGGTGACCCCGGTGAGTTCGAGAAATTCGGTCCCAAAGAGCACGCGGCACTGGAGTTTCTCGGCTGGTTCCAGTCAGTGGGCGGGTACAACCAGATGAACGGCACTCGCCCACAAACCATCGCTGCCGCGCTCTCGGACTCCCCTGTAGGCCAGCTGGCGTACAGCGAGCTGTTTGAGAACTTCGGCAACGGAACGAGCATGGTGACGGTGGAGCAGGTTCTCACCCAAGTTTCGCTCTACTGGCTTACCAACACCTCCGCTACCGCAGTGCGTTACCACTACAGCGAAGCCCACTCCGGAGTCGAGCCGACCGTAAGCCACGGACGCATCGGCGTCGTGGTGTTCGCCCACGACTTCCAAACCATCCGACCGCTCGCCGAGCGCGACAACACCAACATCGTGCACTGGTCCGAGTTCGACGCCGGCGGGCATTACGCCGCCCTCGAGGTCCCAGAACTCCTGGTAGGTGACCTCCGCACATTCTTCAGCGACGGCAGGGTTCGCGCGTGATCTTGGGCGTGAGTCTTCCCGCCGCGGTGCTCATGAGGCGGGCTCCTCGAGGTGGTCCAAGACACGCCGGCCCAGATGGCACGATTTCTATACCTAGAAGTATTATGCATTGCAGTCCTAGGGTTAGGCGGTCATATGCATATCACCAAAGACCTCGTTGCGGCGTCGGCGACGCCGCTCGTGCTGGGGATCCTCACCGAAGGTGAGAGCTACGGTTACGCAATCCTCAAGCAGGTCAACGAGCTTTCCGGCGGGGAGCTGGAGTGGACCGACGGCCTGCTCTACCCACTGCTGCACCGTCTGGAGCGGCTCGGCCACGTCGAGTCGGCCTGGGAGACCCCGCCCGGGGGACGCCGGCGGAAGTATTACCGCATCACCGACCAGGGCTGGGCCGAGCTGGTGGAGCAGCGCCGTCAGTGGGTCACTGTCGTCGACGCCCTGCGGGGCGTCTGGAACACCACACAGTCCATCAAGCCGATCACGGTGCCGGCGTGGGGGGCGGGACGATGATTGTCGACAGCGACAACGAGCTGGAGGGCCAGATTGCCGAGTGGCGGGCCTACATGCGCCGCCATCGGGAACTGCTGAGCACCGATACCGAGGAGCTGGAAGACCATCTTCGCAGCCGGATCAGCGATCTGACCGAGGCGGGCCTGCGAGCCGACGAGGCGTTCCTCATCGCCGTCAAACGGATGGGCAGCCTCGATGAGCTGTCGCGGGAGTTCGCTCGCGAGCATTCCGAGCGGCTGTGGAAGCAGCTCGTGCTGCCAGGGGAACCGGACGCGCCCGCCGCCGCGCGTTCTCGTCGCGAGCCACTTGTCATGGTTCTTTGTGCGGCTGTCGCGGCGCTCGCCATCAAGGTGCCGGCCCTGTTCGGGCTTGACATCTCAGGGGACGATGCCGGCTTCTACGTCCGAAATGCGAGCCTTTTCGCGCTGCCGGCGCTCGCCGGCTATTTCGCTTGGCAACGCCGGGTCGGTCGGCGTGTCATCGGGATGCTCGCGTTGCTGTTCGTCGTTGGCGCGGTCGCCGCGAACGCATATCCGCTGGCCGATGACTCGCAGAGTCTTGTGCTCACGGCGATCCACCTGCCGATCGCCCTGTGGCTGGTTGTCGGTGTCGCCTATGTGGGCGGTGATTGGCTCTCCGACCGGCGGCGCATGGACTTCATCCGGTTCACCGGGGAGTGGTTCATCTACTTCGTCCTCATTGGACTGGGCGGCGGCGTGCTCGCGCTCTTCACGGTAGGCACCTTCGACGCCATCGGCCTCGACGTCGAGGGATTCATTAGTTCGTGGCTGCTGCCGTGCGGCGCCATGGCCGCGGTCATCGTGTCGGCCTGGCTGGTCGAGTCCAAGCAGAGCGTCATCGAGAACATGGCACCGGTCCTCACCCGCGTCTTCACGCCGCTTTTCGCGGTCACCCTGCTGGCCTTCCTCGTCGCCATGATCTGGACCAACAAGGGCATCGACGTCGAGCGCGATGTGCTCATCCTCTTCGACCTGCTGCTCGTCATCGTGCTGGGCCTGCTGCTGTACGCCATCTCCGCTCGCAACCCCACGGCTCGGCCCGGCCTGTTCGACAAGCTGCAGCTCGGGCTGGTCATCAGCGCTTTGATCATCGACGTCATGGTGCTACTGGCGATCACCGGTCGGATCACCGAATGGGGTTTCAGCCCCAACAAGACTGCGGCCTTGGGCGAGAACGTCATTCTGCTCACGAACCTGGCGTGGACGGCATGGCTGTTCGTCGGCTTTGTGCAGCGCCGCACGCCCTTCGCCCGACTGGAACACTGGCAGACGCGCTACCTCATCGTGTATGCCGCCTGGGCCTGGACGGTCGTCCTCGTCTTCCCGCTCATCTTCGATTTCGCCTGAGCCGGGATCCGGACCGCTCATCCTATGGATGAAGAGGAGCAGCCGCCGCCGTCACCTACTGGGCGGCACGTTCCCCGCGCGCGCATCCCTGGTGGCCCGCACCGACCTAGCCCTCGCCGACCAAGGACGTAATCATTAAGCGCTGTCAGCGCGAATGATGCGCAGGTTCCGCGGGCGCCCTGGTGCCTTCACCAACTCCACGATGTGTTTGTCTTCGAGGGCCGCGGACCCGGGCTTGCCGTTGCTCACAGGAGAGGACGAGGATTACCCTTACCAACGAGTGCGCTTGCAGGGGGTACGACATGCCTGCCGAGAAGCCGTTCGCCGGTATCGGACGTGAGACCAATGAAGGCTACGTCGCGGGCGACTTCGAAGCGCCCGATGTTTCGGACTACGTCGTGGCCGAGCTTCGTTACGAGACGCCGGTGGCATACACCGCCTCTCGGTTCACCGCCCCCGCTCCGGCGGCCCCGCAGGCGGATCGACTTAACGACATGCTGGGAAGATTCGACATCAAGCGAATCCAGTCGCAGTTCGGACTGAACGCGTCGACAGTTCGGTCGCGTGTCGAGGTGGCAGCGGCCCTGCCCCCGGAGCCGCACCCGGCGACATTCGCGGATCGAGGCATGGACGCGGACTTTATCCAAAGCGGCTTCGTCCAGGTCGTTCCCCAGAGCCCGCAAGATGCCCGTCGGCTCGCCGAGGCCTTCAATCAAAGCGACGTGGTCTGGGAGGCCCACGTGGCGCCGCGGCCGGTGCCGGCGGCGGTAGTCAACGGCTCCGCAGCCGGCAGCCGGAACTTCGAGCCCGCTCAGGGCTACCTGCACTCCCCGCCCGACGGCATTGGCGCGGTCGAGGTATGGAGCCTGCCCGGTGCCAGGGGCAAGGGTGTCACGATCTGCGACATCGAAGGTAACTGGAATCGAAGCCACGAGGATCTGCCGACCGGGATCCAGCTACTCGGCGGCACGGTGATCGCCGATCTCGGCTGGCGAAATCATGGCACCGCTGTGCTCGGCGAGGTCATGGCGGTCCCGGACGCGAGGGGCACGGTCGGCATCAGCCACGAAGCCAGCGGCGGCGGTTCACTCAGCGGTCGTTAACGGCGTCTTCAACACCGCCGCCGCGATAACGAACGCGGCTGCCGCACTGTCCGCCGGCGACATCATCCTGATCGAGCTCCAGGCCACAGGCCCCAACGGCAAGTTCGTTGCTATGCAATATTGGGGCGACATCTTCAGTGCCATCGTCGCAGCGACAGCCAAGGGAATTACGGTGGTCGAGGCCGCGGGCAATGGGAACGAGGACTTCGAGCTTCCCGTTTTCGCCGGGACGGGACTGCAGAAGGACAGCGGCGCGATCGTCGTCGGCGCCGGAATTCCCCCGACGAACCATTTCGATAACGACAGAGCCTATGCGTCGATCGGCGTACCTCGGTCGCGGATCTGGTTCTCGAATCACGGGAGAATCGTCAACGTTCAGGGTTGGGGCTGGCACGTCACCACTCTCGGCTATGGCGATGCCCAGGGAGGTGCGCAGAATCGCTGGTACACGCTGCGGTTCTCAGGTACGTCGAGTGCGTCCCCCATCGTCACGGGGGCTGTCGCCTGCCTCCAGGGAAGATCGAAGGCGAAGAACGGCGCACCGCTGGCACCGAGCCAAGTGCGCCAGATCCTCATGTCGACCGGGACGTCCCAAGTTGCTGGACCTGGCGTTCCAGTGACGCAGCAGATCGGACCACTGCCGAACCTCCCGGCGGCCATGCAACAGCTATGAAGGAAAGGAACAAATGATTCCGGCGGTGCCGCTCCCCGCGAACAGCCGCATCCGGAGGCCGGTCGACCTCAAGCTGAAGCCCGGCTGGCGCTTTGACCCGGATGGCCGTGTATTCGTCTCGGAGGGAGGCGAGCGGGTAACCCCCAGCGCCGATCTGCCGAAGCGAAGCCGCATCGTTGCGAAGGTGCCGAACCTTGCCTCGGCGGACGATGCGTCCCTCTCGCCGGCGGAGCGCGACCTCCGTCGCTACTTTCAAGTCATCTTGCCGCCCGGCGAGCCACCAGACCGCTACATAAATTCCGTCCGGGCCTGGCCGGCTGTCGAACAGGCCGACATCGCCCCCGAGGTGAGCCTTCCGTAGCCAACCCGGATGAACAAACCAACCATTAACCTGTGGGGGCCTCAATGGCGGCAGTGCCGAACCTCTTTGAATTCATCATTGCCGAGGCGCTCGAGCGGGATGACGCGACGGCTGAAAGCGTCGCGACAACAATCGCCGCATCAGATCCGTTCCTGAAGGCGGTTCGCAAGGGGATGGATCACCAGCCACCGGGCACCGGCCTGCCATCCCGGGCCCAAGTCATGCGGATGGCACTCAGCAAAGCGTTCGGTGCACCGACAGCAGGCCAGATGGACGACTAAGGCTGCAGTCCGGTTGCTGTCCGCGAGCCCTGTCCGCTTCGGCTGCCTGGATGAGAACGGCCGGCCGGCACACGCTGGCCCAAGCTGAGAAATCCGAAACTAGACAGGCGACTGAGACCGCAACTTCATCAGCTCGGCATTCGTGCCGACCGACGCCATGCCCGGGCCGGTGCGCGCCTTGGCCGAGCACCAGCCGGTGACGTCCATCGTCAACGCGATCCGCGACCTGTTCACCCAGCAGCCTGTCGGTTCCGACATCTGGATCGCCCTGGCTTGGTGTGTGGGCATCCTCATCGTCGCGTGCATCTTCGCCATGGTCATTTACAGCCGCAGGATCTCCTAGTAGAGCGTCGAGCTGGCGTAGTGGCGCCGGGCGTGCGCCGCAGGCGTGCCTGAGCACGAACCAGCGCTGGGGCCAGTGAAGGCGATCTGCCGCTGGGGCGGCTTCTACCCCGTCACCAACGCCCTGATGCAACGCACTGATTGGATTGTGAAGACAACGTCGATGCTCACGACCATGGGGTTGCGTTGCGGACGTTGTACTTTGCGGCTCGCGCTATGCGGCCCGTTGTCGTGGATTGGCCTTGCATCAACGAGAGAAGACGGCAAGAGCTTCAGCATCTGAAGGAACAGTCAGCACGTTCTCGTCGATGAATTCGGCCAGTCCGGGATATTCCGGCGCGGCAGAGCGGAACGTCTCCGCAGCTACCTCGGCGTCGTACTCAGTGCGGCGCAAGGCGACGTCGGGACCGAGCAACGCCCAAAGCGCGGCCCTAGCTCCGTATGGCATCCCGACACTCCCAGGATTGACGAACCGACGGCGATCGGCGAGCCGGTCAAAAGGCATGTGCGTGTGGCCGAGCACGACCGTCGGCTCATCAGTGTCGGTGAAGGCGTCTCGATAGCGCTCGATCGGCGAGTCGACGAGCACGATCTCGGTATCGCTGCGCGTGGTGGCGTGGCAGAACCGCACCGGCCCTAGGCCGGTGACGTCTATGGCGATCGACAGTGGCAGATCGGCGAGTAGGTCCCGATGTCGCGAGTCCAGCCGGGATGCGCAGTACTTGGTGGGCGCACGAACCGTTTCGGCCAGGTCGGGGGCAAGTGCGCCGTCGTAGGCGGCCACCAACTCCCGATCGGCGTTGCCACGCACCCAGATCGCCTTTTCGCCCAGCTCGGCCAACCTGTCCAGGGTCTCGGCAGGCATCGGTCCGGTGGCTATGTCGCCATTGAGCACGATGGCATCAACACCCGCCGCGTGGATCTCATCGAGAACTGCGTCGAGTGCTGGCAGGTTGCCATGTATGTCAGTCAGCACCGCGACCCGCATCAGGACCCCTCTCGGTTCCGTGCCACGATTCTCACCCGCTGCACACGGCCCGGCCTGGGCTCCGCCCCCGGCCGCAGTGCTGCCACGCTACCTGCGCGGGCTTGGCCGGCCATCTGAGGCCAGATCCACCCGCCGACGCTGAGGATGCAAGTGCAGCCCGACGAGCTCATCGGACAGGTCCAGCCAAAGGCAAACACTGAGTTTCCGCGGCGGCTGTGCTGGGATGTCTTCATGCGCCTTGCCGCCGTTGTATCGGCCGCCGCCGCGGTCGTCAACCTGCTTCTGCTGGGACTGCTCCATGTCGTCTCGCCCGAGGTGGATCCGGTGACTCGGCCGGTCAGCGAGTACGCCCTTGGCGAGTTCGGGTGGTTGGCCGCGGCCAGGACGCTCGCTGAGGGCGTCGGGGTGATTGCGCTAGCGGTGGCCCTGCTCCTCGAGCGGACGGTGGCCACGCGTGTCGAGCGGGCGGCGGCCTTGCTCCTGGTAGTAGTTGGTGTCCTGAAACTGGCCATGCCGTTGTTCCCGGTCGATGCGATGGGGACGCCTGCGACGCGCGCGGGTCAGATACACGACATTCTTGGGAATCTGACTTTCTTCCTGCTTCCGTTGGCTGCCCTCCTGCTGTTCCGGGCGTTGGGGCGAATGGGCAGCCGACTGGCTCCGGCGATCGCAGTGGTGCTGGCGATCGCGACAGTCGGGGTGCTGGTCGCGAACGCTATTGGGGGGTTCGGCTTGGCCCAGCGTGCCTACCTGGTTTTGTCCGCGCTCTGGCAGCTCCTTGCCGCGCTGGCGGTACTTCGCAACCGCCGCTCTCAAGAAGCTGCCTGAAGGTGCTTGGTCTGGTCGTTGTTGGCGCCGGCATCGTCGGTGCCTCGGTGGCCTATCACGCCGCTCGGGCCGGAGCCGTCGTTACCCTAGTCGACGCCGGGCGGCCGGGCGCTGGCGTGACGGCGGATTCGTTCGCCTGGATCGGAGCGTCCGGCGTACGTACCGGTCCGGCCGCCGCGCTGCGGGCGACCGCGACGGATGAGTACCGTCGACTCGAGGCCGAGTTGCCGGGACTCCCCGTGACCTGGTCCGGCTCGCTGTCCTGGAGCACGGAGGACGGCGCGCCGGAGCCCGGGCCCGGGCAGGAGATCGTGGACGCGGCCACTGTGGTGACGCTTGAGCCCACCGTGCGGCAGCCCCCGGAGTGGGCGGTCTGGGCTCCTGGTGACGGTGCTGTCGACCCGGTGGGCGTGACCGAGCGGTTGGTCGCGGGCGCCCGCGCCCACGGCGCCCGGGTACATCCGGACACCCCCGTCAGCGCGGTCCGCCGGGACGCCGCGGGTCGGGTTGTCGGGGTCGAGACGGCCGCAGGACCCCTCTCCGATGCGACTGTGGTGCTCGCGGCCGGAGTAGCCACGGCCGGGTTGGGCGTGCCGCTCGGCATACGCGTCCCGGTGGACCCGTCGCCGGCGACGCTCTTCGGGCTCCGCGCCCCGGCGGGTCTGGTCCGCACGGTGGTCAACACCCGGGACTTCGATCTCCGGCAGGTCGCCACGAACCGGCTAATCGCCGCTGCAGACTCGCCCGAACGGACTCTCGCCGCGGTCCGGTCCACCTTCCGCGGCGCCGCGAACGTCGAGCTGCTCAGCACCCGGGTCGGCGTACGCCCCATGCCGGCCGACGGCGAGCCGATCGTCGGCCCGGTCGCTGAGGTGCCCGGCCTCTACCTGGCGGTGATGCACTCGGCGGTCACGCTTGCCGCGGCCGTGGGCCGCCTGGTCGCGCGGGAGCTGGTCGACGGCACCGTCGAGCCGGCGCTGGTGGGCTGTCGGCTCGACCGCTTCTAGCGTCCCGCGTCTGAGGTTGGTTTACGCGTTGCGTGAGGAGGCCGATGTGGGGTCCATGCAGACAACAGCAGGACGAGGGCGAAAAGGCCTAGTGGTCGCTGACGAGGTGTAACAGTTGGAGGGACGACGGGAATCGATCCACATTCTCAGCTTGGTAGACATCCGAGGCCGGGTCGGCGGTCGTTCCTGAGCGCGTGCGCCTGGCCGGTCGTACCCATTCCTAAACGCTGCCAACCCTGCCGTGGGCCCGTGGGGCACGAACCGCGGCGGCTATCGTGGCGCTATGGGTTGCTTCGCTGCCATGGTCACCCGGACCGCCGCTTAGCGGCGGTACCGCACTTGCCGTAACTGCGGCTCGATCTCTGCCCCTGCAGGGGCAGTACTAGGGGTACCGCCGGGTCAGTGTCCGGCCGGCAGGCACAACTGTGCTGCCGGGTCATTCCGCCTGATCAGGGGAGCCATGTCTCAGTCGAAGCGTCTCCATTCACATCACACAGAACTATTGCCACGCGCGTCCGCAGGCGGACCTGCCGTCACGAAAGACCACCTGCCTGTCGCCATCCTGATCCTGATGGTCGGGCTTCCCGGCGCCGGGAAAACCACAAGGGCCAAAGAACTCGCTGCGACGCACCAAGCGCTTCGGCTGACTCCGGATCACTGGATGATCCCGCTGTTCGGCGACAACATGGCCGACGGCAAGCGCTTCGTGCTGGAAGGGCGGCTCATTTCAGTTGCTCTGCAGGCGCTTCGGCTGGGGACTAGCGTCGTGCTCGACTACGGGCTCTGGGCCCGCGATGAACGGTCGGCGTTGCGCTGGTTAGCGCAAGCGACCGGAGCGGCATGCCAAGTGGTCTATCTGCCCGTGGAGAAGGACGTCCAGCTGGCCCGCATCGCACGGCGCCAGGAGACGGCACCGCACGAGACGTTTTCAATGACCGAGGCCGACGTTGACCATTGGCGGACGCAGTTTCAGGTTCCTGATGCCGCGGAACTCGATGGCGGCGAGATCCCCGCTCCACCAGCAGGCTGGTCGGGCTGGCCGGAGTGGGCGGCAGGCCAATGGCCGTCGTGCACTGAGCCTTAGGCGGCGCGGCCCGCAGCGCAGCGAGGACACGCGCCGGGCGGCCGGGCGAAGCTCGGCCCTGGATCTAGCAGAGCCAGAATCGGGAGTCCAGCGGCGTTGCAGTGTCCAGTGCCTTCTGATCGGAGATACCGGCCCATTCGGTGCCAAGCGCCCCCATCAGACTGGCGGAACCTGGCACATTAGGCGTGCTCTGCGGACATCCCGGCGGGGCGAGCTCTTCTCTTATGAGGAGTACGCCCAGCGGCGCTTCGGGGCCTTGGCTTTCGTCCCGACGGGCAAGTGTTGCTGCTCCGGGGACGCCAGTGGGGACCGATATGCATGGTCGCCCCTGCTTAAAAGTGGCGGCTACTCGCATTCTGGGTGTCGCTCTCGCTGGCGTGACGAATCGCGGTGGATGGTGACTCCCCCTGATATCAGCGATGTTGCTGCGGATTCGTGCTGCCGTTAGCCCGGCAGCCAGATGGGCTTGGTGACCATGACCACTCGGAAGTTCTGAGCCGCAGGTCTTTGCAGACGAACAGTCGGCCGATGCCCCGCTCCCATCGACAGCGCCAGTCGATGCCACATCAGCGGCCGCTTCGAACGCCGACGCTGCGCTGGCAGCGTGGTCGAGAGACGTTCTTGACGAGCAGCCTCAATCGGCTGGGTTCTGATCGGGCCCAAGGCGACCTATGTGGGGCAGGGGACATGCCTTTGACTCTGGTCCGTTTGCATCGGCAGCGGCGATCCTAGGCGGCGGCATTGCGGTTGTCTCGCAAGGGACATTGACGCCGCTTCTTCGGAGGAACACTCTGATAGGTAGCGGCTCAGAGGAGTGCCCAACCTGCGCCCCGAACCAGAGGCGTTCAACTCAGCCGCCGGTGAGGCACTGGTCGCCTGACATCTGAGCCCGGATGCTCACGGGGAGACCCAACTCACCCGACGAACGAAGGAATCTCATGCAGACGACACCGCTGGCCCGCTATGGAGCGCCGATAGCGATCGTCGCGGGCGCGCTGATGATCATCACCCGACTCGTGATCCTGTTCACCACGCCGACCGAGGTCGGACCCCTCAAGGCGTACGTCCTCACCCCCACCCACGCGGTCAACAGCGTCGTGTCGATCCTGGCCTTCGCGCTCCTGGTGATCGCCCTGGTGGCCCTATACGAGCGCGAGGCGCGCAGCGCCGGCGGGTTCGGAGCTCTCGCCTTCGGAGCGGCGGTGATCGGGACGATGTTCATGACCGGGGACTGGTGGTTCGAGGCCTTTGCGGTGCCGCGCTTGGCGGCGGTCGCACCCGACGTCATGGACACGTTCGTCGGGGGCAGGCTGATCATCGGGGGTCTGACCAGCTTCGTGCTGTTCGGCATCGGTTGGATCATGTACGGGGCGGCGAGCACTCGGGCTGGTGTTATTCCGCGAGGCATCTCGATCACCATCATCGTGGCCGGCCTGATGTCCGGCGTGCCGACCGGGTTTGTCTACCTCCCCGGTGGGGTGGTTCACGGGCTGGCGTTCGTCTGGCTGGGCGCATGGATGCTGAGAGCAGCAACCGTCGCTCCGGTGTCGGAGGCCGCAGCGGGGAGATGAGTGCATCGACCGCGCTGACTGCCTGTGGCTTGCGAGGCGGCGGCGGTTCTCACAACCTGTAGGTGATCGCGATGCTGGGCCTAGCTGCTAATCAGGCCCGCCGACTCAGCGAGACCGGACGGCCCGCACCTTGCGAGCCACCCTGGTCAGCGTGCGCGAGGCGGCGCGCCGCAGCTCGCGCCGGCGTACGCGGTAGCCGTCTGGGTGCTGCAGCGCCTCGGTCATCTCGGCTCGAGCGCGGTGAGCGCTCACCCAGGGCCGCCGACTGCGGCGGAGCGCGGCCCAGACCGGTGAGCGCAGCAGGGTCTCGGGTGCGACCGCGCCCTCGCGGCCGAGGATCGTGGGCGGCACGTCCTGCGGATCGTCGGTGACGTACTTGTCGACGATCTCGTCATAGCGGTCGTTCAGCACCCTGCTCTCGGGGTCGAGGCCGGTGACCAGCAACAGTCCGGTCGGCCGGGTGTCGACCAGCGTCAAGGTCAGGTCGGGGCGGTATTGCCGCAGCACCTCGACGATCTTGTAGACATCCCCGGTCCAAGACCGGCTCTGCTGTTCGCGAGCTGCCTCGAGTACCGTGCGCGGGAAGACGTCGTCGAACACGATGACGCTGCTCGGGCGGGACACACGCTCGACGTTGATGAAGTCGCGAAAGGCGAACTCAAGCAGATGCATGCCGTCGATGAACGCGAGGTCGACCGGGGTGCCGGAGAACGGCGCGAGCGGTCCGTTGGACGGCACTAGCCTCTCCGGTGCGCCGTTTCCGCTCCCGGCGAACCTGGTTCACTCTGGCCGCCGTACTGACCGGGTGGTTACTACGCCGACGACACGGAGCCAAGCGAAGTACGTCGCCATCTCGACGGGACGGCGAAAGGCCGCAGCCGCCGCTTAGGGCCCTATCGCTGGTCGCGAGTAGTGGTGCCCGACACTGGGCCGAATGGCGAACCAGGCAGCCGCAGAGCCGGCGGCGGTCACGTCCGGTCGTCCCGCTTGACTGCGGCCGGAAACCGGCTTCGGACCCAGGCGGCGAAGGCCTCGATCTGGTCGATGGCCTGCTCGGCTCGGAACGTCGCGAAGTAGTCGAAGGAGTGCTGGGCGTCCGGGTACTCGCCCCAGACCACCGGCTGCTTCGAGGTCCCCCTCAGTCGATTGGCGAACGCCCGGCCCCCCTCCACCGGCACCACTGTGTCCAGGGTGCCGTGCAGCAGCAGTATCGGCGGCGCACCGGCGTGGATGTGGGCCTCGGGACGGCTCTCGGGCAAGTCGCCCTCGGTCGCGCCGTAGTAGCCGTACAAACCAACTGCCGCGGTGATCGAGGTGTCCGCCTCGGGCAAGCCCGGCTGGTAGGCCGGGTCGTTCTGGGTCAGCGCGGCGAACATGGCCAGGTAGCCGCCCGCGGAGTTACCCGCTACGAACACGGTGCCCGGATCGGCGCCGTACGCCGGGCCGTGCTGGCGGACCCAGGCCAGAACCCGCTTGACGTCGACGACGTAGTCCGGGAATCGAACTCCCGGCAGCAGCCGGTAGTTCGCACTGATGCAGACCCAACCCCGGCTCGCCAGCCGGTAGAGCAGCGGCATCGACTCCCGGTTCTTCGCGCCCGAAACGAAGTGGCCGCCATGGAAGTGGACGAACACCGGGGCTCCCGCCGGCCGGGACCGGGAGCGGTACAGGTCCAGCCGCTGCCGCCGGCCGCCGTCGGCGTACGCCAGGTTCGGGATCCGCTCGACGTCGGACCGGCGGCGCAGAAGCGGGACCAGGAATGTCCGCAGCACCGGTATCCGAGTCCGCAGCCCGGCGGCTAGCTCCGGGTCGATCTCGGAGCGCCACTTCGGACCGAGGGCCATCGCCATCGCCCGCTCCGGCGCATCCCGCCCGCGTAGGGCCCGCCAGAGCACCACGCCCAGGCCGACCAGGGTCGCGACCCGCAGCACGGTAGCCACCAGCCCAAGCGGGGTGGTCAGATCGCTGCCGACCAGGCCGGGCAGGGTCGACGCCAGCACCAGAATCACCGCCAGAACGGGCAGCTCGTTATAGATCATGCCGACCAGGTACGCGGCCGTGCCCAACGGACCCCGCACGCGCGGTGGCCACAGCGCGCAGCCGGTGCAGATCCCAATCAAGACGGCCCCGATCAGGTCACCGACGGACACGGCAGGTCCTCCTTTGACGCTTGAATGCCGTCCTCCGGATCAGCCTGCCGGTCCGGCTGGGTGGAAACCGTCCACCCCCTGGCCGAGATCGGCCGGCTCGACGGCGGCGAGGGCGTCGACCGCATCCGAGACCCACAACGAGAGCGCGACGGCCAACACGAAGAACGCGCTGAGCGGTTACCTTCTCACTAGCGACATGAGGCCCGCCCTTCCCCTACCCAGGCGGGTCATCCCTTCGTTCGCATCATGCCACCACGGGAATCTGCGCTTCAAGATCGCGTCGGCCAAGGACCACATTCAGCCATCGGTACAGCCAAGACCTCCGACATCATGGCGCGAAGCAGCCGGTACGCCTTCGCGGTCGTCTGCGCCGACCGGCCACTCTCCAGCAGCGACGTTCGCCACGTCCTCACCATGTCCGTCGTGATTCTGGACAGTGGGTACCGCCCGAAGTCACGCGCCGGCATTCGAACGGTGACGCTGCCCCAGGTCCTCATCGAGGAGTTGCCTATGCACATGGCTACCTATGTCGGCCCCGAAGATCTGGATTTGATCTTCACCGGGCCGAAGGGTGCGACCCCCAGGCGGGGGGAACTGGCGTGTCTCGGTGGGCTGGGCCGCCCAGGTCGCGGCGGCTGGTTTGCCGGCTGGGTTTCACTTTCACGACCTGCGCCACACGGGGAACCATCTGGCGGCTGAGAGTGGGGCGTCGACCCGGGAGCTGATGCATCGCATGGGGCATTCAACGATGGCTGCCGCGCTGCATTATCAGCACGCGACCGACCAGCGCGCACGGGAGATCGCTAGCCGGCTGAGCGAGGTTGTAGAGCGCAGGAGAACAGACGCCGAATAGCACGTTGACCGCACGGTCATGACGGCGGAGCGATGGACCAGGAAAGCCCACTGCAAGGATTTCCTTGTGAGGCGGGCTTTCGTCTTGTGGAGCGGGTGACGAGAATCGAACTCGCATGACCAGCTTGGAAGGCTGGAGCTCTGCCATTGAGCTACACCCGCGGGTACTACGGCTGGATGGAGACTACCGGTCACCATGTCGCCGCAGAGTCGGGGCGACAGGACTCGAACCTGCGATCTTCTGCTCCCAAAGCAGACGCGCTAGCCACTACGCTACGCCCCGGATGCGCCTCTGCCTGGCCAGGCGTCCGATGGTCGAGTGTAGGGCACCCACGCGCGCCGACCAATGTCGCGCTGCCGTCATTCGGATCAGACCTCCGGGGGTTCTCGCGATGGTTTGGGGTCGACTCGAGCCTCACCGTAGGATTACCGCGGCTTCCGTACGGACAGCTTCGGACAGCCCTTGTCGCGCATCATCACAGGAGTCAGCAGCGTGCCCAGCACAGTCGAGCAGTTGAGCCCTAGCCGGGTAAAGATCACGGTCGAGGTCCCCTTCACCGATCTGAAGCCGAGCATGGACAAGGCCTACCGCGAAATTGCGAGGTCGGTGAACATCCCTGGGTTTCGCCGAGGCAAGGTTCCGCCGATGGTGATCGATCAGCGCTTCGGCCGCGGCGTGGTGATCCAGGAGGCATTCAACGACTCCTGGCAGGGCTTCTACAGCGCCGCGATCACGGAGAACCACCTCAACCCGTTGGCCCAACCTGATCTCGAGGTGACCAAGCTCGAAGACGGCGACCTGATCGAATTCACGGCCGAGGTCGACGTACGACCGGAGTTCTCACTACCTGACTTCACCTCCCTGTCCGTGTCTGTCGATGCCGTGGACGTGCCCGAGGATCTCGTAGACGGCCAGCTTGATCTGCTGCGCCGCCGCTTCGGATCGCGCGAAACCGTGGACCGTGCCGCCCAGGACGGCGACGTGGTGACGATCAACCTCGTGGCGACCAAGAATGGAGAGCCGCTGGCCGACGCGACCGCCTCGGATTTGGACTACACCGTCGGTTCCGGCCAGATGCTCGACGGCCTCGACGAAGCCGTCAGCGGGCTACCAGCCGGCGAGTCAGCGACCTTTACGTCCACCTTGGTAGGCGGACCGCTCAAGGACGAGGAAGCCGACATCGAGGTGACGGTGACCAAGGTGCAAAGGCAAGATCTGCCCGAGCTGGACGACGAGTTTGCGCAGATGGCGTCCGAGTTCGACACGATGGAGGAGTTACGGGCCGACACCAGGCGACAGCTCGCCGAAGCCGCTCGCGAGCAGCAGGCAGCAGAAGCGCGCGATGCTGTGTTGGAGGAGCTACTCGGCAAGGTCGATTTCGCTGTGCCCGAGAACTTGGTCGAGCGAGAGCAGGAGGCTCGCAGGGAGCAAATCACCGGCCAGCTCGGATCGGCCCAGCTCACCCTGGCGCAGTACCTGGACGAGGTCGAGGACGGCAAGACCGAAGAGCAGTTCTGGGCCGACGTGGAGAACCGTGCTGGGCAGACTCTCAAGGCCCAGATGATCTTGGACAAGATCGCTGAAGAGAACAGCATCGGTGTCGACCAGAACGATCTGACCCAGCTCATTCTCGGCAAGGCGCGGCAGGAAGGGTCAAGCCCACAGCAGATCGCCGACCATCTCAAGGAGCATCCGCACCACATCGAGGAGTACATGATCGAGATCCGGCGCAACAAGGCGCTGGGGCTGATCGTCGCGGCTGCCGAGGTGACCGATGGCAACGGGGACAAGGTCGATCTGAGCGGTGACCCAGAGCCCGACGCGTCAACGTTGTCAACCCCAGGTGACCAGCCGGAAGCGTAAGAGGGCGACGATCACGTTCGACATGTCGCCTATTTGACCACTTCGCACCTGGCAGCGGAGAGGAGCAACGGCGCGCGAGGCCGGGTCAGCGATGTGAAGTTGCGGGCCGCGTACCGCGCGGCTGCGCCCACAGCGAACACGGGCGAAACAGAGCCGATTCCGTCAGTGCCGGGGCGTAGGTTCGGGGTCGTGAACGCAAACTTCGAGCATCCCTCTCTGGCCGCGGTGACGCAGCCTCGGGCCGCCAGCCGCAATGGCAACATCGGACTCGACGACAACGTCTATCAAGCGCTGCTGCAAAACCGGATCATCTTCTTGGGATCCGAGGTGAAAGACGAAAACGCCAACGCCATCTGCGCCCAGATGCTGCTGTTGAACGCCGAGGACGCGAAGAAGGACATCTACCTCTACATCAACTCCCCGGGTGGCTCGGTGGACTCCGGCATGGCGATCTACGACACCATGCGCTGGATCTCCAACGACGTGGCGACGGTGGCCATGGGCTTGGCTGCATCGATGGGCCAGTTCTTGCTCTGCGCCGGCACAAAGGGCAAGCGGTTTGCTCTGCCGCACAGCCGGATCATGATGCACCAGCCCTCGGGCGGTCTGGGCGGCACGGCGAGCGATATCCGCATCCAGGCTGAGCAGTCGCTGCACATCAAGTCCACGATGCAGAAGCTGATCGCCGAACACACCGGTCAAACCCTCGACCAGATCGAGTCTGATTCCGACCGCGACCGCTGGTTCACTGCCGAGCAAGCCAAGGATTACGGCTTCATCGACCACGTCTACCCCAGCGCCGCTCAGCTTCCCTCTGACGCGCCGAACGAATGAGGTACGCCAGCATGATCAACAACCGGGACCTGTCACGGCTCGACGTCACAGGTCGAGCGCCCCAGTTCGGAGCGGAAGGTGACGGAGGCCGCTTCGCCCCCAGCATGGACTACTACATCCCGCAGTGGGAGGAGCGCACCTCGTACGGGATGCGCCGGATCGATCCGTACACGAAGCTCTTCGAGGACCGGATCATCTTCCTCGGCACGCCGATCTCCGATGACATTGCGAACGCCGTGATGGCGCAGCTGCTCTGCCTCCAGCAGATGGACGCCGAACGAGACATCGAGATCTACATCAACTCTCCAGGCGGCTCATTCACCGCCTTGACGGCGATCTACGACACGATGCGCTACATCAAGCCCGATGTTCGGACCGTCTGCCTCGGCCAGGCCGCTTCGGCCGCGGCCGTGATCCTGGCCGCCGGTACGAAAGGCAAGCGGCTCGCCCTGCCGAACAGTCGGATTCTGATCCACCAGCCGGCCACCGAGGGGGGCTACGGCCAGTCGTCCGACATCGAGATCCAGGCTAAAGAGATCCTGCGGATTCGTTCCCTGATGGAAGAAATGCTCGCCACCGACACCGGCAAATCGGCCGAAGAGGTCAGTCGCGACATCGAGCGTGACAAGTACTTGACCGCCGAGCAGGCCCTGGAATACGGGATCATCGACGAGGTGCTCACCTCGCTCAAGGCCATCCCCGTCTAGACGACGAAGCCACGCTGACCCGAAGGCAAATGTGCTCCACATCGCAGGAGCCTCAGGTTAGGGTGAGAAATCGATCGGCGAGGACGGGTCGTGACAAGGAGGCAGGGTGGCGCGCATCGGAGAGAGCGGTGACTTGCTGAAGTGCTCGTTCTGCGGAAAGAGCCAAAAGCAAGTCAAGAAGCTCATCGCTGGTCCCGGTGTCTACATCTGCGACGAATGCATTGATCTCTGCAACGAGATCATCGAAGAGGAGTTCTCGGAGGGCACCGAGGTCGGCCTCCTGGAGGAACTGCCCAAGCCACACCAGATCCGCCAGTTTCTCGATGGCTACGTGATCGGCCAGAACAACGCCAAAAAGGCGCTCGCCGTGGCCGTGTACAACCACTACAAGCGGGTCCAGGCTCAGGCAGCCAACCCAGCCCGGCGCGCTGAAGATGACGGCGTCGAGCTTGGCAAGTCGAACATTTTGTTGATTGGCCCCACCGGCTGCGGAAAGACCTATCTCGCCCAGACGCTGGCCAAGATGTTGAACGTCCCCTTTGCCATTGCTGATGCCACAGCGTTGACCGAAGCCGGCTATGTCGGCGAGGACGTCGAAAACATCCTGCTGAAACTGATCCAGGCAGCTGATTTCGACGTGAAAAAGGCCGAGACCGGCATTATCTACATCGACGAAGTTGACAAGATCGCTCGAAAGAGTGAGAACCCGTCGATCACCCGCGACGTCTCAGGCGAGGGTGTCCAGCAGGCTCTGCTCAAGATCTTGGAAGGCACGTCGGCGTCGGTGCCTCCGCAGGGCGGTCGCAAGCACCCGCATCAAGACTTCATCCAGATCGACACCACCAACGTGCTGTTCATCGTGGGTGGCGCCTTCGCTGGACTTGATCACATCATCGCGCAGCGGGTCGGCAAACGGCCGCTTGGCTTCAACAACGACAGCGCGCTACGCAGGCCGGAGTCAGACGATCCGTTCACCGATGTGCGGCCGGAGGACCTCATCAAGTTCGGTCTGATCCCGGAATTCATCGGTCGGCTGCCGATGATCTCATCGGTCAGCCCACTCGATCGAGATGCGCTGATCCGGATCCTGATCGAGCCCCGAAACGCACTCGTCAAGCAGTTCCGCAAGCTCTTCGAGCTCGACGGCGTCGACCTCGAGTTCACGCCCGACGCCATCGAGGCGATCGCCGATCTCGCCCTGCTGCGGGGCACCGGTGCCCGCGGGCTGCGGGCGATCCTCGAGGAGGTGCTGCTCAACGTCATGTACGACGTGCCGAGCAGCGACGACGTCGCCCAAGTGATCATCAGCGCTGAAGTGGTGAAGGAAGCCGCCCTGCCCACCCTGCTTCCGCGAGAAAAGCTTGCGAAGCGGGAGCGTCGCGAGAAGAGCGCCTGAACAGTTCGATTTCCGGCGCTAGCGCCCGTCGATCCGGTAGTTGGCCACAAGCTTGTCCATCGTGGCATTCATCGCCGCGTCGACCTCCTGCCGGCTTGGGTCGGCGTCGTACCAATCAATGATCTCCCGCGCACCCCGGCTGTACGGAATGGTGGCGACATAGTCGGGCACCAGGCGCTTCACCTTCGTGTTGTCGAAGATCATCGAATGGCCCTTGTCGCCAAGGACCGTTGCGCCCCACGTCGGATCGGCGGCGGCTATGGCATCGGAGGGTACGTGCACCAGCTTCGGCTCCACGCCGGCGGCGGCGCCCACCAGCGTGAAGATCTGGTTCCAGGGCAACCACTCGTCAGAGGTGATGTGGAAGCTGTCGCCGATGGCAGCGGGATGGCCGAGCAGGCCGACGAAGGCCTTCGCGAAATCGGCGTGATGCGTCAGCGTCCACAGGGACGTGCCGTCGCCGTGAACCACGACCTCCGCACCGCGACGCATGCGCTCCACGACGGTCCAGCCCCCGTCGAACGGCAGCCGGGTCTTGTCGTAGGTATGCGAGGGACGAACGATCGTCATGGGCAGGCCGTCGTCGCGATAGGCCTTCACCAGCAGGTCTTCACAGGCGATCTTTTTCTGGGCGTAGTCGGAGAACGGGTTCCGCAGCGGCGTCGACTCGGTGATGGGCAGGCGACCCGGCGGAGTCTGATACGCCGACGCCGAGCTGATGAAGACGTACTGGCCCATGCGGTCTCGGAACAGGTCCAGCCGGGACTGCACATCGCCGGGAGTGAACGCGCGGAAGTCAGCCACAACGTCAAACGTGCGATCGCCGATCGCTGCACGGACCGAATTCGGGTCGGCGAGATCGCCGATCAGTTGCTGGCAGCCGTCCGGCAGCGGCCGGGTTCTGGACCTTCCCCTGTTGAGAACGAAGACCTCCATGCCTACGTCCAGACATCGCTGGGTGCATGCCGAGCTGATGATTCCCGAACCTCCGAGGTACAACACCGACAAGGCAGACATGACTACTCCTTCGTGAGCATCGCTAGAGCGACAGATTAGGGGCCACGCTGGCCGTGCTCGTCACCTATCGGTCGGCGCTGGCCCGGTCCGGGTGCTCAGCCGGGCCATCGCAGCGCGCCGGCCGGCATCCATGAGGCGATCGGGCACGAGGTTCATCGCCGCGATGATCGCCCGGGCCGAGAACGGGACAGCGTAGCGGGCCTTGGGCTTGGCGGCAGTGATCGCCTTGAAGATCGCCTCGCCCACGACCTCGGGTGGACTGCCCCGGCGGTCCGCCTGGGCGTAGAGCGCGCGCATCGCGTGCACCTGCGGCCCATAGACGGTGTCGCCCGAATACTTCTCGGCGCTCTCCAGCGCACCAGCTCCCCACTCGGTACGGATGGCGCCCGGCTCGATCACGATCACGTCGATGCCGAATTCGTGCAGCTCCAACCGCAAGCTGTCGCTGAACCCTTCAACCGCGAACTTGCTGGCGTGGTACCAGGCGCCGAGCGGCTCGCCCAGATGCCCACCGATGGATGAGACGTTGACGATCTTGCCTGCGCCCACGGCTCGCATGTGCGGCGTCACCAGCTGGGTGAGCCGCGCCAGCCCGAACAGGTTCACCTCGAGCTGATAGCGGCCTTCGGCCAGCGGCACGTCCTCCACCGAGCCGTACGACCCGTAGCCCGCGTTGTTGACCAGCACGTCAATCCGACCGTGGTCGGCCAGAATCCTCTGTACCACCCCGGTCATCGAGGAGTCGTCGGCGACGTCGAGCGACACCACAGAAACCCCGTCCTCGGCAAGGTCCTGCATTCGCTCAACCCGGCGGGCGCCGGCGTACACCAGATAGCCGCCCTGGTGCAGCCGCCGAGCTGTGGCTGCGCCGATGCCGGACGACCCACCAGTGACCAGGGCAACCTTCGGGTCCATCACTCGCTCCTCACCGGGCCGCGGCCAGGGTGACGTCGACCGCGATCGGGCCGTCGGCCTCGACCCAGCTCAGGTCACCCGTCATTCTGCCCACGGCGCGCAGGTCGGATTCGACGAGTTGAAGCCTGGACAGAGCCGAGGCCGGCCCGTAGACCTTGGCCAGGCTGATCTCGGTCTTCATCGACACCTTGGCCTTGGACTTCGCTCCGCGGATCTCGACGAGCGCTGCTGCCACATCGTCCAGCAGTTCCGGCTCACCTTCGACCGCCGCTTCGGCCGCCGTCGGCCAGCTGGACCGGTGGATCGAGCCTTCCCGCCACCACGACCACACCTCCTCGGTGACGAAGGGCATGATCGGGGCGAGCAACCGGAGGGTCACATCGAGTGCTCGGGTCAACGTCGCCCGCGCCGACAGCGCCGCGTCGGTCGGTCCCGCCTCACCCGATCCGTACGCACGTTCTTTGACCAACTCGAGATAGTCGTCGCAGAACTGCCAGAAGAACCGCTCGGCATACTCGAGCGCTCCGGTGTAGTCGTATCCGTCGAACGCGGCGGTGGCGTTGTCGATCACCGTCGCGAGCTCGGCCAACAGGGCCCGATCCACAGGTTCGGTCACGGCCTTCAGATCCGAGACGGTACCGATGCCCAGAACGAACTTGCTGGCGTTCAGCAGCTTCAGGGCGAGCCGGCGACCAACTTTCATCTCGCTCTCGTCGAAGGGTGAGTCCAGGCCGGGGCGTGCTTTCGCCGCCCGCCATCGGACCGCGTCGGATCCGTAGCGCCCCAGGACCTCGGTAGGCACCACCACGTTGCCCTTCGACTTGCTCATCTTCTTGCGATCAGGGTCGGTGACGTAGCCGCTGAGCATCGATCGGCTCCACGGCAGCGAGTGGTTCTCGTAGTGCGCGCGCAATACCCGCGAGAAGAGCCAGGTGCGGATGATCTCGTGTGCCTGGGTGTTCAGATCCATCGGAAACGTGATCTTGAACAACTCATCGTCCCGCTCCCAGCCGCACACGATGTGCGGTGTGAGCGATGATGTCGCCCAGGTGTCCATCACGTCCGGATCTGCCATGAATCCGCCGGCCTTACCCCGCTGATCTTCGGTGTAGTTGGGGGCCGTCACCGCGCTGGGGTCAATCGGCAGCTGGTCCTCGGTGGGCGTGATCGGCTGGTCATAGCGGGGCTCGCCCGTGCCGTCCAACGGATACCAGACGGGGAACGGCACACCGAAGAACCGCTGGCGTGAGATCAGCCAATCACCATTGAGGCCGGCGACCCAGTTGTCGTAGCGGTACTTCATGTGCTGTGGCGTCCAGGCCAGCTGCTCGCCGCGAGCCAGCATCGCCCGCTTGATCTCCGGATCCCTGCCCCCGTTGCGGATGTACCACTGGCGGGTCGAGACGATCTCCAGGGGTTTGTCGCCTCGCTCGTAGAAGCTGGCCTTGCGCTGGGTCGGCGTAGGCGCCCCTTCAAGATCACCGGAAGCGAGCAGCAGTCCGACCATCGCTTCTCTGGCGCTGAACGTCGTCTTGCCCGCGAGCTCAGCCCAGGCGTCGACGTTTCCGACCCAGCTCGGCTGCTCGGAGATGATCCGACCATCGCGGCCGATGATCACTCGGGTGGGCAGCCGCAATTCACGCCACCAGGAGACATCGGTGAGATCGCCGAACGTGCAGCACATGACCAGACCTGAGCCCTTGTCTGGCTCGGCCGCTTCATGAGCCAGCACGGGTAACTCCACCCCGAAAATCGGACTGGTCACCGTGCTGCCCACCAGCGACCGGTAACGGTCATCATCGGGATGGGCGATCAACGCCACACATGCGGCAATGAGCTCCGGACGAGTCGTCTCGATGTAGACCGGCCCGTGGGGAGTGTGGAACGCCACTCGGTGATAGTGGCCGGGATAGTCCCGCGCCTCCATCTCCGCTTGCGCCACCGCGGTCTGGAACGTGACATCCCACATGGTCGGTGCTTCGGCGAGATAGGCCTCGCCTCTGGCCAGATTGCGGAGGAAGGCGAGCTGGGACACCTTTGTCGAATCGTCGGAAATGGTGGTGTAGAGCGTGTCCCAGTTCACGCTGAGTCCGACCCGGCGCCAGAGATCCTCGAAGGCCTTCTCGTCGATGTGGGTGAGCTCATGACAGAGCTCGACGAAGTTGGGACGGCTGATCGGCAGCTGCCGTCTGGGATCGGGCTGGCTCGGAGGCGTGAAATTCGGGTCGTACGGCAGGGTGGGATCGCAGCGCACACCGTAGTAGTTCTGCACCCGCCGCTCGGTGGGCAGGCCGTTGTCGTCCCAGCCGATCGGATAGAAGACATGCTTTCCGCGCATCCGCTGGTAGCGGGCGATCAAATCCGTGTGCGTATAGGAGAAGACGTGGCCGACATGCAGCGACCCCGACACCGTGGGAGGTGGCGTGTCGATGCTGTACACCTGGCTCCGGCTCTCCGGTCGCACGAACGCGTACGTGCGTTGTTCACGCCAACGCTCGATCCACCGCTCCTCCAGACCTTCCAACGCCGGGTGGTCCGGTACACGCGCTGCATCGGGCGCTGCGGCGTCGGGTCGGGTATCCGAAATCGAGCTGGTCACCGGGAAATCCTAGAGAACGGTCAGGCAGGGGCGCACGTTGGTGCGATCAGCGTCACGAACCTACCTCTGCCGGGAATGGCGGGGCGGATGAGAATGCGAACTGGCGTTGTTCAGTTCCAGATGTCGCCGTGACTCGCTACCTAGACTGGGGTCGCTATGCCTGCCGACCAGACCCATGCCGAAATTGTCGCCGCGCTGACGGCACGCTGGCCGGAGCATCGCGTGGCGCCGAGTCTCGGGAGGATCCGCGCCCTGACCGAACTGCTCGGCGATCCCCAGCGCTGCTACCCGGTCATCCACCTGACCGGTACCAACGGCAAGGGCAGCACCGCTGCCATGATCGACTCCTTGTTGCGTGCCGACGGCCTGCGTACCGGCCGGTTCACCAGCCCCCACGTGATGGGTGTGACCGAGAGGATCACCGTCGACGGCGAGCCGATCAGCGACGAGCGCTTCGATGAGGTGTGGCGGGAGATCGAGCCGTACGTGGCGATCGTCGACGACCACCTCATCGACGGCGTGCGGATGACGTTCTTCGAGATCATCACGGCCATGGCATTCGCCACTTTCGCTGATGCCCCGGTGAACGTGGCGGTGATCGAAGTCGGGCTCGGCGGGACGTGGGACGCCACCAACGTCGCTGATGCGGACGTGGCGGTGATCACTCCGATCGATCTCGATCACACGCACCTCCTAGGCACCACCCTGGCCGAGATTGCCCGCGAGAAGGCAGGCATCATCAAGCCGGGGGCGCAGGCGATCTTGGCCGGTCAACCGCTGGAGGCCGCTCAGGTGCTGCTGGAGCGCTGTGCCGAGGTGGGTGCCTTGATCCAGCGCGAGGGCATCGAGTTCGGGGTGATCGACCGGCAACTCGCCGTCGGCGGTCAATTGCTACGGGTCAACGCATCGGAGGGGCCGGTGGATGAGATCTTCCTGCCCCTTCACGGAGCTCATCAGGCGGCTAACGCAGCCCAGGCCTTGGCCGCCGTCGAGGCCTTCCTCGGCATGAAGGCGTTGAACCCTGACGTTGCACGAGAAGGCTTCGCAGCCGTGCGCTCCCCGGGGCGGCTCGAATTGGTACGGCGGTCCCCAGCGATCGTGCTCGACGCTGCGCACAACCCCCACGGCGCTCGGGCGGCGGCGGCCGGTATTACCGAAGCCTTTGGCTTCGCGCCGCTGGTCGGTGTGGTTGCCGTGATGGCGGACAAGGATGCCCGGGGGCTGCTCCAGGTGTTCGAAGAGATCATGAACGCCGTGGTCATCACACAGGTGGCCTCGACGTCACGCGGCATGCCGGCCGAGGAGCTGGCGGAGCTTGCGGCGGAAATCTTCGGCGCCGAGCGCGTACGAGTTGCGCCTCGGCTGGATGACGCCATCGATGCCGCAGTGTCCCTGGCCGAGGAGTCGGGGGTCGGGTTGCCGGGCGTGCTGATCACCGGATCAGTGGTGGCGGTCGGTGAGGCACGTACGCTGCTGGGCCGGAAGGACAAAGCCTCTTCCGGAGCCGATGGGGATCTCGACGACGACTGGGACCCGGACGCCCCTGACGCGGGTGCCGGCGAGTCGATCAACGGCGGTGAATGGCCATGAACCTGATCACGCTCAGCGCCCGCAATCCGATGCGCAATGTGTTGCTTGCCATCTTGATCTTCGAGGTGATCGTGTTCGGGCTGGCCGTGCCAGTGATGATCTTCAACTCCGATGTCCCGCCCGAACTGGCCGGCGGCCTCGGGGGTGCTGCGGCGTTGCTGGCCCTGATCTCGGCGGGGATGTTGCGCACCTCGGCGGGATACCTGCTGGGCTGGCTCACCCAGCTCGTCGGGCTGGCCCTGGGCGTCCTCACCCCCACGATGATCTTCATCGGTGCACTGTTCGCCGGATTATGGGTCCTGTCTTTTGTGCTCGGCAAGCGATTGGACGCCGCCCAACCCTCGCAGGGCTAGAGCCTGCTGGACGCCGGCTCGGTAGGGTTCCGGCCATGAGTTCACCTGCGACCGCCGCCCCGGCCCAGCGTTCCTTCGTCCTGATCAAACCCGATGCCATACGTCGCTGCCTGGCCGGAGCCGTGATCAGTCGCTTCGAAGCCAAGGGTCTCTCGATCGTCGCCTTGGAGCTCCGCTACATCACCGGAGAGCTGGCCGACCAGCACTACGCCGAACATGTCGACAAGGCGTTCTATCCTCCGCTCCGCAAGTTTGTGACGTCCGGCCCATCGATTGCCATGATCGTGGAGGGAGACGAAGCCATCGAGGTGGTCCGCGCCATCAATGGTGCGACCGACGGACGCAAGGCCGAGCCCGGCACCATCCGTGGTGACTACTCCTTGTCCAATCGGGAGAACCTGGTCCACGGCTCGGACTCCGCCGAATCCGCCGAGCGGGAGATCGCGCTCTGGTTTCCTGAGCTCGCGCACTAGTTGTTCGCTCGCGCGATCGCGCTCTGTGGCCGCTCGTTTCCTCCGTCGCTCCCAAGACAAATGCGGTCTTGCTTCCTCACTCGTCCAGCGAGCGGCGCGCGATCACCGACGCTCGCGCATTAGTTGTTCGCTCGCGCGATCGCGCTCTTGTGGCCGCTCGCTTCCTTCCCTCGCTCGCAAGACAAAATGCGGTCTTGCTTCCTCACTCGTCCAGCGAGCGGCGCGCGATCACCGACGCTCGCGAAGAGACTTGTCAATGCGGCGGGTTGCCGATCTCGATCGAGAGGGGAGGGCCGGCCGATCCGTCAGGAAGCTGACGCCAGAAGGTGCCGGTCAATCCGCGGAACTGCAACACGGCCTGGTCGAGCACATCGCCGCTGTCCTCGACTGTTTGGGTCACTGTCTCGATCGATACCCGTGACAGGTCGTAGCGCAGGAAGGTGAAGAGTTCGCTGTCGCCGCGGACGCCGGTGAGGCTGGCCGTGGCGGCTTGGCGGCCGAGTGCGCACGTCTGGATGAGCTGCAGGGAGGCTCGCCCCGACGCTGCGGTGACCACGAGATCGTGCAGCACCGCGTGACCTGACCCTGCGCCGGTCGCCATGCCCTGCTTGTTGCTGACCGACCAGCTCCACGAGGAGACTCGAATCGATCCCTCATGACCTGTGACCGCAGAGTCGCCGGTGATGCCCTCGATGCGCAGGAACCAGAGCGCCATGCGGCCACCTCTCGTGAAAGAGACGTCACCACGGTAGTGCGTTTAGGCTGGCCTCGTCATGACCCTTATCAGCACGGAGGCGCCGGATTCGGTCTTTCCCCGGCTTGAGCCGTTGCTGGCGCGGGTCAGCAAGCCGATCCAGTACGTCGGCGGCGAACTGAACTCGCAAGTGAAGGACTGGAACGCCGTCGAGGTGCGGTGGTGCCTGAGCTACCCCGACGCGTACGAAGTCGGGTTGCCGAACCAGGGCATCGCGATCCTCTATGAGATCTTGAACGAGCAGGACTGGATCCTGGCCGAGCGCTCGTACGCGGTGTGGGGCGACCTGGAAGTACTGATGCGAAGCCACGGGCTCCCTCAGTTCACCCTGGACTCCCACCGGCCCGTCGCCGCGTTCGATGTCTTCGGGCTGAGCTTCGCGACCGAGCTCGGCTACACCAATATGCTGAACGCTCTTGATCTTGCCGGCATCCCGCTGCACGCCAGCGAGCGGCGAGAGCACGATCCCCTGGTGCTCGCGGGCGGCCATGCCGCCTTCAATCCGGAACCGATCGCCGACTTCCTGGATGCTGCCGTGCTGGGCGATGGCGAGGAGATCGCGATCACCATCTCCGAAGTCATCCGCGAATGGAAGGCCGACGGTCGTCCTGGAGGTCGGGATGGGCTGCTGCTCAGGTTAGCTGCGGGCGGAGCGGTATACGTGCCCAAGTTCTATGACGTCGAATATCTGCCCGACGGCCGGATCTTCCAGGTAGTGCCGAACCGCGACGGGGTGCCGGACCGGGTGGTCAAGCACACTCTGATGGACCTCGACGCCTGGCCCTATCCGAAGAAGCCTTTGGTGCCGCTGGCCGAGACCGTGCACGAGCGGTACTCGGTCGAGATCTTCCGCGGCTGCACCCGGGGTTGCCGGTTCTGTCAGGCCGGCATGATCACCCGGCCGGTGCGGGAGCGCAGCATCGAGGTTATCGGCGCCATGGTCCAGGGCGGCATCGAGGCCACGGGGCTGGAGGAGGTGGGCCTGCTCAGCTTGTCCAGCGCTGATCACTCCGAGATCGGCGACATCACTCGCCAGCTGGCCGATCGCTACGAGGGCTCCAACGTCTCACTTTCCCTGCCCAGCACCAGAGTTGATGCCTTCAACATCGATCTGGCCAACGAACTGTCCCGCAACGGCCGTCGATCGGGTCTGACGTTCGCGCCCGAGGGCGGTTCCGAGCGGCTGCGCAAGGTGATCAACAAGATGGTCACCGAGGACGATCTGATTCGGACGGTCGCAGCGGCGTACTCGCACGGGTGGCGTCAGGTGAAGCTCTACTTCATGTGCGGCCTGCCGACCGAGACCGACGAGGACGTGCTGGCGATCGCGGACCTGGCCAAGAAGGTCGTCGCCACTGGACGATCAGTCAGCGGCCGCCGCGACATCCGGTGCACCGTCAGCATCGGGGCCTTCGTACCCAAGCCGCACACCCCCTTCCAGTGGGCCGGCCAATGTGATCATGAAACGGTTGACGCCCGGCTGGCCAAGCTGATGGATGCGATCCGGAGGGACCGCCAGTACGGCCGAGCGATCGGGTTTCGCTATCACGACGGCAAGCCGAGCGCTATCGAGGGTCTGCTGAGCCGCGGTGACCGCCGGGTCGGCAAGATCATCGAGGCGGTCTGGCGCGATGGTGGTCGCTTCGACGGCTGGAGCGAGCACTTTTCGTACGAGCGCTGGGTGGCGTGCGCTGAGAGTGGCCTGGCCGGTACCGGGGTTGATCTCGATTGGTACACCACCAGAGAGCGTGACTATGACGAGGTGCTGCCCTGGGATCATCTGGACTCAGGTCTTGACCGCGACTGGCTCTGGGATGACTGGCAGGACGCCCTCGAGGAAACCGAGGTCGACGACTGCCGCTGGACCCCTTGCTTCGATTGTGGGGTCTGTCCCCAGCTGGACACGACGATTCAGATCGGTCCTACCGGCCGCTCTTTGTTGCCCATTGCCGCCGTCACCAACGGCCTTGCCTAACCTGCGTCGGGGACATTTGGCAACCGGTCAAGGCCTGCGCGACTGAACCCCTACCGTTTCTTGACCCCCGCCGGTCGACCCCTTCCGACTTTGAGCCCCGCCGGTCGACCCTCCTTGCTTCCGACTTTGAGCCCTGCCGGTGCACTTTGAGCCCGATAGATCGGGCTCAAGGCATGCCTACGGGGCTCGAAGTCGCCCGCTCCTGACTCTGAGGCGCGCCGGTCGACCCCCTTCCGACTTTGAGCCTCGCGGGTCGACCCCTTTCCGACTTTGAGCCCTGCCGGTGCAGTTTGAGCCCGATAGATCGGGCTCAAGGCGTGCCTACGGGGCTCAAAGTGCGGCAAATTGGCTCGCTCACCGATTCCCGCGAATCTAAAGCGGATGGAGGCGCGGTATGAAAGAGGTAGTCCAGTCGATTCGGAGGAAGGTCATGGCAGAGGAAACCGGTACTGTCAGCAGGCTTGCTGAGCTGGCCAGGGACATCAAGATCGCAATGCTGACCACGGTGGACGAGGATGGTCACTTCATCAGCGTGCCGATGGCTCAGCAGGAGGTGGAGTCCGACGGCGACCTGTGGTTCTTCGCCGAGCGGGACTCCCGCGTGGTACGCAATCTGGCCTTTGACTCGCACGTCGGCGTCACCCTCTCTTCCAACGACACCTGGATCTCGATCGACGGGGAGGCGGAGGTGGTCGACGACTCGGCCAAGGCGCACGACCTGTGGAACTCCTGGGTGGAGGCGTGGCTACCACAAGGTCCCGATGATCCGAACGTGGTGTTGATCAAGGTCAGCGGTCACGGCGCGGAGTACTGGGACACTCCCGGCGGTCGGGTCGCGTCGATTCTGAGCTTCGCGAAGGCGAAGGTCACCGGAAAGCCGTACGAAGGCGCCGAGAACGAGCGGGTCGACCTCTAGCCTTCGTTCGGCGTACTCAGGTCCGAGCGCGCACGCACTGTGAATTGACCAGGCCCATAACCGAGCGCCGGCTCGCTCCGACCAAGCTCGCCAGCCGGTGGCAAAGCTAGCGCCGGTCGCTTCGACCAAGCTCGCCGGCCGGTGGCAAAGGCATCGCCGGCTCGCTCCAGACCAAGCTCGCCGGCCGGTGGCAAAGCTCGCCGGCTCGCTCGAAGCTCGCCGCCGAGCAAATGGCCAGCTGCCTCGGCGACATCTGTGACGTGCCGGGTAAGTTGCTCGGCGTGGCGGGTCGTAGCCAGCCCGAGCAGCATGCTCCACCGGTGCAGCGGCTCCGCGTCAGGTATGCCAAACGGGGTCGCGCCCGGTTTCTCAGTTCCCGCGACTTCGGCCGCGCGTTGGAGCGTGGCCTGCGCCGGGCCAGGGTGCCGATGGCCTACTCCTCCGGCTTCTCACCGCATCCGCGCATCTCGTACGCGAATTCCGTCCCGACTGGGGCGGCGAGCGAGGCGGAGTATCTGGAGATCGGTCTGGCTGAGATCTGCGATCCGGAGAAGGTGCGGGACGCGTTGAACGCGGCGATGCCGGCGGGCCTTGACATTGTGGAGGTCGTCTCGGCTTCGCCGACGCCGCTGAGCGACGTGTTGACCGGTTCGGTGTGGCGAATCGACCTGGTGGGCGTCTCTGATGCGGTTCTCGAGCGGGCCGTGGGCCAGTTCCTGGCCGCGTCCTCGCTACCGGTCCAGCGCATGACGAAGAACGGGCTCCGGGAGTTCGACGCACGTAACGCCGTGATGTCGCTGTCGATTGACGGAACTTCGCTGCACCTCACGACCGCTCATTCAGCCCCGCTGGTCAGACCCGACGACGTCGTTGCGGCCCTGAGCGGGCTCGCGCCCGACTTCCGACCCACCGACGTCTTGCTCACCCGCCTCCGACAAGGGACGCTCAACTTGGCCACCGGCGAGCTCGACGATCCCGCCTGGAGCGCGCCGCCATCGCGCTGATGCAGCAAGGCTGTTGGGACGTGTGGGATACTGGCTCTGGTTCGGGTGCCGGGGGCGCTCGACCTCGATGGACGCAACGACGTGACAGGTCGTTGTTCGAAGTGCGCGATGCTCCACCGCGACGAGCGACCGCTGACTGCGGGAGCCAGACCGCGGGAGCGCTTGCCGCTTCCCATCGCCTACGCAAGCTTCCGCAGCCCAGCTGAGCTGGAGCCGCGAACGAACTTGGCGCGGTCACTCGCGCCGCAGAGGAGTCCGGATGCTCGACCACGAGCCCGACGCAACCAACCAACCAGTAACCAATTCGCCAGATCCGGCCGATGCGCCGCCGCCGACTCGACGACGACGCGCGGCCGTACGGGCGGCCGGCCCGCCAGGCGGTACCGAGGGCGCTCCCGTCATCGAGACCGTGAGTTCCGGTGCTGAGTCTCCGTCCGAGGAGTCTGCGGCCCCGGTCTCGGCCGGCGGAGACGGTGCTCTTGGGCAGCCGCCTGACCTGACGGACAACCAATCGCCGGCACCCCCGGCGCCCGCCAAGAGGGCCCGCACAACGTCGTCGACGAAGAAGGCCCCGGCCAAGAAGACCGCCAAGCAGGCGGTGTCACCGGCTGACCAGCAAGCTGAGCCGACAACGCGGGCACCGCGCAAGCGGTCCGCGAAGAAGGCCGCTGCGGCGGCCCCGGACGGAACGTCCGCGGCGGCTGTCCTCGCCGAAACGCCTCACGTTCACGAGCCGGTCGAGGTACCGGCCGAGTCGGTGGTCACTGAAGCGGGCGAGCAGACAACGGTCGAGGTGCAGGCGTCGCCGGCTGCCGAGCAGCCGTCGGGCGAATCGACCGGCGGTCCCGATGGGGAGAAGCAGCAGATCACCGAAGGCCAGGCGGACGCTGACCTCGGCGATCAACAGGACGCCCTGGAAGACTCGGTCGACGGCATCAAACATGGCGCGGACAAGACCTCTGATGATGAGGCAGACGCCGATGGCGATGAGCCGACCCGCCGTCGTCGGCGACGGCGCGGGGGCCGGAGACGGCGGCGCAGCGGTGACGAATCAGATACCGAAGAAGCCCCCGGTCCGGACAACCTGGAACTCCCCTCAGGCGAGGGGATCAAGCAGCTGACCGACGGGCTCGCCGAGGCTGCGGAACCACCTGCAGCCGATGAGCTCGACGCCGGTGAGGAGTCCTCAGACCGGGATGGCCAGCGCAGGCGGCGGCGCCGGCGCAGACGGCGGGGCGAGGACGCGGGCGCTTCGCCCGACGATCCCAGCGAGGTCGTCGTACGCGTGCGGGAGTCCCGTCGGGAACGACCCAGCCGCGAGGTCACCGGCATCGAAGGTTCCACCAGAATGGAGGCCAAGCGGCAACGGCGACGCGAGGGCCGCGAAGCCGGCCGCCGCCGACCGGCGATTCTCAGCGAGGCGGAGTTCCTGGCCAGGCGCGAATCAGTGGTTCGCAGGATGATCATCCGGCAACGCGACGACCTGGCCCAGATCGCCGTGCTCGAGGACGACATCCTGGTCGAGCACTACGTCGATCGGGACTCGGCCACGTCGCTGATCGGCAACGTCTACCTCGGCCGCGTGCAAAACGTTCTGCCCTCGATGGAGGCGGCTTTCGTCGACATCGGCCGAGGCCGCAACGCAGTGCTCTACGCCGGTGAGGTCGACTGGGATGCGTTCGGCGCCGAAGGCCAGGGCCGCAAGGTCGAAAAAGTGCTCAAGTCGGGCCAAACGGTCCTGGTTCAGGTCTCCAAGGATCCGGTAGGGACCAAGGGCGCACGTTTGACCAATCACATCTCGATCCCCGGTCGATACCTGGTCTATGCCCCCAGTGGCCACCTCTCGGGAATCTCCCGGAAGCTGCCGGACAACGAGCGCAAGCGGCTGCGCGACATCTTGTCCGAGCTGGTGGGGGAGGCGAGTGTCATCGTTCGGACGGCCGCAGAGGGGGCGTCGGAGGAGGAGCTGGTTCGCGACGTGAACCGGCTGCAGGCCCAGTGGCAGGACATCGAGAAGAAGGTCGCGGCGGGCAACGCACCGCAGCTGCTCTACGGCGAACCGGACCTCACCGTCCGGATCGTCCGCGACCTGTTCACCGAAGACTTCAGTGAGCTGATCATCCAGGGCAATGGCGGTATGAACGACGCCTACGACTCGGTCGAGGCGTACGTAACTCACGTGGCTCCGCACCTCAAAGATCGGCTGAGACGGTGGGATTCGGACGCGGACCTCTTCACCGAATACCGGCTTGACGAGCAGATCGCCAAGGGGCTGGAGCGCAAGGTCTTCCTGCCGTCCGGCGGCTCATTGATCATCGACCGCACCGAGGCCATGACGGTGATCGATGTGAACACCGGCAAGTTCACCGGCGCGGGCGGCAACCTGGAAGCCACGGTCACCAGCAACAATCTGGAAGCGGCCGAGGAGATCGTCCGGCAGCTCCGGCTGCGCGACATCGGCGGCATCATCGTCATCGACTTCATCGACATGGTCCTGCCCAGCAACCGTGAACTGCTCCTGCGACGGCTGGTCGAGTGCCTCGGCCGCGACCGGACACGGCACCAGGTGGCTGAGGTGACAAGCCTCGGTCTGGTGCAGATGACGAGGAAACGGATCGGCACAGGTCTTCTGGAGGCGTTCAGCACCGAGTGCCCTGTGTGTCACGGGCGCGGGGTTGAGTTGCACGACATGCCGGTGGCGACGCAACGGCAGGCTGACGGCGGCGCGCGCGAGCCTCGCCCGCGAGAGCCCCGGAGTCAACACGCCCGGCCGAAGTCCGAGCCTCGGGCGAGTACGTCCGGCGACGCGGATGAGGTCGCTACGGGAAACGGTGACTCCGACCGGGAAGCAACCGGTGCTCGGCGGGGCCGCCGAAGCCGACCGTCGCGCTCCGAGGCCGTTGAAGGACCGACGGCGTCTGAAGCGCCTCCGCTCGAGCCCGAAGCGGCAACGGCTGGCTGACTGGTGACCGTCGCCGAGACGCCCTACGTCATTGCAATCATTGGAGCAGGGCCTTCCGGGATCTATGCCGCGGAAGCGCTCGTCCAGCAAGCCGAAGTGCCGGTGGAGATCGCGGTCATCGACCGGCTGCCGGTGCCATTCGGCCTTGTCCGGTACGGCGTTGCACCTGATCATGAGTCGATCCGCTCCATCCGCAACACATTGGAGCGGACACTGGAGCGCCCGCAGGTGCGCTTCTACGGGGACGTCAGCATCGGATCGGACTTGAAGATCGAGGAGCTGCGGGAGGTCGTTGATGCCGTGATCTACGCGTACGGCGCGGGAAGCGACCGGCGACTCGGCATTGAGGGCGAGGATCTCACGGGTAGCATCGCCGCGCCCGAGTTCGTCGCCTGGTACTGCGGCCACCCGGATGTACATCCCGATCTAGAACAACCAGCAGGCGATGGCCATCTGGTGGCCACCGACATCGACCAGCTGATCTCCACGGCATCCCAGGCGGTTGTCGTGGGAGTAGGCAATGTGGCGTTGGACGTCGCCCGAGTGTTGATCAAATCTGCTCCCGAGCTCACCGAGACCGATATGCCCGATGATGTGCTGGAGTCCCATGCGCATAAGGGAATTCGCGAGGTGCACATTCTTGGCCGCCGCGGTCCTGCCTACACCTCTTTCACCACCAAGGAATTGCGGGAACTTGGTCAACTGCCGGGCGTCGACGTCATGATGGCGGCCGATGATCTTGAGCTGGACGAGTCCAGCCGTGCGGTCGTAGCCACGGACAAGGTCGCCGCCCGCAACGTCGCCGTCATGCGCGAATGGGCCGACCGCACACCGACCGGCGCCGGCAAGCGGATCTATCTGCACTTCTGGACTCGACCGACGCTGATCCGGGGCAGCGAGCGTGTCGAAGCCGTGGAGGTGGAGCGGACGGCGATCAATACCGACGGCTACGTCGTGGGCGCTGGGGGCACCCGCGACATCCCGGCCCAGCTGGTGGTGCGCGCGGTCGGATATCGCGGTCGGCCGCTCCCTGGCGTTCCCTACGACGAGAGCACCGGTCGGGTGCCGCACGCGGAGGGACGGGTCATTCGTGATCACGGCTTCTCGGCCGACGAGTACGTCACCGGCTGGATCAAACGAGGTCCGACGGGAGTCATCGGAACCAACAAATCCGACGCCGTCGAAACGGTCACCTCCCTGCTGGCGGACATCCATGACGGTGCTGTCGTGGCTCACGGGCGCTCCGGTGATCTTGATCGACTGCTGGCCGAGCGCGGCATTTCGCCGTTGGGCATGCCGGCTTGGCGCCGGATCGATGCGGCCGAGATCGAACTGGGTCGAAGCCACGGTCGCCGCCGGACGACGTTGGCGCACCGACGGGAGCTGCTCGCAGCTGCGGAAGACGATCACCAGCCCGCCTGATCGCGCTGACACGTGCGAGCCAACCTGCGCGTTCGCTGAGACGCTCATCTCGGTGACCGAGTTCGGCCCATCACTTCGTGCCGACGCTCACCGCATCGGTCCGCCGCAGAGTGCCAGTCGCAACTTCTCAGCCGAACGGCATCCTGGTCTGATCAGTCACCTCGCGACCAGGTAACCCTCGTCGTCCAAGGTGACCGGGATGGGGTCCAAGATCTCGAACGCGTCGATGCCTTTGGGCTCCATATTTCGGAACCCGATGATCACCCAGCTGCCGTCCCTCTGCTGAACCAGAGGCGCGGCGAAGAGGTCCGGCTCGGCGGTGAAGGGTCGCGCCAGATTGATGTCCCACGGTCCGGTAAGACCCGGTGAGGGCAGCGACCAGGTGCAGTACTCGCCGGATCTGGCGACGCGCTCCGCCGTCATCTCCTGTGGGTGGCAGGTGAAGACCAGTACCGGCCGGCCGTCGATGATCTTGTTCTGCAAGACCTCGAGCTGGCCGAAGCCGGCGCCGGGCCGGCAGAGCGGTGGTCCGAGCTGCCAGTGTCGGAGATCGTTGCTGCGGGCGTGCGCGATCACGCCGTCGTCGTTGACGGCGGCATGGACGTCCCGAGCGCTGATCAACAAGTGCCAGCCGTTGCCGTCGGGGTCGGCGAAGACCAAGGGATCGCGCCAGGTCTCACTGCTGCGCTCGATGTCCGGACCCTGAGTAGGCGCCGGCTTGACCGCCAACGTCTTGTACCAGCGCGGGTCCGGGAAGACGGCCGGCTCATCCGATATCCGCCGCCAGTTGTGCAGATCGGTGGAAATCGCAGCGCCGATGCGTTGGTCGAACAAGTGGTGGCCGGCGTGCGAAATGGCGGTGTAGAACATCCACCACTGCTGTCCGTCGTTGATGACTGAGCCGGTCCACACCGCCATGTCGTCGAAGGCCATCCGACCGATCTCTGACGGGGCAAACGACGTGCCGAGGTAGTCCCAGTTCGTCAGGTCCCTTGACGTGGCGTGTCCGATCGTGGCGTTCACGTGTCGGGGTCCCGGATCACCGAGCGAGCGCGGAGCCTGCAGGAAGTACAGGTGGTAGAGGTCACCGTCGTCAGCGACCCAGGAATCCCAGACGTAGTAATCCTCCAGCCGCAACACCCGATCATCCTGGCTCAGAAATTCCGCCGAGGAGGACCGTTTCGACTAGCGTGCGATCACCAAGCGCCTCATGAGCTCGTCGAGCGTCCGTTCAGGGTCGGTCGTGATCCCGGCGTGGACCGGCGACGGCTGGACCACGGTGCTGCGTGGTGCGGTCAACATCCCGAACCGGTGCGCGAGCCCGTCGTTCTCTCGAGCATGCCCGACTGGCTCCAGACTCGGCAGTGACGACGGCGTCGGCGGCGGAGCGTACGGCTTCGAGATCGACCTCGGCGGCCAGCGCCCGGAGCCGTACGTCATCCACCGCCACGGCGGCCCGGAGAAAGTCGTGTTGCTGGCAGTAGAGGATGATCCCGACATTGATGAATTCGCCTCGATCGACGCGTGGCACAGCTCGTAGGACGGCGTACTGGAACGGGGCCCTCATGGCAGCCACCGGTCAGCGGCTGCCAGCCGGGCGAGGAGGTACTCCCGGTAGCGGCAGCGGGCCTCGCCCGCATCCGCCGGTGCCTGCGGGTCGGGCCGATCGGGATCGGGCAGCAGCCAGGCGTCCGGTACGAGCTCGAGGATCCCGTCCAGCAGCGTGGGCGTCACCGCGTTGGCGAGTCGATCATGCCCGCTGCGGGGGTCGGCACGGCCGGCCAGAACATGATCACCGTAGTCGTACCGCGAGGTCGCGAAGCGGTCGGGATCGCCCCAGGCGTGGTGGAAGCGAAGGCACGCCCCATGATCGATCGCCCATAGGTTCTTGTGCCAGATCAGCAGATTCGTGTTGCGAGTGCTGCGATCGACGTTGGCCACGAAGGCGTCCAGCCAGATCACTTCGGCCGCCTCCTCGGCCGGCAGTGCAAAGGATCGGTCATACCCGACCGATCCCGGCAGGAAGTCAACGGCGAGATTCAACCCTGCGCTGGCCGCGACCAGTTCTTGGACCTCCTCATCTGGTTCTCGCCGCCCGATTTCTGGGTCGACGTCGATGAGCGCGAGATCCGGTGTCCGAATGCCTAGGGAGCGAGCCAGCTCGCCGACGACCACTTCGGCTACCAGGGCCTTCGGCCCTTGTCCTGCGCCGATGAACTTGACGACGTAGATGCCATCGTCATCGGCCTCAACCAGGCCGGGTAGGGAGCCACCCTCGCGCAGTGGCGTGAGGTACGCCGTTGCGGAGATGCGCGGCAGCACGGAAGAAGCGTATCCACGCAAACCGCGGTCCAGGCTCAGCGAGCGCACGAGCTGCCCACGCGTTTGACCCTGTTCGAGCTCGGCGAGTAACCTTGATCCTCGGTGTCCGCTCAGGCGCGCACTTTTATGTGCCGATTCGGCGCTGTCTCGAGAGCAGCTGACGACGGCTACATGGTTCAGGCATCAACGAGAGAGTAGGTCAGGCGTGTACGCGATCGTGCGCAGCGGCGGGCGCCAGCACAAGGTTGCCGTGGGCGACGTCCTCGAAATCGATCGGGTCGACGACGCGGTGGGGGCGAGCGTGAGCCTGCAGCCACTGATGCTGGTAGATGGCGATCGTGTGACCACCGGTGCCTCCGACCTCGGCACGGTCTCTGTCACCGCTGAGGTGCTGGCGGAGACCAAGGGTGAGAAGATTCGAATCTTCAAGTACAAGAACAAGACCGGATACCGGAAGCGTCAGGGTCACCGCCAGCGCTACACCCAGGTCAGGGTCACCGGGATCGAGAGCTAAGGCAGACTGATGGCACACAAGAAGGGCGCGTCGTCCACCCGAAACGGCCGTGATTCGAACTCCCAGCGACTTGGCGTCAAGCGATTCGGCGGTCAGCTGGTCAATGCCGGCGAGATCATCGTCCGCCAGCGCGGCACCCACTTCCATCCCGGCGACGGTGTGGGGCGCGGCGGCGACGATACGTTGTTCGCGCTAGTCGAAGGGCATGTCGAGTTCGGCACCAAGCGCGGGCGTCGTGTGGTCAATGTGACCCCACCGGCCGAGGCCACCACCTCGGTCCAGTAGTACTTTTCACAGCCGAGAAGGGTGGTCCAGCTTCTGGGCCGCCCTTTTTCTTTTCACTCCAAAGTTGAGGAGGTGCATCGTGGCCATCCCGAGCTTCGTGGATCGAGTCACGCTGCACGTCTACGGGGGGAAGGGCGGCAACGGATGTGCCTCGGTCCACCGGGAGAAGTTCAAGCCGCTCGGCGGACCTGACGGCGGCAACGGAGGTGACGGCGGATCAGTCATCCTCAGGGTTGAGGCTGGTCTGACGACTCTGGTCGACTATTACCGCGAATCGCATCGTCGGGCCACGAGTGGACAGCCCGGAAAAGGTAGCCACTCAAACGGCGGCAACGGTGAAACGGTCGTCCTCCCGGTGCCCAACGGCACGGTGGTGACCGATGCCGACACCGGCGAACAGCTAGGGGACTTGACTGGGACCGGGGCAGAAGTCGTTGTCGCCCGGGGCGGCCGCGGCGGCCTCGGCAACGCGGCGCTGGCCTCCAGCACCCGGAAGGCTCCAGGCTTCGCGCTGCTCGGCGAGGAAGGGGAGACCCGGTCGATCACGCTGGAGCTCAAACTGGTCGCCGATGTCGGGCTGGTCGGATATCCAAGTGCCGGCAAGTCATCGCTCGTCGCGGCGATCTCTCGCGCCCGTCCCAAGATCGCGGACTACCCCTTCACGACGCTGATCCCCAACCTCGGCGTCGTGGTGGCCGGTGACGTCACCTACACCGTTGCCGACGTGCCGGGACTTATCGAGGGGGCGAGCGCTGGACGCGGCCTCGGACACGACTTCCTCCGCCATGTCGAGCGCTGCGCTGCGCTCGTCCATGTGATCGACTGCGCAACTGCGGAACCCGGCCGAGATCCGATCCATGACCTCGACGTCATCGAGGCCGAGCTAGCGGCCCATGGCGGGTTGGCCGATCGGCCACGGTTCGTTGCTCTCAACAAGATCGACGTGCCCGACGCGCGGGAACTTGCCGAACTGGTCGAGGACGATGTGGCCGGACGGGGCTGGCCCGTTTTCGCAGTCTCGACGAAGACGGGGGAGGGTTTGCCCAAGCTGACGTACGCGCTGGCTGATCTCGTCGCTGCTCGGCGGGCTGCCGAACCCCCGCCCGCCGCAGCCCGAATCGTCTTGAAGCCGAGGCCGGTGGGTGGTCAGCCGGAGTTCGAGATCCAGCGTCACGGCGAAATCTGGCGAGTGCGCGGCGAGAAGCCCGAGCGCTGGGTGCGCCAGACCGACTTCAGCAATGCCGAAGCCGTCGGCTACCTCGCCGATCGGCTCAACCGCATCGGCATCGAGGATCGGCTCCTCGAGCTCGGTGCTCGAGCAGGCGATGGGGTGGCGATCGGCGGTGCGGATGCTGTGGTCTTCGATTTCGCGCCTCAGATCGACATCGGAGCTGAGATCTTGAGCCGGCGCGGTGAGGACGCCCGGTTCGCCGAGGAGCGGCCCGCGGCGATCCGGCGGCGCGAGCGTGATCGCGCCTATCATGCGGCCGAGGACCAAAGCTCGTCCGAGCCCTCGGGGTCCTCTGAACCAGCCGACGACCGTCCTTCGACCGGCTCAGGTCGTGAGGACGTCGATGCGTGAGGCGATCGCGGCAGCGCATCGAGTCGTCGTCAAGGTTGGATCGTCGTCGCTGACCACGGCTGCCGGAGGCATCGACCTCGGTCGAATTCGCGCGCTGGTCGACGTCCTCGCCGGCACGCGGCTGGCGGGTCGAGAGCTGGTCCTGGTGTCCTCCGGCGCGATCGCGGCCGGCCTGGCGCCTCTTGCCTTGCGAGCGAGGCCCCAGGATCTGGCGACCCAACAGGCCGCGGCCTCGGTCGGCCAGGGGCTGCTGATGGGCCATTACACCCGCCTCTTCGGCCATCACGGGCTCGGCGTCGGACAAGTCCTGCTCACCGTGGATGACGTCACCCGGCGCGGTCACTACCGCAACGCGTACCGGACGTTCGGCAGACTGCTGGAACTCGGGGTTGTGCCTGTCGTCAACGAGAACGACACCGTGGCGACACACGAGATCCGGTTCGGCGACAACGATCGGCTGGCCGCATTGGTCGCGCACCTGGTCCACGCTGACGCGTTGATCTTGCTCAGCGATGTGGACGCGCTCTACACCGAGCGCCCGACGAAGCCAACGGCCCGCAAGATCACCGACGTGCGGAACGACGATGATCTGGGGAGTGTCGACTTCGCGAGCAGGGGTGCGGCGATCGGCACCGGTGGCATGATCACCAAGGTTGATGCGGCGCGCATCGCCACGTCCGCCGGTATTCCTGTCGTGCTCGCGGCGGCCCAGGACGTCGCAGGCCGCGTTGCAAGGACAACTCGTCGGCACCTTGTTCCACCCCACGGGCCGGCGGCGACCGACCCGGCTGCTGTGGCTGCGCCACGCCAGCGACGCCCGCGGCGTCCTGGTGCTCGACCGGGGTGCTGTGCGGGCGGTCGTGCAGCGAAACGCCTCGCTGTTGCCGGCCGGGATCACCGCCGTGCAGGGCACGTTCTCAACCGGTGAGCCCGTCGATCTGGCGGATCCGGACGGGGTGGTGATTGCCCGAGGTCTGGTGAATTACGACTCCGACGAGCTTCCGGCGCTGCTCGGGCGCAGCACCCATGAGTTGGCTGCTCAGCTTGGCACCGGCTACGACCGTACGGTGGTCCACCGCGACGCGCTGGTGGTGATGGAGACCGTCCAGACCGCGGGATGAGCCAGAGGCGCCGATCGCTGAAGCTCGATCACGCCGCCAGGGCCTTTTGTCAGCGCTGTGAGGCACCATGGTCAGATCATGGATCAACTTTTCTTCGACCAGTACGACACCCAGGTCGGCGTGATCGGCGTCCTGGCCGGACCGGCGGGCCTCCGGGCCACCGGTTGGCGGCTGGATCCGCGCGGGGCATCGATGGAGCCGGATGAGACGGTGCAGCAGACGATCGGCCAGCTGCGGGAGTACTTCGCGGGACAGCGACGGAGCTTCGAGCTGACTCTCGACCTGCCGCCACTGCCGTCGTCGACCGAAGCAGTGTTGCGGGCGCTGATGACGGTCGAATACGGGGAAACCATCACCTATGGTGAACTGGCCAAGCGGAGCGGTACGGGCGTTCCCGCCAGGGCGATCGGCTCGATCATGGCCGCCAATCCGGTACCCATCGTGATCCCCTGTCACCGCGTCGTGGCCAGCGATGGGCTGGGCGGGTACTCCGGCGGTGAGCCGGGCCGCAGCCTGGAAACCAAACGTTGGCTCCTGGAGAACGAAGGCGCCCTGCCACCAGCACTGATCTGACCCGGTTGGCGGATAGATTCATCACGTGATGACTTCCGCCCGTACCGGTTGTTGCATCGTCGGCGGCGGACCTGCCGGAATGATGCTCGGGCTGTTGCTCGCGCGGGGCGGCGTCGACACCACGGTGTTGGAGAAGCACGGCGACTTCCTGCGGGACTTCCGGGGCGACACCGTGCACGCCTCCACGCTCACCTTGCTGGACGAGCTGGGCCTCGGCGAACGGTTCGCGTCGCTGCCAGCGCGATGGGTAGAGCGGATCAGCGTCGAACTCGACTCGGGAACGTACGGCATGGCCGACCTGAGGAGAATTCCGGGACCGCACAAGCACATCGCGTTTGTTCCGCAGTGGGACTTCCTCGACATCCTGGCCGAGGCCGGGCGGTCCGAGGCCCACTACTCCCTGATCATGAACGCCGAGGTGACCGACCTGATCACTGACGGCGCTCGAGTGACCGGGGCCATCTACGCCCATGAAGGCATGACCCATCGGCTCGACGCTCCGCTCGTGGTGGCCTGTGACGGCAGGACCTCCGTTGCTCGGCAGCGTGCTGGACTTCATCCGCGCAGCTTCGGGGCGCCGATGGATGTCCTGTGGTTTCGACTGCCTCGGCTTGCCACGGACCCGGAAGGCGGGCTTCGGCCGGTTATCCAGGAATCTGCTGATGATCTTGATCGACCGCGGCGACTACTTCCAGATGGGCGTGGTGATCAGGAAGGGCTCGTACGAATCCTTGCGGAATTCTGGCATCGAGAGCTTTCGCCGACGTTTGGTGGAGGCCTTGCCGTGGCTCGAAGGCCGTGGCGAGATGATCTCATCATTCGACGACGTTCGGCTGTTGAACGTGGTCCTCAGCCGGCTCGAACGCTGGTACGTCGACGGCCTGCTCTGCATCGGTGACGCCGCCCACGCGATGTCGCCGGTGGGCGGGGTGGGGATCAATCTGGCGATCCAGGATGCCGTAGCCGCAGCCCGGAGTGCTCGTGCCGGCTCTTCGCACCGGATCGGTCACCACGGAGACGTTGCGCCGAATTCAGCGGCGCCGCTGGCTGCCCACGGTGATCACTCAAGACGTTCCAGCGGATCGCTCATCGATTCGTGGTGGCCGGCCGGGTCGATGCGGAGGCCTCCTCGGACGCCACCGAACCGCCCGCCGCGATTAGGGCGCTGCAGCGGTTTCCTTTGCTGCAAACCATCCCGGCCGCCTTCGTCGGCATCGGCGCGCTGCCCGAGCACGCGCCGGAATTCGCTCGGCGCTGATCGGGTCGGGGTGACGGTCGGCGCCCGGCGATAGATTGGAGCGATGACCGTACGTGATCAGGCCCTGCGGGCAAGGGACGCGGCGCTGGTCTTGGCCGGTGCCACCCGAGCGACCAAGGATGCCGCACTCCACGCCATGGCCGACGCGTTGGCGAAGGCGGAGGCCGCGGTCCTGGACGCCAACTCGCACGACGTTGCCCGGGCGGAGGAAGGCGGGACCGGTGGCGCGCTGATCGACCGCCTTCGGCTCAGCCCTGATCGGATCGCCGGAATGGTCGACGGGCTGCGCCAGCTGGCAGGCTTGCCGGATCCGGTCGGTGACGTCGTCCGTGGCTGGACAAATGCCAACGGTGTCCAGGTCCGTCAGGTTCGGGTGCCGTTCGGGGTCGTCGGCATCATCTACGAGGCTCGTCCCAACGTGACGGCGGACGCCGGCGGGATCTGTCTGAAGTCCGGCAACGCGGCGCTGCTTCGGGGGTCGTCCTCGGCCGCGGAATCCAACGGCGCTGTCGTCGAGGCACTTCAGGCAGGGCTGATCGAAGTGGGTCTGCCCGCCGAGGCAATTCAACTCGTGCCCGGGCCGAGAGAGGTGACCAGCGAGTTGATGGCGGCGCGCGGCCTGGTTGATGTCTTGATCCCGCGCGGCGGCGCCGGCCTGATCGACACCGTGGTGCGCAACAGCCAGGTGCCGGTGATCGAGACCGGCGTCGGCAACTGCCATCTCTTCGTGGACGCGACCGCCGATCAGCAGATGGCCCTGAACATCTTGATCAATGCCAAGGTGCAGCGGCCATCGGTGTGCAACGCGGTGGAGACCTTGCTGGTGCACTCCGATGCAGCTGGGGGCTTCCTCCCCGCGGCGCTTGCGGCCCTGGCAGAGCATGGCGTCACGGTGCACGGGGATCACCGAGTCGCCGAGTACGGTGCCGTCGTGCCAGCCGAGGACTCCGACTTTGCCCAGGAGTACCTGTCGCTGGACATCGCCGCGGCAGTGGTCGACTCACTTGATGCTGCGCTGGAACACATCCGCCGCTACAGCACCGGTCACAGCGAGACGATCGTCACTGAGTCGCAAACGTCGGCGGCGCGATTCGCCGCCGAGATCGACGCGGCGGCCGTACTGGTGAACGCCTCGAGTCGATTCGTGGATGGCGGTGAGTTCGGCTTCGGCGCGGAGATCGGCATCTCCACGCAGAAGCTCCACGCCCGCGGACCGATGGGGCTGCCCGAGATGACCTCGACCAAGTACGTCGTGACGGGAACCGGTCAGGTCCGCGGCTGACGCAGCGGTATCGGACACCACGGCGTGTCGCCCCGAATCGGCGATAGACCGGATGGATGGCGACCGTATGAACTCTGCTCACTCCGAGGCTCGTACCGTCTCGGACCCCATCTCCAGGCAGGGTTCGGACGAAACTTGGCATGCATCTGATCAAGAAACGCGAGATGGCGCATCGCCACCGTAGTGGTCCTTCCAGGGACCGGAGCCGCTAGGCTGCGGTCATGACTTTGGGATTGACGCTGCTCCAGACCGAAGTGGAGCGGGAACTGCCGATTCCTGCTTGGGCATTCGGGGTTCTCGCCTTCCTGCTGCTGCTTGGTCTGTTGCTTGTCACCCTGTCCATTGGCAAAGGACGTCCGCACAGCTAGGCGCCGGCTGACGAGGTGACGACGCCTCTGCGGCGGGCCACCGGGTTGGCGCGCCGACCAGATCTCGACCCCGATGCTCGCCATCGACTGGGCGTGATGGGCGGTACTTTTGACCCCATCCATCATGGCCACCTCGTGGCCGCCAGCGAGGTCGCGCAACGTTTCGACCTTGATGAGGTGGTCTTCGTGCCCACCGGACAGCCATGGCAGAAGACTCACCGGCAGGTGTCCGCCGCTGAAGATCGATACCTGATGACCGTCATCGCCACCGCATCGAATCCCCGGTTCACGGTCAGTCGGGTGGACATCGACCGGCCAGGCATGACGTACACGGTGGATACGCTCCGCGACCTGCACGCCGAACGCGGCGACGATGTGGAGCTGTACTTCATCACCGGCGCCGATGCGCTCGCCCAGATCTTGACCTGGCGGGACGTTGAGCGGCTCTTCGGCCTTGCCCACTTCGTGGGCTGCACGCGGCCAGGGGTTGAATTCGACTCGCCGTCGATCGCGCAACTTCCGTCGAAGCGGGTAACACTGATGGAGGTGCCAGCCCTGGCCATCTCCTCGACCGACTGCCGCGCACGAGTCAAGGCCGAGGAGCCGATCTGGTATCTGGTGCCCGACGGCATCGTGCAGTACATCGCCAAGCGGGGCCTGTACCGCGAGCAGCAGGCGATTTGAGGGTCACGACCGAGAAAGAGAAACCTTGACTGCTGTCGATCATGCCCTGGAATTGACCCGTGTCGCCGCGAGCGCTGCGGTCGACAAGCTCGGTACCGACCTCGTTGCCTACGACGTGTCCGAGCAGCTGGCGATTACCGATGTCTTCCTGGTGGTCACGGCCGCCAATGAACGCCAGGTGGGGGCTGTGGTCGACGGGATCGAGGAAGCACTCCGGGAACGTGGCGCGAAACCTGTGCGCCGCGAGGGCGACCGACAGCAACGGTGGGTGTTGCTGGACTACCTCGACCTGGTCATCCACATTCAGCACACCGAGGAGCGGCAGTTCTACGCGCTGGAGCGGTTGTGGCGGGACTGCCCGCAGATCGAGCTCGGCGTGGATGAGCGCCGATGACAGCCGCTCGGATCATCTTGTGGCGCCACGGGCGTACCGAATGGAACGTCGACAACCGATTCCAGGGCCAAGCCGACATTCCCCTCGATTCACTGGGCGTCGAACAGGCCGAACGGACCGCCAGAATGCTGGCCGGTTTCGCGCCGTCGGCGCTGTACTCAAGCGACCTCTCCCGCGCGTACACGACGGCAGCCGCCCTCGCCGCGATCACCGGGCTTGAGATCCGGACCGACAAGCGCTTACGGGAAATCCACGTCGGCAGCTGGGAGGGACTCCTGGGCCGTGAAGTGGATGCCGCCGATCCGGAGCTGGCTCGCCGCCTTCGCGCGGGCGAGGACGTCCGCCGATCGCCGACGGGGGAAAGTCCCTCCGAGGTAGCGGAGCGGATGTCGGAGGCGCTCACTGAGATCGCCGAGGCTGCGGAGGACCACTCCACGGTGGTGGTGGCCACCCACGGGTTGTCCGGCCGGGTCGGCGCCTGCCGCTTCGTCCGGCTTCCGTTCGAGACGTGGCGGTTGATGGGCGGGCTGTCCAACTGCGCGTGGGTGAGCATCGACCGGCATCGCTCGGGTACCTACTGGCGGATCGAGGCCTACAACGCCCTGGCCACTCATGAGGGACTCGAATCAATTTCCTGACTCTCGCGCCGCCGCGCTAGTATCTCGTGGTCTCCGCGCGCGGGCAGTGATGATGACAAAACGCGGCCGGAGAACATCACGGGGCTTTGGCGCAGTTGGTAGCGCGCTTCCATGGCATGGAAGAGGTCAGGGGTTCGAGTCCCCTAAGCTCCACTATTGAGCTCCCTGGTCAGGCCGCCTTTCGTCGTCGTGCTCGACGTCTTCTCCACGGCTGGCGTGGCTTTTGCTTACCAACCTGCTTACCAATGTCCGCGCACCCTCGTCGTCGGGGAAGAGCACATCCATCGCCACGGCTCCGCGGGTCAGCACCGGACGTAGCTCCTTGCGGTACACGAGTTCGGTGACCCGGGTGTTGGCATGGCCGACGAGGTGAGCGATGTCTTCGATCGGCATGCCTGAGCTGGATAGCAGCGAAACGAAGCTGCTCTTAGCAGTCTTTCGGCCTGCTTACGCGTCAAGGATTTGGACGGGCGGCCAGGTTGGCCCTTCGGTAGGTCGCACAACAACGCAACATTGCGCTTGACAAGGTCGCGCGCCTGCGCTCGACGGATCGATTGCCGCAGGATGGAGAGAAGACGGCGCAGCGTGTCGGTGCTTAGCGTCGAGGCTTTGTCTGCGAGCCAGCGGTCGACTTCCTCAGGGTCAGCTCCGTGAGCCGGCGCTTGCCGAGTCCTGGGATGACATGAGTCCTGGCCAGGATGGTCCGATTTGCCACCGTGTTCGGGTCGCGTCCCACGAGCCCGTGCACTAGCCAGGTCTCAACAGCGTCGCCGACCGTGTAGGCGCGCTGCGTTGGTAGACCGTCGTCATGATCGCGCAGAAGCGCTCGCAGCTTGTTCCTGGCTTCTGTCTTGGTTCGCGCGCTGACGGTGCCGATTCGTCGCTTGCCGTCGGCGTTGTAACCAAGAGAGGCACGGCCGACCCAGCGCTGACGCGCCTCGTTCCAGCTGAGGCTGCCTTCGCCGTTGCTACGCCGCGTGGCCATTCCCGCCGGCCTGGTGTTCGGCAAGCAGTAGCTGCACGTAGTCGGTAATCGAGTCGGCCGGCACCAGCCGGCGACGGCCTTGGGTGACCGTGACCAGGCGGGATGTGCGGATGAGCTCATAGATCTGCGTTCTACTTAGGTTGAGGAGAGTCATGGCCTCCGGAACCGAGTAGAGAACTCGGACCTTCGTAGCTGGATCGTTCATGCTTGTCCTCCGTTCGTCTTGCGGTTCGGTCTGGGACCGTGGTCGTCCAGCGGTGCTCATGTGCCGCCCAGTGACGACGATCCCGCAACAATCTGACGCTGCGCCTGTGCTGTGGCAGTCTGTGGATAAAGACCGGCCGATTCCGGTGACTGTTGTCGCTAGTCCTAAGGCCTCGCTGAGCCGCAGGCGGTCGTGTACGCACATCGAGCTCTTCAGCAGGCCATTTGCTCGGTGCCGGGCACTAGCGTTGATCATGCAAGTCCCTTGAGCTGACACTGGCGCTTACCGGCGCGGCCCGGGCGGGACCCTCCGACGAACAGTGCGCGTTGGAGGCATGCGATGTCGATCTTCGCGCTGGCGATCTTGAGGGGGCCCACCAACCTGGCGTTTCCCGACATCTGCGCCAAGGGGGCGGCTGCAGAGGGCAACGGCTCGGTCGAGGTTCTGTTGCCAAAAGGCGGACGCCGCTTGTAGCTGTCCTGCTCCGGTTGGTCGGCGGTCTTGGGGGTCGACGCCGACGGCGGCACGCCAGACGGCTACTTCACCAAGGAGCGCGGCGGTAGGGTGGCTGCCCGGCGGTGCCCAGCGCGCGTCAGGACCCAACTCGCTGTTCGACGACCAACTCGCCGCGATGACCGCGGCCCGCGACAACGGCCTGATCGGGGCGATCGGCCTGAGCAACGTCAACCCGCCGCACCTGCTCCACGCGCTGAAGTCCACCGAGATCGCCTGCGTGCAGAACGCCTACCACTCCGCCGACCGCAGCTCCCAGCCCGTGCTCGAGGTGCACGCGACGCGATATCGCGTTCGTGCCGTTCTCGCCGCCGGGCTCGGGCGCACGAGAGTGTCGGTTCCGCCCTCGTCGCGAGAAAGGTTCTCGCCTCGCCGCCCGCCTGGACTGCTCACCGGCACAGGTTGTGCTGGCCTGGGCCCTACGCGCCGCGCCGAACATCTTGCTCATCCCAGGCACGGCGTCGCGAGCACATCTCCACGAAAACCTCGACGCTGCCAAGATGACCCTAGATGCTGAGGCGGTTCGCGAGCTGTCGCGTCTCTAAGCCAATGGTCCACAGAACTGCAAGCGCGGCTCTCCGGTCTGTCGTCGCCCCAGGGGTCGCCGGAGCACCACGTCGCCGAGTCACGACTTGACCTCGATCACGCCGTACACGCATTCCGCCGGGACGATCCGATAGTCCTGCTCGTTCCAGAACGGAGGGGTCGACGGGTCCATGATCACAATGTCGCACTGGCGCGACACGTCGCCATTGGTCGCTACCACCTCGGCGCTGTGTTCGGCGATCACATTCCCGGGGAGATACTTGCGCAGGTAGTTGTCAAGGAGCTGGGCCTCTCTCACAGTGCCCTTCGATCCGCGGTGTTGCGCTACGCCGCTTGCCTGGAAGTCGGCCACCATCTTGTCGGCCACCGAAGCCAGAACCGAATTAAGAACCGACAACGGGCCGGAATCGTTCATGGCGCTGAGTCTCCCAGAACGCTCATCATCGGCGCGTCGGCTTGGCTCTACCGTTGGTGAGTTACTGTCCGAGGAGGAGGCAAGGCCTGATGATCAGCGCACACGAGTCTGTTTTGAGTGTGTTGCGGCACGGCAGGGATGAGTCTGTGCGTCCGCAGGATGATTTGTTCGGGCATGTTAACGGCGGCTGGTTGGCCACGGCGGAGATTCCGGCAGACCTTACATCGATCGGCGTCGATGTGGATCTCGCGTTGCTGGCCGAGAGGCAGACCGCAGCGGTTCTCTGGGATGCCGCCGAGGCCGTCGCGTCGGGTCGGGCGCCCAGCGGTTCGATCGACCAGAAGTTGGGTGATCTGTTTTCCTCGTTCATGGACGAGGGGGCTGTCGAGGAGCGGGGTGTTGGGCCGATTGCAGATGAGCTCGACGCGATTGCTGCGGTGCAGGATCATGGGGCTTTTGCGTACCTCCTCGGATCTTTGCAGCGTCAAGGAGTTGAGGGTGTGGTTGGGCTGCCGGTCCACACCGACGACCGACATTCTGAGCGTTGCATCGTCTACCTGACCCAAGGCGGCCTCGGGTTGCCCGATGAGTCCTTCTATCGCAGAGCGGACTTCGCCGCGATCCGTGAGGCCTACCTCGCGCACATCACGCGGATGCTGCAGTTGCTCGGACGGTCGGCGGGAGCTGCTGAAGCCGAGGCATCTTGCATTGTGCGGCTCGAAACGCGCCTGGCCGCTGGTCACTGGGACAACGTCGCGACTCGTGACGCCGTCGCGGCCTACAACTTTCGCCGTTTCGATGAGCTGTCAGGGTTCGCACCGAACCTGGATTGGGCCGCCTGGGTCGCCGGTCTGGCTGCCCCCGCACAGGCTTTCAGTGAGGTGGTGGTGAGGCAGCCGAGCTTCCTCGTTTGTTTGTCCGAAGCGCTGGGCAGCGTGTCTCTGTCGGATTGGAAGTCCTGGCTGACCTGGAGAACCCTCCACAGCGCCGCGCCGTATCTGAGCTCGGTCTTCGTCGAGGAGCACTTCGCCTTCTACGAACGAATCTTGCGCGGGACTGGGCGCACGCAGGACCGCTGGAAGCGAGCGGTGTCTCTGGCCAACATGGCATTGGGCGAAGCGGTCGGGCAGGTCTACATTGCGCGCCACTTCCCGCCACAGGCCAAGGCGCAGATCGATGTCATAGTTCGACACCTGATCGAGGCATTTCGGCAGAGCATCCAGGAACTCGACTGGATGAGTCCGGACACTCGGTCCCGGGCGCTGGACAAACTGGCCGCAATCAACCGAAAGATTGGGTACCCCGCGGTATGGCGAGACTATTCAGCTCTCCGCATCGACCGCGCCGATCTGATGGGGAACGTGCGGCGAGCGGCCGCCTTTGAGCACGACCGGCAGATCGCCAAGGCCGGCTGGCCCGTCGACCGCTCGGAGTGGTTGATGAACGTCCAACTGGTGAATGCCACCTACAACGCCGGCCGCAACGAGATCTGCATCCCGGCGGCGATCCTCGGACTGCCAATGTTCGATCCCGACGCTGATCCGGCCGACAACTACGGCGGCATCGGCTCAGTCATCGGCCACGAGCTAGGTCATGCCTTCGATGACCAGGGAGCCCGATATGACGCTACCGGCAATCTCCATGACTGGTGGACCGAGCAGGACCGGACAGGATTCCAGCAGCGCGCGGACCAGCTGATCGACCAATACAACAATTTCGAGCCGAGGGCCTTGCCCGGCGCCAGGGTTAATGGGTCGCTCACCGTGGGAGAGAACATCGCGGACCTCGGTGGGATCAGTGTGGCTCTGACCGCCTACGAGCTCAGTGTGGCCGGCGAGCCGGCGCCCGTCGTGGACGGCTGGACCGGTCGCCAGCGGCTCTTTGCCAGTTACGCCCTGGCCTGGCGGATGAAGGAGCGCCTCGAACTGCAGCGCGAGTACTTGGCGCGAGATCCCCACGCGCCACCGGAGTTCCGGGCCAACGTTGTCCGCAACCTCGACGAGTTCCACGAAGCTTTCGACACCCGACCCGGCGACGGTCTTTGGCTGAATCCCGAAGATCGAGTCCACATTTGGCATTAGCCTCGCGCGATTCTTTAGGTTCAAGACTCCGCACCGGCGTTGCCAATTGACCAGCACGCCGCGGCAATCGGTCACTTCGAGCAGTGATCGAGCAGAAGATCAAGTCCCTGCACGCCCCGCGAGACCTGCTCACCAGCATGCCTGGGGTGAACCGGACGGTCGCCGACATCATCATCGCCGAGACCAGCGCCGACATGACCGCCTTCCCCACCGCCGACCAGCTATGCTCGTGGGCCGGGTCAATCCCGGTCAACATGAGTCCGCCGGCCGACGCAAAACAGCCCCCACCCGACCGGGAACGCCGCCTCAAAGCCGCTTCGGCACCGCCGCCATGTCCACGACCAGACAGCGCAACACCTACCTCTGCGCCAAGTACCGACGCATCGCCTCCCGTCGCGGAAAACTTGAGCCATCGTCGCGGTCGAACGGGCAATCCTCGCCGCCATCTGGCACACGTCCAGCAACCGGCCCCGGCACCTACTACCAAGACCCAGGACCGGACCACTACAGCAGCCACGACCCCACCAAACACGCAGCCCGTGCCGTAAGCGCCCTCCGAGCCCTCGGCTACCAGGTCACCGTCCCACTTTCCGAGCCTGGGCATCCCCGCCGGCGCCCGCTAAGCGAAGCGAGATCTGCGTGGTCCTGGGGCTCAGCGCGACGATCATGTCGCTCTTCGTGGTCGGCCGGCTCGTCGCGGTCGATGCCTTCCTGGTCACCGCGCTCTGGTGGGTCGCAGTTCAAGCCCCGTCAGCCGAGATCAGTGGGAGCTCTCACGCCCACATCT
>CAWEGC010000013.1:0-191505 GCA_963808495.1 uncultured Actinomycetota bacterium
TGTTGATGTGCCCTCTCCCCTCGCGGGAGAGGGCATGAAAGGTCGTTCGACAAAAAATCGCAATTCGAGTAAGGGGCCTGTTCATTAAAAGGCGTATTTCACGAGCGGGCCCCCTCACCCATTCGAATTCGCTGACATGTCCGTGCTGCCCTCTCCCGCGAGGGGAGGGGTGCAAATACGGGCGCCGTCGTTCGTGGACGGAGGAGTGCTATTTCACCTGCACCGACGTCACGATCGGCCGCCAGCGCGCAAGCTCCTCGCGGATGAAGCGGGCGAACGCGTCCGCGCCCGGCTCGCCCAGCACGATGCCCGTGCTGGGCAAGTGTCTTCTGCGTGGCCGGGTCGGTCTGCACCGCGAGCGTCGCGGCCTGCAGGCGCTTGACGACCCGCGCCGGCGCGTGCGCCGAGACGAGTGCGCCGTACCAGACCTCGGTCTGCACCTTGGGGACACCGGCCTCGCCCATGGTGCCAAGCTCGGGCATCAGCGGCGAGCGCGCGGCGCCTGTGACCGCCAGCGCCGCGGGCTTGCCGGCCTCGGCCTGCGGCTTCACCAGCGCGACGTCGCCGAAGATGGCGTCGATGTGCCCGCCGAGCAGGTCGTTCAGCGAATTGGCCGTACTCTTGTACGGTACATGGGTGAAGTCGATCCCGGCCTCGCGGCGAAGAAGCTCGTTGGCGAGATGCGTGACCGTGCCGAGCCCGGCCGAGCCGATGGTGAGCTTGCCGGCCTTCGCCCTGGCGACGAACTCGGCCACAGTCTTGACGCCGAGCTTCGGATGCACCGCAAGCGCCTGCGGCGAACGCCACATCAGGCCGAGCGGCGCAAAATCCTTCTCCGTGTCGTAGCGCACCTTCTGCACCGGCGGGATCAACACCAGCGGCGCGATGCCGCCCATTAGCAGGGTGTACCCTTCGTGGTCGCCCTGCAGCGCCGCCTCGGTGCCCGGGATGCCGGCGCCGCCGGGGCGGTTCTCGATCACGATGGTCGCGCCGCCGAACTGTCGCCGCAGGCCGTCGGCATAGACCCGCGCGGCAAGGTCATTCGGCCCGCCGGCGGTGAACGGCACCAGGATGGTGATGGCGCGCGACGGGTACTCCTGCGCGGCGGCAAAATTGAGGGTGGCCGCGAGAGCGACAGCAAGCAGCGCGAGAGTCGTTTCCATGATTATCGGGCCTGTTGGCCGCGGAGCGGCAGCGGCTGCTCCTCGAGCATCGACTGGATCCGCAAGCCGCATGGTCGCGGGATCGAGCTTATGCTTCGCGGCGAGATCGCGGCAAACCTCTCGATGTCGTCGGCGTCCTGCATGATCTTGAGACGTTTGTAGTGGTCTTCGTGCTGCAGGCCCATGCTCTCGCCGACGATCTCCAGCATGTCCATGATGTGGAACGGCCAACCGAGCTCGTGCGCGCACAGCTCGCGATGGTCGGATGGTAGACCGAGACCAGCGCGTCGACGCCCGCCCCTCGCGCGGCGTCCAGCTCCTGAGCTGTAGCTCGCGCTTGTAGCGGGAAGCGCGCGAGGTAAATGGTCATCAGCCCGACCGCCGGCTGATGAAGCTCGACATTTCGAGGCCCGGCACGGCGCGCAAGATCTCCTCGGCGGCCTCGGCGACGCCAGGGATACCGGGATGATTGTGAAGCGCCACCCGCAGCGGGACGCGCTGGCGCAGATCGGCCGCAACCGGTCGAGGTGGTTGTGAAGATAGCGCATGAACGGCGTCATATCGAATGGCTTGCGCGCCGCGCGCCTTCTCGAGCGTCGGCAGCGTGGTCTCGGTGAACTGTACAACGCAGCTCGGGCACCACGGCAGCACCTGGCCGGACTTGGATTGCGGCGAGCTTGTCGATCGTGTGCGGCAAGCGGCCCGAGGTCTCGGCGTCGCCGGTGCGCATCTGGACGACGCCGCAGCATGGCTCGGCCCGCCCATGACCGATAGTTGACGCCGATGGCATCCATAATATCGAGCGCGAGCAGCGCGATGTGCGGCGTCTTGAGAACGTTGCAGCCGGTGTAGAACACGAAGTCCGGCCCCGCGTCGGTCGCGGCGTGCTCGGGCTAGCGGCCTTCTGGCCCAGCCGCGCCAGCAAGTCGTCGTCGAGCTGCAGCGCGAAAGGTGCGCCACGTCGCGGCGAGTTTGCGGAAGTCTCGACGCCGCTGCTGCCGCCGGTCGCGGGTGTCGTTCTCCGCCCTCGCCATGGTGACGCGCGCCATCGCGAGCAGGAAGCGCGGATTGACGCCCTCGTCGCAGGCCTTGATGCATTCGCCGGAGAGCATGCAGGAATTCCGCCCATTTGCGCGCGGCATCGTTGCCGTCGCCCAGCCGGAGGATGTCGACCACGCCGGCGAGGACGTCCCGCGGCTCGGCATCGGCAATGCCGGCGGCGCCGGTGATCGGGCAGGCCTCGAAGCACTTGCCGCACTGGTCGGCCGCTGACTGCGATGCTTGTCGAGCAGGGCGTCACCGACCATGCCGAGTGGATGAATGTCTATCGACGCCACGATCTCAGAGCTCATGACCAGTTGCTGCGTCCGATCGAGGGGATTTCGGGGCTGCTGGAACGCCTCGCCAACGTCGGCGCGCGGATCGGGGTGGTGTCGTCAAGAAGACCGATTACATCGAACTCGGCCTCAACCGGCTCGGCCTCGGTTCGTGGATCGATGTGCTCGTCGGCGCTGATGACACCCAACGGCACAAGCCTGACCCGGAACCACTCCTGCATGCGGCCGGACTGCTCGACGCGGTGCCGTCGCGCTGCGTCTATGTGGGAGACGCTGTCACCGACGTCGTTGCTGGTCGTGCCGCCGGCATGGCCACCATCGCCGTGACGTGGGGTGCGGCAACCGCCGATGATCTTGCTGACGCCGGTCCCACGGCTGTCGTCAGCAGCGTCGCCGAACTGGCGGCACAGCTGCTCATCGACTCCCGCTGAACGTGGGGTCGATGGCGTCTCCGGTCACTCGAATGAATTGTGGGTGGGTCAGTCCAGTGCGGGCGCGTAGTCCCATGCGCCGCGGGTGTGTATGTCGGCGGGTAGCCCGCTTCGTGCCATTTCATGCCCAACTTGTGCGCGACTCGCAGCGCCAGTACGGCTCCCGCAGCGCCGCCTGGGCGACGTAGACCACGTCGCGTCGCCGCGGCGCAGGATCTCCTCAGCCTGACGCGGCCCAACTAGCATCCCACCGCGGCGGTCTTGACTCCGCCCACCCGGCAGGCTGCGGGCGAAGGGCACTTGGTAGCCGGGAGCCACCTCGATCGAGGCGGGTAGCAGTCCGCCGCTCGACACGTCGACCAGGTCCACACCATGTCCGGCAAGGACCGAGCTACGGCCACGCCTCGCGGACCGCGTCGACCACCTCGAGCAGCAGCCGGGTCCGCCCGGTGAAATCACACCCGTCCCCGTCGGTGCGCAGCTTCGACACCGGCGAGAGGAACTCGTGCAGCAGATAGCCATGGGCGGCGTGAATCTCAACGACGTCGAACCGGCACGATCAGAGCGCCGGGCAGCGTCGACGAACACCTGCACGGCGCCGCCGATCTCCTCGATGGTCAGCGCATGAGGCACAGGCGCACCGGGGTAGGCCACAGCCGACGGTCCCAGCATCGTCCAGCCCTCGTCAGCGGGCTGGACGTGGCCTTCTGGCTCGCCGGGGAAGCGCGATACATCGGGCATCGCATCTGGCGTGGGCCAGCGGTGGATCGCCATCGCGGCACCCTGGCTGTGGCCGAACTCGACGATCCGTGTCCACACAGCCTGCTACTCGTCGTTCCACATCCTGCGGCGTGGTCAGCCCCTCGGGAGCCACCGCGGCTGACTCGGTCATGATCAGCCTGGACCCGCCCCGCGCTCGTGCGCCGAGATGCACCAGATGCCAACGCCGTCCTCTACCGTCACCATGTGCTGACACATGGGTGACAGCCAGGTGCGGTTCTTGATCGTTAGATCATGCAAGGTCCGCGGCTCGAACAGCTGGGGGAAATACGCCCGTCGGGAAGCCCGCTACGGAGCGCGTGACCGCCGACATACCAGGCCGTGTCAGCCGCCGCGCGCCGGTCGTCAAGGTGCGGATGCCAGCCCAACTTCGCCCGCGATCGCCCGCAACGCCGAAATGATGTCGCCCTGAACTGGCTGGACCTGCACGCACACATGGTCAGCGCCGGAATCAAGGTGCGCCCGAACCGCGGCGGCCAAGACCGCCGCGTCGCCATGGGCGACCAGTCGGTCCACCAGGTCGTCGCTGCCCTCCCCAGCCAGGTCAGCTTCGCTGAACCCGCCCCGCAACATCGTGGTCCGGTAATTCGCCAGCTTCAGGTACCGGCGCAGAAACTTGCGGGCGGTACGCCGAGCCGAATCCGGGTCGGCATCGAACACGACGGTCTGCTCGGGAGCAACCAATGCGTCCGGTCCCAGAATCCTCCGAGCTTCCCCAGACTGCGACGGAACGGTCAGGTACGGATGCGTGCCGGCACTCCGTGCGGCCGCCAGCTCCAGCATCCGCGGACCTAACGCCGAAAGCACCCGGGCCTCCTGCGGCACGCCGTGCTCGTCCAAAACGTCGAGATACCCTGCCATCGCATCAAGCGGGCGTACCCGCTCCGGTGTCGCCTCACGGTGACCGGACCCAATGCCAAGCAGCAGCCGCCCCGGATATCTGGCCTCGACGCGGTGGTAGGAGTCGGCGAGCTCGGCCGGATCCGACTTCCAGATGTTGACGATGCCCGTCGCCAACTGCAATGACTCGGTCGCATCGAGCAGATCCTCCGCCGCGCGGAGATCCGAGCCCGGCGAGCCGCCCTGCCAGATCGTGCCGAAACCCAACTCCTCAATGGCCTCGGCCATGGCCGGGTCGAGATCGTTAACCCCGCGCCAGACGCCAACCGCGCCGAGACGGTTACTCCAGGTCATGCTCGTTCTCCCCGACTCTCAGGAGCCGCAGCTCTGTGCCAGCCCGCGGCCCGTCCGTCGCCGGCCCATCCGTTCACTCAGGCAAGAGCTAGTGAATTCGGCCGCCGACCCGGCCGACCCAACCTACGGCACGACGGCGCGCAACCGACAGAGTCGCCGCCGGAAGCCACTTCACTCGCCGCTTCTTATTTCTGGCTTCCCGCAATGATCGCCAGCCCGGGATTGACGGTCTTAGTGAATCGGCTAGGAACAGGCATTTCAAGAATCGAGGTAGCGCAATGGAGGACCGGCTGCTGTACCGGGTTCCCGACGTTGCCCTGATCTTGAACATCAGCCGATCAAAGGTGTACGAGCTGTTCGCTTCGGGCATTCGTCTGGTGCGGAGCCGATCCAACTGTGATGCACTCGGCGGCCGCAGGCCTTTCGAGGAGCTGGTCATGCGATTAATGATCATCGTCCAGGGACGGTGGGTTAGCCTTCCACGCGGGCGCGGGCTGCTGTGAGTACCACGAAACGACGGGGCAACAGCGAGGGCTCGAATCCCGTCCAGCGAGCCGACGGCCGCTGGCAGGTTCATATCCGCCACCTGGATGAGGACGGGTCGAGCCGCCGGCACACCGTCTACGGCAACACCGCCAAAGAGGCACGAGACAAGGCCGCAGAGGTCCGGGCTCGGCTCCGCGCCAACCTGCCTGCCAAGGATCGCAAGATCACCCTCGGCGAGTTCACAGCCGAATGGATCGACTCGTCGCTAGAGGCGTCAGATCGGAAAGCAACCACGAAGAACCTGTACGGCACGATGGCGCGCACACACATCATCGGTGCCAAGATCGGCGCTAAACCGCTCGACAAACTCCGGCCATCCCACATCGACGCGTGGATGGTTGAGCTGAAAGGCCGCGGGCTGGCTGAGTCCTCGATCCGCACCGCGTACACCGTCTTACGTGCCGTGCTCGCTACGGCCGTGCGCGACGAGGCCATAGCGCAGAACCAGGCCCAGGCCGTACGAGGCCCCAAGGTAACCGGCAAGGAGGCTGCCTACCTGACGCCTGACCAAGTGCGCTCGCTCCTCGTTGCTGCGGAAGGCAGCCGCTATGCCCCACTCTTCGCTCTGCTGGTCAACAGCGGCCTGCGAAGAGGCGAGCGCTGGCCCTCCACTGGTCCGACATTGATTTCGGCGCCAAGCTGCTGAGAGTACGTGGCACCTTGGCCCGAGTGGACGGCGAGCTCGTTGTGACCGAAACCAAGACAGCGAAGTCACGCCGAGTCATACCGCTCTCCCCCACGGCTGAGAAGGTCTTGCGCGACATGCGCACCAGGCAGATGGCTGAGCGGCTGAGGGTGGCCCACTGTGGCAGCCGACTCCGTACGCGTTCACAACAAAGCTGGGCGAGCCATGCGATCCGCGCAACGCGCTGCGTGCTCTCAAGGCCGCGGCGAAGCGCGCGAACCTGCCTTCCACGGTCTGATTGCACACGTTGCGGCATTCTGCTGCCTCCGTCATGTTGTCGGCTGGCGTGCCGCTCAAGGTGGTCTCTGAGATCTTCGGTCATGTGAGCGTCGCGATCACCGGTGATGTCTACGGCCACGTCTCTCCTGACATCTCGCGTGAGGCACTGACCCGGCTTAGCGACGCCCTCGCCTGAAAGGTGGTCAAAAAAGGTGGTCAACGGCGAAGAGGATCATGAAACACAAATATTTCGACTGATGAATTTGCCGTCTGACTAGGCACTTCGCTTAGTCAGGCTGGCGAGATTTGAACTCGCGACCCCTTGACCCCCAAAAACAATCAAGGCGTGCGCTGTGGTGCGCTCCAGTGCGATTTTGAGCGTAAAACGGCGATGACCGTGCGGCCTGGTGGGCCCATTTAGGCCCTCGTATGCCGCCGTTTGTGACGGGTTTGTGACGGGTGTCTGTGAGAGAAGTGCCAGAATTTCCGAATGCTCGTCACGCCGCTGCCTGGTGCCAATCGCCATGATCTCCGCCAGACTTTGCGAGATCTGCACGAAGCAGCGATCAATATCCGCGCTCGCCGTGCTCACACTCGGCGACGTTCCCAAGGCACCGGACCGAGAACGTCTCCGCGCGCGCCCGGCAGGCCCAGCTCGGCCTGCCGGGCGGGGGACGAGGCACCCCTGATTGTGGACCCGGTCCGTGGCGAGGCGGTCGACGTGCAGGCGCTGCCACCAGCACCTGCGGCGGGCCGGGTCGACCGGGGTTAGCCTGCAGGCGAATGGCGGCGTATGCCGGGGTTTGCTGCGCGAGAGGTATGCGACCGTCGGAGTTGGCGAGGAGGAGATCCGATGAAGGCCGTCCGATTGCACGAATACCATAAGCAGCCGGTTGTTGAGGAGGTACCGGAGCCGACCGTAGAGGGTCCGCTCGACGTGGTGGTAAAGATCGGCGGAGCGGGCGTCTGTCGCACCGACCTGCACATCATCCTCGGTCAGATGGCGGGGAACGTCACGCTGCCCTACACCATCGGGCACGAGAACGCTGGCTGGGTGCACGAGGTGGGCTCGGCGGTGACGAACGTGGCAGTTGGCGACACGGTGATCCTGCATCCGGCGGCCACCTGCGGACTATGCCGGGCCTGTCGCGCAGGAGACGACATGCATTGCAGCGAGAGCGTGTTCCCCGGGCTCGACACCGACGGCGGGATGGCCGAGCTGCTCCTCACGTCTGCGCGTGCCTGCATCAAGCTCGACCCAGCCACGCGACCGCAGGACGTCGCAGCGCTGGCCGACGCGGGCATTACGGCATACCACGCCGTACGAAAGGCGATCCCCCTCCTGTACCCCGGTACGACGTGCGCGGTGATTGGCGCAGGCGGGCTCGGCCACATCGGCATCCAGTGTCTGGCTGCGCTTACCGCGACCAACATCATCGTCGTGGATCGCCATCCGGATGCCTTGAAGCTCGCCGAGCAGCTCGGCGCGCACCAGACGGTTCTTGCGGACGGCAACCAGGTGGACGCGGTAAAAGATCTCACCGGGGGACTGGGTGCGGACGTGGTGCTCGACTTCGTCGCGGAGGAGGGTGCCGAGAACGAAGGCTTCGCGATGACAGGCCGTGCGGGCTCATACTTCGTCATCGGTTACGGCGGCACGCTAGTCGTCCCCACCGTCGACGTGGTCTCCACTGAGCGCAACATCGTCGGGAACATCGTCGGCACCTACAACGATCTGGCGGAGCTGATGGTGCTGGCCCAAACCGGAAAGGTCACCCTGCACACGCGTACCTACCCGCTCGACGATGCCGTGGAAGCCCTGCAGGAGCTCGACCGCGGCCGGGTTCGGGGTCGGGCCATCCTCGTTCCCTGACGCCCATACAGTCGATAGTGTTCGTGCAGCCCGACGACATGCCCGACTCGATCGTCATCCACTGGCCCCCGGCGCCCTCGACGGTGAATCCTCACGACTTCGGAGAGGTCGCCGCGATGCTGACCCGCATATTTGCCCGCGCGGCTACCAAGCTCGCGCGGATCAAATCCGGAATGTAATGCCCGCCGCTCGCCGTTTGTGAGAGCCCCCCTGTGAGAGTCAGAGGGCCGGGCTTCGCCCGGGCCGGGCGCCGCGTGTCCTCGCTTCGCTGCGGGCCGGGCGGACCGTTGGTGGACTTACTGCTGCTCGTCGAATAGTGCGTCAGTGATGTCCTTCGCTGTAAGGATCCGCCGCTTCCACTCTTTGTTTCTGGTGCGGTAGCCATCGAAGGCCTGCTTAATCGGCTTTCCCTGCAGGATGGCTTCCAGCGCTGATTTGGCGATCACTCGCGCCTCGCTGTTGACCAGGAGTCGGATTGTGCTTGCCGCGTCGAGGGAGGCAGCCCCGCCGTGGATCAGTCCGTTACGCAGCCGCGCGGCGCGGTCGATCTTGATCGTGTAGTCAGCAGCGAGTTCATTGACCCATTCTCGAAGGTTGGCGAGGTCTTGCGTTCGACGTGCGACCCCGCGTAGTCGCCGCGCGGCCTGGTGGTGAATAGGAAGTTCGGGGACCAGCTGAGGGATGAGGTCGAGGGCCGCCTTGAGCTTAATGAGCACCATCCCTTCCGGCAGCTGCTCTCGAATCTGGTCCTCGCGCTCTTGTTGGTTGGGGAAGGGGAAGGCGCGCAGCACAGCCGAGACGGACTGATAGATCTCATCGAGGATCTGGTTATGAGCGCGGAATGTCGCAAGGTCGCTGAGATGGCCGGAGGTGGGGGTAGGGAACGTTGATCAGAAGGCTGGCGATCTCATCGAGGTAAGTCGGCGGCCAATTCGAAGGGGTCGCAAGCATTCTCACGGATTGATCACTTTCGCAATGCGCCGTTTGGCAGCAACCAGCGCCTCACGCCTTGAGCACGAGCGTCAGACTTCGAAATTTGCCTTGGCCCGCTTCGAACAGCTCGACCGCTTCGACAACGAGTCGTAGAGGTCGATACGGACCTCGATCGAGCCGTATTGCACGGATCTGACGGGTCGAGGGCTTTTGCAAAGTTCCATGCACACTTCACGATCAACGCCAACGGCGAGACGACTGTTCAGCTAGAAACGGACAGGCTGGTCTGCACTTGATCGAGGGCGGAAGCGAATCGCGTTAGGGAGGGCCGAGGGCCCTAGAGCCTCGGCCTTTGCGTTGGGTTCGCCGTCGAGGTCCCACGAAGGATCGTCTCCCTAGTCGCCAATCCCGTGCTCGTCGCCATGCGCTGTTCGGGCACGCCGAGAATGGCCCCGCCCGGCAGCCCGCGCGGCATGGGCCCCGGCAGCGGCCCGCACCGCGAGCCTCGTGGGCAGCGTCGGCGTTGCGTCCCGCAGAGTGCGGACCACCGGCACCGAGTGGGGGACCGAGATCGAGCCACGCCCTTCGGTCCGCTCGGTCAGCGCCAGCGCTGCCAGCCCGAGGGCGACTGCCCGGTCGTCGTGGCCGCTCGCGTCGTGGTCGAGCCGGTAGACACCGGGAGTGGACTCCCGCAGCCGCACCGTGGCCAGCTCGTCCAGCAGCTCGGCGTCATCGGGCAGCGCGACCCGGTGCTCCCGCAGCAGCAAGTGCAGCGTCATCGCCAGCCGCCCGATCGAGACCGGGGAGAACGTCCACTCGGTGACCGCGACACCGCGCATGCGCAGCCGCTGCGCCAATCCGATCGCCTGCCATGGATCCAGCCGGATCGGTGCCCGGTAGTCGGTGGCGGCCTGGTGGGCGACCGCCTCTACGTCCGCCAGCTGCACTGGCCGGGTCGGGGTGCCGGTCAGCACGTGCAGCCGGTCCAACACGACCCGCGGCATCCGAGGGCAGCGATGAAGCCGAGCCGGGCGCGTGCTCGGCGTGGCAGACGGCTAGCACGGTGCGGTCGTTCTTGAGCCCGAGGTCCAGCCCGATCACGTAGCGGTGCCGCGGGTCGGGTGGCGGCGGGCCGTCCAGCGTCACGCATGCAGCCAGGTCCTCAGGTGAGACGAGCCGGTCCTCGGCGGCGGTCCAGACGTTCAAGTGCAGCCGGGCATACGCCGAGGCTGGCAGCAGCCGGGCCTGCTCGGCCAGGTCGGCGGGGTCGGCCCAGGGCACCGGGCCGGGAACCTCCGAGACGTGCCAGCGTTCGGAGCTGCGCGCGGTCCGTCGTGTCGCCCCCAGCTAGGCACCCAGGTGTTCGCGCCGACGCCAGCAACACAAGGTCAGAACGGGCTGCTGACCTCCACGCCGCGCCCGTGGAGCTCTGCGCGCGCAGCCTCGATGTCGGTCACCACGAGATGGGTCGCCCGGTGGGAGCCTGGCGATGCGTCGGTGACGCCCTTGCCGATGGTGATCGAACATGCCGATCCCGGCGGCGTCATCTGCACCACGCGGAACTCGTCGTTCGGCTGGTGGTCGATATCCAGCGTGAAGCCGCATTTCTCGACGTAGAACGCCTTGGCGCGGTCCACGTCAGTGACCGGGATCAGCACGAGTTCGAGCTTGAAGTCCATGGCTTCGCCTCCTCCTTCGAACGATTGGGTCCATTTCACATGACCACGAGCCCATCGGTCACGTGGGCATCGTTCGCGCGCGCGTGCGCAGGGCGTTTCAGCAGGTTTGGCTTTGTCGGTGCGGATGGGCGGGCTGGGATTAGTCGCTCGTCAGCGTTGGGTCTTGATCGCAAGCACTGAGGTTGGCGGGCCGGAGAGGACGTGACCGCCCTTACTGAAAGTGAATCCGGCGGCGATGTGCTTCTCTTGACCACCACCGAGCATCGGGCTGTCGCCCATGCCTTCGCGCCACACGAATTCGTAAGAATCGATTCCAAACGATGCGTCCTGGACTTCGTGCCAGCCGCCAAAATAGGGTTCGGTCTGGTCTCTTCTCCTCCGGCGGAGGAGGAGAACGCGGTCGCAGGACAGTCCGTCAGCTGGCCGCCGGCGGCGCCTGGAGTCGGGCCGGGCCGACCAGAGCTGCTGGGAAGGACCACCATGCGACGCTGCCCTAAAAAAAGCCCAGGTCACACGCCTGCTTGGCGCGGCTGTCACACTCCCGTACGTCCACTTCAATGCTCAGCCTCTCACCGTGCGACGTTGTCAGAATCGTCACGGCTCTCCCACAGCGGTGCTTCCAAGTGTGCGGCGCCTGCGCGAAACGCGGCCGTGTCGGTCTGGCGTCACTCGAGCCACGCGGCACGTTCGAGATCGAGTCTCGCACCCAGTGACTCGAGTGATGCCCGGGCGGCCTCCAGCTCCACGAGCGCATGCTTCCGATCGCCCTGCCGCAGCAGTGCTTCAGTCAGGAGTAGCCGCGCCCGAGCCGCCTCGTATGGCGCACCTGCCTCTCGCCACCGTGCTATGCCTCGCCGAAGTGGATCCACTGCAGTTACAGGCTCTTCCCCGGCAAGCAGCACCGCACCCTGCGCGCACTCGGCCGCAGCCGCCTGGGCGGGCATGGGATAGCTGGTCGCGATCTCGGAGAGTTCGGCGGCGGCCGAGCGTGCCGTTTCTACGTCGCCATCGGCGAGCGCGATCTCCACCTGGGCGGGCAACAGCCGTCGCCGACTCAGTAGGTCCCAACACTGGTCTGTCAGGCCGACCGCGATGGAGGCGGCGGCCCCGCGCACGTCACCCTTTGCCAGGCTGAGCAACGCCATGCCCGGCTGGGGTGTAGCTCCTAGGTCTACAGCCCGAGTGAAAGCCTCCTCAGCGCTGGCCAGGTCGCCTCTACGCAACCGAATCTCGCCGATCTGCGCGAAGGCGAGACCGACGTGCGCGAGGTCCATGGGTTCCATGCCCGCACACGCACGGCGCGCCCGCATTTCCGCCTCATTCCAGGCGCCGCGGCCGACGAGGATTGCGACGCTGTGTGCCTCGCAGTCACCGGTGAAGGCGTCGATGCCCGTCCGGGCGGAGCAGTCAGCGATGGCGTCCATCCACTCCGAGGCACGCCGGAAGTCCCCAAGCTCGTAGCAGGTGTCGATCGTCCGGCAGAAGATGACGGCCGAGGGCGTCGGGGCCAGCTCACCGTCCAGCGCCCAGGTCATCCCCTCGTCCATGAGACGCAGGCCCTCGTCGAGGGTGCCCTCCCGCACGAGGACGTAGCCCTGCATGACAAGCCCCAGTGCCTGCAGTTCGGATACGCCGAAGCGGCGTCCCAAGTCGTGAGCCCGTCGGGCCGCCTCGAGTGCCGCCCCGTGGTCACCGGTAGCTACGGCGAACATCGAGCCGGCCCAGGCCAGGAACCCGTGCTCGGGGCACTCTGGTTCGTCGGCAAGCAGCCGCTGGGCGCGCTGGAACCAGCCGCCCGCCACCGCCAGGCGCAGCCGCGCCCCGTAGTTCAAGCTCAGACTGATCGCCGCCATCGCTGCCCTCCGTGGCTTGCCCTCGGCCAAGAGGGTCGAGTGCGCGCGCTGGCGGGCCAGGTGCGACTCATCCGGCCGGCCGAGCAAGAACGCGACCTCGGCGAGCGTGTCGAGGTCCTCGCCGCACAGGGCCCCTCGTTCGTCTGCTGCGGAGAACAGGCCGAGGGCCTCCTGCCAGCGGCGCGCTCGCATGGCTGACCGCGCCTCGGACACCAGGTCGTCCGTCGATCGCTCGGTCGGCCGGTCCGGCGGAGACTGGACCGGCACCGGGCGTTGTGCCGCTGGTTCGAGGATCCGGGGCCAGTCCAGTTCCGGCTCCTGTCGCAGGATCGCCTCTTCCAACCGAACCAGCGCCGGGCTGGGGTCGACCCCTAGCTGCTCCAAGAGCGTTTCCCGCAGGTCGGCATACACGCGCAGCGCCTCGGCCTGCCGCTCGGACCGGAAGAGGGCAACCATCAGCTGGCCCGAGAGACGCTCGCGAAACGGATGTTCGTAGACGAGCCCCGCCAGTTCACCGCAGAGCGCGGTGTGCTCGCCCCGGGCGAGCTCGGCCTCGATGCGGTCTTCAAGCGCGGTCAGCCGGAGCTCCGTCAGCCGGCTGATCTCGGACTGGGCGAACGGCTCGAAGGTGAAGTCGGCCAGCGGCTCACCCTGCCACAGGGACAGTGCCGCCCGCAGCAGAGCCGCTGCCGCGTGCGGTGCGCTTTTGAGCAGACGCCGCGCTTCCCCGACCAGACGTTCGAAACGGACAGCATCGATCTGGTCTGGATCTATGGCGAGCAGGTAGCCAGGCTCCCGGGTGACCAATAACCGACTCGGCTGGCGCGGGGTGCGGTCATGCTCGAGGCAGCCTCGCAGATGCGAGACGTAGGTCTGCAGCGTGTTGGCGGCGGACTTGGGCGGCTGGCCGCCCCACAGGAACTCGGACAGTCGGTCTGTCGACACCACTCGGTTGGCGTGCACGACGAGTGCAGCCAACAGCAGCCGCGCCTTGCCGCTGGGCAGGTCGATCGGGTCGCCCTCTACCACGACCTCAAGCGGCCCGAGGATCCGAATCTCCATATTGCGCCAAGTATGCGTTCAGCGGTCCTCAAGTGTTCTTCAAGCCCGGTGCGGATGCTCAAGGGAGGACGCCCAATCCGGGCAGGAGGGGACTCAAGAGATGATCACCGACCCAAGACCGTCAGATGCCGGACAAACGGCCGCACGATCCAGCGCCCGGGATGATCGCGATATCTACAGACTCGCTCCAAGCATGGACGCGGCGGTGCTGGAGACCATCGCCGCCCGCCTTGAGTTCCGTGGAACCGACGAAGGCTACGCGCGGCTGTCGCAGACCTACCTCACGCAGCTCCCCCTCCCTGATGCCCGGCGGATTCTGGCCATTGGTTGCGGGACCGGCATCGAGGTGCGCAGTCTGAGGCGCTTGACCGGGCTCGAGACTGCCATCGTTGGCCTCGACCACAGTCCAGCGCTGATCGAAGCTGCACGACGGCTCACCGAGGATGAAGGACTGTCCCAGAACGTCACCTACGAGGTCGGCGATGCGCACCACATGCCGTACAGCGATGGCGAGTTCGACATCGTCACGCTGCACACCCTCGTCAGCCATGTCGACGACCCGCCGCAGGTGCTGCGCGAGGCTCGCCGCGTAGTCCGACCCGGCGGAACAGTCGCCATCTTTGACGGCGACTACGCCTCACTCACCTTCGCCTACCCCGACCACGTGGTCGCAGGGAGGATCGAAGAGAGGCTGTTGCAGCTCATCGTCGCCAATCCGCGCATAATGCGAGACATGCCGCGCCTGCTGCGTGAAGAAGGGCTGGAGCTCGTCCATGCGGACGGAACGCTCTACGCCAACATCGGCACCAGCTCGTTCTGGGTCGGCGCCGCCGAGTCGTACGGCATACTGCTGGCGCGCGCTGGCCTTCTCCCACAGCCACTTGTCGACGACTGGCGAGCCTTCCAGACCCGATCTTCCGAGAACGGCACGTTCTTCGGTGCATCCAACTACTACACCTACCTGACCCGGCGACCAGGATAGGTCGGCCAGTCTCAGAAGACTGTCAGGCCTCTTTCGCGGAACGTGGCGCGGGCTAGGGCCACCTGCTATGCGGGAGCCGGGGTCCCTCCCAAGAGCACTCGACGCCGAGCGCGTCCTACTTCTGGTGACCGAGGATGATCACCGCAGGCCTGGTCGACCGCGCGATCGACCGGTGGGAAACCGAATTCGGGCGGTCGACAATCAAGAACACGGTCTCCGCGCTGGTCCTGGTGCTCAACGAGGCGGTCCGCGACGGCATCATCCCTCGCAACCCGGCAACGGACCGAGCCCCTCGCCCCACGGTCGGCCGTCCTTTCGGCAAATCCGAACCGAGCACGCCCCGTGACCTCGCTCTGCCCAACGTCGCCATCCTGGAGCAGCTGGTAGCCCGCGCCGTCGAGGCCGGCAAGGACCAGTCGTGGGGCGACGTGGTGACGATCCTTGCCACGACCGCGCTCCGGATCAATGAGGTGTCGGGCCTCCGCGTTAGTGACATCGATCTGATCAGGGGGCTGATTCACGTCCATCGGCAGACGTACCCAGGCCACGGCGGTCTGGTGACGAAGGAGACCAACGGGCGTCGGCGGAGGACTGTCCCGATCATTGACCCGCTGCGTCCGACGCTCGTCCAGCTGACCGCCGGCCGGCGCCAGGAGGAACGACTGGTGCTCGGTCCCCGCGGCGGCGTGATCACCACCATGTCCGGAGCGGCCGTCGCTCGGCGTTATCAAGGGCGGAAAGAATGTCGGTTGAATGCAGGTCCGACTAGGTCGGATGGAGTGGTTTCGTTTGGTCGGGCTGGCGAGATTTGAACTCGCGACCCCTTGACCCCCAGATCGGGCCTCCACCGTTCTCGAGCGTCAACCACTTATCGCTGATGTCCATAATTGACCGTTGAGGTGCGCTGAGTTAGGCCGCCGTGGTCCGTAGCTGGTCCGTAGTTTCGACCCACTCCCCTGGTGCTCGTGATTGCCCACCCCGGGTGGGCGGGAAAAGGCCGGCGCTCCCAAGGCATCGGCTGCGTCGTGCAGAATCACGCCTGTGACCTCGGACCAGTGGAAGGAACGGGACCGAGAGCGACGCGAAACCGTCGAGCGTTATCACCGCCTCAGGGACATCGAGGAAGACTTCGTCGTCGCCAAGCAGGCCGCGAAGACCCGCGAGGAGCGGCAACGGCTCATGAACGAGATGGGCGCCTATCGGCAGAAGCATCGCCAGGAAGACGTAGCCCGGGGCAAACGCGTTCCCGGCGGCAGGATCCAGATACATGCAATCATGTGGCCGCGATGGATCGAAGTCGCCGTCAATCACGAAATGGCGGCACGCGAGATTTACGCCGAACTCGTGAGGGCAGGACGGATCGGCACAGGGAGGAATTAACCAGTCGCTTGTCGCAGTCGCCGCCTCCGCCTGCACGATCGAGGCCTTGTACGCAGATGTTGTATACCTGATTTCCGAGCAGCCGAAGGTCCGGACGACGCACGGGCGGATCGGGCAGGTGATCGATGCGGCCTTCGGACTTGACGCCGGGCAGTCGAGCACAACACGCGATCAGTTGCACTGGCTGTTCGAGCGGCGAAACGAGGCGGTCCACCCTTACACCGAATTGGAACCTCCTCGCGTTCATCCCGCTGGTCTGAACAGCTCCGCCGAGACGGCAAAGTTCAACGCCGTGGAGAGCAGTCGCGCCGTCGGTATCGCCATGGCCATGCTAGAACTCGCGGCAGCACCGCCGAACCGCACGGGCGTTGGGTGACCCGGTGGGTCGCCGAGCGCGAGCCTTATCACTCGACTGTGATCGCGCCGCTCCGCGAGCGCCGGGCCACCGGCCGACCGACGCAGGTTCAGACAACCGACACAGATTAACTGCGCCTCGCCCGATGGGCAGCGACGTGGCGTCGTCGCCATGCAGGCCGCGAAGACCCGCGAGGAGCGGCAACGGCTCATGAACGAGATGGGCGCCTATCGGCAGAAGCATCGCCGGGAAGACGTAGCCCGGGGCAAACGCGTTCCCGGCAGGATCCAGATGCATGCAATCATGTGGCCGCGATGGATCGAAGTCGCCGTCAAATCACGAAATGGCGGCACGCGAGATTTACGCCGAACTCGTGAGGGCAGGACGGATCGGCATAGGGAGGAATTAACCGGTCGCTTGTCGCAGTCGCCGCCTCCGCCTGCACGATCGAGGCCTTGTACGCAGATGTTGTATACCTGATTTCCGAGCAGCCGAAGGTCCGGACGACGCACGGGCCGGATCGGGCAGGTGATCGATGCGGCCTTCGGACTTAACGCCGGGCAGTCGACCACAACAAACCACGATCTGCCTCGCCCCAAGGTCGAATGACCGCTGTGAGTGAGCACAGGAGGCCATCCGGCAGGTCGTCGGACTCGTCTTGAGGGAGCTTGCCACCCGTCACGTTGCGCGAGTTCTCGGCGCCTCGCGCGCTGTCCTTCGGACGAGGCTAGCGCCCGTCGCGCGTTCAGCCAGCCATGCTGCCGCGCAGCTGCGTCAGTCGGTATCCTGCTGGCTGTCGACGGAGGGCAGCCGGTGGACGACCACGAGGACAGCCTGCACCGGGCAAGGCAGGCGTACGCGGCACAGGACTGGCGCGGCGCCGCTGACTCATTTGACGCGGTCGCGCCGCATCGACTCACCGCCGATGACCTCGCGGCCTATGCCGACGCGGTGTGGTGGCTCGGGCGGGTCGAGGATGCCCTAAGACTCCACGTAGCGGCATGCGACGCCCTCGTGGCCGATTCCCGTCCGGCCGACGCCGCCGGGGTTGCCTTCCGTCTCGGGGTCTTCCACGTTTCGAGAGGCGACGAGCCGCAGGGCATGGGTTGGTTGAGCCGTTCCAGGCATCTCCTTGAGGGTGTCCGGGAGTGCCGGGTGCATGGGCTCCTGCTGGCGTTGACGGGCGTGGACGCCAACCTGGTGGCCGGCCAACCTGCCGCGGCGGTGGGTGCAGCCCGGCAGGTCCGTGACCTCGGCCGACGGCTGAACGAGCCGGACCTGGTGGCTATGGGCCTGAACAGCGAAGGGCGCGCGCTCATCAAGTCGGGCGCGGTCGCAGACGGGCTAGCGCTGCTTGACGAGGCGATGGTGACTGTCTTGGAGGGCAGGCTGGATCCGTTCATGACGGGTGTCCTCTATTGCCACACCATCGCGGCCTGTCATGAGGTCGGTGACGTTGTTCGGATGACTCGGTGGACGGAACTGGCCGAGAGGTGGCTGGCAACCGTGCCCGCGGAGGTGACGTTCGGCGCCATGTGCGCGGTGCACCGAGCGCAGCTTCAGCTGCTGCGCGGGGCGTGGGATCAGGCTGAGTTGGGAGCGCTGCATGTTGTTGCGAGCCTCGACGTCAATCGGCTCGACTATGCCGCACAGGCCTGGTACGTCGTTGCCGAGGTTCGCCGGCTGCGCGGTGAGGCAGGCGCTGCCGAAGCGTACGGCGAGGCGCACGCCCGCGGATACGACCCGCAGCCGGGGCGGGCGTTGCTTCGGCTTGCCGATGGTGACGCCGAGGGTGCGTTGGCGTCGGTGATCTCGGCCGTGGCCGCGGCAGGTCCCGATCCCCTGCGCCGCGCCGCGCTGTGTGCAGCATTGGTCGAGATCGCGATCGCCGCTGGACATCCGCAGGACGCGGCGGCTGCCGCGTCCGAGCTCGCGCAGACGGCATCCGCCTTCGCCACATCAGGACTGGAGGCGATGGCGGCAACCGCGCGCGGTGCGGTGTTGCTGGCTGAGGGCAACGCCGCGGAGGCTCTGCCGGTGCTGCGCGACGCCTGTCGACGCTGGTACGAACTCGGGTCGGCCTATGATGCCGCCGGCACCTGCGTCCGGCTCGCCGAGGCCTACCGGGCGTTCGGCGACGCGGCCTCCGCCGACGCGGAGCTAGCGCGGGCGGAGGCAGTCTATGAGCGGTTGGGTGCGCGCCGGCCGATGCGCGAGTTGCCCAATGGCCTGACTCGGCGTGAGTACGAAGTGCTCACGCTCGTGGCCGACGGACGGTCGAACCGCGAGATCGGTGCGGCGCTGTTTATCAGCGACCGTACGGTTGCCCGGCACCTGACGAACATCTACAACAAGATCGGTGTCACCTCGCGCACCCAGGCTGCCCGCTACGCCATCGACCATCAGATGACAGTGGCGCGCTGACGACTCAGTGGCTACGCATTACCGCGTAGTTGGGCCGAGACAAGTTGGTCAATCGAGCCGATGCCCGATCGCCGCCGCGCTACTTAGCTTTCTCGGTAGATGCGCCGAACACCGGCGCCGACTCGAGGAGTGATGATGGCTGGACGGGTTCAGGTTGCCATTTCGGCCGACGGCACCGAGATCGTCGGACGAGTCCGCGGACAGGGAACGCCCCTAGTTCTGGTCCACGGAGCATTTGGCGACGGCGAGGTTGCCTACGAGGCGCTGGTGCCCCACCTCGCTGACCGGTTCACCTGCTACACGCTGAGCACACGCGGCCGGGGCCTGTCCGGCGACAACCCGGACCACTCACCCCCGCGCCTGCAGGAGGACGTCACCGCGTTCGTCGACAGCATCGGCGGACCGGTCTGCCTGGTGGGCTGGTCAGGCAGCGGCGCGTGGGTGCTGGGTGCGGCCGCCGACAGTGACTCCGTGGCCGCCGTTGCCATCTACGAGCCCGGCGTGATGGGGGTGGGGGGAGAAGACGACATCGCCCATTTCGGGGCCGCGATGCAGCAGGTGGGCGCGGCGGCTGCCGACGGACGGATCCTCGATGCGGTTCACGCTTTCCTCCCTGGGTTCGGCACCGACAACGAGATCGCCGCCTTGGAGGAGACACCCTTCTACGAGCAATGGGCAGGCGGCATCCCCGCGCTGCTCCGATTCCTCCAGCAAGACATGTCCTACGAGGGGCCTCGGTCGACTGACCCGGAAGCGCTCGGGCAGGTTGCCGCGCCGGTCCTGCTGCTGCGGGGCGAGCAGACGCTGCTCGGCACCTTCTTCGCCGACGTGGAACGCTACCTGGCTCAGCACGTCGTCGACGCGCACGTGCGAGAACTGCCGGGCGTCGGTCACTTTGCCCCGCTACTCGAACCCGAACCCATCGCCAAGGAACTGATCTCCTTCTTCGAGTCGGCCCGGAAGGTGCAGCGCGCTCGAGCCGTAGTGCCGCCCCTCGCCAAGGCGGCTCGGGGCTGACTCCGCGCCTAGTGGTCCTCGTCCAGCAGACGGCCCATGTTGGCCATGGACTCCGGCAGCCGGGGCTGGTCCGCCACTGGCTACGTCATACCGCTCCGATATGGATGGCCGACGCCGGTGTCGATCTGCACATCCTGCAGCGGGTCGCCAGCCATCAGGATCCGGCGGTCACGGCTCGCTACCTGCATCCCGATGTGCAAGCCATGCTGGAGGCTGGAACGGCATTTTCGGCCTGTAGTCCGTAGTTGGTCCGAGGCGGCCGCCGCTCAGCGTCATCGAGGGCGGGAAGAATGTCTGTTGAATGGCACGTCCGACTAGGTCGGATGGAGTGGATCGTTTGGTCGGGCTGGCGAGATTTGAACTCGCGACCCTTGAACCCCCAGACATCGGCAGCGTGTCTAAGGACGTCCTCAGACGTCCAGTTTCCTTAAGGATAAGGGTTCTGGACTTAGGCGCATTTCGGTGGATAACCCAAATGGTGGTCAAAATGGTGGCCAGACCCATAGCTAAACTAAGCGAAAACCTTGATCAGGTCCAGGCTGGTGCATCGTGGACTCAGTAATGCCGGCGATGAGGCCGTACTCGTACAGGTCGGCCAGATCACTGCGGCAGCGCTGCGTAAAACGCACTCGGTCAGGTAGGAGAACAGCTATGGCTGGATTTCACGGCCGGCCAAGCTGCTGTCGCGCCTCGGAGTCGACATGGCATGGCGTCCGGGCCTAGACCCATCAAACGACCGCTTAAGCGTCCGCGTTTCGGCAGCAACTAACGGCTGGACGGTCACCCAGACCGATGCGCCCACGCCGATGCCGGCCTTGAATACCACCAGTGGCTCGGCAAGGCCCGCCACGACCGTCCGCACTAACCGGTCATCCAAAAGCTGTATCCGCTCCTCCGTATGCCCCGGCCCGGATCCAACAAGGGTTTCCCCCGCGCTACCCATGTACCAGATCATTCGGGCATGAGCCAGAGCACACAAAAGCCTCTTCGACCGTGCGCGGTCGCCCCGTCGGGCTGGAGATTTCCCGCGCTTGTCAGCCTCCTTCGAGGACCTGCTTGAGGTTCTCGACAAACTGGTGATTGCGCTTGGTGACCATGCCGAGCATCCGCTTCGTCATCCAACCCATGAAGCCTCGTGCGTCGAGGTCTACGTGCCGCGTGAACCGCACCCCGCCCTCGACCGGCTGGATCGTGCGGATGTCGGTCGGAACCATCTTCCCCATGTCGCCGCCCTTGAGGACGACCTTGTGCGGGGCCTGGTAGGCGATGATCTCCTCGGTGCCGGAGACCCTGGCCTTGACGTCGAAGACGGTGCCCTCACCGAGTTGGCCGTTTCCTTTGACCACGGTCGCCGAGTGGACGTCCTTGTGCCAGTTCGGATCGTTGCGCACGTCCGCGACGTACGCGAAGACTTCCTCCGCCGGCCTGGCGATGAATGTGCTGCTTTCCCAGCTGATCATGTCGCTGTCCTCCAGATCCAGTGTTGCATCAAGCGGCTGTCGTGCGGGTGAAGCCGGCCAGGTGCTCGCTCACCACGTTGGCGTCCGGGTCGTACTGACGGATGATGTCGACAATTGGCGCACCCGCTCCGCCATAGACGTGGGTACTCACCGCCTCGCCCAGGTAGTCGTTGAGCGCGGACTTGATGTGCTCGGCGACCAACTTCATGTGGAACTCCATCGACTCGGGGTCGCGGTGGACCTGCACGATCGACACCGTCCCGGCCGCCTCGTCGGTGAAGAGATGGAAGGCAACCAGGCGTGGCTCGTTCGCCTCGACGAACTCCGCGTGCTCCGACAGCTTCTTCCGGGCGTCCTCGAAACGACCGTCGCGAACCTGGTAGGTACCCGTGTAGATGAATTCTGTGGACATTGTTAAATCCTTCCGGTGTGATCAGTGGCCTTCGACCACTTCGTAGATGCGGTTGGCAAGGAGCCCGTGTCCCTCGCGGTGGACGGCTGCCGCGGCGTCGGCGCTGGGGGCCTCGACGAGACAGAAGACCTTCCTCGCCGCAAGATCGACCCAGTACTGCTGGAATGTGACGCCGTGCTTGGCCTGGTGGTCCAGGTCGACCTGGTGGGCCTGTTCCAGCGCCTCGAGCGTGAGCCCCTCGGGAGCCTGCTCGTGGATGTCCAGATAGAGCGGAATGGCACTTCTCCTTTTCGGTGCATTCGACCTGTTTCGCAAAGCATCTATGAGCCCGCTAGAGCTTCACTAAGACCAGCTGGATCGCACATAGAGTCAGGCCCGTGGGCACTCAGGACGGCCGGCCGGCCGACCTGGATATCCGCCTGCTCGGACCGATCGAGGTGCGGCGAGGAGGCACGGCCGTTGACGTTCCTGGCGGACGGGCACGCAGTTTGTTGACGATCCTCGCCCTGCAGGTCGGCCAGGCGATCCCCGCCGAGCGGCTGATCGACACCCTCTGGGGAGATGAGGTTCCGGCAACCGCCAGGACCGTGCTCCAGGGGTTTGTCTCGAAACTCCGCAAAGCCCTCGACGCCACCGCCCTGGAGACCGCGGGCAACAGCTACCGCCTGGCTCTTCCACGCAGCGCAATCGACGCCAACCGGTTCCACGACCTGGTCACGGCCGCTCGGGACCTCGACGGCCACGAACGCATGGCGTCGCTGGGTGAGGCACTGGATCTGTGGCGTGGATCAGCCTTGTCCGATGTGGCCTACGAGCCGTTCGCCCAAGCCGCTATCGCCGCCCTGGAGGAACACAGGCTGGCCGCGCGCGAGGCGCTCATCGGCGCCCAACTCGATACCGGGATGCATGCCGAGCTGGTGCCGCAGCTGGAGGAGCTGATCGCAGACAATCCGTACCGCGAGGGCCTACGCGAGCAGCTGGTACTTGCGCTCTACCGGGCCGGTCGGCAGGCCGAGGCTCTGGAGGCGTACCGGCAGGCTCACGAGACGCTGATCGACGAGCTCGGCGTGGAACCCGGACCAGAGCTGCGGACCCTGCACGAACGCGTCTTGAACCAGGACCCCGCCCTCGATGCGCCAACTCCCCCCGCCGCCCGGCAACCCGAGATCTCTACCTGGCTCCCCAGCGACCGCAGAACCGTGACCGTCCTGATTGTCGATGTGACGTCCACCGATCCCGACATCGACCCCGAAGCCGGGGAGACCATCGCCGCGGAGTCGCTGGCCCGGGTCACCGAAGCGCTGCGCAGCAACGGGGCTCGTGTCGAGGACTCGGTGAGCGGCGGCGTCATGGGGTGGTTCGGATTGCCGTCGGCACACGATGACGACCCGCTCCGGGCCGTCCTAGCCGCCCACCAGGCCCGACAGTGGGTTCTCGCCCTGCCCGGGCCCCGTGAGTTTCGAGCCGGACTCGAAACAGGTGAGGTCGTGTCGAATCTAACGGGCTCCCGTTCGGCAAGCGGACCACCGATTTCGATGGCGGCTCGACTACAGCAGGCCGCACAGCCCCGCGAGGTGTTGATCGGACCGCAGGCCATGAAAGTTGTTCGAGGTGCCGCGGTCGTGGAGCGGGCCCGAGAACTCGCCAACATGACTGCTTGGTGTCTGGTCGACGTTGATCCCGGGGCTCGGCTCATCTCTCGTGACCTGCACGCGCAAATGGTGGGACGCGAGGCAGAACTCACCCGCCTGAGGACATCGTTCGGCCGCATGGTGCGACGAGGAACGCCGCATCGGATGACGGTGCTCGGCGAGGCAGGCATCGGCAAGTCACGCCTCTCCCAAGTGTTCGCGGATTCAATTGGCGGAAGAGCCCGGACGATCACCGCGGCCTGCGTCGACGCCGGCAGCGGACGGACGTTTGGGCTCCTCTACGAGCTGCTCGTCCAGGCCGGAGGTGGGTCCGACTGGGAGTCGGTTGCCGAACTATTGGACAACAACGAGCCCGGGCTGGGCGACCGCCTGGCCGGTGTGCTGGGACTGGGCGAGCTGAAGGGCCCGCCGCAGCAGTTCTTCGGCGACCTCCTTCGTGCCTTCGAGATCCTCAGCGCCGTCCAACCGTTGGCCGTGATCGTGGACGACATCCACTGGGCGGAGCCGACCCTGCTCGACGTGCTGGAGTACCTCAGCGGCTCGCTCACGGGGCCTGCGTTCTTCCTGTTCCTGGCCCGCCCTGAGCTCGTCGAGCTACGCCCCGAATGGAGCGTCGGTGGCGATCGTGCGGACCTGGTCTACCTCGACCCGCTGGATGCCGACGCCATCGCGCAGGTGGTCAGGAACCATGCCCCCGTCGACCTGCCCCCAGCGGACGAACAACGGATCATCGAGGCGTCCCAGGGCAATCCCCTGTTCGCCGAACAACTGCTGGCCGCGTTGGCGAACGCCGAGACAGACGCGATCCCCGCCACGCTACGAGGCCTGCTTGCCGCCCGGATCGATCGACTCGGGCCAGGCGAGCGTGATCTGCTTCGAGCCGCGGCCGTGGCAGGTGACCACCTGAGTAGCGAGGCGCTGCAGATCCTGGCGCCCGACGAGGCACGTCCGTTCCTGGCGAGGAACATGGAGTCGCTCGCTCGGAAGCGACTGCTTCGACACACCGAGCAGAAGAGCGTGGAGTTTCCGCACGGACTCATCCGTGATGCCGCCTACCAAAGCCTCACCCGGCGGGACCGGCTACGCCTCCATCTCGCCTTCGCTGAATGGCTCGAGGACACCGGAGGTGCTCCGAGTGACGAGCTGGACGCGGTCGTCGGCCACCACCTCGAGCAGGCAGTGATCAACCGGCGGCACGTCGGCCTGCCAGGCGATGGTGCGCTCGAGGCGCGGGCCGGCATAAAGCTCGCGTCCGCAGCATCACGGGCCTACGCTCGCTTTGACATGTCGGCTGCGTCGAACCTGCTGGCGCGTGCCCTGGTCATGCTGCCCGACGGGCATCCGCTGGTACCCACCGCCACCCAGCGGCTGGCCGAGGTCTCGCTGCCAGTCGGCGAACACTCCAGGGCTCAGAGACTCCTGCTGCAACTCAGCAACATGCCGGGCGTGGACCCGGTTGACCGCTGGCTCGCCCGACTCGAATACGCGCGCAGCATGTCCATCACGGGTCCTCATGGAATGACCGCAGACGACCTGGCCGCCATCGCACGGCAGGCAGCTGCCTTCTTCTCCGAGGCGGGCCAGGACAACGGGCGGGCTCAAGCGACCTTCCTGCTCGGCTGGCTGGAGCAACGCGCGGGAAACCCCGTCGGTGCGGTGGACTCCGGTCGTCGCAGCCTCGAGTACGCGCAGCGTGGCGGCGCAGTGCGAGAACAGTTCGCCGCGGCCTTCCTTATCTCGCGAAGCCTCATCGGCGGGCCAGCCCCGGTACCGGACTGCATCGAGGAGATCGAGTCACTCCTGGGCCAGCAGGCTGAACCCCACCCCATCGTCATGGGAATTCTGGCTCGCGCCTACGCCATGACCGGCGACTTCGATCCGGCAAGACAACTCCTCGACCGTGCTCGCCAGCTGATCGTGGAACGAATGCGCGTACGTCGGCTCCTGGCGTTCATTGCCTGGGACAGCGCCGAGGTCGAGACCCTTGCCGCCGACGCCGCCGCAGCCGTCAGCGCGTATCGAGTCGCACTCACCCGCTTCCGCAGCGGCAACGAGGGAGAGTTCGTGGGAGAGACGTCTTCCCGTCTGGCCCTCGTGCTTGCGGCTGCGGGACAGCTGGAGGAGGCGAGAGCACTCGCCGAGGAGGCCCGGGCGGTGACACCCACTGACTGCGTGGTCGTGCGGGCCTTGACAACGATGGCGGCAGCGCGAAGCCTGCCGGTGGACGAGGTCGAGGCGTCCCTCGCCATGGCAGCCGCAGCCGTCAACCTGGTTCCCGGCCTGATGCCGAATCTGAAGGCAGACCTACTCGTCGAACAGTCGCGGGTACAGGCGGCCGCAAGGCTGGCCGAGGACGCTCGATCTTCGGTGGACTGGGCGATCAGCCTGTACGAGATCAAAGGAAACGTCGCCGCCCTCAGGCGACTCAGAGCCTGAGATTGGAGTACACGGCTCCAGCGCGGCTAAGCGATCGCGCCCGCCGTTAGGACGATGCGAGCTGCGTCATATCGCTGGAGGAATCAGATGGATGCCAAGGCCTCAATTTCACCTGCGCCACGTTAACTTCGATCCGGACGGAAGGGTCACCGGCAGTATCGCGATGCGCGGTCACGAGCCACGCTGGAGCATCCATCACCACTCCCTGCTGTCCGCGTAGGGCGCGAAGTTCAGCTCGACGTTGTCCCCACCGGCGGCTGCGATGCACTGCCGGGCGGGCTGGAGCTTTGCTGCGGAGATGTAGACGCCGACGACCCGGCCGACGGCGCGGCCCTCTCCGCCGCTTCGAGCGTGGAAGTGCCAAGGCCGCAGCCCACATCGAGCACTCGTTCGCCTGGCCACAGTTGGGCGGCGTCGAGCATCGCCTGACCGGCTGGGGCGAGGAGTGCTTCGTTGGAGTCGCCGAACTGCTTGTATTGCCGAGGCCCGTCCGTTTCCCAGTAGTCCCGCTGCGCCCGTTGACTCCGCCACCGGCTGGCACCCCTCCTCTGTGTCATTGTCTGGTCTTTCCTCCCCCTCCTGCCTTTCTGCATGACCTTGGCTACTTGCCGATAGCCAGTTCCTCATCTACCAAACTCGCATTCTCGGCGCCGCGTCCCGCAGGTTGAGCGTCACCACCCCTAACGCTTCTCGTAAGACGTACCTCCCTCAGCCCTTCGAAGTGTCATGTCCGACACACCCCATGCACGCCGGAAGAACTCAGGTCGGCCTGACCGCCACGGCGGGATGTACCCCCTTCGGGTGGGTGTGACGATGAGCATCCACAAGCTCACAGCTGGGTCCGGGTATGACTACCTGACCCGGCAGGTGGCGGCGTTGGATGCGACCGAGAAGGGTCATACCGGTCTGGCGTCGTACTACACCGAACGGGGTGAGTCGCCGGGGTGCGGATCGGGTCTGGGATGGACGGGATCGATGCCCTGAGCGCCGGCGACCCGGTGACCGCCGAGCAGATGCGAGCCTTGTTCGGTTGCGGTCTGCACCCGTTGGCCGAGCTGCGGCAGCAGCAGCTGGAAGGACCAGACCTCACTTCCCGCGACTTCCAGGAGGTGACCCGGTTGGGTGTGCCATTCAAGATCGTCGATGGTGTCGTCAGCCCGTTCCGGCTCGAGGTGGCCAGGCGCATCGCAGCGAGCAATACGGCAGCTGGCTTGTCAGCCGACGCGCCACTGCCGGCTGCTGACCGGGCACGGGTGCGGACGGACGTGGCTCGTGAGTTCTTCGGTGCAGAGCACGGGCGCGTGGCGGTCGACGCCCGAGAGCTGGCCGGTCAAATCGCCAAGGACTCACGCCCACGGACACAGACCGTCGCCGGCTACGATCTGACGTTCTCCCCGGTGAAGTCGGTGTCGGCGTTGTGGGCGGTAGCCGACCCGACGGTGGCGGCTGTGATCGAACGAGCCCACCAGAACGCGGTGAAAGACGCCTTGGCGTTCATCGAGAAGCATGCCCTGTTCACCCGGACCGGGCCCAGGGGATCCGACAAGTCAACGTCCGAGGCCTCGTCGCCGTCGCGTTCACCCACCGGGACAGCCGGGCCGGAGACCCGGACCTGCACACCCACGTGGCGGTCGCGAACAAGGTACAGACCCTCGACGGACGCTGGCTGTCAATCGACGGACGGGTGCTGTTCAAGGCCAACGTTGCCGCGTCGGAGACATACAACACCGCGCTCGAGCAGCACCTCCGAGAGGCCTTGGGGGTGCAGTTTGCCGAACGGCCCGGCACCGATCCGGCGAAGCGGCCGATCCGGGAGATCGTCGGTGTCGACCCCCGACTGAATCAACGTTGGTCGACCCGCCGTATCCACATCGAAGCGCGCCGCGGTGAGCTGGCCATCCAGTTCCAGGATGATCATGGCCGGCCACCGACCCCGGTCGAAGCATTGCATCTGGCACAACAGGCGACGTTGGAGACCCGCGACGCCAAACACGAACCCCGATCCCTGGCCGAGCAACGCACAACCTGGCTCGGCGAAGCCGCGACAGTGCTAGATGGGCCCGACGCCGTGGCGTCGATGGTGCAGACGGCGCTGGCGCCACCCGCCGAGACCACCGCGATCGTCGACGCCCGCTGGGTCGCCCAGACAGCCGGCGGCGTCTTAGCCGTTATGGAGGAATGCCGTGCGACCTGGCAGATGTGGCACGTCCGCGCCGAAGCGCTACGACAGGTCCGCACCATCGACCTGCCTGCTGAACATGCCACGGCCCTGGTGGATCTGCTGGTCGATGAGGTGCTCGATCGCAGGTCGGTTGCGCTCGCCGCACCGGCTGACCACATCGAGGAACCGGACGTGTTGCGGCGGGTCGACGGGTCGTCGGTCTACACCGTCGCCGGCGCAAACCTCTACACGTCGCAGCGGATCCTCGACGCCGAGCAGCGTCTCCTCACCGCGGCAGGTCGTCGCGACGGGTCAGCCGTCGACCAGACGGCAGTGGAGCTGGCCTTGCTGGAGATGGCGGCGAACGGGACTGCACTCGATGTTGGGCAGACGGCACTGGTCCGTCAAATGTGTAGATCCGGGGCACGTGTGCAGCTGGCGATCGCCCCCGCTGGCGCAGGGAAGACCACCGCTATGCGTGCCCTCACCATGGCCTGGACTCAGGACGGCGGCCAGGTGCTCGGCCTGGCCGCGTCGGCTGCGGCGGCCGCCGTCCTCGCCGAGCAGACCGGGATCCACACCGACACCCTCGCCAAACTCACCTGGTCTTTGCGGCACGGCGACCTGCCCGACTGGGCGGCCACGGTCCGCCGGTCGACATTGGTGATCATCGATGAAGCCGGCATGGCCGACACCTTGTCCCTCGACGCCGCCGTGCAGTTCGCCATCGGTCGGAGTGCGAGTGTCCGGCTGGTCGGTGATGATCAACAGCTCGCCGCGATCGGCGCCGACGGTGTCCTCCGCGACATCCAACAGACCCAAGGGGCCGACCCGAATGAAGCGGCAGCATCGCTCGCCCTGCGTGACGGCGACTCGAAATCGCTCGAGTTCTACCTCCGCAATGGTCGTGTTCATGTCGGTGATGTGGCCACGACCACTGAGGATGCGTTCCACGCTTGGGTTTCCGATCGGGCGGCGGGGCTCGATGCGATCATGATCGCCCCCACCCGCAATCTGGTCGCCGAACTGAACCGCCGTGCCCGGGCGCATCGTCTTGATCACTCCCCTGCGTCATCCGAGGTGTCTTTGGCCGATGGGAACCGGGCCAGCGTCGGAGATGTGATCATCACCCGCGTCAACGACCGCCGGCTACGGCTCGGCGCCACCGAATGGGTCAAGAACGGCGACCGGTGGACAATCACCCACATCGGCAAACAAGGTGACCTGAGTGTGCGGCACAACCGAAGCCACCGCACCGTCCGGCTGCCCGCCGACTACGTCCACACCTCGACCGGTCTCGGCTACGCCACCACCATCCACGCCGCCCAAGGCGTCACCGCCGACACCATGCACGGCCTGCTAGCCGGGCAGGAATCCCGCCAGCAGCTGTACACCATGCTCACCCGCGGCCGAGCGACGAATCACTTGTACGTGCAGGTGGTCGGCGACGGCGACCCGCACACCCTGATCTGACCCGAAACCGTCGCACCCCGCACTCCAACCGAGACTCTGCAGCAGATCCTCGCTCGTGACGAGGCGCCCACCTCAGCCAGCACACTGCTGCGAGAACTCAGCGATCCAGCCGCCCGGCTTCATGATGCGGTCCAGCGCTACACCGACGGGCTCAAGGTGGCGGCCGAGCAGCTCGTCGGACCCAGATCGTTCACGCGCTCGACGGCTTAGCGGACCAGGTCATTCCTGAACTCACGAGCGAGCCCACGTGGCCGACCCTCAGAGCACATCTGCTCGCCGTGGCGGCTGAAACCGGTGAGCACCCACTCCTCCACCTCCATGAAGCCGCGCTGGAGCGGGATTTCCGCACCGCGGGAGACATAGCGGCTGTATTGGACTGGTGCCTTCCGCAGCCCGCGTCCATTGCCCTAGGGCCACTACCCTGGCTTCCCGGCATACCGTCAACGATTCATGATCATCACGTTTGGGGCGAGTACCTGGCGAAGCGGTCACAGCTCGTTTCCGGCCTCGCGGATCAGGTCCGAGACTGCGCCAGTCATAGCAGCGAACAGCCGCTATGGGCACCACCGGCCAGCCACCCGACAGCCGCCCTTCTTGGTGAAGTCGCCGTCTGGCGAGCCGCGAACGGCGTCGACCCGCAAGACCGCCGCGCTACCGGACCGGACCAACTGCAGATCTCTTCGGCCGAATGGCAAAGACATCTCGAGCGAAGGACCGCCCACGCTAGCGACAACCCGACCAACTCGGATATCCGGACGCAGGAAGTTGGTTCCACTTTCCAAGTTCGCCGTGACAAAGCTCGACAGCAATGGCCCCGGCCATCCGCCAACAACCGGAGGTCGGGTCCGCCCCGCCTTGGACGCTAGGGAAATCTGCCATATGGCCACGGCACACGAATCGACGCTGCGGTTATACAAGTCACCTCCGCGGTCAATCGGTCCGACTACATGATGGATTGTGGTCGAGCCTTTGCGGACATCCGGCCAGGCAGGCAGCGCTTCGCGACTTCCGCCTTGCTCATTAGAAAAAGGTGCCGAGACACTGACCACCAACGCGATCTTTCTCTCCTTCGGGCGGTAAGAGAGGCTGGACTGACCCAGCCCTGACCTCGCGAAGACATCCACAGGAGCTGCACCACGCTGGCGGCAAATCAGTCAACGTGAATGAATGCCTTTGGTGGACAAGGGAAGGAGCTACCGGTGTACTTAAGAATCGGGCAGCTGCCTCCGCTCTGGAAGCTCCAGCGCTGGTTGTCCCAGTTCTGCCGGCCCGAGGCTGTGGCGTGAGCCCGAAGCGTCCTCCGCTGGGAGTGCGGTTGACAGCGGACATTGAGGAGGTCCGTGCTCCGCGTGGCACGGTGTGGTGGGCACGGGTTCGCTGGCACGATCCGGAATCGGGGCGGCGGGAAAGCATAAAGCGCTCGCATTCCACGCACGAGGCCGCAGCCACCTGGATCACACAGATGCAGAACGCGTCGCGGACGGGCGTTGACGCGACGCAGACACTGGCCGAGTACGTGACCTTCATCGGCGACCGCTGGACCAGAGGAATCGACCCCACGTCAACGTATGACCCATACTCGGCCGGTCTCCGTCGTCGCGTCCTTCCAACGCTCGGTCATCTTCCGGTCGCGATGATCACCGCGGGCCTGGTCGACCGCGCCATCGACCAGTGGGAGACCGAGTTCGGCCGGTCGACGATCAAGAACACGGTCTCCGCGCTGGTCCTGGTGCTCAACGAGGCGGTTCGCGACGGCATCATCCCTCGCAACCCGGCAACGGACCGAGCCCGTCGCCGCACGGTCGGCCGTTCTTCCGGCAACTCCGAACCGAGCACACCGCGTGACCTCGCTCTTCCCAACGTCGCCATCCTTGAGCAGCTGGTAGCCCGCGCCGTCGAGGCCGGCAAGGACCAGTCGTGGGGCGACGTGGTGACGATCCTTGCCACGACCGCGCTCCGGATCAGTGAGGTGTCAGGCCTCCGCGTTGGTGACATCGATTTGGTCCGAGGACTTATTCACGTCCATCGGCAGACATACCCAGGCCACGGCGGCCTGGTGACGAAGGAGACCAAGGGCCGTCGACGGAGGACGGTTCCAATCATTGACCCGCTACGTCCAACGCTCGTCCGGCTGACCGCCGGCCGACGCGCAGAGGAACGACTGGTCCTCGGTCCCCGCGGCGGCGTGATCACCACCGCCACCTTGCGGGACGCGACCGGTTGGGACGCGCTGGTCACCGAGCTCGGGCAACCGGGCCTGGTCCGCCACGGCCTACGGCACACCGCCCTGACCTGGATGGCCGACGCTGGCGTCGATCTGCACATCCTGCAGCGAGTCGCCGGACATCAGGATCCGGCAGTCACGGCTCGCTACCTGCATCCCGATGTGCAGGCCATGCTGGAGGCTGGTACAGCGTTTTCGGCCTGGTGGTCCGTAGCTGGTCCGGAGCGGCCGTCGCTGGGTGTTATCGACGGTGGCAAGAATGTCGGTTGAATACGGGTCCGACTAGGTCGGATGGGATGGATCGCTTTAGTCGGGCTGGCGAGATTTGAACTCGCGACCCCTTGACCCCCAGTCAAGTGCGCTACCAAGCTGCGCCACAGCCCGTTGCTCTGCCTGATCAGCAGCAGCCACGAGCGGGAACTCTACTAGACAGATGAAGGGTCGGAACCAAACTCCATACACCTCGCTCTGAACAGATATCGGCTGCTGAACTCCTTCCCATTAGGCCAGACTTGGTGACGTGACCCGGTGGGCCTGTCCGCGTTGCGGGCGGGAGTTCGGATCGGTAAACCAGGCGCACACCTGTGTGCCTGGAATTACGGTCGACGAGCTGCTGGCTCGACATCCCGCCTGGGTTGCCGACATCTACTCGGCGGTCATTGGTCGGCTTCGCCTTCTCGGGCCGATCTACGAGGACGCGGTCAACGTCGGAGTTTTCCTCAAGAGCGACCGCAAGATCGCCGAGGTCCGCCCGCGCGTACGGTCGGTGCAGCTTCTGCTGTACCTGCCGGAGCGGGTTGACGATCCGCGAATAGCCCGGGTGTTCACGACCGGCTCGGACCGCATTCTGCATGTGATCAATTTGACCGGTCCGCAGCAGGTCGATGATCAACTCGGCCGGTGGCTTGAGGTGTCGTATGACTTCAATACTGACCGAGTGCGCCCTGAAAAGTAACCGCACATGCAGCGCGACTGCGCCCGACACGCCAGATGACGGGCAACTGGTGGTCACTTCTCAGGAAGCCCTACGGAACCTCCCTGCCGTCAGCGGTCCCTGCGCTTCTCACGGGCGCGAACCTGAACATGGACAGGCGTTCCGACGAACCCGAACTCCTCTCGAAGCTTCCGCTCGACGAACCGGAGATAGCCGGCCTCCACCTGGCCAGATGTGAACAACACGAAGGTCGGCGGTCCTGTTTGAGCCTGAGTGCCGAACAGAATCCGCGGCTGCTTACCACCTCGGACAGGATGCGGATGAGCGGCGACGATGCGGCCCAGGAAGGCGTTCAGCTTGCCCGTCGAGATCCGTGATTCCCAGCTGTGCAACGCTTCCTCGATTGCCGGGCCCAGCCGGTCGACGTGCCGGCCTGTGGTCGCTGAAATGTTGATCTTGGCCGCCCACTCGAACTGGACGAGATCGCGCTCTATCTCCCGACCGAGATAGCGACGCCGCTCGTCATCGGTCAGATCCCACTTGTTGAACGCAATCACGAGTGCCCGGCCGGCCTCCTCGACGGAGCTGAGAATGCGCAGGTCCTGCTCGGTGACCGGCTCGCTGGCATCGATGACGACGACGCACACCTCGGCCCGCTCGATTGCGCCGTGAGTGCGCAGGCTCGCGTAGTACTCGTGGCCCGAAGCCTCCTTGACTCGGCGCCGGATGCCAGCCGTATCAATAAATTGATAAACGTCGCCGTCGACTTCCACCAGTTCATCAACCGGATCCACTGTGGTTCCGGCGACCTCATCGACCACCACCCGCTGCTGGCGGGCCAGCTTGTTGAGCAGACTCGACTTTCCGACATTGGGCTTACCGACGATGGCGACGCGTCGTGGACCGTGTTCGACTCTCTCCGGTTCGCGGGGCGCCTCTGGCAGAGCGGCCATGATCGCGTCGAGCAGGTCGCCACTCCCCCGACCGTGCAGGGCGGAGACGGCGTACGGCTCGCCTAACCCGAGGTTCCACATCATCGCCGCTTCGCCCTCGGTCCGTTGGTCATCGACCTTGTTCGCCGCCAAGACCACCGGCTTGTTGCTGCGCCGGAGCACCTGGACCACGGCCTCGTCCACGTCTTGTGTTCCGACAGTGGCATCGACGACGAAGACCACGGCATCGGCAGCTGAGATGGCGAGCTCCACTTGCTCGGTAATCCGGGCGGCAACCCCCTTGGCGTCCGGTGCCCACCCTCCGGTATCCACGACCACGAACGATCGGCCGTTCCAGTTGGCGTCATAGGAGACCCGATCGCGGGTGACTCCTGGGACATCCTGCACCACGGCCTCGCGGCGACCGATGATCCGGTTGACCAGCGTTGACTTACCGACGTTCGGCCGGCCGACCACAGCCACCACCGGTGGGGTGGTCAGGTCGGTCGAGCTCTCGGATGACAAGCGCACGTCGTTGATCACCTTGGTCGATGGAAGGTAGCGGTCGCAGCACGAAACCTAGAGCTTGCGCAGTGCGGGCCCCGGCAAGGGTAGCCCGGTCATCCCTTGGGCGGCCATCACGTGGCCGGCCAGCCGGGACCGCAGCAGCTCTGTCCATTCCGCGACCGCGGCCTTGCGTCGAGGCCAGTCCGAACGTGGAACGGCCAGCGGTTCCCCGTACACCACGTGGATCGGTCGGCGACGGCGCGGGAGTTGACCCCGGGTGTGACCGATCTCCCGAGTGCCCAGTATGGCAACCGGCACCACAGGAGCACCGGTCACCATCGCGAGGTAGGCCGCACCACCCCGCGCGTAGGTAACCTCCCCGCCGGTGCGGGAGCCCTCCGGGAAGACGGCCAGCACATCGCCGGCGCGAAGGACCTGGATGGCCCGGGTGATGGCAGCGGTGTCGATCGTCCGCCGATTCAGCGAGATTTGGCCGACATGAGCAAGGAACCGTCCGAGCAGACCTGTGAACAACTCGTGCTTCGCGAGCGCGAATGTCAGTCGGTGAGTCAGCGCCACGAGCACCGGGCCATCGAGTACGCCGATGTGATTGGCGGCGAGGATGGCAGCACCGCTAGGCGGAACGTTTTCCGCGCCATGCAAGTGGACCCGCCAGTAGCTTCGGATGATGGCTGCCGCCACCGGCTTCATGAGGCGAAGGCCCACCTCCTTGCTAACCGGCAGGTGTGCGGTGTGCGGCAGGTCGGGGCTGACCCCGGCGATCACCGCGCCACGTCCTCCCCAGCCCCGGCCAGATTCGCATCGTCGAGACGATGCGCGTACGACTCGGGGACCAGTGCGCAGATCGCGTCGATGACATCCTCGAGACTCAGCGAAGTCGAATCCAGCACGACGACGCCCGGCCCAGCCGAATGAAATTGAGCCACGGTGGAATCATCATGATCCCGCCGAATCACCTGGTCCGTCACCGCGGCGGCATCAATCCGCTCGCCCAACTCGGCATGGCGACGGGCCACCCGGGCAGCCGGATCGGCCACCAGCAGCACACGCACCTGCGCGTCCGGAGCCACGACTGTGGTGATGTCCCGACCTTCGGCGACGATGCCCCCGGCGGCGCCGGTGATGAGCTCACGCTGCCGGCTCACCAGCTCTCGGCGGACGTCGAGATTGGTCGCAATGGCACTCACGGCCGCTGACACATCCGGATGCCGGATGGCTTCGGTCACGTCTTGTCCGTTGACAGCAACGGTGGGCGCCTGCGGATCGGTGTTGACGGCCAGATCAGCCTCGCGAGCAAGCCGCGCGACTGCCGGCTCGTCGGCGCTGTCCAGCCCCTCATGGAGCACAAGCCAGGTAATGGCCCGATACATCGCGCCAGTGTCGAGGAACGCCAGGTTGAGCCGGCGAGCGACCCCACGCGCAGTCGTCGACTTGCCTGAGCCGCTCGGGCCGTCGATTGCGATGACAAGCGGGCGGGTACCGTTCCCGATCACCTCGCCCGCCCGGCCCTCAGACACGTGCACACCTTACCGGGCACCCGACAGGCCCCGGCCGGACAACAGCGCTCGCCGACGGTCAGACGACGTTCCAGCCTCGGCTGGTCATCAGCTTGGTCAAGTCGTCGGCACGATCCGGTGTGACCGACAGTGCCAGATATCCCACCTGGCGCACCTGGTCGTGCTCGATCGAGATGTCCTCCACGTTGACGCCGGCAGCGCCCACATCGGAGAACAGGCGGCCCAGCGCGCCAGGTTGGTCGGGAATCTCCACGACCACCTGGCTGTACGCGACCGGACTGGCGCCGTGCTTGCCGGGAATCTTCTGTGTTCCGGCGACCGCTCGTTCCAGCCGGTCCCGAAGAGATGCGGAACCTGGCACTGCCTCGACGGCCTGGATAAGGGCGGCGAGCTCGTCCCGTACCTGATGCAGCTCGGACAGCACCGCAGCGGAGTTCGCCTCGAGGATCTGTTCCCACATGTGGGGGTCGCTGCCGGCGACCCTGGTGACGTCGCGCAAACCCTGTCCCGCGAGCACCAGATCCCCCGCCGGAACCGCGTTCAGGTGGCCGGCCATCAGCACCGACATCAGATGCGGCAAGTGGGAGACACGGGCAACGGCTGCATCATGATCATCGACGTCCATGACCACCGGGCGGGCACGGCACGCCTGGACGACCATGGAGACTCGATCAACGGCTGCGGGCAATGAGCGGCGGTGCGGCGTGATGACCCAGCTGCGGTCCTCGAAGAGGTCTGACCGAGCCGTCACTGGGCCGGAGTGCTGCGAGCCGGCCATGGGATGGGAGCCGACGTAACGCTCGAGTGGAATGTCGCGGGCCCACAGCGCGTGCAGGACACCGGCCTTGACCGATCCAACATCGGTCACCGCCGCTGCCAGATAGGTCTGCAGGGCGTGACCGACCACATCCGGGATCGATGCCGGTGGAACCGCAACGATGACCACACCCACATCAGCCGTGCGTGGCGCCTCGATAACACCCGCACCCAGGCTGGCGGCAACGCGTGCGTGGCTGATCTTGTGATCGCGCAGGTGCACCCGATAGCCGGCAGCGGTGAGGGCGCAGCCGATCGAGGCGCCGATGAGCCCGGTCCCGATGACGACCGCCACCTCCGGCTCCCCGGCGATGCTCGTGGCAGTCTCGTCGGGGGCAGCTGATGCCGTAACGGTCACGGCCCAGGATTCTGTGGCTCTTGCGGTTGACCGTCAACCGGATTCGGATCGGTACCGGAGGTCGGCGGTAGTTGCGTTTCCGTGACAGCGGGTTCTGGTGGCAGCGTGGGCGGCTGCACGTGACCCGGATCTGAAGGCTCGATGTCCTCGGTCAGCAGGGCCGCCAGCCGGTCACCCGCGATGCGGCGGAACTTTCGGGGCAACGTGCGGGTCCGGTCGAGAATCGCCACTTCGAGTGCGTCCACCCCAAGTGCCCTCGACTGGCCGTTGCCGCCATCGGAGCCAAGCGCCCGCACGGCAAGTTTCGTCGCCGCGGCAAGGCCAAGGCTCCGCTGGAAGCCCTTGCCGAGCACATCCGCGATGGCCTCGGCTGATCCACCCATCACCGCGAAGTTGTCCTCGTCAGCGACGGAGCCGTCGTAGGTCAGCCGGTAGATCTGATCGAGTTCGGGCGCGGCACCGAGCTCGGCCACGATGATCTCGACCTCGTACGGCTTCTCACCGCCGGAGGAAAAGATCGTGCCAAGTAACTGCGCGTACGCGTTGGCCAGGCCACGGCCGGTGACGTCGGTTCGGTCGTAGCTGTAACCGCGGAGATCCGCATAGCGGATTCCGGCCGTTCGAAGGTTCTCGAACTCGTTGTACCGGCCAACAGCGGCGAAACCGATCCGATCGTAGATTTCGCTGACCTTATGCAGCGCCTGGGAACGGTTCTCCGCCACGAAGAGGATGCCGTCGGAGTAATGCAGCACAACCACCGATCGGCCGCGGGCTATGCCTTTCCGGGCGAAGTCGGCCCGGTCCTTCATCTGCTGCTCGGGAGCAACGTAGAACGGCATGCTCACGTGAGAGATGCTCCTGGTCCGTCGGGGCGCTCCATCCGGCTGGATATCACCTGGCCGACCAAATCACCGATCTGTGCATCGTTGATCCGATGCACCCCGTCGGCGGTGGCGAGCAGGACCACCGGAAAGATCTTGCGGGTCAGATCGGGACCGCCCGTCGCGGAATCGTCGTCGGCGGCATCGTAGAGCGCCTGGATGACCGCCATCGTGGCGTCGCTGGCTTCGAGGTCGGGGCGATAGAGCTTTTTCAGCGAGCCCCGAGCGAAGACCGCTCCTGATCCGACCGAGAAGAAGGCGTGCTCTTCATATTTGCCGCCGGTGCCGTCGTAGGAGAAGATGCGGCCTTGCTCGGCCGCCGCGTCCCAGCCGGCGAACAACGGTACGACCAGCAAACCCTGCATCGCGAGCGGCAGGTTCATCCTGATCATGGTGGCCAGCCGGTTCGCCTTGCCGACCAGGGAGAGTGGCGCTCCCTCGATCTTCTCGTAGTGCTCCAGTTCCACCTGGAACAGCCCGACCATCTCCACCGCGATGCCGGCCGCGCCCGCGATTCCGATGATCGAAAACTCGTCGGCCGGATAGACCTTCTCGATGTCCCGCTGCGCGATGATGTTGCCCATGGTGGCTCGCCGATCCCCGGCCACCACTACGCCACCGGGGAAGGTGGCCGCAACGATCGTGGTGCCGTGCGGCACAAGATCACCGGCGCCGGCGGACACGTTCCGCTGGCTCGGCAGCACATTGGGGGCGACGCGACCGGCGAAATCGGAGAACGATGAAGTGTCGGCGCGCAGAAAGTCCGCGGTTAGACCGACCGAGGAGGAGCGATCGCTCACTGGCCGCCTTTCTGGACGAAGGAGCGGACGAACTCCTCCGCGTTCACCTCCAGCACGTCGTCGATCTCATCCAGCAGGGAGTCGACCTCTGAGTCCAGCTCAGCCTTGTGGCTGCTGTCGGCCGGTGCGACGTCTTCGACCTCGCGCTCCTCGGCTCGCCTGGTCTTGCGTTGGCTTTGTTCTGACTCGGGCATGTCCGCGCTCCTCCCTTCTTTCCCCAAGCCTAACCATGAGGCCCGACACCCTTCTGCTTCACGCCACTCCGCGTACCTGGTGTCCTGCCGCGACCGTGACCCCGAACCTCGGCCTTGACCTCGTCCAGCGGTGATCGAGATTGACATGATGAGGGTCGGCGTGCGAGCCAGCTCACACCCCACCGGCACAGCACTTTGAGCCCGGTCGGTGTGCCGTGAGCCCGAAGGACTGGGCTCGAGGCGTGTCGACGGGGCTCAAAGTCGCAGACGCCTGGTTCACCCCCGACGCCTAGCGGCCGAGGGCCGCGAACAGGTCGGTAACCGTCTCACACTCGTCGAGCATCTGGCCGACCTGTTCCCGGGTCCCCCGCAACGGGTCGAGAAGTGGAACCCGCTGCAGGGCAGGGCGATCCGGCACATCGAAGATCACCGAGTCCCAGGAGGCAGCCACGACGGCGGCACCGAACTTCTCCATCACTCGGCCGCGGAAGTACGCGCGGGTGTCCTCCGGCGGGTGATTCCGGGCGCGGTCGATCTCCTCGTCGGTGATCAACCGACGGATCTTTCCCTTGGCGACGAGCGCTGCATACAGACTGCGGCGCGGATCGACGTCGGCGTACTGCAGGTCGATGAGGGCGAGCTTCGGCGCATTCCAGGACAGGTGGTCCCGGTCGCGATATGACTCCATCAACTTCAGCTTCGCCACCCAGTCCAGCTGATCCGCCAACGCGAATGGGTCGGTCCGCAACGCGTCCAGGCCCTCCTGCCAACGGGTGAACACGTCCTTGGCCTCGATCCGAGCGGGCTCGCTCAGATCTTCGGCAACCCGCTCATAGTGCCGACGACAGTTGTCGAGATAGATCTCTTGAAGGTCGACGGCGGTCATCGCGCGACCGTCGACCAAGGTGAGGGGCTGACGGCACTCGAGGTCGCGGCTCACCGTCCGCATGGCCACCACTGGTGCGTCCAATCGGCAGTCGCCATCGAAATGCCCTGCCTCGATGACCCGCAGCACCCATGAGGCCGCGCCCACCTTCAGGTAGGTCGCGATCTCCGAGCAGTTGGCGTCGCCGGTGATCACATGCAGCCGGCGGTGTCGGCTGGCGTCGGCATGCGGCTCGTCCCGAGTGTTGATGATGGGCCGATTGAGCGTCGTCTCCAGGCCAACCTCCGCCTCGAAGAAGTCCGCCCGTTGGCTGATCTGGAATCCGGCCTCCTGGCTGCCCTGACCCAGGCCGACCCGGCCGGCGCCGGTGATGACCTGGCGGGACACCAGAAAGCCAGTGAACTGGGCGACGATCCGGTCGAACGGTGTGCTCCGGTCGAGCAGGTAATTCTCGTGCGTGCCGTACGAGGCGCCCTTGCCATCGGTGTTGTTCTTGTAGAGACGGACCGAGCGGCCCAGGGAATGGCTGGCCCGTTGGGCCGCAATGGCCATGACGGCATCGCCGGCCTTGTCGAACCGCACGACATCGAGCGCCGACGTCACTTCAGGTCCCGAGTACTCCGGGTGAGCGTGATCGACGTAGAGCCGGGCGCCATTGCTCAGAATCACGTTCGCCATGCCGAGATCGGAATCGGTCAGCTGATCCGGGTGGGCAGCTGACCGGGACAGCTCATAGCCGCGGATGTCCCGCAGCGGCGTCTCTGTCTCGTAGTCCCAGCCGGCCGGCTGACCCGCCACAGAGGCCCCATAGGCCTTGACGACGTGGTTGGACAGCTGCATCGGGTGCAGGTCGTCCTCGGTTGGCGGGTTCAGGGCGCTGATCCCGTACTCGGTCTCGATTCCCATCACCCGCTGGACGCTCACCTTGGGCTGCTGATCTGTCGATCCTCCACGATCAGCGTGCTCTGCCATGCGCCCAGCGTAATGTGGTCCCGCGTGAAGGTCTGGCCGGCGATTGCCATGGACATCGTCTGTGTACTGATCTTCGCCATCGTCGGCCGGGGTAGCCACCGCGAGGCAAATGACCTTGTCGGCGTGCTGAGCACCGCCTGGCCGTTCCTCGCCGGCAGCCTCACGGGTTACGTTGTGGCCAGGGCATGGCGCCACCCCGCCAGCCTCCGATCCGGCGCTGTGATCTGGCTGTGCACGGTCGCCGTCGGCATGCTGCTGCGGCTGGCCTCCGGCCGGGGCGCCGCTCCGATCTTCGTCCTCGTGGCCGCCGTCGCGCTCGGGATCTTGCTGCTGGGCTGGCGGGTGATCCTCGGCGCGGTGCACACCGCACGCCGATCCGCCGCCAGGCATCCGGCCTCGTGAATCCCATGCCGATCGCAACCAACTGACACCCGCTCGAGAATCGCCCGATGATTCTCGAGCGTCGGAGATCGCGCGGCGCTGCCTGGACGAGCGAGCCGAGCACAACGTGTGCGAGCGAGCGAGGAAGGCAACGTCTCAGAGCGCGATCGTCCGCTCCAGAAGCACTCGATGATTCCCGAGCGTCGGAGATCGCGCGGCGCTGCCTGGACGAGCGAGTCGAGCACAACGTGTGCGAGCGAGCGAGGAAGGCAGCGTCTCAGAGCGCGATCGTGCGCTCCAGAAGCCCTAAAGATATTGCCCGGTGTTGGTGACGGTGTCGATGGAGCGGCCGGGCTGGGTGCCCTTGTTGGACGAGATCAGCGTGCGGATGAAGACGATGCGCTCGCCCTTCTTGCCCGAAATCTTCGCCCAGTCGTCGGGGTTGGTGGTGTTGGGCAGATCTTCGTTCTCCGCGAACTCATCCAGGCAGGCCTGCAGCAGGTGGCCGATCCGCAGACCCTTGGCTCCGGTGTCGAGAAGGTCCTTGATCGCCATCTTCTTGGCCCGGTCCACGATGTTCTGGATCATGGCGCCGGAGTTGAAGTCCTTGAAGTACAAGACCTCCTTGTCACCGCCGGCGTAGGTGACCTCGAGGAACTGGTTTTCCTCCGATTCCTCGTACATCCGGGTCACCGTGCGCTCGATCATCGCCGCCACGGTCGCCTCGTGATCATGGCCGAACTCGGCCATATCCTCACCGTGCAAGGGAAGTGTGGGCGTCAAGTACTTGCTGAAGATCTCGCGCGCCGCTTCAGCGTCGGGCCGTTCGATCTTGATCTTGACGTCCAGGCGACCGGGACGCAGGATGGCCGGATCGATCATGTCCTCGCGGTTGGAGGCACCGATGATGATCACGTTGTCGAGGCCTTCGACGCCGTCGATCTCGCTCAACAGCTGCGGCACGATGGTGTTCTCCACGTCAGAGGACACGCCCGATCCACGGGTCCGGAACAGCGAATCCATCTCGTCGAAGAAGACGATCACCGGCATGCCGTCCGACGCCTTGTCGCGGGCTCGCTGGAAGACCAACCGGATATGCCGCTCGGTCTCGCCGACGTACTTGTTCAGTAACTCCGGGCCCTTGATGTTGAGGAAGAAACTGCGCCCCTCCTCCCCGGTACGTTCGGAGACCTTCTTCGCCAATGAATTCGCCACTGCCTTGGCGATCAACGTCTTGCCGCATCCCGGAGGGCCGTAGAGAAGGATGCCCTTCGGTGCCTTCAGCTCGTGCTCGGCGAACAGCTCCTTGTGCAGGAAGGGAAGTTCGACCGCATCGCGAATCGCTTCGATCTGCGTGCCAAGGCCGCCGATGACCGTGTAGTCGATGTCCGGCACTTCTTCGAGCACCAATTCTTCGACGTCCAACTTGGGCACCCGCTCGTAGGCGAAATGCACCCGCCGGTCGATCAGCAGCGAATCACCCGAGCGGAGCTGGATCTTGTGTAGCCGATGAGCCAGCCGAACGACGCTCTCCTCGTCCCCGTGCCCGATGACGAGTGCTCGCTGCCCATCCTCCAGCAGCTCCTTGAGCAGGACGACCTCGCCGACCTCGTCGAACTCGAGGACGTCGACCACGTTCATGGCCTCATTGATCATGACTTCACGACCCGGCTCCAGCGCCTCCAGGTCGACCTCGGGGCTGACGCTGACCCGCATCTTCCGCCCCGCCGTGTAGATGTCGGCGGTGTGATTCTCGGCCGAGGCCAAGAACACCGCGAAGCTCGCCGGCGGCTGGGCGAGCCGGTCGACCTCGGACTTCAAAGAGACGATCTGGTCACGGGCCTCACGCAGCGTTGCGGCGAGCCGTTCGTTGTTCGCCGCCGTCGTGCGCGAGTCCTGCCGCGCATCGGCGAGCCGGCGTTCCAACATGGCGATGTCGTGCGGGTGAGCTGACACGCGTTCACGCAGCCGGTCGACCTCGTCGCTGAGCGCCCGAAGCTGCGTCTGTAATGTCTCGCGGTCGTCATACGGGGTTCGGTCGTGAGCCATGACGCACCTCCTAGGCCAAAAGCCTAGCTGGGGCTTATCCGAGGTCCAGAGTAATTCTCGCCATACGCGCCGGGAGCTGGCCGGCGCTTGCGCAGCGGTGCTGCCACCCCGGGCGCCAATCGTCGAGTCATGATCAAGAAGCCGGTGTGGCCGACCATAGCATGCCCGGGACGTACCGCAAGACCCTCGACGTGCCAGGCGCGCACCAGGGATTCGGTGGCCTCCGGCTCGGTGAAGCCCGTGTGGGCACGCAGCGTCTCGATCGTTTCGGCCAGCTGGGTGGTGGTGGCGACGTAGCAGCAGAGCACGCCGCCCGGGGTCAGGATCTCGGCCACCGCCGCGACACATTCCCAGGGGGCCAGCATGTCGAGAACGACCCGGTCGACCGTACCCAAGCTGATCGGCCGATCGGCCAAGGACGCCACCAGATCGCCAACACGCAGATCCCAGGCTGGGTGCGGCTGGCCGAAGAAGTTTTCTACGTTCCGCCGGGCGATCGACGCGAAATCCTCCCGCCGCTCGTAGGAGATCAGGTGGCCGGTGGCGCCCACCGCACGCAGCAGGGCGCAGCTGAGCGCTCCCGACCCGGCGCCGGCCTCCAGCACCGTGGCGCCAGGAAAGATGTCAGCCCCCATGACGATCAGTGCTGCATCTTTCGGATAGACGACTGCCGCACCGCGAGGCATAGCGACCGTGAAGTCGCGTAGCAGGGGCCGCATGGCCAGATAGTCGACGCCCCTGGCGGAGGTCACCACGACACCCTCGGGCTGCCCGATCAGATCATCGTGGTTCACGGGGCCCTTGGCAGTGTGGAACTGTCCGCCGGCGCTGAGCACGATGGAGTGGCGTCGACCCTTCGGGTCAGTGAGGGCAATCAGCTCCCCGGCCTCGAATGGTCCGCGCCTGACCCCGGACGGGGGGTGCTCAACCATTCGAGATTCCGTAGAGCCCCAGCTGCCAGCCCGGCCCGAACCCTGCATCGCTGACGTCGACACCGGCCCGGGCGTACAGGTACTCATCGCTCTGGCTCATCGGCACCAGACGTTGTCAACGGCCGCCTGCTTCTGGAGTGAGCCGAGAAGCTGTGCAGCAGCCTCATCGTCGGTGGTCTTTCGGAACTCGGTGACAATGGTCTGGATCGTGGTCGCGGCGGTCGGCAACGGTGCGTCGATGTAGGGCTGCAACCAGGCAAGTCCGGTCGAAGTCCATGCCTTGCGGTCGAGCAGCCAGAGGTCGGCGACCGGTGTGTCCGGCCGCAGTTGGACACTGAGCCCGCCGGAGTTCTCCAGCCGTGTCCGGATCTGGGTTGCGATGTCCAAGGCGTCGGGTGCCGTGCTGTCGTAGGCCAGTGCGAGCGGGATGCGATTCTTCCAGGTGATCTTGGGCGTGGCCTTGCCGCCGACCGGGAAGCTGGTCACATGACCCGGAATGCCGGGAGGAAGGATGGAGTCGAGCGTCCGGTCTCCTTGGAGTGCTGTGGCGATCGCCTGTCGCAGCGGTTTGTTGCCTCGCATTGCCGAGGCAGGATTCCAGCCGAGCTGAATGACTCGCTCTCCGAAGTAGGTGTGTTCGGTGAATCCGTCGGCGGTGACCTGGTCGGCACTAGAGGCTACTTGGCGGCTGTACCGGGTGATGGCCGCGGCGTTCAGTCCACGCCAGACCACGTCGACCCTTCCGTTGGCCATGGCGTCCTCGATACTGGCCGAGTCCGGGGCCGTACGGTATTCCAGAGCTTGCATCTGGGCCGGATTGCGGCCCACATAGGCGCCGTGACGCGTCAGCAGCAAGGAGCGCTCGTCGCGGTGAGCCACGGCGAACGGCCCCGAGCCCACCACCGATTCAGTGGGCGGCCGGATGTCGTCCTGCGGATAGATCTCTTCGTCGACGATCGAGGCTGCAGGTGAGGCAAGGGCCCAGCCGAACTGGGTGTCGGGACGGCTGAGCCGGAACCGTATCGTCTGCTCATCGGGCGTATCGATGCGGCGGAGCGAGGACAACAGCGAGGTGGAAGATCCCGCCACATTGAGCCGGGTCGCCCGCTGGATGCTGAACTTCACGTCGCTGGCGGTCAGCGCGTGTCCGTTGTGGAAGGTGAGCCCTTCGTTCAATGTGCAGCTGTAGATCGTCGTCGAGGTGAAGATGCAGTCCCGGGCGGCGTCCGGCTTCAGGACCGGTTGGCCGGGATCGGCTGTCATCAACCGCTGGAACGCGTTCAGCGACACGACAGCGGACGCGGCGTCAGTGATCGCCGCAGGATCCGTGACGCGAACCAAGTCGGTGCTCATCACGGTGAAAGGTCTGGGCGGTGCGCCGCTGGGCGTGGGTGAGGGACTGACCGAACCGTTGAGCTGGCAGCCGGTGACGCTCAGCAGGAAGGTGAAGGCGGCCGTGAGCGCGGCAACGCACCGGCCGCCTCGGAGCGGCTCAGTTTTGGCCATTGGCCTGCTCAAGCCATTCAGCGGCGGTCGCCGCGTCGAGTTCCGTCAGCGACGTGACGTGACGACGGCGTGGAGCGGGCGGGACCGGCACCCGACCCGGCACGGCGACAACCAAGGCGCCGGCCGCGTTCCCGGATCGGGCACCGGTGATCGAATCCTCGAAGACGACGCACTGGCGGGTGTCGACTCCCAGTGCTGCTGCAGCGGTCTCGTAAGGCTCAGGGTGTGGCTTGCCGTTCTGCACCTCGTCGCCCGCCACTGACACCGCGAAGGTGTCTGCGGGCAGCTGGCTCAGAACCGCGTCCAACATGACTCGGTAGGACGCCGAAACCAGGGCGCAGGGAACGGTTGCCGCTGCGAAAGGAGGCCAGAAGTTCGCGAGCCCCCGGCCGCCATGGGATGGGCCGGGCGCTCAGGGCTTGGATTACCCGGATGATCAACTCGTCGACGACCCAGGCCGGGCTCAGGTCATGCCGGCCAATCGTGTTCAAGATGTAGGAGCCGGAGTCGAGCAGCGAGTTGCCGATCAATTGGTCCGCGTGGTCGATGGACCACGTCCCGCCGAGGTCGGCGATGAGGTCGAATTCCGCATCCAACCACAACGGCTCCGAGTCAACCAGGGTTCCGTCGAAGTCCCACAGCGCCGCAGCGAGAGTCGAGGTCTTGGTCATGGCCCGGTCATTCTCCCAGTGCAGGCGACCCTCCTGGTGCCTCATCCGGAATTTCTACACTCCTTCCGGCTTAGGCCTGCACGTCGCCGTCGGTCGACGGCACGGGACTTGAACGCATCAGAGAACCGGGAACCCCTGCGCGGAACCGTCCTCTGGATTTCCGGAAGCCGTCAGCGGGCGTTGAAGTACTTGGCCTCAGGGTGATGGACGATCAGCGCGTCCGTCGACTGCTCTGGATGCAGTTGCAGCTCCTCCGAGAGCGTGACGTCGATCCGCTCCGGGCGAAGCAGGCTGACAAGCTTCGTTCGGTCTTCCAGATCGGGACACGCGGGATAGCCGAAGGAGTAGCGCGAGCCTCGATAGGCCTGCTCACGGATCATGTCGTCGACCGGGCCGTCGTCGGGAGCGAAACCGAGGTCCGCGCGAATCCTCGCGTGCCACATTTCCGCCAGGGCCTCGGTCAGCTGCACGCTCAACCCGTGCAGCTCCAGGTAGTCCCGATAGGCGTTCTGCTCGAACAGCTTCGCCGTCGCCCGACCGACGGCTGCCCCCATGGTGACCAGGTGGAAGGCGATGACGTCTGGACCCTTTCGCAGGGCCAGCTCCCGATCGCGGAAGAAGTCCGCGAGGCACAGATATCGTGGCCGGCGCTGGCGAGGGAAGGTGAAGCGCGCCACTTCACCGCGAGGGTCGTCGACATCGACGCCGGGTTGATGGACGACGACGGTATCGCCCTCGCTGTAGCAGGGCCAGTAGCCATAAACCACAGCGAACTCCGCGATCGAGGTCGTCTGGATCCGATCGAGCCAGGCTCGCAATCGTGGTCGGCCTTCACTCTCGACCAGCTCCTCATAGGACGCGCCGTCGCGCGACCCCTTCAATCCCCACTGGCCCATGAACGTGGCACGCTCGTCCAGGAACTTGACGACGTCAGCCAACGCGATGCCCTTGACGATGCGATCCCCCCAGAACGGCGGGATCGGTACGTCGACGTCGACTGCCACGTCCGACCGCGGGGGCGCAGCGGTCTCCACTCGGTCTTCAACCAGCGTGCCCCCACGAGCCTTCACCCGACGCTCACGCGGAGCTGGCAGCGCGGCCCCCTCCTCCCCGCGCTTGACCGCCATCAGGGCGTCCATCAACCGCAGACCCTCGAAGGCGTCCCGGGCGTACCGGACTTCCCCAGCGAAGACCTCTCGCAGATCCTGCTCAACATATGCCCGGGTGAGTGCGGCGCCGCCGAGAAAGACCGGATAGCTGGTGGCCATCCCGCGGGCGTTCAACTCCTCGAGGTTTTCCTTCATCACCACGGTGGATTTCACGAGGAGCCCGGACATCCCGATGGCGTCCGCTCGGTGCTGCTCGGCCGCCTCGATGATCGAGCCGATCGGTTGCTTGATGCCCAGATTGACCACGGTGTAGCCATTGTTGGTGAGGATGATGTCCACCAGGTTCTTCCCGATGTCGTGCACGTCGCCCTTGACTGTCGCCAGCACAATCGTGCCCTTGCCCTCGGCGTCGGTCTTCTCCAGGTGCGGCTCGAGGTAGGCGACCGCGGACTTCATGACTTCGGCGGACTGCAGGACGAAAGGCAGCTGCATCTGTCCGGAACCGAACAATTCCCCCACGACTCGCATGCCGGCCAGCAGGTCGTCGTTGATGATCGACAGAGCAGTCTTGCCCTCAGCCATGGCCTGATCAAGGTCGTCCGCGAGTCCCTTGCCCTCGCCGTCGATGATCCTGCGTTGGAGGCGCTCCGTCACCGGCAGAGCCTGCAGCTCCGCGGCGCGCTCCGCCTTGGCGTCGGCCGTCGTGACGCCCTCGAACAGCTCCAGGAAGCGCTGCAACGGGTCGTACGCCGGGTCCGTGGCCGTCGCTGCCCGGCGGCGGTCGTAGACCATGTCGAGGGCGACCTGTCGTTGCTCCTCGGGGATCCGGGCTACGGGGGAGATCTTGGCGGCGTGCACGATGGCGGAGTCGAGGCCGGCCTCGATGCACTCGTGCAGGAAGACTGAGTTCAGCACGACCCGTGCTGCCGGGTTCAGACCGAATGAGATGTTGGAGAGCCCCAGCGTCGTTTGCACGTCGGGATAGCGCCGCTTCACCTCACGGATGGCCTCGATCGTCTCGATGCCGTCGCGGCGGGTCTCCTCCTGCCCGGTGGCGATGGGGAACGTGAGACAGTCGAGCACGATATCGCTCTGGCGCAGCCCCCACTTCTCGGTCAAGTCGGTGATCAGCCGGGAGGCTACCCGCACTTTCCACTCGGCCGTACGAGCCTGGCCCTCCTCGTCGATGGTCAACCCGATCACCGCGGCGCCATACTCCTTCACCAGCGTCATGATCTTCGTGAAGCGAGATTCCGGTCCGTCGCCGTCCTCGTAGTTCACAGAGTTGATCACCGAGCGCCCGCCGAGGCATTCCAGTCCGGCTTGCAGCACGGCCGGCTCGGTCGAGTCGAGCACGATGGGCAACGTTGAGGCCGTGGACAGCCGGAACGCCAACTCCCGCATGTCGGCCGGCCCGTCGCGGCCGACGTAGTCGATGTTGAGGTCGAGAAGATGGGCTCCGTCGCGGATCTGGGATCGCGCGATGTCGACGCAATCGTCCCAGTGCTCCTCGAGCAGAGCCTCCCGGAACGCCTTGGACCCGTTGGCGTTCGTCCGTTCCCCGATCGACAGGTAGCTGGTGTCCTGCCGGAACGGCACGTCGGCGTACAACGACGCCGCCGCGGCAACGTGAGTCGGCTGGCGGGGAACGATCGGCCGGCCGTGCAGACGCTCCACGACGTGACGCAGGTGCTCTGGTGTCGTGCCGCAGCAACCTCCGACCAGCCCCAGGCCGAACTCTGCAGTGAACTGCTCGAGTGCGTCGGCCAGCTCGGCAGGTTTCAGCGGATAGTGAGCTCCGTCGGCGGTCAGCTGCGGCAGTCCTGCGTTGGGCATGCAGCTGATCCCGATCGAGGCATAGCGGGACAGGTGGCGCAGGTGCTCGCTCATCTCTGAGGGCCCGGTCGCGCAGTTGAGCCCGATGAAGTCGATACCAAGTGGCTCGAGGGCGGTCAACGCAGCGCCGATCTCCGAGCCGAGAAGCATGGTGCCCGTTGTCTCCACCGTCACGTGCACGATCAGCGGCAGGTCCCGGCCGGCGGAGGCGATGGCCTTCTTGGCCCCCAAGGTTGCGGCCTTGGTCTGAAGCAGATCCTGGGAGGTCTCGATGAGGACGGCGTCGATGCCACCGGTGAGCATTCCTTCGACCTGGGCCTGGTAGGCGTCCCGCAGCGGCGCGAACGCCACATGGCCGAGCGTCGGCAGCTTGGTGCCGGGACCCACGCTGCCGAGCACCCACCGCGGACGGTCTGGCGTGCTGTACGCATCGGCCGACGCCCGGGCGATGGTCGCCGCTGCCTTGGCCAGCTCGTAGACGCGGTCCGAAATCCCGTATTCGCCGAGCGCGGACAGGTTTGCCCCGAAGGTATTCGTCTCGACCGCGTCCACGCCGACCTCGAAGTAGGCGTCGTGTATGGCCCGGACGACATCCGGTCGGGTGACATTCAAGATCTCGTTGCAGCCTTCGAGCTGGTCGAAGTCATCCAGCGTCAGGTCGTAGCCCTGCAGCATCGTGCCCATCGCACCGTCGGCAATCACCACTCGGCGCGAGAGTGTGCTGCGAAGATCATTGGGCACCTTGCGAGGATAAGGCTGTCGTGCTGCCGCCGGAGGCGGTTATCACGATTCGGAGCCATGTCCAACAGCCGGGCTTCCTGAACTGCTCCGGCTACAGTGAGAGTCATGGTCGATGCGCCCCGAGACCTCCGTGGTCTGCACGATCCGGTGGTCATCGCGGCATTCGGCGGCTGGAACGATGCCGGGGATGCAGCAACCGGAGCGGTAGAACACCTAGCGGCTGCGTACGGGGCCGAGCTGGCCTTTGCGCTAGATCCCGACGATTTCTACGACTACCAGGTCAACCGCCCCCATGTACGCGGCAGAAACGGTGAACGTGAGCTGATCTGGCCGACCACTGAGATCAAGATCTCAGAGCTGCCTGATGGCCGGGATCTGGTGCTCGTGCACGGATTGGAGCCGAATCTTCGCTGGCGCCAGTTCAGCGCTCGGATCATGTCGGCGTTGACGTCGGCAAACGCCCAACGGATCTACATTCTCGGTGCCTTGCTGGCCGATACTCCGCATACTCGGCCGATCCCGGTCTCGGTGTCCACGCGGGATCGCGAACTCATGGAAATGTACGGGCTCGAGCCGTCCAGTTACGAGGGCCCCACCGGCATCGTCGGTGTGCTGGCGGAAGCACTGTCGCGCGGAGGGCTGCAGGTGCTGTCGCTGTGGGCTGCTGTGCCGCATTACGTCTCTCATCCGCCGTGCCCGAAGGCCACCTTGGCGCTGCTCTCCCAGCTGGAGAATCTGACCGACGCGGCGCTCGATCTCGGCGAGCTCGCTGAACTGTCCCGGGCCTGGGAACGAGGCGTCGACGAGCTAGCGGCCGAGGATGCCGAGGTCGCTGAGTACGTCTCCGGACTGGAGCAGCAGCAGGACGCGGCGGAACTGCCCGAGGCCAGTGGCGAGGCCATCGCAGCCGAATTCGAGCGTTACCTCCGGCGCCGGCAGGGGAACTGACTCAGCCAGCGCGGGCGGTTGCCAGCTCCCGCAACGCGGTCACCATGGCGTCCGGATTCTCGGCGCCGAAGACCGACGATCCGGCGACGAACGAGTCCACTCCGGCCGCCGCGCTGCGTTCGATCGTCTCGACCGAGACACCGCCGTCGATCTGCAACCACACGTCGCCGCCGTACTTGTCGATCATCTCCCGAGCTCTGGTGATCTTGGGTAGGCACAGGTCGAGGAACTTCTGGCCACCGAATCCGGGCTCGACCGTCATGATCAACACCATGTCCAGCTCCGGAAGCAGATCCTCGAAGGGCTCGATGGGCGTGGCTGGTTTCAGGGCCATCCCGGCCCGGGCGCCGTTGCGGCGGAGCTCGCGGGCGAGCCGCACCGGTGCGCCGGCCGCCTCGATGTGGAACGTGACAGACTCCGCACCGGCTTCAGCGTAGGCAGGCGCCCAGCGGTCCGGGTCCTCGATCATCAGATGAACGTCCAGCATGGTTGAGGTGATCTTGCGGATCGACTCGACCACGGGCAGGCCGAGGGTCAGGTTCGGCACGAAGTGGTTATCCATCACGTCAACGTGCACCGCATCAGAGCTGGGCACGGATTCGATTGCGGACTGCAGATTGGCAAAGTCGGCGGACAGCAGACTCGGCATGATCCGGGGAGCCACCCTCGCACTCTAGTGGGATCGGTTCGGCAGCGAGGAGGATGGCACGCTCGCTCACAGTGGCCGCCGGCATGTCCCACCGCTCGGGCGACGTGCCGGGCAGGGACGGCTGCTCAGCGTTCCTCGTCCGGCTCGACGCCACTCCTCTGGCCGGTCAACGCCGGCGCCGAAGAAAGGCGCCGAACATGGCGTCGGTGCCGTGCCGGTGAGGCCACAGCTGAAGGTACGGACCACGGCGAGCCTGCGACAGGGTGGGCAGCAAATCCGCGGCATCCATCACCTCGAAGTCCGACCGGCCGGTCAGCACCTGCTCCACGACATCGCTGGTCTCCCGACGGTGTGGGGAGCAGGTCACGTAGCTGACCACGCCGCCGGTTGACGTGGCGTCCAACGCGGACCTCAGGAGACGCACCTGGAGCTGACCGAGTTGCTCCAGGTCCGTCGCGGTACGGCGCCAACGAACCTCCGGCCGTCGGCGCAGCGCACCCAGTCCGGTGCACGGCACGTCGGCCATGACCCGGGTGAACTGGCCGTTGGTCCAGGGCGGTCGGGTCCCGTCCGCGATGACCACATAGGCACCGGCGTAGCGCCGGACTGTGCTCGCCACCAAGGCGGCGCGGTGCTGGCTGACGTCTCCGGCGAGAACATGACTGTCCTCACTCGCCGCCAGGCCGGCCAGCAGGGCGGTCTTGCCCCCTGGTCCGGCGCACAGGTCAAGCCACCAGCCGGCCGGAGCCGGAGGTCGGGTGAGTGCCCACGCGACGAGCTGGGAGCCCTCATCCTGAATGCCCGCCCGACCCTCCCGGACCGCGACCAGCTCGCTTGGATTGCCGCTCCAACGGGCACCGAACGGCGAGTGCTCGCACGCTTGCGCCCCGGCCCCGAGCAGTTCCTCGACAGCGCACAGGCCTGGTCGCACCGCCAGGGTGACGACCGGGGTGGTGTTGTTGGCCGCCAGGGCCACCTCGAGTTCCTCGGCCGGCAGCAGATCGGCGTAGGCGTCGACGATCCACCGCGGGTGCGCAGTTCGCAGCCCAAGCGCATCTCGATCATCCAGGCCCGCGGTCAGATCGTCCATCCAGCCAGTCAGGTCACGGGCGGCGACCCGCCGCAGCACGGCGTTGATGAGCCCAGTGATCCGCCGGCCCACCGTCGCTGCTGCTAGATCGACGGTGGCGGAGACGGCGGCCGATGCAGGAATCCGCATGGTCATCAGCTGATGAGTGCCAAGCCGCAGCAGATCAACCGCGGCCGGCTGCCATGACTGCACCGGCTTGCCGGCCGCCGCGGAGATGATCGCGTCATAACTGCCCTGCCAGCGGCATGTACCGAACACCAGCTCAGTGGCGAAGCGGGCGTCGCGTGGCTCCAGCCGCCGTTGGTCGAGCAGATCACGCAGCACCAGGTTCGCGTACCCGCCACCGGAGTTCACTGTGCGCAGTACGTCGAACGCCAGCCGTCGGGCCCGATCTGGAGGGAATCGGCGCGGTTGGGCCACCGGTCTAGGAACCGAGCGACGGGTGATCACCGAACGATACGCCGCGCGCCCAGTCGGACGCGGCCATGGGCTTCTTTCCCTGGGCCTGGACCTGGGTCAACTCCAGCGATGTCGTACCGGTACCCACCTGCACCGACCTCTTGGTGACGTGGAGCGCACCCGTCGGCAGTGAGTTGTCGGTCACGATGGCCGCGTTGATCTTCAGGCGCTGGCCGCAGAAAGTGGTCCACGCGCCGGGGGCTGGAGCGCAGCTCCGGATCAGCCGATGGATCTCGTCAGCCGGCTTCGTCCAGTCGATCTGTGCATCCTGCACGCTGATCTTGGAGGCGTAGGTCACGTCGGCCTCGGGCTGCGGCTGGGCAGTGATGGTGCCATCCTCGATGCCGTCAATGGTCTCGACGAGCAGCGCGGCTCCGATGATCGATAACCGGTGCAGCAGGTCGCCGGCGGTATCAGAGGGCTGGATCGGCTCCTGGATGCTGGCGAAGGTCGGACCGGCGTCAAGCTCGCGGACGATGCGGAAGGTCGTCGCGCCGGTGATCTGGTCGCCGGCCAGAATGGCGTGCTGCACCGGAGCGGCGCCGCGCCAGGCGGGTAGCAGCGAGAAATGCAGATTGATCCATCCGTATGCCGGGATGTCGAGGACTCGCTCCGGAAGCAGCGCCCCGTACGCAACGACCGGGCAGCAGTCCGGGGCGATTTCCACCAGCCGGGTGACGAAGTCGTCGTCGCGCGGGCGTAACGGCTTGAGGGTCTCGATCCCGAGTTCGGCGGCGCGGACCGCGACCGGGCTGGCGGTCAGCCTTTTCCCGCGTCCACTCGGCGCATCCGGCCGGGTCAGCACGCCGACCACCTCGTGCCGGGAGCGGACCAGGGCGTCCAGCGAGGGTACGGCCACCCCTGGGGTGCCGGCGAAGACGATTCGCACCGCGGCAGCCTACCGGCCAGAGCGCGGGCTACTCGAGGGCAACAGGGTCGACGCGGATCCGCAGCGGCCGCTCGCTCTTGCGGGCACTGCGGATGGCCGCCACCTCCTTCACGGCCGCGGCCAACGCTCGCCCGGCGGACTGCGGAGCTCGCAGGGTCAGGCGGCTGATCTGCGGATCTCCTCCACTGCCCTCTGGAGCCAGATCGATCGGACCCATCATCTGGGCCTGCGGGGGAAGCTCGACCAGGTTGCGGAACTCCGCCAGGGCATCTGGCGACCCTTCCACGGTCACCATCCTCACCGCCGGCGGAAACCCGGCCTCGAGCCCGTTCGGACAGCTCACGCGCGGCGAAGCCCGCGGGATCCACCCGGACAAGGGCCTGCAGGGCTCGTGCGGAGCTATCCCCCACCGCGATCACGGACCCGCCTTCCGCGCCGCCGCGAACCAGGGCCACGACATTGAGCCAACGTCGCAGCGCCTCCTCCGCCGCCCGCAGGTCTCGACGCAGCAGCAACAGCTGGGCATCCAGCAGGACGGCAGCGGCGTATCCGCCATCCGCTGGAGGCTCCGTGCCCGGGGTAGCAACCACGATTGCCGACAACTCCGGCACTGTGGCGGCGGCCGTCCCGGCGAGCACCTGCCGTACCGGTGTCTGAGGAAACGCCTTGCCGAGTTCCTCGGCCGTGCGGTTGGCGCCGACGATGGGCGCGCGCATGCCACGGGATCCGCAGATCGGGCATTCCCAATCGATCTGCAGACGTCCGCACCAGTCACACGCCGCTTGGGCCGGTGCTTCACCGCTCGGGGATCGCGAGGCGACCCGGGTAGGTCCGGCGCAGAATCGGCAGCGGACGGGCTCCCGGCAACCCTGGCAGACCAGGGCGACCAGATACCCGACGCGGGGCACCTGGACGAGTACCGGGCCCTGCGGCAGAGCAGCGCGCATGACCTCGAAGACGTCGTGCGGCAACCGGGCGGATGCGGCCACTGGGTCGTGAGCCAGGGCGTAGTCGGAGTCGACCGCGACCTTCACCCGCGGTGCGTCATGGCGGACGACGGTGCGTTCCTGACTCAGCTCCCGAAGCCAACCGCGCTCGAGCCAGGCCTGCTGCTCGGCGGTGCGGCCGTAGCTCGCGAACAAGACGGCTGCCCGGGCCTCGGCGGCCCGGATGGCCAGCACATCGCGGGCATGAGGGTATGGTGCTCGCTGCTCAGCGAGCAGGTCATCGCCGTCGTCCCAGAGTGCGACGAGCCCGAGGTGGTGGACGGGCGCAAACGCCGCGGCGCGGTTGCCTATCACGACTGGCACATCACCGCGAAGCGCGGCCAGGAACGCGCGATAGCGGGCCGCCGGGCCGGCTTCGGCAACGAGCACACTGAAGCCCGCCCGTCCTAGAGTTCGCAGACAGGCGGCCTCGAGACGAGCGAGGTCCCGAGCGTCCGGCACGACGATCACCGCTCCTCGGCCGCTGTCAGCGCACGCCCGAGCGGCACTGGCCAGCCCCTGCGTCCAGTCTCCGCCCGGGCCGGCAGAGGGCGTGATCTGCCACATCGCCCGAGGGTCAGCGCCGCGTCGCACCGCCTCCAGGTAGGCGGCCCCGGTGGGATAGCCCGTCAGCGGACCGCCGCATGGATCAACCGCCGGCATGGCCTGTTCGACGGCGGCACGCCGGGCTTGCTCGGTTGCTGCGTGCCGGGGTGGAACCGCGAGCCGCATCACGTCGGCAAAGGTGCCGGCATAGTGATCAGCTACCCGCCGGATGAGGTTGGCCACCTCAGGGGCGAGCACCGGCTCAGCTGAAATGACCTTGTGCAGCGGTGCCAGCTCGCCAGTGTGATCGCTCTGGGCCAGCCGATCGAGGATGAACCCGTCGCGCAGCGTGCCGGCGAAGCGCACACGCACCCGCGCACCCGGCACGGCAACCGCGTCCTGAGCCTCGGTGACGGCGTAGTCGAACGGCCTGTCCAGATGGCTCAGGGAGACATCGACTGCGACCCGGGCGATGGGTAGCGGTCGCTGCTCGGTCGGCACACCAGATCATAGGCAGCACCCACTGACACGGTGACCCTGCTACGCGAGGCACCCTTCAATCGGCAGAGGCACCATAGGGGTGCCCTGCGGGACCGAAGGGGCTTGAACGAAGATCAGCCGCGGACCGCAGCCGCCAACGCCCCGGCGCGATCGGTGCGCTCCCACGTGATGTCAGGCAGCTCGCGACCGAAGTGCCCGTACGCCGCGGTTTGGGCGTAGATCGGGCGTTTCAAGTCCAGGTCGCGGATGATCGCCGCCGGGCGAAGGTCGAAGACGTCGAGGACCGCCCTGCGGATCTGCTCGTTCGGCACCGCCGCGGTGCCGAACGTCTCGACGTAGAAGCCCACCGGGTGCGCCTTCCCGATGGCATAGGCCACCTGGACTTCGCAGCGAGCCGCCAGTCCGGACGCCACCACGTTCTTGGCCACCCAGCGCATCGCGTACGCCGCTGAGCGGTCTACCTTGGACGGATCCTTCCCGGAGAAGGCGCCTCCGCCATGGCGGGCCATGCCGCCGTAGCTGTCCACGATGATCTTTCGCCCGGTGAGGCCGGCGTCCCCCATCGGGCCGCCGATTTCGAACCGGCCGGTCGGGTTGACCAGGAGCCGATAGTCGTCGGCGATGATGTCGTAACGCTCGAGGACCGGGTCGACAACGTGCTTACGGACGTCCGGAGTGAGCAGCGCCTCGAGATCGATATCGCCGGCGTGCTGGCTGGACACGACGATGGTGTCAAGACGCACCGGCCGGTCGTTCTCGTACTCGACGGTCACCTGCGTTTTGCCGTCTGGCCGCAGGTAGGGCATGGTGCCTTCCTTGCGAACGGTCGACAGCTGTTCGGCCAACCGATGGGCCAGTTCGATGGGCAGCGGCATTCGGCTCGGGGTTTCCCCGCAGGCGTAACCGAACATCAGGCCCTGGTCGCCCGCTCCCTGCAAATCCAGCAGGTCATGAGCCGTGCCGATGCGGCTCTCGTAGGCGGTGTCAACCCCCGCAGCGATGTCGGGCGACTGCTGCCCGATGGCGATCGTGACACCGCACGAGTTGCCATCGAAGCCCTTGGTCGAGGAGTCGTAACCGATTTCCACGATCCTGCGTCGCACCAGACTCGGGATCTCGACGTAGGAATCCGTGGTCACCTCGCCTGCCACGACCACCAGCCCAGTCGTCACCAGGCATTCGACGGCGACCCGGCTCTGCGGGTCGCCGGCGATCAGCGCGTCCAGGACGGAGTCGCTGATCTGATCCGCGATCTTGTCCGGATGTCCCTCGGTCACCGATTCCGAAGTGAAGTATCTGCCCGCCATTGGTTGTCCTCGATGCCTTTCCTGTCCCTTGTGAGCGCCGAACTTACCGGGCCGAACGCAGGCCCAGCGCCGCATCCCAAATACGATGCGCCAGCGTGTCCTTGCTGCCCGTGATCGTCGGGCTGACCCCGGCGGCGGTCAGCAAGGTGATAGCACTGTCACGTTGCCCGAAGACCATGCCGTGGCCGACCTCGTTCAGGACAAGCAGGTCGCAGCCCTTGCGCTGCAGTTTGGCTCGGCCCAGATCCAGCAGGCTCTGCCCGGCATCCGGGGTTTCTGCCGCGAAACCGACCAGCACCTGGGCCGGGTCGGTGCGCCCCGCCGCAAGGCCGGCCAGCACATCGGGTGTCTGCACCAGATCGATCTGCAGGCCGGCGTCGCCGGACTTCTTGATCTTGGTCTCGCTGGCTCTGGCGGGGGTGAAGTCGGCCGGTGCCGCGGCCATCACGACGAGGTCGGCGTCCTTGGCGGCGACGGTCATCGCTTCCGCGAGGTCGGCGGTAGAGGTGACGTGGTGAACCCCGATGTTCGGCGGCGGCGGCGCCGTGACGTTGGCGGCGACGAGCCGAACCGACGCGCCACGCAGCCCAGCGGCGCGCGCCAGGGCCCAACCCATCAGGCCCGACGAAGAGTTGCCCAGGAACCGCACGGGGTCCAGATGCTCGCGAGTTCCTCCCGCGCTCACCGCGACGGTGAGCCCGGCCAGATCCTGGCTTGCCGCTCGATCGGCGACTCCGGGGTCAGCCAGGACCGCGGCGGCCACGGCGAACAGCTCCACCGGATCGGGCAGTCTGCCGGGCCCGGAGTCGGGTCCGGTCAGCCGGCCCGAGTCCGGTTCGACCACCACGGAACCGCGTTCACGGAGCGTCGCTACGTTGGCCTGAGTCGCGGGGTGCAGCCACATCTCGGTGTGCATGGCGGGGGCGAAGATGACGGGAGAGCGAGCAGTCAACAAGACGTTGGTCAGTAGGTCGTCGGCATGGCCGCCCGCGGCTCGGGCAAGCACGTCAGCGGTCGCGGGTGCGACGTAGACCAGATCGGCATCTTGGCCGAGCTTGACGTGCGGTACCAGGTGGACGTCGTCCCAGACCTGCGTGTGCACCGGCTTGCCGGAGAGCGCAGCCCAGGTGCTGACGCCGACGAACTCCAGGGCCGCGTCGGTGGGCACTACCGTGACGTCGTGGCCGTCTCCCGCCAAGCGGCGCAGCAGATCGCATGCCTTGTAGGCGGCGATGCCACCCGAGACGCCGAGGATGATGCCGCTCATGGCCCGTCGGTCATCCTCGTCAGGGAGAAGGTCGGCGGATCAGGCCGACGGGTCGTAGGGGTCCGTGCTGCTGACGGCTTCGTCGTCCTCGGGATTCACATCGCTGCACGTCAGCTTGCCGGCGTTCACCTCGCGGAGCGCGATGGAGAGTGGCTTTTCCTGGACGGTCGTCTCGACCAATGGCCCGACGTGGTCCAGCAGACCCTCACCGAGCTGGGAGTAGTAGGCGTTGATCTGGCGTGCCCGCTTCGCGGCGAAGAGGACCAGCTTGTACTTCGAGTCGGAGTGGGTCAGCAGATCATCGATCGGAGGGTTCGTGATTCCCTCGGCGACATGGTGTTGTCCGGACAAGATCAACCTTCGGTTCGTGGACAGGAGCGGCCGTGGAACGTGTCGTCGGACAGGCCAGCACAGGCCTGCGCAACGTCACAGCCGTAACAAGGCTACCAAGTCTTTTACGGCTTGGCCTATCTCGCGGTTGACGACCACGTGGTCGAACTCGGTTCGGGCCGCCATTTCGGCCTCTGCGGTGATGAGTCGGCGCTGCTGCTGAGCGGCGGACTCGGTTCCTCGGCCGGTCAGTCGGCGGACCAGCTCCTCCCAGGACGGCGGTGCCAGAAACACGAACCGAGCGTCGGGAAGGGTTTCGCGCACCTGACGTGCTCCCTGCAGGTCGATCTCGAGGAGGGCGTTCATCCCGGCGGCAAGCGCCTCGAGCACCGGCGCCTTCGGCGTTCCGTAGCGGTAGGCGCCATGTACAACCGCCCACTCGAGCAGGGCGTTCTCCTCGATCAGGGCGTCGAATTCCGGTTCGGTGACGAAGAGGTAGTGCACGCCGTCCACCTCCCCCGGCCGGGGCGGGCGAGTCGTGGCGGAAACCGAGACGAAGATCTCGGGGTGTTCTGAGCGAAGACGCGCGACGACGGTTCCCTTGCCGACTGCTGTGGGGCCAGAGACCACGGTCAGCCGTGGAGAGGTCACGACGTGGCGGCTGATCCGGGCGAGTCGGGCGACGCGGTGGATGTCGTGGATGCCGACGGCCCTGCAGCGAACTCGGCGATCAGCGCCGCCGTCTGGTGTTTACCAAGACCGCGGAGCCGACGGTTCGCCGCGATGTCGAGCCGCTCCATGACCCGAGCGGCTCGCACGTCGCCGACCCTCGGCAGCGCCTTGAGAATATCGATCACCTTGGCGTGCGCCAGGACGTCGTCCCGTTCGGCCATGGCCAGCACGTCCGCCAGGCTGCGAGTGCCGGCCCGGAGTGCCGACTTGATGTCCGCGCGCCGCCGCCGCGCCTGGGTGGCGGCGCTTCTGGCCTGCGAACGCTGCTCGTCGCTCAACGGGGGAATCGTCACGCTCGCGTCCTCATCTACGCCGCATCTTGAGGGCCCCGGATTCGGCTCGGACAGTCACCGGACCCAGTGCGAAAAGAACTTACCTCACTGCGATGGCGGCTTCCATCTCCCCCACAGCGTGCCGGGCAGCCGCGCGAAGCGCAGCAGGCGCCGGGCCCGCGTTCATCACCTCCCGGCTCATGGCCGGCAACACGTTCCCGCAGGCCGAGCCGAACACCGTGCGCAGATCGCCGGCCGTCGCGCCTTGGGCACCGAGTCCCGGAGCGAGAATCGATCCGTTCAGTCGACGAAAGTCCACCCCCGGTGCCTTGATCGTGGCTCCGACGACGACTCCCACCGAACCCAACGCAGGCCCGGTATTGCAGCTTGCTGCCCGATCGATGATGAGCTGGCCGACGGTCCGGCCGTCCGCCACCGTTGCGTGCTGGATCTCCGGACCTTCGGGGTTGCTGGTCAGGGCCAGGACGTAGATGCCGCGTCCCTGACGCAGGGCCAGCGCGATGGCGCCTTCCAGAGAGCCGAAGCCGAGGTAGGGGCTGACGGTGATGGCATCCGCCGCCAGTGGGGAGCCGTCACTCAGGTAGGCGGCGGCGTAGGCGGCCATCGTCGAGCCGATGTCGCCGCGCTTGACGTCGAGCAGCGACAGGGCTCCCATGGCGGCGATGTCGGCCAGGGTCCGCTCGAGGACCGCGACGCCTGCCGCACCGTAGCTCTCGAAGAACGCGGACTGCGGCTTGAACACGGGCACCAGGTCGCCAAGTGCCTCGACCATGCCGCGCGTACACCGCTCCAGGCCGGTCGAGTTGAGCGGGAGGTCCCAGGACGTGAGCACGCCGGGATGTGGGTCGATGCCGACGCACAGCGGTCCGCGCTGCCGCACGGCGGCGACGAGGCGTTGGCCGTAGCTGATCATGAGCTGCCTGCCGGTGGTTCGAGGCGATTGAGGTCAGAGACCAAGGCCGGCCCGCGGTAGACGTAGCCGGTGTAGACCTGCAAAAGCCGGGCGCCGGCGTCGAGCATGGCCTGGCCGTCATCGCGGGTGAGGATTCCGCCCACCCCGATGACCGGCAGCTGGGTGCGAGCGGTGAGAAAGCCGACCACCTGCCGAGCGCGCCGGGTCAAGGGTGCGCCGGAGAGCCCGCCGGCCTCGGCTGCCGTAGCGCGATCAGCTGGATGCACGCCATCGCGGGCCAGCGTCGTGTTGGCGGCGATCAGACCCTCGACACCCTCCTCGATGCACACCGTGAGAATCTCCTCGAGAGCGTCCTCGGTCAGGTCGGGCGCCAGCTTGACGAAGATCGGCACCGGCGGCCGGCCGGCGGCAGTCCGCCACGCGTCGCCGACCAAAGCTTTGATCAATTCTCGGAGAGTGCTGCCCTCCTGCAGCGTGCGCAGGCCGGGCGTATTGGGGCTGGAGACGTTGATCGCGAGGTAGTCGGCGTACGGGGTGAGCAGCCGCAGCGAGCTGAGGTAGTCCTCGGCGACCTCGGCCAGCGGCGTGATCTTGGACTTGCCGATCGAGATCCCCAGCGGGATGCCCATGGCCTGGTTGCCCCGAAGGACACCCGCGGTGGCCAGGCGGTCGGCCAACGCCCGCGCCCCGGCGTTGTTGAATCCCATCCGGTTGATCAAGGCCTGGCTCGCGGGCAGTCGGAACAGTCGAGGGCGATCGTTGCCCGGCTGTGGGTGGGCGGTGACGGTGCCCAGCTCGGCGTGGCCGAAACCGAGAGCCGCCCAGGATCGAATCGCGTACCCGTTCTTGTCCATCCCGGCAGCCAGGCCGACGAGGCCTGGAAACCGGATGCCGGCGATCTCAACCGGCGTACGGTGCCGGGCGCAGAGTGCGGTTGCCGCGGCCCGTGCCGGCGTCAGCGCGCCGATTCTGGTGATCATGGCAAGGGTGCGTTCGTGGACCCGTTCCGGATCGCCGCCGTACGCGCGGAAGAGGACGGGCCGGAGTGCCCGCCGGTACGCGACATCAACGATCAACGGGATTGCGACCAGGATTGGAGGGATCGGACTCCGACGTTGCCCGCCCGGATCGCCTCGATGCCCTGGACGGCCGCTGCCAGTCCTTGCACCGTGGTCACACACGGGATGTTCCGCAGCACGGCCGCCGTACGAATCTCGTAGCCGTCGAAACGCGGTCGCCCGTCCGGGCTCAGCCCGTGCGGGGTGTTGAAGATCAAGTCGACTTCGCCGTCCAGGATGGCCTGCACCACGGTCTTCTCGCCGTCGGGCCCGGGCCCCTGACTGAACTTCCGGACTGGCCGAACCTTCACGCCGTGCCGCCGCAGCATGGAGGCGGTGCCGGCGGTGGCCAGGATCTCGAAACCAAGATCGGCCAGCCGTTTGACGGGGAAGATCACGAAGCGCTTGTCCCGGTTGGCCACCGACACGAACACCGTCCCCTTGGTGGGCAGTGGACCGAAGCCTGCCACCTGGCTCTTCGCGAAGGCAGTGCCGAAGCCCATGTCGAGACCCATCACTTCGCCGGTGGATTTCATCTCGGGGCCGAGAATGATGTCGACCGAGATTCCCTCGACGGTACGGAACCGGTTGAACGGCATCACCGCCTCTTTGACCGCGATCGGAGCGGAGATGTCTTCGGTCGAGCCATCGCCCTCCCGCCGCAGCAGCCCTGCATCACGAAGCTCCGCGATGGTGACCCCCAGCATGACCCGCGCGGCGGCCTTGGCCAGCGGTGTGCCGGTCGCCTTGGAGACGAACGGCACCGTTCGGGAGGCGCGTGGATTGGCTTCCAGGACGTAGAGCGTGTCCCCGGCCAGTGCGAACTGGATGTTGATCAAGCCGCGCACGCCGACCCCGCGGGCGATCGCCTCGGTGGAGCTGCGAATCCGGTCCACGACCTCCGCGCCCAGGGTGATCGGAGGTAGCGCACAGGCGGAGTCGCCGGAGTGGATCCCGGCTTCCTCGATGTGTTCCATCACGCCGCCGAGGTAGAGCTCGGAACCGTCGTAGAGCGCATCGACATCGATCTCGACTGCGTCGTCGAGGAACCGGTCCACCAGCACCGGGTGGGCTGGAGAAACCTCGGTGGCCCGCGCGATGTAGGACGAGAGAGTCGACTCGTCGTAGACGATCTCCATGCCTCGGCCACCCAGCACGTACGACGGCCGGACCAGGACGGGATAGCCGATGTCGTCCGCGATCGCTCTGGCGTCCTCGAACGACCGCGCGAGGCCGTACTTCGGTGCCGGTAGCTGTTCGGCGGCCAGCACCTGTCCGAATGCGCCCCGCTCCTCCGCCAGATGAATGGCCTCCGGACTGGTCCCGACGATGGGAACTCCTGAGTCCTTGAGGGCTTGTGCCAACCGCAGCGGCGTCTGACCACCCAGCTGGACGATCACACCGGCGACCGGACCGGCCGCCTGCTCGGCGTGCACCACCTCCAGCACGTCTTCCAATGTCAGCGGTTCGAAGTAGAGCCGGTCGGCGGTGTCGTAGTCGGTGGAGACGGTTTCCGGATTGCAGTTGACCATGATCGTCTCGAAGCCGGCGTCCGACAGCGACATCGCCGCATGCACGCAGGAGTAGTCGAACTCGATTCCCTGACCGATCCGGTTCGGTCCGCTGCCCAAGATCAAGACCGCGGGCTTGGTCCGCGGGGCCACCTCGGTCTCCAGATCGTAGGAGCTGTAGTGGTATGGCGTCCGGGCCGCGAACTCAGCTGCACAGGTGTCGACGGTCTTGTAGACGGGGCGGATCCCGAGGGCCCAGCGGACACCGCGCACGACGTCTTCACTGAGGTGGCGGATGGAGGCGATCTGGGCGTCGGCGAAGCCGTGCCGCTTGGCCAGCCGCAGCACGTCAGCGGTCAGCTCCGGGGCCTTCCTCACCCTCTCCGCGACCTCGAGCAGCAACACCAGCTGATCAAGGAACCACGGATCGATCTTGGTCGCCTCGTGCACCTGCTCCGGCGTGGCCCCGGCACGGAGCGCCTGCATCACCACGCCAAGCCGCCCATCGTGGGGGCGCGCTGCCCGTTCGAGAAGCTCATCGACAACGCGTGCTGGGCCAGTGGAGGGACCGTCCACCGATCCTTCGGGGGACTCAGGGATCGGAGCCGTGAAGTTGAACGGGGCTTTGGGGTCTTCGAGGCTGCGCAGGGCCTTGCCCAGGGCCTCGGTGAAGTTGCGGCCGATGGCCATGGCCTCGCCGACGCTCTTCATGTGGGTGGTGAGTGTCGAATCCGCGGCGGGGAACTTCTCGAAGGCGAACCGGGGCACCTTGACCACGACGTAGTCCAGAGTCGGCTCGAAGCTCGCCGGCGTCTTCTCGGTGATGTCGTTGGGGATCTCGTCCAAGGTGTAGCCGATCGCCACCTTGGCGGCGATCTTCGCGATCGGGAAGCCGGTTGCCTTCGAGGCCAGCGCGGAAGACCGAGAGACTCGAGGGTTCATCTCGATCACGATCATTCGCCCGTCGACGGGGTTGACCGCGAATTGGATGTTGCAGCCGCCGGTATCCACCCCGACAGCTCGGATGATGCCGATGGCCACATCGCGCATCCGTTGGTACTCGCGGTCAGTCAGGGTCATGGCCGGCGCCACAGTGATCGAGTCGCCGGTGTGCACCCCCATCGGATCCAGATTCTCTATGGAGCAGACGATCACGACGTTGTCGGCCCGGTCCCGCATGACCTCCAGCTCGTACTCCTTCCAGCCGAGAATCGATTCCTCGATCAGTACCTCGGTCGTCGGACTGGCGGCCAGACCCGCGCCGGCGATCCGGCGGAGATCAGCTTCGTCGTAAGCGAAGCCGGAGCCGATTCCCCCCATGGTGAAGCTCGGCCGCACCACCAGCGGATAGCCAAGGTCGCCGGCGGCAGCCAGTACATCGTCGAGCGAATGGCAGATCAGGCTCCGCGCCACCTCGGCGGCACCACCCTCGATTCCGGTCAGACCCTCGACGACAGTCTTGAACTGCTCCCGGTTCTCACCGCGCTGAATCGCCTCGATCGAGGCTCCGATCAGCTCGACGCCGTAGCGTTCGAGTACGCCGGCCTCGTGCAGGTCGACGGCTGTGTTGAGGGCGGTCTGGCCACCGAGGGTGGCCAGCAAGGCGTCGGGCCGTTCGATGGCGATGACCTGCTCGACGAACTCGGCGGTGATCGGCTCCACATAGGTGGCGTCCGCGAACTCCGGATCGGTCATGATCGTGGCCGGATTCGAGTTGACCAGGATCACCCGGTAGCCCTCGGCTTTGAGGACACGACACGCCTGGGTTCCCGAGTAGTCGAACTCGCACGCCTGGCCGATGACGATCGGTCCGGATCCAATGACCAAGACCGACTTGATGTCGTTCCGCTTCGGCACTACGCGTCCTGGGCCTGGTCATCGGCGCCCCGTGGGTGTCGGAGGGCGCCTGCGGACGACATGATGTCGACAAATCGATCAAACAGGTAGCCGGCGTCGTGCGGTCCAGCGGCCGCCTCGGGATGATATTGAACGGAGAAGGCGACTACCCGGCCTTCGTCGTTCCGTAGCTCCAATCCCTCGATGACCTGATCGTTCAGCCCGACATGGCTCACCCGGGCGAGGCCGTACGGCGTCGTGATGTCGGTATCGAGTGGAGCGTCAACCGCGAAGCCGTGGTTGTGCGCGGTGACTTCCACCCTCCGAGTCCGCAGGTCCATCACCGGCTGGTTGATGCCGCGATGGCCGTAGCCGAGCTTGTAGGTGCCGAGGCCGAGCGCCCGGCCGAAGAGCTGGTTGCCGAAGCAGATGCCGAAGAACGGGATTCCTGCGGCCAGCACCTGCTGCAGCAGCTCGATCTGGCTGGTAGCCGCCTCGGGGTCGCCCGGCCCGTTCGAGAAGAAGACACCGTCCGGTTGGAGCGCCTCGATCTCGTTGATGGTCGTGGTGGACGGCACGACGTGCACCTCGATCCCGCGCTCCGCCATCCGGAACGGTGTCCGCGACTTGATGCCGAGGTCCACGGCTACGACCCGGAAGCGTCGCTCGCCCGCGGCCGCGATCAGGTACGGCGCGGTGGTCGTGACCTCGTCGGCCAGGTGCGCGCCCGCCATCACTGGAGCCGCCCTGACCCGCTCGAGCAACCGTTCCGGATCGGTCTCGACGCTGGACACCGCGACGCGCATCGCGCCGCGTTCGCGGAGATGGCGAGTCAGCGCTCGGGTGTCGACGTCAGACATCCCCACGACGCCCTGCGCCTGCAGCTCTGCATCCAGGCTGCGGCGCGACCGCCAGCTCGACGGCGTGCGGGCCGCATCACGAATCACGTAGCCGGCCACCCAGATCCGCCCGGATTCGTCGTCCTCGTCGTTCCACCCGGTATTGCCGATGTGTGGGGCGGTTGCGATCACGACCTGCCGGTGGTAACTCGGATCGGTCAGTGTCTCCTGATAGCCCGACATCGCCGTAGCGAAGACGGCCTCGCCTACCGTCTCACCGATCGCGCCGAAGGCATGTCCGTGAAAAGTCCTGCCATCCTCGAGAACCAGAAGTGCCGGCGGTGCCTCAAGGGATGAGGGCGGGCTCGAATCGGCTGCGAGCATGACCGTCCTTTCCTGCCTCACCGGACAGGTCTTAAAGGGTGGCTGATCGGGTCGAAGGCTACCATCCGCCCGGCGTGTACGGACGCCGGAAAGGCCGCGGCCAGCCCGCTGTGCCGCTGATCTGGACAGTTCACACACGCGGACGGCCGATTCACTAACCTGAGCCGGTCGGATCGACTCTTCCTAAAGGGCCAACATGAGAGCAAGGCAGCGCGTCTTTTCCGCCGCCGGCATTGCCATGACGGCCACGTTCGTCGGAGTGATTGCGGCGATGGGCCTGGTCCCGGCCTTGTCGTTACCCGGCTTCAACGTGCCCATCACCATTCAGTCGATGGGCGTCATGCTCGCGGGGTCGATCCTGGGCAGGTGGCGGGGCGCTGCCGCGGTGACGATCTTCCTGTTGATGGTGGCACTCGGCCTTCCCCTGCTATCAGGGGGGCGCGGCGGCTTGGCCGTGTTCTTCGGGCCGAGCGTCGGCTTCCTGCTCGGCTTCCCGGTCGCGGCGTTCGTGATCGGATGGTTGTCCGAACGGCTCAGCACGCCGTGGTCACTCGCCCGCTGTATCGCGGTCAACGTCTTGGGCGGCATCGTGGTGTTGTACGCCTTCGGCGCCGTCGGCGTGGCCTTGGTGACCAACGTGTCCCTTGGCGCAGCCGTGATCGCGAACTGGGTGTTCCTGCCCGGCGATCTGGTCAAGGCCGTGGCTGCGGCCGTGATCGCGCGCAGTGTCCACCAGGCGCTGCCGGGGCTGCTGCCGGACCGGCCAGAACGTGAACCGTCGCCACTTGCCGCCTGACCGCGGCTACGACGTTCGGGCGCCTCAGGACTGCCCGGACCCGGTGGCGGCGCTGCTCGCAGCTCATCGCATCGGTGGCCTGGTGTCGCTGCGGACTTCCGGGACGACCGCTCGTCCGCGGCAGGTCATCCGGACGGCAGCCTCCTGGGTAGACAGCTTTCCGGTTGTCGCTGAACTGATCGGTTTGACCGACGCCAGTCGAGCGTGGGTGCCAGGGCCGATCGGCGCGACCATGAACCTTTACGCTGCGGCGCTCGCCACCTATCGCGGCGCCTCGCTGGCCGACAGCCCGCGGCGCGCCAGTCACGCCTTTCTCACTCCGGCCGGACTGCTCCAGTTGGTCAGCGAACCGGCGCCGACGGATCTGCACGTGGTCATCGCAGGAGACCGGCTCGGGACCGGTCTGGCCGATCTAGCGGAGGGGCGGGGATGGCAGGTCAGCCATTACTACGGCGCGGCGCAGTTGTCGTTCGTCGCCTGGGGCAGAGACGAGGCCAGCCTCCACCCGTTTCCTGGGGTGGATGTCGAGGCGCGAAGCGACGGCCGCCTCTGGGTCAGCTCACCGTGGCTGTGCGAGCAGGAGATCGCACCCGAGGACGCGCCGGCCGCGTTTCAGGTCCGAATCGAGCCTGGCAGCGTCCGCCGCTGGGCCACAGTCGGTGACCGCGGCTACGTCGCCGCTGACGGTCGTGTCGTCGTCCTCGGCCGCGACGACGTCATCCAGACTGGAGGCGCGACGGTGCTCGTCGGCGATGTCGAGGCGGTCCTGCGGCCGGCAGCCCGCGGGGAGGTCTACGTCGTACCCCAGCCGCACGATCGACTCGGCTCGGTGGTGGTCGCCGTCTGCACCGATATCGACGACCTCGACAGGCTTGCTCGCCATGCTCGTACGAGCCTTGTCGGCCCGTTCCGCCCCCGCCGCTGGGTGCACCGAGCCGAGCTGCCACTGACCGCCGCCGGCAAGGTGGACCGGCCCGTCCTCGCTCGCTGGGTCGAGAGGAGCGGGCAGGTGTGATGGTTGACGGACGACCCGGTGTAGCCATTGTCGCGGCGCGGCGGACGCCGATCGGTACGGCCGGACATGGACTGGCGAAGCTGACTGCGGCCGATTTGGCCGCCGCCACGCTCACCGCCGTCGCGCAGGATCTGCGCACGTTGGGCGTGGATGAGGACCCGAACGATGTGCTGCTCGGAAACTGCCTCGGTCCTGGCGGCAACGTGGCGCGCGTCGCGGCGCTTCAGGCCGGTCTGCCGGTCACAGTGCCGGGACTCACCGTAGATCGGCAGTGCGGCAGCGGCCTGGCTGCAGTGAATATCGGCGCGGCTCTCCTGCCGAACACCTCGTCATCTGGCCCGCTCATCCTCGCCGGTGGGGTTGAATCGGCGTCGACGGCTCCGTGGCGCTTCTGGCCGCCGGGGAACGGATCACCCCCGCAGCGCTACGAGCGTGCGCCGTTCGCGCCGGCTGAGTTGGGTGATCCCGATATGGGTGAGGCAGCCGACCTGCTCGCCGCCGAGGCAGGCATCAGCCGGGACCGCCAGGACGCGTACGCCGCTCGCTCACACTTCTTGGCGGTCGAGGCCCGCCAACGACGCGCTTTTGACGACGAGGTCGTACCGGTCGGTGGACTGCGAAGCGACGATCGCCCGCGGCCGGGGCTCACCGTCGCGCGCCTCGCCAGGTTGAAGCCGGCCTTCCGGGACGGCGGCACGGTGACGGCCGGCAACTCCTGCGGAGTCAGTGACGGTGCAGCCGTCGTCGGACTGGTCACCGAAGCCCAGCGGCGGCGGCTCGGTCTCCCCGGCCTGCGCCTGGTGGCCACGGCGACCGCAGGAATCGATCCCCGGCGACCAGGGCTCGGCATCGTTCCCGCGGTCCAGCAGGTCCTCGGTGACGCAGGGCTCAGGCTGGCTCAGGTTGATGTGCTGGAGTTCAACGAAGCCTTCGCCGGCCAGATCCTGGCCTGTACCGATCGCCTTGGTCTGGACCCCGAACGCGTCTGCCGTCAAGGCGGCGCCCTCGCGCTCGGCCATCCTTGGGGAGCGTCCGGCGCGGTCCTGCTCGTCCGGCTGTTCAGTCAGCTGATCCGCAACGCATCGGGCCGCTACGGCCTCGCCGCGATCGCGGTCGGCGGCGGTCAGGGCATTGCCACGGTGGTCGAAGCATGCCGCTGATCGAGGTGATCGGCGTTTCCCACAGCTATCCGCACGGCACCGGTCGACGGCAAGTCTTGCGAGACGTGTCGGTGACCCTGCCCGAGTCGCGGATCGGCGTCATCGGCGCCAACGGGTCAGGAAAGTCGACCTTCGCCCGGTTGCTCAATGGTCTCGTTGTCCCCGACGCCGGTCGGGTGTTGGTCGACGGCCACGACACCCGGCGCGAGGGCCGTACCGTACGCCGGCTGGTGGGTTTCTGCTTCACCGATCCGGACGCTCAAATCGTGATGCCGACGGTCCGGGAAGACGTCGGCTTCGGACTGCGACGGCGGGCTGAAGCTGCGCAGAAAACGGCACTGGTCGATCGCACCCTGGCCGATTTCGGACTGGCTGATCACGCCGACCACGCCGCCCATCTGCTGTCGGGCGGCCAGAAGCAGCTATTGGCGCTGGCCTCGGTCCTGGTGACGGAGCCGGCCGTGTTGATCATGGACGAGCCCACCACGCTGCTCGACCTGCGCAACGCCGAGGCGGTGGGGCGGATGGTTGCTTCTCTTCGGCAGCAGGTCATCCTGCTCACCCACCACCTGAGTCTGCTCACCGACTTCGACCGCGTGCTGGTCTTCGACGAGGGGCGCATCGTCGGCGACGATGCGCCGGCGGCCGCGATTGCCGATTACCAGGAGCGGATGCGATGAGCCTCGTCACGACGTATCTGCCGGGCAACTCGGTGATCCACCGCCTTCCTGCCGGCATCAAGCTTGCGCTTCTGGTGGCGACCGGCGTCGCCCTGACCGTCCTGGATCGGTGGTGGCAGCCGGTGGCCGTACTGGCTGTGGTGCTCGCCTGCTATCCGCTGGCTGGATTGCCGGTTCGGACCGTTGCCGGGCAACTGCGGTCGATGGGCTGGGTGCTGCTGGCCATCAGCGTCTTTCAGCTGGTCGTCTCGGGATGGCGGTCGATGGTGGACGTCATCGTCACTCTCGCGGCCATGGTGCTCGCCGCCGGCTTGGTCTCCCTGACCACCAGCATGGAGGCACTCACCGAGGTCCTGCTGCGTGTGTTGCAGCCGTTCCGCCGTTTCGGGGTGGCGCCGGAACGGATGGCGCTGCTGATCTCACTCAGCGTCCGCTCCATCTCGGTCATCGCCGGTCTGGCGCAGGAGGTTCGCGACGCCCAACGTGCTCGGGGTCTCGGCCGGAGCGCCCGGGCCTTCGCCGTACCGCTGCTGGTCCGGTCGCTACGGCACGCTGAGGCGCTCGGCGAGGCGCTGATGGCACGCGGTCTGGACGACTGAGCGGCCTGCTCAGCCGGCCTTGGTGGCTACCACGGTGCCGAGCACCCCGTTGACGAACGCCGGCGAGTCGTCGGTCGACAACTCGCCGACCAGGGCGACTGCCTCAGCCACAGCGACCGCATCGGGGACGTCGAGGTAGTCGATCTCCAGCACGGCGATCCGCAGCGCGATCCTGTCGACCCGGGGCAGCCGCGGCAGGCTCCAGCCACGGGCCACCGCAGCCGAGATCCGGCGGTCGATGTCTGCCGCGTGCTGCACGACACCGCGGACCAAGGTGGCGGTGTACTCGCGTACCGGGGGGCCGTCGTCAGCCGACCGTTCGGCCAAGGTCTGCAGCGGATCGGAGCCCCGAAGTTCCGCTTCGAAGAGAATGTCGAGTGCCCGCTTGCGGGCCTTGGTTCGCGCCGACGTCCGAGCATGCGATCCGTCGGACGGTGAAGTGGACCTCGTCATCGGATTGTCCGTGCGGCTGGGCGTGGCAGAGGTGCGTCAGCTGCCGACACGGCCCAGGTAATCACCGGTACGAGTGTCGACCCTGACCTTCTCACCTGTGGTCAGGAACAGGGGCACCGAAATCTGCAAGTCGGTTTCGACCGTTGCGGGTTTGGTTCCCCCGGTGCTGCGATCGCCTTGCAAGCCGGGCTCGGTATAGGTCACCTCGAGCTCCACCGATGCCGGGAGGTCGAGGTACAGCGGCGTGCCCTCGTGCAGCGCCACAGTCGCCATCCGGCCCTCCAGCAGATAGTTCTTCGCGTCACCGACCGTCTGCTCAGCGATCGACATCTGGTCGTAGGTGGTGGTGTCCATGAAGACGAAGCCCGAGCCGTCGTGGTAGAGGTACTGCATTTCGCGGCGGTCGACGGTGGCCGTGTCGACTTTGGTGTCAGCGTTGAACGTCCGATCGACAACCTTGCCGGAAAGCACGTGCTTGAGCTTGGTACGGACGACTGTGTTGCCCTTGCCCGGTTTGTGGTGCTGGAACCACAAGACCGACCAGAGCTGACCATCGAGATCCAAAACCATGCCGTTCTTCAGATCATTCGTCGACGCCACGTGTGACTTCCCTCTTCCCGTCTGCCCTGCCGTCGGGCAGCGGCCCAGTGTAGACCACCAGACCGTGTCCTCAGACCACCGAGAAGCCGTCCGGAAGCGGTGCCCGCCCGGTCAGCGCGCGGATCAGCTCGAGGCCACGGCCCTGCAGCACGGCCGCGCCGGCCGCGACCTCGGCGACCTCTGACAGCAACGCGGGCGGTAGTCGGGAGCCGGCAGGTCGGCCGCAGCGGCGATATCCAGGCCATGCACCACGAGTTCGAGATGTCGCGTGTCGGCAGATACGTGCGCAGCCGCGTTCCGCCGGCGGCGGTGGTGATCAACGGGATTCTCGGCTCGCTCGACAACGCCGAGCACGCGCGGTAACCAGTGACTGGATAGTCGCGACTGGGTCGTCGCCCAGCGCCCGACCAGCCTCCCGTCCGCGACCTGCCACGGCAGCCGGATCGATGGTGGAGATCGCGGCGTAGTAGGCGGCCGCGCTCGGCACGTCTTCGCGGTTGGCCGGTTGGCCGAGGTAAGTCTCCACGGTGATCAGTGATCGGCTGGTGTGCCCTACCAGCGAGCGGAGGTCCCACTCCCCCAGACCCGGACCGTCCCACGCGTCGGGCGGGATGGCCCTGTACGAGCTGGGCAAAGGCCTCAGCCGCTTCGGCGAAGGTATGGCGGGGATCGCGGTCGGGCTCAGTCATGCGCGATAGCTTGACACTGCCGCGGCGCCTCCGTACCACAAGCCCGACGTCGTAGTTCCTGCAGAAGCCGTGCCGCTGGGTGGCGAGCGGACTCTGATCAACGGCTGGCTGCGCCGGCGACCCGGCCGTAGGCCTCACGCAGCTGCTCCTCGGTCGGGCCGGCCAGAATCTCCGCGCTCGCCAGTCCGTTCAAGATCACGAAACGCAGCGTGGAGCCGCGGGCTTTCTTGTCCACCGCCATGGCGGCGAGCAGGTCGTCCAAAGCGTCCGCCCGGTACGTCGTCGGCAAGCCGAACGTCGCCAGGATCGCTCCATGGCGGGCGGCGGTCGCGTCGTCCAGCTTGGCGGCACGTCGGGACAGCTCGGCAGCGAACACCATGCCGATGCTGATCGCTTCGCCGTGGCGGATCCGGTAACCCTCGCGCCGTTCAATGGCATGGCCGAGCGTGTGGCCGTAGTTGAGCAGCTCCCGGCCGACCCGATCGCCAGTTGACGTCGCCTCCCGCAGATCCGCCGACACGACATCGGCCTTGACCCGGATCGACCTTTCAATCAGCTCGCGCAGGACGGGGGCCTCCGGAGCCGTGGCTCTCGACGGGTCGTCTTCCAGGAGGTCGAGAATTCTTGGGTCGGCGACGAATCCGCATTTGATCACCTCCGCCAGGCCGGCGACCAGGTCGGCACGAGGCAGGCTGACGAGGGCAGTCAGATCACAGATCACACCGGCCGGCTCATGGAACGCGCCGACGAGATTCTTTCCCTCCGCGGTATTGATGCCGGTCTTGCCACCCACCGCTGCGTCGACCATCGCCAGCAGGGTGGTGGGCATGGTGACCAACCGAACGCCACGGAGCCAGGTCGCCGCGACGAAGCCCGCCAGGTCCGTGGTCGCGCCTCCGCCCACCCCGAGCACAGCGTCCGAACGGGTGAAGCCCGCCGTCCCGAGCACCGACCAGCAGTTCGCGGCCACGTCGGCCGTCTTGGCGGCTTCACCGTCCGGTACGTCGATCCGCACCGGCTCCAGGCCCGCCGCGGCCAGCAGGCGCTCGACGTCTTCACCGAGTTTGATCATGGTCGGCGGGTGGAGAACGGCCACCCTGCGCGCATCCGGGCCGATCAGGGGCAGGATCTGATCGAGCAAGTCGCGGCCGATGATCACCTCGTATGGGCGTTCGGCGCGGACCGGGATCCGGGTCTCGCTCATTCCGAGGGCGGCCAGATCCGGACGATGAGTTCGACGACGTCCTCCGGGCTGGCATCGTCGGTGTCGACGCGCGCCTCGGCCACTTCGTCGTAGAGCGGCTTCCGCTCGCCGAGCAGCTTGATCAGCCGGCCGCGAACGTTCCCGAGCAACAGCGGGCGGGCGGTGTCGAGCCCGACCCGGTGAAGGGCAGACGGCACGCCGACTCGGAGCCACACGACCCGGTGACCCTGCAATGCCTCGCGGGTAGCCGCGGACAACACCGGCACCACCTCCGAGCGCCAGCACACCCGGCCGGCGGAGCAGCACCGCCGTCGTCTCCTCCTCGAGTTGACGGAATGCGGTCTCGCCGTCATCGGCGAAGATCTCGGCGATCGACTTGCCCGCGCGTTCCTCGATCACGGCGTCCGCATCGGTGAATTCGGTGCCCAAGCGTTCGGCGAGCAGGGCGCCCACCGTGGACTTACCTGCCCCCGGAGCGCCGACCAGGACGATCGGCCCGCCGCGCTCTGAACGCGGCATGTGGTCCGAGCCGGTCGCACGCTCGCGGATGCGGTCGCTCCGCCAGGCTCGAGGGCTCGCATCGGACGCAGCCATCGGGTGTTTGGCGCTCATGACTGGGCGGCCGTACCTGCAGGCCTCGATCGGCCAGCTGCTTGACGTAGCTCTCGTAGTTGCGCCGCGTTTCTCCCACCGAGTCGCCACCGAACTTCTCCAAGCTGGCGTTGGCGAGCACCAGCGCCACCATCGCCTCGGCCACCACGCCGGCGGCCGGTACGGCGCAGACGTCGGAGCGCTGATGATGGGCCACGGCAGCTTCTCCGGTGGCGGTGTCGACCGTACGAAGCGCCCGCGGCACGGTGGAGATCGGTTTCATGGCCGCCCGAACCCGCAGCACCTCCCCCGTGCTCATGCCGCCCTCGGTCCCGCCGGATCGAGACGACGCCCGCCCGATGCCGTCCTCACCGGCCACGATTTCGTCGTGTGCGGCGCTGCCCCTGCTGCGAGCCAAAGCGAAACCGTCGCCCACCTCGACACCTTTGATCGCCTGAATGCCCATCAGCGCAGCCGCCAGCTGAGCATCCAGCCGCCGGTCCCAATGCACGTGGATCCCAGACCCGGCGGCACACCCCAGGCGACGACCTCGACGACTCCGCCGAGAGTGTCCCCGTCCTTCTGGGCGATCTCGACCTCGGCGATCATGGCTGCACTGGTGTCGCGATGGAAACAGCGCACGGGGTCGTCGTCGATTCGGTCCCGGTCGCCGGGCCCGGCAGGACACCAGCGGGGACGGACACTGTGCCGATCTCGACGACATGGCTCAGCACCGTCGCACCAAAGGCCTGATGCAGGAATGACTTGCCACCCGGCCGAGCGCAACGCGGGCGGCGGTTTCTCGCGCGCTCGCCCGCTCCAGGATGGGCCTCGCCTCGTCGAAGTCGTACTTCTGCATGCCGACGAGGTCGGCATGGCCGGGGCGGGGCCTGGTGAGCGCGGCGTTTCGGGCCTGACCTTCGAGCTTCTCGGCGTTCACGGGATCGGCGGCCATCACCGTCTCCCACTTGGGCCATTCGCTGTTGCCGATCGAGATCGCGACCGGACCACCCTGGTCTCGCCGTGCCGGACGCCGCCGATCATGGTCACGGCGTCTGCCTCGAACTCCATCCGCGCACCTCGCCCGAAGCCGAGCCTTCGTCGAGCGAGGGCCTCGGCGATATCCTGGCTCGTGACGCGGACGTGCGCAGGCAGCCCCTCGAGAGTCGCCACCAGGGCGGGCCCGTGCGACTCCCCGCAGTAAGCCATCGCAGCACGAAGCGAGTCTGTCACGCGAAGAGCGGCCAGCCTCCTGCCATACCAGAGGCAGCCGAGAAGCTCGGGGCCGAGGCTCCACGAGCGATCAGCACCGCATTCTCGGCGCTCACGTCCGAGTCCGGCCGGCCAACGCCGCACGGCCGGCGGCGTACAGCACGTCGGGCGCTACCGTACGCCCGGTCATGAGCTGGATCTGACCCAAGGCCTGGCCTACGAGCAGGTCCAGACCATTGATGACGCTGGCTCCAGTCTGCTGCGCAGCCCGAGCCAGCGCCGTCGGCCATGGTTCGTAGATGACGTCGAAGACGATCGGCGCGCTGCGGGCGATGTGCCGCCGCGATGGGTCGACCGCCCCGGACGTCACCGTCGAGATGAGCAGATCTGCGGCTGGCGGTGCAGCATCCCAAGGTAGGACGTCGACGTCCAACTGCAGCGCTGAACCCAAAGCTTCGAGCTGCTCGGCGTTTCTCGGTGTCCGGGCCATGATGGTCAGCTTGCGGGCGCCGAGTTGCGCCGATGACAACACCGCGGAGCGTGCGGTTGCCCCTGACCCCAGGATGGTGACCTGCAGAACGCGCGCAGCACTCACCTGTTGAACAGCCCACACCAGACCGCCGATGTCGGTGTTGTACAGCTTTCGCCGGAGGCCGTCGAAGATCAGCGTGTTCGCCGACCCGGCGAACCTGGCGGGCGGGTCGACCTCCCCCAGCTCGAGAGCCGCCGACTTGAGCGGCATGGTGAGGCTGAGGCCCCGCCAGTTGCCTGCGCATCCGGCGACGAAGTCGGCAAGCTCGCCTTCGGTCACCTCAAAGCGGTCGTACGTCCAGCCGGTCAGCCCGAGCTCGGCGTAGGCCGCCCGATGCAGCGCGGGAGACAGCGAGTGCGATATCGGCGACCCGAGGACCGCGCACCGCCAGCCGTCGCTCGGGCGTGGCAGTGCCGTCAGGTGTCACAGCGGCCCGGATGGGACTGGCACCAGTTCTGGAATTCCTGCTTGATCTTCTCGAACTCTTCCTCGGTGGTGGCGAACTTGGTCTCGCCGGTGTCGAAGTTCACCGTGACGAAATACAGCCACTTGCCGTTGGCCGGATTGGCGGCCGCCTCGAGGGAAGCCTTGCCCGGCGCCGAGATCGGGCCAGGGGGCAGGCCCTTGTACCGATAGGTGTTGTACGGCGACTTGCTGGCGCGGTCCCGGGGCGTGGTGGTGTTGGTCTCCAGATCTTCCGCGTAGATCACGGTCGAGTCCAGACCTAGCGGCATCTTCTTGGCGAGGCGGTTGTAGAGAACGCGGGCCACCTTGTCGCGATATTCATCCTTGTTCACCTCACGCTCGATGATGCTGGCCACGATCACCAGGTCGTAGGGTGAGCGCTTGAGCTGCTTGGCAGACGACTCCAGCCCGACCTGCTGCGCCACGACCTTGTACTGGTCCACCATCTGGCGAAGGGTCGACGTCGCGGTCGCCTCGGCAGTGAGCTCGTAGGTTTCGGGAAAGAGGAAACCCTCCGGGTTGTTGTCCGCATACCTGGGCAGCCCAAGCCGCTTCGGCTTCTTGAGGGCCGCCTCATAGGCCGACTTCTTGATCTTGGTGCCCTTGACCAGTGCGTCGACCTGGGCGGTCAGTCGGAGACCTTCGGGGATCGTGAACTGCAGCCGCACCCGGGACCCGCCGGGATTGATCAGCAGGCTCAGCGCGTCAGTCGCCTTCATCTGCGTCTTCACCAGATAGCGACCGGCCTGCACGCTGGTCGCGCGTTCCTCCGCGTCGACCGCCTCGTTCCAGGCCTTGAGCGACTTCACCACGTCAGCGTCGACGAGGATGCCACCGATCTCTTCCAGAGACGCACCGTCAGGAATCGTCAGGGTGATGGCCGCCCTGCCGGGACCCGGGTAGTCCGGCACCTCCCCCAGCCCCTGCGATGAAGGTGGACGTCCTGTCGTAGACGAAGTAGCCCCCGAAGATCAACACCGCGGCGGCCACCAGAACGGCCAGACAGCTCTTGCTCTGATAGGCGATCTTCTTGGCGGGACTCGGCTTGAGCTCCTGGTCCAACATCTGTGTCACGCTGTGCAGATCTCCCTGTCTGTCAACGGCGGCGCGGAGCTGTCCGAGGTCCGTGGGTGCCGGCGAGGTCCCCCGGTCAGCCGGGCCCTGCCGATACTAACTCCCCCGGTGGCTGCTGCCTGGCTCTTTCGTAGGCGAGTGCCTCCTCCAAGATGACCACCGCGGCCGCCGCGTCGATCGATGTCCGCTGCTGCTTCGCCGGCTTTCCGCTGGCGCGCAGCCTGCCCGCGGCGGTGACCGTGCTGAGCCGCTCGTCCAGCAGCCGCACCGGTACGGGCGTCGCGGCCGCCAGGCGCTTGGCCTGCTCCCTCACCTTTCGCGCCGCAGGGCCCTCCGCGCCGCTCAGCGAACGTGGTAGGCCGACGACGATCTCCATCACCAGGTGCTCTGCAGCCAGCGCAACCAGTTCGGCAATGTCGGATTCCCCGGCGCGTACGGTGCCGAGGGGATAAGCCAGCAGGGCGTCCCGGTCGCAGGCCGCCACCCCGATCCGAACCTCGCCCCAATCGACAGCCATCCGGACTCCCGGCCGCATGGGGCTCAACCCTACGTCTGCAGCTTGTGGCCTATCGCGTACTCCACCGCCTTGAGCGCGTCGTCAGCCCGGCTGCCGTCGGTGCCCCCACCTTGGGCGATGTCGTCCTTGCCGCCGCCCCGACCGCCCAGCGTTTCGCTGGCCGTCCGCACCAGTTCCCCGGCACTGAGGCCCCGGTCACGCGCTCCCTGAGTGGTGACCACGACGATGCTCGGTTTGTCCGGCGGGCCGCCGATCACCGAAACTACGGCGGGCCGGTCCTGGATCCGGTTGCGGATCTCGAGGGCGAGCGTCCGCAGATCGCCGCCAGAAACGCCATCCGCTCGATGCCCGATGTAACCCACGCCCCACAGGTCGCGCGCCGTCGCGGCGATGCTCGAGACGTCGGAGAGCACTCGGGCGCTCTTGAGGTCGGCGATCTGTTTCTCGGCCGCCTTGAGCTGAGCCACCAGCTTGAGCACGCGGTCGGTGAGCTGATCCGGCTGCACCTTCAGGGCATCGGTAAGGCCCATGACCAGCGCCCGCTCCTTGGCCAGGTAGCGGAAGGCCTCGATACCCACGAAGGCTTCGACGCGACGGACGCCGGAGCCGATCGACGACTCGCCGGTGATGGTCACCAGGCCGATCTGCGAGGCATGCTGCACGTGCGTGCCGCCACAGAGCTCCCGTGACCATGGACCCCCCATCTCAACGACCCGAACCTCCTCGCCGTAGGTCTCGCCGAACAGCGCAAGGGCTCCGATCTCCCGAGCGGTCGCAAGCGGCATGTAGCTGGCGCTCACGTTCAGGTCGGCGCGAATCGCCCAGTTCGCCGCCTCCTCGACGGCCTCACGGACCTGCTGTGAGAGCCCGCTCTGCCATGCGAAATCAAGGCGTAGGTAGCCGGGCTTGTTGTACGAGCCGCTCTGCAGTGCGGTCGGCCCCAGCACCTGCCGCAGGGCCGCATGCATGACGTGCGTACCCGAATGTGCCTGGCAGGCGCCAAGCCGCCACTCGGCGTCTACGGCGGCCAGCACTGCTGCCCCGCGCAGCAGCTCACCCTTGGTGATCCGGACCCGATGAACGATCAGGCCCTTCACCGGGCGCTGCACATCGACCACTTCCAGCGAGACACCCTCGCCGGTGATGAGCCCGGCGTCGGAGTCCTGACCACCCGACTCGGCGTAGAAGGGTGTGCGATCGAGGACGACCTCCACCACATCACCCTCCTCCGACGCCTCCACCAACTCACCGTCGGCCACGATCCCCCGCACGGTCGATTCGCTGGCCAGTTCGGTGTACCCGGTGAACGGGGTCTCACCCAAGTCGCGCAGGTTGCGGTAGACCTCGACCGCCTGAGCACCGGCCTTCTTGGACTTCGCGTCCGCTTTCGCGCGGTCGCGCTGTTCCTGCATCAGCTTGCGGAAGCCGGACTCATCCACCGCCAAGCCCTGTTCGGTGGCCATCTCCAGGGTGAGGTCGATCGGAAAGCCGTACGTGTCATGCAGCTGGAAGGCCCGCTCACCGGACAGCACCGTCTGTGCTTCGCGGCGCGCGTCGGCGACGGCCAGATCGAAGATCTGGGTGCCGGCCGTGAGTGTCCTTCGGAACGCGTCCTCCTCGGCGTAGGCGATGGCAGAAATTCGAGCCCAGTCCCGCTCCACCTCTGGATAGGACTCCGACATCAGGTCACGGCTCACCGGCAGCAGTTCGGGTAACACCGGATCGGCGACCCCGAGCAGGCGCATGGCACGGACGACACGACGCAGCAGCCGACGCAGAACGTAGCCACGCGCTTCGTTGCCCGGTGTGACGCCGTCGGCGATCAGCATGAGTCCCGACCGGATGTGGTCGGCGACCACGCGCAGTCGTACGTCGTCGTCGTGGTGGTGACCGTACGTCTTGCCCGACATCTCGGCCGCCCGGGCCAACACGGGAAACACCTGATCGATCTCGTACAGGTTGTCCACGCCCTGAAGCAGGAAGGCCACTCGCTCCAGGCCCATGCCGGTGTCGATGTTCTTGCGCGGCAGACCGCCGAGGACGTCGAAGTCGTCCTTCGACCGGACGACGGACAGCTCCTCCTGCATGAAGACGAGATTCCAGATCTCCAGGAACCGGTCCTCGTCCACGATCGGGCCGCCGTCCGGCCCGTAGGCCGGCCCCCGGTCGACATAGATCTCGCTGCAGGGACCACCCGGTCCCGGCACCCCCATGTTCCAGTAGTTGTCCAACAGCCCCCGGCGCTGGATCCGCTCGGGCGGCAGGCCGGCGATGCTCGCCCACAGCGCCGCAGCTTCGTCGTCGGAGTACAGCACGGTGACCCAGATCTTGTTCGGGTCGAATCCCAGGCAGTCGTCGTCCATCGAGCCGGTGACCAGCTCCCAGGCGTAGCGAATCGCTTCGGCCTTGAAGTAATCGCCGAAGGAGAAGTTGCCGTTCATCTGGAAGAACGTGTTGTGCCGGGTGGTCTTGCCGACCTCGTCGATGTCGAGCGTCCGGACACACTTCTGCACGCTGGTTGCCCGCTGAAAGGGCGGGGTTTCGGCACCGGTGAAGTAGGACTTGAAGGGCACCATGCCGGCGTTGACGAACAACAGGGTCGGATCGTTGTAGAGCAGGGGTGCCGACGGCACGACCTCGTGACCGCGGTCGGCGAAGAAGTCCAGGAACCGGCGCCGGATCTCGGCGGTTTTCATCGGTGGTTTCCTTAGGTGGGCGGCACAGCGTTACTCGGGTACGTCGAACCGGTGGGCGTCTGCTCCGCGCTCGTCGAAGACCTCGCGGAGCTCCGCCTCCCGTTCCGACATCGCGTCTCGTACCCGACCTACAAAGTCTTGCGCTCGCCCCCCAACATCAGCGGCCGAGTCGGCGACCCGGCTACCGAGGGCCGACGGCGTCGCGCGCTTCAGGTAGCCGCGGATCTTGACGTACACGAAGAGAGCAAACCCGGCGCCAAGCACGAACCAGAAGAATCGCCTGATCATCACTTACCTCGTTTGCCTCGCCGTGCCCCGACGATGCCCGATTCCCCTCGCAGCGCCTTCCGAACGCCGTAGCTCAACGCCGCAGTCTTGATCAGCGGCCCACCCAGCGTTGCCCGGAACAAGGTCGTCATCTGGGCCGCGTTCTCGCTGACCACTGTCGCATTGCTGCTCACCTTGGCGACGTCCTCGGTGACCAGGCTCAGTTTCTCGAGCTCGTCGTTGGTGGCCCGCACCGTGCCCTGCAGCTCGGTCAGGATCGGCACCGACTCGTGACCGATGTCGCGAACCGCAAGGCGGACCTCCTCGAGCACCCGACCCAGCTTCAGCAGCGGTACTGCCGTGAGAGCCACCAGAACAACGAAGGCGATGGCGGCGATGAGGCCGGCTATCTCCCCTACTGACATGCGGCTTCTCCCAAGTCCTGTACGAGCGGTGGGCGGCACACTCCCGCGTGCCTGGACGACCCTACCGCGCACCGGCGCGGGGCGTGCCATGGTTCCGTGGCAGGTTGATCGAGCTGGCGGCGGAGGAATCGCGTGCTAGCTGTGGCCGAGGAGTCCCTCGATCCGCTTCAACCGTTCCGCCATCGCCGCCTCGGCGCCGTGATCGGTCGGCCGGTAATAGCGAGCGTCGGTCAGCTCGTCGGGCAGATACCGCTGGGCGGAGATGCCGTGCGGCTCGTCATGGGGGTAGACGTAGGACTGGCCATGGCCGATCCTCTTCGCCCCCGGATAGTTGGCATCGCGCAGATGGGTCGGCACGAGGCCGATGCGACCGGCGTCGACGTCGGCGAGCGCGGCATTGACCGCCGTGATCACCGCGTTGGACTTGGGTGCGAGGGCGAGCGCGATCACCGCCTGGGCGAGGTTGATCCGGCCCTCCGGCATGCCGATGAATTGCACGGCGTGGGCGGCTGCCACCGCCGTCTGCAGGGCCGTCGGGTCGGCGAGCCCGATGTCCTCGGAGGCCAAGATCACCAGGCGACGCGCGATGAACCGCGGATCCTCGCCGGCTGCGATCATCCGGGCGAGATAGTGCAGCGCGGCGTCGACGTCGGAGCCGCGAATCGACTTGATGAACGCGCTGATCACGTCGTAGTGCTGGTCACCGTCGCGGTCGTACCGGATCGCTGCCTTGTCGACCGCCCGCTCCACCACCTCCGGCGTGATGTTCGCCTGGTCGACAGCATCTGCCCCGGCTGCCGATTCCTCCAGGTAGGTCAGCGCCCGCCGGGCGTCACCGCCGGCCAGCCGCAAGATCATCGCCCGGGCGTCGTCGTCCAGCTCGTACGCTCCGCCAAGTCCCTGTTCCTCGTCGAGGGCGCGATCGAGCAGTGCGCTGAGCTCATCCTCTGCCAGCGGCTTGAGGGTGAGCAGCAACGAGCGGGACAGCAGCGGGGAGATGACCGAGAAGCTGGGGTTCTCCGTGGTGGCGGCGATCAAGGTGACCAACCGGTTCTCCACAGCGGGGAGCAGGACATCCTGCTGAGCCTTGTTGAACCGGTGCACCTCGTCGACGAAGAACACCGTCTCCTTGCCGGTGCGCAGGTCGCGGCGGGCTTGGTCGAGGACAGCCCGCACTTCCTTCACACCCGACGTCACAGCGGAGATCTCGACGAACCGACGATTGGTGCTCTGGGAGACCACGAACGCGATTGTCGTCTTGCCGGTGCCGGGCGGGCCCCACAGGAACACAGACATGGCCTCACCGCCGGCCAGCCGGCGCAGCGGCGACCCCGGGCCCAGCAGGTGCTGCTGGCCCACGATCTCGTCAATGGTCCTCGGCCGCATGCGCACCGCCAGCGGTAGGCCGGTGCGCGCGGGCTCTGACAGGCTGCCGCCCACTCCCGGTGGTTGCACGGCGGCGATCTCGCCGAACAAGTCCTCGCTCACTTGCCGATACTCGCACGCCGGACCCGCAAGGCCGAGTTGTTCGGGGCCGCCCTTCAGCGAACTCGAACTGGGGCCTGATCCGAAAATCGGAAAATACCGTCCCAGCAGCCCACGCTGGTCAGCTGCCCTGATCGGGTCGGACGTCGACGCCGGCTTCCTTGCGCTGCTCTGCGGTGATGGGCGCGGGAGCACCGGTCAGTGGGTCGAGCCCCCCTCCCGACTTGGGGAAGGCGATGACATCCCGGATCGAGTCGGTGCCGGAGAGCAGAGCGCAGATCCGATCCCAGCCGAAAGCGATCCCGCCGTGTGGCGGTGGACCGTAGTTGAACGCGTCGAGCAGGAAGCCGAACTTCTCCTGAGCTTCTTGTTTGCCGAGCCCCATGACGGCGAAGACCCGCTCCTGGATGTCCCGGCGATGGATTCGGATTGAACCGCCGCCGATCTCGTTGCCGTTGCAAACCAGGTCGTAGGCGTAGGCCAGCGCCGAACCCGGATCGGTGTCGAAGCTGTCCATGGACTCCGGCTTGGGAGAGGTGAAGGCATGGTGCACCGCGGTCCAGCTGCCCGTACCGACAGTGATGTCTCCGGCCTTGACCGCCTCGGCGGCAGGCTCGAAGAGCGGTGCGTCGACGATCCAGGCGAAGGCCCACGCCGACTCGTCAATCAGGCCCAGCCGTCGCCCGATCTCCAACCGGGTGGCACCCAGCAGGCCCTGGGCCTGCGAGCGCAGACCAGCAGCGAAGAAGACACAGTCGCCGGGCCCGGCGCCGACCTGCCCGACCAGTCCCGCACGTTCGGATTCGGAGAGGTTCTTGGCGATCGGTCCGCCCAACTCGCCATCGTCGGCGACCAGCACATACGCCAGCCCGCGATGTCCTCGGGATCGAGCGAACTCCTGCCACGCATCCAGCTGCCGGCGCGGCTGGCTCGCCCCGCCCGGCATCACGACCGCCCCGATGTAGTCGGCCTGGAACACACGGAACGGTGTCTGGGCGAAATAGTCGGTCAACTCGACCAGTTCCCGGCCGAAGCGCAGATCCGGCTTGTCGGTGCCGTAACGGTTCATGGCGTCGGCGTAGGTCATCCGGGCAATCGGAGTCGTCACGTCGGCTCCGATCAAATCCCAAATCTCGGTGATCAGCTTCTCGCTGAGCTCGATCACATCGTCCTGGTCCACGAAGCTCATCTCGATGTCCAGCTGGGTGAACTCCGGCTGCCGGTCGGCGCGGAAATCCTCATCCCGATAGCACCGGGCGATCTGGTAATAGCGCTCCAGGCCGGCCACCATCAGCAGCTGCTTGAACAGCTGCGGGCTCTGCGGCAGTGCGTACCAGGAGCCCGGCTTGAGCCGCGCCGGCACGAGGAAGTCCCGCGCCCCCTCGGGGGTCGAGCGGGTGAGGGTCGGCGTCTCGACCTCGACGAAGTCCCGATCGGCCAGCACCGTACGGGCGACCCGGTTGACCTCGCTGCGTAGCCGGATGGCCGCCGCGGGCTCGGGCCGCCGCAGGTCGAGGTAGCGATACTTCAGCCGCGTTTCCTCGCCCACGCCGATCCGGTCGTCGATCTGGAAGGGCAACGGGTCGGAACCGCTCAGCACCTCAAGCCGGGTCGTGACCACCTCGATCTCACCCGTCGGCAGGTCAAGATTGGCGTTTCCTTCCGGCCGCAGCGCGACCTCACCGAGCGATCTGGACGCAATACTCGTTCCGCAGCTCGTGAGCGCCGGAGGCCGCCAGCATCTCGTCCCGCACGACGACCTGCACCACACCTGAGGCGTCGCGCAGATCGAGGAACGCGACCCCGCCGTGGTCTCGCCGGCGGGCGACCCATCCGGCCAGTGTGACGTGGGTTCCAGCCTGCTCCGCGCGCAGTTTGCCGGCATCGTGGGTGCGGATCAACCGTGCCTCCGTCTCGACGAGTACGAACGTCACATCTTACGGGTCGACGACCCCCTCACCGCCGGAGTTTGCGTTCAACGCTCAAGCTCCCAGACACTCGATCACCCGCCATGTCGGGACGTCGTGGCAGAGTCGGCTCGTGGTGTCCTGGCTCCGGGAGCGGCAGGAGTGGAAGTTCTTCGCTGTCCTGCCGAAGGCCCACCGCGGCCTCGCCCTTGCCTGGTGGGTGTTGCTGCTGCTCGCCGGCACGTTGCCGGCCGTCTTCGCGATCGCCATGGGGTGGACAGTCGGCCGCGGTCGAGTCAGGAGGGCCGCTCGCCCGCCCGCTGGTGCTGGTCGGCATCGCTGTTCGTGGTGCAGCAAGTGGTGGGTCCGATCCGGATCGCGGTCAGCCAGAACCTCGGTGATCTGGTGTCGGCCTGGCTCAACGAGTCGCTGATCAGCAGCTGCGTCATCCCACCGGGGATCGGTCACCTGGAGGATCCTGCGCTGCGGGAAGACCTCACCGTGGCCCGCGACTTCGATCGCGGCCAGACGGCGCCGCCCATGTCGCTGAACGTGCAGTTCGTCTCCGACGGTCTGGTCGGCATCGTGGCCGGGCTGGCGGCCGCGACGGTGTTGGCCGGGTTTACGTGGTGGGCGCCGGTGCTCTTGGTGATCGGCTGGGGTTCCACCCACTGGCTGCTGCGCGAGAGCGGGGTGTGGAAGGATCGCAACACCGCACCGGTGCGTTCCGCCCAGCGGGATGCCGAGTACGCATACCGGCTGGCGGTGGATCCCCAACCCGCCAAGGAAGTCCGGCTCTTCGGTCTGCCCGGCTGGGTCGTCGATCGCTTCGTGGAGCGTCGCCGGCTGCTGTTCGAGCTGCAGTATCGGGCGACCCGGCTGCGGGAGAAGCCGGTCGTCTGGTGCTTGATCTTGATCTTGGCCGCGAACGCGGCGGTCTTCGCCGCTCTCGGGTGGCAGGCGAGCACAGGTGCCCTGCCCTTGGATCGGCTGGTGACATTTGCCGTGGTGGCGAACGCCATCGGCCGGATCGCCTTCGGCGGCTTCAGTTGGGCGCTCGACGGAGCAGCGGCGCCTGTGGCCGCGGTCGAACGCCTGGCGCCGGCGATGGGATCGAAGGGCGCACTGCGGCCGACGCAAGTCAAGATCAGGACCCGACCGGTCGCCCGGCTCACAGCCTGGGCGTGCGAGATCTGTCCTTCCGGTATCCCGACACGAATCGGCTGATCTTCGACGGCCTCGATCTGACCGATTCCGGCCGGGACGTCACTCGCCATCGTTGGCCAGAACGGTGCCGGCAAGACGACCCTGGCCAAGCTGCTGTGCCGGCTGTACGACCCCAGCTCCGGCGCCATCGAGGTGGACGGGATCGATCTTCGATCGTTCGACGTCGACGCCTGGCGGCGCCGGGTCACCGCCGTCTTCCAGGACTTCGTTCGATTCGAGCTGACACTCCGGCAGAACGTGGACCCGGGCGGCACGGCGACCGACGACGACGTACGAGCCGCGCTCGCGGATGCCGGCGCCGACCAGCTGGCCGAACTGGACACACCGCTGGCCAAGGGCTACCCCGGGGGCACCGACCTCTCGGGCGGGCAGTGGCAGCGGGTGGCGCTGGCCCGCGCGCTGTGTGCAGTCCGGCGGGGGGCCGGACTGGTGCTGCTCGACGAGCCGACAGCCCAGCTCGACGTCCGCGGCGAGGCGGAGGTCTTCGACCGGCTTCTGACGGCCACCCGAGAGGTCACCACCATCTTGATCTCCCATCGCTTCTCCACGGTCCGGCATGCCGACCGGATCTGTGTGCTCGAGCACGGTCGGGTGATCGAGCTCGGCAGCCACGACGAGCTGATGGCCCAGGGCGGTCGCTATCGGCGGATGTTCGACCTCCAGGCCCAGCGGTTCGAGGCGACGATGGACGAAGAGGGAGCGGTCTTCGATGTCCTCTGACACCGTGGATCGCCACGCGGCTGCAGTTGACGGGCTACCGCCAGCCCTGTCCTCGATGTGGCGGCTGTGCAGGCTGGGCTACTCGTACGAACCCAGGATGGTGCTCCTCGTGGTCCTGCTCACCTTGGTCGTGGGCATCCCTGATGCGCTGTTCGCCTTGTGGCTCCAACTCCTGGGCGAACGCGGTGACCGCTCAGGACAGCCACGACGATCTGGATCGTGCTGGGCCTGATGGCCGTCTCCGCCACCCTGACCTGGCTGCTGACCGTGTTGAACGCCCGGCTCACCCGCCGGTTCCGGGACCGGGTGACGGTGGCGCTCGAGACTCACGTCGCCACGCTGCAGGCCTCGGTCTCCGGGCTGGAGCATCAGGAGAGGTCGGACTACCTGGACCGGCTGGATGTGCTCCGTACGCAGATCTTCGTCCTCGATCACATGTACGCCTCGGTGCTCAACACGCTGGGCTGGTTGGTCCGGCTCACGATCACGCTGGCGCTGCTGGCGTCCATCCATCCGGCGCTTCTCCTGCTAGCCGTTTTCGCCGTGCCGACGGTAGTCAGCTCCGCCCGCCGGCCGGCGGCGGAGCGCCGGGTCGAGGAACGATGCGCCCCGCACGGCCGGCTCGCGGAGCACTTCTTCCGCCTGGCCACCGGCCCTGACGCCGGAAAGGAAGTCCGGGTGACCGGCATCGCCCCGGAGCTGGCCAGCCCGACGCCGCCAGGAGTGGCAGCGCTGGTTCTTCCCCATCGCGCGCGCCCGCTGGGTGACCGCTGCCTCATTGTCGAGTGCCTGGGCCGTCTTCGCCCTGGCCTACGTGGGCGCGGTGGTCTTCGTTGCCGCCGGCCTGCGGGCACCGGTGGGATCGGTTCTGCTCATTCTGGCGGCGGGCGCTCAACTCTCCGCCTACGTTGGGGCGACCATCGGAGAGATCGGCTTCCTGCGGGGCATCTGGATGGACGGTGCTCGCCGACTGGCCTGGCTGGAGGACTACGCCCGTTCGTTCACCGCCGACCGCTGATCGTCGAGGTTCCATCCCGGCTGACCAAGCGGGATCGACCTCAGCTCGGGTGAGCTTCTCCTATCCCGGCACGGAGCGGCTGGCCCTGGACGACATCACGCTGCACCTGCCGCCCGGTTCGGTGGTCGCCATCGTCGGGGAGAACGGTGCCGGGAAGTCAACGCTGGTGAAGCTACTGACGAAGATGTACGAGCCAAGCTCGGGTCAAGTGCTCGTCGACGGCCAACCACTGCGCCGGATGCCCGCCGACGAATGGCGAGCGCGGGTCACCGGTGCGTTCCAAGACTTCTACCGCTTCGAATTCACCGCGCAGCGCAGCGTCGGACTGGGTGACCTGCCCCGGCTCGATGACGAAGCTGCCGTGTCTCGGGCCGTCGACCGAGCCGGCGCGACCGACGTCGTGGACCGATTGCCGGAAGGGCTGCAAAGCCAGCTGGGGCCGACCTGGCCGCAGGGGCAGGAACTGAGCTTCGGCCAGTGGCAGAAACTGGCCCTGTCGCGGGGCTACATGCGCGAGGAACCACTGCTGATGGTTCTTGACGAGCCGACGGCGGCGTTGGACGCCGAGACCGAACACGCGCTGTTCGCCAGCTACGCCGAGGCGGCGCGCAGCACCACCGTGGGTGGCATCACGATCTTGGTCTCGCATCGCTTCAGCACCGTGCGGATGGCTGACCTGATCATCGTCCTCGACGGCTCCCGGCTCGTCGAAATCGGCAGCCATCAAGAGCTCATCCGCCAGGACGGGCTCTACGCCGAGCTCTTCGGACTCCAGGCGAATGCCTATCGTTGAGCAAGCCGGCTCGAGCGATCCTCCATGGCCGCTATCAGTCGAGCGGGTGCCGGCTTGCCTTCGACCCGACAGCCGCCAAGACTGGCCATTGTGAGGAGCCTCCCCGGGCAGCTGCTCGCCTTTGTCGCGGCCGTTCTGCTCGGGGTCCTCGCCGCCATGGTGGCTCCGCCGGGCAAGGCGTACGCGTGCGACTGCGCCGGGATCTCCACAGAGCGGGCGTTGCGCCAGTCGACGGCCGTGTTCCGCGGAACGGTGCTGGACAAGCGCTCAGTCGGCCGGCGCGCCGAGGCGCGCACCGATATCCGGTTCGCCGTCGACGCCGTCTACAAAGGTGAGGTCCACCAGGAGCAGGTCGTGGCCTCGCCGAAGCAGGCGACGGCGTGCGGCCTCGATCCCAAGGTCGGCAGCACCTGGGTGATCTTCGCCGTCGACGGCATCGAGGGCAGCGGCAACAATGCGGTGCAGCGTTTGACCACGACCTTGTGCAGCGGCAACGTTCCATCCGGCACGGCCCCGGCCATCCTCGGCGAGGCCCGTCCGCCGATCGACGGTGCCTCCGACCGGGAAGAACGCTCGATCAACACCGACCGGGCGTTGACCCGCGGTCTGGTCATCGGGGGTGCGGCGCTGCTCTTCGTCGGCGCCCTGGGGGCCATCGGTCTGGTGATTCTCTGGCGACCAGACCGGCCGCGCTGACGGCGGCGGCTACGGTCGAAACGCCGAGCCGGACCGCTCGAGGGCACCTTCGGCAATCGGTACCCGGCCCTTCCGGACTGCGTCCACCAGCTGAGCATGATCGGCCTCGGTCTGATCGGCGTAGGCACGAGCAAAGCTCGCCAGCGCCTGATCCAGCTTGTCCGAAACGCCGGCGTAACCCGCGATCATGGACGCCCCGCTCGTTCTCGCGTGACCCTTGGCCAGCAGGTGGCCGACGATCCCGGCGTAGTCGGTCAAGGCGGCTGCGTCGATGGCATCCAGCGCGATGCTGCCTTTCATATTGCGGAACTGGCGCACGTAGTACTGGTGGTCGCCGATCGTCGTCCAACCGAGCAGCGGATCACTCACGGTCTGCAACGCCTGCTGGTACTCGACCACCCGCTGGCCCTGATGGGTGTGCCAAGCCGACTCGCCGTGCACGTACGGGGCCAGCACGGACCGCCGTGCCTGCTTGAGCTGCAGGAACACCACGTCCTCGGGGCTGCTGCCCTCCAGCAGGGCGACGTAGGCGCGGAGCCCGACACTGCCGACTCCGACCACCTTGTGCGCGATATCGACCAGCGTGTAGCCGCCCAGCACCCGCCGCCAATGTGGCGCCAGGGTTGCAGGTAGGCGTCGAGCCCTGCGGCGATCGCTTCCGCGTCCTGCTCGGTCACCCGGGTGATGAGCGGCGGCTCCTCCACGATCCGTCGCGCTCCTTCGTGCTCAGCAGTGAACCGCGGCAGGGCTCGATCGCTGGTGCGGGTTCGGGCGCGCTTGGCTGAGCGTTCGATCTCCTCCCGCAACGACTTCTCGGTCGCGGTCTCGTGCAGCCGCCCGACGTCGAGCCGGTTGTAGCTGCGCAGCAGCAACGGCTGTTCGGCGAGGAAGCGCACCTCCTCGCGGTAGGCGGCGACGCAGCCGAGCACCGATGCGTGGCACTCCTCCTCGCTGGCCCCATTCTCCCGGCCGGCAACGACGATGCTGGCGACCAGCCGCCGCAGGTCCCACTCCCAACTGCCGGGGTGCGCCTCGTCGAAGTCGTTGAGGTCGATCACCAGCTCACCCTCGGGGGAAGCGTAGAAACCGAAGTTGCCCAGATGGGCGTCCCCGCAGACCACCGGTGTGATGCCGGTGGCCGGGAGCTGGGCCACGTCTGCGGCCATCACGATGGCGGTTCCTCGCAGGAAGCCGTACGGCGACGTGACCATCCGCGCCACGCGGATCGGTATCAGCCAGTCCAGCCGTCCCTCGTGCGAGTCGACGAATGAGCTGGACCGGATCTCGACCCGCGTTCGGCTCCCAGCCGGAGAGCTGTCTGCGCGGTACCACCTTGCGCAGCGCCTTGCCCATGGCGTAGCGGTCCGCGCGTGAACTTGGCCGTTTCCGCAATGAGGTGAAGGCCTCGCTGTCGGCGGTGGCCAGCACGGTGTGGCGAGCTGGACGGTCGAGCACGGTGTTCCTCCTACCCGAAAGCCTCCCGCAGTATCCGCGTGCTGCACAGCTATTCGCCTCATGCCAGAGGAAGACCGGAGGCCGCGGACAGATCCACCGGGTTAGGAGCTCGTCGCAATCACTCGGGGTCGTCGATCATCCTCCGGCGGGGTCCAGGAGCTGGCGTCGGCCGCCACTTGCTGACCAGATCGCAGGTCCTTGACTTCGCCGACCGCTGAACCGAACCACACATAGGGAATGCCGCGCCGATCGGCGTAGCGGATCTGGCGGCCGAACTTGTCCGCCTTCGGCGCCACTTCGGTGGCAATCCCGCGAACCCGCAGCTGCTCCGCTACCGCGATAGCGCTCGCCCGAGTGTCCTCGGCGTCGACCGCGACCAGGACCGCGGTGGGCACCGGCCGCGAGGCGGTGAGCAGCCCACGAGCGAACAGCGGCGCCAGCAGCCTCGTCACGCCGATGGACAGGCCGACACCCGGGTACACGGTTCGGCCGTCGCCGGCCAGCGAGTCATAGCGGCCGCCGGACGAGATCGATCCCCAGGACTCGAATCCGACCAGATGGGTCTCGTAGACAGTGCCGGTGTAGTAGTCCAGGCCCCGGGCGATCCGCAGATCCGCGATCAGCCGGCCCGGCACGTAGGAGCGGGCGGTGTGCACCACCTCGGCCAGCAGGTCCAGACCGGCGTCCAGTTCCGGGTGGTGAACATCCAGCGCCCGTACGGAGTCGACGAACGACTCGTCTGCCGAGGTGATCTCGGCCAGCGCAACGCACATCTTGGCCTGCGATGCGGAAAGGCCAACGTCGGACACCAGGAGATCCGCCACCTGCTGGGGACCGATCTTGTCGATCTTGTCGACCTGCCGGAGCACTGCTGCCGGGTCGGAGATGTCCAGCCCCAGATAGAAGCCCTGTGCCAGCCGGCGGTTGTTCACCCGCATCAGGACCGGGGGAAGGCCCAGATCGACATGCAAGCGCTCCAGCGCCGCGAGCGTGACCAGCGGCAGCTCGACGTCGTGGTGAGCGGCCAGCGTGTCGGTGTCGACGATATCGATGTCGGCCTGAGTGAACTCGCGGTAGCGACCTTCCTGCGGCCGCTCCCCCCGCCACACCTTCTGAATCTGGTAGCGGCGGAACGGGAACTGCAGCTGGTGCGCGTTCTCCAGCACATAGCGGGCGAACGGCACCGTCAGGTCGAAGTGCAGGCCGAGCTCGGCCGGCGCGTTCGGCTCGGCGTGCAGACGCTGGAGGATATACACCTCCTTGTCGATCTCGCCCTGCTTTGCCAGCCGCTCGATCGGCTCCACGGATCTGGTCTCGATCGAAGCGAAGCCGTGCAGCTCGAAGGTTTCCCGCAGCCGGTCGAGCACGAACTGCTCGACGATGCGAGCGTCCGGTGTGAACTCCGGGAAACCGGACAGCGGCTTCGGGCGACTCAACGCACCTCTCCTAGGCCGGCGCTGCCAGATGCCGATCTTGCAGGTATGGATTGCCCGCTCGTTCACGGGCCATCGTGGTCTGCGGGCCGTGGCCGGGCAGCACCGCAACGCTATCGGGCAGCGGCAGCACCTTCGTCCGCAGGCTTCTCAGCATGTCGGCCTGGCTGCCGCCTGGCAAATCAGTGCGACCGATCGAGCCGGCGAACAAGACGTCTCCGGAGAACAGCGCAGAGTCGACCTCAGCCGCGGCTGGATCGGCCTCCTCGTCGCTCGTACGGGGCACGGAACATGACCGAGCCAGCCGTGTGCCCTGGTGCGTGAATGGCCTCGAAGTCGACGCCCGCAACGCTGATCGTCACTCCGTCGCTCAGCTCTCGGACATCGTCGGGCTCCGCAAACTGCGCGGTGCTGCCGGTCAGCCGGGACAACAGAACCCGCGTCTCCTCGCCCATCGCCCGCAGCGGGTCAATCAGCAGATCACGATCATCTGGGTGCACCCAGCAGACCGCCTCGTACTGCCGGCACAGCGGGGTCACGGAAAACATGTGGTCCAGGTGCCCGTGCGTCAACAGGGCCGCGACCGGATGGAGCCGGTACTGGGTGATCACATCGGCGACCCCGTCGGCGGCGTCCATGCCCGGATCGACGATCACGCACTCCCCGCCGATCGCTCCGGCGACCACGTAGCAGTTGGTCTGCCAGGGTCCCGCCGGGAAAGACGCGATGAACACTCAACCGAGAATATCGGGCAGGATTGATGGCGTGAGTGAAGGCGCGGCTGCGGCCTCATTCGGGCGAGTAGACCCGGATGGCACGGTCTATGTCCGCACCGAGGCCGGTGAGCGCAGCGTGGGACAGGTTCCCGGCGTCCCGGCCGAGGAAGCGTTGGCTTTCTTCACCCGCCGCTTCGAGTCCCTCGAGCTCGAGGTCTCACTCCTGGAGACCAGGATCGCCTCCCAGACGGTGTCCCCAGAGGACGCCTTCGCCTCGATCAAGACGGTGCGCGCGGCGGTCAGCGAGGCGCACGCCGTCGGTGATCTGGACGGCCTGGTGCGGCGGCTGGACGCGCTGGTACCCGTCATCGCCGAGCATCGGGCGGAGCGGAAGGCAGCGCGGTCCCGGCAGACTCAGGAGGCGCGCGAGGCCAAGGAGCGGTTCGTCCTCGAGGCCGAAAAACTCGCCGCCGGCAACGACTGGCGAGGCGGCGTGAACCGCTTCCGGGCACTGCTGGAGCAATGGAAGGCGCTGCCCCGGCTCGACCGAGCTACCGACGACCAGCTCTGGCACCGGTTCTCCAGCGCCCGGACGACCTACACGCGTCGGCGGAAGGCCCAATTCGCCCAGCTCGCCGAGCAGCGGGAAAGCGCCCGGGCGATCAAGGAACAACTGGTCGAGGAGGCTGAGGCGCTCGCCAGCTCCACCGATTGGGGACCGGGAACCAGCCGGTACCGGGACCTGATGACCCGCTGGAAGGCGGCCGGTCCGGCTCCGCGGGAGGTCGACGAGATCTTGTGGAAGCGGTTCCGCGCGGCCCAGGACACGTTCTTCGGGGCCAAGCAAGCCGCTCTGTCGGCACAGGATTCGGAGTTCCGATCCAACCTGGCCGCCAAGGAGGCCCTGCTCGGTCAGGGCAGAGAAACTGCTGCCCGTCACCGACGTGGCTGCCGCCAAGGCGTCCTATCGCGCCCTGTTGGAGAAGTGGACCGCAATCGGCAAGGTTCCTCGGGACGCGATCCGTCCGCTGGATCTGCGGCTGAAGGCGATCGAGAAGGCGATCTCCGATGCCGAGCAGGAACGCTGGCGGCGCAACAACCCGGAAGCCCGCGCCCGGGCCGAGGACACCGCGGCCAAGCTCGAGGCCCAGATCGATGCCCTCGAGGACAAGGCGGCCAGGGCGGAGGCCCGCGGCGATGAACGGACAGCCCGCGAAGCCGCCGCCTCAGCCGCCACATACCGCGAGTGGCTGACCCAGGCCCAACGAGCCGCCACCGAGTTTGGCGGCTGAACTCCTCAGTTCGCGTCCCGGGCTTCGGTTCAGTTCAGCCGTCGCATGTGGTCAAAGGTTGCTGGATCAGTGGCCTATTGCTGGATCCGGTAGACGTCGAATACACCGGGCACTCCGCGGACCGCGGCCAACACATGGTCGAGATGAGTCGGGGCCGCGGTCTCGAAGGTGAAGCGGACCTTGCAAATGCGGTCCCGGCTCGTGTTCAGGGCCGCCGACAAGATGTTCACATGCTGGTCGGACAGCGACCGGGTGATGTCGGACAGGAGCCGGTTGCGGTCCAGGGCCTCTACCTGGATGGCAACCAGGAAGGCGCTGTTGGCAGTCAGCGCCCACTCGACACCGACCAGCCGCTCGGGTTCGGATCGCAGATTGCCAGCGTTGGTGCAGTCGGTCCGATGCACCGAAACGCCGCTGCCCTTGGTGACGAAGCCGAGGATGTCGTCACCCGGCACCGGCGTACAGCACTTCGCCAGTTTGACCAGTAGATCCGATGCGCCGAGCACGTGCACGCCGGAATCGGGAGCGGTGCCGCTCGGCCGCTGGCGCTCGTGGACGACCCGGTCCTCGCTGGTCTCGTCCGCCGCCGCGTCCTCGCCGCCCTCGACGCTGATCAGGCGGTTCACGACCGCCTGCGGGCCGACGTTACCCTCGCCCACCGCCGCGTACAGGGCTCGAGACGTCGGCCAGCTTGAAGTAGCCGGCCACCGCCGTCAAATGCTCCAAGGTGAGCAGCCGTTGCAACGGCAGCCCGGCCTTGCGCATCTGGCGGGCGAGGGCGTCCCGGCCGGCCTCGATGGACTCCTCCCGGCGTTCCCGGGTGAAGTAGTGGCGAATCTTGTTGCGGGCCCGGGGACTACGGACGAAGTCCAGCCAGTCACGGCTCGGGCCCGCATTCTCCGACCTCGAGGTCAGGATCTCGACCATGTCGCCATTGGTCAGTTGGGACTCCAGCGGCACCAGCCGCCCGTTCACCCGGGCGCCGATCGTCTTGTTGCCGATCTCGGTGTGAATGGCGTACGCGAAATCGATCGGAGTCGACTCCTGCGGCAGGGTAACCACTTCACCCTTGGGGGTGAACACGTAGACCTCGGACGTGTTGATCTCGAAACGCAGTGAATCAAGGAACTCGCTGGGGTCGTCGGTCTCCTTGCCCCAGTCGGCGAGCTGGCGGACCCAACGCAGATCCGAGGCATCACCCCTGGTGCCATCGGTGGTGCCCTTGGTCTCCTTGTACTTCCAGTGGGCGGCCACCCCGTACTCGGCTTTGCGGTGCATCTCGTCGGTGCGAATCTGGAGTTCGACCGGCTTGCCCTCAGGTCCCAGCACCGTGGTGTGCAGCGACTGGTAGAGGTTGAACTTCGGCATCGCGATGTAGTCCTTGAACCGCCCCGGCAGCGGGTTCCAGCGGACGTGCAGCGCGCCCAGCGCGGCATAACAGTCGCGCGGGGTCTCGACCAGCACCCGAAGCCCGACCAGGTCGTAGATCTCCTGGAAGTCGCGGCCCCGGACCACCATCTTCTGGTAGATCGAGTAGTAGTGCTTCGGCCGGCCGGTGACCGTGGCCTTGATCTTGGCCGCGTGCAGGTCGGCGTCCACTTGATCGATGACCTGCTTCAGGAACTCGTCCCGGCTGGGCGCGGCCTCGGCGACCATCCGGACGACCTCGTCGTACACCTTCGGTTGCAGGGTGGCGAAGGCCAGGTCCTCGAGCTCCCACTTGATGGCGTTCATGCCGAGGCGGTGTGCGAGCGGGGCGAAGATCTGCAGCGTCTCGGATGCAATCCGAGACTGCTTGTCGGGTCGCAGGTAGTGCAGCGTGCGCATGTTGTGCAGCCGGTCGGCGAGCTTGATCACCAGCACCCGGATGTCACGGCTCATCGCCAAGATCATCTTCCGGATGGTCTCGGCCTTGGCCGAGTCTCCGTACTTGATCTTCTCGAGCTTGGTGCAGCCGTCCACCAGCAGCGCGATCTCGTCGCCGAAATCGCGGGCGAGCTGGGTGAGCGGTGTACGAGCTGTCCTCCACGGTGTCGTGCAGCAACGCCGCACACAGCGTCGGCTCAGTCATGCCGAGCTCGGCCAGAATCGTGGTCACCGACAGCGGGTGGGTGATGTAGGCGTCACCGCTGATCCGTACCTGACCGCGATGACACCGTTCCGCCACCTTGTAGGCCCGAGCGATCAGGTTGAGATCCGCCTTGGGATGGTTCGCCCTCACGATGCGAAAGAGCGGGTCGAGCACCGGGGTCTGGGGTCGCGCGCTACCGAGCCGAGCGATTCGCTGGCGCATCCTGACCAGCGGCTGGTCGGAACCGGTTCGAGCCGGCGCTTCGGCAGGCACCTCGGCCGGGGTCTGCGGCGGTGCCTCGGTCGCCTCGAGCCGAGCGGCGCCCGGCGCAGGCTCGGCGGAGTCGGACAGCAGCGCACGCCGCGGCGGCGCGCTGCCGCGCCTGCCCGTCGTGGGCGCCAGCGGTTTGGTCACCGTCGCCGGCGCGCCCTGCCGCGGCTCGTTCACTGCTGCATCTCTCGTCGCTGCCTACCCGCCTCTGCTGTTATCAGACTGTCACGAGGAGTCGTGACGGCGTCGGATGTCCAGTCTAAGCGCGGCGGCAGTTGCCTTGGGTGACGCTCGTCCTCAGGTCTCTTCCAGCGCCTGCCGCACCACCACGACCTGGTCGCCGGTTTGCAGAGTCGCCACGGTCGGATCGTAGAACCGACGAAGCGTCTTGTTGCGGACCACCGCAATCACGCGTTCGCTCCGCACCTCGTCGGGGGCCTTGCCCACCTCCGCGGCGGTGACCTGCCGCTCCCCCACTTCCAGTCCCTCGTTCGAGGAGAGCAGGTCTTCGATGACGGTGCCGAGATGGGGACTGACGGCGGACAAGCCGAGCAGGCGCCCGACCGCCTCAGAGGAGGTGATCACGGCGTTGGCCCCCGATTGGCGGACGAGGGAGGCGTTGTCCTCCTCCCGCACGGCGACCACCACATGGGCGCTCGGGTTGAGCTGTCGCACGGTCAAGGTCACCAGGATCGCGGAATCATCGCGGTCCAGGGTGATGATGACTTCCCTGGCCTTGATGATCTCTGCTCTGCGCAGCACTTCGCGCCGGGTGGCATCGCCCTCGATCGCGGCCAGCGCCCGAAGATTCGCTTCCGCTACGACCCCTGGCCGACTGTCGATGACCACGATCTGGGCGGGATTGGTGTTCGTGACCAGCAGGCTGTCCACCGCACTTCTGCCCTTCGTGCCATAGCCGACCACCACGACATGATTGCGCATTCGCTTCCTCCAACGGGTGTCTCGAAAGATGCGCCGGCCCTCGTTCGCCAGCACCTCCAACGTGGTGCCGACCAACAGGACCAGGAAAGCGATGCGTAGCGGGGTGACCACGATTGCGTTGAGTATCCGAGCAGTAGGAGTCACCGGAGTGATGTCGCCGTATCCGGTTGTGGTGATGGTCACCGTCGCGTAGTAGATGGAGTCGATGAAGCTGACCTGACCGTCCCAGGTGTCCGTGTAAGACCCACGGTCGCTGTAGACCAGCGTCACCGTGATGGCGAGCAGGACGAGGGCGGCCAAACCGCGAACTGCCAGCTCTGCGGCCGGCGTTCGGGTCCGCGCCGGCAGGCTGACGAGGGCCTTGCTGCTGCGGTCGGCGAAGCGGGCGCTTCGTTTGCTGAATGGATCTTGGAGGCTCAGCTCAGGCCTCCGCAACGCACAGGGCCGTGACGTTCGAGATTCCCCGGTCGGCAAGGAACTTGCGGCCGGACAGGAAGCCGAGTTCCATCACGACCGTTACCCCCGCCAGTTCCGCGCCGAGCCGGCGCACGAGGTCGGCGGTCGCCGCTATGGTGCCGCCGGTCGCCAGCACATCGTCCACGATCAGCACCCGCGTACCGGGGGTGATCGCATCCTCGTGCACCGCCAGCGTCTCGGTGCCGTACTCCAGGTCGTAGCTAGCGGTCAAGGTGGCCCGCGGCAGCTTGCTCGGCTTGCGAACGGGCACGAAACCGACACCCAGTGCGAGCGCGACGGGCGCGCCGAAGATGAAGCCGCGAGCCTCCATACCCATCACGACGTCCACCTCGTCCGGGGCCGCGGCCACCAGCTGGACGACGGTTTCGGCGAAGCCTGACGAGGACCGGATCAAGGGCGTGATGTCTTTGAACAGAATGCCGGGCGTTGGGAAATCCGGCACGTCGGAAATCAGTGAAGCGATCTGCACCCCGGTCACCGTGCCTACTTCTTCCGCTGGCTGCGAGGCTTGTGCTGCGGCTGGGGCCGCCGAAGTGCCCGATCACCGGTCGCCGGCGACGACGACGCCTCGACCGACACCGTCGCGGCCGCCACTGCGGCCGGGCTCACGGCGTGATCGCTGTCCACATCGGTCGTCGACGGGGCACGCCGGACTGGAGCTCCAGCCTTCTGTCCTTCGCGTTCCCGGCGGCTGGCCACGCGGGCCCGTAGCTTCGTCATGTCCGGCGTGCGTTCCTTGAGCTGAGCCAGCAGCGGAGTGGCGATGAAGATCGAGGAGTAGGCACCGGAAACCATGCCGACGAACAGTGCGAGCGCCAGATCCTTCAGCGGTCCTTCCCCCAGGATGACCGCGCCGGCGAACAGCAGCGCCGCCACCGGAAGCACCCCAATGACGGTCGTGTTGATCGACCGGACCAGCACCTGGTTGACCGCCAGATTGGCCGCTTCGGAGTACGTCCTCGTGGTGCTCGCCTTGATGTCGCGGGTGTTCTCCCGGACCTTGTCGAACACCACCACGGTGTCATAGAGCGAGTAGCCAAGGATGGTCAGCACGCCGATCAGCGTGGCCGGGGTCACGGTGAAGCCCACGAGTGCGTAGATGCCCACCGTCAGGATGAGGTCGTGCCCCAGGGCGACCAGTGCGGCAGCCGACATCGTGCCGTTGCGGAAGTACGCCCAGATGACGATGCCCACGAGGGCCAGGAACACAGCGAGCGCGATCAACGCGCGCTCGGTGATCTGCCCACCCCAGGACGCACCGATGAGGCTGTAGGCCACCTGATCGGTCGGGATCCCGACCTCGTTGGCGATGGCCGAGCGCACCTTCGGTACTTCGGCAGTGGGATCGAGTGTCCGTGTCTGTACCCGGATCTGATTGTCGCCGATCGTGTAGATCTCTGCCTCGTCCAGCTCCGGCACGCCGGAGGCATCGAGCGCCTCCCTCATGTCCTGAACGCTCGTGGACGTCACAGTCGTGGGCGCCTTGAAGTCGGCGCCGCCGGAAAACTCGATCCCCCAGGTCAGGCCGCGCACCACCACCGCAAGCACCGAGATGGTCAGCATGATGGCCGAGATCGTGTACCAAAGGCGCCGACGGCCGATGAAGTCGTAGGACACCTCGCCGGTGTAGAGCCGGTGACCCATTCGGGAGATCTTGGACATCACGGCTGGACCTCCTCAGCCGGGCGCAAGGGCACGGGCCGCCGACTGCGGGTGCCTGGCAGCGCTCGCACCCCGAGGTGTGCGGGGTCGAGTCCGGACAGCCGATGTCCGCCGCCGAAGAACTTGGTCCGGGCGAGTAGCGACAGCAAGGGCTTGGTGAAGGTGAACACCACCAGCACGTCGATCAGCGTCGTCAGGCCGAGGGTAAAGGCAAAGCCCTTGACAGACCCGATCGCGAGGATGAACAGGACCACCGCCGACAGCATCGACACGCCGTCGGCGATCAACACGGTCTGCCGTGCCCGCCGCCAGCCAGTCTCCACCGCGGTCCGAAGGCTGCGGCCCTCGCGGACCTCATCTCGGATTCGCTCGAAGTAGATCACGAAGCTGTCGGCCGTGATCCCGATCGCCACGATGGCTCCGGCGATCCCGGCGAGATTCAGCGCAAACCCGACCGAGCCGCCGAGCAGCACCATGGCCTGGTAGGTGATCACCCCGGCGATGGCCAGTGACGCCACAACCACGATGCCGAGGCCGCGATAGTAGAGGAAGCTGTAGCCCACGACCAGGACCAGGCCCACGATGCCAGCGATGATGCCGGCTCGGAGCTGCTCTCCGCCGAGCGTGGCCGAGACGTTGGATACCTCAGACACATCGAATGTCAATGGCAGTGCGCCGTACTTCAGCACGTTGGACAGCTGGGTGGCCGACTGCTGGTTGAAGTCGCCCGAAATCTCCGCGCGGCCGCCCGGGATAGCCGAGTTGACCGACGGCGCCGAGATCGTCACGCCGTCGAGCACGATGGCGAAGCGGTTCTGTGGATCGCTGCGCGAGGCGAGCGTTCGAGTGGCGTTCTCGAATGCGACCGAACCATCTGAGTTGAAGCTGAGATTCACCACCCAGCGGACGTCGTTCTGCGGTACGCCGGCGACCGCGGTGTCGAGCTGGATGCCCTCGATCAGGGTGGGGCCGAGCAGGTACTTCGCCGTCTTCGTCTCGTCACAGGAGAAGTACGGCTGGTCTGCGATGTCGGGCACCTTGTCGCTGTCGGCACAGGTGAAGGCTGCGAACTCCTCCTGGTCTTGCGGGCTGGGCTGCCAATCGATCGCCTTGTCCGGCGGTGTGCCTTGGCCTTCCACGCTGGGTCTGGGGCTCGTGGGCGCCGGTGGAGCGGTCGGTAGGCCCGCGAGCGGTCGGTTGTTGCCCGTCGGGCTGGTGGTCGGCTCCGCGCTAGGACTCGCGGCTGGCGACGAAGGGGCATCCGATGCCGATCCACCGGGGCCCGCGGTGGAGCCGGCGGTCGGTGAAGCGGTCGGCTGCGGACTGGGTGGAGTCACCGGCTCGGCAGCGTAGACGGCACGGAATCGCAGGACTGCGGTCTGCCCAACCATCCGAACCAGTTCGTCCTGCTGAACATTGGGAACGCTGACGATGATCTGGCGGTCCCCGGCGATGGTCACTTCCGATTCGCCGACTCCCAGGCTGTCAACTCGGCTCTGGATGATGTCTTTCGCGAGCTCGAGACTGTTGGGGTCCACCGACCCAGTGCCTGAGGTGTTCTGGGCGGTCAAGGTGATGGTGGTGCCCCCACGCAAATCCAGCCCGAGCTTCGGTGTCCAGTTGTTGCTCAACGCCATCAACCCGGTCAGGCCCGCGATGATCACGGCAAGCGCGATGAGCGTGCGACCAGGGTGGCCGCCTTGACTTGCCACGAGCAACTATTCCTTGACGCCCGTCGGGCCTGTCCTCGGATCCCCAGGCTGGTCTGCGGCATTCTCGTGTGGTGCTACCTCGGGCGCGGTCGGGGGTGACTCGATCTGCTGCTCGTCGGTCGTCTCCTCGTCCAGCTCGTCGTCCGGCTCCTCAGTATCCTCGTCAGCGTCGGTGACGACCCGAGCGATGGCCTGCTTCAGGACAGTGAGCTCGGCACCAGGAGAGATCTCCAGCACGACCTGCTTGTCTCCGACCGAGAGCACCGTGCCGAACAATCCGCTGCCGAGCATCACTCGAGAGCCAGGCGCAAGCTCGCTCATGGTCCTCTGCAGCGTCTGTTGGCGCTTCCGTTGTGGTCGCAGGATCAGGAAGTAGAAGGCGAACACCATGAGGCCGATCAGCACCAAGGTGGAAAACGATGAGTTCATAGCTCCGGGCAATCCGTCGGGTGGGGCCGGCGGAATGCCGCCGACCGGCGTACTCTACCCAGTTTGACCTGTGATCGGGCTCAGCCGAAGAGATGTGGACTCCCGTCATCGCTCTGGCCCGTTGCCGGCGGACTCAAGCCGAGGTGGCGCCAGGCCGCCGGCGTGGCCAGTCGGCCGCGCGCTGTTCGCATCAAGAAACCCTGCCGGACGAGGAACGGCTCGGCCACTTCTTCGATCGTCTCGCGTTCCTCGCCGACCGAGATGGCCAGCGTCGACAGGCCCACCGGCCCGCCGCCGAAACGGCGGCACATCGCGTCCAGGACCTCGCGGTCGAGCCGATCGAGACCCAGCTCATCGACCTCGTAGAGCTCGAGTGCCACCCGAGCGACCTCGCGGTTCACCTCCCCCTGCGCTCTGACCTGAGCGAAATCGCGGACCCGCCGCAACAACCGGTTGGCGATCCGCGGCGTCCCCCGAGATCGCCGGGCGATTTCAGCGGCCCCAGCGTCATCGATCCGAGCGCCGAGGAGGGCGGCGGAGCGGTGCACGATGTGCTCGAGCGCCGTCGTGTCGTAGAAGTCGAGTTGAGCGGTGAAGCCGAAGCGGTCGCGCAGCGGGCCCGGCAACAGTCCAGCTCGGGTGGTCGCTCCCACGAGGGTGAAGCGGGGAATCTCCAGTGGAATCGCCGTCGCGCCAGGTCCCTTGCCGACCACGACGTCGACCCGGAAATCCTCCATCGCGAGATAGAGCATCTCTTCGGCCGGCCGCGACATGCGGTGGATTTCGTCGAGGAAGAACACCTCACCCTCGACCAAGCCGGACAAGATCGCGGCCAGGTCGCCGGCATGCTGGATCGCCGGGCCGCTGGAGATCCGCAGTGGCGCCGACATCTCGCTGGCGATGATCAGGGCCAGGGTCGTCTTGCCGAGGCCCGGCGGTCCCGACAGCAGCATGTGATCAGGCACGCCGCTCCGGTGGCGAGCTGCCTCGAGCACCAGACCGAGCTGATCACTGACCCGGGGTTGACCCTCGAACTCGCGGAGCGTGGTCGGCCGGAGCACAGACTCACCGGTGCGCTCGTCGGGGTTCGCCTCGGCTGAGGTGAGTTCGGACAGCTCGGAGTCACTGCGCATCCGCGACTACCTCCGCGCCAGCGTTTGCAGGGCGGCCTTCATCAAGGCAGCAACATTGAGCTGGGGATCCTCCCGTGCGAGATACTCGACCTCGGCACAAGCGGCCTCGGCGTCCTTCACCGACCAGCCCAGGCCCTGAAGGCCGGAGGCGACTTGATCCCGCCAGGCAGCCGCCTCCGGAGGTGAGCCAGCCGGAGCCTGCGCCACGCTGACCGTGTTGATCTTGTCCTTGAGCTCGATGACGATGCGCTGGGCACCCTTCTTACCGACCCCGGGCACCTTGCAGAGTTGGACGAGATTCTCCGACGCAATAGCCTGTCGCAGCTCGTCGGGCGTCAGCACCGCCAGCGCGGCCTGCGCCAACTTCGGGCCGACACCCGATGCCGTGAGCAGGAGCTCGAAGAACTCGCGTTCATCAGGACTCGCGAACCCGTACAGAGTCAAGGAGTCCTCGCGGACGATCAGCGAGGTGGCCAGCGTCGCGTGCTGCCCCACCCGCAGGCCTGCGACGGTGTTCGGGCTGCAGAGGGCCAACACTCCCAGGCCGCCCACCTCGACGACCGCCGACGTCGGCCCGACCGAGAGCACCCGGCCACTCAGCGACGCGATCATGGCTCGGCCGGGCCCACTGGCGTGTTGATCGCTTGGGTGCGCCTTTGTGCCGGGCGTGCGCGACGGCCCTGGACTGCCGCGGCTTCCATGGCCGCATTGAGCCGAGCCGTGGTGCTGCCTCGCCAGACATGGCAGATGGCCAGGGCAAGTGCGTCGGCCGCGTCCGCCGGTTGGGGGATGGCCTCGGTTCGGAGAATCCGCTGGACCATTGCTCCGACCTGATCCTTGGGCGCGCGGCCGGAGCCGGTGATAGCCGCCTTGACCTCGCTCGGCGTGTGCAGCGCCACAGTGATCCCGCGTCTGGCCGCGGCGAGCATCGCCACCCCGGCGGCTTGTGCCGTGCCCATCACCGTCTGCACGTTGTGTTGGGCGAAGACCCGCTCGATGGCGACCGCGGTCGGCCGGTAGGAGACGATCCAATCCTCGACGGCCTGCTCGATCGACACCAGACGCTGAGCGATGTCAAGATCTGCCGGCGTCCGCACCACGTCGACAGCGATCAGGGTCGGCTGTCGACCGGGCAGCCCGTCGACGATCCCCAGCCCGCAGCGGGTCAACCCGGGATCGATGCCGAGCACCCGCATGTGATCTCCTTCGTGGCTCGGACGAAAACAAACACCTGTTCGCCAGATTACGGGCCTGGCTCGTCCCGCTCGGCGCGACACGCATGCACGCCGCGAGCGGCGGAACGACTAGACGGCCAACCTACTGGAGCTCGTGCCGCCGGTATCGCCAGTCCGCCAACTCGGGTAGTACCAGCCCTCATGCGGACGCTCTCGGGTGGCTGGCGCACTCGCTCGACCAACCGGGGTCACAGGATCCGGGCCGTACCATCAAGAGATGGTCGACAAGAGACAGGTGGCGCTGACAGGCCTCGCGGCATCGATCCTGGTTTTGCTTCCGGTAGTCGCCAATGCCGTTCACGATGTCCTGACCGGGCGCTGGGACGACGAGATCGACCGGCTCAAGGCTCAACGCCCGGGCCAGCAGCATCGCGAGGATCTGGAGAGACTGCGGCACCCCGCGGGGCGTCCGCTCGAGCAGCTGGTCGCCGACCTCCGGCGGCTGCGCACCACTGTGGACAATGATCACCACCGCTCGGCCACCAGGCAACTGGGGAATCAGCTGGCCTACGACCAGGTGCTCATGCAGTTGTGCCGCATGGTCGGCGTGGAGCAGAGACTGGCCACGCTCGCCGGCCATGACAAGGATGTGGAGCGGTTACGGGCGGAGTCCGAGCTGGAGCGGGCGGGCATCGTGATCACGGATCGTCCCCGGCAGAGCTAGCTGACCGCTATACCAGCGCCTCGTCCGGCACATCGGCGTTGGTGAAGACGTTCTGGACGTCGTCGGAGTCTTCGAGCGCGTCCACGATCTTGAACAGCTTGTCGGCGGTCGCGGCGTCCACCTCCTGGGTGTAGGAGGGCACGAAAGAGATCTCCGCCGAGTCGTAGTCCAGACCGGCCTGCTGGATGGCCGTGCGGATCGCGACCGTGTTGTTGGGATCGCTGACAATCTCGAAGCTGTCGCCCAAGTCGTTCACCTCCTCGGGATCGGCGTCCAGGGCGGCCTCGAGCACGTCGTCCTCGCTCAGCGTCCGGCCGTCTTGCTCCTTGGGCAGGATCACCACACCTTTGCGGGTGAACATCCGCGCCGTGGAGCCGGCGTCGGCCATAGTGCCGCCGTTGCGGGTGACGGCGACCCGTACGTCGGAGGCGGACCGGTTGCGGTTGTCGGTCAGACACTCGATCAGCAGCGCGATGCCGGCTGGTCCGTAGGCCTCGTACATCAGCGTCTCGTAGTCGGCCCCGCCGCCCTCCGCGCCAGAACCTCGCTTGATGGCCCGGTCGATGTTGTCGTTGGGAACCGAGGTCTTCTTGGCCTTCTGGACCGCGTCGTAGAGCGTGGGATTGCCCGCGGGATCACCACCGCCGACCCGAGCCGCGACCTCGATGTTCTTGATCAGCTTGGCGAAGAGCTTGCCTCGCCGCGCATCGATCACGGCCTTCTTGTGCTTGGTGGTCGCCCACTTGGAGTGTCCGGACATGGCAGAGGAGTTTAACTCCGCCAGATCTTGGTCCGGCGCGGCTTGCCGCCCTCCGCCGGTGCAGCGGTCTGCTCCCAGATTCGGCGCCAGCTGCCGGGCGGTGGCGCCTGGTCAACCTCTGATCCGCGCTGGACGGCCCACCAGGAGGTGGCGTCCTCCGCTATCAGTTCGGCGTACGGCGGTGGCGATCCGCGGTGCGAGCTCGCGCGGAGTCTCGCCGGGCTGCGGGAAGATCGGCGACCCGTACCGCACCGCGACCCTGGTCCGGCCGGGCCGCGGCCAGACCCGACCACGCGGCATGGCGGCGTACGTGCCGCGAATGCCTACCGGGATCACCGGCACCGAATGGGTGACGGCAAGCCAGGCCGCACCCATCCGGAAGTGTCTGGGAAATCCGTCGGGCGACCGGGTGCCTTCGGGATAGACGATGATGCTCCAGCCGTCCGCCAGAAGCCGACCGGGCAGAGGAGACTCCGATCCTCCGCGGCGCTCGATGGGAAAGGTGTTGAAGGCGATGGCCGACCCCGCCGCCCGCCACACAGTGCCGAAGAAGTAGTCCGCAGCCGCTGCTACGGCCGTCCGGCGGCGGCGAGCGGTTGGCAGGGTTGACAGCAGGACTGCGGTGTCCAGGTGGGAGGCGTGATTGGCCACGATGAGCGCCGGACGGTCGAACCCACTGAGCTGATCGACGCCCGCGACGTCCAGCGCGACCTCACCGCGTAGCAACGGCTTCAGGCCGGCCACCTGGACCACCTCGCGCAGCATGCGCGCCGGTCGGGTCCTCGCCCACGCGGTGGGAAACTCCGCCTTGATCGGTGGACTCGACGTCGCCCCCGGAGCTGGTCCGCAGGATCGATTTCATCGGACGTCGACGACGATCTGTGGTGGCACATGGAGGTAGCTGATCGCCGGTGTCCGGCCGACCGAGGCGGCCACGATCTCCAGGGCGTCGGCCAGGGTGGACGCCGCACGGAAGCCGAGGCGATCAACGCTGCCGCGGTCGGCACCGACCCAGACCACATCAGAAAGGTGCCGGGTTGCCTCGGCGACCTGATACCACAGGTAGCACGGATGCACGCCATGGAACGCGAAGCTGGTGCGATACAGGTGGGCGTACCACGGATCCGTCGTGAACTTGGTCTCGAAGTCGGCCGCGATCTGCGCTGCATCCCGAGTGCTGCTGAGGACGTCGGCGAAGAAGTCGACGTAGGAGGGGTGGTGCAGCGGTGAGAATTGCGCAGACATCGGTGAGTACAGGACCAGCGCGCCGCCCTCGCGGACGAACGGCCGACCGGTGTGAGCGCCGAAGAACGCGCCCAACCCGAGCCACGCGGACAGCACCGGGTTGGTCACCGAGTCCACGCTGTACGGGTTGCGCTCCGGGACACCGATGACGCCGACATCGGCCTGGCCCGATACCTCGACCATCTGCTGGGAGAGGATCTGCTGACGGCTGGCGGCCTGCACGGCCACCGGCGCACCAGCGATGATGCGACGTGGCTCGATACCCGGCTACTGCGGCGTTCAGCATTCGGTGCCGAAGCTTCACCGGGGTGGCCGCCAGCCCGCGGCGTAGCGCGAGGAATCGCGCCTGGTCCTTGAGCCGCCACTCCCACTCCCGCTTGCCGAGGAAGTCCAGCGCGGCAGGGAAGACGTGGTTGTCGAGGACGGCGTCGATCTGGAAGATCGGAAGCGCAGCCGTGATCAGGGCGCTGACCGCGTCCGGGCCGCCGGCGTCGCCGGCGCTGGCTCGGAAGCCGCTGATCTGCCCGACCGTGCCGGCGCTACCCAGTCCCTGGCCGAACGATTCGCCGCCGCCGCCCTTCGGTGTGACGACAAGATGGATGTAGACGACCAGATCAGAGTCGGTGATCGCGGGCGTTGACGGCGACCTCGCCGGCGGCGGTGCTACCGATTGCGCTTCAGCGAATCGTGGTCTTCCGCGTCGTGGTTGTTCAGCTTCTCATCCGCATAGAACGAGCGGAAGACCCGTTCACCCAGGACGTGGGTCAGTTCCGCAGCAGTCAGTCGCCGGTTGAGCCCAGTTCCACAGATCAATTCGACGTCGTCCACGCCCGCGTGCGCCGCGCGCGCCAGCACCGCTTCGATAATGGTGCCCCGGATGTCGGGTCGGCGCATCGTGGGCGTCGGGACAGTGATGTCGTCGAAAGCGATGGTCAGCTTCATCCCGGGCTGCAGCAATGCGTCCAGGGGCGCGCTGTCCAGCGGTGCGTCAAGTGCGGCACCGACCGCCTCGGTCACGTCGGGAACCGCATCAAGGGATTCGGCCGGGTAGATCACCTTGCTGCCAAGCGGCAACCTCTCGAGAAGCAAGCCGTCGCCCGAGGGCACGATCAACGGCGGCGTACGGTCATCGACGTTGAGCACGAAACCGGAGCGGCCCACTAACAGACTCCTGTCGAACGAGGGGTTCCTTCAGCGGTCGTGTCCGTCACGCACCGCATGGCGACGATCATTGCGGGAGCGTCCAGCGGGGAGTGATGGGTTTGATCTTCCACTCCGCGATGGACCACTGATTGCTGTTCGCGGCCCTCATCAGCGGCACATCCGGACTGACGGCGACGGCGTTGCCGACCGTGGACAGCATGGGCAGATCGGAATGGGAGTCCGCGTACGCGAAGCTCTCCGCCAGATCGATGCCGTGGAGCGCCGCGTAGTGCTGGAGCCAGGACGCCCGCGACTCCCCCACAACCGGCGGCCCGCTGAGGAATCCGGTGCACCGGCCGTCGGCATCAACGGCGAGCTCGGCGGCGACGATGACGTCGAAGAGTGGCTCCAACGGGCGCGTCAACGGTCGTACTACTCCGGTGATCAGGATGGTGATGTGACCGGCGGCGCGGTGGTCTCGGATCCGGTGTACTGCCTCCGGTGACAGCCGGCTGAGAATGTGCGCCGCCAGCGTCTCGTCGACGAAGCGCTCAAGAGCGGCGAGATCGGCACCTGCGTAGCGGCGATACACCGATCTGAGGAAGATGCCACGATCCCGACGCTCAGCGCGAAGGTAGGACGGCAACCGACGGATGACGCGGCCGACTTCGGCCACTTGCTGAACTCGGGACAGCTCCGGCAGTCGCGCCCAGAGGTATTGCTCGATGACGTTGGTGGACATGATCGTGCCATCCAGGTCGAAGATCGCCAGCGCCGGGGATTCGCTGACGTCGGGCCCGAGCTCCTTCATCGTGTTGGGTCGATTGCCGCGCTTGCGCCGGATCGAATCCATCCGCCTGATCGGCGCGGTGATCGAGGGACAGTGCACGTCCTCGAGATAGACCGCCCAGTCGAACACAGATGTGTCGAACGCGAACGCGGGCTGATCGTCTGGATCCAGGGAGCGGGTCAGGGCCAGAGTGTTGTCGTCAACGAAGTGCAGTTCGGACTGCGCGTACTCGTTGTAGAGGCCCAGGTAGCGGCGGAGGAAATCCAGCCGCACGCGGGTCCGATCCAGGTCGCGGGCGAACTTTCGAGTCCGATCCGAGCGGGGGGCCAGCGCCAGAGCCCGCTCGGCCAGGGAGTGCGCTCGCTCGGACGTCGACAACAGCCGCTCGATCGACGTCGCACCGGGGAACTGCCATACCGGTAGCCGCGCGGCACCGCGTGGGCCGCCATCGAAGGGGTGCTCCAGGAAGTACTTCCGGACGTGTCCGTACAGCTCGTGGAACGTGAGCGGGTTCCGGGCGCCGGAATTGACGTGGTAGTAGCTGCGGCTCGCCGACCTCGGGCTCCGTGGCGCAGACGGCGAGGATTGCGTTCACCACGTGATCGCACGGCACGATGTCGACGACCGCATCCGGGGTCGCCGGAAACTCCGGCAGCTCGCCGCGGCCATAGGCCAGAATCAGCGGCTCGGCCATCTTGAAGCCTTCGATCCATCCCGGATAGGGATGGCGCCACGACGACTCGACGATGGCGGGACGAACTACCGATACTTTGATGTTCGCCCCGACGTCGGCGACGACGCGCTCACCCAGGGCCTTGGTGAAGGTGTAGACATCGGTCCAGCCCAGGGACCGGGCTCGCTCGGTTCCCGCCTTCACCAGTTCCGCTTCGCACCCACTCGATCCGCCGTCGCTCCGTGTCCGCCGCAGTGGTCATGAAGCCGGCCTGCCGATGTTCGCGCTCCGCGGCCTTGCGTAGCTTGGTGAGCTGTGCCGAGGTACGAGACTCCGCCTCGATCAACTCGCGCATGCCGAGCCCGGCGCGGGTCTCCGCCTCGTAGTCGATGCTGTGCAGATGCGGCGCCTCGGGAATCGCACCTCGTCGCCGACCAGCCGTGTAAGCGGTGGAGATGTGCACATAGTGCGGGACCTTGATCAAATTGCCCGCGCCGTCGGAGCACGCCTCGACCAGCCGGTCGATCAGAGCCTTGGTGCCGATGACGTTCGTCGTGAAGGCCTGATCGATGGGCGGATCGAAGGACACGTCGCCGGCACAGTGCACGACGATGTCGGTGTCGGCGGGCAGCGGGGGGACGTTCGGCAAGTCGCCTTCGAGGACCTCGATCCGAGCGTCCAAGAGTGCCTCCGGTCCTCCGGCGGCCTGCCGAGCATCGACGAAGATCTCCTTCTTGACCACCGAGATCATCCGGTCACGGGCACTCGCCGATCCCTTGCGGCGGACCAGGACACAGGGCGTCGTGTCGGGCAGTTCCGTCAAGATCTTCCACAACAGCTGTTCGCCGATGAAGCCGGTGACTCCGGTCATCACGATCTTCTTGCCCGCCAGCAGATCCTTCAGCCGGCCGTCGAGCAGCCGGACGGGTGCCGAGCCGTTGGTCGGCTCAGGTTCGGCGGTCGGAAGATCAGGATGCCGGCTAAAGGTGTCGGCGGGCACGGCGCTCATGCGTGCGTGCCTTGCTCTGCCCCTGCGGCGGCGCGGAGCGCCTCCTCCAACCTGAAATTGCCGACGTACAGAGCCGTGCCGATGATCGCGCCTTCGACGCCGTGGGGCACCAGCTCGGCCAACGCGCGGATGTCGGCCAGGGAGGAGATCCCACCACTGGCCACGACGCGAGCGTCGGTACGTTCGCATACCCGCTGCAGCAGGTCAAGGTTCGGGCCGGACAGCATGCCATCGGAGGCCACATCGGTGACCACGTATCGGCGACAGCCGGCCGCGTTCAGCCGCTCCAGCGTGGCGTACAGCTCGCCCCCGTCGCGGGTCCAGCCCCGGGCAGCCAGGGTGCGCCCCCGCACGTCCAGCCCGATCGCGATCCGGTCACCGAAGCTGCCGATGACCTCCTCACACCAGTCCGGTCGCTCCAGCGCTGCAGTACCGATGTTGACCCGAGCGCAGCCGGTCGCCAGCGCACGCTCGAGGCTGGCGTCGTCTCGGATGCCGCCAGAGAGTTCGACGTGCAGGGATGCATGAGCCGTGACCTCCGCGACCAGCTCGGCGTTGTTGCCGCGGCCGAAGGCCGCATCGAGATCGACCAGATGCAGCCATTCGGCACCCGCGCGCTGCCAGCGCTCGACGGCCGCCCGGGGATCGCCGAACCGCTTCTCGCTGCCCGCGACGCCCTGGACCAGTTGCACGGCCTGGCCCCCGGCGACATCCACGGCTGGCAGCAGCACCAGCCGTGCGCCGGTACCCGGGAAATCCACCCGATGACCCTACCTGAGTTGGCCCTTGTCAGAGGTCAGGTCGCTTTGCCCTGGGCAGCTTGGCGACAATCAGCTCGTACGAGGTATCGATGAGGTCCGCGATCTCGTCATCGGGGATGCTGCCGTCGAGGCGAAAGTTGTTCCACCCGTGTTGACCGATGTAGGCGCTCTTGGCCGCTGAGCCGGGATACCGCTCGAGCCAGACGTCGGCCGCCTCCCGGTCCCCACACTTCAGGCCGATTCCGGCCGGCGTCGCGTCGTCGTGGATCGCGCCGAGGAAGGCAAAGATCTTGTCGGCCACCTTGACCACGACGTCGCCCTCCCAGGGTTCGTCTTGCCAGGCACCAGGTTTGGCCAGGCAGTACGCCAGCCAGTCGCTCACAGCGTCGCCACCCAGTTGGCAATCAGCCGGGCACCGGCGTCGCCGGACTTCTCGGGATGGAACTGGGTCGACCAGAGCGATCCGTCCTCGACGGCAGCAACGAACCGGTCGCCGCCATGCTCTGCCCACGTGATCTTGCGTCCCGCCTCCTCGCCGGGGTCCCGGACGGCGTAGCTGTGGACGAAGAAGAAGCGCTCGCCTTCCACGCCGGCCAAGAGCTCGCTGTCGCGCGCAGCTTCCACGGTGTTCCAGCCCATGTGCGGCAGCCGTTTCGCGTGCAGCTCCTCGACCCGGCCGGGCCAGATGCCACAGCCGTCGGACCGGACACCGTGCTCGATGCCCGCCGAGAACAGCACCTGATGTCCGACACAGATGGCAAGCGTCGGTCTCGCCGCCGCCACTCGCTCGGCGATGACTCCGGGCCCACCGACGGCAGCCAGGCCGTCCATGCAGGCGGTGAAGGCGCCGACTCCGGGCACCACCAAGCCATCGGCCTCAAGCGCCGAGGCGGGGTCGCCCGTGACGGCCACATCGACGCCGCTGCGTGCAACCGCCCGCTCCGCAGAGCGAAGATTGCCGGAGCCGTAGTCCAAGATCACGACCGATGTCACGAAGGCTCACTCCCGTGTGACGTCGTCACGAGTTCACTCCCGTGTGACTTCGTCACAAATCTCACCGGGTGTGACGTTGTCACGAATTCACCGCGTGTGACTTCGTCACAAATCTCATAGCGTGTGACTTCGTCACAGACTCACTCCGGCGTGACGTCGTCACAACGCGCCCTTGGTGCTGGGCACGCCCTCGACCCGCGGGTCGCGCTCCATCGCATGCCGGAGCGCCCGGGCGAGCGCCTTGAACTGACATTCGACGATGTGGTGCGGGTCGCGACCGGCCATCACGGTGAGATGCACGCAAATTTGGGCATGGAATGCGATCGTCTCCAGCACGTGCCTGGTCAGCGAGCCTGGATAGGCGACACCGCCCGATCCACCGCCGATGAGCACCGATTCTTGACCAGCAGGCTCACCCGTGTGCACGCAGTAGGGCCGGCCAGAAAGGTCCACCACAGCCGCCGCGAGGGCCTCGTCGAGCGGCACCATTGCGTCTCCGAACCGGCGGATGCCCTGCTTGTCGCCCAGGGCAGTCCGCATCGTCTGGCCGAGGACGATGGCGGTGTCCTCCACCGTGTGATGGGCGTCGATGTGCAGGTCACCGGTGCTTTCCACATCCATATCGATCAAGGAATGCTTGGCCAGCGCGCCGAGCATGTGGTCGAAGAACCCGACACCGGTCGAGATCGACGACCGTCCGGTGCCGTCGAGGTTCAGCTGGACCCGCACCTTCGACTCAGACGTCTGACGTTCCATCGTGGCGGTCCGCGGGCTGTAGTCGCTCATGTGTCCCTCATTCGTGTGGCGACGGGCTCGGCGAGCACGTCGGTCAGCGCCGCCTTGAACGACGCCATCTCGGCCGGCGTACCTGCCGACACCCGCAGCCAGCCGTTCGGTCCAGTCTCCCGGATCAGCACGCCTCGATCGAGGAGCGCCTGCCAGACGGCATGCCGGTCCATGAACCGACCGAACAGCACGAAATTGGCGTCGGAGTCCGCCACGTCGAGACCGGCCTTCGCCAGCCAGGCAGCGATGTCATCACGAGCAACCCGGAGTTGGCCGACCGCCGCCAGCATCTCGCCGGCGTGGGCCAAGGCGACCCGCGCGGCGGCCTGAGTCACCACCGACAGGTGGTAAGGCAGCCGCACCACGCGCAGCGCATCGACGAATGCGGGCGTGGCCGCAAGGTAGCCGAGCCTGCCGCCGGCGAAGGCGAAGGCCTTGGACATGGTCCTGCTGACCGCCAGCCGCGGATACCGCGGCAACAGCGTCAGGGCGCTGGCCGTGCCCGTTCGGGCGAATTCGTAGTACGCCTCGTCCACCACCACCACCCCGGGCGCGACATCACAGACCCGGGCGATCACGTCGAGGTCCACTGCGGTGCCCGTCGGGTTGTTGGGGCTGGTGATCAACACGACGTCGGGCCGCACCTCTCGCACGGCCCCGACCGCAGCGTCAGGATCGATGGTGAAGTCGTCGCTGCGCGGAAACGTCGTCCATCCACTATGGGTGTCGCGCGCGTACTCGGGATACATCGAGTACGTGGGGGCAAAGCTCAGCACCATCCGCCCGGGCCCGGCGAAGGCGAGCAGCACGTGCAGCATCACCTCGTTGCTGCCGTTGGCCGCCCAGATGTGGTCGCCGGTCAAGCCGTGCCCGAGGTAATCGGCAAGGTCGGAGCGCAAGGCCTGCGCATCTCGCTCGGGATAGCGGTTCAGAAACCGGGCCGCCTCCGCAACGGCCGCCGCGATCTCGGTGATCACGTGCGGGCTTGGCGGGTAGGGGTTCTCGTTGACGTTGAGGCACACCGGTACATCCAGCTGTGGCGCCCCGTACGGCTGCTGGCCGACCAGCTCCGGACGCACCGGAAGGTCGGCCGAGGTAGCGCTGGCCACGGCAGGTGTCATGATCGAGTTCTCAATCGTCGCGGAGCGACGGGTTGGCGTGGAAGCGCCGGCGGACCGCGTCGCCGTGGGCGGGCAGATTCTCGGCATCGGCGAAGATCGCCACGTCCTGCGCGATCTCGGAGAGGGCCGGCTGAGAGTAGTTGATCACGTGCACGGCCTTCAGAAAACTCTTCACGTTCAACCCCGAGGAGTGGCGGGCAGAGCCCCCGGTCGGCAGCACGTGCGTGCTGCCGGCACAGTAGTCGCCCAGGGAGACCGGCGACCAGGGACCGACGAAGATGGCTCCTGCATTGCCAATCCGCGCGGCCACGGATTCGGCGTCCCGGGTTTGGATCTCCAGGTGCTCCGCGGCGTAGGCGTTGACCACCTCGATGCCCTGATCGAGATTGTCGACCAGGACCACTCCCGACTGCCGACCGGTGAGCGCAGCGGTGATCCGCTCGCTGTGCTTGGTCTCTGCCACCAGGCCGGGCAGCTGGTCGCGGACCGCGTTGGCCAAATCGACGGAGTCGGTGACGAGCACCGAGGCGGCAAGCGGGTCGTGCTCGGCCTGGGAGACCAGATCAGCGGCCACGTGCAGCGGATCGGCGGTCTCATCGGCCAGCACGGCGATCTCGGTCGGCCCCGCCTCGGAGTCGATGTTGATCTTGCCTTTGAGCAGTCTCTTGGCGGCGACGACATAGATGTTCCCCGGCCCCGTGACGAGATCCACTCGGGCGCAGAGGTCCGGCACGCCATGGGCAAACATGGCGATCGCCTGCGCTCCCCCGACCGAGTACAGCTCGGAGACGCCCAGCAATGCGCACAGCGCAGCGATGTGGGGGTGCGGTAGTCCGCCGAACTCTCGCTGCGGCGGCGACGCGACCGCGATCGAGCTGACTCCGGCCACCTGCGCCGGTACCACGTTCATGATCACGCTCGAGGCCAGCGGCGCCAGGCCACCGGGCACGTAAAGGCCCACCCGGTTGACCGGAATCATGCGCTGGACAACGTGCGCACCTGGAGCGAGCTCGACCGCCACAGCATGCTCGCCGCGCTCGGCCTCGCTGACGGCCCGGCGCCGGCTGATCGCCAGCTCGAAAGCGGCCCGCAGATCCGGATCGATCCGGCGCACGGCCGCTTCGAGGTCGGCCTCCGCCACCCGAAAATCTGCGGGTACGACGCCGTCGAGCTCCTGGGACCAACGCGCGAGGGCCTGCACTCCGCGGGCGGCGACGTCGTCGCAGATCGGACGAACAGTCTCCAGAGCCGCCGCGACATCGAGCTCCGCCCTCGGGACGGCGGCGCGGTAGTCCAACGGCTCCCCGGCTGCCAGCCGGCCACGCAAGTCGATCACCGCAAGCACGCGGAAATTCTACGGAGGCCACCGCCAACGGCTTCGAATTATCTCAGCGGGCCCTCGGCCGGGAGCTGATATGGCGCCTGGCGTCCCGGCGCAAGGGGTCCACGTTCCCGACCAGAGCGAACCGATCAGTCGTGGTCCGGTCGCTTGCGGAACAGCGGCCGGGGGTCTTCCTCATCCCAGCCCAGAGACGAGCCCAGCAGAATCGGGATGACGGCAAAGAATGGCCACGTCAACAAGGACGCCTTGGCCTGAAGGGTTAGCTCGATCGGCACCAGGTCACCGGGTTCGGCGGCCGCCAGCCGGGGCTCGAAGGCGCCCGGGCCAAGCCGGTAGCCCACAAGCCAGCAGACCAGCTCGGCTGCAACCGCACTCAGTACCACGACGAGCACGACCGGCCAGCCGAGCGGGCGGAAGAGGCGCCACCCGAGAAGCCCAAGACCCACGCCAGCGACCAGACCAATCAGGGTGAACCAGGCGTCACCGGAGATGAATTCACTCAGTCCTCGCTCGGACGTCGCCGCACCGCCCTCGCTATTGACCTGATATCTCGTGAGGTCCACGACCGCCCACCAGATCACGCCGGCCACTGCGCCCACTCCCAGCGCCAAAGCGGCGAAACAGGCGATCCGCCCGACCAGCCGAGTCCTCGGATGGCGAGCGAGACGCGAGCATGCCGGGCGCCGGATCGGTCACGAGGCTAGACACGACGGCCCGAGAAGCGCTTTGAGATCGGCCATGAGCGGCTGGGAGGCACGGACACGATGGTTCGGCAGCCGAGCGATCAGCGTGCGGTCAGGTTTGATCAATCTGACCTGCACTTCGGTCGAGCCCGGGTGTTGGGCCAGCACCTCCCGCAGTTGGTCGAGCACAGCGGGCGTACAGCGGGCGTGCGACAGCGAGATGATCACCGGACCACTGGGGCCGGAATTGACGTCAGGCAACGTCAGCTCGCTGGCATTCAGCGACACCGCTTCATCGTCGCGCTTCAAGCGGCCTCTCACTTTGACCACGGTGTCGGTTGCCAACACCGTCGAGACCGCTTCATAGGCCTTCGGAAACAGCAGGACTTCGATGGAGGCCTCCAGGTCCTCGACGGTGATCACCGCCCAGATATCGCCGCGCTTGGTGGTCTTTCGGGTGATGCCGGTGATCATTCCGGCGATCGTCACCATGCCTTCCCGCGGCTCCTCCTCAGCCAACAATTCACCGATCCCGGCGTCACGCTCGGCGGCGAGCACGTGCTCGAGACCCTGCAGAGGATGATCGCTGACGTAGAGTCCCAGCATCTCCCGCTCGAACGCCAGCTTGGTGCGCTTGTCCCAGTCGGGCAGGTCGGGGACGCTGCCCATCAGCACGGGATCGGTGTCTTCGTCGTTCATCGACAGCGCCGCCGCCGAAGAGATCGTCCTGGCCGTTGGCCTCGTTCCGTTTCAGGTCCAAGACGGCGTCGACCGCGGACTCGTAGACACTCATCAGGGCTCGCCGGGTGTGGCCCATCGACTCGAAGGCGCCAGCTTTGATCAATGACTCGATCACCCGCTTGTTGCAGACCGCCAACGGCACCTGGTCGAGGAAGCCGTAGAAGTTCACCGCCTTGCCTCGATCTTCGCGGGCGGCCACGATGCCGTCGACCACGTGGTGCCCGACGTTGCGGACGGCGGTCAGGCCGAAGCGAATGTCGGTGCCCACCGGCGTGAAGTTGGCCGCGGATTCGTTGACGTCGGGCGGCAGGACCGAAATGCCCATCCGCCGGCACTCGTTGAGGTAGAGGGCCAGCTTGTCCTTGTCGTCGGCCACCGAGGTGAGCAGCGCGGCCATGAACTCGGCCGGGAAGTTGGCCTTGAGGTAGGCCGTCCAGTAGGAGACCAGCCCATAGGCCGCAGTATGGGCCTTGTTGAACGCATAGTCGGAGAAGGGCACCAGAATCTCCCACAGCGCGCTCGTGGCAGCGTCGGAGTACCCGTTGCGGTGCATGCCGTCCCGAAACGGGACGAACTCGGCATCCAGGATCTCCTTCTTCTTCTTGCCCATGGCGCGCCGCAACAGGTCGGCCTGACCGAGCGAGTAACCGGCGACCTTCTGGGCGATCGCCATCACCTGCTCTTGGTAAACGATCAGCCCGTGAGTGGTGTTGAGGATCTCGGCGAGCGGCTCCGCCAGTTCGGGGTGGATCGGTCGGATCTCCTGCCGGCCGTTCTTGCGCAGCGCGTAGTTGGTGTGGCTGTCGGCGCCCATCGGACCCGGTCGGTAGAGCGCCAGCACCGCTGAGATGTCCTCGAAGTTGTCCGGCCGCATCAGCCGCAGCAGCGAGCGCATCGGGCCGCCGTCGAGTTGGAAAACGCCCAGAGTGTCGCCGCGACTCAGCAAGGCATACGTCGGCTCGTCGTCGAGCCCGAGGTCTTCGAGCACCAGATCGAAGCCCCGGTTCCGGGTGATGTTGGCCACCGCGTCGTCCAGCACGGTGAGGTTCCGCAGGCCCAGGAAGTCCATCTTCATCAGACCCAGCGACTCACACGTCGGGTAGTCGAACTGGGTGATGATCGCGCCGTCCTGCTCCCGGCGCATGATCGGGATGATGTCGATCAGCGGCTCGGAGGACATGATCACGCCGGCGGCGTGCACACCCCATTGCCGCTTCAGCCCCTCGAGATCCTTGGCGGTGTTCACCACCGTCTGCACGTCGGGGTCGGAGGAGTACAGGGTCCGGAACTCCCCGCCCTCACCGAACCGCGGATCCTCGCGGTTGAAGAGCTTCGCCAGCGGCACGTCCTTGCCCATCACCGGGGGCGGCATCGCTTTCGTGATCTTCTCCCCCAGCCCGAACGGGTAGCCCAGCACCCGTGAGGCGTCCTTCACCGCCTGCTTGGCCTTGATGGTGGCGTAGGTGACGATCTGGCTGACCCGGTCCTCGCCGTACTTGTCGGTAACGTATCGAATCACCTCACCGCGCCGACGCTCGTCGAAGTCGATGTCGAAATCCGGCATCGAAATGCGGGCGGGGTTGAGGAATCGTTCGAAGATCAGGCCGTGCCGCAGCGGGTCCAGGTCGGTGATCCGCAGTGCGTAGGCGGCGATCGACCCGCCGCCGGAGCCTCGGCCCGGGCCGACCCGGATGCCGTGCTCCTTGGCCCAGTTGATGAAGTCGGCGACCACCAGGAAATAGCCGGCGAAGCCCATCGAGATGATCACGTCGGTCTCGAAGGCAGCTTGGTCGCGAACATCGTCCGGGATGCCGGTTGGATATCGGCGGCGAAGACCCGCTTCGACCTCCTTCACGAACCAGGAGTCCTCGCTCTCCCCCGGTGGGCATGGGAAGCGCGGCATGTAGGTGCCATTGCCCTCGGTGAATGAGATGTCACAGCGCTCCGCGATGGCCAGGGTGTTGTCACATGCTTCGGGGAGCTCGGCGAACAGGGCACGCATCTCCGCCGGTGATTTCAGGTAGTAGCTGTCGCCCTCGAACTTGAACCGGTTGGCGTCGGCCATGGTCGAGCCCGACTGGACACAAAGCAGGACTTCGTGGGCGGCCGCATCGGCTTGCCGCGCGTAGTGCAGGTCGTTGGTGGCCAGCAGCGGCAGGCGCAAGTCACGGGCGATACGGAGCAGGTCGTCTCGGACCCGTCGCTCGATAGTCAAGCCGTGGTCCATCAGCTCGACGTAATAGTTGCCGGCGCCGAAGACGTCGCGGAACTCGGCGGCACTCGCGAGCGCGTCGTCGTATCGCCCCAGCCGAAGGTAGGTCTGCACCTCCCCACCGGGGCAACCGGTGGTGGCGATCACGCCCTTGCCGTACGTCGCCAGCAGCTCCCGATCCACCCGCGGCTTGTAGAAGTAGCCCTCCAGGGAGGCCAACGAGCCCATTCGAAAGAGGTTCCGCATGCCTTCAGTGCTCTCGGCGAGCAGCGTCAAGTGCGTGTACGCGCCGCTGCCGGAGACATCGTCGCTCCCTCCATCACCCCAGCGGACTCGCTTGCGCTCGGTCCGGTGCGTCTTCGGCGTCAGGTAGGCCTCCGTGCCGACGATCGGCTTCACTCCAAAGGCCTTCGATGCCTTGTAGAACTCGTACGCGCCGAACAGGTTGCCGTGATCGGTCATGGCGATGGCGGGCATGCCCATGTCCTGGCAGCCTCGGAACAGGTCCGCGATCCGCGCCGCCCCGTCCAGCATGGAGTACTCGGAATGCACGTGCAGGTGGACGAAGGAGTCGCCCCTCCCTTGCGTGCTTCCCGGCATAGCCGCACCAACTCCAAACCTTGTCATCGCTGGCCCGCGGCTGCGGGCTGTGTGCTGTCGGGGAAGCCAGCTTGCCCAACTTTAGTTCGTCCGACCTTCCGCGCCATTTTGCGACGCGCCCCTGACACTCAATGTGTGGAACGGCTTGCCGATGCACCACGCGACCGACGCCACGGCACCAGAGCACCTGCGATCCGTCCCACACCTGGGAGCGGAACAAAGACTCAGGACTTGGCAGACATCTCCACCAGCTTGGCCACGGTGCGGATGTTTCGCACCGTCGAGCTGACTTCGATAATCGAACTGAACTGCGCTGCCAACTTGCTGTTGGCCAGGCCGTGCGAGTAGTTCACATACACGCATCGGTCGCCGAAGGCGAACGGCTCATGCTCGGCTGCAGCGGCGGCCACCTGCTTCTCTGCTTCCGGGCCGGGCGCCTTGGCCAGAAAGGCGACCGTCACCTGGCTCGGGTTCGCGTCCGGATAGGGATTGTCGTCAAGCACCTTCTTCAGTTGAGTGTCGCTTCGGACCATCACGTCGATGGTCAATCCGAAGGTGTCGGAAATCGCTCTGGTCAACGCTCGCTCGACCGATGGCGCCTTGCTTCGAGGTACGAAAGATCAGGTTGCCGCTGTTGATGTATGTCGCGACGTCGGTATAGCCGAGTTCCTCGGTCATTGCACGAAGCGCCGGCATGGCGATCTTGTTGGTTGGTCCCAGGTTGATGCCGCGCAGGAAGGCAACGTACGTCGTCACATCGCCATCCTCACAGGTGTGTGCAGCGCAGGCCCGGCTCCGTAGCGCAAACGCGGCATGTTCAAGGAAGACCGGCGTCGACCCACCCAGTGAGAAATTCGACACAGCAGCATTGAGCGCAGCCGAAGCAATCTGTCGAGCGCGAAAGTGTCAGGCCGAGGTCTTAGACTGAACGTATGTTCGATAATCCAGCCGGCGAGCTCGATGCAGCAGCGACGATGTCGCTGGTGTCGAACGCGCACCGCCTGGTCATGGAGCAGGAATGCCACCTCGTCGAGTTGGCCGCGCACTGGGCGGATCTGCATCATCCGGCCAGCCAATCCGTCACAGAGTTAACGCTGCCGGGCGGAGAGCGGGCCCGGATGCCGGCGGGGAAGGCACCCCCGAGGTGTTGGAGTTCGCCGTCGCTGAGTTGGGCGCCCGGATGGAGACCACGACCGGATCGGCGAGGGCGTTCATGGCGGACGCGCTGGATCTGCGACATCGGCTGCCGGAGCTGTGGCAGCTGATCAAGGCCGGCCGGGTCCGTGCATGGCGTGCCCGCAAGGTAGCTCAGGCCACCCGGCATCTCAGTGTCGATTCCGCGAAGCAGGTCGATGCTGCGGTGGCACAGGCGATCGTCGGGCTACCGTGGAATCGGTTCGAGCTGCTGTTGTCGGCCAAGATCATCGAGGCGGATCCGAAGGCAGCCGAGGAGCAGGCCAAGATCTGGGAGGCGGAGCGATTCGTCCGCTCGCGGAGCTCCGAACAGTCCGGACTCAAGCTGTTGATCGCGCGCGCCAACGCCGGAGACGTGATTTGGTTCATGGCCACGGTGAATCGGCTCGCGGAGATCCTGCGGCTGCGCGGCGATTTCGATTCGGCGGATGTGCGACGCTCCAAGGCCATCGGGGTTCTGGCTCAGCCGGCGGTGGCGTTGCAACTGTTGTGGGACTTCCGCGACGAGCGGCATCCTTCCGCCGAGCCGCAGCGGCCCGACGAACCTATCGACAACGAACCCGACGCGGCGCCAGATCGATCGACAAGCCCACTCGCCGAGCCTGAGGAGGTGGACCTCTTTGGCGCCGACGATCGTGCCGATCCTCCATTGGCGTTCAGTTCTGCACGTGGCCAAGCGGTTCACCCGGGTGGCGCAGTGCGCCGCTCGGCAGACAGCCAGACTCATGGCGCAGGTGAGCTCGTGATCCGTCCTCCCGGACTGGATCATCGCCTGTTGCGGCCGCGAGCTGTGTTGCACATTCATCTGAGCCAGGAGGCTCTACTGGCACATCAGACCGCCCAGCAGGGCGGACGCTATGGTGGCGTGGCCCGGTTCGAGGATGCCGGTCCGTCGACCTTGGGCCAGGTGCAACGCTTCCTCGCCCAGTCAGCATGCGATGTCACCGTCCAGCCGGTAGTCGACCCAGCCGACACAGCACCGGCCGATTCCTACGAGATACCGCGGCGAATCCGGGAGTCGATGTTCCTTCGCATGCCAGCCAGCTGCTTTCCCTACTCCGCTCGAGTCGGGCGTCGGGTGGATCTAGACCACACCACCCCGTATCTGGCACCGGCTCGGGGCGGGCCTCCCGCCCAGACCGCGGCCGGCAATCTGGGGCCGCTGGGCCGATCGGAGCATCGGCTGAAGACCCACAGCCGATGGCGGGTCCGACAACCTGCAGCCGGAGTGTTCCTCTGGCGATCACCGAACAATGCCTGTTATCTGGTGACCAGCGCCGGCACCTACACACTCCCCGACGGTCAATTCACTCGTAAAGTTTGGGCTGCTGCGGCAACCAGCTAGACCGGATTGACACGGTGCCGCATGCTAACGGCCGCCGCCTAGTGGCTCGGCTCTAAGTCCTCTACCAGGGTGCCCCTACTTTCCTACGGGATCGCTGGCTCAGCACGAGTGTCCAGAGGCTGCCAACGAACGCGATGCCGGCCGCCGCACCAAACGCCCAACCGAGCCCGACCGCTTGGGCGATGGAACCCAGCAGGATCGGTCCCGCGCCGATGCCGAGATCGAGGAAGGCGCTCATGGTGCCTGATGCCGAACCACGTTCGGAGGGCCGCGCTGTGGCGAAGACGGCCCGGAAGAACGCCGGCGTGCTGAACGTGACGCCGACCGCGAGAACGGTGGTTCCAATCAGAGTCCCGGCGAGGGTCGGCGCTGCGCTGATGATCGTCAGCCCGATTCCGATGGCGACCAGAGCCGCAGCTCCGAGCGGCAAGGCTGGGAACCGGTCCGACACCTTGGCAAAGGCAAGGCGCCCGATCACGACGACAATGCCGTACACGAACAGCGGCAGACTCAGACGGGCTATCCCAACCGCCTCGGCATGAAGCGAAGCGAAGGCAAGAAAGCCGCTCATGGCTGCGATGGAAGCGAGGAAACCGAGCCCCGGTGCAATGGCCTTCCGATGCACCAGCCGTGCCGGGGGCTCGCCGTCACCCGCGGTGGGCGTTCGAGTCTCGCCAATCCAGAGGGCCAGAACGACCGCGAGCGCCGAAAGGCTCGCCGCCCCGTACCAGGCAGCCGTCATACCTACGCCCTCCACCAGGAGCTCGCCGAGCGGCGGTCCTGCGGCGAGACCGAGATACAGGCCAAGCGAGTTGTAGCTGAGCGCTTCGCCCAGACGGCTCGACGGTGCCAAGTCGGCCAGTGCAGCGAACGACGCGACGAAGAAGGCGGCTTCGGCAACCCCGAGCACAACGCGCAGCAGGATGAGCAGCGCCAATGAGCTCACTGCGGCAGTGAGGAGCATCGCCAACGCGCACAGCGCGGCACCGCCAACCAGGAGTGGCCGTCGGCCGTATCGATCCGACAGGCGCCCAGCGAACGGACGAAAAGCCAGAGCCGAGACGGCGAAGGCTCCGAACGCCAAGCCGGCTGCAGCCTCGTCCGAACCGATCGGCCCCGTCACATAGAGCGGCAGAGCAAAGATTGCCACTCCGCTTGCGGTGAAGTAAGCAAGATCAGCGAGCGCCAGGCGGAGGAATGGCGCACTCAGGAGCCGGTCGGCACCATCGGTACGCAACGTGGCCGGAATGTCGGTTTCGATAGCCATAGCGTCAGGGAACCCGAAACCCGAGCTCTCGTCATGGGCAGATCTACCCAGTTTTGTCGAGCAGTCCGTGCTCCATCGCGTACAGCGCCGCACCAGCCCTCGTCGACGCGCCGATCTTCAGGTAGATGTCTTGAACATGATGCTCGGCAGTGCGTGTCGAGATGACAAGGCGCTCGGCGATATCGCGGTTTGACGAGCCGGCAGCCACCAGTCTGAGCACTTCGACTTGCCGCACCGTCAGACCTGCGGGATGGATCGTACGCTGCCCGCGTCTGAGGCCACCGGCGCTCAGCACCGCCAGCACGGCATCAGCGTCCAGCTCGCCCGCCCGTGCCTGAGCCTGCAGCCGGTGTGCGGCCGCGGACTCTGTCAGAGACGGCCTGTGGGGGCGCGCCTCGACCAGGCTGCGGTAGGAGTCTGCGGCAGCGAGAATGCGCGACGGCATCGTCAGCTGAACTGACGTCAGACCCCGGTGATAACCGGTGCCATCGGACCGCTCATGGTGCTGGCCGACCAGCATCGCCAGTCGGGACAACTCGGGTACTCGGGAGAGTATCCGTTCGCTGTGGTACGGGTGCAGGCGCGCCTGGTCGCGCTCGGTGTGGCTCAGCGGACCGGGCTTGTCCCAGATCCGGCTCGACACACCGACGCGGCCGAGGTCATGCAGGTAGCCGGCGATGCGCAAGTCGGATACCTGGTCGTACGCCTGAAGACTGCCCGCCGCAGCACCGGCCAGGTCGCCCACCGCTGCGGAGTGCCCGTACAGCCAGGGGCTCTTCAGGTCCGCCAGGGAACCGAACGTACGCGCCATCGGCTCGAGCTCGTCACGATCGATCAAACGCACCGGTCCCGGCTCGCTGTCAAGAACCACCTGATACGCGTCCATCTCATCGAGGTCGGCCAGGAGCTCATCGGCTTGACTTGCGAAAAGGTCTGCCAGATCCGGGGTCGAGATATCGGCCCGCCCGTCGCCGCACCTCCCGTACCGCAGCATCGAAACCGGCGTGGTGGGCGAACATCACGGCTGTCGACGCAACGTGCAGCAGACGGGTGCTCAGGGAGATGTCGATTCCGCGCACCGCCGGGTAACCCTCACCATTCCACATCGCGAAGATCTCGGAGAGGCTCCGCTGCACTGGCTCAGGAAGGCCGAGTTGGCGGCAGGCTCCCTGGGCGACGTCACAGGTGCTTGCCGGACCCTCCGCGTCCACCTTTCTGCCCCGCGTCAGGGTGGTGGCAAGTACGCGAGCCCGCGATCGTCCGGTCGCGTCCGCTACCCCGGCAACCCAGGTACGCCAGACGTCCCTGGGATCGGTGAAGTCGGTCAAGAACGCCAGCCGGTTGGTGGCAACGTCGTCACCCCACACGTCGGCTGCCTGGTGGGCGTACGCGGTACAGCCCAGGTGCTGCAACAGCGACGCGTACATGGCGTTCCCGACGTCTGACTCGCCAACGCCGGCCGCGCGCCCGACTCGGGCGGCGATGACGGCACGCTTCAGTGACTCCTCGATCGGCGCTCCGGTGCCCATGTCGGTGACGACCGACAGGCCGCCCAGCAGACCCAGCAGACGGAACACCCGATCAGCGTGACACCGAGGATGACCGCTGGGAAGCGCGCCGGTCAGACCATCATCTGCCGCGCGGTCGGCGGGATGGGTCTGGGCAGCTTGGTGGAGCCGGAGAGGTACGCGTCGACGCCGGCCGCACACGCCCGGCCCTCGGCGATGGCCCAGACGATCAACGACTGGCCTCGGCCGGCATCCCCACAGACGAAGACCCCGTCGACGTCGGTCGCGTAGTCCTTGTCGCGGGCGATATTGCCCCGCTCGTCCAGGGCGACGCCGAGCTGAGCCACCACGGTGTCGGTCTCGGGCCCGACGAAACCCATCGCCAGGAGGACGAGCTCGGCCGGAATCTCGCGCTCGGTCCCCTCGATCGGCGTGAGCTTGCCGTCCTGGAACGTCACCTCGGAAATCTTCAGTGAGCTGAGGTTGCCGCTTCCGTCGCCCAGAAACTCAGACGTGGACACCGAGTAGACCCGCTCGCCGGCTTCCTCATGGGCCGAGGAAACCCGGTAGATCATCGGATACGTCGGCCACGGCTGGTTCTCGGGTCGCTCGTCGGGCGGCGTGGGCAGGATTTCCAACTGGACGATGGACTTGGCCTGCTGGCGGATGGCGGTGCCGAGGCAGTCGGCGCCGGTGTCACCCCCGCCGATGATCACCACATGCTTGTCCTTGGCGGTGATCTGGTTCTCAACTGCGCGGCCGAGGGAGACCCGGTTGGCCTGTGGCAGGAACTCCATCGCTTGATGGATGCCGTTCAGCTCACGGCCGGGAACCGGGAGGTCCCGGCCGACTGTCGAACCGATAGCCAGCACGACCGCGTCGTAGCATTCCCGAAGGTAGTCACCGGTGACCGACCTGCCGACCTCGACTCCGCACCGGAAGTTGGTGCCCTCGTCCTTCATCTGCAGGATTCGGCGATCCAGCACCGCCTTCTCCATCTTGAACTCCGGGATCCCGTAGCGCAGCAGGCCGCCTGGCTCGTCAGCCCGTTCATAGACGGCGACCGTGTGCCCGGCGCGGCTCAGCTGCTGGGCCGCTGCCAGGCCTGCAGGACCGGAGCCGATGACCGCTACGGTTTTGCCGGTCTGCCACTCGGGCGGCTGCGGCGTCACCCGGCGTTCGTCCCAAGCCCGGTCGATGATGGCGACTTCGACGTTCTTGATCGTGACCGGGTCACGGTTGATGCCCACCACGCACGCCGTCTCACATGGTGCCGGGCACAACCGTCCGGTGAACTCCGGAAAGTTGTTGGTGGCGTGCAGGCGCTCCAGCGCCTCGTCCCAGTCGCTGCGCCAAACCAGGTCGTTCCACTCCGGTATCAGGTTTCCCAGCGGGCATCCCGTGTGGCAGAACGGAATACCGCAGTCCATGCAGCGTCCCGCTTGCTCCGAGATGATCGGCAGCACGGCCCGCCCGGGCGAGCCTGGGTAGACCTCTTTCCAGTCGTGAATCCGCTCGTGCACCGGCCTGCGCTGAGCCACGAGCCTGGGCGTCGTCATGAATCCTCGCGGATCAGCCATGAGCGGCCTCCATCATCCGGGAGGTGGTCGTCGCTTCGTCGAGGCCTTCTGACTCGGCCTGCTCGCGCGCGGCGAGCACCCGGGCGTAGTCCCGCGGCAGGACCTTGGTGAACCGGCGGGAGCTGGCGGCCCAGTCCGCGAGCAGTTCCTTGGCCACCGCGGAGTCGGTTTCCTCGTAATGGCGCGTGACCAACTTCTGGACCAGCTCCAGATCAGCGTCCGACGGCGGTAGGGCATCCACCATCTCGGTGTTCAGCCGGTCAAAATCAAGATCGAGGAAGTAGCCGATGCCGCCCGACATTCCCGCAGCGACGTTTCGGCCGGTCCTACCGAGGACGACGGCAATCCCGCCCGTCATGTACTCGCAGCCATGATCACCCAGGCCCTCCACCACGGCGGTGGCTCCGGAGTTGCGAACACAGAACCGCTCCCCCACCTGGCCGCGGATGAAGATCTCGCCCGATGTCGCGCCGTAGCCGATGACGTTCCCCGCGATGATGTTGTCCTCGGCCACGAAGGTGGCGTTGCGGTCCGGCCGGACGACGATCCTGCCGCCGGACAATCCCTTGGCCAGGTAGTCGTTGCTGTCGCCCTCCAGGCGCAGCGTCATACCCGCGGGTATGAACGCCCCGAAACTCTGCCCGGCGCTGCCGATGAAAGTGATATCGATCGTTCCGTCCGGGAAGCCTTCGCCCTTGGTCGCCTTCGTCACCTCATGGCCCAAGATCGTGCCCACTGTCCGGTTCACGTTGCGGATCTTGATCGAGGCGCGGACGGGTTCTCCGCTCTCCAGGGTCTCCTCACACATCTTGATCAACATCTGATCGAGAGCAAATTCGAGGGCGTGATCCTGCTTGGCCACGTTGTGCAGCGGCGCGCCGTCGGGAAGATCCGGCTTGTGCAGCACCGGCCGAAGATCAAGTCCGTGCGCCTTCCAGTGCGCCTCGGCTCCTGTGGTGTCCAGCACCTCGACGTGGCCGATTGCTTCCTCCAGGCTCCGGAAGCCAAGCTCCGCCAGATGTTCCCGGACCTCCTCGGCGATGAACTCGAAGAAGTTGATCACGAACTCGGGCTTGCCGGTGAACTTCTTCCGCAGTTCCTCGTTCTGGGTGGCGACGCCGACCGGACAGGTATCCAGGTGACAGACCCGCATCATGATGCAGCCGCTGACCACCAGCGGTGCCGTCGCGAAACCGAATTCCTCGGCCCCCAGCAGCGCACCGATGATCACGTCGCGACCGGTCTTGAGCTGTCCGTCGACCTGAACCACGATCCGGTCCCGGAGCCCGTTGATCAACAACGTCTGCTGGGTTTCGGCCAGGCCCAGCTCCCAGGGCCCGCCCGCGTGCTTGAGCGAGGTTAGCGGCGCGGCCCCCGTGCCGCCGTCGTGGCCCGAGATCAGCACCACGTCGGCCTTGGCCTTGGACACCCCGGCCGCAACAGTCCCGACACCGACTTCGGCGACCAGCTTGACGTGCACCCGGGCCGAAGGGTTGGCGCACTTGAGATCGTGGATGAGCTGCTTGAGATCCTCGATCGAGTAGATGTCGTGATGGGGCGGAGGCGAGATCAGCCCGACGCCCGGTGTGGAGTGCCGAGTGCTGGCAATCCAGGGATACACCTTCTGCCCGGGCAGTTGCCCGCCTTCACCCGGCTTGGCGCCTTGCGCCATCTTGATCTGCAGGTCGGTAGCGTTCGTCAGGTAGTCCGACGTCACTCCGAAGCGACCGGATGCCACTTGCTTGATCGCGCTGCGTCGCTCGGGATCGTACAGCCGGTCCTTGTCCTCACCACCTTCCCCGGTGTTCGACTTGCCGCCGATCCGGTTCATGGCGATGGCCAGGGTCTGGTGCGCCTCGGCGCTGATCGACCCGTACGACATGGCGCCGGTCGAGAACCGCTTGACGATCTCGCTGGCCGGCTCCACCTCGTCGATCGGAACCGGATCCCGATCGGAGTCGAACGTCAGCAACCCCCGCAGCGTCATCAACCGCTCGGACTGGGAGTCGATGTGGTTGGTGTACTGCTTGAAGATGTCGTAGCGGCCGGAGCGGGTCGAGTGCTGCAGCCGGAAGACCGTCTCCGGGTCGAAGAGGTGCGGTTCGCCCTCGCGACGCCACTGGTACTCCCCGCCCACCGGCAATAGACGGTGCGCCAGCGGGATGCCGTCGGCCGGATACGCGGTCAGATGCCGGCGGCGGACCTCCTCGGCCAGCTCGGTCAGCCCGACCCCGCCGAGCTTGCTCGTGGTGCCGGTGAAGTAGCGGTCCACGACATCGCGGGCCAGACCCAGCGCTTCGAAGATCTGGGCGCCGGTGTAGGACGCGACCGTGGACACGCCCATCTTGCTCATGACCTTGAGGACACCCTTGCCGAGCGCCTTCACCACATTGGTGACGGCCTTCTCTGGCGTCACGCTGGTGTAGACCCCGCGTCGCGCCAGGTCCTCGACCGATTCGATCGCCAGGTAAGGGTTCACGGCCGCGGCGCCGTACCCGATCAGCAGCGCCACGTGATGTACCTCGCGCACGTCACCGGCCTCCACCACCAGGCCAACCTGCGTGCGGCTCTTCTCACGGACGAGGTGATGGTGTACGGCAGCGGTCAGCAGCAGCGACGGGATCGGCGCCAGCTCGCCGTTGGAATGCCGATCCGAGAGCACGATGATCCGTGCGCCGCCCTCGATCGCCTTCGACACCTCGGCGCAGATCTGGTCCAGCTTGGCGCTGAGCGCCTCGGCTCCCCCGCTCACCTCGTACAAGCCGCGGGCGACGTGGGTTGCGTAACCAGGTAGGTTGCCGTCCCGATTGATCTTGACGATCTTGGTCAGGTCGTCGTTGTTGAGGACCGGGAACGGCAGCACCAGCCGTCGGCACGACGACGGGCCGGGCCTCAGCAGGTTCTGCTCGGGACCGATGGTGTTGTAGAGCGAGGTGACCAACTCCTCACGGATCGCGTCCAGCGGTGGGTTGGTGACCTGCGCGAAGAGCTGGGAGAAGTAGTCGAAGAGCAGCCGCGGCTTGTCGCTCAGTGCCGCAATCGGGGAATCGGTGCCCATCGACCCGATCGGCTCCGCGCCCGCGGACGCCATCGGGGCCAGGATGATCCGCAGCTCCTCCTCGGTGTAGCCGAAGACCTGCTGCCGGCGGGTGACCGAGGCGTGCGAGTGCACGATGTGCTCACGGTCAGGCAGGTCGGACAGCAGCATGCGTCCGCCGTGCAACCACTCACCGTACGGCGCGTCATTGGCCAGACTGGCCTTGATTTCCTCGTCGGAGATCAGCCGGTGCTGGCTCAGGTCGGCGAGAAACATCCGTCCCGGCTGGAGCCGACCCTTCTGGATCACCTTCTCAGCAGGGAGGTCCAGCACCCCGGCCTCGGAGGCGAGGACCACCAAGCCGTCGTCGGTCACCCAGAAGCGGCCGGGTCGAAGACCGTTGCGGTCCAGGACACCACCCACGACCGTGCCGTCGGTGAAGACGACGCCGGCGGGTCCGTCCCAAGGCTCCATCAAGCAGGAATGGAAGGCGTAGAAGTCCCGGCGCGCCTGATCCATGTCCTCGTTGTTCTCCCACGCCTCCGGAATCATCATCAGCATGGCGTGCGGCAGAGACCGGCCACCGAGGTGGAGCAGCTCGACCACCTCGTCGAAGGACGCGGAATCGCTGGCGTCGGGGGTGCAGATGGGGAACAGCCGCTCCAGGTCGCCGCCGATCACGTCACTGGCCAGCAGGGCCTCGCGCGCCCGCATCCAGTTGCGATTGCCCATCACGGTGTTGATCTCACCGTTGTGCGCGATCATCCGGTACGGATGGGCGAGTTCCCAGGCCGGAAACGTATTGGTGGAGAAGCGGGAGTGCACGACGGCCAGCGCGCTCGCCGTGCGTTCGTCCAGTAGCTCCGGGAAGACGAGCTCGAGCTGCTCGGTGGTCAGCATGCCCTTGTAGACCAGGGTCCGGGCCGACAGCGAGGCGAAGTAGACGCCTGCCTCATGCTGGCTGCGACGCCGCAAGCAGTAGGCCAGCCGGTCCAGGGCGATGCCCATCAGCGGCGCGTTCTTGGCCGTCACGAACAGCTGCTCGAAATAGGGCATGTTGGAGCGCGTGAGATCGCTCAAGGAGCGGTCGTCGGTGGGAACCACCCGCCAGCCGAGGACGGTGAGGTGCTCTTCATCGGCAATCTGCTCGATCATCACCTTGGCCTTGGTGGCCGCGTCGGAGTCGGTGGGCAAGAACGCGTTGCCGACGGCGTACGCCCCTATCCGAGGGAGCTCGAAGTCCACTTCGGACCGCAACAGCTCGTCGGGAATCTGCATCAAAATGCCGGCGCCATCACCAGTCTTCGGATCGGCCCCGGTGGCTCCCCGGTGATCGAGGTTCCGCAGGGCATGCAGGCCGTGCGCGATGATGTCGTGGCTGGGGACTCCGCTCAGCGTGGCCACGAAGGCGACACCGCAGGCGTCGTGCTCGAATGCCGGGTCGTACAGCCCCTCGGCCCCGTGCGGAAGCGAACCCCGAACAGGCGCAACAGTCATCGGTAACTCCCGTCGTCAGGCCGGTCGGTCGACAGCGAGTACGAACCACCGGGGCAGGCGGAAACGGCATCGGCAGTTGGGGGGACGACGTTGGCCCGTGATGGATGGCTCAGGTTAACGCACAGAGGATGGCGTCGACGTCATCAAAGCCTACGTGAGCAGCCCCGCTGGACACGAGTCGTCGGTGACTGGAGGGTCGCGATCGCGTTCGCCCTCGACCAAGGTGAACACGTCAGAAAAGTGTGCTCAGCCCACCATCGAGTGCGATCGTCTGACCAGTGAGGTACGAAGCCCCGTCGCCTGCCAGGAAGGCCACCAGGCCCGCGATCTCCCGCGGTTCGCCCCAGCGACGAAGCATCGTCCGCGCCTGCACCCACGCAAGGCGGTCCGAATCGGCAGCCTGATCGGCATTTGCCTCCGTGGCGAAGTAGCCCGGGGCGACCGCGTTCGCCCGGATGCCGTACGGCCCCAGGTCGGCGGCCAGCGCCCGGGTGAGCCCCTCCAATCCCGCCTTCGCCGCCGCATAACGCGACATCGCCTCGGTTGGCCAGTAGGCCCCCGACCACGGACGAGATGTTCACGATCGCTCCCGGGCGACGCTCGGAGATCAGGCGCCGGGCAACCAGCTGGCTCAGGCCATACGGCGCGACCAGGTCGGCGTTGACGAGGCGTTCGAAGTCCGACGGCGGTAGGTCCACCGTGCCGCGGCGGTCTCGCTGGCCGACGTTGTTGACCAAGACGTCGATGGGTGGGTGTGCCCTCAGCTGCACCTCGGCGTCCGCGAGGTCGGTGATGTCGAAGGCGGCCGGGGCCACGTCCAAGCCGTCGGCCCGAAGTTGCTCGACGGCCTGCTGCAGCCTCGAGGCATGCCTACCGTTCAGCAACACGGCGGCTCCGCACTCCGCCAGGCCGCGGGCGATGTGGTAGCCGAGGCCACGCCGTCCGCCGGTCACCAGGGCGAGGCGGCCGGCCAGCGAAGCACTCATGGCGACTCGGGTGTGGCTTCCCGACCGGCCGGCTCAGGCCCTTCCGTGGTGGCGCCCCCCGAGCTCGTCGGAGGGCCCTTCTCACTGCCCACCCGCGGGCCGATGTCGGAGCCGTTCTCGCCGCCGAGCTGCTGCTCTGCCCCCGGCCTCGACAAGCTCAGAGCGCGTTCGGAATCGTCGGCCGGAGACAATCGATCGCGCTCGGGATCGCCTTCGACGACCTCCTCGCGCCCGGGCCGGTTCTTGACCAGCCATACAGAACCACCCGAGCGCCGCGAGGAAAACGATCAGCGACGTGTAGTTGTTGAGCCGGAAGCCACCGATCTCGTTGACCTGATCGATCCGCAATGCCTCGATCCAGAAGCGCCCCAGCGTGTAGAAGATCACGTACAGCGCGAAGACCTTGCCGTGCCCGAGCCGGAACTTCCGGTCCAGCAGCACCAGGGCGACCGCCACCAGCAGATTCCATACCAGCTCGTAGAGAAAGGTCGGGTGGAAGGTCGGATACTGCGCGTAGCCGAGCGGGCGAAAAGCCGGATCGATCTGCAGCGCCCAGGGCAACGAGGTCGGTCGCCCGAAGAGCTCCTGGTTGAACCAGTTGCCGAGCCGGCCGATCGCTTGCGCCACCACGATGGCCGGTGCCGCGGCATCGAGCAGCGCCGGAAAAACGATTCGGCGACGCCGAGCCACCAGATAGGCGCCCAGCACTCCGCCGGCCACCGCTCCCCAGACCCCGAGCCCGCCCTGCCAGATCTTGAGCGCGTCGACGGGGTGGCGGCCAGCACCGAAGTAGAGCTGGTAGTCCGTGATCACGTGGTAAAGCCGGGCTCCGACGATCCCGCAAGGCACCGCCACGACGGCGACGATCTCGATACTTTCGCCGGATCCGCCGCGGGCCACCCACCGCCGATTCGCGATGATCATCGCGACGATGATGCCGGCGATGATGCACAGAGCGTACGCCCGCAACGGCAGGCCGAAGACCTCCCAGACACCGGTGCTGGGGCTCGGAATGGACAGCGCCACCGAGCCGGCACCGATCATCGCTTCGCACTCACGTCGTAGCCGCCTCGTCGATCCTGGTCTGCAGCGCTTCCGGTGTCAGGTTAGCGAGGTCGAGCTGGGCACCGTCGAGAAACAGCGTCGGCGTGCTGCTCACCCCGTTCGCATCGGCCGTGGCGTTGATCGAAGCCACCCAGCCGGCATGTGCCCGGCTCGTGACGCAGGAGCTGAAACGCTCTGTGTGGCCAGGTGCGACCTGGTTGGCCAGCGCAATCAGTTGGTCGTCGCTCCACCGCAGAGTGGCGTTGGCGAACAGACCCTCGTAGTAGGCCGGCCCGAAGCCGGCCTCGGCGGCGCAGGCCATCGCGTTCGCGGCGGACTCTGATCCTGCGTCGATGAATGACATGGGATAGAGCTCGATCTCCGCCTTCCCACTCTCTCGAGCTGCGCTGAGCACCGGACCATAGGCCTCCTCGAACTCGGCGCAGTGAGGGACAGTGGAAGTCCTCGTACAAAGCCAAGCTTGACCGGCGCGTCGCCTTGGCCGAGCACGATCGGCTTCCCGTCTGTGACGGCCACCGGAGCCAGGCTGGCTGCCCCGCTGGTCGGCGCTGCTTCGGGCGCCCGATTCGTGCGCCACGCCTGGAAGCCGATGCCGCCACCCACCAGGAGCACGAGAACCACCAGAGCAGCCAGGACGCCCATTCGTCGCTCGCGCTGGCGTTTCGCTGCTGCGGCCGCCTGCTGGCGGGCCATTTCCTGCGCTCGCCTGGAACCCGCACTCATCCGGACTGCTCACCATCCCAGCGGTCCAAGCTGAACCTGGTCCTCGGCCGCCAGGCCAGCCACACTGACAACAGCAGGAGCCCGATGTCGCGCGACGATTTCGGAGGTATAGCGGGTTTCGCCTGACGCCACCGGGCCGCCACCCCCGAAACAGCCGCAGTCAATGCTCAGGCCCCGGGCAGCGACCGAAATGACCGCCGCCAGCAGGGTGACGAGCAGGAAGGCGCTGACGATCGCCGCGGCCCTGGTGTGCAGCCCCACCAGCAGCAGCAGGCCCAACCCGATCTCCAGGAACGGCAGGCCCCAGCCGATCGGCGTGGCCAGGGGCGACGGCACCAGCTCATAGGCGCGGACGGCCGCAACCGATCCTGCGGGATCGATTGCCTTGAGAATGCCCGCGGCCAGCAGCACCCCGGCGAGGATGAACCGAGCCAACGTCGATACCCAGACGGAGGTCTGGGTGAGGCGGAACCGGGTAGCAGTGGTGGTGCTCACCGGGAACGCTCCACCAAGAGGCTGAAGTCGTCTTTGAGATCGGCGATAGGGGTTTCCGGGGTCCACAGCACCACACCCTTGCGGTCCCGATCGAATCCGATGACCTGGGCGGAGTGCCCGACCTCGTAACCGCCGCTCGGCAGTTTGCGCATTCCTTCGATGTCGACACCGACCCGGCCGGCGGCGGCCTTGATGGTGGAGAGGTCTCCGGTCAGGCCGATGAAGGTCGGATCGAACCGTTCGAGGTACTTAGCGATCACCCGCGGCTTGTCCCGGGCAGGATCGGTGGTGATGAAGATCATCTGGATCTGATCACGATCACTCGCCGCCATCCGGTTCAGCGCCTGCGCCACGTCGGCGAGGACGGTGACGCATACGTCCGGGCAATGGCTGTAGCCGAAGAACAGCAGCACCACTGGCTTGGAGGGCGACGTCGCCAGGTTGTAGGAGTTACCCGAGGTGTCGGTGAGGGTCACGGCCGGCAATTCGTACGGCTGCGGCAGTGAGGTTCCGCCTGAGAAGCCGGCAGGGTCGGGGTCCGTCCGGGCCACGGTCGGCTGGGGGGAGGTGCAACCGACCAGCAGCAAGACCAGCCCGACGAGGAACACCCAGCGTGCCCTACCGGGGTACTCGGTGCCGCTCACGCTCCGATTAACCCGCTCGCCGGACCGGAAGTTCCTGAACCGTGGGGCGCGCCGCGGCGCATGCCCTCGGCCAGGTCCGCGACCACGGCTCGCAGACGTGACAGGTCGGCTGGTCTGCCGGCGTCCTCGGCGTCCACCAGGCACTTGACAAGCAAGGAGCCGACGATGACCGCATCGGCGTATTGGGAGACCTCCCACGCCTGACTGCCGCTCGACACCCCCAGCCCTACGCCAACCAAGGCATTGTTGTCTGCGACCCGAACCCGATGCACCAGGTCAGGTGCGGCGATCGAGCTCTGGGCGCGGGCGCCGGTCACTCCCATGACCGACGTCGGCGTAAACCCAACCTCGACAGGCGGCGACGCGTGCTCGCGATCCGGGCATCACTAGACGATGGGGCGACCAGGAAGATCCGGTCGAGAGCGTACTGGTCGGAGGCTGGGAACCAGGCGCCGGCCTCGTCAGGCGTGAGGTCGGGGGTGATCGCGCCTGAACCACCAGCCGCCGCCAGGTCACGCGCAAAGGCCTCCGGACCGTAACGCTCGATCAGATTCCAATAGGTCATGACCAGCACCGGGGTCCCGGTGGACGCGACCGCCTCGACGGCCGCGAAGGCGTCCCGGGTTCGGACGCCACGTTGCAGCGCTCGGGTGCCGGCCCGCTGGATGACGACGCCGTCCATCATGGGATCGCTGTACGGCATCCCGACCTCGACCATGTCCACGCCCGGCGAATCGCCATCGCCGGTCAGTGCTCGCATGGCAGCCAACGATGTCGGTACATCGGGAAAGCCGACATGAAGGAACCCGACCAGCGCGCCGCGGCCGGCTTCCTTGATGTCGGCCAGGTGGCGGCCGGTCCGTCCTTGGTCGAACCTCGGCTGACCGGAGCCGCCGACCTCGGGAACGGGTAGAGAATCCGTGCTGGCTGCCGTCATACCTGCTCACCGGCGCCGCTCGACGGGCCGCCCATCGCCAGACCGCCTCCCATCGGGCGAGGTGTCGCCGGTCAGGCGTCCGGATTCGGAACCGCGACCACGAGTGTCGAGGTCGAACCACTTGATCGCCGTATCGACGTCCTTGTCCCCGCGACCGGAGAGATTGACCAGAATCAGGAGCTGCCGTCCGTCGGCCCGTGCGGGAAGGCGCTCAGCTGAGCTTCAGTGCGCCGGCCAGCGCATGAGCCGACTCGATAGCCGGCACGATGCCTTCTGTTCGCGACAGGAGCGCGAATGCCTCCATTGCCTCGGTGTCGGTGATGGGCTCGTAGTGCGCCCGCCCGGTGGAGGCCAAGTAGGCGTGTTCCGGGCCGACGCCGGGATAGTCAAGCCCTGCGGAGATCGAGTGGGACTCCTTGGTCTGTCCGTCGGCGTCCTGGAGCACGAACGTCCGCATCCCGTGCAGTACGCCCACCTCACCGGCGGAAATTGTCGCGGCGTGGCGGCCGGTATCCACGCCATCGCCGCCGGCCTCGAATCCGTAGAGCGCGACATCGCGATCGGGTAGGAAGTCGGCGAAGATGCCAAGCGCGTTTGACCCGCCGCCGACGCATGCCGCCACGACGTCCGGCAACCGGCCGTACCGATCCATGACCTGCTGACGGGCCTCCCTGCTGATCACTCGCTGGAATTCTCGGACCAGCATCGGGAACGGGTGCGGTCCGGCGACCGACCCGATCAGGTAGTGGGTGTAGTCCACCGAGGCGACCCAATCGCGCATCGCGTCGTTCATCGCGTCTTTGAGCGTCCGACTGCCGGACTCCACCGCGATGACTTCGGCACCGAGCAGTCGCATCCGGGCCACGTTCAGCGCTTGCCGCTCGGTGTCTACCTTGCCCATGTAGATCGTGCAGTCCATGCCGAACAGCGCAGCCGCGGTGGCCGTGGCCACCCCGTGCTGTCCGGCCCCTGTCTCGGCGATCAACCGGGACTTGCCCATCCGCTCGGCCAGCAACGCCTGGCCAAGCACGTTGTTGATCTTGTGTGACCCGGTGTGGTTCAGGTCCTCCCGCTTGAGCACGATCAGCGGCGAGCTCCCCGAGCCGGTCGACGGCTGGGCATGTTCTGCGAACCGCCGGGCCTCGGTGATCGGGCTGGGGCGGCCCGTGTAATCGGCCAGCAGGGCGGCCAATTCGGCACCGAATCCGGAATCGGCCATCGCGGCGCGGAACTCGTGCTCCAGCTGCCCAGCGCGGCAGACAGCGCCTCCGGAACGAACTTCCCACCGAAAACCTTGAAGTGGCCGGCCGCGTCAGGCAGCTCAGAGAGCTCTGTGGCCATCACAGCTTCCTTCACTCAGCTACCGGGTGCACAGGTGCGCTAGGACTTGTGCACGGCTGGATGCGACCCAGCCGCCACCAGGTCCGCCACGCCGCTGCGCGGATCCCGGCCCGTCACCAGCGCCTCACCGACCAGCACCACATCAGCTCCGGCGCGCGCCAAGTCGATCACATCGTGCGGTCCCCGGACCCCGGACTCCGCGATCCGGACGATGCCGTCGGGGATGAGCGGCGCCAGCCGCGCGAAGGTCGAGGAGTCGACCTCGAGGGTCTGCAGGTTGCGGGCGTTCACGCCGATGATCCGAGCGCCGGCGTGCACCGCGCGCGAGATCTCCTCGCCGGTATGAACTTCGACCAGAGGCGTCAGCCCGATCGACGTCGCCCGCTCGATCAAGGCGATCAGCTGGTGATCAGAAAGGGCAGCCACGATCAGCAAGATCATGTCAGCGCCGGCTGCCCGGGCCTCGAAGAGCTGGTAGGCGCTGAGGATGAAATCCTTGCGCAGCACCGGAATGCTCACCGCGCACCGAACCGCGACAAGATCATCGAGTGAGCCGGCGAAACGACGGCCCTCGGTGAGCACCGAGACTGCGGCCGCGCCACCCGCCTCGTACTCGGCGGCCAGCGCTGCCGGGTCAGCGATCTTCGCCAGCTGGACCCTTGCTCGGACTGGACCGCTTCACTTCGGCGATGACCGAAACACCAGGACCGTTAAGCACAGGCATCGGATCGAGAGCAGGGTCGACGTGTTGGACCCGCTGCTTCAGCCGTTCCAGGGATACGTCGGCCTGGCGTGCGGCAAGATCAGACCGCACGCCGTCGAGAATGTCGTCCAGGGCTCCCACGTGTCGTCGATTCAGTTCGCGCCGTAGCCCATGACTTGCAGCACCTTGGCTGCGATCACCCCGACGGCCAACATCGCTACCGAGATCCAGAAGAGGACCCAGTTGGGTCCGATGACCATCGCGATGCCGCCCAGCACGAAGGCCGCCATTGCGATGACGCTGCCGGTCCACGCCGCAACGGTCCGGCCGTGATGCACATGCTTGTGCGGCTTGCTGGCGTCCGAGGCGTCCATCCTGCCGGCTGCCTGGGACTGGGACTGGCTCGTCATCGCGCTCCTCATTCCGCCGACGGTTGAGACTTGGGTGAGAGCTCAGTGCTTCTGGTTGAGTCTCGTTCCATTGTGTCCTGTGGCGGGCTGGACTGCACATCGGGGTCGACCCGGCGCGCTGGTACGGCCGGGAAATCAGCCGTCGGGTCCAGTCCCGCGTCCATCGCCTGCCACGCTTCTGCCGGATGTTCGCCGGCCGAGCTCGAGCGGTGGCTCGTTCGAAGCGAGTGGTCCGCCGTGGCCAGCGATCCGATCGAAGTGACTGTGATCAGCCGCAGCGAGGACCACCACAGCCCCGGCAGCCGCGTAGACCCACGGCCAGGCGGTCGGCGACAGCGAGAACTGGTCGGCAAGGCTGATCGTGCGGATTTGATCACGGACGGCTTCCGCGCTCGGCCGCAGCCGAAGAACACCGAGCACCGCCATGCTGCACCCCACCAGTGCGAGGAGCGCTGCGATGACCTGCCGGCCTCGCACGGAAAGTGTCAGCAGCAGCAACGCCCCGGCCGCAACGACGAACGCCAATGCCTGGCTGATGCCGCCTGTGGACTCCGTGCCACTGAACGATGCGTCCAGTCCCGCTGCCTCGGCTCGCCACCAGGGCTGACTGCCGGCCACCAACCCGAGCGCGGCGCCGACCACGAAGCCGCCCAGGGCGTAGGTTCGGTTGCTCCGACGTCCTTCGTCGACCGGAGGTCCCGAGCTGGACGACGGACTGGCCATCAACGCGGCGAAGCCAGCGGTGAGAAGGTCTGGGCCACCGAGATCGCACGGACCACGGCTGCGGCCTTGTTCTGGGACTCCTGGTCCTCGGTCGCCGGGTCGGAGTCGGCGACGATCCCGCCACCGGCCTGAACGTAAGCCACCCCATCGCGCAACAGAGCGGTCCGGATGGCGATCGCCGCGTCCGCATCCCCGGCGAAGTCGAGATAACCGACCACTCCACCGTAGAGAGCCCGGCGAGAAACCTCGAGCTCGTCGATGATCTCCATGGCGCGGACCTTCGGCGCTCCTGACAGCGTGCCGGCCGGGAAGGCGGCGAGCACCACGTCGAGGGCCGAGTGATCGGCATCAACCCGGCCCTGCACCGTCGATTCCAGATGCATGATGTGGCTGTAGCGGCGGACGTCCATGAATTCCACCACCTCGACGGTGCCCGGTTCGCAGACCCGGCCAAGGTCGTTGCGCCCGAGATCCACCAGCATCAAATGCTCTGCGCGCTCCTTCGGGTCGGACAGCAGCTCGGCCTCCAACGCGGCGTCCTCCGCCGGCGTGCCACCGCGGGCCTTCGAGCCGGCGATGGGGTGGGTGACCGCAACGCCGTCCTTGACCGTCACCAGCGCTTCGGGACTCGATCCGACGATGTCGAAGGCGCGGCCTCTGCTGTCCTCGAGCCGTAAGCAGGTACATGTACGGGCTGGGGTTCGTCAGCCGAAGGACGCGATAGATGTCCAAGGCGTCCGCGGTCGTGTCGACCTCGAATCGCTGGCTGACCACGATCTGGAACGCCTCGCCGGCGCGAATCTCCTCCACCGCCGAGCGGACTGCCGTCTGAAACTCCTCAGGCGTGCGCTGCCGGCGTACCGGAAGAGGGCTGTCGAAGGCAGCCGAGGCGGCCAACGACGGCGTGGGCGCGGCCAGTCGGGCAGCCATGGCATCGATCCTGGCGACCGAGTCGGCGTACGCCTCATCCACGCGCTCGTCGGTCGCGTCGAAGTTGATGGCGTTCGCGACCAGCCACACCTGGCCGTCGTGGTGGTCCAGCACCGCAAGGTCGGAGGCGAGCAGGAAGGCCAGCTCAGGAATGTCGAGATCTCGAGGATTCGTGTCGGGTAGACGTTCGACTCGGCGGACCGCGTCGTAGCTGAGGTAGCCGACCATGCCCGACGTGAACGGAGGCATGCCGTCGGTCGGCGACGTGTGCAGCAGCCGCAGCGTCTCGGCCAGGGCAGAAAGCGGGTCGCCACCAGTCGGCAGGCCGACCGGAGTGTGGCCCAGCCAGCGGACCTGGCCAGCCTCTTCAGTGAGCGTTGCGGCCGCCCGGACACCGATGAAGGAATACCGCGACCAGACACCCTGCTCGGCCGACTCGAGGAGGTATGTGCCAGGCAGGTTCGCCGCCAGCTTGGTGTAGAGACCGATGGCACTTTCGCCGTCGGCAAGAAACCGGCGAAAGACCGGAATCACCCGGCGTTCGATGGCGAGCTTGCGGAACTGCTCCAACGTGGGGGTGAGATCGCTGATCATGTGTGGAGATCAGGTCCTCTCAGCAGGCGGGCGTCGAAGCAGGTCCGGTCACCCGTGTGGCAGGCGACTCCGACTTGGTGGACCCGCACGAGCACGGTATCCCCGTCGCAGTCCAATCGGACCTCCTGCACCTCTTGGGTGTTGCCGCTGCTCTCCCCTTTCACCCAATAGTCCTGGCGGCTGCGGGAGTAGAAGGTGGTTCGTCCCGTGGTCAGCGTGCGGTGAAGTGCTTCGTCATCCATCCACCCGACCATCAGCACCTCTCCCGTGGCCTGCTCCTGGATGACTGCGGTCACGAGGCCGGCGGCATCGCGCTTGAGCAGAGAGGCGATCGCGGGGTCGAGCCCGGACGCTGCCGGCGCGGAGCTGGCTTTCGTCACGCGCCCATTGTTCCCGCCGAGAGCCGGCGGGGCGACCGCATTCCGCCGACGGCTTCGCGCGCCAGACTGGTGAACCCGGTAACCGGTGGCTGAGTGGCGTCTGGCCGTGCGGTCGCGGCGGCGAAAATTGGGCGTTCTCATCGCGGCTAGGATGGTCCCTTGTGACCTTCGCCAAGTCCGAGCGCGCCGAGCTGTGCGACTTGCTCGACGCCCTCGGTCCGGACGCCCCGACCCTCTGCGAGGGCTGGAATACTCATGATCTGGCGGCCCATCTCTGGATCCGGGAAACGGACCCCGTTGGCGCCACCAGCATGGTCGCCAAGCCACTGGCAGGCCTACTGGAGCGGCGGATGGCCGAGGTCAAGTCGCGGTGGGAATTCGCCGAGCTGGTCAATCGGGTCCGGCGCGGTCCGGCGCGGTTCTCCGTCTTCGCCTTCCCGGGCGTCGACGAGGGAGCCAACACGACGGAGTTCTTCGTACACCATGAGGACGTACGACGAGCCGGAAACGAGCCGCACACCTCTCGAGACCTTGGTCCGGATGTCGAGGAGTGGATGTGGCGCCGGCTCAAGTTGCTGGCCCGGGCGTGGTTTCGGCGTGCCCAGGTGGGTGTGGTTCTCGAGCGTCTTGGTTCGGCCAGCCACGATGGGCAGCCGGACACGATCCGGGCGGTCAGCGGTTCGACGATCGTGACGCTGGTTGGCCAGCCGAGCGAGTTGATGTTGTACGCGCACGGCCGGACTTCGGTGGCCGAGGTCAAGTTGGTCGGTGAGCCGGAGGCGATCGAAACGTTCTCCACCACCGACCTGCGTACCTGAATCCAGCACATGCATTTGGGCGTGCAGAGACACTGACACCGTGCTGAGCAGCCGGCGCGCCCACCGCATGCGGTGGGCTCGGCATCGCCGCCCTCCTTGTCCTTCTGACGAGCTGCAGCGCCGCCGCCAGTGAGCCCGGCGCAGAGACCCGAACCGGTGGCACCGCCGCGGCGGACTCGCCGACCGTGAGTGAGGTGGCCAACGGTCTGACCTCGCCTTGGGGTTTGGTCGCGCTCACCGATGGCAGCACGCTGGTCAGCGAACGCGACACCCGCCGGATCCTCCACCTGGTCGACGGCCGGGCCACACCGCTGCGGACCATCGACGACGCCCGCCCGGCGGGAGAGGGCGGGTTGCTCGGGCTGGCCGTCACCCAAGATCAACAGACGGTTTTCGCTTACTACACGGCCGAGAACGACAATCGGCTCGCGTCGATGAGCTGGGATGGGCAGCACCTCGGCGAGCCAACCGTCATCCTCAGCGGCATCCCCAAGGGTGGCCGGCACAACGGCGGGCGGCTGGCCCTCGGTCCCGATGGCCACCTCTACGTCGGCACGGGCGAGAGCGGTGACGCCAGCCTCGCGCAGGACACGAAGTCGCTGGGCGGCAAGATCCTGCGAATCACCACGGCTGGGAAGCCGGCCCCCGGTAATCCCTTCGGCAATGAGGTGTACAGCTACGGTCACCGCAATGTGGAAGGACTGGCCTTCGACGACGAGGGACGGCTATGGGCCAGCGAGTTCGGCGAGCAGACCTGGGACGAGCTCAACCTGATCACCAAGGGCGGCAACTACGGCTGGCCGCAGGTCGAAGGTTCCTCGCAGAACAAGGAATTGATCAATCCGAAAGTGGTCTGGGAGACCTCCGACGCCTCACCCTCCGGGTTGGCCTACTGGCGAGGCAAGCTCTGGATGGCGGCCCTCCGCGGACAGCAGCTGTGGGAGATTCCACTCCAGGGCACGACGCCAGGACCACCAGTCGGACACTTCGCCGACAAGTACGGCCGCCTCCGATCGGTGACCGTGACCCACGACGGGAGCAGCCTGCTGCTCAGCTCCTCCAACACCGACGGACGCGGCGACCAGCAGTCCGGCGATGATCGGTTGTTGAAGCTCACCGGTTAGCCTGCCGACGGTCATCGCGCTGTAACACAGCCGTTCTAGGGTGGGCTGGATGGCGGCGGAATTGACCTTGGGCGCCGAGGAAGAGCTCCATCTGATCGACCTCGCCACCTCCAAGCTGTCGCCTCGGGCACCCCAGCTGCTATCCCGGCTACCACCGCAGAACTATGTGGCGGAGATTCAGCGCACGACCGTGGAGACCAACACCGAGGCGGTCGACTCGTTGGCTGGTCTGCGGCAGGAGCTGGTCCGGCTCCGGCGCGGCATCGTCGACGTCGCCGCCGGGGAATCCATCGGCATCGCCGCGGCGGGCACCGCTCCCATGTCGGCGTTCCCGGACTTCGAGCTGACGACCACCGGCCGGTACGGGCGAATGCAGGAGCAGTACCGGCTGCTGGTCGACGAGCAGCTCATCTGCGGCCTGCAGATTCACGTCGGGGTCAGCGACCGCGATCTCGCCGTCCAGATCATGCAGCGGATCGCCGCCGACCTGCCGATCCTGCTCGCCCTGTCCGCCAGCTCGCCCTACTGGAACGAGCAGGACACCGGCTACGCCAGCATCCGGTCGATCATCTGGCAACGATGGCCCACCGCCGGCGCCACCGGACGGCTCCGATCGGCTCGCGAGTACGACGAGCTGATCACCGATCTGATCAACACTGGCGTCATTGCCGACGAGAAGATGGCGTATTTCGACGTGCGGCCGTCCGCGCACGTACCGACTCTGGAGCTGCGCACCTGTGACGCGTGCCCGCTGGTCGACGACGCGATCGCGATCGCCGGACTTTTCCGGGCGTTGGTGCGGGCCGCCGAGCAGAACATCGCCAATGGCCGACCATTCGATCCGGTCCCGCCGCCCGTGCATCGGGCGGCGATCTGGCAGGCAGCCCGCGGGGGGCTGACGGGCATGCTGCTGGACAACTCACGCCACCCCACGCCACTGCCGGCCCGTCGAGCGGTCAAGTCACTGCTGTGGCGGCTCCGTCCGCAGCTTCGTGAGCTCGGTGACTGGGACGTGGTCAAGGAACTGGTCAAGAACACCCTGGCCCGCGGCAATTCCGCCGACCGGCAGCGCGCGGCATACGCCGAAGCGCGGCCGGCTCGAAGACGTCGTCTCGCTCGTGGTGGACGAGACCCAGGGCCCGCCGGGCGGTCCGCAGCCGGCGGTTGCCCCGCTACGGCGGTACCGCGTCCGGGCCGGCGACGAAGCAGTCGGGCCCAGCTACCGCCCTCGCCCGGTCTATGCGGACATGGTCGATTTCTTCCGCCGAACCGGCGAGCACGAGCTGAACTCCGTCAAGCACGCCCGCCGGGAGTGGATCGACAACGCCGGCATGACGTTCGGGGTCGACGGTGACAAGCGGCGCTTTTCGGTGGATCTCGTGCCGCGCGTGATCACCTCGCACGAGTGGCAGGCACTGCGGGTCGGGCTTGGTGCAGCGCGCCCGGGCGATCGAACTGTTCTTGGGTGATGTCTACGGCGAGCAGCGGATCGTGGCCGACGGCGTGCTCAGCCGGGAGCTGGTGGAGGGTTCTCCGGGGTGGCGAGCCGAGGCGGCGCGCCTGCCGAGCGGGACTGTCCGGGCGCCGATCATGGGCTTCGACCTGGTCCGGAACGAGTTCGGGGGCTGGCGGGTGCTGGAGGACAACGTCCGCAACCCCAGCGGAGCGGCGTATGCGATCGCGATTCGTGACCTGATGGACGCCTGCCTGCCCGAACTACCGCGGCCGCCTGGACTGCTGGCGCCGGCCAGCGCGCTGCCGCTCATGCGCGAATGCTTGCTTGCCCAAGCCGAGCCGGGCGGCACGGCGGCACTGCTGTCCAGCGGGCCGGGGGCGTCGGCCTGGTTCGAGCACCGACTGCTGGCGGAGCGGGCGGGCTTGTTGCTGGTCCTGGCCGACGACCTGACGGTGGAGGGTGGTGAGGTGCGCGACCGTCGCACGGGTGAGCGGATCGACGCGCTCTACCTGCGGCTGGACGTGGAGCTGATCGATCTGGTGGACGCGAACGGCCGCTCGATCGGCGCGGAAGTCTTCGATATCGCAGCTGCTGGTCGAGTGCGGCTCGCCAACTCGCCGGGCAACGGGGTGGCCGATGACAAGGCGATGTACTGCTACGTGCCCGAGCTGATCGGGTACTACCTGGGTGAGCACCCGAGTCTGGAGGCGGTGCCCACGTACCGGACCAGCGATGAAGCGGAGGCTCGTACGGTGCTCGACCGGGTCGGTGAACTCGTCACCAAGCCGGTGGACGGGCACGGCGGCGTCGGTGTGCTCATCGGGCCGGATGCCTCGGCGGCGGAGGTCGCGGCCCGCCGCATCGCCATCGCGGCGAACCCGGCTGGCTGGGTCGCGCAGGAGGTGGTCGCTCTCTCCTCACATCCCACGCTGAGCGGCACTTCCTTGCAGCCGCGGCATGTGGACCTACGGGCGTTCGTCTACCTTCGGGGCGCCGAGCCGGAGGACTGTACCCTGGCCGATCTGGCGCTGACCCGGGTCGCCCCGGCGGGCAGTCTGGTGGTCAACTCCTCCCGCGGTGGTGGCGCCAAAGACACCTGGATCATTGGAACGGAGAGTGATGATCAGAGACCCTCCGCGACGTCGCAAGGGGAGCCCCGAGGCAGGACGCGAGCGAGGACGCATGCTGCCGAGCGGAGAACCCGCTGCCGGCGCGAGCGGAGAACGCGTCGGCAAGGCGAAGCCCGATGCTGTCTGGACGACGAGCGAGGGCAGACATGCTCGCACGGACGACGTGAGCTATCGGACACCGTCGTCTGTCCCGAGCGAGAAGGAAGACAGCATCTTCTGGGCGCAGCCGAGCGCGAGCGGAGAACATAGTGTGCGGACTGGTCGGCGAGATGCGCTTCGACGGGGAATATGCCGACATCGCCGCGGTTGACCGGATCAGCGCCGTACTGTCGCCGCGCGGACCCGACGGCTGCGGCGTCTGGTGCCGCGGGCCGGTCGCGTTCGGGCACCGGCGGCTGTCGATCATCGACCTCAGCGTGGATGGGTCACAGCCGATGGTGGACTCCGAGCTGGGGTTGAGCCTGATCTTCAACGGCTGCATCTACAACTACCAGCAGCTCCGGGACGAGCTGGAGGGCCACGGACATCGGTTCTTCTCGACGTCGGATACCGAGGTGATCGGTAAGGCCTACGCCGAGTGGGGCCTGGGCTGCGTCGATCATTTCTATGGCATGTTCGCGTTCGCGATCTTCGAGCAACACACCGGCAGGCTGATCTTGGGCCGGGACCGGCTGGGGATCAAGCCGCTCTATCTCGACCAGACCCCCCAGCGGCTTCGCTTCGCCTCAACGCTGCCGGCGCTGTTGGCGGGCGGGGGTACGGACACCTCGATCGATCAGACCGCGTTGGCGTACTACATGACCTTCCACAGCGTCGTACCCGCCCCCTACACCATCGTGTCGGGCATTCGGAAATTGCCGCCCGCCACGCTCCGGGTGGTGGAGCGGGACGGTTCGCACGTCGATCACCTGTACTGGGATCCGGCTTTTTGTCGTGACCCGGATCGAGCGGACTGGTCGGAGCAGGAGTGGCAGCAGGCCCTGCTGGCCAGCCTGCGCACGGCCGTGGACCGCCGCATGGTGGCCGACGTGCCGGTCGGCGTGCTGCTCTCCGGCGGCATCGACTCGTCCTTGGTGGTCGCCTTGCTCGCCGAGGCTGGGCAGCACGGACTGCAGACTTTCAGCATCGGTTTCGACTCCGCGGGCGGCGAGTCCGGCGATGAGTTCGCCTACTCCAGCTTGGTGGCCGAGCGATTCGGTACCGACCATCACCGGATCAAGATCGACAGCTCCCGGCTGCTGCCCGGCATCGACGCGGCGATCGGCGCGATGAGCGAACCCATGGTCAGCCATGACTGCGTGGCCTTCTACCTGCTCAGCGAGGACGTCAGTCAAAGCGTCAAGGTGGTCCAGTCAGGACAGGGCGCCGACGAGGTACTGGGGGGCTACGACTGGTACCCGCCGCTGGCCGGCGTGCCTCGCGAGGACGCCGTCGAGACGTACTCGGCGGTTTTCTTCGACCGCCGCTGGAAGGCCATGAGCAGGCTGCTCAATGACGATTGGCTCCTTGATCACGACGCGCCCACCGCCTTCATCACGGAGCGCTTCACTCACCCCGGTGCCGAGACCGCCGTGGATGCCGCGCTGCGCAACGACACGACGATCATGCTGGTCGACGACCCGGTCAAGCGAGTCGACAACATGACGATGGCCTGGGGCCTCGAGGCCCGGGTGCCGTTCCTCGATCATGAGGTGGTCGAGCTCGCGGGTCGAATCCCGCCGGAGCTCAAGCTCGCCGACGGCGGCAAGGGAGTCCTCAAGCGGGCCAGCCGCGGCGTCGTGCCCGACGAGGTGATCGATCGGACCAAGGGCTACTTCCCGGTTCCTGCCATCCGGCAGCTGGAAGGGCCGTATCTTGACCGGGTGCGAGCGGCGTTGAGCGATCCGGCGGCCCAGCAGCGGGCATTGTTCCAGCCCGAAGCGGTCAAGAAGATGCTCGCTGATCCGAACACCACGCGGACCACGCTCGGTTCCAACGCGTTGTGGCAATTGGCGCTGCTGGAGATGTGGCTGCAGCACCACGATGTTCACTGATCAGCCTGTTGAGCCTCCGGCGGTCGACACGGGCGCGCCTGGTGCGGCTCGCCGCTCGGTGCTGGGGGCAGAGGAGTTGGCCGAAGAGCTGGTCGACGCCTGGGGCAGCTGGTCGCCGACGCTGTCCCCGGACTGTGCCCGCATCGCCTTTCTCAGCGACCGGAGCGGCAGTCCCTGCATCTGGGTTCAGCGCCTCCCGAAGGAGGGGCGCCGTAGCGAACCATCCATGATCAAGATCTCGGACGATCCGGTTGTCGGGGTGAACTGGTCTGCCGACGGGGCGTGGCTGGCCTGTTGCCTGGCCACCGACGGCGGTGTTCGTACCCAGGTCTGGGTGGTCCGGCCCGACGGCAGCGACGCGCGCAGGATCGCGGGCTCGAGCTCCGAACACGCCGAGCTCGGTCCTTGGACCCGAAGCGGCCACCGGGTTGTGGTGACCATTCCGGCCGAGCGCGCTGACGAGAAGACGGTGTCCTACCTGGCCGACCCGGCGACCGGCGAGCTGACCACCCTGGCTTCCGGCGATCTGATCAGTGTGCTGGACCTGTCGGTCGACCAGGAGTACGTGATCATCCGGGACGGCCAGCGTGGCAGGCAGTTCTGCGTCGTGCTGGATCGTGGTGCCGACCAGGACTACCCGCTCCTCCCGCACCCAGCGACCGGTTCCACCGAACGGGCGATCATCCGGCCCTCCCCCGCTGGAGAGGACGAGCCGCTGGTCGCCTATGTCGCGACTGATGCCGGGCTGCCACGGCGTCAATTGGTGGCGATTCCGCTGGGTCCGCACGGCTGGAGAGGTGACTCGGGCGTCCTCAGCCCGCGCGAGGACGCCGAATTGGAGGGCCTCGACGCCGACGACGCCGGCCGGCTGCTGCTGCTGGTCTGGAACGTCGATGGTCGCAGCGAGCTCGAATTCGTCGACACCTGGACCGGTGAATCGCGTGCCGTCTCCGGAAGTTCCCGGCCTGGTAGTCTCCGGCGCCCTGCTGAGCCGTGACGGCTCGACTGCCGTCGTTGCCGTGGAGGGACCGGAGACTCCGCGTGAGCTGTGGAGCCTCGACGTGGCCACCTCCACCTGGTCGCGAGCCACCGACATTCCCTCGCTGCCCAACCGCGCGCTGGCGCAGCCGACCCTCGTGACGTTCACCTCTCGAGACGGTCTGCGGCTGAGCGGCTGGCTTTACCGGGTGCCGGGCCGGCTGAGTGGCGGACCGGCCATGATCAGCTTGCACGGAGGGCCGGAGGCCCAGGAGCGGCCCGCGTTCAACCCCCAGCACCAGGCGATGACCCAAGCCGGCATCACGGTGTTGGCGCCGAACATCAGAGGCTCATCGGGCTTCGGGCGAGCATTCGTCCATGCCGACGACGTACACGGCCGACTGGACGCCTTCGACGATGTCCTGGCTTGTCGCGACTTCCTGGTCGAGAGCGGGGTGGCGGATCCCGAGCGGATCGCGGTCACGGGCCGTTCGTACGGGGGCTATCTCACGCTCGCGTCGTTGGCCTTCTCGCCGGGCAAATTCGCCGCCGGTGTCGACATCTGCGGAATGTCGGACCTCCAGACGTTCTTCCGCGACACCGAGCCTTGGATCGCCGCCGCCGCGGTCACGCAAGTACGGCCACCCGGAACGCGACGAGACACTGCTCAAGGCCATCTCACCACTGCACGCCGCCGCCAACATCGACGTTCCACTGCTGGTCGTCCATGGCGAGCTCGACAGCAACGTGCCGCGAACCGAGGCGCTGCAGATCGTCGGAGCGCTGCGCCGGCTGGGCCAGCCGGTCGAATATCTGCAGCTCGACGGCGAGGGCCACGAGTACCGCCGGGCGGACTCGCGCAAGATCCTGATTCGACGGATGCTGCAGTTCCTCTGCCGCGCCCTGGCGCCCTAGTTGAGGTGCTGAAGACCCGAACTCGGTGTCGTCGCCGATCGACCGGTCAGCCGAGCCTTTCCAGAATGAGCTCGCGGATCCGGCCGGCGTCGGCCTGGCCGCGCATCGCCTTCATGACCTGGCCGATCAGAGCGCCGGCCGCTTGGACCTTGCCGGCACGAATCTTCTCCACGATGTCGGGGTTGGCGCCCAGCGCCTCGTCGACAGCAGCCGAAAGCGCGTTGTCGTCGGAGACGAGGGTGAGCCCACGCTGCGCGACCACCTCCGACGGCGTGCCCTCCCCCGCTATGACGCCATCGAAGACCTGCCTGGCCAGCTTGTCGTTGATCGTGCCGTTGACGACCAACGCTTGGATCTCGGCGACCTGTTGCGCTGTCACTCCCGCATCCTCCAGATCGACTCCCATCTCGTTCGCCCGCCGGGCCACTTCGGTCAGCCACCACTTGCGGGCCGACTGCGGAGAAGCGCCGGCGGCCACGGTGGCCTCGATCGCGTTCAGTGCGCCGGCGCTGATCACGTCGCGAAGCTCCAGGTCGGTGAAGCCCCAATCGGAGGTAACGCGTTTCAGGCGTACAGCCGGCGGCTCGGGCAACGTGGCGCGCAGCTCTTCGACCCATGTCCGGCTCGGCGCGATGGGAACCAGATCCGGCTCGGGAAAGTAGCGGTAGTCCTCGGCTGTCTCCTTGCTTCGCCCGGAGGTCGTGACGCCCGAGTCTTCATGCCAGTGTCGGGTTTCCTGGCGGATCCGGCCGCCGCTGCGGAGCACCCCTGCCTGCCGGGTGACCTCGTACCGAACGGCCCGCTCGACACTGCGGAGTGAGTTGACGTTCTTGGTCTCGGTGCGGGTGCCCAAAGGGTCAGTGCTCGAAGGACGTAGCGAGACGTTGACGTCGCAGCGGAGCGATCCCTGCTCCATCCGCACGTTCGAGACGTTCAGTGCGCGCAACAGGTCCCGCAGCATGGTCACGTACCCGCGGGCAACCTGCGGTGCCTTCGCTCCGGTGCCCTCGATCGGCTTGGTGACGATCTCGATCAACGGCACTCCGGACCGGTTGTAGTCCAGCAGCGAGTAGTCGGCGCCATGGATCCGGCCCGTCGCGCCGCCGATGTGCATGGACTTGCCCGTGTCCTCCTCCATATGGGCGCGCTCGATACCGATCCGGTAGGTGTCGCCGTCGAGGACTACCTCGGTCCATCCGTCGCGCGCGATGGGCTCGTCGTACTGGGAGATCTGATAGTTCTTCGGCATGTCCGGATAGAAGTAGTTCTTCCGGGCGAACCGGCACCACTCGGCAATCGAGCAGTTGAGAGCCAGGCCGATCCGGATCGCCGACTCGACAGCCACAGCGTTCACCACCGGCAGCGACCCGGGTAGCCCGAGGCAAGTCGGACATACCTGGGTGTTCGGTTCCGCGCCGAAGGCCGTGGAGCAGCCACAGAACATCTTTGAAGCGGTGTTGAGCTCGACATGCACTTCCAGCCCCAGCACGGGGTCGAAGGCGGCGACCGCCTCCTCGTACGGGACGGTCCCCGCCTGTCCGAGCCCGTCCTGAGCCTGCCGAGGAGAAGCGTGGGCTTCCACCGGTTCGACCCGGGTGCTGTCGGTCATCCGACCACCGTCAATTCCGGCATCTTGTCCAGTAGCGAGCCACCCCATTGCGCCTGCAGGGCGCGCTCCAAGGCGGCACCCACCCGGTAGAGCCGGTCGTCGGCCAACGGTGGGGCCATCACCTGAATTCCCACCGGTAGGCCGTCCTCCGGCGCAAGTCCAACAGGGAAGGACGCGCTGGCGTTGCCGGCGAGATTGGACGGAATGGTGCAGAGGTCGTTGAGGTACATAGCGAGTGGGTCATCGACCTTCTCGCCGATCTTGAACGCCGTCGTGGGCGTCGAGGGCGAAACCAGCACGTCAACGGTCGCGAAGGCCCGCTCGAAGTCGCGGGAGATCAGCGTTCGCACCTTCTGCGCCTGCCCGTAGTACGCGTCGTAGTAGCCGCTGGACAGGGCGTAGGTGCCGATGATGATCCGGCGTTTGACCTCGGCGCCGAAGCCGGCCTCCCGCGTCGCAGCCATCACCTGCTCGGCGCTCGCCTCGCCGTCGTCACCCACGCGCAGCCCGAAGCGCATGGCGTCGAACTTCGCCAGATTCGAGGAGCACTCCGCGGGGAGGATCAGGTAGTAGGCGGGCAGCGCGTAGACGAAGTGCGGGCAGGACACCTCGATGATCTCCGCGCCGAGTGTCGACAGCAGCTCGACGGATTCACCGAACCGCTGCTCGACGCCCGGCGCGTAACCCTCACCTCCCAGCTCCGTGACAACGCCGATTTTCATGCCCGCCACGTCGCCGGATCGGGCGGCACCGAGGACATCGGGCACCGGGGCGTCGATGGACGTGGAATCCAGGGGATCATGCCCGGCAATGACGGCATGCAGCGTCGCGGCGTCGAGGACCGTCCGGGCGCACGGACCCGGCTGATCCAGACTCGACGCCAGCGCCACGAGCCCGTAACGAGACGTGCCGCCGTAGGTTGGCTTGACGCCGACCGTGCCGGTCACGGCTGCCGGCTGGCGAATCGAGCCGCCGGTGTCCGTGCCGATCGCCAGGGGGACCTCGAACGCGGCGAGGGACGCAGCCGAGCCGCCGCCGGAACCGCCCGGAATCCGGTCCAGCGCCCACGGATTGTGAGTCGTCCCGAACGCGGAATTCTCTGTCGAGGACCCCATGGCGAACTCGTCCATGTTGGTCTTGCCCACGATGACAACATCGGCGTCGAGCAGCCGCCGCGTCACCGTCGCGTCGTACGGCGGGATCCGAACCGGCCAGGATCTTGGATCCGCAGGTGGTCGGGGCACCGGCGTAGGTCAGCACATCCTTGAGTGCGAGCGGGACACCGGCCAGCGGTCCCACGTGCTCCCCGCGCGCGATCTTCGTATCGATCCGCGTCGCGGCCTGCAGCGCCCGCTCAGCGTCGATGTGCAGGAAGGCGTGAACATCGGGATCAACCGCCGCGATCCGTTCCAGGTGGGTGCGGATGACCTCGACCGAGCTCAGCTCCCGAGATTTGATCTTGGCGGCCAGCTCGATCGCCGTCGAGCGAAGGATCTCGTTCATGCCTCCTCCCCGAGGATGCGGGGCACTCGGAAGCGGTCCAGCTCGCTGGCCGGCGCACCCGCCAGCACCTGCTCACGCGGCAGCGATGGCCGAAGCACGTCGTCGCGGAAGACGTTGGTCAGCGGCAGGGCATGCGACATCGGCTCGATGTCATCGGCCGCCACGTCGGACACCCGGGTGACCGCATCCAAGATGACTTCGAGCTGTGGAGCCAGGTGCTCGAGCTCATCGGGGGTGAGCTCGATCCGGGCCAGCTTGGCCAGATCGGCCACATCGCTCGGCGTCAGCGCCACCGGGGTCTCCGTCTCGTGTTGTCTGCGGTGATCATCCTAGAGATCTACCTCCACCGGCTCGCATCATTTTTCGACCTGGGCGGTCTCCGCGAGAGGCCGCACGACGAAGCCTGTCTTGAGCTTAGGTGTGAAGAACGTGGACTTGGGCGGCATCAACAATGCCTCCCGGGCAGTCCGTTGGATCTCACTGACGCTGACCGGGCGGATGAGCACAGCCGCGGCTGCGTTCCCGTTGGCAACCTCGGCCAACGTCTCGTCCAGGCCATGCTGGTAGGCCACTGACGCTCCGGAGTTGGCGAGGGCCGTCTCCAGCCATGCTCCGTCCAGTGTCCGTACGCCGTCGAACGCACCCGGCCTCGGGGATGAGGCGCCAGGCATCGTTCGGACCGACAAGCACCAGAAAGCCGTCCGCCTCCATGGCTCGAAGCGTCTTGGGATCTGGCTGTTCGGTGACGGTCAGGTCGAAGTACGTTCCGAGCTGGGCCTTGAGATCTTCAATTGTGGTGTCGGTGTACAGCCGATGAATTGCCTCGATGCTCAATTGGTCTTCGACCAGCTCGCTGACGAAGGCCAGCGTTTGTTCGGCCGGTGTGTCGCTGCGTCCAGTAGCCGCCCGGACCTCGTCGCGATACACCCTGCTGATCGCGTATCGATGGTGGCCGTCAGCGATCAGCACGTCGGCCGAGGCGACCGCGGCGGAGATCGCGGCGATCCGCGCCGAGTCAGTCACCCGCTCCACAACGTGCTCGACACCGTCTTCTCGCACGCTGCCGAGGACCTCGGCCGGCTCGGCGAGCAGTTCTGTGAGACCGCTGGCCAGCGACAGGCCCCAGACCGGGGACAGGTTGGCCGCCGTGGCGCGGGTCAGATCCAGGCGATCCGTGGACGCCTTCGGTGTCGTCCGCTCGTGGGGCAGCACCCCACCGACGCCTTCGTCGACCACCTCCAGTCCTCCGAGCACACCGGCGACGTCTCGGCGCCTGCCACTGGCGTCAGTGAACCGCAGACGATAGATGCTGAATGACGGCTGCGGATCGCATACGAGCACACCCTCGCGTCGCCACCGTCGCAAGAGTTCCGCCGCTCGGACGTACCGGTCGGCCCCTCCTCGCGGTACGTCGATATGGGAGATGTTGTGCTCCGACCGGCTTTGGTAGTCGGCGAGTTGGTGCTCGGATATCACGTCGTACGGCGGCGCAACCACGTCCGGCAGGGGGTCTGAGGCATACCGGAGTGCGGCGAAGGGCTCGAATCGAGGCACCACGTCAGGCTTCCACGCCACAGGAGCCGGCGTCGTGGTGTCCGCGGATCCACGTACCGCGACATGTCCCCGAAACCTTGCAGTAATGCAGAGAGAGGAAGATGGCGGCGTGTTCTTGATGCGGGTGATCCTGCCAGACCGCCCGGGATCTCTGGGCGCTGTGGCCACCGCTATCGGCCGCATCAACGGGGACATCAACGCCGTCGAGATCGTAGAGAAGGGCAACGACGGTCTGGTCGTCGACGATTTCATCGTCGACCTGCCACCGAATCAGCTGCCGGAAACGATCGTCGCCGCCTGCCAGAACCTGGACGGCGTCCGTGTCGAATGGATCTCACGCTATCCCGAAGGTGGCGGTTTGCAGTCAGATCTCGAGGCCCTCGAGCGGATGACGACCGAGCCGGAACATGCCGCTGAAACCTTGGTGTCGCTGTGTCCAGTGGTGTTCCGCTCGCACTGGGCCGTGTTGATCGACATGTCGGGCAGTACGGTGCGGCCCACCTTCGCCACGACGCTGGCTCCCGACCTGAGTGAGGGCATCGTTGAGCAACTCGGGCCGTTCGACGCGACTCATCGCGTCGAGCTCGAGTCCGGTTGGGCGCCGGGCTGGGGCGAGTCCACTGTGGTGGTGACACCGCTGACCCGAGACCGCGTCATCGTGATCGGCCGCCTCGGTGGACCGGCCTTCCTGGATTCGGAGATCGCCCGACTGCATCATCTGGCTGCGCTGATCAAGTAGTTCGACCGGTCAGAGTACGGTCGCGCCATGAGCGTGTTCGGCTGGCCGGACGTGGTGGCGATGCTGACGTCGGTCGGCTTCGGTGTCGTCTCCGCCGTGTTTCCAGTCGCCAATGCCGAAACGTACGTGGTCGCCTCACAGGTTTCTGCGGTCGCCGGACCCGTTTCGATCGCCATCGGAGTCGCAGCCGGGCAAGCCGTCGGCAAGCTGCTGCTCTTCCTCGCCGTGCGACGGGGGCGGGATTCCCGGCTGATCCGGCGGCGACATGACACACCAGTCAATCGACCGGTGGGCGCCATGCGGACTCGGTTGAAGATTTGGATCGCCTGGCTCTTGGCGCTGGTGGGAAATCCGCGGTGGGGGCTGCCGATTGTGGCGATCGCCGCGGTGATCGGGCTGCCACCGTTGTACGCGGTCTCCCTGCTCGCCGGAGCGACCAAGATGCGCGCGGGGTGGTTTGTCCTGGTCGTCGCGGCGGGGCGTCTGACTCGCTTCGTGTTGGTGGCGCTGGGCATCGGCGGCCTGCAACACTGGCTGGTCTGAGTGATCCCACGCAATGTCTCGCCCGGCTACCCTGGCCGGGTGCCGAAGATCTTCAGCAACCTCAATCTCCACGGCGCGACGCCGCCACGCGTGCAGCCGATTCTCGGCGAATGGGGTCCGGAGAAGGTACCGACCACTCGGGCGAAGAAGCGCATGCGCATCTGGGTCGGCTTGGCGCTGCTGGCCGGCATGATCGCGATCTTCCTGCTGGGCTGGTACGTCTATTACGCCATGACGGGCAGCTGGGGCTTCGGGATCGGAGGCGAGAAGCAGTTCCTCGGCTGGTCCGTCTACCGCTGATCACCGCGTCCGGGTGAGGCCCGGTCAACGGCTCGCGGTCGCCCAGCTGGCAGCTCGTCTGCCAGCACGTCGTTCTCACGACGTCGTTGTCAGGATTCGCCGATCGTGGCTACGCCGGCAGCGGTATTGGGACCGCCTTCGAGCAAGACATCGAACGCCTCGGCGCCCGACAGGATCGGTACCTTCAACTCGACCGCCTTGTCGTACTTCGACCCGGGCGACTCGCCGACGACGACGAAGGAGGTCTTCTTGGAGACAGAACTGGCCACCTTGCCACCGCGCGACGTGATTGCCTCGGCCGCCGTCTCGCGGGTGTAGCCCTCCAGGGAGCCGGTGACCACGACCGACAATCCCGCCAGGGTCTGCTCCTGCACGTCCTTGGGCTCGTCTCGCATGAGGCAGCCGGCAGCCCGCCACTTGTGGACGATTTCGTGGTGCCAGTCGACGGAGAACCAGTCGGCGATGGTGGCCGCCATGGTGGGCCCGACCCGTTCGACCGCTGCGAGTTCAGCAGCCGTGGCCTCGGCGATCCGCTCGATGTCACCGAACGCCTGTGCTAGGTCAGGGGCTGTTGACGGACCCACATGCCGGATGCTCAGCGCCACCAGGAACTTGGCGAGCGGCCGCGTCTTGGCCTCCTCCAGATTGAGCAGCAGCTTGTGCCCGTTCGCGGTCAACCGGCCGTTCGTCGTGGTGAAGAACGGTGCCCGGAGAAGCGCACTCCTCGGTGAGGTTGAAGAGGTCCCCTTCATCGATCAGCAGACCGGTCTCCAGCAGGGCGGCGGCGGACTGGTAACCGAGACTCTCGATGTCGAGCGCAGATCGACTTGCCAGGTGGAACAACCGCTCCCGCAGCTGGGCAGGACAGGAGCGGTGGTTCGGACAGCGCAGGTCAGCGTCACCTTCACGCTCGTAGTGCAGGTCGGTGCCGCATGCTGGGCACCGGGTCGGCATGACGAAGGTCCGCTCGTTGCCCGTTCGGAGCGCGACCACCGGACCCACGATCTCCGGAATCACGTCGCCGGCCTTCCGCAAGACCACAGTGTCGCCCACCAGTACGCCCTTGCGCGCTAACTCACTCGCGTTGTGCAAGGTGGCCAGGCTGACGGTGGACCCGGAAACCTGAACCGGCTCCATCACTCCGAAGGGGGTGACTCGACCCGTACGGCCGACATTGACCTCGATCGACAGCAACTTGGTGGTCACTTCCTCCGGCGGGTACTTGAAGGCAATCGCCCACCGCGGCGACTTTGCCGTCGAGCCGAGCTGGTCCTGGACGGACCGCTCGTCCAACTTGACGACCACGCCGTCGATTTCGTGCTCGACGGAGTGCCGGTGCACCCCGAAGTGCTGGATGTAAGCCCAGACATCGTCCAGCGCGGAGACCAGCTTGCGGTGGCGGCTGACCGGCAGACCCCAGCGGTCGAGGGCGGCGTAGGCATCGGAGAGCCGGTCGGCGCGGAAGCCGTGCACCACGCCGATGCCATGGCTGACGAAGCCCAGATTCCGCGAGGCGGTCACTTTGGGGTCCTTCTGCCGTAGCGATCCGGCGGCGGCGTTTCGCGGGTTGGCGAACGGTGCCTTGCCGTCGGCGACCAACGACTCGTTGAGCGCGGTGAAGTCCTCAACGGCGAAGAACACTTCGCCCCGGACCTCCAGCACCGAAGGTGCATCCTGCGCCGGCGAGCCGATCGGGGACGGTCTTGATCGTTCGGACGTTTGTGGTCACATCCTCACCGACTCGCCCGTCACCTCTGGTGGCCGCTCGAACCAGTCGCCCACCTTCGTACACCAGGTCCAGCGCGAGCCCGTCGACTTTGAGCTCGCACAGGTAGCCGGATTGCTCCAGCCGCTTCTCCCCCAGCTCGCGGACGGCCCGCTGCGCCCAACGCTCGAGCTCCTCACGGCTGAAGGCGTTGTCCAGGCTCATCAGCCGTTGCAGATGCTCGACCGGCGCGAACGTGGTTGATGGTGGGCCACCCACCTGCTGAGTCGGCGAGTCAGGCGTCCGCAGCGCAGGAAAGGCGTCTTCCAGCTGGTCCAGCTCGCGCATCTTGGCGTCGAACTCGCCGTCGGAGATCGTGGGTGCATCCAGCACGTGGTAGCGCCAACGTGCCTCGTTCAGCTCGTCGCTCAGCTCCGCATGCCGTGCTCGGGCGGCGGCGTCGGGAGCGGCGAGCTCGATGTCGGAGTGAACTGGCAAGTCGGTGTCGTCAGCCACATTCAGCACAGTAGCGCCGGGCTCGGACACAGCACTGTCGGAACGGGCGAGTACAAAAGACACGATGACCGAGGAGACGGATCCGGCGGCACCGGACGCAGGGAACGTCCAACCGCTTGCGGTTGGACGCCCCTTACATGAAGACGTTCTTCGCGCTCCTGGCCAACACGCTGCTCGTCTCCGTCGTCAACTTCACGGTCTGGTTCGCCATCACCTTCTACGTCTTCTTGGAGACCCGATCGGTCTTCGCCACGGGGATGATCGCCGGGCTGTTCCTGGTCGCCACCGCTTTGACCGGGATCTGGTTCGGCGGTCTGGTCGACCATCACCGCAAGAAGACGATGATGCAGGTGTCGGCGCTGGTGTCGCTGGTGCTGTACGCGGCGGCGCTTACGGTGTACCTGCTCACGCCTGAGGAGCGATTCCGGGATCCGACAAACATCGTGCTGTGGGTCTTCGTCGTGCTGTTGATGGCCGGCGTGATCGCCGGAAACATCCGCATGATCGCCATGCCGACGATCGTGACGATGCTGATACCGGACAACCGCCGCGATCGAGCCAACGGGCTGGTCGGCACGGCATCGGGCATCAGCTTCCTGGTCACTTCAGTGATCAGCGGACTGCTGGTCGGTGCCAGCGGAATGCTCGGCGTGCTTGTGCTCGCCCTCGTGGTCCTGCCCGCGTCCGTCGTCCATCTGAGCCTGGTATCGGTGCCGGAACGGGAGCCGGCACACGCCTCCGACGGTCGGAACAAGGTCGATGTGCGTGGCACGCTGGCACTCGTTCGGAGCATCCCGGGCGCACTGGCGTTGATCATCTTTTCGGCGTTCAACAATTTCCTCGGCGGAGCGTTCATCGCGCTCTTGGACGCCTACGGCCTATCGCTGATGTCGGTGCAGGCCTGGGGCCTGCTGTGGGGAGTGCTGAGCAGTGGCTTCATCATCGGCGGTCTGCTGGTCGCCAGGACGGGGCTCTCCCGTAATCCGGTGCGGATCATCCTGCTCGGAAATCTGGTTCTCTGGACTGTCACCTGCCTGTTTCCGCTGCGGTCATCGATCGTGTTGATGGCTGTCGGGTTGTACATCTACATGCTGCTGGTCCCCTACATCGAGGCCTCCGAGCAGACCGTGCTGCAGAAGGTCGTTCCGTACGAGCGTCAAGGCCGAGTCTTCGGCTTCGCACAGAGCGTCGAGCAGGCGGCGTCACCGCTGACCGCATTTCTGATCAGTCCCATTGCTCAATTCGTCTTCATCCCGTTCATGACGACCGGTGCCGGCGCGGTAGCCATCGGCGGCTGGTTCGGCACCGGGATGGATCGCGGCATCGCCTTGGTCTTCATTACCTGCGGTGTACTGGGATTGATGATGACCGGCTACGCGCTCAACAGTCGCTTCTATCGGCAGCTCAGCGAGCGCTACGCTTCGGCACCGGCCTCGGCCGAATCGTCTGCAGCTTGACCCACAGCGCGCGAGCTTCCGGCCGCTACGGCGGTTGTCATGCCCTCACGAGTACCAGCTCATCCTGCCGTATCCCGTGCTTCGGGTCAGTCGGCCAGCTGATCGGTGACGATGGCCGCCGCCGTCCGGATCGTCCGAAGCGCTCCAACAGCAAGCTCGCGTTCTGCCGACGCGAGTCCGCAGGACGGCGTGATCACCACCCGGCCCGCGACGCGTGGTTCCAGGCCGAGCTGGCGGAGGTGGTTCAGCACTCGGCGCGCCACTTGGTCCCCGGTGAGCGTCAGCCGGTCCGTCGGTAAGGCGCCGAGGCCGATCTGTACGCCATCCTCCAGGCAGCTGGCAACCGCGTCCCACCCGGAGGCGGCAACCGAATCGACATCGACGTAGATGCCGTCGGTGCCAGCCTCGTGCAAGAGCGAGATCGGCGCGGCAGGGGCGCAGCAGTGCACGACGACGGCGGCGGAACCGGCGGCCCGAATCTGCCCCAGGACATCCAGCAGGGAGCCGCGGACCTCCGCCGGATCGACGGCCGGGTGCCGGGACAAGCCGCTCGCCGTGGCCAGGGAACCGGCCAGCACCGCTGGCAGCGAGGGTTCATCAAGTTGCACGGTGAACTCGATCTCGGGAAGTCGTCGCCGGAGCTCGGCGATCATCGAACCGACGCCCTCCGCGAGCGACTGACCGAGGTCGCGGCGGGCACCCGAATCGGCGAGGGCGCGGTCGCCTCGCGGGCGTTCGAGATGCGCGGCCATGGTCCAAGGCCCGGCCATCGCGATCTTGACTGGCCCGGCATAGCCCTGGGAGAGCTCCTCGAGCAGATCGAGATCGGACCGGAGCGTGCTGATTGCCAGCCGATGATCACGACTCGAAGCGTCGGTCAACCTCCAGCCGGCAGTTTGCAGGTCGACAGACATACCGGTGAGAAACGCAGTGCTACGACCGATCAGTTCCGCGTGCGGCCCGCGGGCCGGAAGCTCCGGTAGGTAGGGAAAATCCGGACACTCCGCAAAGGCGATCTTGATCGCATCCGCCATATCGGCGCCGGGCCAGGAACCGATCCCGGTGCTGCGGATCGCAGATAGCTCTTGGTCCATCGTCAGCGAGGCTCAGCGCTGGGAACCGGCGATGGTTGCGCTGCCGACGACCCTGGTCCCGTCGTAGAGAACCGCGGCCTGCCCGGGAGCCACACCGGAGACGGCTGCCTCCAAACTCATCTCGAGCCGCTGTGGGCTGACTGTCGCGTGGGCAACGACGGGTTCGGAGTGCGCGCGCAGCTGCACCAGCCCCGACCATCGTGTCGGCGGCGCGCTCGAGGTCCAGTGCGGCCGAATTGCGTCGATTCTGCTGACCGCCAGGGCAGCTCGCGGACCGACGGTGACGGTGTTACTGATCGGCGAGATGTCCAGCACGTACCGCGGCTTGCCGTCAGTGGCCGGGGTGCCGAGCCTAAGGCCGCGCCGCTGGCCGACGGTGAACTGATGCGTGCCGGTGTGCTGACCGACTTTGCTGCCTTGTTCATCGACGATGTCACCCGGGCGGGCGCCCAAACGGCGCTCAAGAAAGCCAGCGGTGTCGCCGTCTGCGATGAAGCAGATGTCGTGACTGTCCGGCTTTTTCGCGACGGCGAGTCCCCGGATCGCAGCTTCAGCCCGTACCGAGGCCTTCAGCGAACCTCCGAGCGGAAAGCAGGAGCGCCGAAGTTGATCTTGGGTCAGGACACCGAGGACGTAGGACTGGTCCTTGGCGCTGTCGAGCGCACGGTGGAGTTCGACGCCACCCCCGCGACGGACAAGGTTCGCGTAATGGCCCGTGCAGACCGCCTCGAATCCGAGCGCAATGGCTCGGTCGAGGACGGCCGAAAACTTGATCTTCTCGTTGCAGGCGACGCATGGGTTCGGGGTACGGCCAGCGGCGTACTCGGCGACGAAGTCGTCCACGACGTCGGCCTGAAATCGATCGGACAAGTCCCAGACGTAGAACGGGATGCCGATCGCGTCGGCCGCGCGTCGTGCGTCGTGCGCGTCCTCCTTGGAGCAACAGCCGCGGGCACCGGTACGGAACGATTGGGGGTTCTTGGACAGCGCCAGATGAACGCCCGTCACCTCGTGCCCGGCCTCGACAGCACGTGCCGCGGCGACAGCCGAATCAACGCCGCCCGACATCGCGGCCAGAACCCTCACGGGGTGCCCTTCCGTTCCCTGAATCTCGCCAACGCCGCGACACTCTACTCCGGGAGCGCCGGGCGGCTGAGCGACTCGGGCGACCTCAAACGACGGCTCCGGCCAGGCGGGCCCTCGAGATAGCGTCGGGCAGCGCCGCAGCGAGGGCGTCGATGTCGGTGGCGGTCGACGTGTGCCCCAGGGAGAACCTCAGCGACGACCGAGCCTCGGCCTCGCCGCCACCCATGGCCAGCAGGACGTGGCTGGGCTGCGCGACTCCGGCCGAGCAAGCGGAGCCGGTCGAGCAATCGATGTCGGCGGCGTCGAGTAGCAGGAGCAGGGCGTCGGCCGAACAGCCAGGAAAGCTGACGTTCACAATCCCGGGCAGCGCATCGGCGGGGTTCGCCGGTCCATGGAGTATGGCGTCCGGTACGGCAGCGAGCACTTCCATGATCAGCAGCGCACGCAGCTCGCGGACGCGCCGTTCCTCGGCATAGAGCCGTTCGGTCGCGAACTCGAGGGCGGCGGCGAAACCCGCGACAGCGGCGACGTCGAGCGTGCCGGAGCGAACATCTCGTTCCTGGCCGCCACCGTGCAGGACCGGAGTGAGGGTGACATCGCGGCGGGCCAGAAGGGCCCCGATGCCGTATGGTCCGCCGAGTTTGTGTGCACTGAGCGACAGCAGGTCCAAGCCACTTGCCGCGAAATCCACAGGCACATGCCCGACCGCCTGCACTGCGTCACTGTGGGTCACCACGCCATGCTGATCCGCAATCTCCACCGCCTCGGCGATTGGTTGCAAGGTGCCAATTTCGTTGTTGCCCCACATGATCGACACCACTGCGGTGGAGTCGGAAACCGCATCCGCGAGCGCCGCCACGTCGATTCGTCCGGTGACGTCCACATCGACCGCGCTGACGTCCGCCCCGACCTCACCAAGCCAGCCAACGGAGTCCAGCACGGCGGAGTGCTCGACGCCAGATGTCACAACGCTCGAACGGGAGCGGACTGGACCAGAAGGCGCCCTTGACGGCGAGGTTGTCGGCCTCGGTACCTCCGGAGGTGAAGATGACTTCGGAGGGTCGAGCGCCTACGCAGGCGGCGATCACCTCCCGCGCTTCCTCGACCACCCGCCGGGCGGCACGGCCGGAGCCGTGCAGCGACGACGCGTTGCCTACCCGGGTCAATTCCCGCGTCATCGCTTCGATGGCCTGCGGGACCATCGGCGTGGTCGCCGCATGGTCGAAGTAACGTCGAGGCACGGCTTCAGTCTGCCTCAGCCAGTCCATCAGGCTCGTCGCCGAGCGATCTCCTGAGTCACTGCGGGCAGGATCGTCCGGAGGTCGCCGACGATGCCGAGATCGGCGAGTGCAAAGATCGGCGCCTCTGGATCCTTGTTCACCGCCACGATCGCCTTGGATGTCTGCATTCCGGCACGGTGCTGAATGGCCCCGGAGATGCCGGCGGCGATGTAGAGCTGAGGCGAGACGGTCTTGCCAGTCTGGCCGATCTGATAGGCGTGGGGGTACCAGCCCGAGTCCACCGCCGCCCGGGAGGCGCCCACTGCGGCGCCCAGGGAGTCGGCCAGTTGTTCGACGGAACTGAAGTCACCGCCCGTGCCGCGCCCACCGGAGACGACGATGGCGGCCTCGGTCAACTCCGGGCGGCCGCTGGCTTGCTTCGGTTCGGACTTCACAATGCGAGCGCCCTTGGCCTGCTCGGAGATCGTCACCACGGCCTGCTCAGGCACCCCTGCAGCGGGCGCCGGCTCCGGGGTCACCGCGTTGGCCTTCACCGCGATCACCGCAACACGGCCGGTGACGGACGCTTGGACCGTCCAGTTGCCGGCGAACACCGACTGCAGGGTGGAACCGTCTTGGGCGACGTCGGTCGCGTCGGTGATCAACCCTGCACTGAGCCTCACCGCCACCCGCCCGGCGATCTCCTTGCCCTCCGGCGTGGCGTTGATCAGGATCGCGGCCGGCGACTCGGCTTCAGCGACCTGCGTAACCGCTTCGGCCTTCGGCGCGACGAGGTAATCCGGCAGCGCCGGGTCCGCGACGAACAGCACCCGGGTGGCACCGTATTGGCCCAGCTGTTCGGCCACGGCCTCGGCACCGCCGCCCAGCACCACGGCGACCGGATCGCCGAGCCGGCGGGCCACGGTCAGCAACTCGAGCGCGGGCTTGGTGGGCTGGCCATCGGCGAGCTCAGTGACGACGAGAACGACGGACATGACGTCCTTTCAGAGGTACTTGCCGGTGGAGAGGAAATCTGTGAGCGCGACTGCTCCGGATCCGCCCTCGTCGGTGATCACCCGACCGGCCTGCCTTGGGGGTCGTGGTGTCGTCTGCAGGACGTTGGTCAGGGCGGCATCCAGACCCACCGTGCTGGGGTCGACGCCGATATCGGCCAGCGTCCAAGTCTCCACCGGCTTCTTCTTGGCGGCCAGGATGCCCTTCATCGAGGGATACCTCGCCTCCCCGGACTGATCGGTCACGCTGACGATTGCGGGCAGGTCGGCCTCGATGGTCAGGCTTGCGGAATCGGCGTCCCGCCGGATGCTGACGGTGTCGTCCTGGAGACTGAGGCTCGCCCCCAGCGTGGCGGCCGGCCAGCCGAGCCGCTCCGCGATCATAACCGGGACCACACCCATGCCGCCGTCGGTCGAGGCCATGCCGCAGATCACCAGGTCCGGCGCAGCTTTGGCAATCGCGGCGGCCAGAACGGCGCTCGTGGCCAGGGCGTCGGAACCGTGCATGGCTTCGTCGCTGATGTGGATGCCGGCGGAAGCACCCATCTGCAGCGCCCGCTTGATCGCATCGGTTGCGTCATCGGGGCCCAAAGTGAGGGCCACGACCTCAACGGCGTCCCGCTCGTCGGCGATCCGCAGGGCCTGCTCCACGGCATACTCGTCGAGCTCGGACAGCAGACTATCGTGCCCGCTCGGTCGAGCGTGCCGTCGTCGGCGAACCGGCGGTCCCCCGTGGCATCAGGGACGTGCTTCACCAGCACCAGGATCTTCATCTTCCTCCGACTCTTCTCGAGACTGGCCATATATTACTCACGAGTAACAACCGTTGCCGACACCAAGCCGGAGCCATGCTCGCCGACAATGATTCCCAGCTCCACGACACGGGACAAGTTCTGGTCAAGGGACTCCTGGGTATTGACCGCTACGTGCCATGCGCCGCTACCAGTCCGCCGAACCGCCTCAAGCGTCCAGTGATGGACGGCAATGTGCTCGGGATGCCATGTCCGCCCGTTGCTGAAGCGCCAAGACGATGAGCGCTTCGACCGGGAGGCCCCAGGTGAGCAGTTCAGCACTGCGACGTGGCTCCGTGCCAGCGGCACGCTTCGACCCCTCGATCTGCGACTATTTGGCGGCTCTCAATGTCGGTTCACGGTGGTTGTCAGGCAGAATGGCCAAAATTGTCCCCATCTGCATCCCGCTCGGCCGCTGCACCGAAAACCTCAACAAGATGAGAGCATCGTCATGACTCCCGCCGCGACGTCCTTGCCGGTGCCGGAGGATTCATCGATTCTCGGTGCCCACATCCGTGACGGTGGCGCGCTCTTCGCACTCTGGACGCCTCGGGCGACTCGAGTCGAGCTCGCGCTGGTTGCAGAGGATCGGAGCCAGCACAACTACGACATGACCCGCGCCCCAGACGGGGTATGGACGGTGTTCGTTCCTGGGGTAGGGGCCGAGCAGCGCTACGGCTATCGGGTGCACGGGCCTTGGGATCCGGCCCTGGGCGCCCGGTTCAATCCGGCCAAGCTCTTGCTCGACCCGTACGCGCGCGCGGTGACCGGTGGGGTCGACTACTCGGGCCCGATCCTGGACCATGTACCTGCGTCGAACTACATTCCCGATCCGACCGACTCGTTCGCGGCGGTTCCGCTCAGCGTCGTCGTGCCCGAAAGCCCGCCGCCCACACCGATCGCCCGATCCACGCCACTCGCCGACAGCGTGATCTACGAGCTGCACGTCAAGGGCTATACCCAGCTGCATCCTGCCGTCCCGGAGCATCTCCGCGGCACCTACGCCGGCCTCGCCTATCCGGCGGTCATCGCCCACTTGAAGGACCTGGGTGTCACTGCCGTCGAGCTGCTGCCCGTCCAGCACCACGTGTCCGAGCCCTTCTTGATCGGCCGTGGGCTTTCTAACTATTGGGGTTACAACACTCTCGGCTACTTCGCGCCCCATGCGGCCTACGGATCGGTGGGCACCCTCGGCCAGCAGGTACCTGAGTTCAAAGAGATGGTGTCGGCCCTCCACGAGGCCGGAATCGAAGTCATCCTCGACGTGGTCTACAACCACACCGGTGAGGGGGGCCATGAGGGCCCCACGCTGTCCTTTCGCGGCCTGGACCACCTCGGTTACTACCGGTTGACCGACGATCAGCGCAACGACTACGACGTCACCGGCTGCGGAAACTCCGTTGACACCTCCGAGCCGGGCGTGCTGCGGATGGTGCTGGATTCGCTGCGCTACTGGGTGACCGAGATGGGCGTTGACGGCTTCCGCTTCGATCTGGTGAGCACCTTGCTTCGAAACGAGCGCCATCACGTGGACCAGAACCATCCGTTCAAGGTCGCGATCCGTGACGACCCGGTGCTGAGCCAGGTCAAGATGATCGCCGAGCCGTGGGATCTCGGACCGTACGGCTATCAGCTTGGCGGGTTCGGCCACGGCTGGAGCGAATGGAACGACCGGTTCCGCAACCACGTCCGGGACTTCTGGCGGGGCAACACTCACGGCGTGGGCGAATTCGCTCAGCGCTTGACCGGTTCCCCGGACGTCTTCGACCGTGACGGCCGGGCCACAACGGCGAGCGTCAACTTCATCTCTGCCCATGACGGTTTCACCTTGCGTGACCTCGTCACCTACGACGTCAAGCACAACGGTGTGAACGGCGAGTCCAACCGTGACGGCTCGGACGACAACCGCTCCTGGAACTGCGGCGTCGAAGGCGAGACCGACGATCCGCACATCGCCGCCCTCCGGCATCGCCAGACGAAGAACCTGATGGCCACCTTGCTGCTGGCGACCGGGGTCCCGATGATCACCGCCGGAGACGAGCTCGGGCGCACCCAGCAGGGCAACAACAACGCCTACTGCCAGGACTCGCCGATCTCGTGGGTGCACTGGGACACTCGGCACGACTGGAGGGACTTGGCGGACGTAACCCGCAAGCTTCTCCAGCTGCGTGCCGATCACCCAGTGTTGCGCCGGGAGATCTACCGCCGCGGCGAGGATCTGCCCGACGCGAAGGGGAGACCCTCCGGACGGCGCAATCTTGCCTGGTTCGGCGGTCCAAACGCCGAGATGACGGCGGAGGAGTGGCAGGACGGCACCCGGCGGACACTAGGCATGTATATGTCCAACGACGACGCCCATCGGATCACCGACGAGGCCTTCCTGATCTGGTTCCACGGCGGAAACGATGCAGTCCAGGTCCACCTCCCCGACGGTCCCTGGGCGCACACCTACACCGTCGTGGCGCACACCGGTCTGGACGGCGAGTTGCCGGAGGAGAAGATTTCCGCAGGCTCGACACTGCAGATTCCCGGCCGTACGGTCGTGGTCCTCCAGGTCGACTAACGCTGGCACGTGCTGGGTCATGAACCGCCGAACCCGAGTGTTGGTCGAAATGGTCCGGCGGCTGCCCCGGCCCAACCCGCCGTCTCCGCGCTATCTGGCGCAGGTACGTCGCGAGCTCCCGCAGCCGCTGGCTCGAATGCTGCTGGGTCGGGTCGCCCCAGATGTGAGGATCAGCGAGATTCGTGTTCCGGCGGCCGACGTGGCTCTGCGCGTTCGGATCTATCGGACGTCAGGGAAGGGCAGTGCGGAGTCCAGGCCCCTGGTCGTCAACTTCCACGGTGGTGGATTCGTCATCGGCAACCTCAGAGCGGCCGACTGGCTGTGTGCCAATGTCGCGGCCCGGACCCATGCCGTGGTGGCCTCGGTTGAGTACCGGCTGGCACCGGAGCATCCAGCGCCCGTGCCTTTCCTCGACAGTTGGGCCGCGACCCAGTGGTTGGTAGAGCGTGGTGCCGAGCTGGGCACCGACCCGGGGCACGTGACGGTGATGGGCGAGAGCGCTGGCGGCAACCTGGCCGCCCTCGTGGCGCTGCAGTGGCGGGACCGGCATCGCGCCGACCCTTCGTGGCCGAAGCTCGCCCGGCAGATCTTGATCTACCCGGCTACCGACCTGACTCTGTCTTCCCCTTCGGTCGCCGATCTGATCGAAGCGCCGATGCTAGGACGGACGCAGCTCGACTGGTACGGCCGCTGCTACCTGCCACAGGGCCTGCCGTCCAGCATCGGCTACGACGACCCGCGAGTCAGCCCCCTGTTCGCAAGCGACCATCGCGACCTGGCGCCCGCACTGATCATTGCGGCCGGACTGGACCCGCTACGCGATGATGCCACTCGTTATGCCGAGGCGCTGAGGCAAGCCGCTGTGCCAACCGAGCTCGTCATCTATCCCGAGGCATTCCACGGGTTCCTATCGCTCCCGCTGTTCGAGCCTGCCGCCCGCGAGGCACTCAGAGTCATCGTCACTGAGCTCGGCGCCGCGAAATAAGGAGGCCGGACCATCACTGCCGACGAGCTCGGCCACGGACGGTAGCCGATCCTAAGGCTGATAGCCGGCCGAGGGCGGTGTAGGAAGGGTCGCCGGCAGGGCGGCCAGGCCCATTTCCGCCGAGTTGGCCAACAGCGGATGGTAGGGCACCACCCGTACGGTGTAGCCGATGGCTCCCGCGCGACGCGCCTGAACGGAGCTCTCGTATCGCCGCAGGCCGTCCTCGACCCCGACTCCCTCGGGGAATGGGTTGACCCGGGGCTCGTAGAGCTGGTCGTCACCGCTGACCCGTCCCGTGATGAGCTGGACCTCGATGTCGTCCGGACTCAGCTCGCCCAACCGGATCAGCGCGCTGACATGGATCTTCGCTCCGACCTCGATCGCATCGGCGTCCAGCGACTCGACGTGATCGACGGCTACCCCGTGCCATGCCGAACGGACCCGCTGCTTCCACTCCGCGAGTGCCTTGGCGCCTCCCACCGCCCGGTCGACCGAGTGGACCGAGGCGGCCGCTGGCAGGTAGAGGTTCGTCACGTAGTCACGGACCATCCGAGATGCGAGCACCTTCGGCCCAAGACCGGCAATGGTGTCCCGGATCATCTGCACCCAGCGCTCCGGCACTCCGTCGGCGCTCACATCGTAGAAGCGCGGGACGATCTGGTTCTCGATGATGTCGTAAAGCGCCTTCGCCTCGAGGTCGTCACGGCGCTCCGGATCCTCGGTCGCCTCGGCGGACGGAATCTCCCAGCCGAAAGCCGGCTGGAACCACTCATTCCACCAGCCGTCTCGGATGGACAGATTCGCCGCCCCGTTGAGAGCCGCCTTCATGCCGGAGGTTCCGCACGCCTCGTACGGGCGTAGCGGATTGTTCATCCACACATCGCACCCGGGATACAGCGGCTTGGCCATCGACATGTCGTAGTCCGGGAGGAAGACGATGCGATGCCGCACATCGGGATCGTCAGCGAATTGCACCATCTGCTGGATCAGCGCTTTGCCGCCCTCGTCGGCCGGGTGCGACTTGCCTGCGATGACGATCTGGATCGGCCGCTGCTCGTTGGTCAGCAGCGCCTTGAGCCGGGCGGGGTCGCGCAACATCAACGTCAGCCGCTTGTAGGAGGGGACCCGCCGCGCGAAGCCGAAGGTCACGATGTCCGCGTCCAGCACGCTGTTGGCCCACTCCGTGGCCAGGCCACGGTGTGCACTGCTTTCCGCGAGCCGGCTGCGAGCCATCGCCACCAGGTCGGCGCGCATCTTGCGCTTGAGCTCCCAGATCGTGGCGCCGTCCAGCTTCTCCAGTGCCGCCCAGTCGTAGCCGTCGATCACCGTCTCCGACGAGCTGCCCGTCGGTGCCTCGAGGAGATCCAGGAGATCGCGATGAACCCAGGTGTGGTGATGCACGCCATTGGTGATCGAGGTGATCGGGACCTCGGTCGTATCGAAGTCCTCCCACAATCCCTGAAACATCTCGCGGGAGACGGCCCCGTGCAGCACCGACACCCCGTTCGCCCGCTGGCCCAACCGGAAGCCCATCACCGCCATGTTGAACTTGCTCGGGTCGCCGCCCTCGTAGTCCTCGGCTCCCAGAGCGAGCACGCGGTCCAGCGGCACGTCGTCGAAGTTGCGGAACTGGTCGACGATCAGCTGTCGGGGGAACCGATCGATGCCCGCTGGCACTGGAGTGTGGGTGGTGAAGACGGTTCCGGCCCGGGTTCGTTCGAGCGCCGCGTCGAAATTCAGGCCTGACTCGATGTATTCCCGAATGCGTTCCAGCCCGAGGAAGCCGGCGTGGCCCTCATTGGTGTGGAACACCTCGGGAGCCGCCGCCCCGGTGATCTTGCAATAGGCCCGGATCGCTCGGACACCGCCGATTCCGAGCAGCACCTCCTGCGCGAGACGGTGGTCGGTGCCACCGCCGTACAGCCGGTCGGTGACCTCTCGGTCGGGAGCGTGGTTCTGCTCGACGTCGGAGTCCAGCAGCAGCAGCGGCACCCGGCCAACCTGAGCCAGCCAGACCTGGGCGAGAAGGGTGCGACCGGTCAACGGCACCTCGATCCGCACCGGACCTTCGTGGTCGTGCAACTGGTTCAGTGGTAGCGCATTGGGGTCGAGCAACGGGTAGCGCTCCTGCTGCCATCCGGCCGCGTTGAGCGACTGCCGAAAGTAGCCCTGGCGGTAGAGCAGGCCGACGCCGATGATCGGGACGCCCAGATCACTCGCCGCCTTGAGATGATCACCAGCCAGGATGCCAAGGCCCCCGGAGTACTGCGGGAGTACCTCGGTGATTCCGAACTCAGGTGAGAAGTAGCCGATCCCCTTCGGCGCAGCCGGGATTCTCCGCCGCATAGCCCTGGTACCACAGGTCGCCGGTCAGGTAGTCGGCAAGATCGGCCTGGATGACCTTGAGATTCTTCACGAATTTCTTGTCCCCGGCCAGGCTCTGCAAGCGCTCGACCGAGACATCGGCCAGCAGCCGGATGGGGTCGCCGCCGGAGCCGTCCCACAGCTGCGGGTCGACCGAGCGGAACAGGTCCTGAGTATCGGGATGCCAGCACCACCGCAAGTTGTTGGCGAGATCGCCCAGCGGCTTCAAGACCTCCGGCAACACGGGACGAACGGTGAATCGACGAATAGCGCGCACCCGCATAAGGTAGCGGCCCGATTTGCCGGCCGTCCTGAGCAGCCGTGCCGTGGTACCGCAGGGGCCGAAATCCATCGGCCGAGCCCTCTGCCGCGAACCGAAGAGGGGCCGATAGGTTGGCCATCGTGACGGCAACCAACTCTGCACCTCCGACGATGGACGAACCGCCACTGGGCACCCCGATCGACCGGATTCCGGTGAGCAAGGTTTCGCCGGTCATCGAGGGCGGCGCCTACCCGGCGAAGGCGACCGTCGGTGAGGCGATTCCGATCCGCGCCACCGTCTTCCGGGAGGGACATGACGCGGTCAACGCTTCGGTCGTGCTGACCGACCCCGAGGGCAACGAGCGGGTCGAGCCGATGCATCCCACGACCCCGCTCGGCTTCGACTGGTGGACGGCGACGGTGACGCTGGATACCGAAGGGCACTGGACATTCCGGGTTGAGGGCTGGAGCGATCCCTGGGAGACCTGGGTGCACAACGCCGAGATCAAGATCCCGGCCGGCATTGATGTGGCCCTGGTCTGCGCGGAAGGAAAGGAACTGTTCAATTCCTCCGCCGACCGGGCGCAAGCCGACGGAGATGCCGCGGTGGCGACCAAGCTGCGAGCCGCCGCGGGCAGCCTGGACTCAGGGGAGCAGGTGGAGGACCGGCTCGAAATCGTGCTGGCGCCCGACGTCAGGGAGGCGATGCGCGCGTACGGTCCGCGTGATCTGGTCTCCCCCACCCCCGACTACCCGATCTTCGTGGATCGGAAGGCAGCACTGTTCGCCTCCTGGTACGAGTTCTTTCCGCGCTCGGAGGGCGCGCGCTGGGACGAGGAGAACTCCAGGTGGATCTCCGGCACCTTCGACTCGTCCCACGAACGGATCGAGGCCGCTGCGCAGATGGGCTTCGACGTCATCTACATCCCCCCGATCCATCCCATCGGCACCTCATTCCGTAAGGGTCCTAACAACACCCTGGCTCCGGGCCCGGCCGACCCCGGCTCCCCCTGGGCCATCGGCAACTCCGACGGTGGACACGACGCGATCCATCCCGATCTGGGCGACTGGGACGCGTTTGACCGCTTCGTCGCCAAGGTCAAGTCCTCCGGCATGGAACTCGCCATGGACTTCGCACTGCAGGCCTCGCCGGATCACCCGTGGGTAACCGAGCATCCGGAGTGGTTCTCCAAGCGCGCCGACGGGTCGATCGCCTACGCCGAGAACCCGCCCAAGAAGTACCAGGACATCTACCCGATCAACTTCGACATCGATCCCAACGGCATCTACGCCGAAAGCCTGCGGTTGCTTCGGCTCTGGATGAGCCATGGCGTACGAATCTTCCGCGTGGACAATCCCCACACCAAGCCGATCAACTTCTGGGCATGGCTGCTGGCGGAGATCCGCAAAACCGATCCCGACGTCCTCTTTCTCGCTGAGGCGTTCACCAAGCCGGCGATGATGCACATGCTGGGCAAGGTCGGCTACCAGATGTCCTACACCTACTTCACCTGGCGCAACGAGAAGTGGGAGATCGAGGAGTACATGAAGGAGCTGACCACCGAGACGGACAGCTTCTTCCGGCCCAACTTCTTCGTGAACACTCCGGACATCAACCCGATGTTCCTGCAGTGGGGCGGCAAGACCGCATTCACGATTCGCGCGGTGCTCGGGGCAACGCTCTCGCCCCTGTGGGGCGTCTACTCCGGTTTCGAACTGTTCGAGAATGCCGCGCTACAGGGCCGCGAGGAGTACCTGAACTCAGAGAAGTTCCAGTACCGGCCTCGAGATTGGGCCGCAGCGGCCGAGAGTGGAGAGCACCTCAACCTGTTACTCGGGCGGCTCAACGAGATTCGCCGCGCGCACCCCGCCTTGCAGCAGCTGCGCCAACTGCACTTCCACCACGCCCCGCACGCCAGTGCCCTGGTGTTCTCCAAGCGCAGCGGCGACGACGTGGTACTCGTCGTCTGCAGTGTCGACCCGCACAACATCGTCGAGACCGAGATCTACCTCGACATGGAGCACCTGGGTCTGAGCACTCGGGACGTCTACCTGGTTCATGACGAGCTGACCGGCCAGACCTGGCGATGGGGCCAGCACGCCTTCGTGCGGCTGACCCACGACGATCCGGCGCACATTCTCACTCTCATCCGGTACGGCAAACGCAACGTCCAGGCAGGTTAGGCATGGCGCCGATGCCGGCTGGCAACGTAGCCGACCAGCTGATGCGCTTTCTCACCGGCGCCCGCTGGTTCGCGGGCAAGGGCCGGCAGGCAGAGCTGCACTCACTCACCCCGCTACCCTGGCTGACCCCGCCTGGCGCGTGGCCGGCCGTCCGGTTCGAAATCGTCGAGGTCGGCTACAGCGGAGATTCTGGGTCCGGTAACCCCACGGAGCTCTACTCGCTCCCCGTCGCTTACCGCCAGGCGGCCGTCGGCTTGTTGAACCACGCCGAGATCACTCGGCTTCGTGACCCGGATCTGGGCGACGTGGTGGGTTATGACGCGACGCAGGATGCCGAAGCCTGCCGAGTGCTCTTGAGCGAACTGCGCGACCGGGCGTGGCATCGAGAGCCGGAGACTCAGGTGCGCTTCCATCTCAGCGCCGCGGAGGGGCTTCGGGGCGATCTCGAGCCGCAGCTCTACACCGGCGAGCAGTCGAACACGTCGGTGATGTTCGGTGATGTGGCCATGCTCAAGGTGTTCCGCCGGCTAGAGCTGGGCCGGAATCTCGACATCGAGGTACACGACGCCCTGAGCCGCTCCCACTCGGCCGACGTGGCACGGCTCTACGGCTGGGTGGAGGGCAGCTGGTCGCAGGATGGCGGCGAGACCCAGCATGCCGATCTCGCGATGGCGGTGGAGAGACTGACCGACGCCCACGACGGATGGGGCCTGGCCCTGCACACTCTCCGCCAAGGGCAAAGCTTCGCGGCCGAGGCGGCGGCTCTCGGCAAGGCACTGGCGGAGACCCACCAGGCGCTGCGCTCTGCATTTCCGACCGCCCATCTGTCCGGAGCAGCAGTGGCGGACGTGATGCGTGAGCGCCTCCGCCGAGCAACGGACGACGCTCCTGCTCTCCTGCCGTACGCCGCCGGCCTGAACGAGGCATTTCGACGAGCTCAGCGCGACGTCGTTGCCGGTGCAGCGGGTGCACGGAGACTTTCACCTGGGGCAGACCCTGCACACGCCCAGCGGGTGGAAGATCATCGACTTCGAGGGAGAACCGGCCAAGTCGCTCGCCGAGCGGATGGCGCCGGACAGCGTCTGGCGAGACCTTGCCGGGATGCTGCGCTCGCTGGACTACGCGGCGGCCAGCGTGCCCGGACCGGACAGCGCCCGCTGGGCCGCGGAGTGCCGATCTGCGTTCCTGGAGAGCTACGCCGACGGACCCCTCCAACCCGGGGACGCCGCAATACTGCGGGCTTACGAGGCTGACAAGGCGATCTACGAGGTGATCTACGAAGTCCGCAATCGCCCGGACTGGGTCGGAATCCCGCTAGCTGCCGTGGCCACCCTGGTGGAGACCGAGAAGAACGGGATCACTACCGAGCCGCCGGATTCGGAGGTCGGTCATCGACCCACACCCGCTTCGCGAGCGCATGAGAGAAGGAGCACAGATGGCATTCGATCCGAGCGGTGAGTTGACCGGCTGGGACCTCACCGGCTTTCACGAGGGTCACGACACCGAGTGCTGGAAGCGGTTGGGCGCGCACGAGATGACCATCACCGACACCGAACGCGGAGCCATTTTCGGCACTCGCTTCTCGGTGTGGGCACCGAACGCGCAAGCTGTGCGGCTGGTCGGGGACTTCAACTACTGGAACGGCGAGAACTCCTATCTGCAGCTGATTCCCGGCGCTGGCGTGTGGGCGCTCTTCGTGGAAGGGGTGAGCACCGGAAACCTCTACAAGTTCGAAGTCCTCGGCGACGACGGCGTGTGGCGGACGAAGGCCGATCCGATGGCGCGGTTCGCTGAGGCAGCACCGCATACCGCGTCGATCGTCTACGAGAGCCAGTACGTGTGGAGCGATGACCAGTGGATGTGGTACCGCGGTCAGAGGAAGCTCCACAAGGAGCCAATGAGCGTCTACGAGGTACACATCGGCTCATGGCGCAAAGGCCTCACCTACCTCGAGCTGGCCAACCAGCTGGTCGAGTACTGCAGTTGGCAGGGCTACACCCACGTCGAGTTTCTGCCGGTGGCGCAGCATCCGTTCGAAGGATCATGGGGCTATCACGTCACCGGATACTTCGCGCCGATGTCTCGCTTCGGCTCGCCGGACGAGTTCCGGCACCTGGTGGACGCCCTACACGGGGCCGGAATCGGCGTTCTGATCGACTGGGTGCCGGGCCACTTCGCCACCGACCCCTGGGCACTGCAGCGCTTCGACGGCACCGCGCTCTACGAGCACGAGGATCCCCGGCTCGGCTGGCATCCCGACTGGGGCTCCTACATCTTCAACTTCGGTCGCAACGAGGTGAAGAGCTTCCTGATCTCCAACGCCTACTACTGGCTGCACGAATTCCACATCGACGGCCTGCGCGTCGACGCGGTGGCCTCGATGCTCTACCTCGACTACTCCCGTGACGCCGGTCAGTGGGTGCCCAACAAGTACGGCGGCAATGAGAACCTCGAGGCCATCGAGTTGCTGCAGCGTACGAACGCGCACGCCTACGCTCGCGAGCCCGGGAACGGTGTTGATCGCTGAGGAGTCCACCTCGTGGCCCGGGGTCACCCGTCCGGTCAACTATGGCGGCCTGGGTTTCGGCTTCAAATGGAACATGGGCTGGATGAACGACTCGTTGCGCTATCTGGGGCGGGAGCCGATCTACCGCCAGCACCACCACCACGAGATGACTTTCGCCATGGCGTACGCCTACTCGGAGAACTTCATCTTGCCGATCAGCCACGACGAGGTCGTACACGGCAAGGGCTCGATGTTCGAGCGCGTGCCGCAGGACGAGTGGCGCAAGTTCGGCACGCTGCGCGCGTTCTATGCCTTCATGTGGGCCCATCCCGGCAAGAAGCTGCTGTTCATGGGTACCGAGTTCGGCCAGCGTCGCGAGTTCTCTGAGGCTCGCAGCATCGACTGGGGTGAGAGCGCCAACTGGGGACATCGCGGACTGCAGCGACTGATCAAGGACATGAACGGCATCTATCGGGAGCATCCAGCGCTCTGGCAGCTGGACACCGACGCGTCAGGGTTCTCCTGGATCAACGCAGATGATCGCGGTGGAAACGTGTTCTCCTGGCTCCGTTACGACGGCGACGGGCAGATGATCGCCTGCGTCACGAACTTCTCCTCCGAGCCCCGACCGGACTACCGGATCGGCCTGCCCTCGATCGGCGTGTGGAAGGAGATCCTGAACACCGACGCCGACGTCTATGACGGCACTGGTCAGATCGGCAATCTCGGTCAGGTCGTGGCCACCGAGGTCCCCGCCCACGGATTTCCGGCGTCCGCGGCCGTGACCATCCCCCCGCTGGGCGCGGTGTGGTTGCGGTTCGAGCCGGTGCTCGACGAGGAACAAGAAGAGCCGGAGAAGGCCGCGGCCGGCGTGCGTGCCATGGCGCGGCGGGCCGCGCGGTCGCGTGCGACATCGGAGCCGGAGCCGGAGTCGGAGTCCGCCTCAGCGCGGCGCCCGGCGCCCGACTCGACGCAGACGGGAGTCGAGGAGACTGAGGAGGCGGGTTCGCTCGGGGGAACTGTCGGCCCCGACGTCGACGAGATCGAGGCGGCCACCATTCAACCGGCGCCGCGCACGGCCTCCTCGTACGTCCGAACCGCCCCGCGCGGAGCCCGGCAGGTCCGCCGACCAGAATTGAGCGGTGACCGAGCTCGACCTTCGGGTGGTCGCCGGGGACGGCGGCAGTGCCACAGTTCACTGGGACAGCACGGTGGACACCGAGACGCTGGTCGAGGCCGGGCTCATTCAAGCGATCACGTCCGTCGCGGACCATGCGCTGAGCGAACAGGGACTGCGCCGGCTGGAGGTGTCGCTGCCAGCCGGCGATAGGGCCGGTCGGCGTGCCGTGCTGCGAGCCGGATTCCGCTGGGAAGGACTGCGCCGGGAGGCCCTCCAGCTGCCCGACGGCTCGTACGGTGACGTCGCGATCTTTGCCCGGCTGGCCGATGACCAGGTAGGCGGACCGTCCGGGTTCTCCGGCGTGATGAACTCGGCACTGCCTCGCAAGCGGCTCATCGCGCACGTGTTGATGCGCGACGACAGGGATCGAGTGCTGCTCTGCGAAACCCAGTTCAAGTCCGACTGGGAACTGCCCGGCGGCATCGTCGAGCCGTTCGAGTCGCCGCGGCTGGGCGCCATCCGCGAGGTGCGCGAGGAACTCGGTATCGAGCTTGGTGTCGGCCGGTTGCTCGTCGTGGACTGGATGCCGCCCTATCTCGGCTGGGATGACGCCATCGAAATGATCTTCGACGGAGGCCGGGTCCAGGAGGATGAGCCGGCTACGTGGTCGTTGCAGCCATCCGAGATCCGCTCAGTGCGGCTCTGCACCCTCGACGACGCCGGACCGCTGGTCACACCGCTCGCTCACCGCCGGCTCGGAGTCGCACTCGGTCTGGCCCCCGGCCAAACGGCGTACTTGGAGAGTGGCCGTCTGGCCTGAGGCCTCGTCCATCAGGTGTGTCTGGAGGCGGCTGCGAAGGGTGGCCCGATGGCGGCACCAGGCACGCTTGGTCAGGCGGCGCTTGCGACGATACTGCTGAGGCCCGCAGGACACTGGGTCCGTCGCTTGTCAATAGGACCTAATACCCCTACGGTATACGTATGCATTTGGGCCCAGCGGACAAGAGGCGGATTGCCGGCGGCTTTTCGGTGATCAAGGAGCCTCCCGGTCCCGATATACCGGGCCAGCAGGATCCCGCAGTGGTCGCCCGGGTGTCGACCATCTTGTCCGACATCGAAAAGGGCGGTCTGGAGGCCGTCCGGCGCTATGCCGAGGAGCTCGACGGCTTCTCCGGCGACTCGTTCGAGGTGTCGCCCAATCAGGTGGACGCCGTCGTGGCCGGCCTGCCGGCTGATCTCCGTGAAGCGTTGGATGTCGGCGCCAGTCGAACCCGCCGCTTCGCCGAGATGCAGCGCAGCCATCTCAGCGACTTCGAAGCTGAGGTGATTCCCGGCGTTGTCTGTGGCCAGAAGTACGTACCGGTGCGCAACGTGGGTGCGTACCTGCCGGCTGGTCGATTCCCGTTGCTGGCGAGCGCTTTCATGACGGTCGGCGTGGCTCGAGCAGCAGGGGTGCCGAACGTCGTGTGCTGTACGCCGCCGGCGAGCAACGGTCGGCCCCATCCCGCCGTCCTCTACGCGGCACGCGCATCGGGGGCCGAGGCCATCTACGTCCTGGGCGGGGTACAAGCGCTGGCCGCCATGGCCTTCGGCCTGCTGGATGGCGAGCCGGCCGACATGATCGTCGGCGCCGGGAACGCCTACGTTGCGGAGGCGAAGCGACAGCTGTTCGGCCGCGTCGGAATCGATGTGCTCGCCGGTCCTTCAGAAGTGGCTGTGATCGCTGATGACTCCGCCGATGCCACCACGGTGGCCGCTGACCTGCTGGCGCAGGCCGAGCACGGCCCCAGCTCGCCCGCATGCCTGGTCACCACCTCGGATCGGCTGGCCGCCGAGGTTCCGGTCGAAATCGATCGGCAGCTGCAGGGCCTGGCGACGCGTGACATCGCGGGAGCCGCCTGGCGGGACTACGGTTCGGTCTATCTGGCGGACACGCCCGATACCGCCGTCGAGATCATGGACCTCCTGGCGCCGGAGCACCTGGAGATCCTGGCCGAGGACGTCGACTTCTACTTCCGCGCCCTGCACAACTACGGCTCCCTGTTTCTCGGTACCTGGTCGACGGTGGCGTACTCCGACAAGGGCATGTCGGGCACCAACCACACATTGCCTACCGCCCGCAATGCGCGGTTCACCGGCGGATTGTCGGTGTCGCGGTACCTCAAGCAGCTCACCTATCAGCGGGCCACCAAGGAGGCGACCGAGGGTCCAGGCGAGGTACGTGGTCACCATCGCCGACTTCGAGGGCATGCCGGGCCATCGCGACAGCGCCCAGCGCCGGCTGGATCTCACCGCTTCACCTGACTGCGGACCAGTTCGAGCGAGGTTGACTCACCCTGAGGTCGTGATCTGGTTGTATACGTATGAACTCATAAACCGGGCGAGGCGTCCGGTTCGTGGAAGAGACCCACGATTAAGCGGAGGAGATTGTTGATGGCAATTGGGTTGAACAAGAAGGTGCTGATCAGCTGCCTGGCTGTCACCACGTTGGTGGGCCTGGCGGGTTGCGGGGCAGGATCGAAGACAGCGGAGAAGACATCGACCAAAGTCGCGTGCGACTTCACCAAATCCGCCAGCGGCCACAACGGTCAACGTCTTGGCCTACAACTCCTCGGCGGTTGATCCGTACTCGAACACCATGGTGTCCAGCTGCACCCGGGAGAACGTGACGGTGAAGCACGATCCGATCGACTTCCCGGGACAGGTCCAGAAGACGACCGCGACGCTGGCCGGCGACTCGGGCTCCTACGACATCCTCGAGACCTACTCCTTCGTCATCCCCGACTTCGGGTCGAAGCAAAAGCTGGTACCGCTGGACGATCTTTTCGCCAAGTACTCCGACGAGTACAAGCTGGCCGACCTCGACGAGTCCATGGTCAAGGCGATGAGCTACGAGGGCAAGATGTACGGCGTTCCCATGCAAGCCCAGACCCACGTCATGGCCTACCGCAAGGATCTGTTCGACAAGAACAGCATCACTCCGCCGACGACGTTCGAGGAGATGAAGGCGGCGGCCAAGAAGCTGCAGGACGCCGAAGGCATGAAGTATCCGATCGCTCTGCCGTGGCTTGCCAGCGGTGACATCGGCACCGCATACCGGGCCGCACTGAGCTCACTGGGCAAGTTCTATGTCGACCCGTCGACCAAGAAGCCGAATTTCGACACCCCGGAGGCGGGTAAGGCGTTCGAGGAGATGAAGGGCCTGCTGCCGTACATGGACCCGCAGGTCACGACGTTCGACCAGCCCAAGGTGCAGCAGCAGCTCTTCAACGGCACCGCAGCCATGGGCATCATGTTCTCCGGCCGGATGATGGATCTGACGAAGCCCGAAAACACCAAGTTCGCCGAATCGTTCGACTTCGCGCCGCCACCGTCGGTGCTGGAGGGTGGCAAGACATTCGGCACCTTGTCGGTGGACGGCTGGTCGATCCCGTTCAACACCAAGGTGGACAAGGATCTGCTGTTCGAGCTGATCTCGGCTTCGGTGAGTGAGGATGCGTCCAAGGCGTCTATTCCCGCCGCGTACCCAGCGCGCAAGGGGCTGGATCAGAGCGCCTCGCCGTACGCCAAGGCAGCTGACACGGCGATCTCCAACATGGCACGAGCAGGAATCCCAGACGTGGCTGCCGCCTATCAACGCCGCAAGTCTGCCCATCATCACCGAGGTGATTGCGGGCAAGACCTCGGTTGCGGAGGGGCAGAAGAAGATGCAGGCGGCCGCCGAGAAGGTGCTCGCCGACTCCGAAGTAAGGCCCTCCATCTGCGACGAGATGCCCCGTCGACTAAGCTCAGGAGCCACGCCGAGAGGTGAGGCATGCGTAAGCAGTTCTGGTTACTGGTCACGCCCAGCGTGATCGTGATGTTCGGATTCATGCTGGTGCCGCTCTACCGAACGCTGCGGTGGAGTTTGCAGAAGGTCACCTACGGCGAGCCGGGCGGTCGAGGTCGGTCTGGCGAACTACGCCGAGCCGCGCTGACCGATCCCCGGCTCGGCAGCGCGGTGTTGTTCACCGTGAGCCTCACGGCGGTCGTCACCGCGCTTCTGCGTGGTGCTGGGTTACGTCCTCGCGGTCCTGGTGAACGGCCTGGGCAGGATGCGGCCGGTCGTGTTGGGCATCATGCTCGTTTCCTACGTGCTTCCTCACGTGGTGGGTGCGGTGGCCTTCTCCTGGCTGTTCGACTCGAACTTCGGCGGCCTGGTCAACTACCTGATGAACGGCCATCACCGGCGGCGCGTTCGGTGAGCCGCTCTGGTTCACCTCGGTCTGGCCGAACCGACTGATCATGACACTCAACATCATCTGGTTCATGCTGCCGTTCGCCATGCTGATGATCTTGGCCGGCCTCCAGGGTGTCGCCCAGGAGACACTGGAGGCGGCCGAGATCGACGGCGCCATCGATCGCTGCAGCGCCACCGGCACGTGATCATGCCGAGCATCCGCGGAGTGCTGGGCTTCGTCATGCTGATCTTCACCATGGACGTGGTGCGGACTTTCGACCAGCTGATTCCGCTGCGCCCCGCAGGCGACCTCCTGGGCAACGAGTCGATCATGTTCTACGTCTACCGAGTCGCCTTCGCCGAAGGCGCACCGAACCTCGGCTTGGGCAGCGCCATCAACGTCCTGACCATCGTGTTGATCTTGATCATGCTGTCCCCGTCCATCCGGAGCTTGATCAAGGAAAACCGGGCGGCAGCATGACCGTCCAGCCTGCCCCCGCGGCCAGCGCGCCGACCGCCGGCGCCGGACTTGGGCGCCGCCGGAAGCGATCACCTCAGCACCGCCCGCCACGGGTTCGGCGTCGCCGGCCCGCGTTGGTGCTGACCGGCCTGTTCCTGGCCGTAACCTGCCTGGTCATGCTGTTCCCTTTCATCTGGGCAGCGCATGTCGTCCACCAAGCCGACGGTGGTGGCCTTCTCCAACCCGCCGGTCTTCCCTACGAGCCCGACCTTGCAGCCGTACGTCGAATCTGTGGCAGACAACGAACTTCTACCTCTACTGGGCAACACCTCGATCGTGGCGGTGATCAGCACGATGATCGGTCTGGTGATCGGCATTGCCCTGCGCGTACGCCTGTCCCGGACGGCGGGATCATCTCGTCGATCATGCTGCTCGTCATGGCGTTGATCTTTCGGGCGCTGCCGCGGTTCGCGGTGGTGCTGCCGATGTATGAGATCAGCAAGGGGATGGGCATCTACGACACCACGTACGCTATGGCCGTCGCCCTGATGGCGATCAACCAGCCGTTCAGCATCTGGTTGCTGCGCAACTTCTTCGCCGAGATCCCTCGGGATCTTGACGAGGCGGCGCATGATCGACGGTTGCACCCGGCTCGGCATGCTGCGCGGGTGATGATCCCGCTGATGGGACCGGGCATCCTGACGGCCGGGATCTTCGTCTTTCTCTTCGCCTTCCAGGAGTACCTGACGGCGGCCGTCCTGACCGATGTCAACGCCAAGACGGTACCGGTGTTCATCGCCACCCAGATCGGCCAGAATCTGCCGCTGCTGCAGCAGGCGTCGGCAGCGACGATTCTGCTCACCTTGCCGGTGATTGCGATTGCGTTCGTCGCGCAGAAGTATCTGGTGGCCGGGCTCAATTCCGGTGCGGTGAAAGGCTGACCGAATCCGGCGACCCCGTGGTCCTGCTGCCGGGAATGAACTGCTCGGCCGAGCTCTGGTCGAGACTCGACCTGGGACGGCTGGCCGCCGTTGATCACCGCAGAACTCACGGAGGCGACACTCGACGGTCAGGTCGGCCGGCTGCTCGACGAATTACCGCGCCGATTCGCGATCGGCGGCCTGTCGCTCGGCGGCATCGTGGCCATGGCGCTGACCCGCACGGCGCCTGAGCGCATCTCGTCGTTGATCCTGCTATCGACCAATCCGTACGCACCGACGCGTAGCCCAGCGAAGCGAGTGGCGGGCGTGGCGAGACGCCCTCAATGCCGGCCGGACCGCCCGCGAGCTGCAGTCGGAGTGGTTGCCGCAGCTCTTGAGCGAGCCGGCGCGCGGTCGAAGCGGACCTGGTCGCGCTCACGCTCGACATGGCCGAGCGAGGTTGGCGAGGCGCACCTCGACGCCCAGCTGGCCATGCAAGCAACGCGCATCGACGAGCGCCGGTCCCTGAGCGACATCCGCTGCCCAACGCTCATCGTCTCGGCTCGGCAGGATGCCCTGTGCAGCGTGGCCAAGCACGTCGAGATGAACCATCTGATCGGTCGGTCGACGCTGGCCATTCTCGAGAACTGCGGTCACCTGTCTCCGCTCGAGCAGCCTGGCCAGGTCACCGAGCACCTCGCCCGGTGGCGGTCGAGAGTTCGCACGCTCCTAGAACACGGCGTTCAGGACACCAAGCTGAGCTGGCGGCTGGCGAGCGCCGCCCCCTCGGCGAGCGTCGCCAGCTTGGCGTAGACGATCTCCGGGTCAACAGCGCCGAAGCCGGCGAAGGTGGCGAAGCCGCAGTCCGTACCGGCGATCACCCGGTCGGCGCCCACGAGATCGACGAAGCCTCGGAGCCGGTTGGCCACGACCCGCGGGTGCTCGATGAAGTTCGTCGTCGTGTCGATCACGCCCGGGATCAGGACCTTGTCGTCGGGGATGCGGTCGCGGTGATCGGTGAACGCCTCGAGGTCGTGCTGGTGCCGAGGATTGGCGGTCTCGAAGAGCAGGCCCGCTGGTTTGGCCTTCAGCAGCACCGGCAAGATCGTCGCCATCTCGACGTCGCGGTGATGGGGACCTTCGTAGTTGCCCCAGCAAACGTGCATGCGCGCCCGGTCTGCGGGCACGTCGCGCAGCGCCGCGTTGAGGACTTCCACATGTCGCTCGATCCGCGTGAGGTACTCGGCCTCGTCGCGGTCCTTGTACATCATGTGGCGGCCGAGACCGAGGTCTGGACTGTCGAGCTGCAGAGTCAATCCCGCCGCCACGATGGCCTCGTACTCCGGCCGCATGGCCTCGGCCAGCGCCTCGAGGTAGGCGTCGTCGTCCGGGTAGTAGTCGTTGGGCTGGAACAGAGCGATCACGCCGGGTGACGCGGCGTTCATGAAACCGGCCGGGATGCCATGCCGATCGCCGCGCCGCCTCGAAGCGTCGGAGGTCGTCCTCGAGCGGCGCGAGGGTCATCGGGGTCACTTCCCCGACGCAGCGCGGCCGCCGGTACGTCGGCGTGCCGCCGCCCTTGGCCTGGCGTTCCAGGAAGCTCGGGAAATCCCGCAGGTCGGCCGGAGCCCGGCGAGGGGAGTCGCCGGCGAAGCCGGTGATCCGGTCCTTGATGTAGGTGGCGTAGCTGATCTTGGCCATCTCGCCGTCGGAGACCAGGTCGATCCCGGCCTCGACCTGGCGCCGGACGGCCTCGTCGACGCCAGCCGGCGATGGTCTCGTCGAAGACGGCCGGGTCAACCGGCTCGCCGCGCTCGACCGCGAAGAGCACGTCGGTCACCGCCGCTGAACGGGGCAGCGAACCGACGTGGGTGGTCAGAATTCCGGTCATCGCGCTCCTCGCAACATTCGTCAGGTGGTCCATCAAGGTGTGCGGTGAGGTTGTAGACGACCAGCTGGGCGCCGTCGGCGAAGGACGCCTGGGCCTGGTCGCGCCGTTGACGATGTCCATCCGCACGCTTCCGGCTGCGGCGAGCGCCGCGTGCACCTGGCCGACGGCCTCGCCGGGTCGAGGTCCGCGGCCGTGGAGGCCGCCCGCAGGTCCGCGGTGCCGACCATGATGCCGTCCAGACCCGGGCACGGAAGGATGTCGGCCGCATTCGCCACCCCGATGCGGCGACTCGATCATGCCGAAGACCAAGGTGTTCTGCTGGGCGCCAGGCCAGGTGCTCGGCGGGATCCACGCCCCGAAGCGGCCCGCCCGGCCGTAGGTGGCGAACCCCCGGTGCCCGAGCCGGCGGGTAGTGCGCGGAATCGACGAGCGCGCTCGCCTGCCCGGCGAGTCGACGTGCGGGGCGATCACCCCTTGGGCGCCGGCGTCGAGCACCCGCAGCACCGAGGCCGGTTCGCCGCGCCCGACCCGGACCAGTACGGCCAGCCGCCGTGCAGTTCGGCGAACGCCAGATGCTGCCGCAGCGCCACGAGGTCGGCCGGGCCGTGCTCGCAGTCGATCAGCACGAAGTCGAAGCCGGTCAGACCGCAGCCATCTCGACCAGCTCCTCGGCCGGCATCCGCAGCAGCACGCCGAGCAGCTGCTCGCCGTCTAGGACCCGGCCCTTGAGCGGCGGGGCGCGTCACGCCACCATGCCTGCGGACAGGTCGATGTCGGCGCCGCACAGGCCCGGCATCGCCGAGCATGGCGACCACCGCCGCGCCGACCTCGTCCTCGGTGACCATCCGGCCCAGCGCGGCCCGGGAGACGAAGGCCTCGCGAGCCTCGTCGTATGTCGTGCGCCGTGCGCTCGGCCTCCAGCCGGAAGTTGCGGTCCATCCGCTCCCCCTCGACCGGTCCGGGCGAGAGGCTATTGACGTTCACCCCGTGCGGGCCGACCTCGAAGGCCAGGGTCGAGGTGAGCCCGATGACCGCCATCTTGGACGCGCAGTACGGCGTCCGGCGGAGCAGCGGCCGCTTGCCGGAGACCGAGGCAAGGTTGATCACGTCTCCGCTGCCCGCGGGCGACCATGGCCGGGCAGGAACGCCCGGCACATCAGGTAGATGCCGCGGACGTTGACCGCGAACACCTCGTCCCAGCTCGCGGGTCGATCTCGGTCAGCGGAGCGACCGGGCCGGCGATGCCGGCGTTGTTGATCAGGATGGAGATCTCGGCTCGCCGGCCAGTCGAGTCGGCCAGCTCGGCGACCGAGTCGGGGTCGGCGACGTCGCAGACTCGCCAGTCGGACGCCGCTCACCCAGCTCAGTCGGCCAGCTGCTGCAGCGGCTCGGCCCGCCGGCCGGCGACGACCACACCGGACCCCCTCCGCGTGCAGGCGCACGAGCTGATGGCCGCACCGAGCCCGTGCCGCCGCCGGTGACCAGCGCCGTGCGGCCGGCCAGGCTCACCGGCGCGGTGATTGCGGCCGGATCGGCCGGTTGCTGCGTCGATCCAGTCGTACCGGTCGCCCGGCGTGGCGCCAGGCGCGGACGTCCCCGGAGCGGCGTGACCCTCGAAGAGCTCGACCCGCGCGGCGCGGCCACAGACCCGGCCCAGCTCCCCGCTGGCCGTCCGGGTCGCGGACCTCCTGGTAGGTGACGGTCTTGAGGTACTTGCCGACCCAGAGTCCACCGGTGTAGCGGGCCGCGCCGAGGGTCGGCAGCACGTGGTTGGTGCCGATCACCTTGTCGCCGTAGGAGACGCAGGTGTTCTCGCCCAGGAACAGCGCGCCGTAGTTCCGCATCTTGTCCAGCGCCTCCCGCGGCTGGCGGGTGAGCACCTGGACGTGCTCGAGCGGCGAACGAGTCGGCCAGCCGCGTACGCCTCGTCCAGGTCGTCGACACACCAGGATCTCGTCCGATGGTCGCGCCAGGCCGGGCCCGGCGAAGTCGCGGGTCGGCAGCCCCGGCAGGATCCGCTCGATCAGCTCGAGCCACCCGGCGGCCCAGCTCCTCACTGGTGGTGATCAGCATCGCCGGTGAATCCGGCCCGTGCTCGGCTTGGGACAGCAGGTCGACCGCGACCACGAACGGATCGGCCGCGTCGTCGGCGATGATCAGGATCTCGGTGGGCCCGGCGAACAGGTCGATGCCCACTTCGCCGTAGAGCTGCCGCTTGGCCTCGGCCACGTAGGCATTCCCGGGACCGGCGATCAGGTCGACCCGTTCCATAAACTCGGTGCCGAGCGCCATCGAGGCCACCGCCTGCACGCCGCCGAGCAGGTAGATCTCGTCCGCGCCGGCCATGCTCATGGCCGCCACCGTGGCGGCCGGTATCTCGCCGTGGATCGGCGGTGTGCAGGCGACCACCGCGGCACGCCGGCGACCTTGGCGGTGACGATCGTCATGTGGGCGGAGGCGGTCAGCGGGTAGCGGCCGCCGGGGATGTAGGCGCCGACTGCGGCCACCGGAACATGCCGGTGACCGAGGAAGACGCCCGGCAGGGTTTCGACCTCGACGTCGGGCATTGAGTCGCGCTGCACGCTGCGCGAAGTTCCGCACCTGATCCTGGACGAAGCTGATGTCGTCGATGACCTGCCGTGGCAGCGATCCCACGAGCCTGTTGATCTCTTCGTCGCTCAGCCGGAAGGAGGCCGGCTCCCAGCGGTCGAAGTCTTGGAGTACGAGCGGACCGCCGCTTCACCGCGGCGACGGATGTCGGCAACCATCTCCGCGACGGTACGTCGCACCTGTTGTCGGGCGTTCTCGTCAGCAGACGCCGGACGTGCGCTCTTCAGTTCGAAGGCCATGGCGCAGCTCCTTCATGGTGTGCGCGCGCAGACATACGTATGCTCTAATCCAAAGCTACTCTGCTGTGTTCGTCAAGCCGAGCCGCCCACCGTTGCTATGCTGAGCGCACCGTGCAGCAGCCCAGGGGTGGCCACAAGGAGGCGTTGGATGGTGACCAGCCACGAGGTGGCTCGGCTCGCCGGGGTTTCCCAACCGACGGTGTCCCGGGCGTTGCGGGACAGCACCAAGGTGTCGGAGCAGACGAAGCGACGGGTACGCGAAGCTGCGGCAGCCCTTGGTTATGTGCCGAGCGCTACCGGCCGGGCCTTGTCCATGGGTCGATCGGGCCGGCTCGGCCTGCTGCTCACCGATCTGGAGAACCAGTTCTACCAGCACGTCATGGCTCCGATGCACCACGCGCTGGACGAGGTGGGATACCAACTCGTCCTGATGACCGAGTCCTCCGAGGCAGGTCCTATCGCGGATCGGATCGTCGCCAACGGCCTGGACGGCGTCTTGTTGACCACGACGACGACAGACTCGATCCTCCCCATCCGGCTGCGCGATCGATCCATTCCTTTCGTCTACTTCAACCGGACGTCGTCGGCGGTGGAGGCAGACTCCGTGACCGTTGATCCGCTACCTGGGGTAGAAGAGATGGTGACGGAGCTTGTGGCGCTCGGTCACCATGAAGTGGCGGGGATCTTCGGACCGCGGAACACCAGTACCGGGGTGAATCGGGAGACCTGCATCCGCGACCAACTCGGCTCGGCGGGGATCACCATCCAGCCCGACCGCGCCTTGCATGGCCCCTTCGACTTCGAAACCGGATATGACGGCACCGCGAAGCTGTTGTCCGGTCACTCACGGCCGACCGTGATCATCTGTGGCAATGACGTCGTGGCCCTCGGGGCGCTCAACGCCGCTGCCGAGCTCGGTATCGCAGTGCCCGGCGATGTCTCCATTGTCGGCTTCGACGACCTGCCTACCGCCGACTGGCCTCTGGTCAAGCTCAGCACCATTGCCTTCGACCTGGACAAGATGTCGCGGGAGGCCGCTCAGCTGCTCGTGGAGCGGGTCGAGGGGCGCAGTGACACCGCCTTCCGCCACGTCGTGTATCCGACACGATTTCGCCCGCGAAGCACGTTGGCCCCGCCCCGGTGGGGCGCCGGGCATGATCCGGTCGCATCGACGGCTGCTTGTCAGCGGATCGTGCATACGCATACACTGACGCCGTGGTCGACGACAGGCAAGCGGACGAGAACAACAGCGAACCGGACGACGGCCAGCTCGACAAGGTGGCGTACGCACCGTACCGGGACCCCGACGACTTCATCCGGGAAGTGACTGACCTGATCTGGGTCAGCCGAGACGTCTCCTTCATCGAGCAGAACTATGAACCGAATTCGATCGTCCACGGTGCGCTGGGGACGACCACCAGCCGTGACGGTGTCATCCAGGGCAGCCTGATGCGGATCGCCGCAACTCCTTCGCGGGTGGGTCAGGCCGAGGACGTGGTCTGGGAGCGTCGCGGCCGGGAGGCCTTTCTGAGCTCCCACCTGGTCTTGTCAGCCGACTCCCTCATCGAGGACGGGCAGATTCGTGATGTCCGCAGCCGCACGATCGCCAACTGCCTCTACCGCAAGGGTCGGATGGTGGAGGAGTGGGTGATCCGCGATCGGCTGGCCACGGTCCTGCAGACCGGCGGCGACCCCGAGGCCGAAGGCCGAGCCCTGACGTTCCAGGGCTTCCAGGGCTCACTCACCCAACCGGCACCCGGCTGATGTGTTGACGTGCGGGGACAGCGGTCCACGACCGGACGACTACCGGCCCGAATGCGAGATGGTGCTGGACTTCATCGATCTGGTCTGGAACCAGCGCAATCTGGCGCAGGTCCACAACTTCATGATCCGCGACCTGGTACTGCACACCATCGGCGACCGGACAGTCATCCGCCCCGATGGCTACCAGCGCTCCCTGCTCAGCTTCCTGGCACCGTTTCCCGCCGGGCAGTTCGAGATCCGTGACATCGCGACCAACTTCGCCACTCGCTACGCCGGCCTGCGGATCGCGATCACGTGGAAATTCGTCGGGCGATACGACGGCGCCCCGCATTTCGGTCCGCTGACGAACGAGGTGATCGAGGTGCTCGGATCCTCACAGTTCCTCATCCAGGAAGGCCGCATCGTGAAAGAGGTGCGGGTCTACGACGAGATCGCGTTGCGGGCCCAGATCAACGGCAAACGCGGGGACAACGCGCAGATCAGCGCCAACATCTACTGACACGAGCCCGAGCGGACGACAGCCGGAAAGGAAGGGCCAATGCTCGACAACACCGTTTCGGCGGCGGAACTGAAACGCAGGACGATTCTGCGAACGGACTGGGTTCCCTGCAACTCGGCGTTCATCGACTGCCGGACGCCCGGTTCGGACCGGAAGCAGAACTACTCGTTCATCGGCGTCGGTGTCTCGCAGAACTCCGAGCAGTACGTCAACCTGGAGGAGAATCACGGGTTCAACCTCGGCGCCGCCGGCATGCCGAACGGCGTGACCAACAATCTGCATCTGCACTTCACGGCAGAGGTGTTCATCAACTTCGGCGGCGAGTTCTTGATCCGCTGGGGCGCGGCCGGCGAGCAGGGCGAGTACCTGTCGACCGACGGCGACGTCATCTCCGTGCCGTCCTGGATCTTCCGCGGCTTCACCAACGTGGGCCCCGACGACGGCATCCTGCTGACCGTGCTCGGGCACGATGTCACCGGCGGGATCATCTGGGGTCCGTCGGTGCTCAAGGAGGCGGAGTCCTACGGCCTCTACCTCACCGCCGACAACCGGCTCATCGACACCGTCGCAGGTGATCAGCTCCCGCAGGACGTCGAGTTGATCAAGCCAATGAAACAGATCGACATCGACGAACTGACCCCGTACACGCCGGCCCAGATGCGGGAACGGGTCGACCCAGAATGCCGATCGGGTCTGGGTGCCGCGGCCGTTCCTGTGCTCCGCTTTGCCCGGCGGCGGCGCCGAGCTTGCGCTGGTGATCGGCTACGGCATGAGTGAAGACCGGCGAGCCACGCCGCGGCTGCACGAACCGCACCACTTCAACCTCAGCTGGCTCCGAGCTCGAGTCGGCGACGGCATGCTCGCCCATCGGCATGACCAGACCCAGGTGTTGGTCGGCAAGGCAGGCCGTTGGCGCGTGACCCTCAATCGCGGCGACGATCAGCGGACCGTTGAACTTGGGCCGCAGGACACGCTGTCTGTCCCGTCTGGCAGCTGGCGCTCGTTCGAGCTCATTGAAACGGGGCTTGGCCGCCCGGCCGATTCCGACATGGGGGAGTTGCTAGTGGTCAACGGAAGCGACGGTCGAGTGCGCCTGGAGTGGGATGAGGCGGTGGTGGAGCGGGCCCGCAAGGCGGGATGGGTGATCGACCCCAATGGCTATCTCGCGCCGGCGTCGGTCATGGGAACGGCGACCGACGACGACTGATCAGGCTGTCCGGGTGGCGGCCTGCCAGGTCGCCCTGGACATCGACGACCCCAGCGGAACGCAACAGCGGCTCGGGAGGGCCGTACGGCAAGCAGTCAGCCAGGGAGCCGAGCTGGTCGTGCTGCCAGAACTCGCCTCATCGGGCAGCTGCTTCCGGACCACGGCCGAGGCACAGGCAGCGGCGCAGCCTGTCGACGGCCGATTCGTCGGATGGTTGACCGGACTATCGGCCGAGCTCGGTTGCGTCCTGGTCAGCGGACTCTGCGAGGCAAGCGGCGACGACGTGTTCAACAGTGCGGTCGTGGTCCAGGCCGGAGAGGTCCTCACCGTCTATCGGAAGGTCCACCTCTGGGGATCAGAACCGCAGTTCTTCACACCTGGCACGAAGCGGCCAGTCGTGGTGGACACTGTCGCCGGTCGCGTCGCGCCGATGATCTGCTACGACCAAGAGTTTCCGGAGTGGATCCGAGTGGCCGCCGATCTGGGCGCCGAGCTCATCACCGTGCCGGCCAACTGGCCACAGCTTGCGCGCCCATCGAGAGAGCGGCCGCTAGAAGTAATCAAGGCACAGGCCTTTGCCGGCACGTACCGCGTCTTCATCGTCATCGCCGATCGCTGCGGGACCGAGCGCGGTCAGGAGTGGATAGGCGGAAGCGTGATAGTGGGCCCGGACGGCTACCCGCTGGCCGGTCCCGCGAGTGACGGGGCTGAGCACGCAGAGGCCCGCATCCTCGTGGCTGACGTCGATCCTCGCCTCGCGCAAGAGAAGGTGATCGGCCCTCACAACGACGCGCGGCAGGACCGCCGACCGGATCTCTACTAGGTCGGCGCACCGGGATCGCGCTTCTCGCCGTGGCGTCGGCCGTCGCGTCGGTCAAGAAATCAGAAGAGCGCAGCCATCAGTTCGCGGCGGGCGCGGAGTACCCGCTCGTCGGCGTTCCCCAGCGTCTCGAAGAGTTCCAGCAGCCGTACCCGGACGGCGTTGCGGTCCTCACCAGAGGTCTGCCTGATCTGCTGGAGCAGGCGAGCAAAGGCTGCGTCGACCTGCCCGGTCACCATCTCGACGTCCGCTGCGGCAAGCTGGTCGTCAAGAGCTTCCGATGTTGTGGCTCGGGTGAGGACCTCCTGCGGATCAACGGCCGAGGCACGGGCCAGTAGACCGACCTGAGCCCTGCCGGCCTTGGCCTCCGCATCGTTCGGATTCGCTTGCAGGAGCTTGTCGAACTCCGCGAGCGCAGCGGTGAAATCGCCCTTCTCCAAGGCCTCATCGGCGGCTGCGAAGCGGGG
>CAWEGC010000014.1:0-17001 GCA_963808495.1 uncultured Actinomycetota bacterium
CGGTGCCTTCAGGCGCCAGGTGAAGAGCTCTTGAAGCCGCAGAGGCATCACTCCGGTGGGCTTCTCATCGAGATAGGAACGCGTCAGCTCCTCGATCACCAGAGGGATCCCACCCGCCAGATTGACGATCGCAGCGGACTGCTCACTGGTCAGGTCCTTTCCCATCGCGATGTTGTCGACGAGCTTGGTGGCGGTGACCCCGTCCAGACGACCGAGTTCGAGAACCTCGACGGCTGCGCGCCAGGGGACGGGGGCGTCGTCACGGGTGGTCGCAACGGTGAGGATCGACGGCGGGTGGCGATCGACGAGTCGACCCAGCAGAGCGAGCGTCGACGGGTCGGCCCAGTGGAGATCCTCGACTACCAACAAATGTGGTCTGCGATCGGCCAAGGCCACCAGCCACTCGACGATCCGGCTGAGCGTCTCGTCCAGGAACGCGCTCGGATCCAGTTCGGGAGCGGGATACTTTGCGTTCGAGCTGATCCCGATCAGCGGGCCGAGGAAGGGCACGAAACCCTCCGGATCCAGGCCGATCGAGGTGAGGTGCGACACCAGCGGCCCGAGCCGATCAGCGTCGTCGCCGACGATGCCGAGCAACCGTTCCAGCGTACGGCCGATCGGCCAGAAGGAGACGTTGGCGTAGTAGGGAAGGCAACCGACACCCACGACCTTGCCGCCCGTCGCCTCCACCCGGTCGAGTATCTCGGCGACCAGTCGCGACTTCCCGATGCCCGCCTCACCGACCACCAGGAAGGTGGCGCCAGCCTCAGCTTCCGTACCGTCGCGGACCACCTTCCAGCGCTTCAGCATCTGATCTCTGGGTTGATCACGGCCGACCAGCCCCGCTTTGCGGTACCGATCCGCCTCGAAGCGGGCGCCGGCGTAGCGGGGCCGATCCACGGCGAAGACCTCGACCGGACGCCCGATGCCCCTAAGTTCTCGCACACCGAGGGAACGCAGGTAGAACTCCGCATCGACGAGTTGCTGGGTGACGTCGCTGATCACCACCGTGCCGGGCTCGGCCGCCTGCTGCAGGCGGGCGGCGAAGTTGGGCACGACGCCCACGATGGTGTCGTGCTCGGCGACGGAATGATCATGACTGAGATCGGTGACGATCACCCGACCGGTGTGAATGCCGACGCGGATCTCCGGCGCCACCCCGAGACGCCGATCCAGGTCGTCGTGGGCGTCACGCATCACCACGGCCAGGTCGAGCGCGGCCAGCACGGCCCGGCGCGCATCGTCCTCGTGAGGCTCGGGATAGCCGAAGCCGGCGAGGATCCCGTCGCCGGAGTACTGCATCACATGCCCTCGGTACCGCTCGGCGGCTCCTCGTGCTGCCGTTCGGTAGAAGGAGAAGAGGTCGCGCAGCCGCTCGGGCTCCACCCGCTCCGACAAGATCGTCGAGTCCACCATGTCGGCGAACAAGAGGGTCATCAGCGCCCGCTCTCCAGAAGAACCGAGCTGACGAGCCGCGGCTCGCTGCAGGATGTGGGCGGCGCGGGGAGTTGTCGGGATCAACGGCGCGCACCTCTTCGGCGGTGGCACGAGCCGGCTCGAGATCACCTGCGGCCAGCGAGGCCTCCGCGGCATTCAGCAGTCGTTCGAGCAGGCGGGCAAGCCTGCCCTCAGCCGAGGCCGCGGAGTCTGTCACGGCCTCATGTCCCGATGGCTCGCGAGAGGTAGAGCTGCACCGGGGCAATGAGCTGGCCGTCGGGGCGTTGAAGGTGACCGACGTAGAGCCCAGGCGGGACGGACGTGTCCGTGGTGTGCACCCGTACGCCGGGGGTCCCGCCTTCAACGGTTTGCATGGTCACGACCACGTTCGCGGAGGGGATGGTGGCACCGCCGGCTTCGATGGACACCAAATCCGAGCACACCGGTCGATCGGACGGGCCGATCCCGGGAACCGTGAGGGTCGTACCCTCGCTGGTCCCGGTGGGAGTAGGCGCAGCCATCGCCGTCGCCGCCCCTCGCGCGGGCTCGCGGGAGGCGCCCGGAGGCATGATTCCGGCGTCAAGTCCCTCCCGGCTGACCTCGTCCAGCGTGTCTAGGCCATTGGCCCATGCCGCAGCCCAGTCCTTGGCGAGCTGGGACCAGTAGCGCGTCCCGTCGTTCAGCCAGTCCCCCGCGGAGTACGAACTCGAGCTGATCCGAGAGGTCACATCCTGGAAGAGGTCAAGGTAGGTGCGGGCCGAGTCGCCGAAGAACTTCGCCCACGCATCCAAACTGTCGCCGAAGGGGTTGGGGCGCCGGGTACCGGCATCGCCGGGCGGGGTGTGCGTTGGGGTCGTCGGCGAAGTGCTGCTGCCACCTTCCACTGCCCTGCGCACCCAGTCGGTCCAGAACGGGCACACCCAGGTGGCCACCCGATCCCACCCCTGCTCGGTGAAGCCCACCATCTTGAGTGCCTTCACCCGGCGGACCGGTCCGGCGTTGTTGACCAGAAGGAAGCCACGGTCGACGTGGATCTGGTCGTCCAGGCTGAGGTTCAGCTCGTACGTCATGCCGGCGGCTCGAACGCCGTCTCGCCAGTAGTCGCAGTGGAGCAGGGTGTTGAGTTGCCGGAGAAGTTGCACCCGCTCGTGGAACACTCCGTGCCAATGCTCGTTGCCGAGCGGAGCGACGCCGCCGGGCGGGGTGATGTTGACCGGCCTGGTGGCGCCGACGAGATCCATCCGCTTGAACAACAGCGGCCCCCGCTGGGGCCAGTTGCGTGGGTCGACCCAGTCCGCGACCCCGTCGAAGGGTGCATCGGTCTCGAACTCGGAGAAGACCCACGTTGCGTTGAGACCGCCGACCTTGACCTTCTTGGTGGTGCAGACGTTCTCCCCGATGAAGGCGGTCTCGTGGTGGGGGAACGCCTGTCCGCTGCGAGTGCTGCCAAACGGCGGTCGGGCAGCTCCGGGTGGCGCGGTCGCCGAGTCTTTTACGTCGCTCAGCAGCTGATCGACGTCCAGGCCCCGAGCCCCGGCCACCGATTCCGCGAGGAGGTGGTACTCGTACTCGTACGACTCGTACTGCGGCAGGCCAGCTTGCGTGAGGTTGTAGAGAACGGCCAGGCGAGCCGAGATGGGTACCTCCTGCTCCGAAGCGTCGGCGAGTGTTCGCAGGGCGTTCCCTGGCGAAGAGGCCCGGAAGTCGGGGACGAGGTTGGGATCGAAATCGCTGATCGTGCCGGACAGGGCATGGAGACTGAGGAGAGCGTGGTGGCGCGCCTCAACCTCCTCATCGAGGGTTGGAGTCGGGGGGACGGTCGGTCGTCATTTCACACCCGCTTCGCTGTCAGGTATCCGCAGCGAGTCCTGCCCGACGCGCTGGGGAGTTCTGGCTGGTCGCCTTTGAGTCAAAGTGTATGGATGCCCGACCGTCGTGTCCTGAAACATCGGATGTCGCTGTTGGGAGGCCATCGGTCAGGGGTGGCGGAGGCGCCACTCATCAGCCAGCAGCGCATAGCTGTAGCCGTCCATCCATTCCCCAGAAGGGTGCAGCCCGTCCTTCACAGTGTGCGCTTCCCGTCGCATACCTACCCGCTCCATCAGCCGATACGAAGCGGTGTTGGCGGCGAAGCAGCTTGCGGTCACTCGCCGCAAACCTAAATCTTCGAAGCAGATCTGGAGCGCCGCCTCGACGGCCTCGGTCGCATAGCCCTTTCCGGTTTCCTCCGGTCGCAGCGCCCAGCCGAGCTCGGCCTGCACGCCGCGTGCCTGCGACACCACCTTAGGAGGAGCCCACGCATCCTCAACCTTGACCATGAGGTCGCCGATGATCGCACCCGCTCGTTCGACCATCAGCAAGACGTCTAGTCGTTCGGGCGCGGCGAATCTAGCGGGAAAGTCCTCCGGCGGGGCGCCGATCCACTCGGAGACAGTGGGCAGGCATCGGTAGGACAGGACGGCATCAGCGTCGTCGGCCCTCGCCCGTCGCAGCGTCAATCGCGCCGTGGACACAGGCCATGCGACGTCGCCAAGCTGTCTGGGCACGGTTCATTGTGAAGCACGCGCCCGTCCCTAGTCCTGTTAAGTCGTGTCCCCAGCACAACACAGGTCAGCCAGCCACCGCTATCGATCCACACCCGGATCGCGCCGCAATCAGTGCCGTCCGGCAGCCGCCATCGCCCGCTGGACTCCCTCATCAGTTGCCATCGCGCCTGCCGACAGCCCGAAGTGGCACCCTGCGGGTGATCACCACTTGGCATACGGACGACAGGCCAACCGTTGGTCTGTCGATCGTAAAGGGGCCGGACCGACAGGGATTGTCACGGCGGGGAGCCTCACGGCGTCCCGATGACGACCTTCCCTCGGGCGTGGCCTTGTTCCAGGTAGCTGATTGCTGCGGGGATTTCGGTGAACGGATAGCGCCGGTCGATCTGGGGGCGCACCTTGCCGGCCTCGATCAGATCCGACAGGAACTCTAGATCCGCGGCGGCGACGTGGGCCGACACCATGGCGATGTCCTGGCCGCCGCGCAGCGAAACGCTGATCAGCTTCGCCACGCTGGTGAATCCGACGACCGCAGCCTTTCCGCCCTCGGCCAGCGCACGCTCTGAGATCACGCACCGACAGGTTCCCGATCGTGTCCAGGATGAGGTCGTAACGCCGCCCGCCACCGACGACGTCTGTCGTGGTGTAGTCGACCACGTGATCAGCGCCGAGCGAAGCGACAAGGTCGATGTTCCGGGTGCTGGTCACCCCGCTCACCTCGCAGCCGTACGACTTGGCGATCTGGACGGCAAACGTGCCAATGCCGCCCGAAGCGCCATTGATCAGCACCCGCCGCCCGGCCCGCACTTCTCCGTGGCGGCGAAGGCCCTGAAGTGCAGTCACCGCGGCCATCGGAACCGCAGCCGCTTCCTCAAACGACAGGTTTGCCGGCTTCAAAGACATCACCCCCACCGGCACCGAAACGTATTCTGCAAAGCCCCCGGAACCGTGATCCAACAGGTTGGCATAAACCTCATCGCCCGGCTTGAACCGGGTGACCCCGCCGCCCACCGCCTCCACCCGCCCGGCAATGTCACCGCCGAGGATCCTATGTTTCGGCCGCAGCAACCCGAGAGTCGCGCGAGAAAACAAAGGCTTGGCACGCATAGAACGCCAGTCCGCCGGATTAACCGATGCCGCCAGCACCTTCACCAAGACTTGATCGGCGGCCGGGGCGGGCCTCTCGACCTCCGCCATCCGAAGCATCTCAGGCGGCCCGTACTTCTCCAAGACGAATGCCTTCATCACCAGCGCTCCCGGTTTCCCGCTGGCACCGTCGGCCAGGTAGGACGTCGTGATCGAGCACATAGTCACACGCCGTTCTCATGACTTGGCCACTTCCTCGGTGAAGAGATTATCGGCGCAATGCAGTTGGACACTCGTCCAGCGCCAACGTCACCGCCGGGGAGCTTCTAGACGCGGACACACCCAATGCGCCGTACTGCCGACGGTGGATGACAAAAGAACCGACAACCGGCTGCTCGGCAGCCCACAGCGCTCGAGAGCAGCGGATCGCAGACAATGGGCCAAGCGTCCAGCTGTACGGGGCCTTGGCGGCCGACCTCGACGTCACGCCGACCGCGTTGGCGCTGACGGGGGCTGCGGTCGCGGCCGGGAACGATCGCGACCGGTCCTCGGGCCGCGCGCCCTCGACCGGCTGATCGGATCTATTGACCCTCCTATTCGTCGCGGCGGCAATCAGCCGCGGCGGGTGGTCACCATCACAGTGACAACCAAAATCAGCAGCACGATCGATACGGGAGCCCAGAGGGCTCGCTCAGTGGTGCTCCTCGTGATGATATTGAGGACCACGGCGACCGCGGAGTAGACCGTCGTGACCCAGGCAAGGATCGTCACGACTCGAGCCGGGAATCGTTGCAGCGGACCTTCTCGGACCCTCGCGAGGATGGCGCCAGCCATCACGATCGAGAGCAGGCATGACACCGCTGCAATGAGCCGTCCCGACGAGGCGAGTGCACCGCTCGTCCCGCCACCTTGCGTGTACTCCCCCCACGGGGCGCCCAAGACAAGCGCCGCCTGGAAGGCAGCGACAATCAGGAAGATGGCGGCCGCCAACCATGCAGCGACCCGACTTGCCATCCCCAGACTGTACCGATCGGCACGCTCCGTGGTTAGCGAACGTCGACGCCGCTAGCAACCCCAGAGTCGTTGAGAGATTGCTGCTGCACACGATCGACGCTGGTGACAAGAGCCCTACCTGCAGAGCGAGCTCTTTCGCCTCCTTTGCGATGTATAAGGAGATGCGCGCATATCTTGCCGGTGATTTCGGAGATCAGCGGGGCATCGCGCTCACGACTCGGGTGGTGCAACCGAATAGGAGGGGAACATGAGCGCACCCGACTACCGACTGGACGGCGGCGTCGCCATGGTGACCGGTGCCGGCAGCGGAATCGGCAAGGCAATCGCACTTGCCGTGGCCGCCTCCGGTGCGTCGGTCGGCGCCGTCGATCTCCCGAGTGCCGACCTGCCCGGCGTGATCGCCGACATCATCAGCGATGGCGGTCGAGCAGTGGCCGTACCGGCAGACGTGACCGACCATGATCAGATCAACACGGCCGTCACGATGATCGAGCAGGAACTCGGCCCGCTCAGCGCAGCGGTAAATGCCGCAGGCATCGCCAACGCCGCTCTCGCGGAAGAGATGCCGGTCGAGCAGTGGCAGAGGGTACTTGACGTCAACCTCACCGGGGTGTTCTTGTCGTGCCAGGCAGAGGGCAGGGCGATGCTCAGAAACGGTGGAGGGGCGATCGTCAACATCGCCTCAATGTCGGCAACGATCGCCAACCGCGACCTGCACCAGGCCCACTACAACGCGGCCAAAGCTGGCGTCGTTCACCTGGGTCGAAGTCTCGCCTGGGAGTGGGCGCGCAGGGGCATCAGGGTCAACAGCATCAGCCCTGGCTACACGTACACGCCGATGACCAGACGTCCTGAGCAGGCTGAGGCAATGGAGGGATACGCGCGCAATACGCCGATCGGTCGCAACGCCCAACCCGACGACATTGCTGGACCGGCTGTCTTCCTACTCAGTCCTGCAGCGGGCTACGTGACCGGAATCGACCTGCTCGTCGACGGAGGCTTCGTCATCTGGTGACGTGGCTCTCGCCGAACTTCAGGACCTTCGAATGGTTGGACGCCAGCCGCCACCGAGCCCTGGGACACCGGACTGCAACGGCTCATCCGCGAGCTTGACCCGCCACCGATTGAGCCAGAACGGCGCCGATTTCGACGGCATGGGGGACTTGATCATACGTGTGCAGGCGCGCTGATCGCGAACGATCGTCGTACTCTCAAAGAGCGTGGATGAGGCGCCTACTGGTACGCCAGCATTCACTTCGGAACCGTACATTCGGCGATCCTGAGAACTACCGGCTCGACCGACCCTGGCGAACGCCAACTGCTATACATGCCGAACAGACTTGACTGCGTCGCCGTGCGAGTGAGGTGCCGATTCTGGCGCGGCCAATCCGCCTCGACACGAGCTGCGCTATAGTTTCGGGGCGCCGAAAGGGCGTACGGAGTTGGGTCGACCAGGCCCCGTAGCGCAGTTGGTTAGCGCGCCGCCCTGTCACGGCGGAGGTCGCGGGTTCGAGTCCCGTCGGGGTCGCGAGAGCGGCGAGCGACACAAACTGTCGCCGCCCTCGCCCACACGGCGCGCCGTGTGGGACGGCCAGGTAGCTCAGTCGGTAGTAGCGTTCGCCTGAAAAGTGAAAGGTCGCCGGTTCGATTCCGGCCCTGGCCACACTTCTCCACCGCCGCGTGTTTCCGCGCCAATGGCCTGCATCCGTCGCGTGCGTCCGTCCGGAATCCTCTCCAGGGTTAGATGTCGACTGCCGGAGGAGAAAGCTGACCATGCTTCGCCCGGCAGTGGCAGATCGAGAGCCGACGCACCCGCGGGACGATTGTCACCAGAGCACTAAGGTGACAATCACCGCACATCGATCCGCAAGGCCGGCTCTCACCACGGAGGGAAGCGAGCGTTCGTGACCGTCTTCTCCGACGACGAGCCCGACGTCCTCGTACGAGGTTTCGTGGCCGGAGACGAGTTGGCCCTCGAGGCGGTCTATCGCCGGTACTCCGCCCTGGTCTACACCGTCGCGTTGCGCTCCTTGGGTGAGGCGACCGAAGCGGAGGACGTCACCCAGAAGGTCTTCGTCGCGGCATGGAGCGGACGTCAGAACTATCAACCGGACCGCGCCAGCCTGCCCGCCTGGCTGCTCGGCATCACCCGCAACAAGGTGGTCGACGCGCATCAGGCCCGGAGCAAGCAGCGCCGCATTCAGAACGAGCTGGCCGCCGATTCGCAACCGCAGTCCGATCCGCTCGACATCGCCGAACGCCTGATCCTCGCCGAGGAGATCGCAAAGCTGGACGAGGTACCTCAGCGGGTGCTGCGGATGGCGTTCTACGAGGACCTCACCCATGCTCAGATCGCCGAGCGGCTGCAGATGCCACCGGGCACAGTGAAGAGCCACATCCGTCGCAGCTTGATCAAGCTGAAGCGCCGATTGGAAGTCTGGACCGATGCATCCGAGTCCTGACGTCCTGGCGCTGCTGGCCCTCGGCGAAAAGGCCGGCACCGCCGAAGAGCGCATCCACGTCGACAGCTGCCCGGTGTGCTTAGCCGAAGTAGCGGAGTTTGTTCGGGTCGCCGCGGTCGGTCGGAGCGCAACCGCCGCCGATCAGTTGCAGGCACCGCCTCCGGAGGTCTGGCGCGCCGTACGGTCCGAGCTCGGCTTAAGCGGCGACCCGGCTGCCCCGGGTTCACCGGCGGCGGGCGCGGGTGTATCGGGCGGCCGCGGTGTATCGGACGGCCGGACTGCAGGATGTGCCGCAGGACGACGTACGCCAGCTGGCAAGGGAGGGGTCTCCTCGTGACAGCGGTGCTGGCGCTGTTTCATCGGCGGCGGTACCCGACTCAGGTCGCCGTCGAAGCTCCAGAGCGCGACGGGGGCTGTCGTTGGCGCTCGCCGCGTCCATTGCACTCGTGATCGGCTTCGGCCTCGGCTTTCTGGTCGAGCGTTTCGTGCAGCCCACACAGACGGTAGTCGAGCGGGCACAGTTGCAGGCGCTTCCGGCGTGGCCCGGAGCCCGGGGTGAGGCGTGGGTCGAGCGCGACGGCAGCGGCGATCGGTTCCTGGAGGTGCGGGTCGATTCGACCAGCCCGGATCCGGGCTACCGTCAGGTCTGGCTGATCGACCGCAACGTCGAAGCCATGGCATCCATGGGATTCCTCAACAACGGGGTCGGGCGATTCAATATCCCCGACGACCTGGACCTCAACCAGTTCCCGATCGTCGACGTCTCGGCCGAGCCTGCCAACGACGCCGATCCCGCCCACTCCGGCGACTCCATCGTCCGGGGGCAGCTGGCCTCGTGACCGCGGGCACGTTCACCAAAGCGTTCTCGTACGAACGATCCGGCGTTCTTCGCCGTCGAAGCGGCGGGCTTGCGCTGGCTGGCCGACGCCGGCCCGGGTTCGGCCAGGGTCGTCGGCGTCCTCGACGTGTCGCCGGAGCAGATCGTTCTGGAACGGGTGACGCCGACCCGGCCGACGAGGAAGGCTGCGGAGGCGTTCGGCCGGGCTCTGGCCGTCACGCACGCGGCCGGCGCCGAGGCGTTCGGTGCGCCGCCGGACGGTTGGCGTGGCGACGGCTACATCGGTCGCCAGCCGTTGAGCATGCAGCCGACACCGACATGGGGCCAGCTTCTATGCGGAGCAGCGGCTGCTCCCCTACGCGCGGCGCGCTCAGCACGTCGGCAATCTGAGTCGGAGTGGCGTCGCCCTGGTTGAGCGGGTGTGCCAGCGATTGGTCGCCGGCGAGTTCGACGACGGCCGCGCCCCTGCCCGTATCCACGGTGATCTGTGGTCGGGCAACGTGATCTTCACCGTCGACGGTGCGGTCATGATCGACCCGGCCGCGCACGGTGGCCATGGTTTGACCGATCTGGCCATGCTGCATCTCTTCGGCGCTCCGGAACTGGAGGTGCTGACTGCTGCTTATGTCAAGGCCGCTCGGCTGGATGGCGACTGGGAGAGCGTGATCGGGCTGCACCAGTTGCATCCGCTGCTCGTGCACGCGGTGAGCCATAGCGCCTCGTACGGTGCTGCCGCTGAACGGATTGCCGCTCGCTACGCATGGCGCTGACGCCCCGACCTGGCCGCGCCTGCCAGGCCGTCCGCCGGATCCCTTGTCGGAAACGAACGTTCACGTGAGCTTCTGTCGCTCTACGCCGGTTGCAACGTGGGTAAAGCGCAAGCAACGAACGTCCACGTACGGTCCCGCCGAAGTGGATGGCGGCTTGAGGCTGTCGCCGGCGCCACCCCTGGGCCCGGCAGTCCGCCGATCCCTGTCGGAACGAACGTTCACGTGAGCTTCTGTCGCTCTACGCCGGTTGCAACGTGGGTTAAGCGCAAGCAACGAACGTCCACGTACGGTCCCGCCAAAGTGGATGGCGGCTCATGCGAGAGACGCAGTCGGTCGTGCGCGGATGTGGCTCAGAGCGGCGCGTCAGGTCACGACGCCGATGTGGCCCTGTCGGTTCAGCGTGATGTGGCCCAGTCGGCCACGCTGTCAGGCGGCCGTGGTCGGCTCTCGGCTCGGCTCGCGCTCGGCGAGCTCGACGACATCGCCTTGCTCAACATCGCGTTGGTCAAGCTCGTTCTGCATCCGCATCTTGGGCGGCTCCATGACATCCCCGACGATGGCGTTCGACCGGCGCGGACCGGCGTAGCGCGAGCCCAGATTGACCAGCGTCTGCACCCGATTGCGACCACCGAGCAAGAAGACGATGTGCAGCGCGATCCAGCCGAGCCAGGCGATCACGCCTGTCAACTTGATGCCGTTCGGCATCTGCAGCACGGCGTCCCCGCGGCCGATGGTGGCCATGGTGCCCTTGTCGTAGTAGGAGAAGTTCTGGGTATCCAGTCCGCGGAAGCGCCGGGTGATTTGCTTGGCGGCGTGCTTGCCCATCTGAATGGCCGGTTGGGCGAGCTGCGGCAGCGGGTCCTCCACGATGATGCTCGCGTCGCCGACGGCGAAGATCCGCTCGTGGCCGATGACGGTGGTGTCGGGATTGACCTCGATCCTTCCCGCCCTGCCGATCGGCAAACCCCAGTTCCTGATCTCCTTGTCGCCGGCAACCCCCGCCGCCCAGATCACCATGTCGACCGGCATCGAGGAGCCGTCCTTGAAGTCCACCCGATCCGGATGCACCTCCGAGATCACCGTCTTCAGCCGTACGTCCACACCTCGTTTGATCAACTCGCGCAGGGCGTACTTGCGCAGCGAATCGTCGAACGGCGCCAGCAGGTGCTCCGCCATCTCCACCAGCACGACATGCACCCGCGCCGGGTTGAGCTCGGGATAGGTCGAAGGGATCGTCTCGGTCTTCAGCTCGGCCAACTGGCCGGCCATCTCCACGCCAGTGGCACCCCCGCCGACCACCACGACCGTGAAGGCGCCGGTATTGGGATCCGACGTGCCGGCGATGATCTCAAGGGCACCGAAGATCGTGTCCCGCACCCGCAGCGCTTCCGCCCGGGTGTACATCGACATCGTGTATTCCGCCGCACCCGGGATGCCGAAGTGATTGGTCGTGATGCCGTTGCCGATGATCAGGTAGTCGAAGCCGATCCGTACGCCATCGGCGCAGATCACCTCGCGCGTCTCGTGGTCGATGTCCACCACTTCGGCTCGCCGGAAGCGGACACCCTCGTGCTTCGCGGCGAAGTAGCGCAGCGCGTACGTGACGTCGCCGGCGTTGAGGCCGCCGGTCGCGACCTGGTACAGCAGCGGCTGGAAGGTGTTGTACGGGTGGCGGTCGATCAGGGTCACCCGGAACCCTTCCTTGGACAACTCGTTGGTCGCTGATATGCCGCCGAAGCCGGCACCCAATACCACCACATGAGGCATCTCGGTCACGGCAACATTCAAGCAGGCGCCATCACCGTGAAGGGCCGGTAACCCCCTCGTGGGAGTGCTGCACGTAGCCGTCAATCCACCGTGAGATCTCCTCCATCGCGATCTTGCGGACGCTTGGCGCGGACAAGATCACGTCGTGCACCGCTTCATCGATGCGGACGATGGTGACGCAGCGGCCGAGTTGGGTCGCCCGCCTGGCGATCTTCTCGACGTCGAGAACCGTATCGACGGTCCGGAGGCCATCGTGCCAGCGCCGCGCCAGCTCGCTCGTGCTCGAGGCGAGCACCAAGATCGGCACCTCGATGTTCAGTCCGGCAGCTACCCGCTGGTGACCCAGGAGGATGGCGCGCAGCCAGCCGACCCGGATCGGAGCCGACGGTGTTGTCTTCAGATCGAGGTCGTAGTCCCACTCACCACCCTGCGAGATGTGCAGCGTTCGGGCGGTCAACCCGGAGTCCGGCAGCTTCAACACCGACGTGGGCAGGCTGCTGCCCAAAGCGTCGATCACCGGCGAACCCAAGGTCCGAATCATGGCCAGGCCCTGGAAGTCGAGCCAGGGCGCGTTGAGGATGAGGCCGTCAATGCGCCCCGGATTCTTCCCTGCCCACAGCGCGGTGATGAGCCCACCGGTGGAGTGGCCCATCAGCACAAGTTGATCATGGCTTTCGGCGATGACATCGGCGGCAGCGGCCAACTCAGCGCCGTAGTCGTCCAGGTCGGTGACGAAGCCGTGCAGATGGCCTCGCCGGAGGCTGCGGCCGTAGCGGCGAAGGTCGATGGCGTAGAAGTCGAAGCCGAAGTCGGTCAAGTGGTCGGCGAGATGCGTCTGAAAGAAGTAGTCGTTCCACCCGTGCACGTACAACACGGCCCGGCGATGCCGCTCCGCCGGCGCTCGACGGATGAGGGTGGCCACGATCTCGACGTCGGCCGGCTCGCCGGCAGCGGGAGCCACATCCGGCAGCAGCAGGTCGGTACTTTCGTAGCCGTTCAAGAAGTCCGGGTGCCACAACCTCACTCACCCAGAGTGTCACACGGCATATCTGATGTGAGCCCGGCGAACGCCGCCGTCGAGGCGCCGGTTAGAGCCCGAGGAGGGAGCCCGAGCAGGATAGCCCGGCAGCTGGGTTACTTGATGAGCCGCCAGTTCACCGGGTACCGGTAGAGCTCGTGCCGGTTGGCCGCCACGGCTGCGAGGATGCAGAAGATCAGCGCGGCGATGAAGACGATCGGTAGCAGGATGGCACCGATCAACAGCGGGATGAGGATCGAGCAGACCACTGAGGCGATGGTGTAAAGGATCGAGAAGTTGAGTGCCTCGGTCGAGGTGTCCTTCAACCACGGACTGCGGTCCTTGTAGACCAGGTAGACGATCAACGGACCGATGAAGCCGATGAAAGGGATGCTGAGGTGGCCGAGGAGGCCCCAGAGCTTCTCGTCGCTCTCCGAAACCGGCGCCTGTCCCGCGTACTGCGGATAGCCGGGTTGGTTGTACTGCTGCGGCGGGTAGCCCTGTTGTGGCCCGGCGTTGGGATCGTAGCCACCAGTCGGCTGCCCGGAGCTGGACGGGAATTGACCTTGACCGTAGTTCGGGTCGGCCCGCTGCCCGTACTGCGGATAAGCCCCCTGGCCACCGGACATGCCGCCGCCGGGCTGGCCGCCGCCCGGGTCATAGCCGGACTGACCTTGGCCGTACGGGCTCTGCGACTGACTTTGGCCGTACGGACTGGGCCCGGATTCGCTTTGACCGTACGGACCCTGACCCGACTGGCTCTGACCGTACGGACCCTGACCCGATTGGCTCTGGCGATAGGGCGACTCTCCGGACTGAGTCTCACCTGCCTGGCCCTCCGCGTACGGGCTTTGACCGTACTGTTCCGATCCGGACTGTTCTGATCCGGCCGATCCGGCCGAGGCGCCCGAGGCACGCTCCGGGCTGTCGTACGGGCCGGTCGATGAGCCATCAGGGCTGCGGCCAGAGTCGCTGGTCGAACCCTCACTGGAGCCGTAAGAGCCGGAAGTATTGGCAGGTTCGGATCCGGGCACGCTGCCGGAGCTTCCTGGGTCAGCAGGCTGACCAGGCTTCTCCTCAGGATTCTGGCTCATGGCAACAGGCTATTGCCCGCACCTGTGATCAGGAAGGAATTAGCCCGACTTGCGCATATCTTGGTAGGCGGCACCGTTGTCGCGCGTGGTGTCCTCGTCGTCGTCGTACTCGTCGGCAAGATCGGCATAGGCCGGGGGTACCGCGTGCCCATCCGACCCTGCCTGCAGTTCTCGCTCCAGCGATGTGAAATCCGTGTCAACTGACCGGTACTTCAGCTCGCGAGCGACCTTGGTCTGCTTCGCTTTAGCACGGCCGCGCCCCATAGTGGGTCGACCCCCTCGCACTTGTCTGCTCGCGGTTAGCCGCGGCTTAAGAATGGTTGATGTCGTGAGGGCAAGGCTACCTAATGCGCCAACCAGTGCAAATCTCGGCACGCCAATCCCCGACGTGTCTGGCCACGGCCATGGCGTTAGTCGTGGGGGTATTCGCCGAAGAGTGTGACGGCGGTCCGAGTACCGGATCCGGTCGGCGCAGCCGATCCACAGACCCAGGCCAGGACACCGTGCTCGGCGAGTACCCGGATGCCTGCATCGACCGATTCCTCCGGTACTACGGCCACCATCCCGACGCCCATGTTGACGGTCGCTTCCAGGTCCGCACGCGGTACTCGGCCCACCCGGCCCAGAATGTCGAAGATCGGTGCAGGCCGCCACGTGGTCCGGTCGATGTGCACCTCACAGGACTCGGGAATGACCCGCGCCAGGTTCCCGGCCAGTCCACCGCCAGTGATATGGCTCAGTGCATGTACCTCGACGGCGCCGATCAGCGCCAAGCAGGTCTGCGTGTAGATCCGGGTCGGCCGGAGCAATTCCTCGCCCAGAGTCGTCCCCAGCTGAGGCACTGAACGATCCAGCGACCAGCCGGCTCGATCAAGCAGCACGTGACGGATGAGGGAGAAACCGTTGGAGTGCAAGCCATCGGAGGCCATCGCCAGCATCACATCACCGGGCATCACCCGGTCGGCTCCCAAGATGGCATCGCGTTCGACGACACCAGTCGCGGCGCCCGCCAGGTCGTATTCGTCAGGCTCCAACAACCCGGGATGCTCCGCAGTCTCGCCGCCGATCAGCGCGCAGCCCGCTTCGACGCAGGCCTCGGCGATGCTGCCCACAATCGCCGCGATCCGCTCCGGCACCACCCGACCGCAAGCGATGTAGTCGGTGAGGAACAGCGGCTCGGCGCCGCAGACCACGAGGTCGTCGACCACCATCCCGACCAGGTCGAACCCGATCGAGGAGTGATCATTCAGCGCCCGAGCGATGGCGATCTTGGTGCCGACACCATCGGTCGAGGTGGCCAGGACGGGATGCGACATGCGCGCGATCCGGCTGGCGTCGAAGAACCCGGCAAAGCCGCCCAACCCACCGAGCACCTCAGGCCGGTGCGTCTTGGCGACCGCCTCCTTCATCAGGTCGACGGCCAGTTGACCAGCTTGGATGTCGACGCCTGCCGCGGCGTAAGCCGAATTCTCGGTCATGCGATGTCCTGAGCCGTTGGGTTTCAGGGACGCGACAGAGCATCTGCGGCGCCGACTCCGGCGACGACCGTTTCCAAGCCGTCGAGATCGGTGCGTACGGGGTCTTCCAGGATGTTCTTGCCCAGCCGCTCACTCAGCGGCAGCTCGATGGGGTAGATCCCGTCGAAGCAGGCGCGGCAAAGCTTGTCCTTCGCAACGTTCGTCGCCGCCACGAGTCCATCGAGCGACACGTAGCCGAGGGAATCGGCTCCGATCGAACGGCAGATCTCCTCGGTGTTGGCGCCTGTGGCGATGAGCTCCGCCCGGGACGCGAAGTCGATGCCATAGAAGCAGGGCCATTGGACCGGCGGTGAGGAAATCCGGATATGTACCTCGACCGCTCCGGCCTCACGGAGCATCCGGACCAGCGCCCGCTGCGTGTTGCCCCGAACGATCGAGTCGTCGACCACGACGAGCCGCTTACCGCCGATCACATCCCGCAGCGGATTCAGCTTCAGCCGGATGCCGAGCTGGCGAATCGTCTGACTGGGCTGGATGAAGGTCCGGCCGACATAGGAGTTCTTGACCAGTCCCTGCCCGTACGGAATGCCCGACGCCTCCGCGTAACCGATGGCGGCCGGTGTGCCCGACTCCGGCACGGGGATCACCAGGTCAGCCTTTGCCGGATACTCCCTGGCCAGCGTCCGGCCGACCTCCACCCGAACTGAATGCAGCCGGTTACCGGAGATCAGTGTGTCGGGCCGCGCCAGGTACACGTATTCGAAGAGGCAGCCCTTGGGGTCCGGCTGGGCGAACGTGGTCGACCGAAGCCCGTCGGCGTCAATGGCGAGCAGCTCCCCCGGGACGATCTCGCGGACGAAAGACGCACCGATGATGTCGAGGGCGGCCGTTTCGCTGGCCACCACCCAGCCACGCTCCAGGCGGCCGAGCACCAGCGGACGGATGCCCTGTGGATCCCGGGCCGCGTACAGGGTCTCCTCGTCCATGAACACCAGGCTGAACGCGCCCCGCAGCCGGGGCAGCACCTCGATCGCCGCTTCCTCGGTGGACAGCCCGGGAAAGGTCGCCAGCAAGGCGGTGATCAGGGATGTGTCGTTCGTGGCCTCGTTCAACAACGACCCCGGGAGCAACGAATCCTCAGCCTGATCACGCTGGCTGAGCCATTCGCGCAGTTCCAGGGTGTTGGTGAGGTTGCCGTTGTGGCCCAGCGCGATTCCGCCGGTTGCTGTTGGCCGGAAGGTCGGCTGGGCGTTCATCCAGACGCTGGCGCCGGTTGTGGAGTAGCGGCAGTGGCCGATGGCGAGATGCGCGCCGGCCAGCGAGTTGAGGGTGCTCTCGTTGAAAACCTGGGAGACCAGGCCCATCTCCTTGTACACCATGATCTGGGTGCCCTTGCTGACCGCGATGCCAGCAGACTCCTGCCCTCGATGCTGCAGGGCGTAGAGACCGAAGTATGTGAGCTTGGCAACCTCTTCGTTGGGCGCCCAAACA
>CAWEGC010000015.1:0-6482 GCA_963808495.1 uncultured Actinomycetota bacterium
GGAGAAGATGTCCAAGATCACGTACAGGTCGTAGTAGACGCCGCGGGTCGGCCCGCGGAGTTTGGTGATGTCCCAAGACCACACCTGCTGGGGCGCGGTGGCCAGCAGCTCCGGTTTGACCCGGGCCGGATGGGTGGCCTGGTGGCGGCGCTCGCCGGCCTGCCCGGCTCGGCGGAGCAGCCGGTGCATCGTGGACATCGAGCACAGGTAGGTGCCCTCGTCGAGCAGCGTCGCCCAGCACTGGCCGACGGACTTGTCGACGAACCGGCGACTGTTCAGCTCGGCCAGTACCCGCGCACACTCCGCCGGGCTGAGCGCGTTCGGCGGCGCCGGTCGAGGACCGACCGGCGCCGGCTCGGCTGGCCGGCGGGCGCGGTAGTGGGTGGCCCGGGACCACCCCACCAGCTCGCAGGCCTGCTTGGTCGAGGTATGCCCGGCCAGCTCGGCGACCGCCGGGGCGATCACCGCTTCGACCGCTTCTCGGTGTCCGCGCTCTCGGAGACCAGCTCCAAGAGCGCGTGTGCCTTTCCCACAACATCGAGGGCAGCCTGGGTCTTGGCCAGCTCTCGCCGCAGCCGGTCGTTGTCGCGCTGCAGCCGCTCGTTCTCGGTCTGCTCCGGGCTCCGCCCGCGGGCCGGGGGCTTGGCCGTCACACCGTCCAACGCGCCCGCGTCGCGGGCCCGGCGCCACTCCACCACATGTGAGGAGTACAAACCCTCCCGGCGCAGCAAAGCACCCTTGGCACCCGGCTCGGCGGCGTCATACTCCGCCACCATCGCCAGCTTGTATTCGGCGGTGAACGTGCGCCGCTTCGGACGCTCGGCTCGCGGACTCACCACCCCATCATCAACCGGAGCGTCAGCCATCGTCATCGTCATCATGATCAACCTTGTCTCGCCCCGTGCAGAGGTAAGAACAACTACCTGAGGTGTCTCACATCAGCCTGACGCACAGGGGTCTGCCGTGCGCGACGAGGGAACCTCGCACCACTACCAGCGTGCTGGACGCTACGTCAGCGCGAACACCGCGGCTGTTGAGGTGCTCCAGAGCCTTCTGGGGGAGCGTGGGATCCCTTACCTGACTGGGCGGGTATGGACAACCGATGCGCGTACCGGGAGACTCCGGCGAAGATCGAGCTGCGTCGCTTGGAGGGGTATGTCGCGGTCGAGATGGAAGCCGCTGCGGTGGCCGCGGTCGCGGCATTCCGAGGCGTGCCTTTGGCCCAGGTTCTGTACGGCGGTGACGATCTGTTGGGCAAGAACTGGGATCACCGCTCGTGGCAGAGCCAAGCCGAGGTCCGCGACAACCAGATCGAAGGCGCCGTGTCGGCCGCCCTGCGAATCCTCATGCACAACTCGACCTGACGCTGGTTTCAGTGAGCGACCGCTGACCGATACCCACCGCGGGCCAGGTAGGCGTAGCAGAAGCCTTGGGCGAGACCGTTGTGAGCATCGCGGGAGAGCGCACGTGCCGCGTTCGTCTGTTGTAGGTCATCATGAGTGCGTGCCGAGGACGCTTGACGACCTATGAACTGCCCCGGGATGAGGAGCTCCCATTCTCGTTCTTCATCATGCGCAAACCACATGATGGGGATCCCGCCGGAGATCGACGAGGCGGCGCAGCTCGGCGCCTCGTGGTGGCTGGTCTTCACCAGGTTCAACCTGCCGCTGTCGCGGTCAGCGCTGGCAGCAGCCTTCACTTCCAGTTCGTCTGGGTGTTGAACGAGCTGCTGTTCGGCATCACGCTTAGCTTCAGCCAGGAGGTCCGACCGGTGATGGCGCCGCTCGCCGGATTGCAGGGCAGCTACGGCACCGCCGGGCCGCCCGTCGTCCTCGCCGTGGCTCCTGGTCTCCCTCCCCGCGGTGATCATCTTCCTGGCGTTTCAGCGCATGTTCGTCGCCGCCTGCGAACCAACATCGAACGCAGAACAGGCAGCAACACCTACCAGCTCACCCCCGACGGGCACGGGTGGCGATCTACACGAAAGTCCACGACCGGCTCCTGCCACCACTCACCGCCGCGGACCGACCACCCGCACCCGTCGAACTCCGCAAGCCCTAGCCGTTGTCTACCGCCACGTCCGCGGCTCCATCGACCACGCCCGTCTCGGCCACGCCGCATAACTCAAGACAAACGCACGACTTCTAGGAACCGAGGGTTTGCTAGCTCACGCTGTCCACCGCCGCCTGGCATCACCCGCTCGCAGCAACGACAACCATGAAAGGCGATAGCCCTCTTATGCACCAGCTCTACTACCAGCACCCCGAGACGTGGTTCGGCGACTGCATGCCGATCTTCGCTGACGGCGCCTTCCAACTGTTCCACCAGCGCGACACCCGACATCCCGGACCGTTCGGCGATCCGTTCGGATGGGCTCTGGCGCGAACCACCGACTTCCTCACCTACCAAGACCTCGGGGAGGTCGTGCACCGCGGCGCCGACGACGCCCAGGACCAGTTCATCTTCGCCGGCAGCGTGTTCGAGGCCGACGGCCGCTACCACGCTTTCTGCACCGGCTACAACCGCGACTATCCGGCCGCCGGCAAGGCGGCGCAGGTTCTGATGCACGCGGTCAGCGACGACCTGGAGCACTGGACCACGCTGCCCGGCGAGCTCGTCGCTCCGGAGCCGGGGCTTCGACCCCGACAACTGGCGCGACCCCTTCGTCCTGCGTGAGGACGAGCACGACCGCTGGGTAATGATCCTGGGCGCCCGCAAGTTACACCTCGACCGAACTGGAGCACTGGACCTTCGAGGGCGACTTCTGGGCACCGGACCTGTACACGATGCACGAGATGCCCGACCTGTTTCGGATGGGTGATCGCTGGTATCTGCTGACCACCGAGTACAGCGACCGCAGCAAGACCGTCTACCGCAGCAGCGAGTCGCTGGCGGGCCCGTGGACCTCCCCGGTCGACGACGCCTTCGACGGCCGCGCCTACTATGCGGCGCGATCGGCCGCCGACCACAACCACCGCTATCTGTTCGGCTGGGTTCCGACGAAGCAAGGCGACACCGACCTCGGCGCCTGGCAGTGGGGCGGCACGCTGGTCGTGCACGAGGTCTACCAACGCCTGGACCGCTCGCTCGGCGTGCGGATCCCCGGCACCGTGCGCGCAGCGTTACCCACCGCCGCGCCCACGATGACCGAGCCCCGGTCGCTATCTGCGGCGGACGGCCAGGCCAGCATCGTCGTGGCCGATCTGCCGGCCGACCAGCCGTTCCTGGTTACGCTCCAGCTCACCGCCCATGCCCGAAGCTTCGCCATCCGGCTGTTCGAGAACGACCTCGGGACCGCCTACGCCTTCACCGTGCGCGGGGGCGAGCAGCGGATCGATTTTGACAAGATCCCGAACTATCCCTGGTTCCGTTACGAGAACAAGGGTCTCGAGCGCCCGTTCGCCTTCGAACCTGGACGTACCTACGACGTCGAGATAGTGGTCGACGACACCATCGCCACGCTGTAGGTCGATGGTGTCGCGCTGAACGCCCGGATGTACGACAAGCCCGGGAATCGGCTGGCGATCGGCTTTGATCGATGGGAGTCTCACCGTCCACCGGGCAGGGGTCGCCGGCTACCAGGCGCCGGCCTCGCGCTGAACGGCGCTGGTGGGCTGTCTCGTCTGCATCACGATGATTCCCCCGTTATCGCGGGTTTGGATCCCGTATCCTCCGCGTTAGCTTAGCTAAGCTAACGAGATGAGCCGCCCCACCTCGGCCTCCTGTTCTCTCGCCTGTCGGTCATCCACGGCGGCCAGCCCGCGACGACGATCGCGCGGGTCACCAAGAGCAGTCCGGCTCCAGTCAGTACACCACCGGCCACGGTATCGGCGGCCAGGATCGAGACAGTCGCCTCGTTGTCGGCCTCGCCGAGGAACCACTCAGCGATCCATTGGAAGGCGAAACGAGCGAGCACACCGAGCAGGATGAGCGCCGTACCGATGATTCCCAGCACCCGGGGTTGCCCGCGGGCACTCTTGATCAGCAGCCACAGCGCCACCACCACCCCGGCGACCGCTATCGCGACGGCCACGATCTGACTGACCGCCATCAGTGACCACCTCGCGTCCGTCTCGCCTTGCGTGCCCGGGTGACCGCGAGCGCCAGTAGCACCAGCCCGGCGGCGGCGAGCGCAGCTACGATGATTGAGCCCACTCCGTGAACGACGGTGTTCCTCCCGTACGCACCGGCCAGCGATCCGTGGAGCGCCTGCAGTCCCGTGCTCGCCAACACCATCGTGACACCCAGCAGACCGAAGGTGCGGGATCTGCTTGCGGCCTGCATGTTGATCACGATCAAGGCGATTAAGAAGCAGACGCCTATGATCGCTGCGGAAAGAAACCTCGCGGCCGGAATCCTGTATTCGAGCATCGTCGCCGACTCTAGTCGTGGCAGCTGGCCGAAATCTGCGCGGATATCGGCAGCCAGTCGGAACTGAACGCGTTGTACCCCGGCATGCGCCGTCTGACTCGGCACGAATCAATCAGTTCTGAGCCGGCGTATTCGGGCTGCCGACGACCACGATCTCGAACTGCTCGGCCACACGTTCGGCGTCGTGCTGGGCGAACACCGTGCGGACCGCTCACCGCAACCATCTCGGTGTGCCGCGCGGCACCTGGACCAATGACGTTGGCGTGGACCTGGTTCGGCGCATCCTCGCTCGTGTACAGCCCGAGGATGCGAAGCCGGCCAAGAACAACGGTCGCATGAATTGGACCCAGCACCGCTGCCAGGAGACCCAATTTGACCGTCCCGATGGCCTGATGCGCGAACATCTGCCGCCAGGCCGGCCACTAGCTCTACCGGACAGACGAGCCTCATCCGCGCGGCGGCGGGAGCGCCTTGGGTGACAGGGCATCCGGATCGATCTGCCGATCGGGCATCGGTGCGGGCACGTCACCGTCCAGCAGCGGATCGCGGGTGTCGCGCATGGTCTCGAGGAGCCGCGCGCGCAGTTCGGCGAGAACCGGCTGGTGATTCGCCTCAGACGCCAGGTTGTGCTGCTCGTGCGGGTCGAAGATCTCGTCCCAGAGCGACTCGGCGTCGACCCGCCGACTGGCCCAGCCGTGCCGCACCCATAGGTCCTTGCTGCACGAGTCGTCGGTGTTCGGCAGCACCGGTCGGCCGCGGTCCGAGAACCGCCGCGTGTAGCGGTACCGCCCCGTCCGGATCGTGCGCTGCGGCTCGTACGCGGCGTGGTACGTCACCTCAGCGATGACGGTGTCCCTGATCACCGCAGTCGGATCGTCGGTCAGCGGGAGCAGTGAATGCCCTTGCAGCCAAGGGGGCCGGTCCAGTCCGAGCAACTCCAGGATGGTCGGAAAGATGTCCAGGTGGCTCACAAGCGCTTCCGACTGCGCGCCACCGCTGAACCCACCGGGCCCCCGCACGATGAGCATCACCCCGGTGCCGGCGTCGGTCAGCGTGCACTTCATCCGCGGCATGGCGATGCCGTGGTCGGTCGTGACGACGACGAGCGTGTTCTCCGCGACGCCGGCGTCGTCGAGGGCGTCGAGAACCCGGCCCATGCCCTCGTCCGCCTTCGCCGCCGCGGCGGCGAACGACGCCATCTCCCGCCGGGTGTCCGGCGTGCTCGGCATGGTCGGCGCGGGCGCGGTCAGCGCGTCCGGATCGCCCGGGTAGCCGAACAGGTGCTCGTTGCGGTTGTCCGTGTGCGTCTCGAAGAACCCGACCGACAGGAAGAACGGCTGGCCTCGGTCGGCCGAGCCGGTGTGCTGGCGCACGAAGGCGGCGCCGATCTCGCTCACCTCGTCCGCGTGACCGCCCACGCGCAGCACGTCGATGTAGCCGAGACCTGCAAGTGACGCCTCGTCGTCCGCGCTGACGTGCTGCTGGCCCACCATGGCGGTTCGGTAACCGGCGTCTCGCAGCGTGGTGGCGAGGTGCTGCGACGGGTTGTGCAGGCGGAAGCCGAAGTGGGCAAGGCCCATCATGCCGGCGTTGTGCGGGAGTTGCCCGGTGAGCAGGGCGGCGCGACTCGGTGAGCAGGTCGGCGCGGCGGAGAACGCGCGGTGGAAGAGCATCCCGTCCCGGGCCACCCGTCCCATCCGCTGCGTCCGGACGGGTGCGCCATACGGGCCGATGTAGCGGCCGGTGTCGTGCGTGTGGAGGTAGACGACATTGGGCCGGTTCCCCGGCCCGGCCGGGGTGCTCGCGCTCACGCCGTCCACCCTAGGTCTGGGGGCGGTCGGCCGGCCTCGGAGCCCCTGCGGATTCCCAGCCCTGGCTGTGTCGTCGGATCCGCAACCAGTCCACATTACGTCCACAACCATCCGTCGCGCGCTGAGAGACGAACGAGAGGAGGTTGTCCCGCGTCTCGTGGAAGTTGAGGTGGCGGTCCCCGCCTGACGCCTGCCTTGCGGTAGGTGTTGGGCGTCCGCCAAAGACGACCCAGAGACAGGGGACCGCTGTGACCAGGCAGTATCAGATGACTGGCTTCGACACGAGAGCGGTTGCCGTCC
>CAWEGC010000016.1:0-7748 GCA_963808495.1 uncultured Actinomycetota bacterium
GCTGAGCGCCTCCCGGTTGGGTTCGTTGATCCACGCGGCTTCGGGCAGCCTGGGCGCAGGTTCTGATGCACGCGGTCAGCGACGACCTGGAGCACTGGACCACGCTGCCCGGCGAGCTCGTCGCTCCGGAGCCGGGGCTTCGACCCCGACAACTGGCGCGACCCCTTCGTCCTGCGTGAGGACGAGCACGACCGCTGGGTAATGATCCTGGGCGCCCGCAAGGACGAGGACGTGATCGGTGTCAGCGGCCGCACGGTCTGGTACACCTCGACCGAACTGGAGCACTGGACCTTCGAGGGCGACTTCTGGGCACCGGACCTGTACACGATGCACGAGATGCCCGACCTGTTTCGGATGGGTGATCGCTGGTATCTGCTGACCACCGAGTACAGCGACCGCAGCAAGACCGTCTACCGCAGCAGCGAGTCGCTGGCGGGCCCGTGGACCTCCCCGGTCGACGACGCCTTCGACGGCCGCGCCTACTATGCGGCGCGATCGGCCGCCGACAACAACCACCGCTATCTGTTCGGCTGGGTTCCGACGAAGCAAGGCGACACCGACCTCGGCGCCTGGCAGTGGGGCGGCACGCTGGTCGTGCACGAGGTCTACCAACGCCTGGACCGCTCGCTCGGCGTGCGGATCCCCGGCACCGTGCGCGCAGCGTTACCCACCGCCGCGCCCACGATGACCGAGCCCCGGTCGCTATCTGCGGCGGACGGCCAGGCCAGCATCGTCGTGGCCGATCTGCCGGCCGACCAGCCGTTCCTGGTTACGCTCCAGCTCACCGCCCATGCCCGAAGCTTCGCCATCCGGCTGTTCGAGAACGACCTCGGGACCGCCTACGCCTTCACCGTGCGCGGGGGCGAGCAGCGGATCGATTTTGACAAGATCCCGAACTATCCCTGGTTCCGTTACGAGAACAAGGGTCTCGAGCGCCCGTTCGCCTTCGAACCTGGACGTACCTACGACGTCGAGACAGTGGTCGACGACACCATCGCCACGCTGTACGTCGATGGTGTCGCGCTGAACGCCCGGATGTACGACAAGCCCGGGAATCGGCTGGCGATCGGCTTGATCGATGGGAGTCTCACCGTCCACCGGGCAGGGGTCGCCGGCTACCAGGCGCCGGCCTCGCGCTGAACGGCGCTGGTGGGCTGTCTCGTCTGCATCACGATGATTCCCCCGTTATCGCGGGTTTGGATCCCGTATCCTCCGCGTTAGCTTAGCTAAGCTAACGAGATGAGCCGCCCCACCTCGGCCTCCTGTTCTCTCGCCTGTCGGTCATCCACGGCGGCCAGCCCGCGACGACGATCGCGCGGGTCACCAAGAGCAGTCCGGCTCCAGTCAGTACACCACCGGCCACGGTATCGGCGGCCAGGATCGAGACAGTCGCCTCGTTGTCGGCCTCGCCGAGGAACCACTCAGCGATCCATTGGAAGGCGAAACGAGCGAGCACACCGAGCAGGATGAGCGCCGTACCGATGATTCCCAGCACCCGGGGTTGCCCGCGGGCACTCTTGATCAGCAGCCACAGCGCCACCACCACCCCGGCGACCGCTATCGCGACGGCCACGATCTGACTGACCGCCATCAGTGACCACCTCGCGTCCGTCTCGCCTTGCGTGCCCGGGTGACCGCGAGCGCCAGTAGCACCAGCCCGGCGGCGGCGAGCGCAGCTACGATGATTGAGCCCACTCCGTGAACGACGGTGTTCCTCCCGTACGCACCGGCCAGCGATCCGTGGAGCGCCTGCAGTCCCGTGCTCGCCAACACCATCGTGACACCCAGCAGACCGAAGGTGCGGGATCTGCTTGCGGCCTGCATGTTGATCACGATCAAGGCGATTAAGAAGCAGACGCCTATGATCGCTGCGGAAAGAAACCTCGCGGCCGGAATCCTGTATTCGAGCATCGTCGCCGACTCTAGTGTGGCAGCTGGCCGAAATCTGCGCGGATATCGGCAGCCAGTCGGAACTGAACGCGTTGTACCCCGGCATGCGCCGTCTGACTCGGCACGAATCAATCAGTTCTGAGCCGGCGTATTCGGGCTTCCGACGACCACGATCTCGAACTGCTCGGCCACACGTTCGGCGTCGTGCTGGGCGAACACCGTGCGGACCGCTCACCGCAACCATCTCGGTGTGCCGCGCGGCACCTGGACCAATGACGTTGGCGTGGACCTGGTTCGGCGCATCCTCGCTCGTGTACTGCCCGAGGATGCGAAGCCGGCCAAGAACAACGGTCGCATGAATTGGACCCAGCACCGCTGCCAGGAGACCCAATTTGACCGTCCCGATGGCCTGATGCGCGAACATCTGCCGCCAGGCCGTCCACTAGCTCTACCGGACAGACGAGCCTCATCCGCGCGGCGGCGGGAGCGCCTTGGGTGACAGGGCATCCGGATCGATCTGCCGATCGGGCATCGGTGCGGGCACGTCACCGTCCAGCAGCGGATCGCGGGTGTCGCGCATGGTCTCGAGGAGCCGCGCGCGCAGTTCGGCGAGAACCGGCTGGTGATTCGCCTCAGACGCCAGGTTGTGCTGCTCGTGCGGGTCGAAGATCTCGTCCCAGAGCGACTCGGCGTCGACCCGCCGACTGGCCCAGCCGTGCCGCACCCATAGGTCCTTGCTGCACGAGTCGTCGGTGTTCGGCAGCACCGGTCGGCCGCGGTCCGAGAACCGCCGCGTGTAGCGGTACCGCCCCGTCCGGATCGTGCGCTGCGGCTCGTACGCGGCGTGGTACGTCACCTCAGCGATGACGGTGTCCCTGATCACCGCAGTCGGATCGTCGGTCAGCGGGAGCAGTGAATGCCCTTGCAGCCAAGGGGGCCGGTCCAGTCCGAGCAACTCCAGGATGGTCGGAAAGATGTCCAGGTGGCTCACAAGCGCTTCCGACTGCGCGCCACCGCTGAACCCACCGGGCCCCCGCACGATGAGCATCACCCCGGTGCCGGCGTCGGTCAGCGTGCACTTCATCCGCGGCATGGCGATGCCGTGGTCGGTCGTGACGACGACGAGCGTGTTCTCCGCGACGCCGGCGTCGTCGAGGGCGTCGAGAACCCGGCCCATGCCCTCGTCCGCCTTCGCCGCCGCGGCGGCGAACGACGCCATCTCCCGCCGGGTGTCCGGCGTGCTCGGCATGGTCGGCGCGGGCGCGGTCAGCGCGTCCGGATCGCCCGGGTAGCCGAACAGGTGCTCGTTGCGGTTGTCCGTGTGCGTCTCGAAGAACCCGACCGACAGGAAGAACGGCTGGCCTCGGTCGGCCGAGCCGGTGTGCTGGCGCACGAAGGCGGCGCCGATCTCGCTCACCTCGTCCGCGTGACCGCCCACGCGCAGCACGTCGATGTAGCCGAGACCTGCAAGTGACGCCTCGTCGTCCGCGCTGACGTGCTGCTGGCCCACCATGGCGGTTCGGTAACCGGCGTCTCGCAGCGTGGTGGCGAGGTGCTGCGACGGGTCGTGCAGGCGGAAGCCGAAGTGGGCAAGGCCCATCATGCCGGCGTTGTGCGGGAGTTGCCCGGTGAGCAGGGCGGCGCGACTCGGTGAGCAGGTCGGCGCGGCGGAGAACGCGCGGTGGAAGAGCATCCCGTCCCGGGCCACCCGTCCCATCCGCTGCGTCCGGACGGGTGCGCCATACGGGCCGATGTAGCGGCCGGTGTCGTGCGTGTGGAGGTAGACGACATTGGGCCGGTTCCCCGGCCCGGCCGGGGTGCTCGCGCTCACGCCGTCCACCCTAGGTCTGGGGGCGGTCTGCCGGCCTCGGAGCCCCTGCGGATTCCCAGCCCTGGCTGTGTCGTCGGATCCGCAACCAGTCCACATTACGTCCACAACCATCCGTCGCGCGCTGAGAGACGAACGAGAGGAGGTTGTCCCGCGTCTCGTGGAAGTTGAGGTGGCGGTCCCCGCCTGACGCCTGCCTTGCGGTAGGTGTTGGGCGTCCGCCAAAGACGACCCAGAGACAGGGGACCGCTGTGACCAGGCAGTATCAGATGACTGGCTTCGACACCAGAGCGGTTGCCGTCCCGGCTGAGCGAGGCCCAAAGCGGCCTGCTGCGCAGCTTCGGCGGCGCGATGGGAACTGCTGTGAGTCTCGCGCAGGGCATCGGGTCACGCGCCACCGCTATTGGATCCGACCTCACCAACCAGATGGGGGTCGGGCATCTCAGCTACTACCCCGACGTCAACGCCAGCCGAATCCGCCGCGGCCGCGGCAGCCCCGCCGACTACACGGCAGGCGGCGACGGCGACACCAATGCTGAACAACCCTCCGACCAGGGCGACCTAAGTGCGAGTGGGAGCAATCCGCCTGAGGACGCCCTGCTGGCACGTGAGCCGACGCAGCCCGCACATGTGCCGACCGATCATTCACCTCGGACGCCCGACCGGGCAGGAACGCCGACTGGCCAGATGGGCAGCTTCAAGGGTGGCGGCGCAGCAGATGTCGGGGGAGCTGGTGCCGCCGGTGGTGAGACTGCCGGAGCGGCGGCCGCTGTCCCGATCCTGCCGATCTAGGAGGCTCTCTGTCGAGGAGGCATTTCCTTAACGAGACCCGGATGCTCCGCGACGCCCTCGGCCAGCTCGTCTCCGGCGCCCTCGCCGGCCTGTTCGACGACCACAGCACCATCGATGTTGACTGGCGGGCCCCGATCCAATCCCTCAGCCTGTCACGGCTCGAGCCGCTCGGCGACGAGGCAGTCTGCATTGCCCTGCTCTGCCTGAACAGCTGGGGACGCGGCATGCGGGAGCTCTCCGAGGTGGGCGACCGACGCATCGTGGTCCGCGACGAATCCTGGAAACAGCTGCGCCTCGGCGTCGAGGCGGTCAAAAGCTTCGACGCCGACCTGCGACTCTCCCGCAGCAACGGCGACATCCAGGTCGCGGTCGGGCACAAACCCCTCCGACCCGCTGTCGGCCGGCGACGTCGGCTCCCAAGCCGCCGCCATCGCCAAGGATCTGCTGCATCTGGCCGATATCAAGGTCCTCCACGGCCAAGACCTCGCCGTCGCCGAAGAACTCGACAGACTCCTCGGTCTCGGCCCCATCGCCCAAGATCTGGTCACCGGCTGGGCCATGCACGGCAAAGGACGCGCCCTGTGGTGTGTCGGGGAGCAGCTGTACAAGGTGCAGACCGTGCTGCACCCCGCAGAGCAACCACTCACGTACACCAACGACGCCATCCAAGCCGCCGGCTGAGGCGAGCGTGAAGAAGCTCCTATTAGTCGCCGCACCTCTCCTAGCGTCAATCCTCTTCACCCCGCTTGCTGTCGCGGTCGTCGTGGTGAGCATCTTGGCGCCCGCCGCGGTGAATGCCATTGACTGCGGCGCCAACGTTCTTGCAGCTGCGACCGGGGAGTGGCGGCCGCCGTTTCGGCAGCGCTATGTCCTCACCTCCACAACGGGCCATATAGATCCCGCTCTGTTGCGGCGCCTGGCGCCGACGCTGGAGGCCAACCAAGTTGCCTGGAGCCGCTTGGCCAAACGCTGGGGGGAACTCACCAGCCCAGCCAGCCGCACCGACCCCGCGCTCGTTGCCGCAGCCAGCGAGGTCCGCGCCGCGATCGCGGCTACCGCCACCACCCAGAACGGATGGGCCACGCCCGACCAGCTCGCCAGCCGCGTCGACCTCGTCAACACCGTCAAGACCCTTCATCTCAGCATGGTCGCGTCCGTCGACATTGCCCACGTCGCGCGAGATACCGCAATCGACCACCCGGGTCTTACCGCTACCGCGCGCATCATCGGCATGAGGGCGCAAGGGAGGCCGAGATCGCGATCGAGCAGGGCGAGACCCGCTACGAAGGCGTCAGGTGGACCACACCCCGGCAAATCTCCGCTAATGAGGTGATCCCGCTGCCGGAGCCGGCCAGGCGCGGACCGATCAACCTGACCGAGGATGTCATCGCCACCACCAAACAGTCCGTCGCAGCGGCCGCTCAGCTCGACTCGAGCGGTGTCACTCGATCGGTCAGATCCGGTCCTGAAGCGCGTCGCGGGCGTTCGGTCGAACGGCGGCAGATTACGCACCCGCCTGGTCCGTCGCCGAAAGGTCCACGTAGATGAACTGCACTGAACCAGTCGCACGGAGTGCCCACGCCGCTGATCGGACCGCGTTACCTCGAATCGTGCCTTGGCAGTGGCGCTGGCGTTCACACAGCCAAAAAAGCAGAAGGTGCTCGCGCTGCGTCGGGACCAAACCGATGGCCTTGCGGTCGAACACCGGACCTACACCGTACGAGACGCCGCTGAGTCCTGGCTTGACCGGACGTGATGACCACAGGGTGACAAATCGCACAATTCGGGCGACCCCATCACTAGCCAGAAGAGATCCGTGGGCTGGAAGAAGGGCACGCGCTCGTACTCGCCCAGAACGGCAAACCCATCATTGCGCGCCTGACCCGCTGCATCGACGGCAAGGCCCGACGCCGGCTCCTAACGGACCACAGGCAGCTGCGTGCCCAGCTAGCCGAAAACTGCCTCGAGGTGCTTGCGGCCGAGGACCGATCTGCCGCCGCCGAAGCCGGGGCGAGATATCGCTGGATCGCGGCTGATCAGGAATCCTACTTATGACCGGCGCATTAGACCCCGATGCCGACTCTTCGGCGCTCGTCCAGCCGTTCCCTAAACCGGGGAGGTTGGTGCAATTTGCCTATCGGGAACTCGATCTCGAAACGAGTCGGCAACAAGATCCCCTTCTGCCTCTCCAAGATCTGGCGACGTTGTTGCGGCCGTGGGATCGCTGCACCTCCCAGACGCCGCAACTGCGAAGAGAGGTCTGGTTGTGGTTGGAGGCTGTCGTCACCTGGTTGAACCACGAGCACGTCTGGGATGTCGCCGATGTCATCCCAACCTGCTGGCCGCAACATCCTCACCTTGTGCATGAGATCGCCGTTCTCGCAGATCAGCGCCACCGCATCGGTCAAGCGCTCACCAGGGACCCGCTGGATGAGTGGCACCGCCATGGCCCGCCCTCCTTCATCGAACGGATGAGGAGCCGGCTGCGGAACCACTGTCAAGAAGATCATCAATCCTGGCCGGCCAAGGGCCGCTACACCCAACACATCGGTGAAGCCACTTGCCACAAACGGATGGATGCCTATGCTGCCGACGGACGAACAGCGTGGCGAGTTCGTGCTTTGAAGTCGACCTATGATCAGGACCAGTCGCCACGGCTGGGGCTTGTTGATCTTGCGACAGACGAAATCAAGCAGCTGTCTGACTTCGACTCACACGTTTACGGTCGGGACAAGGTCAATGCCTGATCTTGCTGCCTGGATCGGCAACTCCACTCAGGTCAGTGGCGTACCTCAGCGCGTCGAAGATCAGGGAACGCTCATGGATGCGGCGCGGATGATCAGTGCTTCCACGCCACGTCGATCAGTTCCGGGTCGAACCGCCATTGACGCCAGTAGGGCTTTGAAACGCCCGGCTTGACGGTGATCTTGTCGATCAACAGTGCCAGTAATTCGCGGCGCCACGTATCACTACCACTCGACTCCCACGCCTCTCGTAGCGTTCGGCCCACAGGCAGGATGCCCGGTCGATTGAGACTTGAGATCTGACGCTCAATGTCCGCCAGGGCCTGCTCGGCCCGCGGCTTCAACCGGCCGAGTTCCGGTTTGGTGATCTCGCCGGCAGCATAGGCATCCAGGATCTCGTTAATGCGCTCCTTCTGGGCTGCCCGTCGGTCGAGTAGTCCTCGGAGTTGATCATTCTTCGAAGAATCCTCGCGTAGCAGGTTTGCCAACTGCGG
>CAWEGC010000017.1:0-14535 GCA_963808495.1 uncultured Actinomycetota bacterium
GTATCTTTGGCCGCCATTAACTACCCCCGATCGCGTTGTATACCCCCTGGTTCCTGGCCTTGACCCGCTGAGTAAGTTCTCGTTCCGAACGCGGGCTTGTCAAGTCTCTGGCCTAAATACGCAGCAGGTCCTTAATCCAGACGTCTCCCCTGCACGAACCGTATATGCCCTGGCGGCTCGGCGGTCCCGAAAGTTCTTTTTCTCGATCCTTCGATCCGCGGTTCCGAGCGCAACTCAGCGATCGGGCACACATTTTCGCCATGTGACGGAAAATGCGGGTAAGCCAAACGTCGGCTGCACCTGCCGGACAGCCACCGGGGCGCCGATGCGGTCGAACAGGTCATGTGCAACGTGAGACGGCTCGCCAAGCAGGTGCTGGAGGCGCACCCGAGCGTGCCGACAGCATGGACGTGTTGGTAGGCGCGCCTCGCCGCCAGGCTCGGCCCGGCAACTACTGCTATCCCTCCACCTGGACGTTGCCGCCCTCGATGTAGCCGCCTCGGGTGTAGCCGTTGTAGGCGCCACCGATCAGCTCGATGGAGAAGCTGTCCCCGGTGATCTCTTCCTGTGAGCTGCCCGGCTCACCCTGGTCGAACACCTGGACGACGAACTCGCCCTGCTGTGACCGCAGCGCCTTCACCTGAGGCCGGTAAGTGCCCTCGAAGATGGCCGCCGGCAGGCCCTCGACCGCCTCCTCGCATGACGGAACGTTCGGCACGATCAGCGGTTCCACGGTGCCGTGCAGCCTGATCTCCGGGAACAGGGTCGGCTCGAGGTCGCCCTCGAGAATGATCGAGCTGGGACTGTCGTGGTGCGTAATCTCGCCCCTGATCACGGCCCGAGGCCTGTTCTTCTTCACCTCCATCTCGCAGAAGAAAGTGAACCCGAACTCGGCATCGCTCTGGAAGACACTGACCGGGCCACCCTCCAACGGATCACCGATAAAGCCCCCACCATCCGCCCTGCAGGCACCCAGCACCAGTGCCGTGGCCAGGGCCATCACCGCTGCACTCACCCGCCGGGCAAAGCGCCGGCGGGGTGACTCGCTGACAGGCGACTTTGTCATGTCCATCCCCGTTCATCTGCTGCGCCGGCGGCATGACGCGTCGTGAGACGTCATGCCGCCGGACAAGCCCGGTTTATCTGTCTAGGTGTTGTCCACCTGGATGTTGCCGCCCTCGATGTAGCCGGCTCGGGTGTAGAGGGTGTACGGGCCCCCAGTCAGCTCGATGGCGAACCCGTCGCCGGTGACGAATGCTGGGTCATTCGTGCGGCCCGGCTCACCCTGGTCGAACACCAGTACGTTGAACCGGCCGGGCAGCGCCGAGGCCAGACTCGTGTCCTGGGACCGATAGGTGCCCTCGAATCGTGCTGCATCGAGGAAAACTTGGGCCGCCGCCTCGCACGTTTCGGCAGTGATGAAGACGGGGTCAACGACTCCGTGGAGGCGAATCGGGTCGAACTCCACTCCTTCAACGACGCTGGGAGCGGTGTCGTGATACGTGATCTCGCCCTTGATCACGGCCTTGTTCTTGGCCGTCATCTCGCAGGTGAAGTTGAAGCCGAAGTTTGCTTCGCCGGTGAAGTCACCGAGTACGTCGAACTCGCTGGCTAGAGGTGGCAGGGTGCCGCTCTGCACGGGCTCATCGATCTGTCCCCCACCGGTCGCCTTGCAGGCTCCCAGCGTGAGTACTGCCGCCACGGCCACTAGGGCCGCTAAGACCCGCCGGACGATTCTTCGGCGCGGAGACTCCTTCGCGATGGACTTTTGCATGTTTCATCACCTCGTTCACATCGGTTCATAACCTGTTCATCGCCTCATTCGCGATCGCTCTCTTAAGCACCTCCCTTTTCAGGACCAAACCCCAATGAACGTGAGGAGATCGGCCATGGTGAACCGCCCCTTGACCGGTGTGACAGGCGCCGCCGGCTTCCAAGCGGGATTCAGATACAGATACGAATTGGGGTCCTTCTGCAACAGCCCGACAAGGACCTCGGCCACGATCCGACCGCCGACAGGGCCCAGCGTGCGACCCTTGCTGACGATCTCGGCCTCCTTGAGTATGTAGAACCACAACGGGGCCTCCCCGTTCCAGCCCTGGTCAGCGAAGAGGGTCTTGAGGTCCTGGTTGTCCACATCAAACTCACGCAAGATCTCCACCACATTCGCGCCCGTACCGGTGGTGGGGATGGGGATTTTCACCTCGATGCGGTGGTTCTTCCACAACTGTGCGTTGGTGAGCGGCGTCACGCCCATCAGCCGAGCCACCTGCTGCCCTGAGGGCAAGCCCATCTTCTTGCCCCGCAGGAGGTTTCGCGACGAGAGCAGGTTCAGGGGGTTCGAGTCGGGGAGCGCCGTCGTGGGCAGCGTGAACAGTGGGGTCGCCATCGTGGCGTCGAACTGTCGCACCGGCCGGGCGGTACGGGCTGCTCCCGGCTTGTTGAAGAACTTGCTCCACTGGAGCTTCAGCCTCGGCGGCACCGGGCGGGACCCGTTCAAGTTGTTGTCGGTGGGCGTGGCCTCGAACAGCGGCACGCTCGAGACGGCCACCGTGGCGTTGGTGTTGGTCACGTAGTCCTGGACGGTGTAGCGGGGCCGCGTCATGCTATGCCCGAAGCGGTATGCCGCCACCGAGAACTCGACCGGAATGAAGGAGCGCCCAGCCGGGTTCGTCGGCTTGTAGTACTTGATGTTGATGGTCGGGGCCTTGGAGCCTTCCTTGTACACCGAGTCGGACATGGCCTGCCCCACGATGGCGGGCAGAAACTCGTGCGTCACCATCCACTGGTAATGCCATCGGGACAGGCGGCGAGCCGACTCGAACACCGCCGACCGGGGGATTCCGTTCATGCGCATGACGTCCACCAGCTTGTTGTGGAATATCTGCATGGCCACGTGGATCTGGAGGACGATCAGCGTCTGGTCGTTGCGGGGGTCGGCGATGATGGCCTTGCCCTCAGTGCGACCGTCGGGGTCGTCCTTGCCGACGCGCGGCACGTCGTAGGTGTACTCGGTCGTGGGGAGGACATCCGTGATTTCAGTTCCAAAACGCTTGATCTCGCTGTAGGGGGTCTTGACGATCAGGAATTTGTCCCGGTCAGCTGGGTCGTAGAACTGCGTGTCGACGTTGGGGCCCCGCCCGTAGATGGCATCCAGGTCGTAGCGGGGGGTGCGGAAGTTAGTCGTGGCGAGGGGATCAGACTCCTGCTCGCTGAGGGGCGTGTGGTCGAAGGTGATGTCGTGGTCCACGAACTGGCCGACGAAGGTAAAACCCGACGTGAGGGCCGGATTGGGGTTCTCGCCCAGGGAGTCGTTGTGATCTTTATTGGCGGTGACCTGGACGCCGTCCTTCATGACGGGCGCGCCGGTGAGCGGGTCGGTGAGAGGCTTGCCGATGATCGGCTTTTCCTCCATGGTCGCACCCAGGTTGCCGAGCAGCGTATCCCCAGCCGGGTGCGGCGGCTGGCTCTTGAACATAAACCCGAAGCGGCCCTCTGTGGTGGGACTCTGAACGACCAGGTCCATCCCGCGCAGTTCGGCGCCGTGGGGTGGAATCGAGATCGGCTCAGCGGCCGCTGCCGGTGCCATCCAGGGGCCGGTGACTGCCGTTCCCAACGAAGCGGTGGCTGCCGTCCCCAGCGAGGCGGCGGCAGTCGCCTTCAGGAAGCGCCGACGGTCGAATGCACGTGCCTTGTTCTCCCCCACTGCAAATCCCCCCCGTGGATCTGAATATTCTCCGTGATCTTTTATTCACTACCCGTCCGGGCGGGCACGAAACGCCTGATCGACCTGTTCCCGACAGAACCCCAGAACGCAGGCACAGCATCAGCATGCGTTGTAACCTCGCGCAACTGGCGCGGAACGAAGAGGTTAGCCCGCACTACAGGGCAGGGTCAAGAAGCGGCATAGGCGAACCGCCGATAGGACGATACGGCCGTCGTCAAGTCTCGAGACATCGTTGCATTTCAGGGGTGGGGACACACGCGGCCGGGCGTCCAGGCCTGGGATCGACCGTCCTCGATACTGGAGCCTCAGCTGCGAGGAGGACCGGAGGGAGAGAGTTGGTTCGGCCATCACGCTTGCAGGCGGCCAAGCGGGCGTACGCGTTCTGCGCCCGGGCCGCCGGGCGAGGACTCACCCGGGCCGGGGTGCTCGGGAGGGATCCGCCGCCCGTTGAGCGACGGGTGCGGCACTGGGCCTACAGCTTGACCAGGGTGCACGACTCCCTCGCCATCGCCGCGCTCGACGTGCCCTGGTGGACCTACGATGCCATCGACGCAGTCACCGCCTGGTTTGAGGCGCATCCGGGTCCGGTCCGGGTCTTCGAGTACGGTTCCGGAGCCAGCACCTTGTGGCTGGCCCGTCGCGCGGACGAGGTGCACAGCGTCGAGCATCATCGGGAGTTTGGCGACATGATGCTCGGCGAGCTGGCCGGGCTGGAGCACGTGAAGCTGCGGATCGCCGAGCCGGTCGAGTCGTCGCATCCGGTTGTGCCGTCGGCCAAGGAGGGACACCAAGGCTTGGACTTCGCGCGTTATGTCGCGGCCATCGATCACGTCGAGGGCGACTTCGATCTGGTCGTCGTCGACGGCAGGGCCCGCGAGGCCTGCATGGACCGAGCTCGCTCGCGGCTCGCTGGCGACGGGATCATCGTGTTCGACAACAGCGGCCGACGGCGCTACCGCGATGCGATTCGCGGATCGGGAATGGTGGAGCAGCGGTTCTTCGGGCTCACTCCGACGCTGCCCTATCCCGAGTGCACTTCGCTGCTGCGCCGACCCTAGCTATACCGTGGCTTGCGTTGGCGTCCGAAGGCGACGGCACCGACGAGCGCCAGCACTACGTCGGCCAGGAGGAGCAGGAGCCGCGAGGCCAGGGCTACAGCCAAGGCGGACGTGGTACCGATCACCGGGGCGAAGGTCGCGACGAGGACGGCGTCTCGTATCCCGGCACCCGCGGGGGCCGGGACGAAGATCAGGCCCGCGGCCCAGGCCAGGCCCATGCCACCGATGGCGGCAGGGGCCACGATGGGCCCCGAGGGCCCGAGGGCCGAGACGAGCGTCATCACGTGCAACCCCATGACCAGCCAGACGGCGAAGCCGAGCGCCGTGGCGACCAGCATCGAGCCAGTGGAGGCGCGAACGTTGAGCGGCTTGCGGCCGAGTCGCTGGAACAGCCAGTCCAGGACCGCCGGGATCGTCCGAGGGTGGAGCAGGATCAGTAGAGGCGGCAGGAGGAGCAGTGTCCACCAGTACTGCCCGAGTCCGCCTTCGGAGGACCACGGCAACAACGCCGCTCCGGTGACGAGGCCAGTCGCGGTCAGCAGCGCGATCATCAAGACGTTCGTGGTCAGCATGGTCCGACGAGGTGTGTGCCAGCGCTGGCCGAACTCCATCTGGGCCACCACCGGCCAGACCGAACCGGGCAGATACTTGCCGAGCTGGCTGACGAAGAACAGCGGAGCCGCCTCCGTCCGGGGTGCGGTGACGCCCAGTCCCCGCAGCAGAACCAACCAGACGCCGCCGATCAACACGGTCCCGGCCAAGGCGAGGACACCGGCCACGACGACCGCCGTGATGCCGAGATCCGCCACCGTCGCGCGCAGATCGGCGGCATTTCTCGCGACCAGCCATGTGCCAAGTCCGAGCACGACGAGACCAACGACGATCGATAGGATCTGGGTGCGGCTCCTGCCTCGCCGGCTGCCCAGTTGATCCCCGGGGCGGTTCGTCGTCGGACGGTACACTCAGTGCCGCTGACCGACCTCGGCGAAGTCCCTGCGAGTCCCGTTTTCGGACGACGTAATCGTGGTGATCTGCGACTGACCCGCCGGCATGAACCGCATCTTCTTCGTGTGTTCAAGGACGTCTTCGATGAGCACGCGATTGGTGCGAATGAGGTCGGAGATGATGCCCATGAGTCCGCTGAGGAAGGACAACACGAGCAGTACGGCGCCGACCAGGAGCGACTGGATGTGGCCTCCCTGCGCGTTCACCACCACGAGCACGGCGTAACGCACGAAGGGGGTGATTCCCAGGATGCCGAAGAAGACCGCGACCCAGGTGAAGATGAGGTATGGCTTGTACATGATGAAGGCTCGAATGATCGCGCCTGCCGACTTGACCACGTGCTCGGCCGTCGAGCCGAACAGCCGCGACTCGCGGGTCTTCGGATTGGTGGCGATCGGGATGCTGTCGATCTTCAGCTTCTTGTTGCCCGCCTGGATGATCGTCTCCATGCAGTAGCTGAACCTGGTGATGGTGTTCAGCAGCATCAGGCTCTCCCGCGAATAGGCCCGGAAGCCGCTCGCCGCGTCGGGCAGATCCGTGCCTGCCGCCTTGTTGACCACACGGCTGCCGAATTTCTGCAAGGCCTTCTTATAGGGTGAGAAATGCGCGATCTGCTGCACCTGCCGGTCGGCGATCACCACGTCGGCGGTGCCGGCGACGATGGGCTGGACGAGATCGGCGATGCGCTCCTGGGGGTACTGGTTGTCGCCGTCGGTGTTCACCACGATGTCGGCGCCGAGTTGGAGTGCTCGGGCGACACCGTCGTGGAACGATCGGCCGAGGCCTTGGTTGCGAGCGTGATGGACGAACTCGTAGACGCCGTGGGCTCTGGCCACCTCGACGGTCTGGTCGGTGGATCCGTCGTCGACGACGAGGACGATGATGTCGTCGATTCCTGGGATTTCGCGCGGGATGGACGCGAGGACGAGCGGTAGGGTCTCTTCCTCGTTCAGGCAAGGAATCTGGACAACAAGTCTCACGTCAGCCTCACACCGGGTCACAGCTTTGGGCGAAGGTCCCACCGAGCGGGGGGCTTCAGATTAACGCGGATTCGTCATCGTGCCGGTCAACCGACAGAGAGAGCCGCTCTGCGCGGCCGCCGCGGCACCGGAAGCAGCAGCAGGCTGGCCACGACGATCGACAGGATCGACACGATGACTCCGGTACCGAGCCCCGGCGCGGTGTATGCGAGTTCGATCCTGTGCTCGCCAACTGGCACCCAGACGGCGGCGAAAGCGTGGTTGCCGTGGACCAATCGGGCATCGCGACCGTCGACCGTCGCCGTCCATCCGTCGCGGACCAGAGCGTCGGGAGCGGACCGGATGGCCCGAGTCTGTTACCGAAGGCGATCAGTGCCGACCTCAGGCGATGCATCGGATGCTCGCCGGACCCCGTGCCCGAGGAGCGGTGCAGCCGCCATGCCGCCTGGTTGTCCACCTGGGCGGAGCCGCCGGGTTTCATTGCGTCTCCTCGGGTCCGGGTACAGGCTTTTCGCTGAACCACGCCGACGCATGCTAGCCCGCACCCCGAGGGGAAGGGGAGCGACACCGCTCTCGGCTTCGTCAACGCGGCATGCCGGTGCGTCGAAACGATCGGGTCGGCGACGAGCTGCCGCTCGCCTGGATGGGTGCCTACGGCGGCTCATTTGATTGGTTGGCCGTAGACCTGATCGGCGATGTGCCCGTCTCGCTCTTTGCGTACCGGGTCTCATGGGGAGCGCGTGGCCTATATCGACGCCAAGGACACGCTCAGCGGGCCGGGGGCTGCTTGCGATTGGTCGGGGGCCGCGCATCATCGAAAAGCCCGGTCTCGTAGGCAAGCACGACCGCCTGAACGCGGTCGCGGAGATTGAGCTTCTGCAGGATGTGGGTGATGTGGGTCTTGACGGTCGTCTCGCTGATGTAGAGCTCCCGCGCGATCTCGGGGTTGGAAAGGCCGCGGGCGATCAGGCGAAACACGTCGAGCTCGCGGTCGGTCAGCTCGTCCAATCCTCGTGGCGGCGCGGGCGCGGAATGTGCGTGAACTGTGCGATCACCCGTTTGGTGATGGCCGGCGACAGCAGCGCATCGCCGGCTGCAACGACGCGGATGGCGGCGAGGAGCTGTTCGGGTGGGTCGTCCTTGAGCACGAAGCCGCTGGCGCCGGCCCGAAGCGCCTCGTAGACGTATTCGTCCAGGTCGAAGGTCGTCAAGATCAAGATTTTGGCGGCTTGGTCTGCGGCGAGGATTCGTCGCGTCGCCTCCAGCCCATCAAGCTCGGGCATGCGGATGTCCATCAGGACGACGCTGGGTTGGAATCGGGCGGCCTGATGGATCGCCTCGAGCCCGTTGCTCGCTTCGGCGACCACCTCGATGTCGGGCTCGTTGGCGAGCAGCATGCGAAAGCCGGCCCGCACCATCGACTGGTCGTCGGCGACTAGGACGCGGATGCTCATGGGGTGTCTTCCCGGATGGGCAGCCGGGCGCTGAGCAGGAAGCCGCCTGACGGCGCCGGACCGGCGGTCATCTCGCCGCCGTAGATCTTGACCCGTTCCCGGATGCCCACGAGCCCGTGGCCGAGCCCGTCGCTGCTCGGCTGTGCCGACGCCATCATCGCGTACTTCGATCTGGAGCTGGCCCGGCGCATAGTCAACCGTCACGTCCGCCTGGCTCGCGCGCGCATGTTTCAGCGCGTTGGTCAGGCCTTCCTGAGCGATTCGATAAGCGGAGAGGTCGATCGCCCGTGGTAGCGGTGATGGCTGGCCGTCGACATGCAGCCGTACGGGCAAGCCGGCACGCCCGATCTCCTCGGCCAACGACTTCGAGGCTCTCCAGACCGGGCTGGGGCATGAGTTCGGCTTCATCTCCGTCGGGGCGCATCGCAGCCAAGAGACGGCGCATCTCGGTCAGTGCTGTGCGGCCGACCTGCTCGACGCCTTGAAGTGCCTTCCGGTCCTCGGTGAGCGCATCCGGCAGTCGATGCCGAACCGCGCCGACCTGGAGCACCATCACGCTGACGGCGTGGGCGACGATGTCGTGCAGCTCGCGCGCGATCCGCGCCCGCTCCTCCGCCACGGCTATGCGCGCCGCTGCATCCCGTTCGCGTTCGGCCTGGGTCGCACGTACGTCTGCCGCTTCAGCCTGCTCGGAACGCTCGCGAAGGGCATACCCTCCGAGCCAGCCGATCCCGAACAGCAGCGGGATGAAGATCAGCTCGCTGGTCGAATGCGCGGGTTTGTTGTAGACGATGATTGCCGCCCCGCCGATCACAATGCCCAGCCCTACCCAAGCTCGCGAAGCGTCGCCCAGGTTTCCGAGCAGGAACGAGGCGGCCATCCCAAGGACCATGACCGTGGTCAGGTATGGGATCAGGCGCCCGTCGACGAACGACAGCCCCAAGGCGAGCAGCCAGTACGCGGCCGGAGCCGCGAATGGGAACCGCCGCCGCACGAAGAGCGGGAGCACCATGATCACGATCGCCGGTACGGCAAACCACAGCGTCAGGTGCGCCGCCTGCGACGTGCCACGTTTGAGGGCGAGTTCGAACACGGCTCCAATCGTCATGAGCACGATCAGCGCATCGAGACCGTGCCTGCGCACGAGCAACCAGAGACGCCTCACGCCGTGAACGTACTCCACGCCTTTGCTCGCCGCCTCCTACCTGAGAAGGACTCGAAGATCGTCGGCGGGGAGGATGGCGAATCAGGCCTTCGGAGGACGCGGTTGCGCGATCACCATTCGTAGCGTCGAGGCGTAGGAGGACTTGTCATGACATCGACGCCATCGACCGTCCGGTCATCCACTCAGTACAGCTGGTTGCGGCGGTTCGCCGTACGGCGGCCGCTCACCGCCTTCCTTGTTCTCGGCATGTCCCTCGGCTACAGCTTGGCGTTCGTCTGGGGCTTGGCGTACAACGGCGTGATCCCTGGCGGAGGGTTGGCGGACGCATTGCACATCGCGCCCGACGAGCTTGTCGGCGCAGCGACCCTGCTGGGTCTCTTCCCGGCCGCACTGTTCGTGACCTGGGCCAGCGACGGCCGCGCCGGGGTCCGGATCCTGCTGCGCCGCGCCGTCCACTGGCGGGTCAGCCCTTGGTGGTGGTTGACGGTCCTTTTCGGGCTGCCCACCCTCACCGTGGGTCTGGCCCTGCTGCTGGGCGACGACCTCCGCCCGGTCGATATCTCCTCACTGGTGGTCAGCCAGCTCACGTTGCTGCTCGTCAACTTCATCGTCACCAACCTTTGGGAGGAGACAGCCTGGACTGGGGTGTTCCAGACCCGGCTCGAGGAGCGCCACAATTGGCTCGTCGCCGCGATGCTGACCGCAATTCCGTTCGCTGCGATGCACCTTCCGCTGCAGTTCTTCCTCGACCAACCGGTGACCCTCGGCTCGCTGGCGGCCGCCTTCGGCCTCTACCTCCTGCTCGGCCTGCTGGTCCGGCCTTTGCTGGCGGTGTTCCGTCGCGGGACCGGCGACAGCGTTCTCCTCGTTGCGCTGCTGCACAGCGTGTTCAACCGGACCAACAACCAAAACGGCATCGCCGCCACGCTGCTGGAGGGCGACGCCCGTCAGCTCACCATGTTGATCGCCGTGGTCGTCCTCACCGTGGTTACCGCGGTCGTCATTCGATCACGACTGAGCCGCCAGTACGGGGCAGAGCTGGCCGAGCGGTGGAGAAGCACACAGGTCTGACCAAACAGTCCCGAACCGTGGCGCATGAGGACTTGGGTTCGGATGACCGATTGTCGAGATACATATAGGAGGAAAAGATGGAAAACATTGCGCAAGCAGATGCAGCCGCTGGGATGGGGAAACAGTATTCGCTCGCCAAAATCCTGGGCATCTGGGCCCTTGCCGCCATCCCGATGGGGATCCTGAGTTGGGTCGTATTCCCCGCTGTGTCGCCCGATGTCGGCTCCGATCCCCTTGGAGCGGGTGTCACCCGAATAGTGCTGCTCACCGTTGGTTTGATCTGGTTGTTTGTCCTTTCCATGATCATTGTCCGGCAGGAAGAGGGCGATCTCCGTTGGGCGACGGTCAAGCGCAGGCTCCGCCTCAACACGCCGCGCGATCCTAAAACCGGTGAAACTCGCCGCAGGTTATGGCTGTGGGTGATTCCGTTCCTCATCGCTATCATCGTGTATGAGATTGCATTAAAGCCATACGTGGACGATCTATGGGTGTCGATCCTCCCCTTTTTTGCCGAGCCTTCCGGCTATAGCGTGGCTGCCGTCTTTGAATCGGAAGAAATCCTGGATCGGCTGGTGGGCGCCTGGTGGTTCTTTGGCTTGTATGTAGTCAACGCGGTCTTCAATACGATTCTGGGAGAGGAGTTTCTATTTCGGGGAGTGTTGCTTCCCAAGATGGAGGGAGTATTTGGCAGGTGGAGCTGGGTAGCAAACGGTGTGCTCCATGGCTGCTACCATTTCCACCAGCCCTGGGGCATCCTGGCGTCTGTCATTAGCGGTGTCTTCCTGTACGCATTTCCGAGCTGGCGCTTCCGCAGCACCTGGATGGGCATCATCGTCCACTCTGCACAAAGTGTGTACTTTTCTTTCTTGATCCTTGGGGTCGTATTGGGTCTGGCATAGGCCTAGTACGACCTAACGTCAGTCACGCCCGCCCGTCCGTTATGCGTCGTGTGCGGCGGCCAACGTAGGTTCGATATTCGCGACAGTCACGATCGGCAAATAGTCGTTGGCGACGGCTACTGGCGATCTCCCCACCGTCAAGCCCGGATTCGCTCACGAGGTGCTCATGATGTCTGATCGCGATACGTGGCCCAATCAAGACAGCGGGCCCAATGCCGATACGAGCCAAAGGGTGTCAGGCAACTGGATAGCCAGACACGATTTGTTGCTGTACTTCATTTTGGCTTATGTCCTGTCATGGGCAGTCTGGCCCTTGGTGCTCGTCAATCCCGAGAGCAGTCCGCTGGTGCCGTTCGGGCCGCTGCTTGCGGCTGTGATTGTTGCTCTGTTGGCCGGTGGGTGGAGAGAGTTGCGTGCCTTGCTCGGCCAGCTGCTTCGCTGGCGCGTGCATCCAATCTGGTATGTCATTGTCCTGCTGGGTCCCTTTGTCCTGGCTGCCGGCACGGCTGCTCTCACGGTCACGACTGGGGCACCAGCGCCGAATATCGACGCCTACACAGATTGGCTGGGCATTGGCGTAACTCTGATCTCAACGATCATCATCGTTGGACTGTTCGAGGAGGTGGGCTGGCGTGGTTTCGCGCTTCCCAGGTTGCAACGTCGTCTCGACGCTCTCTGGGCGGCACTCGTGCTCGGCGTCATCTGGGCTTCCTGGCATCTGCCCGAGCTGATCTCCGACCCGGGCCAGCGGCCTCCGGTCCAATTTTTCGTATGGATTCTGGCCCAATCCGTGATCTTGGCGTGGCTCTACAACAGCACCAACGGCAGCCTGCCTATCGTGATCATTTGCCATGCCGCCATCAACACGGCGGGCCGGTTCATGTTGCCCGAGTTCACGGGCGAGAGCTACCAGGTCGTGTGGTGGTTCATGGTTGGGCTCTACATTGTGATCGCGGTGATTGTGACGCTTCTCGGAGGTGCACAAAACGGCTAGCCACAAGCATTCCTCGACGCTCTACCGGAGAGCGTGACAACACTGGCGAACGGTGAGGTGGGTGGATTCGGGTCAAAACATCCACCGGGCGCAATTCTTGCGATACAACTTCTTAGTAGTAAGGGTGTTCGCGTGGCAGAAAAGGTGCGCGATGTACTCAATCTGAAGCGCGGTCCCGTCTTGACACCCTGTCATGGCCCTATTGACACCCGTCACGGTCTAGTCAAGTGTTGGCGCGAGAAGGGACACCATGGTCGGTCATCGCAGAATTGCCGGGCTGCGCGCCGCCCTTGCCGCCGCGGTCGTCGTTGCCGTCGCTGCCCTGGCGCGTCGTCGCGGTGCCAGCTGCACACGCCGCGACGCTGCTGTCAGAGAACTTCGACGACGGTGTCGCGGACGGCTGGAGCCGATCTGGCGGCAGCTGGGCTGTCGTCACCGACGGCTCGCGCGTCTACCGCCAGTCGGGCACCAGCGCGGACGCCAAGGCGCGTCGGCTCCACGACGTGGACCGACTACGCCGTGCAGGCCCGGGTCAAGCCGACCGGCTTCAACGGCCGGCCCGGCACGTCGGGGTGGTGGCGCGGGCGCAGAGCATCACCAGCTACTACGCGTGGCCCTCACCAACACCGGCCGTCAGGAGAGCATCAAGGGCAAGCGGGTCGCCGGTCACGCTCGCCGGCGTCGCCGCTCGGTCGTCACCGGCAGCTGGTACACGCTGCGGCTCGAGGTGTCGGGCAGCACGCTGACCGGCTGGTCAACGGCACACCGGTCGTGTCGGCCACCGACGGCGCGTTCGCCGCCGGCCGGGCCGGGCTGGCCACCAACTACGCGAGCGCCTCGTTCGACGACGTCCTCGTAGAGACGGTCAGCGGCGTGCCACCGAGCAGCCCGCCGCCGACCTCGCCGCCCGCGCCGACTCCCCGACCAGCCCGCCGCCGGCCGGGACCGCCGGTCGTGGGCCAGCCCACCGGCTTCGCCGCCGTGAACGCGTGGGGCCAGAACGGCACCACCGGGGGCGCGGGCGGGCCGACGGTCGAGGTCGACACAGCCTCCGAGCTCATCGCGGCGTCGGTCGCTGGCCCGCTTACCGTGTGCGTGCGCGGAATGGTCACCCTGCCGCGGGCATGCACGACGTCACCTCGGACAAGACGATCGTCGGCATCGGTGCCAGTTCCGGGATCACGGGAGGCGGCCTCAACATCGGCCTGCCCGTCTCGAACGCGACGGCCCACCCGCCAACGCCGTGCACAACGTCATCATCCAGAACCTGATGTTCCGGGGCGCAACGACGACTCGATCAACGTGCAGATGTTCTCCCACCACGTCTGGATCGACCACAACGATCTGGCGCAGGGCTTCGACGGGCTGATGGACATCAAGCGCGGCTCGTCCTACATAACCGTGTCGTGGAACCACACCCACCACCACACGAAGAACATGCTGCTCGGCCACGACGACGGCAACGGCGCGCAGGACGTCGGCCGGCTCAAGGTGACGTACCACCACAACTGGCTGGACCGCACCCCCCAGCGCAACCCGCGGGTGCGCTTCGGCGAGCCGGTGCACGTCTACAACAACTACTACCTGCACAACACCGACATCGGCGTCGCCTGCCAGGCCAACGCCGGATGCATGGTGGAGGCCAACGACTTCGAGGACACCGAGGAGACGGTCACCAACCACTACGCCGGGCCGACCGGGCGCTGCGTGGCGCGCAACAACGTGCTGGTCGGCGAGTCCGGTCCGCCCGACTGCAGCGGTTCCGTGCAGGAGCCGAGCGCGTATTACGCGTACACGTGGACGACCCGAACGCCGTCAAGGCCGTCGTCACGGCGGGGCGGGCGTCGGCAGGATCTGACCCCGAGCGGGCCGCCGACAGTCACGAAACGGAAATCCTGTCGCGCTCAGGCGGAACTTCAAAAGCTCCATCGACGCTGCTCACGACCTCAGCACAGGGACGCGAATTACAGCCTTCAGTTGAAGCCGAACTGGACGCAGTGCCGGTACCGCCGGGAGATTCAGGGGCGCTTTTCGGCAATTTGCAAACCGTGCGGCGCTGGATCCGAATACTGCAGGGGCTGGGGGCGACCCCCATTGCGGGAGGGGTCGCCTGGGCCCTATTGGAGTGACCTCTATGAGGGGAAGTTATGTCAAAAGTTTGGCTGGCCATTTGTACCGGATA
>CAWEGC010000018.1:0-69656 GCA_963808495.1 uncultured Actinomycetota bacterium
GGCCGATGCATCCGCTGGAGGCGAGGCTGGGCCGGGGAGGCGGATGTCACACGAGGTTCGCCTGGGATTGGTGCTCGACCGTTTGCTCGGCCGACAGCTGCACGGAGGTTGATGTGGGGACCCACCAACAGCATGGATTGGGACCGGCTTGCTGCAGACCTTATTGGATCTTGGGGACGTGGACAGCCACGGTGGTCACGAGCGTCACATCCGAGCCTGGTTGGAGGACCAGCACGTCACTGCGCGGCTTGCGATGACCAACACGACACGGACGAGGAGCAGCAACCGATGAAGATGCCGAACGAGTGGTGCGACGTCGAAGACAGTCGGCCAGCGGGGTCGTGGTGGGCTTGCCTCGAATCGGCGGCAACGGCGTGAGCGATGTCGAGGTTCTCGGTCGGATCGGACCAGATGGTCCCGCCCTGCTCGTGCTGTATACGGGCGGAACCTTCGGCATGGGTCCAGACGCCGATGGCTCGCTCGTGCCGCTCGACCTGCGTGAGATCGGAGTCCATCTGCCGTTCGTTCGTCGGCTGCCTCTGGCGCTGACCGTGGCGACGTTCCTCGAGCCTATCGACTCGTCTGCCATGCGCATATCCGACTGGCTCGACATTGCCGACGCAATCGTCGCCCATGCGCCGGGGCATGCCGGAGTGGTGGTGCTCCACGGCACCGACACGATGGCTTACACGGCGTCCGCTCTCAGCTTCCTGCTCGAGGGCATCGACATCCCGATCGTGTTGACCGGTGCGCAGCGGCCAGTCACCGAGCTGCGATCGGATGGCCGAGAGAACCTGGTGACCGCCCTGGCGATCGCTGCCGGGCACCTGCGCGGCGCTGCACTCGTACCCGAGGTGACAATCTTCTTCAGCGACCTCCTCATCCGCGGCAACCGGGCGGTGAAAGTGCACGCCGACAGCTACCACGGTTTCGCGTCACCGAACCACCCGCCGCTGGCGACCGCAGGGGTCTCGATCGACTTCGACACGACCTTGATTCGGGCCCCGAGTGCCGGCCCGATTCGGCGCAGCGGAGGCATGAGCGCCGCCGTGACGGGGTTGCGGCTCCATCCCGGGATCGACGCCTACGTCCTCGGTGCGGTGCTCGCTCGGCCCGGTCTGCGCGGTTTCGTGCTCGAGGCGTACGGAGCGGGGAACGGCCCGACGGACAGTTGGTTCCTGGATCCACTGCGCTCCGCCGTCGATCGCGGCGTCACCGTCGTCGTCACCACTCAATGTCGCGCGGGTAGCGTGGTCGGTGGTCTCTATGCCACCAGTTCTGCACTCCTTGCCACTGGTGCCGTCTCAGCGGGCGACATGACCTTCGAAGCCGCCCTGACCAAGCTCATGGTCCTCACGGACCGTCACGATCCCGACGAGGTGCGCCGGCTGATCCAGGAGAACCTGGTCGGCGAGCTGAGCGTCTGAAGTCCTCCTGCGCTGCCGCAGCGGCAGAGGTACCGCTGATGAGCAGTAGGGCTCGTGTGGCAGGTGTTGGGTTCGAACCAACGATAGGCGATGCCGGCAGATTTTGCTCAGGTCGGTGTTGGGAGCGGCACGCTGACATCACGCCCGCCTTCATGGGTGAATCGTTGCCGCCCCTGAACCGTGCTCGGTGCTGGCACGAACCCTCCGGCGAACAGCGCCTCGCCCTGCCGAAACAGTGGTGACTGGTCGAGAAGCGCCGGTGGTGCGAAGCCGAAGATGGTTGCCAGCTCGTCGAGGTCCCGCTGCGAACTCATCCGCATCAGCGCGAGATTGTCGCATTGAGAGATGATCCCCTGATGCACCCGGGACGGTCGCTGTGTCGAGAGGAGCAGCCAAAGGCCATATTTCCGCCCTTCAGCGGCGATCTGAATAATGCGATCCAAAACCGCCCTCTCCAAGGCGGTCTCGACGTCGGGAGAACACAGATTATGGGCCTCGTCGATGACGACAAGGAATGGGCGACGCTCGCTGCGCCGCGACCAGAGGTCATCTAGCACCGACAAGGCGACCACCAGCGGCTCCTCCTTGGACGTGAACCCGCCCAGGTCCAGCACCGTGGCGGCGGGCCGAGTGTCGATGATCTCGGTTGCGGAGCGCTTGTCTCCCGCCCAGATCTCCCAGCTCAGCAGCCCCAGATTCTCAAGCCTCAGGGCGAAGTTGATGAGGGCTGGATCATTGGAAGCGCGTAGCTCTGGCAGGACACTGCCCACCTCCTTCATGCTGAGGACCTCCTCGAGATGAAGAAGCGTGTTGTACTCCACCCGGTCGATCAGCGGATCCAGGCGGAGCACAGCCGCCTTCGCCGTCAGGCCCAAGGCGGTAAACCGGACCCGCGGGTTTTCGTCGGCCTGATCACCTGGGCGCAGGATCCGTAGATCGCGGCGAGCCAGCGCTTCTGCGGCCGCCGGTTGGGCATCGTCACGGACCTCGTTGAGCCGCACGAAGTCTGCGTTCGGATCGAAGATGATCATGGGCAGCTCTGTGTGCAGCAGAAGCTCCTCGAGGAGGACTCCGAGAGCGTACGTCTTTCCGGAGCCGCTCTGGCCGCACCAGAAGGTGTGCCGGTTGAAACGGTGCGGCATCAAACCGGCCGCGGCGCCCGGAACCGCGGTCAACTGACCGACCTCGAGCACCGCGCCGAGACTGCTGTTCATGAGTCCAACCAGTTCGGAGTCCGCAACTGCGACGGCGGCGGAGGCGAATGGTGTGGACTGATTGCTCAGGCGTCCTTCCTGATCGACGGTTGCCAATACCCGCCCCGTCGCAATCAGCTCGCCCTGGTGGTCAATCTCAACCTGGTCGATCTGGCCGAGCCGGACCTCCCCGTCGGAGTCGCGTAGTGAAACGAAGAGTCCTGGCGGGTAGGCGTGGGCGTGGGCCACCTTGATCCGGACGTGCCGGCCGTTGGGTGATGTTGCCTCGTCGGTTCCCAGCAGCGCCTGGTCCGTGGTCATGCCTGATCCTAGAGTCCGCGAGCGGCCGCCGACCAGAGATATCATCATCATGCTTTCCGTGCTGACGGGGCCTACCTGCGTTGGTGAGTTCTTACTTCTGCACACGGGGAAGCTTGGTCCTTGCTGGAAGCGCATCCCTCAGTGCAGGTTGACGAGCGCAAACTTGAGAACGATCATGAGAAGTCCCAGTCCGCCGGCGAGCGACGTCACGACGCCCAGCGGAAGGCCATGCAGGCCAGAGGCCCGGCCAGCCCTCCAGCCGTACACGATGAGCAGCGCCACGATGACGACCAGCGCGATGAGAGCGGCCGTCGACGGCCCCGCGCCAAACAGCCGGGCGATAAGCAGTGTGACCACCGGAATGTAGGAGGCACTCACGATTGGCCACTTTGCTTTCAGCGCCGCACGAGTATGAGCCCAGCTCGGCAGATGACCGGCGCTGGCGTGTTCGACCAGCCCCGCATACTCCTCCGCGAGCCAATACACCACCAACGTCCCGAAGACAGCGAGGGCGAGCGGCCCGGTCGGCAGGTCTGCTCCTACTGCGGCAAGCACTGAGGCGGCCACGATCAGGCCATAGATTCCGGAAGCCGGCGGGACCCGACGCGGGGAGAGATCCGGCTCCGGCATACCTGGTCCACCGACCGGCTCAGCTGAGGTCAACGTCGCTCCAATCTGATGGGATCGGGTGAGGCCTTGACCAGGGAACTCGCTGACCGCTCGGGGAGTCAGGCGGTGCGGCGTCGACCCATGATCGCCGATATGCAGGTGAGGGCGCCGATGATGATGAGCGCGACTCCCGCGATCTGGGTGAGGAGTGCGAGGGAAGGGCCGGGGAAGATCGCGACGACGAGTCCGGCGACGATGGACACGACGCCAAGGACGATGAGGTAGGTCCTCTCACCCCCTGACCGCTGCCCGGTGAATCCCCGGGCCAGATCCGCAATGCCGTCGGCTATCCATCCGGCGGCCAGCAGGATGGCGAGGATGACGAGAGACGCCTGCGGTCGGGTGAAGCAGATGACTCCGGCGATGATGGTCAGGATGCCGAGAACAACGCTGAGGATCTTGAGCCCGCGAGACAGATCGGAAACTGACGCGGCCAAGACAATGCGCACGACGCCGAGGATGACGAGTTGTATCCCGAACAGGACCGCGACGAAGAAAAGGGTGTCGACGGGACGCGCGACGACCAGGATGCCTACGACGATCGAGAGGATGCCGATCGCGATCCTGAGGCCAGTGTGTCGGGCCGTACCGTTGGGAGTGGTATCGAAGTCGTTGCTCTGGTTGCGTACCGGTGAGCCGTCAGTCGTAGCCATCCAGTCTTCCTTCTAGGAAACGTGGGTCTGCGTGGTTCCGAGCATGGACTCGGACTCGGGACGCGTCAAGGCGGGGTCAGGCTGCGCCGACGATCATGCCAGCGCCTTGGCCTTGAGACGCTCGAACTCGACCTGACTGATCGTGCCGGCGTCGAGCAGACGCTTCGCCGAGCCAATCTCGTCCGCCGAGTTCGCCCGACCGGCCGCCCTTTTGCATGTACCTATCGGTCCCTCCCTCCACCTGCCGAGCCGCCCGCATCTGTCGGTTGGCCATGCCGTCGCCTCTGGTGAACAGGTAGATCACCACGCCCAGGAACGGCACAACGAGCAATCCGATGACCAGACCGCCTTCATCCCGCCTCCGAGCTCACGATCTCTGAACAGGTCGCCGATGATCCGGACCAGCACCACGAGGAACGCGACAAGGAAGTAACACCACAGGAGGAGCCAGAAAAATTCCAGAAACTCCATCAGATCTGCCTCTCCCGGCCGAGGATGCGCTACGAACGGCTCCAGATGTTCCGCCACCGCACGGCTGATGCTAGCGCCTCCCAGGGGCAGGACCGGGGACGTTTGGTCGTGTCAGCATGACGTGGCCCCTGCTGGTTGATCCGGGTTGAGTGAGAGTCTTGCCGCCCATGCGTTGGGCAGGAAGGGTTGCTCACGATAACGACGAGGGGAGGGACACACCACGGAGCAGGTGGTCCGTAAGCTCACCCAGGCCGATCGGCTGCTGGCTGAGGGCAAGGACGTTGCGGACATCTGCCGCGAGCTGGGCGTCGCCCGCGCCCACGCCCGCTCAGGTGACCGGATCGCTCTCGCCTCCTACCCCGGGCAACAGCGACGTAAGACCGCCGCGACGCCGGGGTCCGCTGGGCCCAGGGTCGGCTCCTGCCCTCCCAGTCGGCGGTGAGGTTGACCGGCGTGATCGGGGTGCGGCGGACCGGTCGAACAACCAGGACCGGGACGCCGTGAGCGGCTGTCGGTGCCGGCGGATCATCAAGCCAGGTTCGGTGATTTCTGGCGATCGACCAACGAGATGAAGCCTGGGATTCACTTGTTCTGGGTGATGCCGGCGGCCGCTGTTCCCGGTAGGTTTCCGGCGGAGGCTGCGTCGGCGCGCTCAGGGAGGATCCGCAATGACCCCGGCAGATGACGCAGCGACACCGGATCGGGCGAGCCCGTGGCGAGCTGGAGCCTTCTGGGTGGCATCGCTGGTCTCGGATACGCGGTGGTGAGATGAGGCGGCGGCTGTTGGCAATCGTCGCGTTGCTGGCGGCAGCGGCCACGATCGCGCTTGCGGTTGCGGTCGCGGTCGGTGAGTTCCCGCGAGGGCTCCTCTTGCTGGCCTGTGTGCTGATTACCGGCACGGCCGCCTGGTACGGCGCGCTGCGGCGCGGGCTGGCGCGGGTCGTCGGGCTGATCGTTGCCGGCCTCGGGCTCGCGGGCGCGCTGGTTCTGCTGGTTACCCGGGGGGCGCCGCTGGTCGATCTGTTGGTCGTGGGGGGCTTGCTGGTGTCGCTGGCTGCGGCGCGTGCCGCGTTCACCGTGCATGTGGATCTGCCGAGCGCGTCGGCGCCGCGGCAACCGGTGCTCGTCTACAACCCGAAGTCCGGTGGCGGCAAAGCGGAGCGCTTCGCGCTGGTCCAGGAGGCTGGCCGGCGTGGGATCGAGGCGGTCGAGCTCCGGCGCGGTGACGACCTCGAGGCGCTGGTCCGCGCCGCAGTCGCGCGGGGCGCCGACGGGTTGGCCATGGCCGGTGGGGACGGCTCGCAGGCCGTCGTCGCCGCCGTCGCCGCGGAGCTAGGGCTGCCGTACGCCTGTATCCCGGCCGGGACGCGCAACCACTTCGCGCTCGATCTCGGCGTCGACCGCGACGATGTCGTCGGCGCCCTCGATGCGTTTGTCGATGGCGGTGAGCGGTGGGTCGACCTCGGCGAGGTCAACGGACGGGTGTTCGTCAACAACGTCTCGCTCGGGGTCTACGCCGAGGCAGTACAGCATGAGGGCTACCGCGACGCGAAGATCCGCACCGTGCTGGACACGGTGCCCGACGTCCTCGGCCCGACCGGCGACAAGCTCGATCTGGGCTGGCGTGGACCGGGCGGGCATAAACACCGCGGGGGAGCTGCCGTGCTCGTGTCCAACAACGCCTACCGGCTTGGCCACGCGCTCGGCTCGGGCACGCGCCCCCGGATTGACGACGGCCTGCTCGGGATCACCGTTTTCGGTGCGATCACGTGGCAGGATGAGGAAGGACGCGCGTTACAGCGTCCGTGGCGTGCGTGGTCTTCACCTACCTTCGAGGTCAGTTCGGACAAGCCGATCGCCGCCGGCATCGACGGCGAAGCCCTGGTCCTCGATGCGCCGCTGGAGTTCCGCATCCGACCGAAGGTCTTGCGAGTGCACGTCGCCCGCCGGCATCCGGGCGCCTCGCCCTCGGCCATGGCCCCCGAGGGAGTCGGCGAAGCCATGGTCGGACTGGTGCGAATCGCCTTCGGCCGGTGCCAGAAACCGTAGAAGAGATCAACACTGAGGAGGTCAGCATGGACCTGATGGAGATCAAAGAGAAGGAACGGCTGAGCCGTGAGGACGCCGCCGCCCGCCTGCACGCCGTCGCGGACGCGCTCGCTCGGCACAATGAGGTCGAGTTCGTACGCGGCGGTCTGCGCTTCACGGTGCATGTGCCCGACGAGGTCGACTTCAAGCTCGAGATCGAGATCGGCGAGGAGGACCGGGAGCTCGAGATCGAGCTGACGTGGTGACCGGGACCGATGCCGCCCACCTCTGAACCCTGGCCGCCGGACGATCCGGTGCCGGTCGATGCCGGCCTACCTCGGGCGAAGCCGGTGGAGGAAGGGCTGGCGGACGAGCTCAGAACCGAACGGGCCGAGGCGTCGGCCGCGCGCACCGCTTCCGTTGCGTTGCTGCGCCGCCTCGGCAGCTGTGACCGGGCCGTCTACCGTTCGGTGGCGCGGCTGTCCACCCCGCTGCTGGACGAGCCGCTGAGGTGGGTGTCTGGCTTCGCTAACTTCTCCAAACCGTGGTTCATCACCGCCTGCCTCCTGGCCGTGTTCGGCGGACCTGATGGCCGACGTGTCGCGCTCACCGGGCTTGCGGCTATCGGAGCGGCGTCCCTGGTGGTTAACCAGCCTATGAAACTGATCGGCGAACGCCACCGCCCCGATCGGAACGGCCTCGGCGTGCCACAGCAGCGATGGGTCAGAATGCCGTCGTCGACGTCGTTTCCGTCGGGCCACTCCGCGTCCGCCGCCGCGTTTGCGGTTGCGGTCGGAGACTTGCTGCCGGCGCTCAGGCTTCCGTTGCGTGGCGCAGCGTCGGTCGTGGCGTTTTCCCGCGTGTACACGGGCGTGCACTACCCGATCGACGTTCTCGTTGGCGCGATCGTGGGCGCCTTTCTTGGCCGCGCGGCCTCGACGGTGGCACGCCGCGGCCCGGGCCTGATACGCAGCCATAGCGCGGTCGTCGTGGTGTTCTCCTTCGCCCGACCTTGAGCGTGGCCAGACCGGCGCCGCCTCATGACGGTCGTAGGGATATCGGCGGGCCTCGGTAGCACATGGTGCAGCCGCGCGGTGCCGTGCGCGACCAGCCAGACGCCGCATCGTCGGCCTGCGGCGCTACGCTTCGCTCAGGGCCGCGTCACCTGGAGCGTGAGGAGTGTGCGGCATGGCCGAGATCCTCCTGCGTTGGGAGTGGCGGACCTTCGCACAAGCCGTCCACAGCGCCGTCGCCGTCTTCGATGCGATGACGCCGACCTCCGTCGAGGAGAGCGACGAGCTGTACCTGCTGGTCCCCGGCGGGGACACCGTCAAGGTCCGGGACGGGCTGATGGATATCAAGGTGCTGCGGGAGACCAATGCGCACGCTCTCCAACGGTGGGAACCGATCCTCAAGGCTCAATTCCCGCTCGACGCGGCTGCCGCCCGCACAGTCTTCGAGGGGCTCCGCACGCCGCTTCCCTCCATTCCTCCCGATGGGCTGACCCTCGACGCCGTCGTGGCGGCAGCGGATTCTGGCGCAGCGGGTGGTCTGCGCGCGGTCCCGGTCCACAAGCGGCGTATCCGCTATGCCGTCGGCGGCTGCCAGGCCGAGCGGTCCGTGATCGAGGCCGGGGGCCACCGCGCAACGTCGATCGCGGTCGAGTCGACTGACCCCGCGGCGGTCGTGGCCGTGGTCGATTCGATCGGCCTACGGGACTACTGCAACATGGACGTCCCGACGGGACTGCGCTTGCTCCTTGATCGAGTGCCGGAGCGCTACGCGGTCATCGACACCGGCACGAACTCGGTCAAGTTTCACGTAGCGGAGCTCGACACGGGCGGGCACGGACGATGGCGGACTGTCGTTGATCGGGCGGCCGTGACGCGCCTCGGCGAGGGTCTCGAGGCAACCGGAGAAATCGGGGCCGAGCCGCTCGAGCGGACCGTGCGGGCGATCACCGACATGGCTGAAGAGGCTCGTAGCGTCGATGTCAGGGCCATCGCGGCGGTCGGCACGGCGGGCTTGCGGCTTGCTCGCAATCGGGCCGAGGTCGTCGAAACGATCCGGGCACGCTGCGGGATCACGCTCGACGTCATCTCGGGTGAGGACGAGGGCCGGCTCGCCCATCTCGCAGTGGCGACTGGCATCGGACTTGGTGATGGCAGGGTCGCCGTCTTCGACACGGGCGGCGGTAGCTCGCAGTTCACTTTCGGCCACGGGCCGACCGTCGATGAGCGGTTCAGCGTCAACGTCGGCGCAGTCCGGTTCACCGAGCGGTTCGGGCTGGCGAAAGCTGTCTCAGCCGACGTCGTCACGGAGGCGATGGCGGCCATAACGGCTGACCTGTCTCGCCTCGACGGGTGGGCACGACCGGCCGCAATTGTGGCAATGGGCGGCGCCGTGACGAACCTCGCTGCTGTGAAGCACGGCCTGGCCCGCTACGATCCGGAGGTCATCCAGGGAACGGTCCTGGACCGGCCAGAGATCGATCGACAGATCGAGCGTTACCGGAGCCTGGACGCGGCGGGGCGCCGGTCGATCGTCGGGTTGCAACCGGCGCGCGCCGAGGTCATCCTCGCCGGCGCGTGCATCGTCCGGGCGATCCTCGGCCAGCTCGACGGCGAGGCGATCACAGTCAGCGATCGCGGACTGCGCCACGGCGTTCTCATCGAGCGCTTCGGGTCGGGGCCCGACAGCACGGGCGTCTGACGGCGGACGTCACGAGCGACCGTGCGACTCAGGTCGGTCGCTCCTCCTCGCGGATCCCGTCTAGCTGCCTTCGGCGTCGCGTAGCTCCTTGGCAAAGAACTCCAAGGCCGACCGCGTCTTGGTCTCCTGCGGCGCCGCCAAGTCGATCCCGTGTGCGGTCAGATAGGCCTTGGTCTCTGCGGCAGCTGTGAACGCATCGGCTGGCGGACACTTGGTGGAGAGCTCGAGAATGCGAGACCCATCCGGATAGGCCCATAATTCGACAACCACTCGACGGTCGAAGTCGCGAGGAGTGAATTTCAGCTTCAAGACGTTGACGGGGCCCGAGGATGGCGAGGTCGTCGAGCTGTAGATCGCCCGGCGCGTGCGAATGGAACAGGGACCGTTGCTTCTTGTTGAAGAGCCGGCTGACCGGTCGGCGACCGCTGAGCACATCAACGAGCTTGGCGTCTGGCACCTCCACCTTCATCCTTCCAGAACAGACGAATCCGCCCGGCAACTGCATCGACCTCGACTCCGAAGCCTGGCTCCTTGCGCAAGGCAGGGCTGAGATGTTCTGGCTGGACCGGCCGCAGCTTCACCACTGAGTCCCCTGGCTTTCCTTGAATTCGGCGCCCGCGTACGACCACACCGTGCTGGCTGAGCTGCAAGTCCGGCGTGTCGAAGAAGATCACTTGCCGGATCTGCGCATCCAACGGATCGATGCCCAGTGCCCGCGCTGCCGAACGCCTGTTCGCCTCCGGGACACTGAGCTTGAGCTCGACACTGTCGGAACTCTTCAGGAGCTGGAGCAGATCCCCCAGCTGCTCAGCCGAGAGCGCCGGCATGCTCTGGGCAGAGCGGTCGGTACCAGTCGATTTGCGCCTTGTTCTTCGGGCATTGGTCTGGGTCGTCACAGATACCTCCTCGCGAGGTTAGTAGGCTAGTGCGCACCGGATGGTCTTGCACCACCCCCGCCGGGCGGTATTGAATCCGGACTGCCCGCATCGCTGATCCCACCGATCGAGATGCCACCAGTGCGCCTGGACAACGATCACTGACACATCGGCGGTGAGGGCCTATGCTGATGTGGACCTCGTGGGGTGAGTGCGGATCGCGGGAGGCACCGACAGCGGGCCTTGGCTGAAATACATGGCTCCCACTTTCTGCGGTAGTTTCCGAGCGTTTCGAAGCGCGCGCCATCGTGAATGACAGGCACCTCGTCGTGCTGCCGAACTACATGTACGCGTTCGACCTGACTGCCTATGGATCCATCTGCTGATCGGCCTGGCTCTCGTGGCGATCGGCATCTGCCTTCTGATGGGTCAGGGCTGGGGCTGGTCGCCGGCATCGTCGTGGCTGCGCTGGCGGCCCTGATCAACCTCACCCGGCTGCCGTCCGCGGCCGTTCTGGGCGATACTCGTGACGATCGACGTCTTGGTGACTGGGCGCTGGTCTCGGCCCGCGAGCAGGCAAAGAGAGTCTGATCAAGCACTGCGTCGGATCTGGCGAGGGTCACCGCTCCTGGCGGACCGCCGCATGTCCAATATTTGAAAGGGGGTGGTTGGCATGACCGCCGGCGCACCTGTCAGTCCGACGGCCGCGAACGCGGAACCTGCGTACGCGCGCTCGCCTGAGGCGGTGGTTTCCGACCTCGGCTCCGACATCGAGCGGGGGCTGTCGGACGCCGAGGTGGCTCAGCGGCAGTCGACGTACGGCCTGAACGAAATCGCCGCGGAGAAGCCGCCGTCGGTGGTGGCGGTCGCGCTGGGACAGCTGCGCGATCCGATGAACATCATGCTGGTCGCCGTGACCCTGGTCAGCATCCTCATCGGTGAGGTTTCGACCGGTCTCATCGTCGCGCTGTTGATCGTGCTCAACGTTGTCCTCGGTTCGCGGCAGGAGCTGAAGGCGCGAGCCAGCGTGGATGCGCTGGCCAAGCTGCAGGTTCCCCAAGCCCGGGTCGTGCGGGATGGTCAGGTCCAGGTCATTCCCGCGACCGACATCGTTCCCGGCGACGTGATCGACGTCGAGGCGGGTGACATCATCCCGGCGGACGGTCGCATCTTGCGTTCGGCGACCCTGGAGGCGCAGGAAGCCGCGTTGACCGGTGAGAGCGCGCCGATCCCCAAGGGCGCGAATGTCCTCGACTCGACCGACGTTGGTCTGGGAGATCAGACCAACATGCTGTTCCAGAACACCTCGGTCACCAGGGGCACCGGGCTCGATGGTCGTGACCGCGACCGGCATGCAGACCCAGATGGGTCAGATCGCCACCATGCTGACCACGGTCTCACGGACCAGATCGCCCTTGCAGAAGGAGCTCGACTCACTCACCAAGGTGCTCGGATTGATCGCCTGGGGTGCGGTGGCGGTGATCATCGTCGTCGGACTGATCCGCGGCATTCCCGCCCAAGAGCTGCTCCTGCTGGGCACGGCGATGGCGATCTCGGCCATCCCCACCGGGCTGCCGGCCTTTGTGTCGGGGCTGCTGTCGATGGGCGCGAAGCAGCTGGCCGAAGCCAAGGCGGTCGTGAAGAACCTCACTGACGTCGAGACCCTTGGCGCCACCAGCGCGATCAACACAGACAAGACCGGAACGCTGACCCTCAACCAGATGATGGTGTCGACGCTGTACGCGAACGGATCCTGGTTCACCGTGGGCGGCGAGGGCTACGCCAAGACCGGCCCGATCACCTCGGTCGCCGGCACACCGGTGCCCGATTTCACCAGACTGGCGCTGGGGCTGGCGCTCGACACCGACGCCGTCGTCGGCGACGACGGTTCGGTGATCGGCGATCCGACCGAGGCCGCCCTGGTGGTCCTGGCGGCCGAAGATCGGGGTCGACGTGGAAGAGACCCGCCGTGCATACCCGCGGCTCGCCGAGGTGCCATTCGACTCCGAGTACAAGTTCATGGCGACGTTCCACCGGATCGCCCTGGACGGCGCCGAGCACATCGTCGAGCTGGTCAAGGGTGCGCCGGACGTCGTCCTTGCCCGCTGCACCATGTCGGGCGGCCCGCTGAGCGGCTCACAGGTTCCGATCAGCGAGGCCGGGCCGGGCATCGCGGCGGCCAACGAAAGGATGGGCCAGAACGGGTTGCGCGTGCTCGCTTTCGCCATCCGACTCATCGAGGGCGATGCGGACCGGGCGGCGATGACCAGCGACCCGATGTCGCTGACCCACGATCTCGCCTTCGCAGGAATGGCCGGGATCATCGATCCGCTACGTGCGGAGGCCAAGGGTGCGGTCACGGTCGCCCTGGCGGCCGGCATCGACGTCCGGATGATCACCGGTGACCACGCCGTCACCGCCCAGGCGATCGGGCAGTCCCTCGGCCTGGGTCCGGGTGCGATCAGCGGCGCTGATCTGCGGAAGCTGTCCGACGACGAACTCCGCCGCCGGCTGCCGGAGCTGCACGTGTTCGGCCGGGTGACCCCGGAGGACAAGCTCCGGCTGGCGAGGACGATGCAGGAGGACGGTCTGATCGTCGCCATGACCGGCGACGCGGTGAACGATGCGGCTGCGCTCAAGCAGGCCGATATCGGTGTGGCGATGGGAAGCGGGAGCGAGGTCACCAAGCAGGCCGCTCGGATGATCCTGACCGACGACAACTTCGGCACACTGGTGCACGCGGTCGAGATCGGCCGTCGCGTCTACGACAAGATCGTCGCCTACGTGCGCTATCAGATGACCCAGCTGATGTCGCTGATCTTGTTGTTCCTCGCGGCCACCGCCTTCGACATCAACGCCGGGGTGGCGCTGACCCCGCAGATGGTGCTGTATCTGCTGTTCTTCGCGACTGCGGTCGGCGTCGCGATCATCGCCGTCGATCCAGGCGACCCGGACGTGATGCACCGGCCGCCGCGCGATCCCAAGCTCGCCCTCACCAACCGTGCTGCAGTCACGATGTGGATCGGCTACGCCGCCGCGCTGTTCGTCGCGGCATTGCTTCCCCTGGTTGCCGGCCCCGACACGCCAAGCACCGATCACGCCACCGTCTCGCTGACCATGACCTTCGTGGTGATGGGGCTCGGGACGGTGTTCAACGCGATCGCGAACCGGCGGGACCCGGCGAGTGGCTTCGGCCCGCCGATCCTGAAGGCACTCGTGATCGCCTTGATCCCGCGTCGCGATGCTGTTCCTGGGAACTCAGCTGCCCACGCTGCAACAGGCCCTGCTGACCACCACCCTCAGCCCGAGCCAATGGCTGATCTGCGCCGGCCTGGCCGCGCTCCTGCCGGTCGTCGTCGAGATCAGCAAGGCGACTCGACGCCGTCGCGCGCCCAAGCCCGACCGGGTCGACGTCCAACAAGCCGTCAGCCCCGAACGAGCGCACCGAACGGCATCACACACCAACGGGCATCAACACTGACGACATCGAGACATGACCGACGGGACCGCCTTGGCATGTGGAGGGGGCTCGATGATCGACGCCGATGCGGAGAGATCACCTCGACGCCCACCTTTCGCCACCGCACGGAGCCCGGGCCGCGACGGGCCCTGCTGGCGCAGCAGCAGCATGGCCACCGTGGCATCGGTTCGAGCCGCCGGCTCATGACCTGCACCAACCGCAGCCGGGTCTGCACGGCGACCCACCGAGTCGGGCTGGGCTAGTCGACGGGATGAGCGCCCAGGTCCCGAACCCAAAGACAGTGCGGCGACTGCGCGCCACCTTCGCACCGCACCGTGAAGCGCGCGCAACAACTCAATACCTTGCGCGGTCCCGACGACTGGGTCGTGGGCAATCCGCATAGACTCCCGAGCATGCTTCAGCGACTCCACAACATGCCCGACGGAACAGTCGGCTTCCGGATCGACGGCGACGTGGAGGATGAGGACTACGCGGAGATCCTCGTCCCCGCGCTCAAGGCGGCAGTTGACAGCGGCCAGGGGCTGCGGGCCCTCTATCTGATCGAAGACCTGGACGACGTCGAGGGCAGCGGGCTCTGGGAGAACACCAAACTCGGCTTCGACCTCTTGATCGATCACCACGGCGATTGGAAGCGGTCTGCGATCGTGACCGACCTCGACTGGATGGCTCGTGCATCGAAGTTGTTGCTGTGGCTCTTCCCCGGTGAGGCGCGTCTCTTCCGTGTGGCCAATCTCGAGCAGGCCAAAGCCTGGGTCGCCGGCTAGTGGTTGTCCGATCTTCCTTTCTCGGCGCTCGAGATCAAGGCTTGAGCACATCGCTCGTCTAGCAGCGACACGTTGACGGACGCACATGCACGCCTGGCTGGCCATCAGAGGCCATCTGGGGGTCCGAGGTGGTCGTTGTGCCAGGATCGCGTCTGGGGATCGCGTAGAGGCCAAGCTCCGCGAAGTCTTTACCGAAGATTGACGACTCCGGGCGACCACCGTGCAAGCGTGTGTGGGCCGGCTTCGTGTCCGCCGCCCTGCGGGCTCCGCCGGCTCCGCACCCGCACCTCCAAACACCGGCCAGGAACACTCGGCGCGGTGATGCGTGACATTGCGGTGCGCCAGCCGTCACCGAAGCCGGCGCCCCCTCGCGTTCGTGATGCCCAGGAACTCCACCGCCGATGGCCGACCGGTCAAGATTGTCTCCATCTTCGACGAGCGCCCGCGTCACGATCAGCGACTGGAAGACCGAATACAACCACCAGCGCAGGCATTCAGCCCTCGGCTACCAATCCCCGGCTCGCTACGCTGAGGCCTGCACCCACCAATGACCGACTCTCACCAAGCCCGGACCAAATCACGGGGTCCTGTCAAGCACCTGACAACGGGTTCCTGTGCGCAGCGGTTCGCTCGGCCGGGTCCTACCTGGCCGACGCTGCCGTCTCGGGGTGGGGTGCGTACCAGACTCGCGCTAGACGTGGTGAACGTGTCGGGTGTTCGCATCCAGCAACGCGTTGTGGGTAGCGGCGCCGACGACCTCAGTCGCCGGATACAGCAGCACGCCGGTGAGCCGTTTACTCAGCGCCTCGGACTCCCAGACTTTGAGCACGGCGGGATCGAGACCAGTCAGGTACAACCGCCCACCGTTCCGCTGCAGCCGATCGGCGTAGTCGGAAACCACCCTGAGAAACGTCGATCCCAGCGTCGTTCGTCCCCTGAGCCGGAGAATCACGGAGACGTTGTGTGCGAGGCCCACCTGGGGAAGCAGGTCCTGCAGCGTCTTCGCCCCGGCGAAGAACATGGAGCCGTAGACATCGAGGACGACGACGGAGTCGTCTTCGAGATGACGTGGTGGCGGCCGCTCGCCGAAGAGATCGCCTGGCAAGGGGTAGAGCTCGACCACCCGTAGATCGACGGCTTCCTGGTTGAGCTGCAACATCAAGGAGATGCCGACACCGATACCGACCGCCGCAGCCACGGGTAGCAGCAGAGTGGCGACCAGGGTGACGCCGAGGGCCACCAGGGAGTTGATACCGGCGTGGGCGACGCTCCAGATCTCTCCGGGCTTGAAGGACCTGATGGCGGCATAGACCAAGAAGGCAGCCAGAGTCGGGAGCAGAACGTAGCCAACGGCGGTGGAGAAGACCACCAGGACCAAGGCCACGCCGACGCCAGACCAGATGGCCGCCCATCGGCTGCGTGCTCCGACGCTCCTGTTCAGTGCGGTCGAACTGACCGACCCGCCCACGGGCTGGCCGCCGAAAAGCCCTGCGGCAAGGTTGGCGACGCCTTGGGCTCTGAAGTCGCGGCCGGGATTTGACCGCGTGCCATCCGGGTTCGGGGCGGCCTCCGCGACTCCTGCTCCCTGAACGACGATGATCGCCGCGACGGCCAGCGCACCTGAGATCACCGACGGGGTCAACGCCGCGAGCGCTGGCAGGTGAGGGATCGGCAGTCCTTGCGGGATCGCGCCGAGGTCGGAGACCCTCGCCACCCCCGGCACACCGGCAAGAATCACCACGGCGGTCGGAACCAGAAGCGCGACCAGCGACGCGGCCGCCGCCACCCGCGTCCTGGACAGAACAGCGAGGAGCAGGACTGCGCTGAGGCCGGCGGCGACCGAGGGCAGGTGCATCTGGGTCGGATGGATGACGACGTTGACCGCCTTCGTGAGGGCGAAGCTTCCTTGGCTGGGCGAGCCGGTCAACGCCGGCAGCTGTCCGAAGAGGATGTTGGCACTCAGTCCGGTGAGGAATCCCAGCATCACCGATTGGGACACGAATCGAACATAACGACTGAGACCCACCATCCCACCGACGAGCATCGATGCGCCGGCGATCAAGGTCAGCCAGATCAGGGCATCCGAACGCTGGGTCGTCCGGCATCGCTTCGATGGCCGAACCCGCAGCCAGCGCCGCCGCGCTCGTGGTGGTGATCACCATCATCTTGGTGCTGGCGGTCAATCCTCCAGCCACCCGTCCGACCAGGCTCGCGTAGAGGCCCTGGATCGGGCTCACCCCGGCCAGTACGCCGTTGGCCATGCCGTCGGGAACAGCAGCGATCGCGCTCGGCATCCCAGCGAGCAGGTCGCGTTTGAGGTCCGCTCGCCGCGGCCTGACCTCCGCCGCCCAGCTCCGGACGCTCGAGACCAGCGCTGACCTTCTGTCCGGATCATGCTGATTGCGTGGACGCCGAACGCTCGGCGCCGTGCCCTACCTCTCTTCCCGCGCGTCCGGGTACGCCAACTCAGTCCCGGGTCAATGCGTCAATGCATACCGTGATCGCCAGGATCAATGCGTCGTCCTGCCCCGGTTCGATCTCGACCCCGTACGATTCGCGGACCCGGAACCACTTCTTCGACACCGACGCGACCTCGTTACCATCGGCCTCGATCTCGTACTCGTGATCAAGCAGATTGCCATGCGCAGTCATGTCGGCACCGCCCTCCACTTCGATCTTGAAACGGTCCCGCAGGCCGATCAGCGCCTTGTGAACGGTCGCGTTCCCGGCGGCACGCTCGATCTCCATCGTGTCGCGCACCGAAGTTTGCGTTCCTGGATCTTGGCGACTTCTTCCCCCGCCGCATCCTCCAGCACGAACGTGTCCCGCAGGCGCACTGCCTTGCCGTTGACCTTGAACGCGCGTTCCCCGGACTCGTTCTCGATCCAGTAGTCGTCCCCGATGCTCAACAACTTCTCACGCATCTGATATCTCTGCACTCCCGAACCTGCATCGCGGCGAACTCGATCTCGAAGACCCATGGTTGCTCCTCCTTGCTAGATGGCATCGTGTAAATGAATGTCGCACTCTGAAACTGGGCGTGTCTAACGCCCCTGCCGCGGCAACGATCGGCTTCGTTGCGAATGTCCCGCCGTACCCACAGCCCCCACTCCCCTATCCTCGCCTGGCTCTGGGACCACCACGCGATCGTGGCAATCATCGAGTGTCCCCGCTGCGCGCGACGGCACGGGCGACGTGCCTGGCTCCGCTGGTCGCCGCTCGCCGCCAGGGCGCTACGCCCTCGATCTCGATTTCGAGCGCAAAACTCAGAACCGTGCGAATGAGCACGATCAGCCCGAGAATGGCCACATTCTCCAAGGTCGGCGCAATGGCTACGGTCCTGACAAGGTCTGCGGCAACCAAGACTTCCAGCGCCAGCAGGATCGCACCACCGAATGACTCTCGGAGGACCAGATACGCAGCGCGTGCGTCCCGTGATCGAAGTAGGCAACGAATCGCCAGCCAGGCTGACAGCACGACTCCGCCGATGAGTATGAGCGCCCCGAGAGCCTCGAAGAACAGGGCCACCAACTCCATGGATTCGGTGAAGGTGGCGCTAGTCAATTTCATCTCCCGGACTTGCCGGTTGCGTGGTCCCGGCGGTGGCCGGGCCGACGGGCTTCTCGGGCACGCTGGGACGAGCCGGCGGCCGGGTGAACAGGATCACGAGACTGACCAGGAGCACCCAGGCGGGGAACAGGAGCTGGCTCCACTTGTGCTCGCCAGCGGCAAACAAGAGCACCAGGGCGACGGCGTACCCGACGAAGGACACCCAGCGCGGCATGGCCGAGGTGCGGAGCCCGAGGGTGCTCACCGAGAGCGTGAACACCGCCGCCATCCGCATGGCGTAGACGGAGATGAGGCCTGCGTCGAGCTGCGGTTGAACGCCCAGATGTCGGGGTTCACGTTCGGCCCGGCCAGCATCTCCATGAGGCTGGTCGAGGTAACTGCCCCCATGAACATCATGGCCAGGAAGAGCAGTCCGCTGCCCAGGAACACGGTTGAGAACAGGCGGTCCTCAACCACGCCGATCTGCTCACGGACGACCCCGATGAACCACAAGAAGGCGATGCCGGCAAACGGGACGAGATGGAGGCTGAACCGGATCAGCGTCCGCCGCGAAGCATCGTCTTGGAGCGATTGCAGACTCCCCTCGCTCAGCGCAACCCGCACCATCGACATCGCGGTGATGAGCAGAACGGCGAACACGATTCCGGCGAGGGCCGCTGCACGCCGGGTTCGCCAAAAACGTGCGGTCAGCATGGGACTCTCCCAGGGGTGACACTCGATACGGAGGCGCCCTCCTCAGCGGTCAGCTGGTACAGGTGCCGTGGAAGTCAGTCGCGACGGTCCCTGCGGTCGTCACGCCGGTCGTCGCGCCGGTCGCTACGCCGGTTAACACCATGGGCCACCACCGCGACCGTCGCCACGGTGGCGGCGGTCCGGGCCACCGGTGCGGGTCCGACCACTCCGGCGCGCCGCATACGTCGTCTGGCTAGAGGCATATCAGATTCCTTCCGCTAGGACTGGTTGCTCGCCGACTCGGCGACTGCTTCGACGTTCTCGTCGTCTTCTTCGTCAACGTCAGCTTCGATCGCTGCGAGTAGGGCCTGGATCGGGATGCGGCCACTGGCCACCAGTTGACCGCCGGAACGGCGAACAGCGGAGGCGAACGGTGCCGCCCACAGGTTCTCCCAGACCAGCACTGCGGCCGAGCTGCCGGGCTCGATCGCTTCGGCGACCGCGATCACGTCATCCTCGCTGAGCAGCATCGCGAGCTCCGCCTCATACGTCCGCAGCTCGCCGATCTCTGCAGGATCCAGATCGGACAGCTCGAACGCCTCGAGCGTCCCATCGGCGTCCTTCTTCAGCATGAGCAAGTCGAGCACCCGGACCAGGTCGCGCTCGACCAGGTCACGCAGCGCGGGGGCAATCTCTCCGTTGAACCTGCTACCGGGGAACTCGACCACGATCCAGTCGACTGGGCCCAGCTCATCGACATTGTCTTCGTCCACTGACCGTCTCCTCCAGCGTTAGATACGGACTGTCACATGATCTCCGTGACCGTCAAGGTCATCGAGAGAACCTGAACTGAGCATGCACCCAGTGCGCCGGGCCCACATCACCCGAATCGTGTGAGGACCGCGCTGTCTGTGCGTCGACGTCGGCCGAGTGCCCGTCACCAAGCTTCGCCAGCCGTGAGCTCGACGACCTCGTGCGACCTCGGCGGCGGTGCGTCAAGCCAGGCAGCCTGATCGAGCGTCACCACCTTCTGCGTGATGCCCCTCGGCGTCCGATGCGACGCACTCGGCAGACTGTCGCGAGTCGGAGATCATGGGTCACAAGCCAGATTCTGTCGTTGACCCTTGACGCGAAGTGAGGAAGCAAACAGCTGGATCGGAGAGGGTGCGCCGTGGAACTCGGTGCGCTGTGTCTGATCTTGGCCGCGATCTTCGTGTGGGGAACGTTCTCTGCACGGGCGGCAGCAATCTCGACACCGATCTTCTTCGTGGCCACTGGTGTCGTCATGGCGCAGGGCCTCAAGCCGCTCCAGCTCGAGTTGGATCCCCACCTGATCAAGGTGGTGGCCGAAGTCACGTTGGTCTGGGTGCTGTTCGCTGACGCCAGCCGGGTGCGGATCGCCGATCTCCGAGCGGACCGCGGGCTGTACCTGCGGCTGCTGGGTCTGGGTCTTCCACTGACCATCGCGTTAGGCGCTCTTGCGGCCGCTGTCGTGCTGGGAGTGAGTCCGTGGTACGCCCTTCTTGTGGGTGCCGCCCTGGCCCCGACTGACGCGGCCCTCGGCTCGGCGGTCATGTCGGACCGGCGGGTGCCTCGTCGAGTCCGCCAGACTCTCAACGTCGAAAGTGGCCTCAACGACGGCATTGCCACTCCCGTCGTCATTCTTGCTCTCGCAGGCATCGCGGCCGCGGCCGGTCTGGACCACGAAGGTCCGGGCCATGCGCTGGTTGGTCTCCTGCTCGGGGTGGTGGTTGGTGCGGTGGTCGGTGCTGGCGGCGGCGCTTTGCTCCGGGTTGCGCTGCGTCGAGGCTGGAGCTCCGACGAGTTCGCCGGCCCGGCAGTGTTGGCCCTCGCCCTCATCGCGTATCTCGGTGCGGTCGCGATCGACGCAAACGGCTTTGTCGCCGCCTTCGTCGGAGGCGGCGCCTACGGCGCCTTCGCCGGCCGCGGAGGGGAGAAGGAGGTCTACTACGTCGAGCAGACCTGCGGCCTTGCGTCGATGATCGCTTGGTTCGTCTTCGGTGCCGTCATCATCCCAGCCTTGGCTGCCGGCTGGACGTGGCACATCCTGGTCTACGCGGTGCTCAGCCTGACCGTGGTCCGCATGCTGCCCGTAGCGATTTCACTCCTCGGCTCGGGGATGGACCGGGCCACCGTGCTCTTCGTCGGCTGGTTCGGGCCTCGCGGACTGGCATCGATCGTCTTCGCGCTCATCGCTCTCGAGGACCTGCACGGCGTAGCGGGTCCGGTCGACGAGGTGGTCGGTGCAATCGGTCTCACCGTGCTCCTCAGCGTGCTTGCCCACGGACTCAGCGCACGACCCCTCGCCGGTCGGTACGCCGCCAACCGCGGTGCAGACCAGGACGAGTCGCAGCATCCGGAGCCGGCCGTTCGGCGGTTCGTCAGCCAGCCGTCGGAAAGGCATGACCTTCCGTGATTGGATCGCCGTGAGCAATGGGCCGCGCCAGCGGCAGCGTGCGCTCATCGACTCGCATACCGGAGAAGGTGATGGACCAGATGACTGAGGAGGCCGTGTCCGGCGCCGCCGCACAGGAAGCACCTTTCAACCGGCGGCTGGCCATCTTGCTCGCCATGGCCATGTTCGTCCTCGTCGTCGACACGTCCATGATGAACGTCTCCATCTCCGCGGTGGTGCGCGACCTTGGCACGACAGTCAGCGGCGTCCAGTCCGCGATCGCGCTCGAGGCCCTTGTGTCGGCCGCCTTCATTCTGATCGGCAGCAAGGTCGGAGATCTGTTCGGGCGGAAGCGTGCGTACGTGCTCGGTCTGCTCGGTTATGCCATTGGGGCAGTAGCGATGACCCTGGCCCAAGGACTCACCGCGATCATCATCTTCTGGGCGATCATCGGCGGCATCGGCGCCTCCCTCCTGCTGCCCGCCATGCAGTCACTGATCCACGGAAACTTCGAAGGCAGCGCCCAAAGGAGGGTCTACGCCCTGGTCGGGGCGGCAGCGGCCATCGCAGCGGCTGTGGGCCCCCTGCTCGGCGGCTTCATCACCACATTCCTGTCCTGGCGGGTCGGCTTCGCCCTCGAAGCGGTGATCATCGCGGTCGTGCTTTCCGGTATCAAGCTGGTACGTGACGTGCCCTACACCGGTCCCCGCGAGATCGACGCCGTGGGAGCCATCCTCTCCGTCGTCGGTATGGGCGGCGTCGTTCTGAGCATCCTCGTGTGGCAGGAGGGTGGCGAGTCGGTTGGGGCGCTGTTGGTGATCGGGTTGGCGGGCCTGATCGGTTTTGCGCTCTGGTTGCGCCGCCGCAAGCGTGCCGGGCAGCCGACGCTCATCGATCCCGGCCTGTTCAGCTCCAAGGCGTTCCAGCTGGGGATCTCCCAACAGATGCTGCAACAGATCTCTCTCGGCGGCATGATGATCGCGCTGCCGATCTACCTGCAGATGGTGCTGGAGTACGACGCGCTGGGCGCCGGGCTGTCTCTGGCGCCGCTCTCGCTGACCATGTTCGCGATCGCGATGCTGGCCGGGAAGCGGGCTGGACGGCGGCGTCCCAGTGTCATCATCCGGACCGGGTTCCTCCTGCTCGTCATCGGCGCCGGCGCGCTGATCCCGATCGTGCCGAGGGCCGAGTCCGGCTGGTACCTCCTGCCCGCGCTCATGGTGGCCGGAGCCGGTCTGGGACTCCTGGTATCCCAGCTCAACAACTACACGCTCGCCCCCATCTCCGAGGAGCGGGTCAGCGAGGCGGCCGGCGTCAACTCGGCGGCAGGATCCTTCGGACTGTCGTTCGGGTTGGCGTTCGCCGGCGCCATCATGCTCGCGACCCTGTCGGTGTCGTTCACCCAGCTCGCCGACAGCAGCACCGTGCTGCCTCCGGACGCCAAACAGCAGGTGGCGCAGGCGTTGGAGGAAGACGCCCAGGTCATGAGCAACACCCAGCTCGAGGAACTGCTCGCCGCCCAGCCGGAGGACATCCGCGAGGAGATCATCCGCATCAACACCGAAGCGAGGCCGCTGGCCCTTCAGGTGGCGCTGCTGGTCCCGGTGCTCGCCGGCCTGATCGGGCTGATCAACTCGTTCCGCATGACGCGACTACCCGATCCGGTCCCGTCGGCCGATCTTGATCAGTTCCTCGGTGGCTGAGCGAATCGCCCTTCGGACCTGAGCTAGACCGGAGCCGACGGACTGCTGCTGCGGGGCAACAGCAGCGCCATGATGAACCCGACCAACCCGACGGCGGCCAGCACCGCCATGGCCAACGCATAGGAGCGACTCTGGCGTGGTCGTGATGCCGGCGACCAGGATCGTGCCGGCCACCGCCGTACCCAGGCTCGATCCGAGGTTGGAGACGCTCCGCGACAGTCCGGAGATCTCACCTTGCTGCGCGTCCGGGAAGCTGGACTGGACGATGTTCACCGATGGGGTCAGCATCGCGCCCAGCCCGAGTCCGATCAGCAGCAGCCCCGGAGCGAACGCCCACGGCGTCGTCGACCGACTGACCATGATCAACAGGAGAGCGATGCCGGCCGTCGTGGTAATGAAGCCGACCAGGATCAGCGTCCGCTGGGGCCGGCGTTTCGCGAGCCGTTCGGCGGCGAGGGATGACAGCAGCAGACCCACTGTGGCGGCAGTGAAGATGACGCCGGTCTGGAAGGCGTTGTTGCCACGGACGACCTGCAGGTACGCCGGGACCACGAAGGACACGCCCATCAGGACGAGCCACTGCGCATTCTGGGTGACCAGGCCCAGGTTCGAGGTGCGGTTGCGGAACAGGCTCGTCGACAGGAGTGGTTCCTGGCCGGCTCGCTCCTTCCTGCGCACCAGCACGAAGAACAGCGCCAGGACGGCCGCGCCGGCCAGCATCAAGACGAGCATCAGCCAGAGGTTGTTGTCCGCAGCCAGGATCCCCGTGACCAGCAGCACGAGGCCGACGGCGGACAGGATCGCACCGCTGGTGTCGAAGGAGCGGGAGGGCTCCGGGGGAAGCGGATCATGGATCTTCCGGCTCAGCAGGACGATCACCGCAATGATGAGGGCCTGGAAGACGAACGCTGCTCGCCAGCTGATCGCCGAGGTGATCAGACCCCCGATGAGCGGGCCGGCGGCTGCGCCGATCCCTCCCGCCGCGCTGATCACACCGAACGCACGGGCCCGGGACGTGAGATCGGTGAACAGCAGCGTGGTCAGGATGTAGACCGGAGGAATCAGCAGCGCGGTGCCAACTCCCTCCAAGATCGAGTTGCCCAGGATGAGCACGCCCAAGCCGGGCGCCGCTGCGCTCAAGAGGGCACCTACCCCGTAGACCACCAGCCCGACGATGAAGCAGCGCTTGCGGCCATAGCGGTCGGTCAGCTTGCCACCGGGGATCATCAGAGCGGCCATGACGAGCAGGAAGATGGTGATCGCGATCTGCACACCCTGCACCGTCGTGTCCAGGTCCTCGCTGATGTCGTTGATCATGACATTCATGTTGGAGCCGGCGAAGCTGCAGATGAACTGCGCCAGCGCCAACGGGGCGAGCACCTGTCGAAGCGCTTTCGATTGCTGCGATGTCTGGGAGGTCTGGGTCACGGTCTAGCCTCCATCGAGGTAGGTCGATCTTGTAGAGGATTCTGCTACTGCGCCGACGACGACGGATCGTTGGTGTGCGGCTCGATGCGGAAGAGATGCCAGCCCCAAGCGGCCAGTTCGACGTACATACCGTTGACCAGATCGTCTCCGTCCCGGACGAACCTCACCTGCTGCGTCGGGTCGACGAGGGTCCAGCGACGACCGCGAAGGTCGGACCACGGGACTCGTACCAGCCCGGCCGCCACGCTGTCGCTCAGGTTGACCACGATCAGCCACCGCACGTCGCCCTGCCAGCACCACGCGACCAGGTTGTCGTATCTGGCGTCTCCGGGCCAACCGGAAAGCTCACACAGCTGCCACCGTCCCCGCCGCAAGCTCGGCTCGGCCAGCACCGGCAGGAGCGTCCGGTAGAACCGCTCGACCGCCGGGTTCGTCGGTTCGTCCGGATACCGGCCGAGGAACACCGGAAGGTGAACCGTCCATCCTTCGACCTGACCGTGGTGGATCAGCCGCATCCCGGTTTGGGTGAGAGCGGTGACGGCGGCCGCCTGCCAGCGCGAAGAGCCGAACGCGAGCGCGGCCCGAGGTTCGTCGTGGTTCTCGACGAACCGCACCAGGCCGCGCTGATAGCCGAGGTCCGCCTGAAGGTGCAAGCGAACCTCCGCCGCCGCTCCCTGCACCAGCCGGTCGTAGAGACGCTTGTCGTAGCAGTAGTCGAAGCCCTGCTGTTGCAGCTCCCACTCCAGGTCCCAGTAGGCCTCGGCCATGAAGACAAAGCCCGGCCGCGTCTGCCGTACCTCAGCAATCAGGGTCGGCCAGTACTCCGCGGCCGGTTCGGGGCCGACCGCCTCACCCCAGGTGCGAGCGAACACGTCGTTCATGACCAGCATGGCCATGTCGCACCGAACGCCGTCGCACTGGTCGGCGATCCCGATCAACGTCTCTACCATCAGCGATCGCAGCTCGGGCGCGAACGCGTTGAGCTGGACGACATCCGGCCAGGCGGGAAAGTACGGGTCCCGACCCCTCGCCAGGACACGTCCGGCGACCCTGAGGAACGAGGCGGGATCGTTGTCCAGCTGCTCATCGGTGCCGAGGACGAAGATCTCGGGCCTGCTTGCTGTCCACGGGTGATCAGGCGCCACGTGGTTGGGCACGAAGTCGAGGATGAGACCGATCCCGCGCGCAGCGAGTGCCTGGCGCGCGGTCGCCAGGCCGCTCGGACCACCGAGGTGGTCGTCCACGACGTAGTTCTGGATGCAGTAGGGAGACCCGACGACGTCGGATGGACGCCAGTCAGGCAGTGCCGCCCGGAAGCTTGCCACCAGGTCGGCGTTCGACAACGCGACCGCAACGCCGGCCGGGCTTCGTTGCCACACCCCCATCAGCCAGACCGCGTCCGGTTGGCGGTCAGCGATCTCGTCCCAGTAGCGATCGGGGACGTTGCCGAGATCCACCCGAACGCCCTCGCGGGCGCCGACGGCCGCCAGCCAGGCCCAGGTGTTGATCTCGTAGACGACCGGGTTCGCTGCCTCAGGCAGGGTCACCGGCATCCGCTTCCCCTTCGAATGCGCGACCCGGCTCCGGTCGCCGGTTCTGCTCGGTCTCTGAGAAGGCGAACCTGTCGCTGCGACCGGGCGGATCGAGGAGCAGGTCGGCCACGAGCGCCGTCCAACCGGTCTGATGCATGGCTCCCAGGCCCGCGCCGTTGTCCCCGTGAAAGTACTCGTAGAACAGGAGATTGTCCTTCCACGCCGGGTCGGTCTGCATCCGCTCCACGCCGCCGTAGACGGGGCGACGGCCGTCGGAGTCCGGAAGCCAGATGCTGACCAGCCGGTCGGCGAGGTCGCCGGCGACCTCGCGCAGCGTGACCTCTCGTCCAGATCCAACCGGGTAGTCGATCGTGAAGTCCGACCCGAGAAACCGGTCGTACTGGAGCAGGGCCCGGATGACCAGGTAGTTCACGGGGAACCAGACGGGTCCACGCCAGTTGGAGTTTCCCCCGTACATCGCGGTCCGGGACTCGGCGGGCTCGTAGTCGATGGTTGCGGTCGGTAGGCCGGGCACGCGGTACGGCTCGGTGTGCTGCCTCGACAGTGACCGCAGGCCGTACGGAGACAGGAACGCGTCCTCATCGAAGAGTCGGGCGAACACCTGCGCGAGTCGGTCCGGCGACACGATGGACAGCAGCAGCCGGCGGCTCTCGCCCGTGCCGCGGACGCGCCAGTCCATGATCTGGCTGCGACCCCGCTGTTCCATCCTGCGGGTGAACCGCTTCCGCAGCCGCTCGAGCCGCTCGATGGTTCGCGCGGGCACGGAGATGGCGGGCAAGGCGGGGATCACGCCGACGAGGGTCTGCACCTTGATGGGGACCGAGGCACCGGACGCGTGAGTGAGCCGGTCGTAGAAGAAGCCGTCCTCAGGGTCGTAACAACCTGAGGCTTCCAGCGCTTCCATGATCTGCACCGACTGCTCGAGGAACTTGACCACCATGTCGTCGTAGACCCTGTCCCGCTCGGCCAGCGCAACGGCCAACGTCAGCATGGCCAGCGAGTAGTAGGCCATCCATGCCGTTCCGTCGGCCTGGTCGAGCCGCACGTCGGCTGGCAGGTGGGATCGGTCCACCGGACTGATGTTGTCGAGGCCGAGGAACCCACCGGCGAAGAGGTTGTTGCCGTCGGCATCCTGGCGGTTGAGCCACCAGGTGAAGTTGAGCAGGAGCTTCTGGAAGACCCGTTCGAGGAAATCGAGATCGGTGGCGCCGTCGATCAGGAATACCCTGATCGCCGCGAGGGCGTGTACCGGTGGGTTGACGTCGTCGAAGTTCCATTCGTAAGCGGGCAGCGCCCCGTTGGGATGCTGGAACCACTCCCGCAGCAGCACGAGGAGCTGGTACTTGGCGAAGGCCGGATCGAGGTGTGCCCACGGGATGGTGTGGAAGGCGAGGTCCCACGCAGCGAACCAGGGATACTCCCACGGGTCCGGCATTGCCAGCACGTCGAAGGAGTCCACGTGGCGCCAGCCCGCGTTACGGCCTGTGCGATGCCCGGGCGGCGGAGGAGGTTGGGCTGGGTCGCCGTCCAGCCACCTGCCCACCGCGTACGGGTAGATCTGCTTGCTCCAGATCAGACCGGCGCAGGACTGCCGTAGCACGCGCATCCTGTCGGGGTCGAGCTCGCCGCGGGCCAGCGCTGCGTAGAACTCGTCGGCCTCACTTTCCCGGGCGGCCATGACCTCGTCGAAGGAAGCACCGAACGGCCTGTCTCGCTCTGGCTCCTGGCCCGGGTCAGGGCGGTGGAGCCGAAGACGCAGTTCGGCCTTGCCGTGGGCGGGCACCGACAACCGGTACCACCAAGACGCCTTCGTACCGCGCAGGGCCGGGTTCACCGTGCCGGTGCCGCTGATGACGTGGTCGTTGATCCCGTCCTTGGGGTAGGCGGTGATCGGCGCGGCCCCGAACAGCCGAGCGGTGTTCGTCTCGTTGTCACAGAACAACGCTTCGGGCTGCGTGCCGTCCGGTGCGGGTCCGGCGAGGAGCCGATAGCCCGCGAGCCTGGCGTGGTCCACGAGGATGCTGTCTCCGTCCTGACGCAGCTCGGGGACGTCGCCGCCGGCGAACCGCCAGTTGTTGCGGAACCAGACCGTGGGAAGCACCGACAGGTCTGCCTCGTGTGAGGCCCTGTTCTCGACCGTGATCCTGGCGAGCACTTCGGTCGGCGACGCCTTCGCGTACGTGACCTCCACAACCCAGTACTTGTCCTGGTCGAAGACACCGGTGTCCAGCAGCTCGAACTCGGGGTCCTCGCGGGAACGCCGTGCGTTCTCATCGAGAAGTCGCTGGTACGGAAATGGCTGCCTGGGGGTAGTGGTACCGCCAGCGCAGCCACGCGTGGCTCGGCAGTCCGTCCAGGTACCACCAGTAGTCCTTGACGTCCTCGCCGTGGTTGCCCTGCGGACCGGTGAGCCCGAACATGCGCTCCTTGAGGATGGGATCGGCTCCGTTCCAGAGGGCAACCGAGAGACAGAGCTCGTGACGGATGTCGGACAGACCGGCCATACCGTCCTCATTCCACCGGTAGGCACGGGACCGAGCGTGATCATGAGGGAAGTAGCTCCAGGCGTCACCGTTGTCGCTGTAGTCTTCGCGCACTGTTCCCCACGCGCGCTCGGACAGGTACGGACCCCACTCGTACCAGGGGTTCGCGTTGAACAGGTCGTCCTCGGCCCTCCCTGCGGCGTCCGCCAGGCGGGCGTGCTCCGCAGTTGACGTTGACGCGGTTTCGGCCACGGTTCCTCCAGTCAACAGAGCGCGCCCGCGTCACGCTCGACCCGAGATGGCGCCCTTCTCGTCGAACAAGCGCACTACTTCACCTGCGTCCAGCGAGATCCTCACACGCACCTCCCAGCGAGGTCACGACGTTAGTGCGCTGTCGGGCGGTCCGCACCACCCACAGCAGGGTGGTGAACCGGGTCCGTCAGGCCTCAACGGGGAGAGGCGTCATGAAGATCGTCCAACTACGGCCAGCCCACCCGGGATCGAGAAGTCACCCTGGCCTGTCGAATCCCCGCTGTAACGATAAGTTCATCTGCAGGTCAACTCGTCAGACGCGACGCCATCGGCGAAATTGGCCTAGGCTGCTGATGTTGCCCTTTGAGCAGAAGGGGGCAGTGTGACGGGCACCGGCAGCGGGCCTTGGCGTGAGATCTCCGGTTCTCACGTCTTTCGATCGAAGCTGCGTCCGCCAAGCACGCGGCAGCTGCTTCGTCGTGCCGCGCTGATCGATCAGTTGGAACTCTGCACGTCCATGCCGCTCACCCTTGTCGTCGCCCCGGCTGGAACGGGGAAGACGTCGCTGGTGGCAACCTGGGCGGCCGCGTCGACGTCGCCCACGGCGTGGTTGTCGCTCGACGAAAGCGACCACGACGCCACCCACTTCTGGACCGGTGTGCTCGCGGCACTCGAAGCACTGATCAGTGACGGGCTGCCGCACGCTCACACGCTCCTGCAACGCCCGGGGTCCGTCGACGAGGCTGTCGCAGGGTTGCTGGACGATCTTGAGGCCATCGATAGGCCACGGTCGACGTTGGTGATAGACAACGCCCACCTCATCGATGACAACACCGAGGCCGTCTCATCGCTCGCCGTCTTCCTCCAACACCTCCCCCTCTGGCTTCATGTTGTGCTCCTGGCGCGGCGTACGCCGTTCCTACCGCTTGCCCGGATGCGCGCGCGCGGCGAGCTCGGCGAGCTCGGCTACGCCGACCTCAGGTTCCTCGACGACGAAGCCGGCGAGATGCTCCGCATCTTTGCCCCGTCACTCGATGAGGACACCATCCAGGAGGTGGTCGCCCGGGCGGACGGTTGGGCGGCAGGCATCCAGCTCGCCGCGCTCGCCGCTCGGTCGACCCGTCCCAGGCAGGATGAGCGACCAGAGGACCGGGAGAACCTCTTCGTCTCCGACTACGTGTGGCGAGAGGTGTTCGCCGCGGAGAGCTCCGAGCTGGTCGACGCGCTCCTCGACATTGCGGTGGTGGAGCGGGTCAACCCGGACCTCGCGATGTGCCTGTCCGGTGTATCCGATGCTCGAGCGCTCCTCTCGGAGGCCGAGTCCCGGGGGCTGTTCGTGACCCGGCTCGGCTCGAGCGACTGGTACGAGATCCACATCCTGGTGCGAGAACGGCTCCGCGCTGAGCTCGTCCGGCGTTCGCCGAGTCACGCGGCCGAGATGCACGTACGCGCTGCTCGATGGTTCGAGGAGGCTGGCGAGATCGCGCTGGCGCTGGACCAGTGGATCACAGCGGACGAACCTCGCGAGGCTCTGCGACTCCTCGCGGCCAAGGCCACGGCGCTCTACGACTCGGGACGCGAAGCCACGATCACGCGTACGATCGCGGCACTTCCCGCCACGATCGCGGGCAGCGACCTTGACGCGGCGGTGGAGTTTGCCTGGTCGAATCTGCTGGTGAGTCGGCAGGTCTTCCTCCAGGCGGTCGATCGGGCGAGCACCTGGGCGCGACAAGTCCCTGACCTCAGCTCGACGGTTCGCGGCCGGTTGACGATGCTCCAGTCGATCGCTGCGATGGTGCAAGGCGACTGGTCGCGGGGCGGTGACCTCGCGCGCCGAGCGTTGAGCAAGCAAGGCGGCGACTGGCCGGCGGATCCGCTGGGCCGCTTCAGCTGGAACATGGTCGCCAGCGACATCGCGCTGTCCGAGCGCTGGCAAGCATCGGACGAGATTCGGATACTGCAACATGAGGTGAGCAGCGATCCCGAGCGCCGTTTGTCCTTCGAAGGAATCCGTGCGCTGGGTGAGTCGCTCGCCGGGCATCCGGTGGACGCGCTTCGGATTGTCGCCGGGGTCCGTGAGGCGGCCGAGGCGACCAGCATGAGCATCCTTCGGCTCGAGCTGGCCGCGGCCGAGGCGATCGCGCATCGGGAGCTCGGAGACCGCCCCCGCGCGCAGTCGGAGCTCGTCGCTCTGGGCGCGCTCTCCCCCGGGCCGGTCGGGTACGCCAGCCTGCTGGCCGACCTGGAACTTGCGCAGATGCACCTTGATGAGGGGGACATCAAGAGGGCGCAGGCCGCTTTCACCCGCGCGGTCGAGCTGGTGGAGTCTGACTTCGGGGGTTCTGGCGCCCGAAGCTGGCTCGGTCGGGTTGGTACCGTAGTCGCGCTGGCCGTTGGTGATGTCGACCAAGCGCGTCGCTGGTCGGTCACGGTCGATGATTCGTTCTGGAACCCCATAGGTCGTGCTCGCATTCAGCTGGCCCTGGGCAACAGTTCCGGTGCGCTTCAGTGCAGCGACGAGGCAGCGGCCAGGTGTGCGCGCCACGAGGTCATTCGGAGCCTCGTGCGGTCGCGAGCGCTCAAGAGCCATGACGAGTCGGTCGCGCAGGCAGCCGCCGCCGCCGAGTTGGCCTCGGTCTGCGGCTTGGTGCAGACGGTCGCCTCCGAAGGGGCGGAGAGCGTGAGGCTGATGGAGCTGGCCGCGTGGCGGGTGCCCTCGGCGTGGCTGGATCGGGTTCGACGCGCGGCGTCGGCCGCGGGCGCTGCGCGCCTGGAGTCTCTTGGCCTGGTCGAGACACTGACGGATCGGGAGCGCGAAGTTCTCCGACTGCTGCCCAGCCGGCTCACTCTGAGCGAAATTGCCGACGAGCTGTTCATATCGATGAACACGCTCAAGTTCCACCTGAAGGTGATCTATCGGAAGCTCGGCTGCAGCTCAAGGGCCGAGGCGGCGGCCGTCAGCCAAGGCATGGCGCGGCCGCGGCGCTGGAGTCAGAAGTCGGAGATCTTGCGTCGCTGAGAGTCGAACTCGGTCGCGGACACGAGTCCCTGCTCCACCAGCTCGGCCACCTCCCGAAGCTGCGCCTCAGGGTCGACAGTCAGAGCGGTGCTCCACATGTCGACGCTGTTTGCTGACTGCGGCGGTCGCAGGAGGTCGAGACGCTGGTCACGTGACCTCGAAGCCCGGCTCATTGCCGCGGCACTCCCTTCCCGAGGGTGAAGAGCTCGTGTTCAGGCCAAGGCCTTCTCTTTCAGGCGGTCGAACTCGGCCTGGGTGATGACCCCCGAGTCCAGGAGCTGCTTCGCAGAAGCAATCTGGTCGGCCGGTCCACTTCGGCCGGAGACCGACTGGATGTACTCGTCGGTCGCGGCGCGAGCGTCCGCCATGTCGCGGGCCTGGCGCTCGGCCATGCCTCGGCCCCGAGCAATCAGGTAGATGATCGCGCTCAGGAACGGCGCGAATATCAGAGCGATGATCCACAGCGCCTTCAACCAGCCACTCAGGTCACTGTCTCGGAACAGATCCCTGATGATCTGGAACAGAACCATCAGATACATCACGAAGAAGAAGCTCCACACCAACAACCAGAAGAAGTCCCAGAAGTCCACTCGTGCCTCCGCTCACCCATCGATCGCTCGGCTGTGTTCCATGTGCCATCCTCCGGTTCCCCGGGCGAGTGCGCATCACCCTCGGCCGGGTGGAACGTCTTGACTAAGACCAAGCGCAGAATCGGCCCCTCCCCGAGCTCGCGCTAGGAGATCGAGCAGCTCAAGGCGCTCCTGTGCCTCCTGGCCGAGCCGCTGTGCAGTCTCCTGGTCCACCTGCGCATCGCCGTGGAAGTGCTTGTCAGCCAGGTCAGCTCGTTTGATCGCGAGCGCCACGGGATCGGCGGCGCACGGCTCAGGTACTCCTCTTCCGACTCCCCCGGCGGTCAGGATGTCGACGAGCGTGCAGATCGGGTGGTTCTCGAGCTTGGTGCGAAGGGCAGAGACCGGCGTTCGCTGGCATCGGCCTCGAGCGTCAAGGCATCCGACGGGGGTCGGCGAGACGTCATCTGGCGACTGGACCGTCACGATCCTGTGGGGCCGTGGAGGAGGTGCCTGGCTCGACGGGTCGATCGACCAGTGCGGCCTCGATCCGGGCCCGAGGGATGCGTTGGCCTCCCAGCACCAGCCCTCCGGCGCGCTTCGCCGCCGAGGAGAGTGGGCTGGCCCACCGGTCCTCGATCAGCATGACGAGGCCGACTGCGCCCGGCAGGAGGCTGGTGGCAGCCAGGGCGATGTCGTTCTCGCTCAGCAGCCCACCGAGCTCACGGAGTGACCAACATGTCTGGCAACGACTCGGAGGCTTCCGGCTCGAGAACGTGTACCTCATGATCACTGCGACGCCTGGTCACGACGACGAGGTCGAGAATCCTGATGGCTGCTGTCTCGACCAGCTCGGCAAGCGCGGCCGCGACGCTCCTGAGCGAGGTCATCTCGGGCACGACAACGACGAGGCACTCGACCAGCGATGTGTCGATGCTCCCCGGGTCCACTCCTCGCGGAGGCCTCATCTTTGCGGGGCTTGTCCTCGCGTCATCCCGCCATGGTCCCGAATTGTCGGGTGGGCCAGCACCACCCCAGGTGGGGTGATCCCGGACGCCTGCCCCGTCAAGGACAGCGGCCTCCCGTCAGGCGAGACTCAGCGGGTGTCGACTCTCCGGCGATCCCGTATCGCTGCAGCAGCCTGGAGCTGGGGCCGCCGAGTACCGCTGGACGGCTGCCGAGAACGTGGCATTGACCCGGTGAGGTCGCCACAGCGGAGCAGACGAGAAGACCACCCGGTACGGGGTGGTGCCGGATCACCCCCAGGTACGCCATCGTCGACCTACCAGTCGTACCGCGCCGCCTCCCAGCACCCGTCCCTGGTCCAGCGGTCGCTCGTGGCTGGAGACAAGTGGGACGGCACTCGAGTGAAGGGAACAGCATGGCCACGATGACTGTGTGGGCGTTCGACGATGTCGGCGGCGCCGACAAGGCGATCGAAACGCTCAAGGACCTCCAGCAGCAGCAGCTCATCAACGTCCAGGATGCGGCCATCGTCACGTGGGAGGTCGGAAAGAAGAAGCCCAAGACGCGGCAGCTGAACAACCTGGCTGGAGCGGGAGCGCTCGGCGGCGCCTTCTGGGGGATGCTGTTCGGCCTCCTCTTCCTCATCCCGCTGCTCGGCGCGGCGATCGGCGCCGCAACCGGTGCTCTCGCCGGTTCGATGGCCGATGTCGGCATCGACGACAAGTTCATCAACCAGGTCAAGCAGCAGGTAACGCCGGGAACATCGGCGCTGTTCCTGCTGACGTCCGATGCCGTCCAAGATCGCGTCCGCGACGCCTTCAAGGACACGCCGACCCGAGCTGATCGCCAGCAACCTGACAGCTGACCAGGAGGCCAAGCTGCGCGAGGTCTTCGTCGAGGATCAGTCCTGACCGCCGCGCCCGCGGCCGGAGGTCCTGATCACGATCGTGTAGACGGAAGCGCCGAGCCCGTGCTGGCGCCCGGGGCCATGATCAGCGCGGTCCGCTCAGAGGCGGACTCGCACGCGCAGCCTTGACCGACATGTTCACGGGTTGGGCCGGGTCGTCGGTTCCGGTCCGGCAAGCCGCTCAACAAACATGTCCACAGAATTCCGTGTTGTGAAAGGATCGAAGTAATCGTGACAACTGACCATCAGATGTCGCCCTCGTGGGCTCAGGGCATTAGTTTCTTCGCAGGTGTGCTGTTGATCGTCGGCGGTGGGTTCCAAGCCATTGAGGCGCTGGCGGCCATCGTGAAGCGACGAGTACTTCGTGGTGGCGCCGAACTACATCTACACCTTCGACTTGACGGCCTGGGGTTGGATCCACCTCTTGATCGGACTGGCCTTCGTGGCGATCGGCATCTGCTTGCTCCTCGGTCAGGGGTGGGCCCTGATCGCTGGGATCGTCGTTGCCGCGATATCCGCCTTGATCAACTTCACCTGGTTGCCCTACTCGCCCTTCTGGGCCATCCTCCTGATCGCAGTCGATCTCCTCATCATCTGGGCCTTGGCATCGGCTCGCGCGCAGGCAAGGGCCCCCGCATACCCTTAAGCCCGACCCGTCCTGACACCTCCGCAACGTCCGCATGATCGAAGGCTATAGCCCTCGATCATGCGGACGTTGAGCGACGAGGTCGGGATGGCGGCGGACGCCGCCTGAAACCGAAACGTCCAACCGGAGTCCAACTTTGGAACCGCACCATCTATGGAACCAACGCGATCGAGGTTCGACCGTCGACGTTTGCTGACGACACGCCCTGGAGATCGTCATCCTGGCCCACGCCAGCCTCGGCCAGAACTGAGCCGGCGCTCCGGCTCTCCTTCCAAAGGAACTGATTCCAGGCCACGAGCAAGGCGCAGCTGAGGTGCCTGCTGCGAACGAGCTGGTTCCTTACGGTTTCAGGAGAGCGCTTTTGCCTTCAACCGATCGAACTCGCCCTGGGTAATGGTTCCGGCGTCCAACAGCGCCTTGGCCGAGGCGATCTGCTCGGCAGGCGCACTACTCCCGGCGACCGACTGAATATATTCGTCCGTCTGCTGGCGCGCCGCGCGCATGGCGATCGCCTGCCGCTCCGCCATTCCCCTACCGCGGGCGATCAGGTAGATAAGAATGAGCAGGAACGGGAACACAATGAGCCCGATCACCCAGGCTGCCTTTGCCCATCCACCAAGGTCAGGGTCTCGGAACAGGTCGCCGAAGATCTGGAAAAGCAGCATGAGGAAGGCCACGAACAAGAAGCTCCAGACCAGGAGCCAAAGGAAGTCCCAGAAGTCCACGGTCTCTCCCCCTACTGTGGATGCCAGCTACGTCGCCCCAACGCGACGACTGAGACTGTAGCCTCTCTCTGCATCCCCCTATGCACGTGACAGCTTCTGCGCGTGTCGCTGGCTCAGATACCCGCACCGTCGTCCGTCGCGGGACCGGGTGATCCTTCCACGGCTCCAGGGCGTTCAGCGCCTCTGCCACGACCGTGCGGTATCGAGCACGGTGCGGGCAAGTACTGAGCGCAGCAGGCTGGCGATCGAGATACCGATCACGAGATTGATCACGGAGGTGCCGACCTTCCCGACCAGGTCGCCCTCGAAGGCGAATGGCACGGACCATCGCGGCCACCGTGACCAGTCCGACTATCCAGGCAAAGAAGACACGGGGACGGGGAGTGGTCAGGGTCAACAGGTGGGCCAGACCGGTTGCCGCCAACCCAAGCAGGAATGCCGTCACGGCATAGTTCAGCGCCAACGAGTCGGTGATGGGCAGGAGCAGGGCGGTGCCGACCAGTTCGACGTCAAACACGTAACTGAAGAAGAGCACGCCGACGGCCGCCACGAGGGCTGCGACGCACGCCGTCGCCAGCGCCTCCGGCCCACAGCCGGCCGGCTGCGACGGTGACTCGACCACCCGGTGCCGGCTGCTGCGCTTGCGGTGCTGACATTTGTTCTCCTCAGATCACACGTTGCGCCAAACGATTCAGGACGAGGGGACCATGCCTCGACCAGGCCCTGTCTGCTGCTGGCCATCGGGCGTCACTTTCGAGGTCGTCGACGTCTGCCTGGCCCAGCAGCCACCCTGCACCCGTTGAACGGGGCCTGTCCAGACGGAGCCCGGTGCACAGTCGGCGGAAACCCTACGGTCGGGAGGAATGAATCAGGCGTCAGCCTCCCGGCGTCGGCTCGCCCCGACCGCGTGGAGTGCTTCACCCGTTTCGGGTGATGCGGCTCAAGCCCTTGCCTCGGTATAACTTGTTCAACATTGGTCCCGGGCCGCACCGGGCATGTCGGAGTTGCAGGAGGGACCGCTGATGGACCACTATCCCCCGATCGCCGAGCATGGGCTCATCGGTGACCTGCAGACCGCCGCGCTGGTGACCACCGACGGTAGTGTCGACTGGTTCTGTTGCCCCCGGTTCGACTCCCCCAGCGTGTTCGCGTCGCTGCTTGACCGCGAGCGCGGCGGGTACTTCCGGATCGCCCCGGAGGGCGGCGATCATGTCACCAGGCAGCTCTACTTCCCCGATACGGCCATCCTGATCACCCGGTTCATGACCCCCGGCGGTGTCGGGGAGGTGATCGACTTCATGCCGGTCGAGGATCCGCAGCGCGCAACCGACCGGCATCGTCTGGTTCGGGCCGTGCGCTGCGTACGCGGTGAGATGCGTTTTGTGGTGGACTGCGCGCCACGATTCGACTACGGCCGACAGACCCACGACCTGGAGATGACTGAACACGGCGCGGTCTTTCGCACCCCAGAACTTCAGCTCACCCTGCACGGGCCGGCCGGCTTGGAACGCCACGGCGGTGACGTGCGGGCGACCATAGCCCTACAGGCAGGGCAGGTGGATGGGGTGGTGCTGGAGTCGGCCGCCCAGGATCCCCCGAGGCGCTGGTCGGGCGAGGAACTGCTCGCCATGTTCACCGACACCGCACGATATTGGCGCGGTTGGTTGGCCCGTTCGACCTACCGTGGCCGCTGGCGCGAGATGGTTGCCCGCTCGGCGATCACGCTCAAGCTGATGACCTACGCCCCCACCGGCGCGCTGGTGGCCGCACCCACCGCTGGCCTGCCGGAGCAGGTCGGGGGGGAACGCAACTGGGACTACCGCTTCACCTGGATCCGGGACGCCTCCTTCTCGATCCATGCGCTGCTCGGGCTGGGGTTCACCGAGGAGGCTGCTGCGTTCATGGGCTGGCTGAGAGACCGCGTGGACGAACAGGCGGGCGCCGGGTCGGGACCCTTGCGGATCATGTACCGAGTCGACGGCTCCTCCGACCTGGACGAGCAGACCCTCGACGACTTTGAGGGCTACGCCAGCTCCAAGCCGGTCCGGATCGGCAATGGCGCCGCCGACCAGCTCCAGCTCGACATCTACGGGGAGATGCTGGACTCGATCTGGCTGGCTGACCAGCATGGGATTCGGGTCGGCCACTCCGGCTGGACGAAACTCTCTCAACTCGCCGACTGGCTGTGCGAGCACTGGGACCAGCCCGACGAGGGCGTCTGGGAGACCCGCGGTGGCCGCCAGAACTTCACCTATGGCCGTCTCATGTGCTGGGTCGCCCTGGATCGCATGGTCCGGATGGCCCGCGAGCATGGCCGGCCCGCCGACCTGGCCCGCTGGATCAGCGAACGCGACCGGATCTACTACCAGATCATGGACCACGGCTGGAACCCGCAACGCCGCGCCTTCACCCAGCACGACCAGACCGACGTGCTGGACGCCTCGCTCCTGATGATGCCGCTGACCGGCTTCGTAACCCCGAACGACCCGATGTGGCTGTCCACCCTGGACGCCATGGACGCTGAGCTGGTGTCCGACAGCCTCGTCTACCGCTACAACCCGAGCGCCTCCCCCGACGGCCTGCGCGGCGAGGAGGGGACGTTCTCGATCTGCACGTTCTGGTATGTGGACGCCCTGGCCCGTTCGGGCCGTCTCGAACAGGCGCGGCTGACCTTGGAGAAGATGTTCACCTACGCCAACCACCTCGGCCTGTACGCCGAGGAGATCGGACTCACCGGAGAGCAGCTCGGAAACTTCCCCCAGGCCTTCACCCACCTCTCCCTGATCAACGCCGCCATCAACCTCAACCACCAGCTCGACCACGGCGCCGGCACCGACCCCGTCCTCCGCACCGCTTCCCCGTCTGCGGACAGCTGACATCTCGTGGTGGGGCGATCACCCAGCACGTTGTCCGACCGCGCAGCTACTCCCGCGATGCGCTATCCGTGGGTGGACGTGGGGCGTCGAGTTGTGCGCTGACGGCTCGGTGAACGTTCCCGTGGATCCTGTCGGTTCCGATCAGGTCAAGAATGCCGTCCTTGCCCAGTGTGGTGCTCACGGCGGGTTTGACGCGGGCTAGTCGCAGCGTGATATCTGACTGTCTGGTGAGACTGACGATCTCGCCAAGTTTCGCCGAACCCTGGGAGTCGATGTAGTCGATCCCCTCACAATCCAGCACAATTCCGGTGATGTCCGGGGTCGAGTGGATCAACTCTCGAACGCGGTCCTCCAATGCGTCGGAGGTGGCAAAGAACAGGCCCCCGTCGAGTCGAAGCACCACCACCTCCGGAACCTGCTCGTCGTCGGGATGCTCGCCCAGATCGCGGAACACTTGGGTGCCGGGCTCGCGCCCGAGGATCGGCATCTCGGGGTGGGTGGCTACCGAGATCAGCCAAAGCAGCGACAGGCCGATCCCGATCACCACCCCGGCGAGAACCCCGAACACCAGCGTGCCGAGGATCGCTGCGATCGCGATCCAGAAGTCGAAGCGCTGCACGCGAGCCAGCCGACGCATCTCGGGTAGGTTCATCATCCCCATCACGACCGCCTCGATGATCAAGGCTGCCAGCACCGGCTTCGGCAGGTCAGAGAAGAGCGGCGCCAAGAAGAGCAGGGTCAGGAGCACCGTGACGCCGGAGATCAAGGAGGCCAAGCCCGTCCGCGCCCCGGAATGGTCGTTCAGCGAGCTGGCCGAAAGGCTCGTCGAGACCGGCATGCCCTGGAACAAGCCGGCTCCGGTGTTGGCCATCCCTTGGGCCAGCGACTCCTGGTCGATATCGATCTGATAGCGGTGCTTGGCCGCGAACGCTCGCGCATCACCGGCGGTCTGTGAGAAACCGATCAGCACCAGTGCCACCGCCGCCACCGCCGCGGTGCCTGCGTGATCCCACATCAGTTTGAGGTCGGGGATTTCGAGCGAGGGCAGTCCTCGCGGTACGGCACCGACCAGCGCCACGCCTCGCTCGCCGAGGTCCAGCAGCCACGATGCCAGCAGCCCACCGACGACGAGCACCAGGGCGCCCGGAACGCCAGGGACGATCCGCCGCAGACCGAAGACGACGACCAGTGCTACAGCGCCGACCCATGCCGTCGCCTGGTGGATCTGACCCAGGGTCCCCAGCCACGACCACAGCTCTTGAAACGAGTTGGATCCGCTCACATCGGTGCCGGTCAGCTTCGGAAGCTCACCGATCACCACGTCGATCGCCGCCCCGAACAGAAAGCCGGTCACCACCGCCCGCGACAGGAACTGGGCGATCCACCCCATCTTCAGTATCGCGAGCAGGAGGAACAGCACCCCCGACGCCAGCGTGATCCCGGCGACAAATGACGCCACATCCTGCTGGCTGGTCAGACCCGCCGCCAAGACCGCACCGGCAGCCACCGCCGCGAGCCCTGAACTGGGCCCGACGGAAAGCTGCCGGCTGGTCCCAAAGATCGCGTACAGAATGGCGCCTGCCGCGGCTGCGTACAGGCCGTTCTGAAGTGGAACTCCGGCGATACCGGCGTACCCGAGGTTCTTCGGCACGATCAAAGCCGCGACCGTCACGCCAGCGATCACATCGCCGCGCAACCAACTCCGGTCGTAGGAGCGGACCCAGCTGAGGATGGGCACCAGGCGACCGCTCCGTGCGGCTTCCGGGGCGCCCTCGGACATGGCAGCGAGCTCCCCAACGACGGCTACTCGCCTGTCGAGGTGGCGCCGGCCTTGGCGTCCTGCTCGATCTCCTCGACGTCTGCCTTCAGCTGCTTCTTCTGAACCTTCTCGGCGCGGCGCATCTCCCGCTCGATCTTGGCGCCCATGTCCGACACGCCGACCACGATAAGCCCTGCCTGACCGGTGTCCAGGTACTCCCCGAGGTCCTTGAGGTCGGCGCGGCTCATCCCGCCAGCGGCGTGCCCCGCCACCGCACCCAACACTGACCCACCCGCTGTGGTAGCCGCGAGAAGCCCGCCTCCGATCGCCGCGAAGGGAAACAGTGCCACGACCAGGCCAGTGGCCAGTCCAACGCCGCCACCAAGCACACCACCGACACGGGTCGGCGTCTCGTGCTTGCGGACGATCTTCACCTTGTTGTCGTCGCGTCGGTGGATCACCGCCGCGTCGTAGGCGTCGATAAGACCAGCCTCGGTGTGCAAGTCCTTGATCAGCTCGTAGTCGGCCTCCGCGGTCTCCACATCCGCGTACACGCCGACTAAGACCATGAACGTGTCGATTGCCATCCAGTTCTCCTGACTGTCTCGGCCCGCCCGACGACATGATTGGCCAGGTCGTCGGAGCTTCAATCTGTGATCGGCCGGCGGGTCGGCCGTCAGGGATTCTGCCACAGATTCTCCCCGGCGAAGCCATGTCTTCGAGCACTCCGTCGGAGTCCACCTGAATGCCACAACCAGCACCGCCCGGGGGTCGCTCCCCTTGCCGTACTCATCGCGTCTAGGAACTCATGTTGACGTCGGGATCTTGGAGACGGGGCACGGCGGGCGGTTTGGGTACCGACCTGCGTTGTCCGACCGCCCGCAGCATCTCCACCAGCACGGAGTGAACGCGATCGGCCCCTTCGATGTGTTCGTCGGGTAGCACCTGAGCGAGAACCCGCGGAACGAGCAGTATCGCCCGGTCTTGCCAGCCGCCCAGCCCTCCGTGGGCGCCGACGAGTGGCTCGAAGGCGGCGACGTCGAGAGTGACGTCGTCGACGCGGCTGTTGAGATAGAGGTCCGGGGCCTCTGGCATCATCACCGCACGCCGCAGCACCCGGGCAGCATGGTCTCCGAACAGTCGTAGGGGATCCTCACCGGCTACCTCGCCGGTGTCGAGACGGTGGCTGCCGCCTGCACCGATGGCCCATGGCAGACCTGCGGAGTCCAGACCGGCGATGAAGCCGATGCCCTCGTGTGCGCACAGGCCGGGGATGAGGTTCGGCCAGCGCTGCTGCAGGTCCTCCAGCGTGAGCCGGGTGGCCGAATGCACGTAGAGCAGGCCAAGATTTCCCGAGCCCAGCACCGAGACGTCGGCTTCGGTCTCGGCGTCCTGACTGACGTGTCGCCTGCTGGCAGCGGCGGCACGACCAGCGGCCCGACCGGTGAGTCCGCTGCCCGAGAGATCTCCAGCCAGGCTCTCCACCCGACCCCACGTCTCCACGGGAGCCGCCAGAAGGTCGACGTCCTGATGCATCAGTTGGGTGCAGAGGTCGCCGAGGTCGGCGCCGAAGCGGTCGCGGAAGGTCTGTCCCTGGGACTGGCCGTGATCAGAGAGCACCACGATGTGATACCGCCGGGCCGCGTGAAGGGCCAGCCGCTCGAGCGTTGCCAGGACCCGGTCCAAGCCGTCGAGCGCGGCTAGCGACTCGGCTCGGAACATGCCGGCGTGATGGGCGATCTCGTCGTAGTCGACGTAGTCGGCATAGATGCTCTTGGTCCCCTTGCGCATCTCCTCCGCGATCACCGCGGTGTTGAGATCGCGCTGCAACACATTCGTCGCGGCCCGAAGACCGGCGAATGTCCATCCGCGATGGACCCGCGGCAGAACGTTGAGACGCTTCTGTCGGGCCGCCTGCCACCGCTCCTTCACCACCTCCGCAACTGTCCGCACGACGCTCCTGGTGAAGCCTTCGGGAGTGGTCAGGAACCAGGCGAAGGTGTGCCGGGCGGCAGGCGAGCCTCGACTGGCGCCGAGCCGGCTCATGGTGAGAATCGCTCGAGGCGCGTCGCCGGTGAAGAGGTTCCCTAACGCCAGCCCATCGTCAGCCAGCAACCCCCTCCCGGTAGCTGCTCGCTGCTCGATGACCGACGCATCGGCGGGCCGGTTCGCGATCAGCACCCGCCCGAGCTCACGGTCGTACCAGCGGAAGGCCGGAACCCCGGCGATTGTGCCGTGCAGGATCCCCAGCTGGCTGGCAGGCGTCGTGCATGGCAACTGTGCCGTCCACTCCCGGAGCACGTAGTCGCCCGAGGTGACCCAGCGCCGAATCGTCGGAACCCCGCCCGCCTGGATCGCCCACCGAAGGACTGGAAAGGCGACACCGTCCAACTGGACGAAGACGACTCCATCGACCTCCGGATCGGCAACGGGTTCACGCGCCACCGTGCGCCGGACCAGTGACGCGGTGAACGAGTCGTCGGTGCCGGCACTCGTCAGCCAGGCGGTAGCAGTGCCTACGCCGGCAACGATCCACGACGCCCAGAACGCCGACCAGAAGGAAGCGGTGATTCCCGGCGCGAGCCAGATCGCGACATAGACCAGGACGGCCTGCCCAACCAGGCCGGCAAGAAGGACGGCGAACCAGCCAATACGCGTGGCCGTGTGTGCGAGTCCCGGCCGGAACGCCAGACCCAGCCCACCGGCAACCGCGGTCGCAGCCAGGTACGCCCACCACGCCTCCGCGATCATGTCCTCGAACAGGACGTCCGCGATCGCCAACGCCGCGGACGACACCATCCACACCACGAGCAACCGCGCCACATCACCCAGGCGCAGACCCGTCCCGGGTAGCTCGCCGGGCTGATCTGGCACCCTAGCCACGTGTCCCCTGTTCTTGCCGCTCCCCGACACACGCGCCCCTGCATCTTCGATCACGCACCCGACGGACGCTGGGTCGAAGGATCGTCGTCACTCTGCGAATCTATGCTGAGCGGTCGGCATACCTCCTGCTCCTGACCCGACCAGATCCTGGCATCCGATCTCTGGCAGCATCCGACCTGTGGTTCAGCCCAACATCCCGATGGCGTATGGCCCAAGCAGTTCCATGCTGCCGGTGCCGTGACGGCCACGCTGACATGGTGGGGGCACAGCACCAGCTCCTGGCAGGACGGTGACATCACCGTACTGTTCGACCCGGTTCTGACCGCTCGCCTTGGCCATCTCCGTCGGGTGCGCGGTCCGGTGCCGGCCTCGCACGCTGCACATGCAGACTTCGTGCTGATCTCCCACCTTCACGCCGACCACGCCCACCTGCCGTCGCTGCGACTGATCCCAGCGTCCGCGGTTCTCATCGTCCCGGCAGGCTCGCGGCGGCTGTTCAAGCCAGTCACCGCACGGGGCGTGACGCTCTACGAGGTAGAGCCCGGCGACCTCGCACAGTTTGGCGATCTTCGGATATCCGTCCTCGCCGCCGACCACGATGGCCGCCGACACGCTGGAAGCCCTCATCGCGGACCCGCTCTCGGCTATCTGGTCGATGGACACCACCGATGCTGGTATCCGGGGGACACGGGTCCGCACCTTGCGCTCGACGAGGTGGCGCACGTCGACCTCGCCCTCATGCCCGTCGGAGGATGGGGGCCTACTCTTGGCCGGGGCCATCTCGATGCCCGGCAAGCGGCTCAAGCGATCAGCAGCACGCATCCAATCAATGCTGTCCCCGTGCACTGGGGAACCTGGTGGCCCATTGGCCTTCCGCAACGGCCTGATCTGATCGATCTGCCAGCCGTGGCCTTCGCCGACCGGGTCGCTCGCATCGCGCCGAGCACCCGCGTCCATATCCTCCGGCACGGCCAATCGGTCAAGCTATAGGGTCCAGGCCGGCGACCCACGCCTTCGCCTGCTCGAGATCGGCCACACGGAAGAGGCGCGCCTCCCCGGGGAAGAGCCACAGGAACAGCTTCGATGCACGCGCCATCCAGTCGATGTCGGTCACGATCGCGGACCGCCTCCAATCGCTGTGGTGCTCGATCGCCAGATCAAAGCCGAGCTTGGTGTCCTCCCACAGCGCGCCGCCCTCGATGTCGTCCAGGTCCTCAATCAGATAGAGGGCCCGCAGCCCGCTGCCGCTGTCAACCGCCGCCTTGAGCGCGGGCACGAGGATCTCCGTGTAGTCCTCACGCTCCACGTCGCCGTCGATCCGGAAACCGACCGTGCCGTCGGGCATGCCATCGAGTCGCTCAACCATGCCCGGATCGTACGTGTTGCACCGACAAACCGACGCGACCGCACCGGTGTCGGGTTTTGCGTGCACTTCCGGCACGCGCGACGACGACTGGAGGCACGGACGCGCCCACCGCTACGCGGCCGGGTCAGGGGGCGTAAAGAATCTTGCCCTTCTGCGCTTCGAACTCGGCATCGGTGAGCACGCCGGCATCCCTGAGCTCGCCCAGCTGTTTGAGTTGGGCAAGCTTGTCGTCCGTGCTCGGGGCGGCGGGAGGCTCAGCGTACTGAGGCTCGGCGTACTGAGGCTCCGGTGCGGGGGGTGGGGCCTGTTGGGCGTAGGCGGCCTGTTGTTCTTGTTCCTGGCGAGCCCACCGCCCCTCTTGGCGGTGGTGGACGCGTCCGGCTACGCCGGCAGCGGTTCCCGCGACAACTGCGGTGCGGGCGACCCCGCGAATGAGACCTGGCATGGGATTAGCCTTTCGTGATCGGTGGGGTGGGTAACTGCTCAGGCCGGTCTGTCGGCGGCTTGAGCCGCGTCGATGTCGGCAACGTCAGCCGCGTCCGTCTCGGCAGCCTCAGCCGCGTCAAGCGCGGCAAGGATGGCTTGGACGGGAATACGGCCGCTCGCCACGAGTTGAGCACCGCCGCGGCGCAGGGCCGCGGCGAAGGGTGCGGCCCACACGTTCTCGTAGACCAGGATGCCGGCGGAGTTCCCTGGTTCGATAGCTGAAGCCGCCTCCTCGACGTCGTCTTGCCCGAGCAGACCGGAGGACGCACCCTCGAAGACGGCCAGGTCCAGCACGCCGTCGCTGTTGAAGTCTGCGATCTCCAGTGCGGAGACTGAGCCGTCGAGCTTGCGCTCCACGAAGACGAGATCCAGGATCCGGATGATGCCGGCGTCCACCAGGTCGACCAGCAATGGAAGTCCTTCGCCAGTCATACGGCTTCCAGGGAACTCGACCACCAGGTAGTCGATTGGGCCTGTCTCGTCCAGGTCGGTGCTCACCTCAGTACCTTTCGTTGATGTTGATCGTTGGATGGATGTCTCAGCTGGCGCGTCGAGACGCGGTCCGTTCAGGCGAGTGCTTTCTCCTTCAGGCGGTCGTACTCGACCTGGGAGATGGTGCCGTCGTCGAGCAGGACCTTGGCCGAGGCGATCTGGTCCGCCGAGTTCGGCGTGCTCGCCACCGACTGGATGTACTGCTCCGTCTCGGCCTGAGCCTGCCGGGCCGCCCCGGCCTGCCGCTCGGCCATCCCACGCCCCCGCGCGATCAGGTAGATCAGCACGCTGAGGAACGGCGCCACGATCAGAAAGATCACCCACAGCGCCTTGGCGAACCCACCGAGCTCACGATCTCGGAACACGTCCCCGAAGATGTGGAACAGCAGCATCAGATACGCCACGAAGATGTAGGTCCAGATCAGAAGCCAAAAGAAGTCCCAAAAACTCATCTACCTACCCTTTCACATCCTTGGGAAACCGGCCGGGACCGACCCGGAACATCCGCCCGCCGGCACTGAGGAGACGTAAGTCGCCGGTACATGCTTCTCGCGCTTCCTCGTCTGATCCAACCTCGACCGCGGAACCGTCGCATCACTCAGATCGTGTGAAACACGCACGCCCGGACTGCTGCCAAACCCCCTGACCCCGCGACGAGGCAGGTTCACCCTTGAGCGCGGCCCACATCCGTACTCAAGCTGTCGACGCCTAAACTAGGATTTGACCATGACCGAGGATGGGGGCAGGGCGTCGCCAAGCATCCTCGAGCTGGAAGCGGTGCTGCTCGACGCGAAGCTTTCGGTGCCGGACCTTCGCCCGGGTTCGGTGAGCCGCGCGGAGCTCATCGAGACGGCCCGTACGAGCGAGTGTCGCGTGGTCGGTGTCACCGCGCCGGCGGGCTACGGCAAGTCGACCTTGCTGGCCGAGTGGGCCGAGGCAGAGGATCGACGCGTCGGGTGGGTGTCGCTGGACCGCTTCGACGACGATCCCGCGGCGCTTGCTGTCGGTGTTGGCGGCTGCGTACGGTCGGATCTCGGGCCACACCGATCTGATCGCCGACGTGCGCGGTGTTGGGGTGTCGACATTGGGCCGGGCCGCGCCGCGTCTGGCGTCAGCGTTGCGGACGAGCCCGGTTCCGTTCGTGCTGATGCTGGACGACCTGCACGAGCTCCAGTCCCCGGCCTGTCACGATGTGCTGAGCGTGGTGATCTCGGGGATACCGCACGGGTCTCAGCTGGTCGCGGCGAGTCGTTCCGAGCAGCCCCACCTGCCGCGGTTGCGGGCCTCGGGCGACGCGGTGGAGTTCATGGCCAGCGACCTGGCCCTCGACGCGAGCGGGGCGGAGCAGATCTTCTCCCAGGCACACGTGGACCTCACGCCTGAGCTGGCTGCGGCGGTGACCGCCCGGACCGAGGGATGGCCCGTCGGCCTGTACCTCGCCGCGGTGATCGCCGGCGACAGCCACGGCGAGGTGTTGACGATCTCCGGCGATGATCGGTACGTGGCCGACTACCTGTACCGGGAGTCGCTGATGCAGCTGCCCGAAGATGTCCAGCGGTTCCTGCGGCGCACGGCGGTCCTCGACCAACTGTCGTGCTCCGCTGTGCGACGCGATTCTCGGAGAGTCAGGTGCGCAAGCCCGGCTTCGGCAGCTGGAGGCGACGAGCTTGTTCCTGGTGCCGCTGGACCGTCGGCGAGGGTGGTATCGCTATCACGCGCTGTTCCGGGAGTTCCTGCTCGCTGAGCTCCAGCAGGTCGAGCCCGATGTCATCGCCAAGCTGCACCTGCGCGCTGCTGACTGGTATGAGTCCAACGGATCCCCGGCGTTGGCCCTCGAACACCTGTTGGCCACCACGGAGCGAGACCGGTGCGTCCAGCTGGTGACCGAGCTGGCCTTGCCGACCTACCAGTCCGGCCAGATGTCAACCGTGCAACGGTGGCTCTCCACCCTCGGCGACTGCGGCTGTCGAGGAGTATCCGCCACTCGCGGTGCTGGCCGGATGGATCGCGGTGTTGACCGGCCAGACCGCCGAGGCGCAGCGGTGGGCGGCGTTGCTCGACACCGCCGCGTTCGACTCGATGCCGGTGGACGGCACCGCGTCGTTCGAGTCGGCGCGGGCCATGTTGCGGGCTGCCATGTGTGCGGCCGGTGCCGAGCAGATGGCGACCGACGCGAGCCTCGCGGTTGCGGAGGAGCCGCCGTGGAGCCCATGGCGGGCCACGGCGCTCTGCTTGTCCGCCGAGGCGCAGCTTCTCCTCGGCGACAGCGAACGGGCGGCCGCACTCTTCTTGGAGACGTGTGCTGTGGCGGCGAGACTGGGCAATGTCAACATCGGCATCCTCAGCGAGGCCGAGCTCGCGCGTGATGGCGATGGATGGTGGGCGATGGGCGGAGGCGGCGGAACACCTGCAGATTGCCCTTCCGACCGTCGATGAGTTCCGGCTGAACGACTACGTCCTGAGCGTGCTCACCTTTGCGGCCGCGGCCCGGCTCGCGGTGCACCGAGGTGACCGGGAAGAGGCGGACCGCCAGCTCGCGCGGGCGATGCGAGCCCGACCCTCATGCACGTTCGTCCTACCGTGGGTCGCCGTGCGCGTACGTCTGCAACTGGCCAAGACGTACGCTGCCATCGCCGACCAGGCGACCGCACGTCACCTGCTGCGGGAGATCGACGACATCTTGGCCCACCGGCCGGCTCTGGGAGCCTTGGTCGACCAGGTATCAGAATTTCGCGGGGTCCTCACCTCGAGCGCACAGGTAACAGTGGCCGGCGGGCCACCCCTCAGCCCCAGCGGAGCTTCGGCTACTCCCCTACCTGCAGACCCACCTCACGTTCAAGCAGATCGGGGAGCGGCTGTTCGTGTCTCGTAACACCGTCAGCTCCGAAGTCGGCTCGATCTATCGAAAACTGGGCGTCTCCTCGCGCAGCGACGCAGTGCAGCGAGCGACGACGGTCGGCCTGCTCGGCGCGTAGCCCGGGTCACACGCCGGACGACTGTTCCAGGGCATCGTCGATGTCGTACCCAAGCGCCATCGCCAGACTCGGCGCGGCTGTGACAACGCTAGGGAGTCCGACGACGGAAACGATGCCGAGCAGCACCTCGACGATCTCGGCGGCCGTCGCACCCGCACTCACCGCGGCGTCCACCTCCGCTCCGTAGGACGGCACCGCGCCACCCACCGCGACCAGCGCGCCGATACGGACCAGGGCCAGGGTCTTCGGATCGAGCTTGACAGACTCGACCCCCACGCCGCTCACACACTCCTCGGCAAAGTGCTCGTCGTTGATCGCCAGCAGACGCAGCACTTCCCTGTAGTCCAAAGCGGATCCACCCTCTCGAAGCACGTGCATGGACCTACGCCAAGTCCATTGTCGACAGCGAAGGCATCGCCTACATCACGCAGATCAGGTGAACCGGCACATCACGCGACGTCACACACGAGGGGCAACCACCACAGAGCACTGCCACGTGGCAGCGATCGGCTGCTTGGCGCTCGCGGCCCTTTGGAGATGGCCCACACTGCCTCCCGGAACCTCCGCTGACACCGGCGCGCTCTCGTTTGCTGGTTCGCTCCCCGCTTCACGCATTCTGCATGACGACAAACTGCAGGCCGGGGTCGGAAGATCGTGGTGGTGCCGGGTCTCCACGCCGCCGGCGTCGTTGTCTTCGTACCGAGAGGGGTGGACGCATGAGCAGCTTGGTCACCTATGAGGATGGCGAGCCGTTTTCGGGTGTGATCGGGCGGACGGCCGACGAGTCGAGCCCCGCCTGGCCGACACCGCCCCGGGCGCCCGAAGGAGCGCCCAACGTTGTGATGTTCGTTCTCGACGATGTCGGGTTCGGGCAGCTGTCGAGCTTCGGGGGGTTAGTCGAGACACCGGTCATCGACCGGTTCGCCGACAACGGGCTGCGCTACACCAACATGCACACGACCGCACTCTGCTCGCCCTCGCGTGGAGCGATCCTGACGGGACGGAACCACCACTCCCTCGGCTTGGCCACGATCTCGGAGACGTCCACCGGCTATCCGGGCTACAACGCCATCTTGCCGTTCGACAAGGGCATGCTGAGCGAGATGCTGCTGCCGCACGGCTACAACACGTTCATGGTCGGCAAGTGGCATCTCGCCCCGCCGGAGCACGAGACGGGGGCCGGGCCGTACGACCGTTGGCCGCTCGCCCGGGGGTTCGAGCGGTTCTACGGCTTCCTCGGCGGCGACACCAACCAGTGGTACCCCGAGCTCGTCTACGACAACCACTCGGTCGAGCAGCCCGCGCAGCCGGAGGACGGCTACCACCTGAGCGCCGACCTGGCGGACCGGGCGATCGAGTTCATCCAGGACGCTCACGTCAACGCGCCGGACAAGCCGTTCTACCTGCACTACTGCACCGGCGCCGCCCACGCGCCGCACCATGTCTCCAAGGAGTGGGCCGACAAGTACAAGGGCAAGTTCGACGGCGGCTGGGACGAGTACCGCAAGGTCGTCCACCAGCGCCAGCTCGAGATGGGCATCATCCCGGCTGGGACGGAGCTGTCGGCCCACGACCCGGATGTCCCCGAGTGGGAGTCGTTGTCGGAGGATGCTCGGAAGGTCTACGCGCGGATGATGGAGGTGTACGCCGGGTTCGTCAGCTACACCGATCACGAGTTCGGACGGGTGGTCAGCTTCCTGGAGGAGATCGGCGAGCTCGACAACACCTTGTTCATCCTCATCTCCGACAACGGCGCGAGCTCGGAGGGCGGCCCGGTCGGATCGCTCAACGAGATGATGTTCTTCAACAACGTGCCGGAGTCGATCGAGGAGAACCTCGAGCGAATCGACGAGCTGGGCGGCCCCAACGTGTTCAACCACTACGCCTGGGGCTGGACCAACGCGGGGAACACGCCGTTCCGTCGGTGGAAGCGGGAGACCTACCGCGGCGGCACCACCGACCCGTGCATCGTGTCGTGGCCGGCCAAGATCACCGCACGAGGTGAGATCCGCACCCAGTACGGCCACGCCATCGACCTGGTGCCGACCGTGCTGGACGCCCTCGGCGTCACGCCACCGGCCACGATCCGCGGGGTCACGCAGGCACCGATCGAGGGCGTGAGCTTCGCCCACACCTTCGACGACGGCGAGGCGGCGACTCGTCACCACACCCAGTACTTCGAGATGTTCGGTCACCGAGCGATCTACCACGACGGATGGCGCGCCGTCTGCCCCTGGCCCGGTCCGAGCTTCGCCGAGGCGGCGGAGAAGGGCCGCCACTACGGCAGCCCGATCGACGGGACGGTGCTGGCCGACATCGAGGCCAACGACTGGGAGCTGTACGACCTCACCACCGACTACGCGGAGACCAACAACGTGGCGGCCGACCACCGCGACAAGGTGATCGAGATGGTCGGTCGGTGGTGGGCCGAGGCCGGCAAGTACGGCGTGATGCCGATCGACGGCTCGATGCTCGAACGGATGAACGTCGAGCGCCCGACCATCGCCGAGCCGCGGGACACGTTCGTCTACTATCCCGGCGGCTCACCGGTGCCGTTCTCCGCGGCGCCCAAGGTCTACAACCGGGCCTTCAGCATCACCGCCGACGTGCAGGTCCCCGAAGCCGGCGCCGAAGGCGTCCTGATCGCCCACGGTGGCCGCGTCGGCGGCTACTCCTTCTTCGTCAAGGACAGCCAGCTGCATTTCGTCTACAACTTCCTCGGACGCGACTTCTTCACCGTCGTCTCCGACATGAAGGTGCCCGCTGGCGACGTCTCGCTCCGCTACGAGTTCGAACCCACCGGCAAGCCCGACTTCGCCGCGGGTAAGGGCGTGCCGGCGAACGGCCAGCTCTACATCGACGGGAAGCTGGTCGGCGCCATCGACATGCCGCACACGGTGCCGAACATCTTCAGCACCGAGGGCCTCACCTGCGGTCACGACGGCGGCAGCCGCGTCGCACCCGAGCACTACCAGGACGACTTCGCCTTCACCGGCACCCTCAAACGGGTGACGATCGACCTCTCCGGAGATCTCATCGTCGACACCGACACCGACATGAAGGTCGCCATGGCGCGCCAATGAGGACTCGGACTGATCTCGACAGGCGCAGGCCTGACTGTCCAGATGGACAAACGCTCACGCGGATGGAGGATTCATGACCACTCAGACCGAACAGTCGTACGTGAGCGTTGATGAACGCCGGGCCAAGGGCGAGCAGGCGGCGAAGCGGACGCCGGTGTCGTCGCAGGCGGAGTGGGCGCCGACGGCTGACCGGCCTGATCCGGTGGACTTGTTGGTCGCGCAGGACGCTGCCCGCGAGGTGGATCTGGTGCCCGTGCGGCATGGCCGGATGATGGTGTCGCCGTTCACGTTCTACCGGGGTGCGGCGAAGGTGATGGCGACCGACCTCGCGGGCACGCCGACGGCCGGGCTTAACGGTGCAGTTGTGTGGAGACGCGCATCTGTCCAACTTCGGCGGCTTCGCCTCGCCGGAGCGGCAGCTCATGTTCGGCCTGAACGACTTCGACGAAACGCTGCCGGGACCGTTCGAGTACGACCTGAAGCGGATGGCGGCCAGCTTCACGATCGCCGCGCGCAACAACGGCTTCTCCCCGGAGGATGCCGGCGCGGTGACGGCCGAGTCGGTGAAGGCGTACCGGTCGGCGATGGCGGAGTTCGCGGGCATGCGGACCCTGGATATCTGGTATGCCCGCATGTCCGAGCAGGACATCCAGGACGAGATGCGGGCCGCGCAGGAGGAGGCTGCGGCTGCCGCCGGGTCGAAGCCGGGGAAAGGCAAGGGCGGCAAGAAGAAGCAGGCGACACAAGGGCGGCAAAGCCGAGGACACCGATCTCGCCAAGTCCATCAAGGTGGCGAACAAGGCCCTCCGGAAAGCGCACACCCGTGACAGCTTGCAGGCGCTGGCCCGGTTCGCCGAGGTGGTCGACGGCCGGTATCGGATCGTCAGTCAGCCGCCGGTGGTGGTGCCACTACGGGAGCTCGACGGAGCCTGGGGGCTGTCAGCCGACCAGATCCGAGGCGTGGTGGAGGATCAGTTCCGCGCTTACCTGAGCAGCCTCAGCGCGGACCGGCGGCTGTTGCTGGAGAAGTTCAGCATCGTCGACGTGGCCCGCAAGGTGGTCGGCGTGGGCAGTGTCGGCACCCGGGCATTCATGGTGTTGTTGGAGGGCCGCGACAGCGGCGACCCGTTGTTCCTGCAGGTGAAGGAAGCCACCCGGTCGGTCCTCGAGGACCATCTGCCGAAGAGTCGTTTCCACACTCCGGGTCAGCGGGTGGTGGAGGGGCAACGGCTGATGCAGTCCGCCTCCGACATCTTCCTCGGCTGGACCAAGGGGGTGCAGGACGACCGGTTCTACTACTGGCGCCAGCTGCGCGACATGAAGGTGTCCGCGGTGGTCGAGGCGATGACACCGTTCGGGATGACCATCTACGCCCGGTGGTGTGGATGGACGCTCGCCCACGCGCACGCCCGCTCCGGTGACCCGGTGGCCATCGCGGCGTACCTCGGCACCGGGAAGGGCTTCGACCGGGCGATCACCGAGTTCTCCGCACGGTATGCCGACCAGAACAGCCGCGACCACGAAACCTTCGTCAAAGCCGTCACGGACGGCCGGATCGACGCCATCGAAGGAGTCTGAGATCACCATGGATTCTTTGGGGCCACGCCGACGCCGACGCGATGCCGGTACGGCCCGTCCTGCCGCGCGGTCTGATGATCGCCGTCGGCGTAGCCGCCGTGTTGGTGGCCGCGCTCGGCATCCAGGCGTTCGCTGGCGTCTTCGGCCCCGTGTTCCTCGCGCTCGTACTGTCGATCACCGTTCAACCGCTGCGCCGGCTGCCCTGTCCGGCACGGCCTGCCGGCCTGGCTGGGCACGGTGCTGAGCTTGGTCGCGGTGTATGCGATGGTGGTCGTTCTGGTTTTGATCTTGGTGATCTCTGGGCTGCAGCTGGCCGGACTGCTGGACGACTACGCGCCGCAGTTCCAGGCCTTCGTGCAGAGCGTCGGTGATCGGCTGCAGACCGCCGGCGTCAGCCAGAGTGAGCTCGACTCCGTCAAGGCGGCCCTCGACCCGGGAAAGCTGGTCGATGCCCTCATCGCTCTCCTCGGCGGTGTGGCCGGGATCCTCAGCAGCATCGCGTTCCTCGTTCTGCTGCTGTTCTTCACCGTGACCGATGCAGGCACCTTCACCACCAACCTGGCTCGGGTGCACCCGGCCGGCCGGCGGCTCGCCGAGTCCTTCCAGCTGTTCGCCCACGGCAGTCGGCGGTACCTCGCCGTCTCCACGATCTTCGGGGCGGGCGTCGCCCTCCTCGACGTCATCGCCTTGACCATCCTTGACATCCCTTATGCCTGGCTGTGGGGACTGCTGGCCTTCATCACCAACTACATCCCCAACGTCGGCTTCATCATCGGACTCATCCCGCCGACCATCGTCGCCCTGCTCGAACACGGCCCCGAGACTGCCCTCGCGGTCGTGATCATCTATTGCGTCCTCAACATCATCCTCCAGAGCGTCATCCAGCCCCGCGTGGTCGGCACCACGGTCGGGCTTTCCGGCACCCTCAGCTTTCTCTCCCTGCTCGTCTGGAGCACGATCCTGGGTGGTGTTGGCGCATTTCTCGCGGTCCCCGCCACCTTGTTCGTCAAAGCAGTGTTCGTCGACGTCGACCCCGAGCGGGGATGGCTGACGCCTCTGCTCTCCAGCTCCGCCGAGACGGAGCCGCCCGATACACCCACGGCGATCCCGCCGACATCGGACTCGGCGGCCGACAAGAATGCAGAACTTTCTCCCGGCCCACCACCCCAGCCCGATCAGCCCTCGCAGACGGTGACCTAGTGGCCACCGCGGCGGAGTGCGCACGGTCGAGAGAAAGTCGAGGTCTCATGCCGGCTAGAAAGACTCGCATCGGAGTGGTCCGATGATCACCACGCTGCTGGTCTGGGCCTGCGTCATCTTGATCAACGCGATCGTTCTCGGACTGGTCCCCGAAAAGCGGAGTCCGTCCTCGGCCATGGCCTGGCTGTTGCTGATCCTGCTGGTGCCGGTGTTCGGTCTGCTGGTCTACCTGCTCATCGGCAGCCCCTACGTCCCCCGGAAACGCCGCGAGGAGCAGCGTGCCGTCGGGCAGGTGATCCAGAGCAGTCTGGCCAGTACACCCGCCCTACCGGCTTCACCGGACCGGCCCGACTGGCTCGACTCGGCCATGGTCCTCAACCGGCGGCTCGGCTGGCTGCCCAGCGTGCAGAACAACTCGGCCGAGCTGTTCCACGTCTATGAGGAGTCGATCCAGGCCAAAGCCGACCTGGTCCGCACCGCCGAACGCTACGTCCACGTCGAGTACTTCATCCTCTGCTGGGACTCGACGACGGCACCGTTCTTCGAGGCACTGGTCGAGGTTGCGGCCCGCGGGGTGAAGGTCCGAGTGCTGTTCGACCACATTTCCACCCGCAAGACGGTGCCCGACTACAAGGGGATGCTCGCCAAGTTCGATCAAGCGGGCATCGAGTGGCATCCCATGCTGCCCATCCAGCCGCTCAAAGGTGAATGGCGTCGGCCGGATCTGCGCAACCACCGCAAGATTGTCGTGGTCGACGGCCGCGCGGGGTTCGTCGGTTCACAGAACATGGTCGACTCGAGCTACCACAACAAGAAGCACGAGGCCGCAGGGCGAAAGTGGCGTGAGCTGACCACCCGGGTCGAGGGACCAGTCGTACATTCCATCAATTTGGTCTTCGCCTCCGACTGGTACATCGAGACCCAGGAACGCATCGGAGAGTCGGTCCAACCCGAAATCTTCCCCGACGGTCTCGGCGACCTCACCTGCCAGATCGTGCCGAGCGGCCCCGGATTCCCCAACGAGAACAACCTGCGCCTGTTCAACACCTTGATCTACGGTGCGCAACACCGACTATCGATCACCAGCCCCTACTTCGTCCCCGAACAATCCCTGCTGTACGCCATCACCACCGCCGCGCAACGCGGCGTCGACGTCGAACTCTTCGTCGGCGAAGAAGGCGACCAGTTCATGGTCTACCACGCCCAATGCTCCTACTACCGGCCCCTGCTCGACGCCGGCGTCCGGATCTACCTCTACCCAGGTCCGTTCGTGCTCCACTCCAAACACTTCTCCGTCGACGACCACACCGCAGTGATCGGCTCCAGCAACATGGACATCCGTTCCTTCAACCTCGACTTCGAGATATCGATGATGTGCACCGGCAGCCCAGAGTTCGTCACCCGAATGCGCAAAGTCGAGGACATGTACCGATCGCTCTCCCGCGAGATGACGCTGGAGGAATGGAAGACCCGACCACTGTCCAAACGATGGCTCGACAACGTCATGCGGCTCACCTCCGCCGTCCAATGAGCAGCGCGCGACCGCCGGTCCCCCGTCCGATCGGTCCACGGACCCGTGCCGATGATTGATCCCCACGATGACCTCGCGGTCAATCGTGCCCTCTGGACGGTGGTGAACGAGGAGTTCACGGATGCCCGTGCCCACGAAGCATGGGCCGGCAAGGACTTCGTCTGGGGGCTCTTCGGCAACCCGGAGCGGCAGCTGCGCGCGCTGGGTGATGTCGCTGACCGGGACGTGATCGAGCTCGGCTGCGGTACCGCGTACATCTCGGCCTGGCTGGCCAGGCTCGGTGCACGGCCGGTCGGCGTGGACCTGACACGCCGCGCAGCTGGACACCGCCCGCCGCTGCCAAGAGCACTTCAGGCTGTCCTTCCCGCTGATCGAGGCCAACGCCGAAGACGTCCCCCTCCCTGATGGCTCCTTCGATCTGGCCGTCAGCGAGTACGGGGCGTGCGTCTGGTGCGACCCTGAACGCTGGGTCCCGGAGGCGGCACGACTTCTCAGGCCCGGTGGACGACTCGTATTCCTGACCAACAGCGTTCAGGTGACAGTGTGCGTGCCGGAGGACGGGGGACACGCGGTGGATCGCCTGCTGCGGCCACAGAACGGGATGTCCAGAATGACGTGGCCGGGCGGCGGGATCGAGTTCCATCCAAGCCATGGCGACTGGATTCGCATCCTCCGCGAGAATGGGTTCGTGGTCGAAGCCCTCCACGAGTTGTACGCCCCTGACGACGCGGAAACCCCCGACTACTACGACATCGCCACAGCCGAGTGGGCCAGGAGATGGCCGGTCGAGGACCTGTGGACCGCGCAACTAACCCGTTGAGGCCCGAACCTGCGGTGAGAGAGCCTGCCCGAGGCCGTCGCGGTGGCGCCGGAGCTGGCGGCGGTCCAGGATGCATCACACCAGATCCATCGTTCATCTGTCGCGCGCGCCACGACGTCCCCCGCCAGGTTCACTCACAATCTGGGTGATGCGAGCCGTCGGGCACCTGGCGAGGATGAACGAAAGTCGATGCCTGAGGAGGCGTTCGTCATGGCCCGTCCGTTCAAGGGTGTTGTCAACATTGACATCAAGGATTCGGTCCCGGACTGGGAGCCGTACACGCAGCCCATCGCGCCGGAAGGGGCTCCAAACGTCGTCTACGTCGTGCTCGACGATGTCGGCTTCTCAGCGATGGAGCCGTACGGCGGGCTGATCGAGACGCCGAACATCAACCGGATCGCGGAGCGGGGACTGACGTACACCAGCTTCCACACGACCGCGTTGTGTTCACCGACCCGCTCCAGTCTGCTGACGGGGCGCAACCACACGACCAACGGCTTGGCGTGCATCACCGAGGCCACCTCAGGGTTCCCGAACGCCAACGGACACATCCCGTTCGAGTGCGCGAACATCGCCGAGGTGCTGAACGACCGGGGTTGGAACACCTACCACGTCGGGAAGTGGCACCTGTGCGCCGAGGACGAGATGAACCTGGCCTCGTCGAAGCGGCAGTGGCCGCTGGGGCGTGGCTTCGAGCGCTATTACGGGTTCCTCGGCGGCGAGACGAACCAGTGGTATCCCGATCTGGTCTATGACAACCATCCCGTTCAGCAGCCCAAGTCGCCGGAGGAGGGCTATCACCTCACGGTCGATTTGACCGACAAGGCGATCGAGTTCGTCCAGGATGCGAAGGCGATCGCGCCGGACAAGCCGTTCTTCCTCTACTACTGCCCCGGCGCCGCGCACGCGCCACATCACGCGCCGAAGGAGTGGGCGGACAAGTACCAGGGCAAGTTCGACATGGGTTACGAGGCCTACCGCGAGCAGGTGTTCCAGCGGCAGCAGCAGCTGGGGATCATCCCCGAAGGGGCGGAGCTGTCGCCGATCAACCCGTACACCGAGACGACAAGCCACGACGGCAAGCCGTGGTCGGAACTCGACACGGTGCGACCGTGGGACTCACTCTCCGACGACGAACAGCGGCTGTTCGCGCGGATGGCGGAGGTCTTCGCCGGGTTCCTCAGCCATGCCGATCATGAGCTGGGGCGGCTGCTGGACTACCTGGAGGAGAGCGGCCAGCTCGACAACACGATCATCGTGCTCGTCTCCGACAACGGCTCCTCCGGGGAGGGTGGCCCGAACGGCTCGGTGAACGAGAACAAGTTCTTCAACGGCGTCCCTGACACGATCGAGGAGAACCTCAAGTACCTCGACGAGCTCGGCGGACCAAGCACCTTCAACCACTACCCCAACGGCTGGGCGTGGGCGTTCAACACGCCGTTCAAGATGTGGAAGCGCTACTCCAACTATGAGGGCGGCACTGCCGACCCCATGATCGTCTCGTGGCCTGACGGCATTGCCGGGGCCGCCGGGCTGCGGGCCAGTACTGCCATGCGGTCGACATCGTGCCGACGCTGTTGGAGTGTCTGGGCGTTGAGCTGCCCGACGTCGTCAACGGCTACACCCAAAAGCCGCTGGAGGGCGTCAGCTTCAAGTCCAGCTTCGACAATGCCGATGAGCCGACGCAGAAGCAGACACAGTTCTACTCGATGCTCGGCACCCGAGCGATCTGGCATCAGGGCTGGAAGGCCGCCACCGCGGTGCCCGCGGCGCCCGACTCCTGGGGCGACTTCCACCAGCAGAGATGGGAACTGTTCGACACCCAGGCAGATCCCAGCGAGTGTCGCGATCTAGCCGAACAGCACCCCGAGAAGCTGCAGGAGCTGATCGCCCTGTGGTGGGCCGAAGCGGGGAAGTACCAGGCGCTGCCGCTCGAGTCGCGCGGCGCCGTCGAGATTCTGACCACCGAGCGGCCCCAGCTCTCCAAGCCGCGCACTCGCTACGTCTACTTCCCCGGCGGGGCGGAGGTGCCCGAGTCGGTTGCTCCCAACATCCGCAACCGCTCCTACACGATCGCCGCCGAGATGGACATCGAGACACCCGAAGCCGGCGGCGTCATCTTCTCCCAAGGCTCGCGGTTCGGCGGCCACGCCCTTTACGTGAAGGATGGCAGGCTCACATACGTCTACAACTTCATCGGTGAGCTGGAGCAGATCGTCGAGTCCAACGAGACGATCCCGAGCGGCCACGTCGTCTTGTCTGCCTCCTTCGACCGGCAAGGCGACACGATGCCCACCCAGGGCACGCTCAGCCTCTATATCCGCGACCAAAAGGTCGGTGAGGACACGATCCGGACCCAGCCCGGCAAGTTCGGACTCGGCGGCGGCGGCCTGGTCGTCGGACGCTCCGGGGCCGAGCCGGTCGCCCACGACTACGCAGGCGAATCGCCCTGGCCGTTCCTCGGCGGCACCATCAAGCGCGTCGTCATCGACGTCAGCGGCGAATCCTTCGTCGACCTGGCCACAGAAGCCCGCGCGGCGTTCGCCCGCCAGTAACCCACCCGTCAACCGGAGGGCGTCTACGTCAGGGTGGGCAGGCCGACGAGCAATCCGCGCATCGCCATGCTGGCGGCCAAGGCTGGGGTCGCAGGACGACGTCAGTGCAGGCCAGACTCTCATCACGATGATCAAGATTCCCAGCGCCGCACCGACGGAAGCGCTCAGCAGGCTTCACCCGAGGGCGAACCCGGCGCGTCAGCCCACCAAGAAGCTGTAGACGGTCAACAACACGGTGCTGGCGATGACGGCTATCATCCCGGCGCGCGGAAAGGCGAATGCCCTGGGACGCGCGCAACTAACCCGCTGGCCCGCTAACTCGCGCGGAGATGAAACGTGCTGATCCGGCTCACGGATCAGCTGCGCAGCGGAAACCCAGGTGTCCAGTCGTGCTGCGGATGGTATGGCCTTGCCGAGCGGCCGGCCGGTAACGGTGGCAGTAGCTGGGCGCGCACAGGTGTGACCCTCCTTTGGTGACGAACCGGGTGCTCTCGGTGCGCTTAGCGGGAGCACAGCAGGAGGGCGCCGCCTGCGCCTCGATGTCCATCTGGGCATGTGAGGCGGTCCATGCCGACGCGGTCCACTCCCACACATTGCCGGAGACGTCGAAAAGTCCGTAGCCGTTGGCCGGGTAGCTGCCGACGGGCGTTGTCATCCCATTCTTCTTCGGGAGGTCGTTGCGCCATGGGAAATCGCCGTGCCACGTATTGGCCATCACCCGGCCGCGCGGCATGAAGTCGTCACCCCATGGGTAGCGGGCGCCGACCAGCCCGCCCCGGGCGGCGTACTCCCACTCAGCTTCAGTGGGCAGACGCTTAACGGCCCAGGCCGCGTAGGCAATTGCGTCATCGTGAGCGACGTGCACCACCGGATGCCGGTCCCGGCCGTTGAGTGAGCTGCCTGGTCCGTCCGGGTGACGCCAGTCGGCCCCGGGCTGCCAACGCCACCATCGCTGCCAATCGTCGAGCGGAACTGGCCCAGCCGTCGGCGTGAACACCAGCGAGCCCGGAACGAGATCTTTCGGGTCGGCCTCGGGGAAGTCCGCCGGGTCAGGGGGTTGCTCCGCGACCGTCACGTGACCCGTGTCCTTGACGAACCGCCGGAACTCGGCGTTGGTCACCGGGTGGATATCTATCCAGAGGTCGCCGACGGCAACCTCGCAGATCGGCTGCTCCTCCGGGTAGAACTCCTCGCTGCCTTGAATGAGCGATCCACCTCCGACGAGCACCATGCCACGCTTGCTCATCGGGTCATCGTACGAGACGGGGACGTAGTGAGCGCGGCGCGCGGTCTACCGCCTTCGCCCTCGAGAGCGAAGGCGCCGGACATCGTCACGGCGATGAAGACGTCCCCGGTGCAGAGACGCAGGGTCTCACTCCTCGCCGAAGGCTTCGCGCAGCTTGGCCACTTGGTCCGGGTCGAGGTCCGTGGCGATCAAATGGGGCTTCATGCCGATGAAGCGCTGCGAGATCCGGTCCGCGACGCCGCTCGAGGACATCAGGAACACGGCCGACGTGCCCTCGGTGACCGCGCCTTTGACCTCGTCGATGAACTTCTCGTCGATCCCGACGTGGCCGAGCGAACCGTGAAGGGCGCCGATCCCGGCGCCGATTGCCGCGCCGATGAGCGGAACGAAGAACAGGATGCCGAACAGGAAGCCCCAGAACGCGCCGCTCACCGCTTCCTTCCCGGTCATGTCATCGACCTGGCGCGTCTTGGGCTTCTTGTTGCCCTGCGGCCACTCGACGATGGCAGCGCTGTCGAGCACGATCAGGCCCTCGTCCTGCAGCTCCTTGAGCAATCGCACCGCCTGTGAGGCGCCGTCCGGGCTGTCGAACTTCCACGCCGTCAGATTGGCCATGACGTACCTCCTTGTCTCTCGATCCGAGGGCATCCGCGGACGAGGTTGTGGGCGCACCTCACCGGTCGGGTGGGGCGGGGTGGAGTTAACGCTGAGTACAACACGCGCACCCACCGTTCACCTTAGACCGGGGCGTGTCTGCCTGAATCACGCGATCTGAGTGATGCGACGGCCTCGCAGTCCAGGGTTGGATCAGACGAGGAGGCGCGACAAGCATGCACCTGCGAGTCACGTCTCCTCAGTGCGGCGGGCGAAGCCCGATCCGTCCCGCTCGGTCTCCTAGGATTGTGAAAGGGCAAGGCAGATGACTTTCTGGGATTTTTTTTGGCTGCTAATCTGGAGCTACGTGATCGTGGCGTACCTGATCCTGCTGTTCCACATCATCGCCGACGTGTTCCGAGACCGTGACCTCGGCGGGTTCGCCAAGGCGCTGTGGATGATCGTGCTGATCCTGGCGCCCTTCCTCGGCGCCCTGATCTACCTGATCGCTCGGGGCCGAGGAATGGCCGAGCGCCAGGCCGGAGTGGCCCGGCAGGCTCAGGCCGAGACCGAGCAGTACATCCAGTCGGTGGCCAGCGCGCCGAACTCCGCTGACCAGATCGCCTCCGCCAAGGCTCTGCTCGACGACGGCACCATCAACCAGGGGGAGTACGAACGACTCAAAGTGAAGGCACTCGCCTGACACACGGACGCTGCGTAGGTAGCTGATGTAGTCATCGCTCCCGTTTTGGACTGATTGCAGCGTACGAAGCAGGAGGGAGGCGATACATGACCGAGGATCTGTCGAGTTGGCGTGACGGTACGGCCAAGCAGGCGATCATCGACTTCGTAGCCCACACCTGTGGCGAACGCGGATCGCCGGCGGTTCCACCGGAGGATCGGGTTGCGGTGTTCGACAACGACGGCACCTTGTGGTGCGAGAAGCCGATGCCGATCCAGCTGGACTTCATCCTTCGCCGGTTCGCCGAGATGGTGGGAGCGCAGCCCGAGCTCGCGGCGGAGCAGCCCTGGAGAGCCGTGGCCGAGCGCGACCGCGGCTGGTTCGGCGCCCTGATGGATGAGCACTACGCCGGCGACGACACCAACGTGAGGCTGCTGGCGCGAGGCATCCTGGCCGCTTACGCCGGGATCAGCGTCGAGGATTTCGAGGAGTCCGCGGATCGCTTCTTGCGTAGCGCACAGCATCCCAGCCTCGGTCGCAGCTACCTGGAGTGCGCGTACACACCTATGGTCGAGCTCCTCGGCTACCTGACCGCCAACGGCTTCGTCACCTACATCGCCTCCGGCGGCGGACGTGACTTCATGCGGCCCATCAGCGAAGAGATGTACCGCATCCCCCGCGAGCGCGTCATCGGCAGCAGCAGCACCTTCTCCTACACCAGCAACGACCACGGGGGCACGATCACCCACCAGCCCGAACTCGACTACCTCGACGACGGCCCGGAAAAGCCCGTACGGGTCTGGAACCGGGTCGGCCGGCGCCCGATGCTCGCCGCGGGAAACTCCAACGGCGACACCGCGATGTTGGAGTTCACCCACCACCCGGAACGACCGACCTGCGGCTCCTTGTCCTGCATGACGACGCAGAGCGGGAGTTCGCCTACACCGCAGGGGCCGAGCAGGCACTGAGCCGAGCCGAGTCTGGCGGATGGACCGTAGTCAGTATCAAGAACGACTGGGCCACCGTCTTTCAGGGCTCAGACGCCGTCCCCATGGCCCAGCCGTGGTCGTCGGGTCAGTGACATCGGAGACATCGGCAGTGTTCGTCATGCGCGCGCCGTCAATGGCCCAGCCCGGCCCCGCAGTACAGTGCTCACCCGACCTTCGATGTGGCCAGCCAGCTGGAGCGGCTCGCCGCTCTGGAGCGGCAAAGGCATCCCCACTCCCGAGGAGCTCGCCGCAGAGACGGCCAGATCCTCAACCAGGGCTAGTTTTCCACTATCTGACCCGGCCCAGAAGGGGACGGAGTCGACAACAGAAAGAGGTACCAAAACCGATGGCGACCTTGACCGCATGGGCCTTTCCCGGCACCGGCGATGCCGACCGGGCTGTCCAACAGCTGCAACAGCTGCAGGCGCAGAAACTCGTCACCATCCAGGATGCGGCCATCGTGTCCTGGGAGGCTGGAGCGAAGAAACCCAAGACTCGGCAGCTGAACAACCTGACCGGCGCCGGGGCGCTGGGCGGGGCGTTCTGGGGAATGCTGTTCGGTCTGTTGTTCTTCGTGCCGTTGCTCGGCGCCGCCGTGGGCGCCGCCATGGGCGCCCTCACCGGATCGATGTCCGACGTCGGGATCGACGACAACTTCATCAATGGCGTGAAACAGCGGGTGACCCCGGGAACGTCAGCCCTGTTCCTCCTCAGCTCCGACGCCGTGGTCGACCGGGTCAAGGACGGCATGGCCGAGTTCAAGGGTGAGCTGATCGCCAGCAACCTCTCGTCCGACCAGGAAGCCAAGCTGCGCGAGGTCTTCTCCGAGGAGTGAGGGACCCGGCGGTGGACCACGTCCCGACTGGTCCACCGCCTCGCCGGCCGCGATGTCGACGCGCTGAAAGGCTTTGTTGGTGACGCGTCCGCTCGATGGGCTGTCCCGGCATGCTAACCCGCCCGTCTCGGTGCTCAGCCTGGCGGGGATCGAGGATGGCACGCTGACCGCAGTCGGTGACGAGCACGTTGTGACCGCGCCGGGTCTGATCGTGCTGCGCTTCGCTGCCCCAGTGTTCTTCGCAAACTCCACGCGGCTCGGCGACTTCACCAGGTCCGCCGTGCTGGGGCCGGCACGGATGTGCAACATCTTTGCTCGACCTGGAGGCGGTCACCGATATCGACGTGACTGGCGCGGAGAACCTCGAGAGCCTCCGGGGGTGGCTCGAGCGCCAGCAGATCGGTCTCGGCTACAGCCGGGTCCGTCCCGAGATCGCCGACCGGTTGGCGCACTTCGGGCTGCTCGCCGGGACGCAGAGCTACCGCACCAACCGCGAGGCCGTCGAGCTCCTCGGTCGGCAACCGAACCCCGCGAAGGCACCATGATCGCATCTGGCGGAGGGCAGCCCGGCGGAAGAGGCGCGCGAAGAAGCGACTCCGGGACTATTCGAGTGTCCGATGGTGCCCTTGTTCGCTCAGTGATGGCGCCCATGCCGACTGTGTGATGGGTCGTTGGGGACGGTGAACTCGGCGCGACTCCGATTCACACAACCTGAATGAGGCGAGCGGGCTCGCTGTCCGGGTTGGATCAGACGAGGAAGGCATCCCTAGGATGTGAAAGGGCACGCAGATGAACTTCTGGGACTTCTTGGGGCTCCTGATCTGGAGCTACCTCTTCGTGGCGTACCTGGTGGTGCTGTTCCACATCGCGGCTGACCTGTTCCGAGACCCTGAACTCGGCGGGTTTTCGAAGGCGGTGTGGATCATCGGACTGATCGTGGCACCCATCATCGTCGCGCTGGTCTATCTGATCGTGCGGGGGCGCGGGATGGCCGAGCGTCACGCCAGCGCGGCCCAGAAGGCTCGAGCCGAGACGGATCGATACATCCAATACGTGGCGGCCAGGCCCAGCTCCACCGACCAGATCGCCTCAGCCAAGGCCCTGCTCAACGACGGCACCATCACCCAGGACGAGTACGAACGACTAAGGGCGAAGGCACTCGCCTGAAGGTGATCGTCACGACCATGCTCTGTCGGTGGACCGGGTGGCGGACATTGGCGACGTCGGGCGCGCCGGGCTGTAGCCAGGGTTGTCAGTCCGCCGGAGTCGGCCGTCCGTGCATCCGGGGAAGTTTCGTCGAAATGCTAGGAGCGATCGGGGTTTCAGGGGGATCCTGGCGATATGGGGGCGCCAGATCGGAAGCCGCTCGAGCCCGATTGACGCCGCGATCGGACTAGCAGCAGTTGCGGCGGGTGCGGCGGGCGCTCAGTCACTCGCGGGGTCGCTCGCGCGGCGGCGCCGCTGGGAAGGGCCGTGCTTGGTTCGCCGGTGGTCACTGAGAGGCTGCACCTTACTCGTGCAGTCGATGCGCTCGCCGAACGCGGCCGGGAGGCGATGACCTCAACGGGTGGCGACCTCGAACGGGTGGTTGCCGTCATCGTTCCCGTGGTGGTACGAGAGGTTCTCGACACGCTCGACCTCAATGTCGTCATCCTCGAACGGGTTGACCTGGACGGCCTCGTCGCAAAGGTCGACATCACTGAGATCATCGACCGGGTGGACATCGACACGGTCGTGCGTCAGGTGGACATCGACGCCGTCGTGCAGCGCATCGACCTCGATGCCATCATGCGGCGGGTCGACATCGACGCCATCGCCCAACGCATCGACCTCGATGCCATCGCGGACCGGATCGACCTCGACCGGATCGTCGCCCGGATCGATATCGACGCCATTGTTGCCGGGGTGGACCTGAACGCCATCGTCGACCGGCTCAATGTCGTCGGCCTTGCCGAAGAGGTGATCAACGAGATCGACCTGCCCGAGATCATTCGCGACTCGACCGGATCGATGGCGTCGCAGGTTGTGAGGGATGCTCGGATGCAGAGCATCGACGCAGACGAGGCTGTCTCCCGACTGGTGGACCGGCTGCTCAGACGGCGCGGGAAGCGGACTACGGGTGCCCCGATGCAACCGCAGGCTGAGACTGGCTCGATCTCTGATTCTGAGCGCCAGCCATGACCGCTCGGGTCGACCCCATTCCCCAGGAGGCGCGGGTGTTCCAAGGCCGGAGGGCCGGCCTGGTCACCCGGGCGTCGGCAGCCGGCATCGACATCGGAGTCGTTGTTATCGCGCTCATCGTGGCCTACCTGGGTTTCGTTGTCGTGGTCTTCGTCGTGCCGCCCGGTGGGTTCGAGATGCCGGTGCCTCCGCTGTGGCTTGACCTTATCGTGGGCCCCGTGGTCATGACGCTGTACCTGGGAGTGTGGTGGCACAGAGGCGGTCGTACGTACGGATGTCACGTCATGGGTCTGCGGGTCGTGGACCGTCGAGGCGGGGACCCTAGCTTCGTTACGGCGTTGCTGCGGGCGGCCTTCAACGTTGCGTTCCCGTTGGGCCTCGCGTGGGTTGCCCTCGGCCGGCAGAACCGATCCCTACAGGACGTCGTGCTCGGTACCTCGGCCATCTACGACTGGGACGTACGTCCGAGGGTGGGCGCCGCCTATCCCGCTGCTGCCACGGAAGCGATCCAACCCGCGAGGCCGCACGCGCGACGGAACAGTTGCCGCCCTAGAAACTCTCAAGTCCCTTACCAATCACCGAGACGCCGATCACCAGCAACAACACCGCCATGATCGTCGCATTGTTGGCCATCAGCCATCTCCGCAGTCTTTCCAACGGCTCCTGCATACGCGCCGAGGCGATCAGATAGGCGATGACTGGAATGAGCACCGTGGAGCCGGCGAGCACTGTGAAGACGATCACCACGACCGAGATCTCGCCCAAGGTCAGCTGCGCAGATCCGACGATCAGTCCGGCCGAGGCGGCCAAGAGCAGGTTCTTGGGGTTCACCGAAGCCAGCAGAAAGCCAAGTCCCAACCCCTTGACCGGGGTCATGGAGTCGATGGCGGACATCCACTTCGGCAGGGCCGCCTGCTCACCCTCAGCCGGCCGACCACGCCACTGTCGCGCGGCTACCACCAAGAGCAGCCCACCCAAGACGATCTTGATCGCACCTGCGGTCCGGCGACGGGGCGCCGGCGTCGCCCTGCGGAAGAACCGACGACAGCAGGGTGAACACCAGGATGGCCACCACGATGCCGACGATCCAGCCGACCAGGAAGGCGATACTCGTCGACTTCGCCTTGGGCGACAGCAACATCAAGATTGCTGCGATGATCGGGATCGGGCTGACCGCCCGCGTCTGATCGCAACCTGGAGAGCGAATCCGTCGCATCATCCAGAACGTGTGGACGGCGCAGGCCAGGACCGCGGTCCCTTGCGATGCTTGCGCAGCCGGAGGACACCGAAGACCTGATCATCCATACCGCTGAGATCGCGGACCCCACCAAGGCTGCTGCGTCATGGCTCTGGGTCGACAGGCCCCGACCTCGACAGAGTCGGAGTCGACAGGGTGACATCACATACATGGGGTGATGCCCAGCCACAGGCGGCGTGACATCCTGCTGTCAGGCATGCCGGTTCGGGATCGGCGGTTCAGCCAGACAGCCACCCGGGGAACAGGTCGCCCGGTAGTGTCGGAACGGCTAGTGCTGCATCCCGGAAGCTGCCAAGCGGCTCCCTATCAGAGTTGTCGACATTGCGCCTCAGGCGCGAAAGTAGGCGAAAGTGAGCACGATAGCCTGGATCATCGTCCTGGTGGTGGCGATCCCGATGATCGGTGTGCTGGTGTGGCTGGTCATAACAGCATCGCTGGTCAGGGTTCCGTCCGGCAGCCTGGGGTTGCTGATGGTGAAGGGGCGAGCCACCGATACCGCGCTGCTTCCGGGACCACACTTCGTGCCGGCTTTGCGTCGGAAGATGGTTGAGATCTATCCGTCAGTCGAGTTGACCTATCGCGCGGGCGGTCCGCCAGCCGCTGACGGCGATGCGCTGGAGAGATCTGGGCCGCCCCTGGAGGTAACCCTGGGTGATCGGACCAGGGCAACGGTTCCCTACACGGTGAGGTTCCGGCTGGTGCCGGATGAGCTGCGCCATGTTCATGAACGGTTTGGTCCCGCCGGTGTCTTCGGCATCGTCCGGGACGCGAGCAGCGCTGCGATCAGCGCCGCCCTTCGCGATCCCGCCATCGGTATCGACGACATGTTCGGTGCCTCGCTCGAGGTCTGTCAGAAATCCGTGGGCGCGGCCGTGGCGGAGGCCCTCGACGCAAGTGGGATCGAGCTCAGCGCCTTCCTGCTGGGTGCCGCAGAGTTCGGTAGGACCGGAGACGTCATCCAGGCCACACTCCGTGCGCGGCATGAGCTCGAGCGCGAGCAAGCCGAAGCGCCGACACGCCTGGCCCGTGCGGCCAACGACGCAGACCTCCAGCAGAACCTGACACTGTCGAACGAGGACGCCTGGCGCTACCGCGAGACTGACCTATGGGGTGAGCTGATCCAGCGCACGCAGACCTTGCAGGTCGCGGCGCGTCCCCCAGGCCCTGGAGTGGTCGGCATCTCGACCACCGATCGGGCTGAGCCTGTCCCGCGGAGTCCCCGCCGGAGCCCGCCCCGAACGCACAACCGTGAGCGACAGAACCGTGCCGCTGGTCGACCGTTTCCTGCGAGCTCGTCGCTGTCGTCCTCCTGGGCATCACGACGATCGGCACCGCCTGGTGCGGCTTTCAAGCCACCCGATGGAACGGGCAGAGCGGTGACCTGACCCGGGTCGCTGCCGAGCAACGCATCGAGGGTTCGCGGCTCTTCGGTCTGGCGACCCAACGGATCACCTACGACAGCGTGGTGGTCGCCAAGTATGCCGAAGCCACCCAGGAGGGAAACGCCGAAGCTCCTGCAGTTCTATCGCCGGTCAGTCGTACGCCCGGACTTCCTACCGTTCCTCGACCGTTGGGAGGCAGCAGCGAAGGCAGGCGAACCAAACGTCGGAGTGTTCGAGGACAAGGAGTATCTCGCGGGACAGTTCGCCGACTACAACGAGACGGTAGCAGCGGCCGAACAGGCGGCCCGGGAGAGTCAAGAAGCGGACGACGTCGCGGAGGCCTACGTCGGCACGACGATCCTGCTCGCCGTAGCCCTGTTCTTCGCCGGAGTCAATCCTCGTTCCTATCCCGCTTCGCCCGAATACTCCTGCTGATAGCGGCAACCGGAGCCGTGGCCGTAGCGGCGGCCCGCATCGCCACCCTACCGATCATCTGATCGGAACCAGTCACGACTCGCGGCCGGCACGGCCGGCCGCGCGTATGACACCTCAGGGTCCGACGGGCTGGAATGGCCGGATCTCATCCTGGCCAGGACGGACCACCCCGGCCGAGGACTCGGGCACTTCGTTCCACGCTCCCGGGAGATCACCGAGAGGTTCGGAGACCACCAGCCGGGTTTCCTCGCCCAGATCGCGCAGCATCTCGACGTCGGGATGCAGCTGACGTAGCGCCACGACATCGGTGGAGAAGAACAGCGACCGACTCTGTCCTTCGCTGGAGTAGCGGAAGGCCCAGACGGATTCGCCATCGGTGGTGGCCACGGTCATCTGCATCGGGTATTCGACACCGTGCTCGCGGCCGACCTTCTCCACCAGCCCGACGGCGCGGGCGACCGCGGTGAAGGGATCGTCGGTCAGGCCGAAGGTGAGGGCCAGGAAGAACAGCGTCTCGGAATCCGTCGAGCCTTCGATGTCGGGATACAAGGACGGATCGACCGCCATCAGCAGGTCACGCTTGATCTCGTGGAATCCGCGGATGGCGCCGTTGTGCATCCACAACCATTGCCCGTGCCGGAACGGATGGCAGTTGGATCGCTGCACCGGCGTCCCCGTCGACGCCCGGATGTGGGCGAACAGCAACGGTGTGCGGATCCGGCCGGCGATCTCCCGCAGGTTCATGTCGTTCCAGGCCGGGTCGATACTCTTGAAGACCGCGGGTTCGGCGCCCTCGCCGTACCAGCCGATCCCGAACCCGTCGCCGTTGGTCGTCGTGGCGCCCAGGCGGGAGTGCAGGCTCTGGTCGATGATCGAGTGGACCGGGCGGAACAGCAGGTCCTCGGCGAGGATCGGGTCTCCTGAATACGCCATCCATCTGCACATGA
>CAWEGC010000019.1:0-290657 GCA_963808495.1 uncultured Actinomycetota bacterium
ATGACGGGCGTGATCATCACCTTGATCATCTCCGGACGCTCGATCAGCCGCACCGGGCGCTACCGAATTTTTCCGATCATGGGGACCGCATTGGCGACCATGGGGCTCGCGCTGCTCGCCACCGTAGATCCGGCGACTCCCACTCCAGTGCTGCTCGCATACCTGCTCCTGCTCGGCTTCGGAATCGGCATGACCATGCAGGTGATGATGCTCGTCGCGCAGAACGGGGCACCGCACGCCGACCTCGGTACCGCCACCTCGACAGTCACGTTCCTGCGCCAGATCGGTGCGTCTGCAGGTGTGGCCGTCGTCGGCGCCATGATCACGATGCGGTTCATCGAGCGGCTGCCGCGAGCCGTTGTGGACCGACTTCCCGGCGGCGTGGGCGGGCTGTCGGCGGACCGCCTGGATGCGCTGCCCGCTGATTTGCAGGCCGCCGTTGCCGCGGCCTACGGAGCCGCGGTCCCGCCGGTGTTCGGTTACGTAGCACCGCTCCTCGGCGTTGCATTTTGCTGGCACTCCTACTGCCAGCGCGTCCGTTACGCGACACGGCGTACGCCGATCAGCCGCCGGCCCAGACCACCGGCACGCCCGAGCCAGGCGCACACCAGAAGGAAACGACACATGGTTGACACGATTGCCCGCAGCGAGCAGCGGCTCGTCACCCGAATCAGCGCCGTAAGGCGTGACGACCTGGAATTGCCGGCGGAAAGGGAGCCAATCTCGGCGAGCTGATGGAAGCGGGTTCCCAGTCCCCGACGGCTTCATCGTCTCGACCGCGGCATACGCGATGGCGTGGAAGAGGCGGGACTCGCTCCTGTGATCGCCGCCGGGCTCGCCGCCGGCGATGACGGCGCCACGATCCGCGCGGCGTTCGAGAAGTACGATCCCCGAGGAGCTGTCCACGCCCATTGTCGCGGCCTACGCCGATCTCGGCGGTGGGCCGGTGGCGGTCCGCTCGAGTGCGACCGCTGAGGATCAGGCCGGGGCGGCGTTCGCGGGTCAGCAGGACACGTACCTGAATGTGGTCGGCGACGCCGCAGTGCTCGACGCGGTGCGGCGGTGCTGGGGATCGCTGTGGACCGAGCGGGCCATGAGCTATCGGCGCGCCGACAGATCGAGTCCGGCAACCTGCGGATGGCGGTGGTGGTCCAGCGGATGGTGGATGCAGAGTTCGCCGGCGTCATGTTCACCGCCAACCCGGTCACCGGCGAGCGGGACCAGATCGTGATCGACGCGAACCCCGGTTTGGGCGAAGCCGTGGTTTCGGGCCTGGTGACGCCCGATCATTACGTCGTGGACGCCCGGGGTGAGGTTCGGGAACGTACGCCGGGCAAGCGCGAGGTGGTCATCCGTAGCTCAGCCGACGGCAGTGGCGGCACACACTCCAGCGAAGCGAGGCCTGGGCCTGCGACCCTGCCCGATACGGTTCTGACCGAGCTGGCCCTGCTGGGCCGCTCAGTCACCGCCCACTTCGGTCGACCGCAGGACATCGAATGGGCGTACGCCGGCGGCCGGATCTGGCTGGTCCAGGCGCGTCCGATGACCGCAGTGCCGCCACCACCGCTCAAACTGAGCCGCCTGCAGCGCAAGGCCGGGCTCCAGCTGATGGACTACATGTCGGTGCGGCCGTACCCGCTCGACATGAGCGGCTGGGTCCGGCCCGGCATGGGACGAATGGTGGAGCGGATGCTGTCCGAGATCGCTGGAGTCCGCGTCGATATCGACGACGTGATACCGGAGCGCGAAGGCATCGTCGAGCAGTTCGTGCCTCCCGCCCCCCGCCCCTCCCGGGCGACACCAGCAGCCCTCGCTCGTCTGCCAGGTCGCATCCGCCGCTTCCGCCCGGCTCGCTGGACCGACGACACGAGGTTCAGACGGTTCGAAGAAGACATGCGCGCGCTGGCAGCACTCGATCCACCGGGCCTCGGCTGGGCGGAACTACTGCAGTCCTGCCGCCACACGCTCGCCGTGGTCGATGTCATCACCGATCTGCGCGTGGACTACCTGCCGCGGACGGGCTGGGACCTGCTGCGTCTCCGGGCATGGCTGACGCCGCTCGGGGCGTCCCACCAATTCGGGCTGCTTACCGCGGGCGCCCGGACCAAGACCGGGGACGCCAACCACGCCCTGGAGGAGCTCGCCACCCAGGTGCGGGCCGACCCCGAGGTTCGCGCAGCGTTCGGTGAACTCGACCCGCCCACCCTGCTGACTCGGCTCGGCCGTGACGCCGGGTTCACCGGCTTCCGCCAGGCGCTGCGCCAGTTCCTGGACCGCTACGGCAACCGCGAGACAGTGAGCCCGCTGGTGATCAGCGCGCCGACCTGGGTCGATGACCCAACGCCGGTGCTGGGCATGATCAAGATTCTCGTCGAGGAGCGACCGCAGGCAACAGCAGTCAGCCCGTCGACAGGGGCCGAGCGCCGGTTACTCGAGCACCGCCTGTTGCGTTCACCTCGAAGGCGCGCGGCGGTACTCCGGGCGATCGAGGCCGCCCGGCAGGGGATGGCGTTTCGAGAGGACACCCACTTCCACGCGACCCGAGCGATCCCGATCCTGCGCCACATGCTGCTCGAGGCCGGGCGTCGACTGGCCGAGGCTGGAGTCCTGCCCGAGGCACAGGACGTTTTTCACCTGCGCCTGGAGGAGCTCGAAGCCCTGCCTGGACCTGATCGCCTCTCCGCTGCTGAGGCCGGTCGGATCCGCACGACCGCCCGGGATCGTGCGGATCGACGGGCCGAGCTGGCCGGCGTGCCAATGCTCGCCACTGCCAGCCTGGTGGATCCGGCGGGGTCCGCGACTGATGCTCTGCTGACCGGCGTTCCCGCGAGCGGTGGCCGAGCCACCGGGCCGGTACGGGTGATTCGAGAGCCGGCGGAGTTCGGTGCCCTGCGCGGCGGCGACGTCCTCGTCTGCCCGTACACCAACCCAACCTGGACATCGCTGTTCCAGCGGGCGGCCGCTGTGGTCGTCGACTCTGGCGGGATCGGCTCGCACGCGGCGATTGTCGCCCGCGAGTACGGGATGCCGGCGGTGATGGGCACCGCCAACGGGACCACCGTGCTGGTCGACGGCCAGCGGGTAACCGTCGACGGTGACACCGGCCGGGTCACCGCCACTTAGGAGCCGTCATGTCACGCTCCGACACCGTGCCCGACGTTGCCACGGCAGCACCACGCGAGGATCACCGTGCGGGCCCCCGGCGGCGTGGTCATGCGTTGGACAAGGCAATCCTTGAGGCGACTGTTGCCGAGATCGAGATCTCGGGTTACGCGGGCCTGAGCATGGAGCGCGTGGCCGAGCGCGCGCGTGCGAGCAAGGCCTCGCTCTACCGCCGCTGGCCGAGCAAGGTCGAGCTGGTGATGGATGCCATCTACGACCTGCTGCCTGATCCGGCCGCGACCTCCGACACCGGGAGCCTGCGCGGAGATCTGCTGGCGCTGCTGCGTAACGCGGCCGAGATGCTCGCCGGGCCGGGAGGCACCGCCATCCGTGGCCTGATCAGCGAAGCGCTACGGGACCCGGCGCAGGCCGCCCAGCTCCGCCGCTACGCCCGGGGGCGCAGCCTCACCGAAATGCGGGAGGTGGTGCAGCGGGCCATGGAACGCGGCGAGCTCCCGCCCGGCACGATTACCGCGCGCCAGCTGGAGGCGGGGTTGGCGGTGATGCGCTTCCACTTTCTGACCCACGGGGCTCCCGTGCCGGACCACGTGATCGTCGAGATCGTCGACGAGGTGGTATTGCCGCTGCTGCACGCGGCCGCCGGCGTGGAACGGCCGAGTGGTAGGGCATGCTGACACCGGATGATTCCCCCGTTATAGAGGAGAGCTGGTGCAGAGGTACGTGCTGTTCTACGAATCCGCCGACGACGTCATGTCCAAGGCGCCGCCGGTGTATCCGCGGCACCTGGCGCGGCTCAAGGAGTTCCGCGACCGCGGGGACCTGCTCCTGGTCGGCACGTTCGGCGACCCGCAGGCCGAGGGTTCGATGGCGGTGTTCGGGTCCCGGCAGGCCGCGGAGGAGTTCGTCCGCGACGACCCGTTCGTCAACGAGGGCGTCGTCAAGACCTGGACGCTGCGCGAGTGGGACGAGGTCGCGAGCGAGATCTGAACGAGTTTCCATCCGGCTCGGGTAGCCCGTTGCAGCCGGACCGTGCCGGCTTCCGCCGATCTGCTGCCCCCGTTGATAATCACCCCCGCGATGATGGTCTGGCCCGGCGTCGACTCCGACGGCCGCTAGCTGTGGCGCACCGGTGTCCGTGAAGATCTGGTCCACCGCTGCTCGGCTCGGTCGACCAACCCGGCGATGCGGTCGGCAACGGTGGGCCACAGGGGTCTGGGCAGGTCGTGGCCCATACCGTCGATCACGACGAGCTCCGCTCCCGGAATCGCCTCTGCGGTCGCCTGGCCGCCGCTCACGTCAATGAGCTGATCCTCGGCACCGTGAATAACAAGGGTCGGCCTGTCGAGCCGGTGCAGATCTTCGGTCCGGTCTGGTGCGGTCACGGCCGCCGCCAGTTGACGTGCGATGCCTTGCGGATCGAACGCGCGGTCGAAGGCCCGCGCCGCTCGGTCGCGCAACTCGGTCTCGTCGATCCGATATGCCGGCGAGCCGACTGCGCGGTTGAAGAGCACCGCGCGGTCCATGGCGCCCTCCCGGGTGCTGAGTGGAGGCGACACCAACAGGGCGCGCGCGGCTTCCGTCGGCTGGCCCACCCGGTCGTTTCCGGTCGTCGACATGATCGAGGTCAAGCTGCGGACCCGTTCCGGGCGTTCGATCGCCAGGATTTGCGCAATCATCCCGCCCAGCGAGATGCCCACCACGTGCGCAGACTCAAGTCCGAGGTTGTCGATCACGCCTACCGCGTCAGCCGCCATCTCGGCGAGCGTGTAGGGCGCTGCTCGTGCGGCGTCAGCGTCGTTCTCCGGATCGGAGAGGGCACCGTCGGCGAGATGGCTCGAGAGGCCCACATCCCGGTTGTCGAACCGAATGATGAACAAGCCTCGATCGACGAGCTCCTGGCAGAAGGCGTCGTCCCAGGCGATGAGCTGGGCACCTAGACCTGAGATGAGCAGAACCGGAGGGTCCGTCACCCTGCCGACTGTGTTGTAGGCGATGTCGATATCACCCACCGCCGTGTGCAGGACCTCCGCGGAAGGAAGCATTCTGGCAGGCTACGGCGTCGAAACGCTTCGTGATATTGGCCCCCATGTCGCCGGCGGCGACTGCTCCGGTTGTAACCCCGAATGCCACCAGCGAGCTACCCCGACTTGGTGAACTTTCCGACCAGGGTCGCGGTGGCCAGGCTGTGAGCCTCCGCGGCCCGAGTGAACTCCTCCAAGCCGGCATTACCTCGCAGGTCCAGCGTCTGCGTGTCGAGCGCATAAATGGTGAACTCGTAATCGTGCGTGCCCGACGGCGGGAACGGGCCGGCGTACGGCTCGAGTTCTCTGGCGCCCGTCAGCCCTCCTGGTCGGCTGGCGGCTCCTTCCTCCAGCGAACGACGGTCCGGGTCGATGCCGTCAAGCAGCCAGTGCACATAATTGCCGGCCACCGGATGCGTATCGACCAGGGCGATGGCGAAGCCCTTCGTACCGTCCGGCGCGTCCTCCCACGCGAGCGGCGGTGAGACGTTCTGGGCCTTCTTTCCGAATTTCTGCGCCATCTCCTCACCGTCGTCGAACGCTGGAGACGTCAACCTGAACATCTATGAATCCTCCGGTTCGCGGGCAGTGTGGCCACTGGTGAGTATCCGGTCGTGACGGCGTAGATCGGCGGCGCTGGGCCGTCCCAGAGATGCCTGGTCCGTACGGGTACAGCAGCGGTTGAGCGCGTTCCCGCTCTTGGCTACTGGGGCGAGAGGATGAGGGGCTGCCGGAGGTCGAAGAACTCAGGCTCGCCGGTGCTGATCTTGTTCATCTCGTCCATGGTGGCCTTCAGTTCGGGCGGCACTTCCTTGCGTTCGCCCTCCCTGGCCTCCGCCTCGGAGGTGAAGTACAAGACCATGGTGTAGGCACCATCGTCGTGGCCCACAGTGACGCTTCCGACCACATCGGGACGAAACGCCGCCCACTTGTCTGAGTCCTTGCCCATGAGTTCTTTTGCCCGTTCCGGGTCGGTGCCACGGCCCTGCATGATCTGCACGAAGCCAGCCGTGTCCGGGTCGCCCTGCAGGTCGAGAGTCACGTCGGAGCTGTCCTGGAAGGTCGCGCCGCCGTCGAACAGCTTCTCCGTCTCCGCCCACCATTTGCCCTGCTCGGGGCGATCGCTGTTGCGCCGGGCCGCCTCCTCGGACTCGAAACGGACAACCGTGATGTAGCGGCCGTCGTCAGTCGTTCCCCCTGTGGAGCCCAGCCAGCCGTCCGCGCTTGGCCCCAGCTCCCTCACCCACCGTTCGGTGGCCGCCTTCACCGCGTCCGGGTCGGACACCTTGCCTTTGATCACCTGAGCGAACATGTCGAGCCCCCCTCCAATCCCCGATGTGCTGATCACATCTACCTGTCGACGCTACGACCGCCTCATTCCGGCGTCAACGGCACCCGTCCAAAGCCAGACAAGTTCATGCAGGGATGCCGCTAACGGGGACACGCCGGTGGCGGATTGTGCCCGTGATCTACGTCAGGGTTGCCGCTATTGCTCGATCGCCAGCTGGTGCTGTCGCGATAGAACACATCCCTGCCGGGTAGTAGCCGGTCAGATGGAGCGGGAATAGATGGTCTGAGGTTTCCCGTTTTCCTTGTATAGCCGATCTATGCGATGCCTGACCACCCTTCCGGGGATCTGGAAAGGAGACCTTATGACATCCACCCTGACGAGGACAGCCGAGGGCAGTGCTGACGGACCGCTGTCCGGGAACGAGCCGATTTCTGGTTCGACCCGCTGTGCCCCTTCTGCTGGATAACGTCGCGCTGGATTCTGGAAGTGGAGAAGGTCCGCGATATCGAGGTCCACTTCCACGTCATGAGTTTGGCCATCCTCAATGAGGACACCGACGTCCCGGCCGAGTACCGGGAGAGGTTGCAGTCCGGCTGGGGGCCGCTTCGGGTCGCGCTGGCTGCCGCACAACTCAAGGGAGACGAGATCCTCAGCCCCCTCTACACCGCTCTGGGCACGCGGATCCACAACCGGGGCATCTCCGACATGTCCGAGGTGGTCGCCGAAGCGCTCGACGAGCTGGTCTGCCCTCCGAACTGGCCGAAGCCGCGAACTCGACCGAGTACGACGACGAGCTCCGCAGGAGCCACCACGAGGGCATGGACAAGGTCGGCAAGGACGTCGGCACCCCCACGATCGCCGTGAACGGCGCGCGTTCTTCGGGCCAGTTCTCACCCGGATTCCCCGTGGTGAGGACGCCGGCCGGATCTGGGACGCAACCCTCGCCCTGGCGAGCTACCCCTACTTCTTCGAGCTCAAGCGCGAACGCCGCGACTCGCTGCACTTCGACTGATCGGTCACTCCTGCACTTCGAGCGATCGATCACACCTGCTCATCGACTGATCGGTCGCCCTGGCCACAATGCCTAGACAGTGACGTCGGCCGTTGAGCGGCTGCTGATCGCCACCAGGACGGCCCCGACCACGAGCATCGCCGCGAGCGCGAGCATCAGGCCGGTAAACCCGATTGGCAGCTGGGCAACCAGCGGGCCGCACGAGGCTCCGGCGAAAACCGCAACGCCGTTGACTGCCAGCGCTCCAGCCCGAGATGAGCCGCCGCGGCTCCCGATCAACGCGATCACCGCGGGCACGATGGTCGGCGACACCGAGGACAAAGATCACGCTGGCGATCACCAGCGCCCCCAGGACACCGACCGAGATTGCCTCAGCGGCGAGCCCAACCGCGGCGAGCAGGTACCCGACAACGGCGACCCTCGGGGCCCCCTGTCGCCCCACCAGCCAGCCGGCGAGCGGGGCCAGCAGGATGGCCGGCAGACCGGCAAGACGCACCAGCAGGACGCCAGTGTCATCGAGTCCGAACTGGCCCTTCAGGATCGGGGCGAGGGCGGCGTACATGGCAACGAAGCTCAATAGCACCCAAAAGGCGGCCGCGTTCGGCAGCGCGAGATTGCGTCGTAGTGCTAATCCGCCGAGTTCCCGGTACCTCTGACCCAAGCTCACCGACTGCCCATCGCGAACCGGCTCCAGCAGAACGACCGCCATGGCGATCGCGGCGATGGCAAACGCCGGCGCGGCCAGGCCGAACACCCAGCGCCACCCGAGCCGCAGCGCGACCCCCTGCGCATAGACCTGCCCGAGAATGCCGGCCGACAAAAAGGCGGTCGAGATCGCACCGATACCCGTGGCCCGCCAGCGAGCGTGGAAGGGCCTCGCCGTATGTAGGCCAGGGCTGCGGCCGCGAAGCTTGCCGCGACAAGACCCTGCACAAAGCGGAGCACCGCCACGATCGGCAGCGATGGCGCGACCGCGAGCCCCGCCGTAGCAATCGCCAGCACGGCCATCCCCGGCACGAGGATCTGCTTGCGTCCGTAGCGGTCCGACAGCGGCCCGAAGATCAAAAACCCGAGCGCATAGGCCAAGCCGTAGGTCGTTCCCAGAGCCGCTGCCGCCGCCGGCTGGCCACGCCCGAACGCCTCCCCCAGCACAGGTACGAGCGGGATCACCAGGTAGAACTGCATCAGCACCAGCAATGCGCAAGTGATCAGGACGGTCAGCGGGGCGGCAACCGGTGCTGAATCGCTGCCGGCCGTTGCCCGCGCTGATGCTGTCATGGCGCCCCTTCACGATCATCGCAGTCTCCTCGTCAGCATGAACAGGCTTGACGATGACAGCGGACGCGCACTCGCACGGGGCAATTGACGGCTCAGCGTGGGCACAGGCTCCGGCAGCGGGCACACTGTGGCTTGTGCAGGATGAATCCAACGTTTTCGGCACCGAGCTGGAACCCTGCGGTGCGGACCCGGTCACCGGCTTCTACCGCGACGGTTGCTGCAGCTCCGGTGACTCACAAGCGCACCATCTGGTGTGCGCCGTCATGACCGCCGAATTCCTGGAGCACCAACGCAGCGTCGGCAATGATCTGACGACACCGGCTCTGCAATACGGCTTTCCCGGTCTGCAGCCCGGCGACCGGTGGTGTGTGGTGGCGGCCCGTTGGGCTCAGGCCTACCTTGCCGGGGTCGCTCCGCCGGTGGTGCTGGCGTCCACCAACGCGCGGGCGCTGGAGGTGATCGACTTGGCAGTGCTGCAGCCGTACGCGGTCGACGTTCCCGAAGACCTCAGCTCACTGGAGTGATCAGGTTTCGACTGACGCGGCTGCTGGGGCCCAGTCGCGTCGGCTTGGCCCGCAGTCCCCAGCGAGATCCGTCTGACCTGCCGTGACGAGCTTGACTTCTATCAGCCGGCTTGCGGTTAGATCGATCTAAACCCGTACTAGATCGATCTAAATCGAAGACGGGAGGGTGTCATGGGACGTACCACGTTGATGGACGTGGCACGGCATTGCGGAGGTCTCCCGGGCGACGGTGAGCCTCGTGCTGAACGACAGCCCGCTGGTGGCGGATGCAGACTCGGGACCGGGTCCGGCAGGCCATGGCCGAGCTGGGCTACGTCTACAACCGGGCGGCTGCCTCGCTTCGTACCCACCGCAGCGACGCGATCGGGGTGGTGCTCACTCAGACTCACCAACCCGTACTTCGCCGAGTTTGCGGCCGGGCTTCAGGACATCCTCACCGACATCCGGCACCGTGCCACTGCTCGGCGTCAGCAATGAGGACCGGGAGCTCCAGCACCGGCTGGTGACAGTCGCTGGTCGAGCGCAACTGTGGACGGGATCGTCCTGATCCCGGCGCACGGCACCACAGGCGGCTGACCTTCCGGACCTCCTGGGCACGCCGCTGGTGCTGATGGCCCGCCACGTTGCCCGGCGTCGAGTCGGACTATGTCGGCGCGCTAAACCGTCGAGGGCGGCTACGCCGCCGCCGACCACCTGTACGGCCACGGCTGTCGGCAGGATCGCGTTCATCGGCGGCTTCGCCGATGCCTCGGCCCGCGAGGAACGCCGCGGCGGAGTCAGCAATTCCTCGCCGAGCATGACCTCGCTCTCGACCGAGCGATCTCGCCGTGAGTGCGCGCCGCTGCGGCCGCCGAGCTCGCGGCTGGCGACCATGACAGCTGCTGACCGAGCACCCCGCGTCGACGGCATCGTCTGCTTCAGCGACGTTGTCGCCTTCGGCGTCCTCGACGCATGGCCGACTCGGCCTGGAGGTCGGCACCGACGTCCGCGTGATCGGCTTCGACGACGTGCACGACGCCGGCCTGAACCGGCCCTCGTTGAGCAGCGTCGCTGTGCCCGCCCGGGAGACCGGGCGCCGGGCGGCCGAGATCGTGCTCGAGCGGGCCGCCGGATCCACCGAGCCGCCATCCGCGAAGAGTTCCCCATCAAACTGCAGCCGCGTGAAACCTGCGGCTGCCCCCGGCCCCAGCCACTGCCCTGACCGACGAGACTTTCGAAGGACTCTGCCGCATGCGCACCGTCCCCGTGCTAACTGCCGCCGAAGCGGCTCAAGCTGATCGCCGACAACGCGACGTCATCACGCGTCTCCTCCTCGTCCGGCCTCGGCTGTCCCGACGCCGTGCTGGAGGCGATCGGCGAGCGGTACGCCGCAGACCGGCGTCGCCGGCGGACCTGACCTCGCTGCACCCGATCGCCGCCGGCGACATGTACGGCATCAAGGGCATCGATCATCTGTGCCGGCCCGGTCAGCTGCGCCGCGTGTCTGGCCGGCTCCTATCCATCGGGCGGCTCGAAGCTGGACCCGCCGCTGATCCGGCAGCTGATCCACTGCGATCAGATCCAGGCGCTACAACATCCCGTCCGGGGTGCTGTTCCAGATGCACCGGGCAGCCTCGACCGGGCAGCCCGGGGTGTTCACCGAGGTCGGTCTCGGCACCTACGCCGATCCGCGGCAGCGAGGGCGCGAAGATGAACGCCGTCACCGACGACTTCGTCCAGCTGATGCAGGTCGCCGGCAAGCGAGTACCTGTTCTATCCCGCGGTCAAGGTCGACGTCGCGATCATCCGCGCCACCACCGCGGACGCGTACGGCAACCTGTCCTATGAGCAGGAGGGCGGCACCCTCGGCGCCCTGGACCAGGCCTACGCCGCCCACAACAACGGCGGCATCGTCATCGCCCAGGTCAAGCGGCTGTCCGACGACTCAGCTGCCCACCCAGGACGTCCACGTGCCCGGCGTCCTGGTCGACGCGGTCGTCGTCGCGCCCGGACCAGATGCAGACCACCCAGACCTTCTACGACCCGGCGCTGTCCGGCGAGGTGCACCGCGACCTCGACGACATCGAACCGGTCGAGTTCGGTCTGGAGAAGGTCATCGCCCGCCGTGCCGCCGCCGAGCTGCAGGTCGATGCCACCGTGAACCTCGGGTTTCGGCATCTCGGCCGCGGTTCCGCGGGTCCTGCTCGAGGAGGGTCATGCCGAGGACGTCACCTGGGTGATCGAGCAAGGCGCGGTCGGCGGGTTCCCGGCTACCGGTTTCGCGTTCGGCTGCGCGCTCAACCCGCAGGCGCTGGTGCAGAGCGTCGACCAGTTCACGCTGCTGCAGGGCGGCGGTTTCGACGTCGCGATGCTGTCGTTCCTGGAGGTTCCGGCGGCCGGCGATGTCAACGTCTCGTACCTGCCGGCCCGGCCGCACGTCACCGCCGGCGTCGGCGGCTTCAACGACATCGTCACCCGGGCACCCAAGATCGTCTACTCCGGCTACTTCACCGCCGGCAAGAAGGACATCCGGATCGAGGACGGCCGGCTGAAGATCGTCCCGACGGCCCGGTCGCCAAGTTCGTGCCCGAGGTCGCCCAGATCTCCTTCTCCGGCGAGATGGCCCGCAAGCGCCGGCAGGACGTTCTCTACGTCACCGAGCGCTGCGTCATCGAACTGCCGAGCCGGGCCTGACCGTCATCGAGATCGCCCCCGGGGTCGACCTGGAACGTGACGTGCTGGCCAAGGCCGGCGTCCCGCTGCTGGTCAGCCATGACCTGCGACTGATGTCAGCCGCACTGTTCCGGCCCGAACCGATGGGACTGATCCTGGCCCGCAAGCCGTCCCGGATCGCGCGCTACCTCCAGCACCACGACCAACCACACCACGCAGCGCTCACGTGACCAACCAAGCTCAGGACCGATCACCGATAAGGAAGCCACTATGTCCGCCACTCACTACGACTACGTCATCGTCGGCGCCGGCGCCGCCGGCTGCGCCGTCGCCAACCGGCTGTCTGCCGACCCCGGAACGCAGCGGTGCTGCTGCTCGAGGCCGGCGGCCGGGACTGGTCCCCGCTGGTCCACATGCCGGTCGGATTCACCAAGCTCAGCGGCCCCCGCTACAACTGGGAGTTCTCCACCGTCCCGCAGCCGCAGCTGAACAACCGCGACGATGTGGTACCCCCAGGGCCGCACCCTCGGCGGCAGCACCTCGATCAACGCCATGATCTACATCCGCGGCCAGAAGCGAGGACTACGAAGCCTGGGCGGCGCTGGGCAACCCGGACTGGGGCTACGAGCAGGTGCTGCCGTTCTTCCGGCGAGCCGAGGCCAACGAGCGGCTGAACGATCGCTACCACAGCAGCGTCGGCGCGGTGAACGTCACCGAACAGGTGCAGCACAACCCGCTCAGCAAGGCCTTCGTCCGCGCCGCCCAGGAACTCGGCGTGCCCTTCACCGCCGACTTCAACGGCGCCTGTCAGGAAGGGGTCGGCTGGTACGACGTCACCCAGAAGAACGCCCGCCGCGAGAGTGCCGCCACCGCGTACCTCAAGCCGATCCGCGAGTCGGCCAGAACCTGACGATCCAGACCCATGCCTGAGGACGGAAGATCATCGTCGAGAACGGCCGCGCCGTCGGACTGCGAGTACACCCTCAAGGCCAAGCCGGCCAGGTTCGGGTGGACCGCGAGTTGATCTTGAGCAGCGGCGCGGTGAACAGCCCGCGGCTGATGCTGCTCTCCGGCATCGGCCCGGGCGAGCGAGCTGCAGCGCCTCGGCGTCCCGGTCGTGCACGACCTGCCTGGGGTCGGGCAAGAACTTCCAGGACCACATGGATGTCTACCTGACGGCCGCGACCACTGCCGGTCAGCTACAACACCTCGGACCGGCCGGACAAGGCCGCTGCTCGCCGGGCTGCAGTACATCACCACCAGGACCGGCCCGATCACCGCGTCGCGTGTGCGAGGCCGGCATGTTCGTGACGAGCAGCCCTGACATCGCCACCCCGGACATCCAGATGCACGCCCTGCCCGCGTACGTGATCGACCACGGCCGGATGCGCATTCGGGCCACGGCATGACGATCAATACCTGCCATCTGCGGCCCCGAAGCATCGGCTCCGTCACCTTGCACACCGCCGATCCCGACGACAAACCCGCTATCGACCCGGCGTTCCTGACCGACCCGTACGACTGGGAGAAGTCCTTGGAGGGCTTCCGGTGGGGCCGGGAGATGATGCGCAGCAAGGCGTACAAGCCGTTTGTGGTCAAGGAGTTTCTGCCCTCCCCCGAGGTCAAGACGGACAAGGAGATCCGCGACTACGTCCGGCAGTGGGCCAAGACCGACTACCACCCGGTCGGCTCCTGCAAGATGGGCAACGACGAACTCGCCGTCGTTGATCAAGAACTGAAGGTTCGCGGCATGGAAGGCCTTCGGGTCATCGACGCCTCGATCATGCCCAAGCTGATCAGCGGCAACACCATGGCGACGTCGACCATGATCGGCGAAAAGGGCGCCCACCACGTGTTGCGCGGCCTGACCGCACCCGACCTCAGGGACGGACCGGCATGAGCGAATCCGGCAAGCCGGAGACCGGCCAGGTCGACATCGAGGTGGACGAGGCAGTGGCCACCATCTGCCTGGACCGGCCCGCCAAGCACAACGCGCTGACCCCGGAAATGCTCGAGCAACTGGAGCAGATCCTGATCGGCCTCGATGCCGAACGCGCCGTCCGGGTCGTGCTGGTCACCGCAGCCGGGGACCGCTCATTTTGTGCCGGTGCGGATATCCGACGCTTCAAGGCGTTGCCGCCCCTGGACATGTGGGCACGGTGGACCCGTCAGGGCCACCGGGTGTTCGACCTTCTTGCCGGCCTGCGTCAGCCCACCATTGCGGCGGTATCCGGCAACGCGTACGGCGGAGGCCTCGAGCTGGCGCTCGCCTGCGATCTGCGGGTTCTTGCCGACGACGCCATACTCGGGCTGACCGAAGTCGGCATCGGCACGATCCCGGGATGGGGCGGCACCGGACGTCTGCCCGCACTGGTTGGCGTCGGGCGCGCGAAGCAGATGATCTTCACGGGTGAACCGCTGGATGCCGACCGGGCCTTGGCGTGGGGACTAGCCAATGAGCTCGCGCCCAAGGCGGAGGTGATCGGTGCGGCGCGTGTTTTGGCCATCAGGATCGCCAGCCGAGCGCCGATCGCCGTCCAGATGGCGAAGCAGGCCATCGACTCCGGCGGCGCACACCAGCTGATGGAGCAGGTGACCTCGGCAGCCACCGCCTTCACCGACGACGCAGCCGAAGGCTTCGCCTCGTTCACCGAGAAACGTGACGCACGCTACGGCGGCACCTGAACCACCCTCCGACTAGCACTCGAGCACCACTTAACGAAAGCACCGAACATGACCACAGTCACCAGCACTGACCCGACGATGATCACTGCCAACATCTGGCCCAACATCATCGACGGCCACGAGATAGGGGGCGCGGGCGAGGAGATCCTGCGCGACAGCCCGGCGCATGATGTCCGCGTCGCCAGCTATCGCAGCGCCACCGAGGCAGAGGTCGACGCGGCGGTGACCGCGGCAGCCCGTGCCTTCGAGGCCGGTCATTGGCCCGGAACGTCCGGGGCGGAACGGGCTGCGCTGCTGCGCCGGGTCGCCGCACGCATCGAGGCTGAGCGCGACGAACTGGCCTTGATCGAAACGCTGGAGTCCGGAAAGCCCATTGCCCAGGCCAAGGACGAGGTCTCCAGCGCGGCAGGCATCTGGTACTACGCCGCCAGCCTGGCCCAGCATGCCTACGGTGACGCGCACAACGGCCTCGGCTCCAACTACCTTGCCGTCACGGTCAAGGAACCCATCGGAGTCGTGGGGGTGATCACACCGTGGAACTTCCCCCTCCTGATCGTCTCCCAGAAGCTGCCTTTCGCGTTGGCCGTTGGCTGCACCGCCGTGGTGAAGCCCAGCGACCTGACCCCGGGCACCACTACTCGGCTTGTGCAGATGCTGCATGCAGAGGGATTGCCCGCCGGCGTCGTCAACCTGGTGCACGGCGGCGGAGACGTCGGCGGCTGGCTGTCGGGCCATCCGGGCACTCAGATGACGACCTTCACCGGATCCACCGGAGTGGGCCGCATGGTCGCGGCAGCCGCCGCCAAGGACCTCAAGAAGGTGAGCCTCGAACTGGGCGGCAAGAACCCGCAGGTCGTCTTTCCCGACGCCGATCTCGACGCCGCCCTCGAGAAAGTCGTCTTCGGCGCGTACTTCAATCAAGGGGAGTGCTGCAACGCCGGCTCCCGGCTGCTGGTACACGCCGATATCGCCGACGAGTTCACGGCACGGGTGGTCGAACGCGCCCAGGACGTGGCCGTCGGCGATCCGCTCGAGCCCGCGACCAAGGTCGGAGCCCTGATCTCCGAGAAGCACCTCGGCGTGGTCAGTGGCTACGTGGACCTGGGGCGGCAGGAAGGCGCCTCTATCGCCCTGGGCGGTGACCGGCTGACCTCCGATCGCGGACGCTACTTCTCGCCAACGGTGCTCGCCGGAGTGCCCAAGGCCGCTCGAGTCGCTCGGGAGGAGATCTTCGGACCCGTCCTGTCGGTCGTCAGCTTCGCCGATCTCGACGAGGCGGTGGAGATCACCAACGCCACTGGTTACGGGCTCAGCGCCGGTGTCTGGAGCCGCAACATCGACACCGCCCTCGGCTACGCGAGGGCGACAAAGGCTGGCACGGTCTGGGTCAACTGCTACATGGACGGTTTCCCCGAGATCTCCTTCGGTGGCTATGGCGCTTCCGGCATCGGCCGGGAGCTCGGCCGTACCGCGATCGATGAGTACATCGAGCACAAGAGCACCATCATTCGGACCGGCAAACAGGCCCCGTCGTGGGTCGGCGGCGTCGGCGAGAAGTGAGGTAGTGCGCATGTACTGGGCTTCCCGGCGAGTGCCTGAACACCGGACGTTGCCTTTTGCGGGGGCGACGAGGACTGCCGCCAGCTCCGCACTCGAGGTCGCAGCCGGAAAGGTTGCGCGGCTGGTTGGCAATCACCCGGACTACTTCCCGCTCTACACCGACCAGGGCCACTGGAAGCACGGCAAGGAGGCCTGGACCAACTGGTGCGAAGGCTTCCTAGGCGGTCAGATGTGGCTCTTCCACGAACTTGGACTGGGCCCGGAGTGGCGGGCGCGCGCCGAGCACTACAGCGAGCTCGTCGAGGCACGTCAGTTCGACGACCAGGTCCATGACCTGGGCTTTGTCCTGTGCCCGACCTCGAAGAAGTGGTGGGAGCTCACCGGCGACGACGCCAAACGCCAGGTCGTCATCCAGGGTGGCAAGACCTTGGCCACCAGGTTCAACCAACGGGGAAGGTACTTGCGGTCGTTCCTGGGTGCCGACTCCAACTTCATCGACATCATGATGAACGTCGGCATCATCGCTGTCGCAGGCCTGGAAAGTGGTGACCAAGGCCTCCTCGACGTCGCCGAGCAGCACTGTGAGACCTCGCGCAAATACCTGGTCCGCGGCGACGGCTCCGTCAGCCACGAAGGCATCTTCGACCTGGACACAGGCGAATTCCTGCGCCAGACCACCCAGCAAGGTTGGCGCGACGACTCCTCCTGGGCTCGTGGGCTGGCCTGGTCCATGTACGGATTCGCCTCCGTGTACGCCCTGACCGGAAACCCGCACTGGCTCGCAACGGCTCAGCTGAACGCCGACTACTGGCTGGAACACACAGCTGACTGGGACCCGGTCCCGCCGAACGACTTTGACGAACCGAACCCAGTCCTGCGTTGGGAATCCTCGGCCGCCGCATGCGCTGCTGGTGGATTGATCATGCTCGGCTCGCTGGTCGCCGACGAGGAGCTTGCGCGCCGCTACCACGCACACGCCGAGGCCACCGTCGCTAGGCTCTGCGAGCCGGAGTTCGTCGCCTATGAGGATGACTGGGAGGGCGTGCTCAAGCACGGTTCGTACCACGAGCGGAAGCAGCTTGGGGTCGATGAGAGCGTGATGTGGGGGGAGTACTTCTTTACCGAAACCCTCGCGCGGGTGGTGCAGCAATCATGACGACCACCACCTTCCGCCCCCCGGTCAGCGAGCGGCTTCGTGACTGCCGACTGATCGCGGTGTTTCGAGCGCCCAGCGTATCCGCGCTCACGCCGGTATGCGACGTGCTCGTGGAGGAAGGCATCCTCAGCCTGGAGGTGACTTTGACCACGCCGGGGCTGCTCGATGCACTACCCAAGCTCATCGACCGATACGGTGCTGTCGCCGATGTCGGTGTCGGCACGATCGTCAGTGAGCCTGACGCGCAACGGGCCATCGACTGCGGCGCGAACTACCTGGTCACGCCCACCATGAACCTGCCCGTGGTCAGGCTTGCGGTCGAGCACCGGGTGCCGATCTTCCCCGGCGGTCTCACGCCGACCGAGCTTTCCGCCGGCTGGGAGGCGGGCGCCACCGCAGTCAAGATCTTCCCGGCACAGACCGTTGGCGCGACCTATCTCAAGCATCTGCGCGGCCCCTTTCCCGATCTCCAGGCCATCCCGTCCGGCGGCATCGACCTAGCCGCAACCCGCGAATGGCTTCGCGCCGGCGCTACCGCTGTCAGCATCGGCAGCCCCCTGCTCGGTGATGCCTTGAACGGTGGCGACCTCAGCGGGTTGCGTGACCGGTGTCGTTCGGTCCGTACCGTCATAGCCGAGACCGCACGGCCGTGACATCGCCTCAGTCCGGCGCCGTGCTGACGTTTGGCGAAGCGCTCGTCGGCTATGGCAGCGTCGCGGACAACCTGCGCACTGCCACCGACTTCACCCGCTTTCCCGGTGGTGCGGACCTCAATGTCGCGGTCGGGCTCACCCGTCTGGGGATTCCCGCCACATGGGCGAGCGTCCTGGGCGACGACTCCCATGGTGACTATCTGGCCGACGCGGTTAGTCACCTCGGTATCACCCCTCTAGTCCGCAGAGCCGGCGGCCCCACCGCCTTGATGTTCAAAGCCGGCGGAGCGGATCGCGACCCCGAGGTGCTCCAGGTCCGACATGACAGCGCCTTCGCCCTGCACGCCGAAACCTTGCTCACCGGCGACGTCCTGGCGTTGGACGGAATCCAGCATGTGCACCTGACTGGGATCGTGCTCGGCATCTCTTCCGCGGCACGTGCCGCCGCCCTCACCATCCTTGATGCGGCCCTGCGCGCCGGGCTCAGCGTCTCCTTCGATCCCAACCTCCGGCTCAACCTCTGGCCCGATGCCGACGAGATGCGCGGCATCGTCAACACCGTCGCCGCCCGCGCCACCCTCGTGATGCCCGGACTGGCGGAGGGGCGCCTGCTGACCGGTGCGAGCGAAGCCGACGACATCGCACGGTTCTACCTACGACGCGGGGTGCGGGAGGTCGTGCTCAAGCTCGGCGCCGACGGCGCCCGGGCGTGGACAGCCGGAGGTGAGACTGCGCGCTCTCGGTCCTTCGCCATCACCCCGATAGACACCGTCGGCGCCGGGGACGGGTTCGCCGCCGGCTACCTCGTGGGCTTGCTCACCGGCGTCGGCCTGCAGCAGCGGCTGGATCTGGCCGCCGCGGTTGGTGCACTCGTCACGACCCGGCGCGGCGACCTGACTGCCATGCCGTCACGCACCGAAGTCGACGAACTGCTGAACTCCACACCGCCGCAACCGCTCGTACCAGTCTGACGCGGTACCCATCGCTCGAGACGTCCAGCCAGAAAGCGAAGGACCGACCATGTCCCAGCCATCACCGCAGCCGCGACTGCGTCCCGGTGCGCTCGTCGCGCCCGATTCCGACACGCTGACCGCCGACGTGGTCATCATCGGCTCAGGGATGGGTGGCGGAACCCTGGCGTGGGCGCTGAAGGACTCCGGGCTCGACGTGCTGATCCTCGAGCGCGGCCAGTTCCTGCCTCGGGAACCGGAGAACAGCCAGCCCGACCACGTGTTCATCAAGAAGCGCTACGTCACCTCGAAGCCCTGGTACGACGCCACAACCGGCCAGCCGTTTCAGCCCGGCGTCTACTACTGGGTGGGCGGGAACACCAAGATGTACGGCGCCTGCCTGCCCCGGTTCCGGCGCAGCGACTTCGAAGAGGTGGTGCACCACGACGGTCCTTCTCCCGCCTGGCCGTTCAGCTACGACGACCTTGAGCCCTTCTACGGCCAGGCCGAGCAACTGTTCCAGGTCCACGGCTCCGGCGAGGAGGACCCGACGGAACCGCCGCATTCCACGGACTACCCCTATCCGCCGCTCAGCCACGAACCGGCAGTGGAGCGCCTTGCCAACATGCTCTATCTGCAGGGTCTGCACCCCTTTCACATGGCGTGCGGGATGCACCTGCCGTCCATGGCGGAACGGCGGGCCGACACCACCGCCGATGGCTCTCCGTCCTCCACCGGGGCAAAGAGCGATGCCGAGAACCGCGCCGTCCTGCCGGCATTGGAGTCTCCGGCGGTCCGTCTGTTGCTGGGCGCCTACGTTCGACGGTTGCACACCACCGCGGATGGGCAGGCCGTCGCTGCGGCGGAGGCGCAGGTCGGGGAGCGAACCGTTCGGATCGAGGCCAAGACGTTCGTCGTGTCCGGGGGTGCGGTGAACTCAGCTGCTTTGCTGCTCCGCTCGGTCAGTGACCAGCACCCGAACGGGCTGGGCAATTCATCTGGGCTGCTCGGGCGCAACTACATGGTGCACAACAGCACGTTCTTCATGGCCGTCGATCCGCGGCACACCAACCACACCGCATGGCAGAAGACTCTCGGTCTGAACGACTGGTACGAAGCGGGGCCGAACACGCCGTTCCCCCTCGGCAATCTGCAAATGCTCGGCAAGCTGCAGGCACCCATGGTGAAAAGCGCGCGGCCCTGGGCGCCGATGTGGGCGCTCAAGATGGTCACGGACCGCAGCCTCGACATCTACCTCACCACAGAGGATCTGCCCCGGCAGGACAATCGGGTCACCGTGGACGGCGACAAGATCCTGATCAACTGGACGCCGAACAACCTGACTCCGCACCGCGAGCTGGTCAAACGGGTGACCCGCGCCATCCGTAAGGCCGGCTACCCAGTCGTCTTGACAGAACGGATGGGCATCGCGACCAACTCCCACATGTGCGGGACCGCCGTTGCCGGCACCGACCCCTCACGGAGCGTTCTCGACCGGGACTGCCGCAGCCATGACGTCGGCAACTTGTACGTCGTCGACAGCAGCTTCTTCCCGTCGTCCGCCGCACTCAATCCAGCCCTCACCATCGCCGCCAACGCCCTCCGGGTGGCACCGACCATCACTGCCAGCAGCCGCTAAGGAACCACTCAATGTCTGATCTCACATTCGGTCTGATCGGCGCCAGCTACGTGGCGGCCAGCCGCATGGTGCCGGCATTCCAGGCCAACGGCGTCCCCACGCGGGCATTGTTCGACACGGAGGAACGGCGATTCCAGTACTGGCGACATAGCAATCTGGACCTGCTGACCTCCGACCTTGCCGAATTCCTGGATAGCGACATCAATGCTGTCTACATTTCTTCCCGCAACGATCAACACGCTGCGCACGCCATCGCCGCGGCGGAGGCCGGCAAGCACGTCCTTCTCGAGAAGCCCATGGCGCTCACTGTCGCCGACGCCCGAGCGATCGTTGCGTCGGCGGACAAGGCCGGCGTCCAGCTGGCGGTGAACCACCATCTGCCGGGCAGTCCACTGCACGTCACCGCCCGGCAGCTGGTCCTCGACGGCCGAATTGGCACGCTGTATTCGGCTCGGATAAACCATGCCGTGCTGCTGCCGGAGCATCTGCGCGGATGGCGCCTCGCCGACGTCCCCGGAGGCGGTGTCGTCTTCGACATCACCGTCCACGACGCGTCCGTACTCAATCCGCTGTTCGGCGGCGCTCCAAGGCGGGTCACCGCTCTTGGAGTCTCCCAGGCACCGTGGAATCGAGCCGGCACATCGGACTCCGTGATGACAGCCATCGAATATCCAGCCGGAGCCAGCGGGGTGCCGGGCCTGGCCCAGACCCACGATGCGTTCACCGTGCCCTATCCGGGAACCAGCATGGAGATTCACGGGGAGAGTGGAGCGATCGTCATCGGTGACGCGATGACGCAGGACACCCCGGGCACGGTCGAGCTGCACACCGCCAGCGGCATCGAAAAGGTCGATGTCGATTGCAGCGAAGATCTGTACCACATCAACGTCCGAGCCTTCGCCGCCGCTGTCCGTGGCGAGGGTCGGCCCACCGCCACCGGCATCGACGGCCTCCGTGCACTGGCGGTCGCGGTGGCGGTCGAGGAGTCACTCAACAGCGGTCAGGCGGTAGTTATCGACGACGTGTGATGAAGTTGACCATGGCCGTCATCGACACCGACACACCTGCGTCGGACCGGCCAGCGGTGCCGGTCTTCTTCCTGTCGGACAGCACAGGGATCAGTGCCGAAACGATGGGCAACGCGCTGCTCATCCAATTTCCCGACCTGCGGTTCGAGCGACGGCTCATCCCCTTCATCTCCACGATCGAGGAAGCCCGGAGAGTCGTTGCCGTCCTGGACGCCGCCATGGACGGCCCGGTCACCCCGCTGGCGTTCACCACGGCAGCCGTCGATGAGATCCGAGAGGTTCTGCACACGTCGCGGTGCCCTCTGATCGACTTCTTCGACATCCACATGTCCCGCGTGGAGTCGATCCTCGGCGTTCGGGGGCTGCACGTGGCTTCCCGGTTGCACGGCGTCGGTGACATCAAGCGGTACAACGCCCGGATGGCTGCCGTCGAGTACGCGATAGAGCACGACGACGGTCAGAGCACACGGGCCTTGGACAAGGCCGACGTGATCTTGCTCGCCCCCTCTCGTTGCGGCAAGACACCCACCACCATGTACCTGGCCCTGCAGCACGGGGTTTTCGTCGCCAACTATCCCCTCGTCGAGGACGACTTCGACACCGCAGATCTGCCGCGTCCGGTACGGCAGCTTCGCGACCACTGTTTCGGGATCACCACCACCCCCGCCCGACTCAGCCAGGTTCGGCAGGAACGCCGGCCCAACTCCCGCTACGCCTCGCTCGAGCAATGCACGTACGAGCTCCGCCAAGCCGAAGCGCTGTATCACCGGCAGCGCCTTCCGGTGATCAACTCCTCCGCGAAGTCGGTCGAGGAAATGTCTACGGTGATCTTGCAGACCCTGCAACGCTCATCGTCCCGTCCAGCCTGAGGAGTCGCCATGACCGAGAGCACGAACGGCGCCAGCCGCAATGTCCGATGGTTCGCCGAGCTCGGTCTTGCCGACGTGGAGCAGGTCGGCGGGAAGAACTCCAGCCTCGGCGAGATGGTCTCCCAGCTGAGCGAGCTCGGCATCCGCGTACCGAACGGCTTTGCGACCACCGCCGATGCCTATCGCCGCTTCATCGGGGACACCGGGCTGGCCGATCTGATCAACGAACGACTGGGCGATCTCGACACGGACGACGTACAGCGCCTCGCCGCCGTCGGGCAGGAGATCAGGGCCGCTGTCGTCGCGCAACCCTTTCCCGCTGATCTTGATGCGGATATCCGGGCCGCCTACATGCAGCTGTCCGGAGATGACGAGAACTCCTCGTTCGCGGTGCGTTCGAGCGCGACCGCGGAGGACCTGCCCGATGCCTCCTTCGCCGGGCAGCAGGAGACGTTCCTCAACGTGCGGGGGATTGATCAGATTCTGACGGCGATCCGGGAGGTCTTCGCGTCCCTGTACAACGATCGCGCCATCGCGTACCGGGTGCATCATCAATACGAGCACCAGGCGGTTGCCTTGTCGGCCGGCGTGCAGCGGATGGTCCGTTCGGATCTGGGCGCGTCCGGGGTGATGTTCACCATGGACACCGAGTCCGGGTTCAGCGAGGCGGTGTTCATCACGTCGTCGTACGGGTTGGGTGAGGCGGTCGTCCAAGGTGCGGTCAATCCTGACGAGTTCTATGTCTACAAGCCCGCCCTGCGCGAGGGGCGGCCGGCGATCCTTCGGCGCGGCATCGGCGGCAAGGCGACCAAGATGATCTATACGGCGGACCCCAGGGTGGGCCAGACGACCCAGTTCGTCGACGTGCCGGAAGCCGACCGGCGACTGCTCAGCCTCAGCGACGACGAGGTCACGGAGCTGGCCCGCCAGGCACTGACCATCGAGGCCCACTACGGACGGCCGATGGACATCGAGTGGGGCAAGGACGGCATCGACGGCAAGCTGTACATCCTGCAGGCCCGACCCGAGACCGTGGAGTCTCGCCGGTCGGCCGGTTCGGTGCAGCGCTACCGGATGAGCGAGAAGGGGTCGGTCCTGGTCGAGGGCCGGGCGATCGGGCAGAAGATCGGCGCCGGCCCGGTCCGAGTCCTCGAGTCGGCCGAGCAGATGCACCAATTCGGTCAGGGTGAGGTGCTGGTCGCGGACATGACCGATCCGGACTGGGAGCCGATCATGAAACGGGCTTCAGCCATCGTGACGAACCGTGGCGGTCGAACCTGCCATGCCGCGATCATCGCCCGCGAACTGGGCATTCCCGCGGTGGTGGGCACCGGACGGGCGACCAGCGAACTGGCCGACGGGCGGCCGGTGACCGTGTCCTGTGCCGAAGGCGACGCCGGTTTCGTCTACGACGGCATCCTGGATTTTCGCGTCGAATCGACCGAGCTCGGCACCATGCCGGACATTCCGGTGAAGATCATGATGAATGTCGGCACACCCGATCAGGCGTTCGCGTTCTCCCGGATCCCCAACGCCGGCATCGGCCTGGCCCGGTTGGAGTTCATCATCAACCGGCAGATCGGCATCCACCCCAAAGCACTTCTGGACCTCGAGCAGCTGGCCGAACCGTTGCACAGCACGATCGTCGAAGCGGTCGCCGCCTATCCGAGCGCCAGAGAGTTCTTCGTCTCGAGGGTTGCGGAGGGTGTCGCCACATTGGCGGCGGCCTTCGCACCGCATCCAGTGATCGTGCGGATGAGCGACTTCAAGTCCAACGAGTACGCCAACCTGGTCGGCGGTGAACTGTACGAGCCGCACGAAGAGAACCCGATGATCGGCTATCGCGGCGCCTCCCGCTACTTGTCTCCGGACTTCGCAGACTGCTTCGCCATGGAAGCTGAGGCGCTGAGGTACGTACGCGACGACATGGGCCTCACCAATGTCAAGATCATGATCCCGTTCGTCCGGACGCTGGCCGAGGCCGAAGGAGTGATCGGTCTGCTGGCCGAACACGGGTTACGTCGAGGGGAGAACGAGCTGGACGTGATCATGATGTGCGAGCTGCCGTCCAACGCGGTGATCGCGGATCAGTTCCTGGACTACTTCGACGGATTCTCCATCGGGTCGAACGACATGACCCAGCTGACCCTTGGCCTGGACCGCGACTCGGCCTTGGTCGCCGCGGGCTTCGACGAGCGCGACCCTGCCGTGAAGTACATGATCAGCGCCGCCATTAAGGCATGCAAGAAGCGCGGCAAGTACGTCGGCATCTGCGGCCAGGGACCATCCGACCACCCGGACCTCGCGGAATGGCTGGTCGCCGAAGGTATCGACACGCTCTCGCTCAACCCCGACACCGTCGTGGAAACCTGGACCAGGCTCGCTCAGCTCAGCGCCAAGGCTTAGCCACCATCAACTGAGCCTGCGTCGCAATCCACTCCTGGCCGTCGTCGAGAGGCCGTCGATGGCGGCCACCTCCTCGGCCGTCAGCTCGATCCGTGCCCCGGCCGCATTGGCAGCAATGCGCTCAGGCCGCACCGACTTCGGGATCACCACGAAGCCGTGCGCGACATGCCAGGCGACGATCACCTGCGCGGTCGTCGCGTCGTGCTCCGATGCGACGGACAGCAGGGTCGGGTCGTTCAGGTTGCTCACCTTGAAGGGGCTGTACCCCTCCAGCACGACTCGCCGCCGCTCCAGTTCTGCGACCACATTTCGGTCGTACAGCGGCGGACCCCACCGAATCTGATTGACCTGGGGCGCTACTCCAGTCACCTGGGTCAGTTCATCGATCTGGTCAAGTGAGTAGTTGCTGACGCCGATGGCCTTTGCCAAGCCGTCCTGCTGAGCCAGGACGAACTGCTCCCACACCCGTGGCGCTGCCCGACCGTTGGGCGGCCAGTGCACCAGCCACAGATCGACGTAATCCAGCCCTAGCTTGCTAAGGCTGTCCCCCAATGTCCGACGCTCGCGACCGGCATGGTCAGGCGGCAGCTTGGTCGTCACGAATACCGATTCCCGAGGCAGAGCCGCCGAGGCCAAGGCCTTCCCGATGCCGCTTTCGTTCCGGTACGCCGTGGCCGTGTCGATGTGCCGGTATCCCGCCTCCAGCGCATCAGCCGTCGCCCGCGGCGCGTCAGAATTGCTGATCTGCCAGGTTCCGAAGCCGAGCAGCGGCATCCGGCCGCTCGTCAGCTGTGCGGCCGGCTCCGCGTAGTCGTTGGTCGTCACACCCGCACGTTAGTCGGGGCGAGAATTGCCGAGGGACGGCGGCGGGACTTGGGCTCCCCCGCTTGCGAGCCGCCAGTATGGTGGCCGGTCACCAGGGTGTGCACCCAGCGCCACGACACCTGGTATCGGCGTGCGGTAGCCACTTGCCTAGCAACGCACACACCCAGCGGAGGAGCCGCATGCGCAGAGTCGTGTTCTCGGCGGCGATGAGCCTCGACGGCTACATCGCCGGCACGAAAGGTGAGAGCGATTGGATCCCGATCGACCCCGAGATTGACTTCGAGGCGATGTTTGCGCGTTTCGACACGATCCTTCTTGGCCGGAGAACGTACGAGACAACGCGGACGGCGGGCGGCGGCTCGATGCCCGGCGTGAAGTCCTACGTCTTCTCCCGGAGCTTGCGGCAGGCGGATGTCCGCGGCGTCACCGTTTCGGACGATCCGGTGCAGACGGTCTTGGACCTGAAGGCGCAGCCGGGCAAGGACATCTGGCTCTTCGGCGGCGGCGTCCTTTTCCGCAGCCTGCTCGAGCACCGGCTCGTCGACACAGTTGAGGTGGCAATCATGCCCGTGCTGCTCGGCGACGGTGTGCCACTGCTTCCTGACACCACTGAGCGAACGGGGCTCAGGCTTGCCGAGCATCACATCTATGACAAGACCGGAACGGTGTCCCTCGAGTACAACGTGGTGTGAACGTCAGAAGGGGCCGGTCTTCTCCCGTGTTGTCGCGTCCAGGCTGATCATCAAACCCTGCTCGGTCAGCGAGTAGTGACGACCAGCCCCCAACCGGAACGGGTAGCCAACTTGAGGAGGCACGTCGCGCCGAGCGCCACAGCGCTCGGGCTGGTGGTATGGGCTAAGTTTGGCACATGCGGATGCACATAGAACTGGCGGATGAGCTTATTGCGAAGGTGGACGAGCTCAGCGGCCCTCGCGGCCGGAGTGCATTCGTGAGACAAGCCATCGAGCGCGCGGTCGAGCAGGAGCAGCGGTGGGCCGACCTGGAATCGGCGGCCGCCAGCATCGATGACGGCGGGCACGGGTGGGACGCTGATCCCGCACGCTGGGTACGTGATCAGCGCCGTGCCGACCAGCGGCGAGCTGGGTGATCCGTGCTGGTCGTTCTCGACTCGACCGTGCTCATCGACTACCTACGCGGACGGCCAGCTGTCGATCGTGTTCGGCAACTGAAGTCGCAGGGCGATCTACCGGCAACGACCGCGATCAACGTCGAGGAAATCGTTCGTGGGCTGCGCGAACCGGAGGTCAACGCGGCGCGCCGCCTGTTCCGCGGCCTGGTGATCGTGCCGATCGACGAGGTCGTGGCGTGGCAGGCAGGTTCCTGGCGTCGCCGGTTCAATGAGCTCGGCGTCACTTTGTTCCAAGCCGACTGCTTGATCGCCGCCGCTGTGCACCGCCATAGCGGTGTGCTCTGTACCGGCAATCCGAAGGATTTCCCGATGTCAGAGGTGTCCGTGCAGCACTGGCCGGTCGGTGCCTAGCGCTGGTCGCTCCGTTGTGAATCTTCGTGGTCTCAACGGCATAGTCGCGCCCGGTGATGGCCCCATAGGTAGCCCGACTCCCCGACCGGGGACTTCGTCAAGCACAAGACGTATCTGACGGTCGACGAGTCATCGCCGTCCGCCGTGTGTGGCGCTCATTCGCTCGCGTAGTTGTCACGCTCCTGGTGTATCCGGCAGGCGCCGCCGGTCCTCCTTAGGACAAGAGCAGTCCGAGGACTGTGGGAGCGTGACATGAATCCTGTCGTGGTGTTGTACCTCATCGGTTTCGGGTCGGTTGGCATCGGTTGGCTGCTGGGGCATGTGGGGGGAGCCGTAGATCCCACCGACGACAGGCGGAGGTCTCGCACCCTCCTGGCCGCCGCTCTGTACGGCGCTGGGTTCCTGATCAGTGGGATCGGAACGGCCATAGCCTTTGCGGTTGCCGCCAACCCGGCACAGTACGGAGTCAGTCCGTAGCGTCCTCGATCATCGGGAGTGAGTGGATCAAGGCGGTCGACGTCCGTGCTACGTTCGCGATGACCGGGCTTCGACCGGCACGTGGTTCTGCGGGGTCGTCAATGAGCATGGGAACGCGGCCGCTGGGGCGGACCGGCCTGATGGTCAGCCCGCTGACGCTCGGCACGATGGAATTCGGCACCAAGGTCGATGATGATCAAGCCAACGATCTGTTCGACGCCGCGCTCGACTCGGGCGTCAACGTGGTGGACACCGCCAACGTCTACGGCGGCGGTCGCAGCGAGGAGATGGTCGGACGCTTGATCGCGAGGCGGCGTGACCGCCTCCTGCTGGCGACGAAGTTCTCAGTGGCGACCGACGAAACCGATCCGAATTCTGGTGGGACCTCGCGGCACAACGTCATCACCGCCTGCGAAGCCAGCCTGCGGCGGCTCCAAACCGACCACATCGACATCTACTACATTCACCGGCCGTTCACCCAGATCGCGATCGATGAGACGCTTCGCGCCCTGGACGATCTGGTGCGGTCCGGAAAGATCAGATACATCGGACTGTCGGGTTCGGCCGGCTGGCAGGTGGTCGAGGCGCTGTGGTGTGCCAGCGACCTGAAGCTCAACCGCCCGGCAGTCGAGCAGGCCGCTTACCACCTGCTGGACCGCCGCTGCGAACGTGACCTGGTGCCGGCAGCGCTGACCTTCGGAGCAGCCATCACGGTGTGGTCCCCGCTGGCCGGTGGCCTCTTGACCGGCAAGTATCTCCACGGCGCCACGAATGGCACCGGCCGGCTGTCTCCCGACAACGAGTGGGGAGCCAAGCACTTCACCCCACAGGCAACCGCGGCCGTGGCACGACTAGCCGACGTGGCGGACCAGATGGGGGTTTCCCTTACCGCCCTCAGTCTCGCCTGGACGCTGCAGCGCCCGGGCGTCGCCAGTCTGGTCCTCGGGCCGCGTACTCGAGCACAGTTCACCGCACAACTGGCCGCGTTGGATGTCGAACTCGACGAGACGATGCTCGATGAGATCGACCGGATCGTACCGCCGGGGAGCGGCACGGTTCCCTACTACCTGGACGACAGTTTCGCCGACTTCCGACCCCATCCCTACCGCTGGTGAGGCAGCACCGTGAGCGAACCGTACAAGATCGGAATTCTGGGCTCTGGTTCCGCCGGTCAGACCCTCGGCAGAGGACTTCTTGGTCTCGGCCACCCGGTGATGATCGGCTCACGAGACCCGGCAAAGCTCGACGCGTGGCTGCAGGACGCCGGACCCGCCGCCTCGGCAGGAACATTCGCCGACGCCGCGCGCTTCGGTGACGTGGTCATCCTCTCGGTCCGGGGCAGTGCGGCCGAGAACGTGCTCGAGTCGGCCGGCCTTGACAGCTTCGACGGCAAAGTCCTCATCGATGCCAGCGACCCGCTTGACTTCTCCTCCGGACGGCCCGGCCTGTTCGTCGGCACCACCGACTCCCTCGGAGAGCGTGTCCAGCGCCTGGTGCCGACTGCCTTCGTCGTCAAGGCGTTCAACATCGTCGTTGCCGATGTGATGGTCAATCCCTCCTTGAGCGGCGGGGAACCCGACATGTTCATCGCGGGCAACGACGACCGGGCCAAGCAGGTCGTCAGCGCGTTGCTTGCCGAGTTCGGTTGGCCCGTGGTCGATCTCGGTGATATCGAGAACGCGAGATGGCTCGAAGCGCTCAGTCTCGCGTGGGTCGTGTACTCCCACCGCACCGGCAAGACGCATCACGCCTTCAAACTGGTGGGCAAGTAAGCGGGACGAGTGGTGATGGCAGTTAGCCGGTGACCTCGAACGTCGCGCCGAGGTCGGCGGCTGAGCTCCCGCCGACCCAGACATCGAACGTGCTCGCATCCTGAACCCAGTCGCGAGCCGCGGCGTTCCAGTACCGCAGTTCCGCCGGCCCTAGCGTGAACCGCACCGTACGGGTTTCGCCGGCATCCAGACTGATTCGCTCAAAGCCCTTGAGCTCCCTGACCGGCCGGGACGCCGAGCCGTGACGCTGGTGAATGTAGAGCTGCACGACTTCTTCGGCGGCGGCCGAGCCTTGGTTGGTGACCTCGACCGACACCGTCAGCGACTCGTCGGCGGTCACGCTGGACCGGTCAAGGTTGAGTTGGCCATAGACGATCTCGCCATAACTCAGGCCGTACCCGAACGGGAACAGCGGGGTGCTCTCCTCGTCCCAGTAGCGGCGCCCCTGCTTCTCTGGATCGTGCGAGATGGTGTGGCTGTAGATCATCGGCACCTGACCGACCGTCCGGGGCCAACTGAACGGCAGCTTCCCGCCGGGGGCGACGTCGCCGAACAGCACGTTGGCGACAGCCGCGCCGCCCTGGGAGCCGGGATACCAGACGTCGAGGATCGCCGGCACGTTGGCCGCGGCCCATCGCAGATCGAGTGGGCGGCCGTTCATCACCAGCAGCACGACCGGTGTCCTGGACTGGATCACCGCCTGCAACAACTCGAGCTGGCGACCTGGCAGCTCCAGACTCGACCGCGAGGCGCTCTCGCCGATCATGTTCTGCCACTCGCCAACGACAACAACGGCCACGTCGCAGCTCCGAGCCAGCTCGACCGCCTGCTGCAGCTCGGCCTCGTCGTCGAACCCCTCCGGATCTTCCGGCGAGTTGTTGGGGAACATGTCGAACATGGAGGCGTAGAGCCGGTGGGCGGGCCGGACGCCCGGCGCGTACCCGACATCGACGGAGCCGCCGACTTTGGCCTGAATGCCCTCCAGCAGGGTCACGGTCTCCTCGAGGTCATAGTCGAAGACCCATGGACCGAGCGTGTCCCGCTTCGAGTCGGCCAGCGGACCGATGACGGCGATCGATCCGAGGTCGGCGGCTTTCAGGGGCAGCAGGCTGCCCTCGTTGCGCAGCAGCACCGCGGATCGCTCGGCCGCCACCCGAGCGACTTCCCGGTGGCTCGGGTCGGCGAGAACCTCCCGCGCCTGGTCCTCATCAACGTACGGCTGGTCCAACAGACCCAACCGCAGTTTGGCCTCGAGGATCCGCCGGACGCTGGTGTCCAGCTCCTCCTCGGTGATCAGACCCTGCTCCAACGCCTCGGGGAGGTGGGCGTAGGCGGGATCGCCAACGGCCATCTCCAGATCGACACCGGCACGGAGGGCTCGCGCCCCGGCATCGGTGAGATCGGCGGCGAAGCCGTGGGTGTGCAGGTCGTGGACGGCCTGCGCGTCGCTCACCACGAAGCCCTCGAACCCCCACGTCCCGCGCAGGACATCGCTGATCAGCCACCGGTTCCCGGTGGCGGGGATGCCGTTGAGATCCATGTAGGCCGACATGACGTTTCCGGCACCGGCGGCGACGACGGCTGCGAAAGGCGGCAGATAGACGTTCCAGAGCTCGGAGTCGGACAGGTTGACCTCGTCGTAGTCGCGGCCCCCGATCGCGGCACCGTAGCCGGCGATGTGCTTGGGTCCGGCGATGACGTGTTCGGACGTGCCGAGGGCTGGTCCCTGGAACCCGCGGACCTGCGCCACGGCCACGGCCGACCCGAGGTACGGGTCCTCGCCGGCGCCCTCGATGATTCGGCCCCAGCGTGGGTCTCGGGCGATGTCGACCATCGGCGCGAACGCCCAGTGGATGCCCACGGCCCTGGCTTCGCGGGCGGCGACCGTCTGGCCACGCTCGATCGTCTCGGGGTCCCAGGAGGCCGCCATGGCGATCGGCACCGGGAAGATCGTCCGAAGTCCGTGGATGACATCGAACCCGAAGAGGGCCGGGATCCCCAGCCGATGCCCGTCGACCGCGAGCCGTTGCAGGCGGTTGATTTCGGCCGGGTCGGTGACGAACAGCAGCGACCCGACCTCACCACGTCCGAGTGCCGCCTCGACCAGCGCGGACGGCGAATGCGGAATCTCGCTGTCCGCGGGATGGAAGTCAGGCGGTGGACTGGCGTTGGGTCCGGCACCCTCGGGGAAGTAGAAGTACTGGGTGAGCTGGCCTGCCTTCTCCGCCACCGTCATCTGGCCGACTAATTCATCGACCCGCTCCGAAATCTGCCGATCGGTCAACGCTGGCGCTGTCGGGGATGCCTGCTCAGTCATGGTGCTCCTCAGCTGCGAGATGGCAGTGGCCGTGGATGGGCGCACTCACTTTCGAACGTCGAGCCAAGCGTCTCGCATGTGACGCGATGGACCCGCCGGTGGCCTGGACATTTGACCGGGAAAGGTCCCTCGTGCAAATGCTGCTGCCGCTCGCTTGGCCGGAATGCCTCGTCTCCAAGAGCCAGGGGATTCCAGCGGGATGTGGCCACGGCCGCGTGCGGCACGGCGAGCACGACGAAATCGGGAGTCTGGATAGGACTCGGCCGGACGTCGAGTCTGCCAGCCGAGGATTCCTGAGCTCATGGAGGCGACCAGCTTGAGGACGCTGGCGGTGACCATCTCCGGGTTGTGGATCTTCGACTCAGACCGTTCCGAGACTGGAGACTAGGGCGGTGGGCCCTCAACTCGAACGGCTCCGGACGCGGGCGCGCTCCAGCCTGCGGCGGGTTTCATGGTGGATCTGGCCGTCGCATCCGGATTCCTGGTCGGCCGTACCGGCTCGGCTGCGTCCCGGCGCCTCGCAGATCGCCCGGCTGACTGCGGCGGCCGTCTTCTCCTATCTCGTCGCCAATGCCTACTCGCCGGGGATCCTCGATCTCACCGCTCCGCTGACCGCGCTCTTGGTGGTCCAGGCCTCGACGGTCGGCACGCTGAGAATGGGCCTGGTACGCGTGGGCGCGGTGCTGACAGGGGTCCTTGTGGCCGTTGGCGTGGCAGCCTGGATCGGTTTGTCCTGGTGGAGTCTCGGTGCCGTCATTGCCGCATCGCTCGTGCTCGCGAACGTACTGCGGCTCGGAGAGCAGTCGTTGGAGGCGCCGATCAGCGCGATGCTGATCTTGGCCGTGTCCTCGCCGGAACTGGCCGCCGAGGTGAGGGTTGTGAACACCCTGATCGGCACGGTGGTCGGCGTCGCGTTCAGCCTTGTCGTGCCGGTCTCGATCCCGAATCGTCCGGGCTACTGACCGAGTACGCCGGCTCGCCCGTTCCCAAGCGACGCTGATGGACGAGGTGGCCCTGTCCTTGGCTGACCGGGCTCCCCATCCGGAGGAGGTCAAAGCCTGGCTCGCTTGGACCGACGAGCTCGCGCGCGACATCGATGAGGCCCACACCGCCGTACAGGCAGTGGAGGACAGCCGAAGACTGAATCCACGTGCCCTTGTCGCAGCCAAGGTGCATCTCGGCCTACGGGCCGCCATCGTTCGGCTCGACCGGTGCCTGGCCGCCGAACGCGCTCTTCTCCTCGTCATCGGCAGGGAGGCGCCGTCCCCGGCCGGCTTCGACGACTCCTCCGGCTCTGACCTGCGGCGCGCTTTCGCCGTCGTGCTCGACGACCTGGCCAACGCGTTGCGAGCTTTCGGCGACTTGATCAACGCGGAGTACGGCCGCAACGTCGACGACGTGGATGAGCTGCTGACGAGGACCTTGGATCTGGTCCACGAGACCCGCGCTGTGCTGACCGAACTGGTGCTGCTCGATGTCGATCCACGTCAGCAGTCAGATCTCTGGATGCTTCAGAGCTCAGTCCTGGCCGCAGTCGAGCAAGTCCTGCAGCAGCTTGACCTCGAACAAAGCGAGCGCAGCAGCGAAGCATGGCTCGACCGCCCGAGGTTCCTCACCCTGCCGATCGGTGGTCGCAGTAGCAGCGACCCGTGACCCTGAGGGTGCCCGGCCGATCGTGGTCGCGGTAACAGCGACCCGTGACTCCGAGGGGTGTGGGAGCACAAAACGCACGAGAACGGATAACCGCTGGCAGAGATGCGAGGCCCGCGCCCAGACCGGCATCCGCTCGCGATTCTTCCATCGGCTGCCGAATCTTCGGCAGCGGATGAAAGTTTCGGCAGCGGATGGGAGATACAGCGGAGAGACTCGGCAGCGGATCTAGCGTCATGGGCCGGTGACCTCCGACGGCACCCTCGCTTCACTGGCGGCCGACCACGATGTCAGCGACGTGACCCGTCAGCCGCCGAGCCGGTCGAGGCAAGTCTCGAGATAGCCGCGGTCATGCTCGTCATCGTCGAACGCGTGCTGGCGTGACAGGTGCCAGCGGTAGGCGCCGAAGCACAGGCCGATGCGTGCCGCCGTGATGGCCAGGTCCTGATCGTCGCCGATGAGCGTGTCGGCGACCGACCAGTCGATGAAGAAGGCGATGGCCGCCAGATCCCAGGCCAGCGGCCCGACGAGGGCTTCGCCGAAGTCGATGAACGTCAGCCGGCCCTCGTCGTCGAGGACGTTCATCGGATGGAGGTCGCTGTGGAGTACGCCGGTCGGGCCGTCGAGCAGCGCCTCGGTAACCTCCTCGCGCCGCGCATCCATGCGTGCCGCGAGGCCGGGAACGGGACCGATGGCCGGGTGATCGGCCAACCGCGAGCCGTCGAGGGGCCAGAGTGGACGCCCGGCCCAGGTGACGAGGCCCTTGCCCAGGTCTGGGCGTGATCCGCGCAGGGCGCCGTCCGGGGCGATCTCGAGCGGGCCGAACCCGTCCGGTACGCGGACCGTCCGGAGTGCGGCGAGGAACGCGCCGAGCTGCGGGGCTGCCTGGTGCTCGGTCGATGTGCGCATCGGCACCCCAGCGGCCCAGCTCGTGAGGGAGAAGGCCGGACCGGTCCAGTCGGGCACCTCCCACGACCCGACGAGCGGGTAAGGAACCGCCGCCCCGACGGCCGCCAGTCGGGCCATCAGGGCGTGTTCCATCGGATAGGTCACCGAGACGAGGCCCCGATCGATACGCAGCACGGCACGGTCGCCGTCCGCGGCGGTGACCAGCCAGGCGTCGCTGGCGAAGCCGTCACCGAGCGGGATGACCGTCGCGCCGTGCGCGGCCGGACCGCGACCTTCCCGTGCGGCCAGGATGGCGCGCGCGAACGGATCTCGGTCACTGCACGTGGTTACGGTACGCAGATGGGCGACGACCCACCGGCGCGGCTGGACGACGATGCGCTCCATGCCGGCGTGGAGCGACTGGTCGCCCGCGACACCGACCTGGCGGGCATCGTCACCCGCCACGGGCCGCCGCCGTTGTGGGCCCGCGAACCGGGCTTCGCGACGCTCGTCCACATCATCCTCGAGCAACAGATCTCCCTTCGATCCGCCGAAGCCGCGATAGGACGGCTGGTCGCGGCCGCCGGCGAGGTCAGCGCCGCGGCCATCGTGGCGGCCGGGCCGGAGCGGCTCCTTCCGGCCGGCCTGACTCGGCAGAAGACCCGCTACTTGCTCGGGCTCAGCCGGGACGTCCTGGATGGTCGGCTGGACCTCGATGCGCTCGCGTGGGTCGACGACGGGACCGCACGCCAGCGGCTCCTCGGCGTCGTCGGGATCGGGCCCTGGACGGCCGACATCTACCTGCTCATGGCCCTCGGACGTCCCGACATCTGGCCGGTCGGCGATCTGGCACTGGCGACGGCGATGCGCCGGGCCAAGCGGCTGGCGGCTGTCCCACGTGCCGACGAGCAGCTGGCGATGGCCGAAGCCTGGCGCCCGCTGCGTGCCGTGGCGGCGCGAATCCTGTGGCATGCGTACCTCGCGGGAGAGCGCTGACGGCCTTCGCCGCAAGGCGCGCGTGCCGACGCGCAACCGCCAGATGAGCGCGCGTGCCGACCGCGGCAGGAGCGCCAGAACCGGGACGTTCCGTCACCCGCCACCGGGCGGGCGCGAATTGGACCGAACGGCGTAACGCTGTCCAGATGAGCGTGCAGTCGAGGCTACGGATTCTTGCCGCTGAAAGTGATGACGGGATAGCCCGGCACCGCCAGTTCAACGCGCAGATGGCTTGATCGGTAGAGTTGCGAAACGCCTTGAACCCGGAACCTCTTGCCGATCCGGCCGCGACTTCCTGCGGCGATTTCGTTGGTGCTGGTGCCCACCTGCGGAGGCTTGACCTCGACGTTGCGATCGTCGGTGTAAGCAAACGTCATGGCGACGTCGGCCGCTCGTACGAGCGATTGTGGCTTAGACACCTCCACCCAAACTGTCACGTCGTCGTTCACAGGATTCCGCGGGACGGCGGTTCGACGGCCGGCCTTGGACGACAACATCTCGAACCCATCAAGCGCGTAACTGGCACCATCAGCAAGTCGCACCCGCTGATGCAGGTTGACGTCCGTATCGCCGACCGGCGCGGCGCAGCCACTGAGGAGGAGCAGCGCCACGAGCGACTCGGCGATGCCCCTCACGGCGAAAGAATATGACCCGTCATGTGGTCGGGGCTGCCATGAGTGGGGAACAAGATCGCCGCCAGCAGGTGCCGTCGGCGATCCGGGGTGGCCTCGTGGCTCAGATACGGCCGGATGGTCTCAAGCAAGCGGTCGTACAGTGCTCGCTTCTCGTCGGAGCTGAGCCAAACCGGAACTTGGCGGTAGGACACCATGTCGGCTGTCGGGTCGGCGTCATCCTGGTCCAGGTAGCTGCCGAACTCCGCAAGCAGCGTTGCCAGGCTGGCTCCGAAGCCGCGCCGATGGTCGTCGTTGCTCATCGCCGCGGCCGCGTCGGCGTCGATGATTGCCCTCGAGGGGTGGAGCCGGTAACGACGCTCGACCGCTCCACCCTTGCGTTCCTCCCCATCAACCCCGATCAGCCCGTTGTCGGCCAAGAGGGCGACCTGGCGGTACATGGTGGCCTTGGACACGTCCGGCATGCGTTCAAGCAGCTCAGTGGTCGTGAAGGGTCGGCCGTCGAACGTCGCATGCACGATCCGTAATCGGACCGGATGCAACAAGAGTTCGGTGGTGTCCATTTGCACAATGATCTCACAATTGATACTGTTCTCAAACATGAGACTAACCGATTCTCCACCGATGGGCCATCGCATCGACGTCGGGAATCGGCGCCTGTGGCTGCACCGCAGTGGGGAAGGCGAACCGGCGGTCACCTTCGTGGCCGGCGGCGGTGCGATGGGCCTGGACTACCTGCTCTCCCAGCAACACGTGGCGGAGCTCACCTCATGCCTCATCTACGACCGGGCCGGCACCGGATGGAGTGACGATGCGGACCTTCCACGCAGCGCCGAGGAGGTGACCGACGAGCTTCATGACCTTCTGCAGCTCGTTGGAATGCGGCCCCCGCACATTTTGGTCGGTCACTCGCTAGGCGGGGCGTACGTCCACCGCTACGCGCAGCGGTTCCCCACCGAAGTCGCCGGGCTTCTGCTCGTGGAGCCGGCCCATCCGGACTGGGACACCTACATGCCGGAGCACCTCAAGCTGGCAGCAAACCAGACCGCCGATATGGCGGTCCCGGACTTCAGCGATGATCTCGTCACTTTGGCCCGCGGCCAGTTCGAGGGCGGCATGTTCGACGCGTTCCCCGAGAACATCCGAGAGCTGCTCATCGGTAGGCACCTCAGTCGGGAGCGACTACTGGTCGGGATCAAGGAAGGCCTCAACGTCTTGTCGCTCATGGATGAACTGCGTGCGGGCGGTCCTTTGCCTGACGTGCCGCTGATCGTGCTGTCCGGAACCGCGATCGGACCCGAGCAGACCGTCTTCCAGACCGAAGACAACCTGCGCACGCAGATCGCCGGCAGTCAGCGCTTGTTCGACGCCATCGCCGCATCGGTGTCCGAAGGCGAACACCGATCGCTTTCAGACGCCTCGCACGTCTCCCTTCCCATGACCAGGCCCGACGCCATCGCCGAGGCAGTGAATGACCTCCTGCATCGGTTGGGTGCGACCGGCAGTCAGTCCCGCTAGCCGCTCCACGTCCAAGCGGACTTGTCCCCTGGCGCCAGAGAGAGGCTCAGCGGTTGCGTTCCATCACGGGATGGGTCGGCGAAGCGGTCGGAAGAATGCCCGCACGTCCTCCACGTACTCCTCCGGAGCCTCGAGCGCGGCAAAATGGCCGCCGTCTGAGTACTCGGTCCAGTGTGGAATGTCGTGCTGCGGATCCATCAGTCGCCGCACCACCGACCCTCCGCCGCCGAAGACGGCCCAGCCGCGCGGTGCGCTTGGCTGAGCGCCCCAGTCGCGCTCCCCATGGCCAGCGTCGTACAGGAAGTGCGCCGACGCTGGACCGTTGTGGTACAGCCAGTACGCGGTGACCGTTGCCAGCAACCGATCCCGGTCAATCGTGCGGCTAGGGCCTTCGTGGCTCAGATCGGTCCATTCCTCGAACTTCTCCAGGATCCACGCCAGCTGGCCGACCGGGGAGTCTTCAAGCGCGTAGCCAACGGTGGCCGGACGGCTCTGTTGCACCGCGATGTAGCCGAGCCCCTCCCGAACGAAGTGGTTCATCCGCTCAACGAGGGGGCGCTGCGTCTCCTCGAACTCCGCTGGGTCCAGAGTCACGCCGGCGAAGCTGAGCACCGCGGCGGCGGACAAGATGTCGGTAATCACGTGCACGCCGACCACGCTCGTCGGGTCGCCGATCGCCATGTCCTGGGCAACGCCGGCGCCTACGTCACCACCGGCGACGCCGTACCGCTGGTAACCGAGCCGGTGCACGATTTCGACGAACGCGCGGGCCATCCGGTCAGATGTCCAGCCATGCTCCCCTACCGGCGGCGAAAGCCCGAACCCCGGCAGTGACGGGACGATCACATGGAAGGCATCCTGCGGATCACCCCCATGCGCAGCCGGGTCACTCAGCGGACCAATCACATCCAGGAACTCCACCACCGAGCTTGGGTATCCGTGGTTGAGCACCAAGGGCAGCGCATCTGGTACGGGGGAGCTGGCGTGGAGCACCAGGATGTCCTGGCCGTCGACCGTCGTCATCGTCGGGTTCCACCGGTTCAGCTCTGACTCGACTGCCCGCCAGTCAAATGCGCTACGCCACCAATCGGCCACTTCACGCAGATCGTCCTGTGGGACACCACGCGACCAGTCCCGGTCGACTGCTCCGATCGGCCAGCGCGTACGGCCCAGCCGCTCAGCAAGGTCATCGAGCTCCGCTTCTGGTACGTGCAACGGCTGGGGCCTCAGCGTTTCGGAATTCGTCATGCCGTCCAGCATTTCAACAAAATATGAACGGAGGGTTCCCAATAGGAACGAAGTTGAGGTTTGCGGGGCCCGGCCAAGCATCGGGCCACGGCGAGCGCAATCAGCCGAGGTGGGTCTTGAACCAGTCGATGAGCTGCTCGTACGCCGACGTGGCGGCGGTCGCGTTGTAGCGCTGCCCGGTGTCGTTGAAGAAGGCGTGCCCAGCGTCCGGGAAGGTCACGATCTCGTGGGTCAGACCGGCTTTCTCCAGAGCCGCCTTGGCCGCGTCTCTGGTCGCATTCACCCGGTCGTCCTGCTCGCCGTAGATACCGAGGACAGCGGCCTGGGGTGATCCTGCGAAATCGGCACCGTCCGGCAGTGGACCGTAGAACGGGGCCGCAGCGGCGAGTCGGGGCTCACCCGACGCCAAGAGGGACCACACCATACCGCCACCGAAGCAGAAGCCGACGGCGCCGATCTTCACATCGGACGTACGCCGTTCCAGCTCGCCGATGGCGGCCTTCATGTCGGCCATCAAGCGGCTGTCCGGTATCTGATTCAGCGCCGCGGTAACCTCCGCCTCCCCCTCGAACGACGCGGTGCCGCCCTCCTCGGAGAGCAGATCGACGGCGAGGGCCGAGTAGCCGCTCGTGGCGAGGCGCCCGGCCACCGAACGGATGTGATCGGTGAGGCCGCGGTTCTCGTGGACGACGAGGACTGCACCGCGCGGCTCGGCGGCGGCTGACCAAGCGCCCTGCAACGTCCGATTGTCGGGGCCGTCGAACGTGATGGCCTCGGTTGGCTGCGCGGATGGACCAGCAGGAGCCGAATCAGCCGGGCTCGCGGTTGCCGATTCGGCGGTCCCGCCGTCTCCTGCGACGCCGCATGCAGCCAGGAGCGGCACGGCCAAAGCCGTCCCGATGCCGAGCATGCCCAGGCGCCGCAGCGCCTCCCGGCGATTGATGATGCCGTCGGCGTAGTCCTCCACAACCTCTTCAGTCAGATAGGTGGTGAACACCGTCATGATTTCCACCCTAGGTGTTCACCAGGCTGCGGCGTCCGGCGAGGCTGCGAGCCCCCGAACGCCAGCAGGCTTCGCCCGTGGACGCGAGGGCAGCAACTCGTCAGCGTCGCCGAGTACCCGGCACGGAGGCCTGCATCTCAGCCTTGGCACGCCGGTAGACGTCGCGCGAGGTGCCGCAATCCCGAGGACGAGAGATCGTCGACAGCCTATTTACGTTGTAAACCGCTACTTTACGTTGTAAATTGGCAGAGCCCTTGAGGGCGAAGCTTTGACCAGATGGTCGGCGTAGTTGAAGCGGTGGCTCAGCTGCGGGATTGGCAAGACCTCAGAACGGGTAGTTTTTCCACAGTGTTTTCCACAGGAGCGAGGAGAGGAGTCGGTGCTTTTCAACCCACGGTCGAGCTCGATGCGGTATAAGAGTTGGCGTGGCTGACCGGATAAGCGTGCGCTCTTCCGACAGCCAAAGGGGGTGTTCTAATGCGAATAGGACTTATTTCGTCACCATGGGTTCCCGTACCACCACCGAGGTATGGCGGGTTGGAAGACGTGGTGGACAGGCTGGCTCGGGGTCTCGTTGAGGCTGGTCACGACGTTCTCCTAGCTGCTCCGGGCAACAGCGGGTGCCCCGTGCCGCAGGTAGAAGGCATGGCTGACGTGGCGCCTGATGCTCCCATCACCGGAGACACCATCACCGAAATGGCGCACGTCGCCCGCGCTTACGCCGCGATGAGCGACATGGATGTCATCCACGACCACACGATCGGCGGGCCGCTCTACCGCCACCGGCCTGCCGGGATTCCCGTGGTGACGACAAACCATGGCCCCTTCCTGCCCCGGCCGAACTTTCTGTTCCAGTGCATGCAAAGTGACACCTGCATCGTCGCAGTGTCCGAGCATCAGGCTTCGACGGCCAACGGCCTCCGCATCAGCCGCGTCATTCACCACGGCCTGGACGTGGACAGCGTTCCCGTCGGAGCAGGCGACGGCGGGTATGCCGCCTTCCTGGGCAGGATGACCGCAGACAAGGGCCCACGTGAGGCGATCGAAGTGGCCCGACTGGCCGGCGTTCCGCTGAAGATTGCCGCGAAGATGCGCGAGAAGGCCGAGATCGACTACTTCAGGGCCGAGGTCGAGCCTTTGCTCTGCGATGACGTCGAGTACATCGGTGAACTGAACCCTGCCGAGAAGTTCCAGCTGCTAGGTGGAGCGATCGCCCTGCTGAACCCGATCCAGTGGGCAGAGCCGTTCGGGCTGGTGATGATCGAGTCGCTGGCATGTGGGACGCCCGTGATGGCGACGTCCTTCGGTTCGGTCCCGGAATTGATCGACGACGGCCGGACGGGCTTCGTGCGCGACGAGGCAAAGGATCTCGCGCCGTGCCTGCTCGACGCGAGCAGCCTCGATCGGAGCGTGTGCCGCGAGGAGGCCGAGACTCGATTCTGCACGGCTCGCATGGTGGCCGACCACGTCGACCTGTACTCAGAGCTCATCGGACAACAAGCAAAGGTCCGAAAGACCGCCTTACGACGGATTTGGCGATCACCGTCGAAGCTGGAGCTTCCTACCCGAATCCCTGAGCCGAGTTCAGTTCTCCCACATGTCTAGCTGAGTGTCGACACGGCCGCGTCCAAAGGCGTCAATCCTGTCCCAACGGCCGGGAATGTCGAGCAGCTCGAGCCTGCCGATGTGTTTGGGCAGCGCGGCGTCGACGACGAGGTTGTTGCCGACTGGTTCGAGTCCGAGCATGGTCCGAAGCAGCAGCAGTGGTGCTCCGGTTGACCACGCTTGCGGGCTGCACGCGGTGGGGTACTGCACTGGATACTTCGTCATAGCCCGCGGATAGCCGCCGAACGCCTCTGGCAGCCGCCCGTCGAAGAACTCCGCCGCCTCCAAGATGCCCGCGGCGACCTTTGCGGCTTCCTCCTTGAAGCCATAGCGGCGAAGGCCCCAGGCGATGAAGGAGTTGTCGAACGGCCAGACGGTGCCGACGTGGTAGCCGATCGGGTTGTAACGACCCTCGCCGACCGCCATCGTGCGGACGCCCCATCCGGAGAACAGTCGCTCGCCCACCAGGTGCTGTGCGATCTTCTCGGCCTTCTCATCGTCGACGATGCCGCTCCAGAGGAGATGCCCATTGTTCGATGTCAGGGAATCGACCTGGGCTCCGTCCCGGTCGAGTGCTACTGCGAAAAACTCACCGTCCGCTACCCAGAAATCACGGTTGAACCGTGCCTTGAGGTCTGCCGCCTGACGCTCCAGCTCATCGGCAAATGCCGGGTCATTCCAGACCGAACGCGCCAATCGGGCACCACGCATCTTCGCGTCGTACGCATATCCCTGCAGCTCGCAGGTCGCGCGCGGAAATCCGGGGAGTCGGCCATCGTGATAGGAGATGGAATCCCACGAGTCCTTCCAGCACTGGTTCTCCAGCCCCGTCGCTTCGTTGCGACGCTGGTACGACACGTAGCCGTTGCCTTGCAGGTTGGCGTAGGTGTCGATCCAGTTCAGCGCGGCTCGGGCCTCATATTCCAAGTCGCGCACAAGCTCAACGTCGCCGGTCCAGCGCTCGTACTCATCGAGCAGAACGACATACAGCGGGGTTGCGTCGGCACATCCGTAGTACGGCGAATGCGGCCGCTCCTCAAAGGCTGTCATCTCCCCATAGCGCATTTCGTGCAGGATCCGGCCCGGATCCTCATCGCGGAAATCGTCGAATCTGGTCCCCTGACGCAGTCCCAGTTCTCGTAGCGTGGTCGCCGCCAGCTCCGAGCTGAACGGCAGCGCCTGCAGGCTGGTGAAGATGCTGTCGCGACCGAACATGGTCATGAACCAGGGCAGGCCTGCCGCCGGCAGGCTGCTGCCTCCCGCCGAAATCGGTGAAAACCGCAGCGCGGCCAGATCGACGAGGCTGCGTCGGTAGCTCCGCAGCAGAGGCTCCCACTCACACGCCAGCCTTGGTGAGGCGTCCATCCAGTCTCCGAGATCTTCGGCCAGGTCGGTTCGCGGACCTGGCGCCTGCCAGGCCAACGAAGAGTCCACGTCGGCCGGCCTCCTCTTCGCCGATCCCGAGAACGGTCATCGACACCTTGATGTCGGTCTTCCAAGCACCGTGCGGTTCGACGTGAATCTGGAACGTGAGCCCATCGTCGTCCATCTCGCAGGGTTCCGAGGCAGAGATGATGGTCGCTCGGAAGAATGTGTCACGCCGGTACATCAGGCGGAGTGAGCCGTCCGCGATTTCGGTCGAGTACGAGCCCTTCTTCGCCAGGGCGTCCTTGACCTCGAACAGATCGGCGAAGTCGGACGCCGCCTCGATTCCGACCTTGACGTCGATCGGCTCGTCAGAATGGTTGAGGACGGTCAGCTCCTCATGGAAACCGTCAGCCACCCGGCGGCGGCGGATAACGGTCTGCTTGGCATCGATGTATACGGTTCCCGTGCCTGGCACGAGGAAGAATCGCGACTCGAAGTATTGGAGATCATCGGTGGACAAGGCTGTCAGGCGTTGATCATCGAGGGTCAGAATCCACCGCGACAGATGCCGGGTATCGAAGGAGAACAGTCCAGTCGGGATCCGTCGCCGACGCCTCGATGTCTCCCCGGTCGTCGGACACCACGAAGGTATTGCCACTGAGAATCTGTACGGTCACCGTGAAACCCCCTGCTGCGGCATGGCCGTGCGTTCAGTGGGTGGGCCTGGAAAGATTCGCTGGATCAACAGAAGCATCTCCACGTCACCCGTACACCTCATGTCACCACGCAGCACCGCCGCCATCGCGTTCTCCTCGCCGTGAATCACTCGCTCGAAGAGGGGCCTCTCGGTACCGATTGTGCAGTCAGCGTCACCCTTCTGCTCCGACACCGTGACGGCACCGTGGTCGACTGCTACCAGCCATTGGTCTACACCACCGCCATTCCCGCTGCTGAGATCGAACCGCACTTTGCCTTGCATATGACCCAGTAGAGGGTTGTAGCCCTGTTCCCCCAACTCCTTGAAGAAACCGCTGATCGTGTCCACCACGCTGCGTCCCCCTTTCAGTTGTGATGAGACGGGTCCTTCTGGCCGCTCCGGTTTGATGGCAAGCAGGCATTCCTGCTGTGCATGTCTCCGCCGGCGCGCAGGCGTCCAGTGGGCCACTGCCCCACAGTCAATCCTAGAGTCGAGCCCGGCACTGCGCTACGGCCTGCAAAACCAACAACCGGGCTAGTCGTCCAGACTGCCCATGGTCAAGTTGACCGTCGTTCCGGTCATCCCGCTCGCCTTGTCGGACGCCATGAAGACCGCAACGTTGGCCATCTCCTCGAGCGTCATGAGCCGACGCGGATGGGTCCGGCTTGCCATCGACTCCTGGAACTGTTCCCAGGTGATTCCCGATGCCTCGGCGCGCGGTTCGAAGAAGCGTCTCTTTGATCCGACCGATTCCGGCATCGCCTGTGGCCGCAGACCGACGACGCGAATGCCCTGAGGTGCCAGCTCAGCGGACAGATCGCGAGTGAGTGCCTCCTTGGCGGCCTGTGCCGCGCCGTAGCCTCCCACCTGCGGGATGCCTGTCCGTGAGTGGAGTGTGGTGACGGTCATGATCACCCCCGATTTGTTCGGCAGCATCCGCCGGGCGGCCAGGCGCGCGGTCAGAAAGTACGATCTCGTGTACGTCGTGATCGGCTGGGAGAACTGCTCGACATCCAGCTCGACCAGAGGCACACCGAGAATCGCGGTATCCGGGCTCCCGATCGCGTTGAACGAGATATCGACGCGGCCCGCCTTATCCATCACCGACTGCAGATGCTTGTCCACGGCCTGCTCGTCGAGGACCTCGACCTCCGCCGCCTCGGCTGATCCGCCATCGGAAACGATGTCCAAGGTGACCGCCACTACCGGTGCCAGGTGGCGCCCGGTCAGAAACAGCTTGGCCCCCTCGCGCGCAAAGGCAAGTGCCACGGCGCCGCCGATGGCGCCGCCGGCTCCGTAGATCACCGCAACCTTGTCCTTGAGCATCATCTCCTGGCTCCCTTGGGCTAGGCAGGGGTCGCGCCGTCCCACCACGCGAGCACACGCGTGCCGTAGAACGTCAGCCACTTTGACGGCTCGCCGGGCGGCACATCGACTTCGAACCACACCCGGCCGGGGTGGCGCCGCTCCTGTACCCAGGTTCCGTCGGCGCGGCGAGCGGCGCGGATGACGTCGATCGCATCGGCGAGCCGCGGATCAGGCTCAGTGCCGTCATGCATGGCTGCCGCCCGGAAGTAGTCCGCCGCGTTGAGCACGCTGTAGAACCACCGGAATGGGTAGGCGAATCGCGTCACCCACGGCCCCACGAACTCGCCCGTGGCGAGGGTGTGCAGCAGCCGACGCTGCAGCAGGTATTCCTCACCGGCGCGCCGGGCAGTGCGCAGCGCGTCGCTGCCGCCGGTCGCGGCCTCGTAGTACAGCAGTCCCTTCAGGGTGTTGAGCGTGGAATGGAACGACGAGCGGGTGGAGCCTTCGATCCACTCGCAGTTCCAGCCGCCGTCGGCCATGCGATGGTCGAGGAACCACTGGGCGATTCCCGAGACGTCAGTCCCCAGCCACGCGCCGTTGGCCAGCGTGTAGGCGTTGATGCAGCAGTCGACCTCGCCGCCCCAGAACGGCAGGTCGTCGTACTCCCAGCGGCTGTTCGCGGCAAGCAGATCGGCGGTGCCGGCGAGGGCGGCGGCGTCGAGGCCCCAGTCGCGGAGCGTGTTGAGCGTCCAGGTCGTCGCCGTCCACGGCTGCCCCGCCTCATCGGCCGCCTCGGGGCCGTGGAAGTCGAAATCTTTCGGGAAGTACGCCCCGCCAGCCCACTGGCCGTCCGGATCCTGCTGCGCGAGCAGCCGGGCACCGAATCCCTCCGTCGCGATGCGGGCCCGGGTCGCCTCCCACTCCTCGCGCGGTGCGCCCACGAGGTCGCGCTCGACCTGCCAGCGCAGTGCCGGGTCGGCATCAAGCAACCATTCGAGCAGTGCGGGGTCGAGGGTCATCGCCGGCAGGCTACCAAGCGGCACTGGTTCCTTCGTCATGAGCATTGAGTGATGGTGGGCGTTTCGCGCATCGATTTCCCGCTGCCAATCCGAAGATTGACGGAGATCCTCGGTAGTCCTGTCATCGGGCTCGGCTGGATTGCGGGTTCCGGGCGACTCGGATTGCGTAGCCGACCAAGCACACTGCGCCGATGATGCCGAGCAGCAGGCCGAGGTTCGCGGTGAAGTTCTGCAGCAGCAGCGCCTTGCTCGGCGGTTGGCTGCCCTGCCGGTAGATCAGCGGGATGGCGATCACGGTCACCGGCACGGCCGCGATCAAGGCGGCCTGCAGGTAGCGGCGGCCGCGGTCCGGAATGAGGCGTCGCAGCAGCGAGCTCACCGCGATCACGACCGGCGAGACCACACCGTGGTGAATGATGACCGCGGCGAGCAGCCAGACCGCTACCCACCCCAGAGTCTGGATGGGGATGTGCACGGCCAAGTTGACTATGCCGTACAGGACGACCAGGACGCCGAACACGCCGAGCACCAACCGCACGCCGCCCATCAGAGCACCTCGATCTGGGAGACCCATTTGGTGTTGAGGAGTTCCGGTCGGTTCGGCGCCATGAGACGCAGTGGGTAGCCCTGGTCCAGGCTCAGCCGTTGACCGTTGAGGTGGGTGGCGAGCAGGGCGGCGGAGAGCTGCGGGCCGAAAATCTGGGATCGCCTGATGCCGCCCGCCCCGAATGAGACCACCGCAACGTGTGAGTTCGCGTTGCCGCCGGCCCGCTCGACGACATCAAGCAGGCGCAGGCCGCGCCAGCTCGCGTCGATGCTCCAGCCTTCGACGGCGGCGGCCGGGATTCGCGCCTCGTGAACGTGCCTGCTGCTCGATCTCGGCCAGGGACAACGTGTACGGCCGGGGCCCGTCGATCTGCAGCGTCCAGTCGGCGCCGATGGTGGCCGCCGACACATTGGCCTCCTCGGCCGTCCGGTTGACCGGAACTCCTTGCGGGCCCTTAGCTGGGCTGCCGGGCGGCCAGCAACCCGATCCGTTCTAGCGGGGTCAGGGCCTGCCCGATGGAGGTGAGCACGACGATGCCGATCCCGGCCGCGGCGGCGGTCAGGACGCCCCGCCGGGAGATGCCCGGCGTGACCGGTGGCGGCAGGTCACCGGCCACGCTGTGCGACTCCGGGTTCTCGTTCCACGGGCGCTCGGTGAGCACATCGCCCTCGGGCAGCTTCGTCTGCAGCCCGTAACGGATGTCGGGAAGCTTGATTCCGATGTGGAGCAGCACCGAGCCGACAACGACGTAGGCGAGGTAGTGATGGACGGACACGAAGTCCCAGGGGAAGGGATACCAGTTCAGCACGTTGAGGAAGCCGGTGACGAGCTGCACCAAGACCGATCCAATCAAGATCGCCAAGGACAGCCGCTCCAGCACGCGTTTGACCGAGGGGAACGGCGGCCAGCGAAACGTATTCGGATAGACCGACCAGAGCTTGACCAGGACCAGCGGGATGGTGGCGGTACCGGTGGCGACATGGACGCCTTGGGTCACTCGATACCCCCAGGCCGGGCTGGCCGGTGCGGGCAGCCATGACCATGGCTCGTACTGGTAAAGGCTGAGCAAGCCGGTAACAAACGAGATGCTGATGGCAATGGCCAGAGCCCGGCCCAGCCGGGCGGTCAGGGCGGTCGAGCGGATGGTGCTGCTGAAACTTGGCCACCATCGCGGGCGGGTTGGCGGGCCCGACGCGGTGCCGGCCGGCTGTTCTGTAGTCCCGGGAGGGTGCATGTACGGTGCTCCGCTCGTCTCGGGCGCCTAGGGCTTGGCGCCGTTCCGCGGGGCTGGCCCGGCGTCGGCATCATCGTCCGTTGTTGACGATCGACCAGCAGCGCCTGACCGCCGGGGTGTTCCGCGCCGTTTGCCCCGGTTCGCCGCTCGTTGTGGGTGAGGTGGAGCGTGTGTGCGCCGCGCCAGGCCTTCGTCTCCAGGTAGCCGGCATTGGTCGCGGACAAGTGCACCCCCGTCGGCACCTGGGCCGCCACGGTTACGCCGAGCCGGGTGAGCTGCGCGGCCTTGTCCGGATTGTTGCTGAGCAGGGCCACCTTTGGCACCTGCAGGGCCTCCAGCATCTGCGCGGCCACCGTGTAATCCCGCTCGTCCTCGGCGTGGCCGAGCGCGAGGTTGGCTTCGTAGGTGTCGAGGCCTTCGTCCTGCAGGAGGTAGGCGTCGAGCTTGCTGTACAGGCCGATGCCTCGCCCTTCCTGCCGCAGGTACAGCAGATAGCCGCCAGCTTCGGCAATCCGTTCGACGGCTTCGCGGAGCTGCGCACCGCAGTCGCAGCGTTGGCTGCCGAAGACGTCGCCGGTGAGGCACTCGCTGTGCGGCCGGACCAGGGGCGGCGCGGTCACGGGCGAAGCGGTCTGCGGAGACGTTTCGGCGTACGGCACCGAGCCCCAGCGCAAGGTGTTCGAGACCGTCGATGAGTCCGTCGAAGGTCAGCACCCGTGCACGCGTGGTGTACCCGTCGACGAACCGAAGCGGCACGATCACCTGCCGACGGATGCTGGCGCTGGGCAGCTCTGGCATCAAACCTCCTCGAGCGGCTCGGCGCGGAACCGAGGCGACATGGCGTAGCGCAGCAGCACCACGTCGCCCAACTGCCGCACCTCAGCCAGCGTTGCACGCCGGTCCGGATTCCATGGAAATCGTCCGTCGCTCACGAACCGCGGGGCTGCGGAGTCGCCGACGAAGAAGGGTGCGACGGCGAGGTGCAGTTCGTCGGCAAGATCTCCGGTAAGGAACTGCGTGTGCACCGACTGGCCGCCCTCGACCATCAGCCGCTGCACGCCGCGGCGGTAGAGGTCCTCGCTCACCCACTGCATACTCACCGGCTGGCCGCCGTCGACGACGGTCGCCACGGAGCCGAGTCGTTCCGACGCCTCGTGCACGCCTGCGCTGGCGCAGTAGACCACCTTCTCGGTGTCGCCGGCCGCGAAGAACATGGCCGAGCGCGTCCAACCGTCCTCCTCCGGTGACGGTGACCTTGATCGGTGACGGCGGCAGCCCGCGGGCCAGCCGCTCGCTGCGTCGCGCATCGGAACGGACGCAGGAGCCGCGGTTGATCGTTGCGGATCGGTGGCTGCGCCGACCAGGATGGCGTCGCAGCCGGCTCGTACGGCGTCCACCCGGTCGAAGTCGGCTGCATTCGACAAGGGCAGCGGTTTCATCGCCGCGCTAGCGATGTATCCGTCGATCGACATGGCGCAGCTCAGCACGGTATAGGGCCGGTCAGCCAAGGACTCCGCCCTCCGACCGGCCGGCGGCCGGTACCAGATCCGGACGGCTCGTTGGGGACTCGTTCGATTGCGCCTCACCCGGACTGCGTCGCCGGCGGAGCCAAGCGGCGGCAAGCAGCGGAACGGCCGGCGAGATGGCAGCCAGCGAAAGCAGACCGTACACGGTACCTGTGGCAACGCCCTGTGCGGCGCCCAAGCCGGCGGCGCCGAACGCCCATGCGGCCACACCCTCACGCGGGCCCCATCCGCCGATGTTCGTCGGCACCGCCGTAGCGAGCAGCATGAGCATGGCCAGTGGAAGCAGCTGGATGGTCGGTGCGATCGCTCCCGCGGTACGCGCCGCGAGGATCAGCGTGGCCAGGTGGCCGGTGACGACCACGACAGATGCCAGCGCGATGGCCGGCCCGCTTGTGCGGTGCCAGCAGACCCTCGCGGATGTCGCTGGCTGCGGCGCGAAAAGCTCGCGCCCCGCGTGACCCACCGCGCGGCGCTCGACCTTTCAACAGCAGTCCAGAGCCGAGTGCGCCGAGAAGAACGGCCGCAACAACGAGCGCAAGCCACGCCGGCACTCGTGATGGGAGCAGGAGGAGCACCATGAGCGCGAGCACCAATTGCACGAACTGTCCAGCGGAGCGCTCCCAGGCGACGGCCCGCAGCCCCCGGCCGACATCACCGGCCTCACTGCCATGGCGGACGGCTCGGTCAACGTCACCGAGCACACCGCCAGGCAGCACGGTGTTGAGGAACTGCGACCGGTAGTACGCCGCGGTCGCTCTGCGCAGTGGAAGGGCAACGCCCAAGCCGCGGGCGACAAGGTGCCATCGCCACGCCGCGCACACCGTCGTGACGAACCCGATGCCGGCCGCCAACGCCAAGGACGTGCCGTCGACGGCCCGGAGCCCGTGCAGGAACGGGCCAGTCCCCAGCCGCCAGACGATGAACGCCACGATTGCGCCACCAACCAGCCAGCGCGCGAGCGCACCGATCGCCGAGCGGCTCACCGCAGCCCGCCCGTCACGACGTCACGGCCTGGGTGAGGACGTGCGCGATGCGATCGGTCGGCGCATCCCAGCCGGACAACGTCGACCGGCGCTCGCGCGCCGAGTCTCGGAGGCGCTGCCGGAGACCGGCATCGGCCAGCCAGTCGCGCAGCGCGGCCGCCAGCGCGCCACTGTCATCGGGGGGCACCAGAAGTCCGGGCCGGCGGCCATCGCGTGGTCCGGCCCAGAGCCTCAGGCAACCCGCCGACCGCCGTCGCGATGACCGGCAGGCCGCGAGCCAGAGCCTCGGTGACCACCATGCCGTACGTCTCGGCGCGCGAGGCGAGCACCAGCACGTCTGCTGCTGCGTACGCCTGGTCGAGGTCGTCGCCGATCCGTGGCCCGGGAAAACAGATCCGGTCGCCGATCCCGGCTGCCTCGGCCCGATGCCGCAGGCATTCGACGAACGCCGGCTCGCGGTGGAGCGTCCCGACGCAGACGCACCGCCACGGCAGGTCCGCGATGCTCGCCAATGCGGCGAGCAACACGTCGTGGCCCTTGTGCTGCGGTGACTGCGGCGACGCACAGCAACTCACCGCCTCGGTCGGTCCCCGATGCCAGCTCGGCAGGGTCGACGCCGGGCTGGGCAACGTGAACCTTGTCGGGCGGCAGCGCGTAGCGCAGAAGGAGCCGTTCACGGGTCCACGAGCTCGTGGTGATGACCGTGCTGGACGGCGGACAGGACGGCACCCTCCCGCGCCTGCGCGTCGGCCGCCGGGTGGCCGGGCGGCGCCTCACCGAGGGACATGTGGACGAGGACGACCAGCCTCAGCCGGTCCACCTCGGGAACCAGGATGCCGGGCACTGTCGAGGCGATCAGGCCGTCGATCAGCACGACGGCTCCGTCGGCGATGTCGGCGATCAGCCGCGCGAGAGCGTGCTCCGCGGCGCGGATCGGGCCATGGCCAGGAACCTGGTGCGGCGTGCTCGATCACCTGCCACCCGCTCGCGGTCGAGGCCGCCGCAGATCCGGCGGTCGTAGACGTTGCCGCCGCTCGGCTTCGCCGGGTCGTCGAGCCGGCGGGCACGACGAAGTGCACCACACTCACAGCGGCCGCTCGTACGCTGCCCAGGCGACATGCGATTCGTGCAGTGTGACCGCGATCCCAGCCAGGCTTCTGGCGGCTTCGCCGAAGGCGCCGGCGTGCACCCGTTCGGCAAGGCGGTCGGCCACCACCCGAGCCAGCACCTCGGTGGTGGTGGTCAGGCCGGCGAAGTCCGGCTCGTCGTCGAGGTTGCGGTAGTTCAGCGCGCTGAGCACCGCATGGAGCTCCTCGGTGGCCCGCCCGATGTCCACGACGACATTGTCGGCGTCCAGAGCCTCCCGTCGGAAGGTGGCATCCACGACGTAGGTCGCACCGTGCAGGCGCTGCGCCGGCCCGAACACGTCCCCGCGGAGACTGTGGGCGATCATCATGTGGTCGCGGATCGTCACGCTGAACATGGCGGCTCCTTCTTCGTCGTAGGTGATGACCTGGCAGAGCGCCGGCAGGTCTCCGTACGCCAGCCGCCGCATCACCTCGGGCAGCTCCTCGAAGCGGGAGACGCCGGTCAGGAGTGCATCGAAGGCGGGATCCTGCAGCAGATCGAGGGCGAGCGCGAGGCGGTCGGTCGTCGTCCGGGTCCCGCGGCGGGCCGGCGCGACAACGCCCACCTGGCTCGCCCGGATGCCGAGCCGACGGGAGTGGAAAGCCCCGCCCAGCGACAGCGTGACGTCGGCGTCCCCGTACCAGCTGAGGTCGATGACCGTGCCCTCCGGCGCAAGCAGGTCCAACGACTGCTGCAGCCCCGCAGACGTGGCGCTCGTGTGCACCACGAGGTCGCGCCCATCGGCCGCGTCGGCCGGCAGGGCGAAGTCGACGCCGAGCGCTGCAGCCACGTCGGCCCGGCCGTCGTCGACGTCGACGAGCGTCACCCGGGCACCCGGGATCCGGCCGAGCAGCCGCGCGACGCAGCAGCCCACCATGCCGCCGCCGACGACGGTGACCCGGTCGCCGACAAGCGGCGCGGCGTCCCACAACGCGTTGACGGCGGTCTCCACGGTGCCGGCAAGCACCGCCCGGTTGACGGGCACCGCTTCGGGCACGACGACCACCGACCGCGCCGGAACCACATAGGCGGTCTGATGCGGGTACAGGCAGAAGACGGTACGTCCGTGCAGCGTCGGCGGCCCGTGCTCCACGACACCGACGCTGAGGTAGCCGTACTTCACCGGAGCGGGGAAGTCACCCTCCTGGAACGGCGCCCGCATCGCCGCGTACTGGCTGGCGGGCACACCGCCTCGGAACACGAGCGTCTCGGTCCCGCGGCTGATCCCGGAACGCAGCGTCCGCACGACGACATCGTCCGGACCGGGCGACGGCAACGACACCGGCCGGAGTCTCGCCGACCCCGGGCTCGCACAGCCAGAACGCGTGCGCGTGCCGGTGCGCGCCCTCGTTCTGCCGGAGAATCTGAGGTGAACTGCAGCGTCGCACCTCCCGTCATACTGCTGTACACCCTAGGAGACGGAGGCGGTGTTGCGAGCGGTTCAAACCGGCCCGATTATCGGCCTTCTGGGTCAGCTGGCGGTTCTTTCCGTGGTGGCCGGCACCGTTGGACTGGGCGCCACCGGCTGGCTGGTGGGCACGGCGTGCGGTCTGGTCACGGCCGCCGGCCTGGTGCACGGACTCAACCGATCCGGCCGCGGAGTGCTCGGCGCCGCCAACCGGGTGACGCTCACTCGGGCCACCCTCGTCGGTGGCTGTGACCGCCCTGGTGGCCGACGCGCTCCTTGGGCCAGCAAACGTAGCCGCGATGGTCGGGCTCGCCGTCGTCGCCCTCATCCTCGACGGGGTGGACGGCTGGGTCGCGCGGCGCACCGGAACGGTGTCAGCGCTGGGTGCGCGCTTCGACATGGAGGTCGACGCGTTCTTGATCCTTGTCCTGAGCGTGTACGTCGCTCAATCGGTCGGGCCCGTGGGTGCTTGCCATCGGCGCGGCGCGGTATGCCGTGTGGGCGGCCGGTTGGGTGCTGCCGTGGATGCGCACGCCAGTCGCCCCCGCGTTACTGGCGCAAGCCCGTGGCGGCGATCCAAGGAATCGTGCTCACCGCCGCCGCGGCAGACCAGTTGCCCGGCGTTGCCATCACCGTCGCGATCGCCGTGGCGATGCGTCCTGCTCGCCGAGTCCTTCGGCCGGGATGTGGTGTGGCAGTGGCGGCAGCAGCGGGTTCCGCGACCCGAGGGCGCCGAGACCCCTGTAGCCGCACCGTCGGCCGTCTGAGAGGGGTGACCATCGTCTCGCCGTCCAAGCACAGGAAGTGGCCACGTTCACGAGTACCACCCGCATCAGATGAGGGAGCGGAAAACGGGGTCCAGACGGCCACGTGGTCAGAACACCCGACGAGGGTCGACGAGACACCGGACGTTGCCAGCGAACGAAAACGCGGCCGCGCCGTTGCCTCCTGGGTGATCACCGCCCTGGCCGTGGTGCTTCTCTGGTTCTCGCTGATCTTCCCGGATCAGCTCAGCCGTTTCACACCCGGCGCCTTTCTCCGGCTCCCCGTCGAGGTCCTGATTCTGGTGGCCCTCGGTCTGGTTCTGCCCCGAGCGTGGCGACGAGTGACGGCCACGGTCGTCGGTCTGGTTCTCGGACTGGTCGCCGATCCTCAAGCTGGTCGACATGGGCTTCTTCTCCGTGCTCGGTCAGCCGTTCAACCCGCTCACCGATATGAGCTACCTGAAATCGGCGGTGGGTTTTCTCCGTGACTCAGCCGGCCCATACCGAACCGCCGCAGCGGTCGCCGCCGCGAGCCTCGTCCTCGTCACCGTCGTTCTGCTCGTCACCTGGTCGGCTCTGCGGCTGACGAGGTCCACAGGCCAGCATCGCGCTGCTGCAGCCTGGACGGTGTGCACGCTCGCGGTCGTCTGGCTGCTCTGCGCCGCCCTCGGAATACGGGTGGCCGGCGCACCGGTCGCCTCCACCGGCGGCGCCGCATTCACCCAGGTAGAAGTCGACACCGCCGCCCCCGCTGCGGATGACGCCTTCGCCACGGCGACAGGTCGGGAGCTGCTGACCGGTCTACGTGGGAAGGACGTCCTCATCGTGTTCGTCGAGAGCTACGGCCGCGTGGCGATCGAGGACCCGGCCATCTCGCCCGGGGTGAACGATGTCCTCACCCGCGGCACCGACTCGTTGCGGGCCGCCGGCTTTTCCTCCCGCAGTGCCTTCCTCACCTCGCCCACGTTCGCAGGGATCAGCTGGTTGGCCCACTGCACGCTCCAGTCGGGCCTATGGATCGACAATCAGCGGCGCTATGACCAGCTTCTCCAGACTGACCGTCTCACGCTGACCGCCGCCTTCAAGCGAGCCGGTTGGCGTACCGTCGCAGCCGTTCCCGCGAACACCGAGGACTGGCCGCAGGGCGCCTCGTTCTACCACTACGACACGATCTACGACCAGCGAAACGTCGGTTACGCAGGCCCAAGCTTCAGCTATGCCTCAATGCCGGACCAGTACACGCTCGCCGCGCTGCAACGCAACGAGCTGGCGCAGCCGCACTCCCCCGTGATGGCGGAGATCGACCTCGTTTCCTCGCACGGCCCGTGGGCGCCGCTGCCGCGGATGGTCGACTGGGAAGCTGTCGGAGACGGCTCGGTGTTCGCCGACATGCCCGCACAGGGACAGTCACCCGACGAGCTGGTGGGCCATCCGGACATGACCAAGGCCGCCTACGGCCAATCGATCCAGTACTCGATGAGCACCCTCATCTCGTTCGTGCAGACCTTCGCACGACGACGACCTCGTGGTCGTTGCGGTCGGCGACCACCAGCCGGCATCGGTTGTCAGCGGGAAGGGTGCGAGTCAGCGATGTTCCGATCACGATCATCGCGCACGATCCTGATGTGATGAGTCAGATCGCGTCGTGGGGTTGGCAACCCGGGATGCTGCCGAATTCCAACGCTCCGGTCTGGCCCATGGACGCGTTTCGCGACCGCTTCCTGACTGCGTACGGACCGCAGCACGCCCTGTCGACGGCGTCGGCCTCCCCGTCACCCCGTTGAGCGGCGCACGCGGAACTTGGACAGCTGGATGGACCACACCATGCCCATCAAGACCGACGGGGTGAGCGAGCCGGGGAATGGAGTGTGCACGGCAGGCGGGCGATCTTGCCGGTCGCGATACCAAGCCTCTGGCTCGCGACGGGCGTCTACGGCTGGTTGAGGGAACCGGCGAAGGTGGCCGGCTGGTGTCGTCCGAGGTCGACGGTGACCTGCAGGATGACATCGCGTTGTCCGTCAGCAGGAACGAGGAATCCCATGTCGTATAGCGACGACTTTTCTCCGGGAGAGAGTGATGCGACGACGAAGACGCTGTCGTTCAGGTTCACCCGGTGTGCCAGAAGCTTCCGGGGACCGTAGCGCAGTTGTCCTTGGAAGGCCGCCTCGACCTCGTGATGGGTTCCGTTGCGGAGGGATACTGTCACGATGGTGTAGGGGTCGCCTGGTTTGGCGTTGGGGTCATCGGTTGCGTGGAAGCCGTCCAGCTTTGCGTGGGTGATCTGGGTGATCGTCAGCTCGAGCCCGTCCGGGTAGCGGTAGTTCGGGGTGAGCGGCACCGGTTTCGGTGCGGCCACGGTGGTGGAGCTGGGCGAGACCTCGCTTGTCCGAGCCTCGGTGGGCGCGGCATCATTGCCAAAGCCGACGAGGAATGCCACCAGGATTGCGCCGACTGCCACACACTTGTAGTAGGTCACGACGAGGAATGCCAGCAGAATTGCGCCGACTGCGACGCCCTTCTGGTATGTCATGATCTCTCCTCATTGCTGAGCGTCTTGGGGTCTAGCGGGCAAGCCCCGGAAACCGGCTACATCGCTTCCCCCATCGCCGCGGTCCCCGTCACGTGGGGGACGTCGATCCGAGGTGGCTGACTCATGACTCCCCTTACGTGGTTGATTGGTGCTTCGACAGTGACGGTAGGGGCGGCCGTTCACGTCCCGCGCTTACATCGCTCACAGCGCCGTCACACGGAACCAGCCACGAGTACAGATGACGTCCGGTCGAATGCACACTCGCAGGAGCTCCAACGCTCCTTGGCCGTGCGACAACGGTGGAACCATTCGGTCCGAGGCCTCTATCGTTGGGCTGACACCGTGGTGGTCGGCCGTGTCGATGGGCACCCGCTGAAAGGGCGCCGGCAGACGATCGGGTGACGTCGGCGGCCGGAGCGTTGTTGGGGGTCCCTTGAGGTTCAAGGTGTTGGGGCCGCTTGTGGTGGAGCGCGCGGGCCACTCGGTCGATGTGCCCGGCGGCAGGCAGCGTGCGCTGTTGGTTGCGCTGCTGCTGCGGGCCGGGAAGGTGGTGTCGGCCGAGCGGCTCATCGATGACGTGTGGGCGGGGAGCCCGCCAGCGGATCCGGCCCATGCGCTGCAGGAGGCAGTGTCGCGGCTGCGCCGGGTGCTGGAGGATGACCGGCGGGCCGAGAACCATCTGATCTGGCACCCGTCGGGCTATCAGTTAGCGGTCGACCCGAACGCTATCGACCTCAGTCAGTTCGAGCAGCTGGCCGAGCTGGGCCGGCGGCAGTTGGCCGCTGGCGATCCGGCCGCGGCGGCCGACACTCTGCGGCGGGGGCTGGGCTTGTGGCGGGGGCCGGCGTTGGGCGACGTGGCGGATCTGCCGTTTGGGCAGGCCGCCGCGGTCCGTCTCGAGGAGCGGCGGCTGGCGGCTGTGGAGGACCGGATAGAGGCGGACCTGCGTCGCGGCCAGCACGCCGCGGTTGTGGTCGAGCTGGAGGGCCTGGTCGCGGAGCATCCGTTCCGTGAGCGGCTGAGCGGGCAGCTAATGCGCGCGCTGTACGCCGGCGGCCGCCAGGCCGACGCGCTAAACCTGTACGAGTCGACCCGCCGCATGCTCGCCGATCAGCTCGGCGTCGATCCGGGACCGCAGCTGCGCAGCGTCTACCAGCAGATCCTCGTTCACGACAACAGGCTGACCCCACCGCCGACCCTGCCGCACGGCCCGTCCCTCGCCCGACGCAGCAACCTGCCGGCCTCGGTTACCAGCTTCATCGGCCGCGACGACGATGTTCGCAAAGTGTTGGAACTGCTGGAGGCGTCCCGACTGGTCACCCTCACCGGACCGGGTGGGGTCGGAAAGACCCGTCTCGCGCTGCACGCCGCCGGCGAACTAGTCGACGCCGCGGTCGACGGAGTCTGGTGGGTCGATCTGACCCCGGTCGGCGAGGCGACGCTGCTCGCTGACGCGGTCCTGAATGCGCTCGAAGACCAACCCGTAGGGTGGCTGACCCAGCACCCCAGAGCGGCAGCTCGGCCGGAGGAGCGGCTGCGCACCCTACTGGCCGACCGTGACCTCATCCTCGTGTTGGACAACTGCGAGCACCTCGCCGACGCGGTCGCCGAAATCGTCGCCACGATCCTGGCCGCCGCACCCGGCACCCGCATCCTGGCGACAAGCCAGCGATCGCTGAACACCACGGGTGAGGCGGTGTGGTCCGTGCCGCCAATGCCGGTACCCCCCGGAGACGCTGACATGCCGACCAGCGAGGTGCTGGGCTACGCCGGAGTACGGCTCTTCGTCGACCGCGCGGCCGCCGCGAGCGGCGTTCACGACTTCGGCGACGACGGCAGCATTACCGAGAAGGCCGCTGAGGTGGCGGCGGTCGCGGAGATTTGCCGGACGCTAGACGGGGTGCCGCTCGCAATCGAGCTCGCCGCCGCCCGCACCCGGCTGTTGCCGCCGCGCCAGCTGCTCGGCCAGCTCCGCGATCGGTTCACACTGCTTACCACCGGGAGCGCCACCGGCCCGGTGCGGCAACGGACCTTGCGGGCGGTCGTCGATTGGAGCTACCAGCTACTGACCACGGCCGAACGGGTGCTGCTACGCCGGCTGGCTGTCTTCGTCGGCGGAGCCAGCCTCAACGCGGTAGAACACGTGTGTACGGATGCCGATCTGGCGGCCGGTCTCTCCCCGGAGATGATCGTCGAGCTGCTCGCCGGCCTCATCGATAAGTCTCTCCTAACTGTGGTGGCCGCCGACGGCGAGGCCCGCTACACGATGCTGGAAACGATCCGGGCCTATGCCACAGAGGAGTTGCTTCACGCAGGCGAGGAAACCGCCCTTCGCGTCGCGCACGCCCGGTACTACGCCGACCTTGCCGCGGGTCCGTGCCGCAGCTGCACGGACCGGAACAGCTCCATTGGCTGCGACTGCTGACCGCCGAGCGCGCCAACATGCGGACCGCGATCGAGCATGCCAGCGGCCACGGCGACGGCGGCACCGCGCTGCGGCTGGCCGGCTCGCTCAGCCGATTCTGGTGGCTCACCGGCGAGCGTCGCCGATAGCCGCCGGCTCACCAACTGGCTCTGCACGCCGCCGACCCAGGACCCAGCGCGGATCGCGCCGCCGCCCTTACCTTCCTCGGCTGGCTGGACTCGCAGGAGGAGAGCACTCCAGAGTTGGTGAGCATTCTCGAGGAGGCGGCGGAGTGCTACCGCAGCATTGGTGACCGTGATGGGGCAGCACTGCCGACCGCACTGCTAGTCGAGGAGCTCCGTCGGCAAGGGCAACTGCAACGCAGCCAGGAGTTGGTGGCACAAGCCGCCACCGGAGCCGGTTGGTCTGGAGCTGTCGCGCAAATGCTGTCCGGCGCGGACGGCCAGCTGGAATGGCGACCTGCGCCAGGCGGAGCAACAGCTACACGACCGCGCTGGCTCGCTTTCGTGACCTCGGTGACCGCTGGGGACAGGCAGAATCCCTGTTCCTCCTGGGTGCGACTCGCTCATATCCGTGGTCGATACGAGCAGGCGCTACAGGCACTGGACGAGGCTGCAGAACTAGCCAGACATCTCGGCAACACGGAGCAGACCATCAAGCTGCTCTCCATCGCCGGCAACATCCTCGTCCTCGCCGGCGACTACCCCGCTGCCCTCACTCGGCACGAGGAAGCCCTGCGCCTCGCCCAACGGCTCAACCTGCAATCGGAGATCGCGTTCATCCGCAACGGTATGGGCCTGTCCGCGCGCCGCCAGGGCGACTACCCTCTGGCGCGCGCCCATCACGAGCACGCGATGGCCGTCTACCGGCGCGGCGCACATGCAGCCAGGCGTCGCGCTGACCCATGCCTGGCTCGGCTACACGGCCGAACTGGAGGGTGACGCCGACGAGGCCGAGGCGCACCACATCGAGAGCCTCAAGATCGCCCGCGAGACCGGTGACCCCCGCGCCGTGGCGCTAGCCCTCGAGGGCCTGGCCGGCGTCGCCGCCCTGCGAGGGGACTACCAACGCGGCGCCACCCTCATCGGCGCGGCCACAGCCCTGCGTGCCTCCGTCGACGCGCCACTTCCAGTCGCCGAACGCGTCGACGTCGACCGCGCCACCGGTGTCGCCCGCTCCCACCTCGGCGAGAGCGCCTTTGACCTCGCATTCGAGAGAGGCGCCGCCATGGCCCTGGACGCCGCATGCAACTACGCCACGACAGTCAAGCCCACGCAGTAATCGCCATGACCGCGTTTGAGCGGCGCACGCGGAGCCACCGGATGGGGCACACTGGGTCAGCATGGTCGAGCTCGCCGGACGTGGCTGGTCATCTGCGCGTGAAGAGGTGCAGATCGCGGATGTCGTGCTCCTGCGACACGGTGACACCAGGTTGTCCCCCGAGCGCCGATTCTCCGGTGTCGGCAACGCGGATCCTGGTTTGTCAGCTGCCGGCCGGGACCAGGCGCGGCGGGCCGCCGACTCGGCCCTGTTGCAGGGCAGCGCCTTCACAGAAGTCCTGACCTCGCCGATGACCCGCTGTCAGGAGACGGCTCGGATCGTCGCGGCCGCGCTGGATGTCTCCATCACCGTCGACCGGGACCTGCGGGAGATGGACTTCGGCCTGTGGGAGGAGATGACATTCGACGAGGTCCAGGACCGCTACCCGGAGGATCTTCTGCGGTGGACGCAGTCGGCGTGGGCCTCGCCCACCGGAAGCTCGGAGATCCATCGCCGCAGTAGTCGACCGGATGGGAACAGTAGCCGCGCGCTTCGCGTCCCGCTACGCCGGCGCTTCGGTTCTGCGCCATAACGCATGTGACGCCCATGAAGGCCTTGGTGGCACATGCGCTCGGGGCGCCACCGGCAGCTTTGTTCCACATGGAGGTCTCGTCCGCATGCTTCTCGCGGATCAGCTACAGCGGAGGGGATGCCTCAGTACGGCTGTTCAACGACACCTCACACCTGCGCTGATCGACACCTATGTCTGAAGTCGGCGGTCGGAACGCGCTGGACTCCGTCTCCGTCGGGAGTGCAGCTGAGCCGACTCGGCGGTTGAGGGCGACCGCTGCCCAGACGGAGAAGGCCAGGGCGGCGAGGAGGTAGGCGTTGCCGACGAGGTGGTCGGGCGGACTCCAGCCGTATTCGCGGCCCTGACCGTAGGGCGGCCATACCACCGGACGGGCCACGAACACAGCGGTCCATGCGGCGGCCGCCCATCGGTGACGCGCCCACAGCGCGAGCGCGACCGGCACCGCCCATACCCAGTGGTGTGACCACGAGATCGGCGAGGCGAGCAGCATGGCCAGCGCTGCCAGGCAGGTGCCGAGGACCCGGTCGCCGCGGCGCCACCAGCGGGCGCCGACGACCAGGACCGCGAGTGAGAGGGGCCCCGCGACGGCGAGCCACAGCCATGTCGGCGGCGGGCCGTCGAGAAGCCGGGTGAGCGCGCCGTACACCGACTGGTTGTGGGCCAACGCCGGCGGGCCGACCCGCCGCGCATCGACAAGGCCGTCGGCCCAGTATGGCGCCGCCGAGGCCGGCATCATCACAAATCCGACCGCGACCGTGGCGGCGAAGGCCAGGGCCGCCCGTCCCGCAGCCGCACGACGTCCGACCAGCACCAGCAGCACGACGAACACCAGCGGAGTCAGCTTCAGGCCGGCCGCGATCCCGGTCAGCACGCCGGACCAACGCCGTTCCGGCCGCATGAGGTCAACCACCACCGCCAACATCAGGAACAGGTTGGCCTGTCCGAACGTGATGTTCTGCCACACCGGCTCCAGCGCGAGCGCGCCGACGGTCACGAGCGCGACCAGCCATCCCGGGGTGGGCCGGTCGAGCGCGCGGCTTATCACCACGATGACTGCCGCCAGCGCGCCCACCGACGCCCCCGTCCACAGTGCGGCCGCGAGCCACGGCGGCAGCAGCGCCAGCGGCACCATCGCGACCGCCGCGAACGGCGGGTAGGTGAAGTGCAGCCCGGTCACCGGGTCTTGGGACTCGTAGAGCGGCAGGCCATCGAGCACCGCCCGGCCGCCGTACAGGTAGACGAACAGATCCTTGAAGCCGCCGCGGAGTGCACCCGCGACGGCCGCGACCGCGACCAGAACCAGGACCGGGGCTGGTCCGTTCAGCAGGCGGGAGTGCCTCATCGAAGCAGAAGCCAGCGCGTCGGGGCGATCCGATCGATCCGGTCGGGCGTCCTGCGGGTGAGGAGCAGCAGCGGAAGCACGGCCAACGTCATGCGGGCCAGCACGATCGCATCGTACGCACCCTGCAGTGAGTCACCGAGCGGCTGCCGCCGAGGATCACCAGGAGGGCACCACCAATGGTGGACATGCCCTACCTGACGAAACAGGTGACCAAACCGATCAGGATTCGAGAAGCGCAGGCCGCGAGCCGCGCCTAGCGTGGGTGGCATGGACACCACCACCACTACTTCAGGAGTGAACATGACCGGCTCGACCCAGGGAATCAAAACCGTCCTGCATCCCGTGTCCGACCTGGCCGCGGCCAAGGCGATGTATGCCGCGCTGCTGGGCGTGCAACCGCAGGCCGACGGGTCCTACTACGTCGGCTTCGAGGCCGCCGGTCAGCACATCGGGTTGGTGCCGGGCGGTGGACCGCAGGGCATGACCTCGCCAGTCGCCTACTGGCACGTGCCGGACATCGAGGCGAAGCTGGCCGAGGTGACCGCCGCGGGTGCCACCGTGAAGGAGCCTGCGCACGACGTGGGTGGCGGCCGCTTGGTGGCCACCGTCACCGACCCCGACGGCAACGTGCTGGGGTTGCTTCAGGACCAGTGAGCGCCAACCCCGGGCCCAGGGAAGTATCGATGGTGCTCACCAGTCGTGCATCGACCCGTCACGACGCCGATTGACCGGCAGGTACTTGGGTTCGTACGGGAACCTGGCGGCGGCCTGCTCGTCGAAGCTCACGCCCAAGCCGGGCTCATCACCGGGGTGCATGTACCCGTCACGGAAGGCGTAGCTGCTGGAGAACACCTCCCCGGCAGGATCACGATGACCCATGTACTCCTGGATGCCGAAGTTCGGGATGCTGAGGTCGACGTGCAGCGCGGCGGCCATCGCGATCGGTGAGAGGTCGCCCGCACCGTGCGAGCCGGAGCGGACCCCGTACAGGTCGGCCAGGGCGAAGACTCGGCGCAGGTGGGTGATGCCGCCGGTGTGGGACACCGAGGTGCGGATGTAGTCGATCAGCCGTTCGGTGATCAACTGTTGACAGTCCCAGATGCTGTTGAACACCTCGCCTACCGCGATCGGCGTCGTGGTGTGCTGCCGGATGAGCCGGAACGCGGACTGGTCCTCGGCCGGAGTCGGATCCTCGATCCAGAACATTCGGTACGGCTCCAGCGCTGCGCCGAGGCGGGCAGCCTCAATCGGGCTCAGCCGGTGGTGGACATCGTGCAACAGGTGGACGACGTAGCCGAACTCGCGGCGCAGGTGGGCCATCACCTGCGGCGCGAAGTCGAGGTACGCGCTGGTTTCCCATATGTCCTGCTGCGGGACGTTACCGCTGGCCGGCTCGTAGATCAGACCATCAGTCGGCGCGATGCCGTAGGTCTTCATCAGGCCCGGGATGGCTGCTTGCGCGCGGATCGCGAGGTACCCCTGGTCCACATGTCGCTGGAAGTCCGCGCTCAGCTCGTCCAGCGTCGACCCGCTGGCATGGCAGTAGACCATCACTCCGTCGCGGGCCGCACCTCCGAGCAGCTCGTACACGGGCAGCCCTGCGATCTTGCCCTTGATGTCCCACAAAGCGACATCGACCGCCGCAATTGCGGTCATCGTCACCGGTCCGCGCCGCCAATAGGCGCCCCGGTAGAGGTACTGCCAGGTGTCCTCGATTCGGCGCGCATCACGGCCGACGAGCAATGGGCAGACGTGATCCCGTAGGTAGGAGGCGACGGCGAGCTCGCGGCCGTTGAGGGTCGCGTCGCCGAGCCCGATCACCCCGTCCTCAGCCTCGATCACCAGGGTGACGTAGTTGCGGCCGGGTGAGCTGACGACCACCCGGGCATCGATGATCTTCACGGGACGCGCAGGAGTGACTCAGCTGCTGCTTTCTTTGATCACCGCCAGCAACTCCTGGGCGGCGTCGGCCGGACTCTTCCGGTCGAACAGCACGTCTGTGCCGATCCGGGTCACCTCGCCGCTGTACCCGGATGCGTTCTGCGGCGTCACCTGCGGCGGCGGAACCACCTCGTCCTGCAGGTCCTGAGCGAACGTCAACGACATCTTGCCGGTCGCATCGAGCTCCGGCTCGATCACGGACTGGACCTCCGCGATGGCTGGCACACCCCGCTCGACCTTGAGGATTTTGACCGCCGCAGGGTCTGTCATCAAGAAATCGACCAGCTTGGCCGCTTCCTCCGTGTGCTCGCCGCGGGCCGCAAGCGACCAGTACATCGACGCCTTGTTGACCATCCGCGGGGATTCACCCGACTTCTGCGCGGGCAGCCTCAGCAATTTCAGATCGCTCCCGCTGGCGGCGACAAACGCTGCAATCTGGGTGTGGAACTGCAGGTGGAACGCGGCCTTGTTCGTGGCGAACTGGCTTTGGTCCAACGCCGTGGTGAGGTCCTCGGACTGGCTGCCAGCTGCGGGGGTCGCCTTCATCCCCACCATCTTTTTGGCGAACTCGAAGTAGCTCACCAGAGTGTCCTCGGTGATTGCGGTCTGGCCCTCGAGGGGGAACACTTCTTGGTTGTGCTGGCGTGCCCAGACACCGATCTCCGCGGCGCTGAGGCCGAAGAAGTCCATTCCGACGACGCCGTCGGAGCCCAGCTTCTGGGTGACGGTCGAGGCCATGGTGGCGAGGTCGTCCCAGGTCCACGTCTTGTCGTCCGGAATCTTCAGGCCGGCCTTTTGCAGCAGCTCCGGGTTGACCCCGACGGAGAAGAGCGCGACACCGACAGGCGCACCGACCAGGGTGTCGTTGACTTTGCCGGTGTCGAGCACCTTGGCGTCCATCGCCGAAAGGTCGAGCACGGATGACTGGGTGCCCAGGTCGAGCAGCGCACTGCGGCCGCCGTACGCCGCGATGTAGGACTCGTCCATCTGGATGACGTCGGGCGCGTTGTTGCCCGCAGTCTGGGTCGCCAGCTTGTCCCAGTAGCTGCCGAACTCGCTGTTCTCCACCTGGACCGTGATGCCGGGGTTGGCCTGCTCGAACGCGGTGACCGCTTCCTCGGTCAGCTTCAGCCGGCTGTCGTTGCCCCACGTGCTCATCCGCAGGGCCACCTGCCCGCCTTCGCCGCCTTCGTCACCTTCGCCACCGGTGCCAGGGGCGCAGCCGACGGCCAGCAGCACCAGGCAGACCATGATTGTCATCGGTCGGATCAGTCGGCGGAGCGTCATGGCGGCCTCCTCAGGTGATCCAGTCAATCTAACGCCGCCGCGCGGACGTGGAAATAGTTCGAGTGCAGTCAGGTCATCAGTGCAGTGATGTCGTCGGCAGCCATCCCACCGCTCAGGTCGGCGTAGAACGGGTGGCCGGGCACCAGCTCGGCCCGCAGGATCCGGGTGCCGAGCAACGCGGAGGCATACACTCCGCTGACGAACTCCACCGTGCTCCGGGTGCTGGTCAGAGTGGTCTGATGAGTGCGTCCGGACAAGCAGGTCGTCGATCAGGCGGGTGATCTGGGCGGCGTGGTTGCTCGGTACGTCAATGCCGGCGCTGGCCGCCCAAACATCGTTCGCACCGTCCGACACCTCCGGCGTGGAATCGCGCAGTGCACCGGTCGTGTCGGACGGGTGCCCGGGTCTTTGCCGAGGCTCGCCGCCACCGACTCCTGCGGGACCGGGACGAACGACCAGTCCGCGTCGCTATACCCGTACACGTGGTTGACCTCTAGCGTGCCAGCGGTGGTGTCGATCCGGATCCGGCTGAGCTCGCGTGGTGACAGCAGGCTGTTGACCACCGAGGCGACGGCGCCGTTCTCGAACCCGACCACGGCCAATGACACGTCCTCGAACTCCACGGGTCGCGCTTGCCGGACCGCGATGGCCGTCAGGTGATGCCACGGTCCCAGCAGGTGCAGCAGCAGGTCGATCTGGTGGATACCGTGACCCAGCGTCGGGCCACCGCCTTCGCCGGACCAGGTGCCCCGCCAGGCCGGATCGAAGTAGCTGTCCGGCCGGAACCACAACGTCTCGCACACCGCCACCTGCGGGACGGCCGAGTGCGCCGGAGCCGAGCAGCTCCGCTGCCCGGCGGGCACCGGACCCATGCCGGTGCTGGAACACCACGTACGCGGTGCCGTCGCCGGCCCGCTCCGCCTCGGCGATGATGTCGAACTCGGCCAGCGTCGGGCACGGAGGCTTCTCGATCAGCACTGACGCACCGGCCCGCAGCAAGTGTCGCTGCCACTTCGGCGTGCGCGCCGGGTGGGGTGGCGACGCTGACCAGGTCCGGGCGAGCCTCGCTCATCAGGCTCGTCAGGTCCGGATACGTCCGACCACCGTAGGCGTCGGCGTACGCCTCGGCGCGCTCGGGCACGATGTCGACTAACCCGACCAACTCCGTGCGGCCGGACGCGGCGTACGCCCGCGCGTGCTGGTGCGCGATGTTCCCGCACCCGACAATGGCGACCCGGAGCGTTCCGTCCCGGCTGCCAATCCCGCTGCTCGTCATCCCGCCATCATGCCGTTTACGAGATCGACGACAGGCCTGCGACCGGTCCATCCGGTCGGGCTCGTGGCAGCGCCGGCTCCTCGGTGGCGTCCCGACCGCGGCGCTCGAGCTCCTCGTCCAGCTGCTCGGTCAGACGGGTTGTGCCCGTCCGCACTGCCTCCTCCATCCAGGAGGCCACCTGCTCCATGATGGCGCGCTCCTTGGGCGTCTTGGGCGCCGCGAATCGCTGATGGAGGATCGTCCCGCTGGGCGTGGGCTCGAACTCCGTCGTCGCCGAGAAAGTGGAGAGGACCCATCGCTGTCGAGATGGTGTTCCGGTAGGTGAAGTAATCGTAGGGACGCCAGTCGAGGACCTCCTCGATGATCGTGCCATCGCCGTGCATGCAGTGATTGGTGGCCCCGACCCCTCGGCGGTTGCCGGTCGCGATCACCTTCACCCCAGTCACCCCGAGCTGCCAGGTGACCCGTCGGCCCGGCGTTGTCATGAACTCCCAGGCGACCTGCGGCGGGGCCGAAGTCGGCGCGTCGAACCGGTAGACCGCGTGGCGCTCGTCGACGATGACGCGGGTGCGCGACTCCTCCTCCTGCCAGCGTCGGCCGAGGTCGTGGATCCACACCCGTACGGCGCCGATGTGCTCGTACGTCTCGCTGGAGGCGCGCATGCCGAGCGCGGAGACGTCGATATCCATCGCGTCGACGCACTGCTGGCTGAACAACGCGTATGCCTCGATGCCCGTCGATGCGATCACGTCGTTCTTGAGCAGGCGATGAACGAGGATGACGTCGGGTCCGAGCAGCTCCTCCTGGCCGGCGACGCGCTGGCGCAGGATCGTGCCGTGGTGGACGACGAACTTCAGGTTGAGGTCGGGGATACGCACGCAGGCATTGCATTCGCACGACGTCGCCTGGCTCATGTCGCGGCGTCGCCTTCGGAAGCGGAAGTAGCAGCGCTCGATGGTGTCGAGGAGCAGCGACCCATCCAGCTTCTCGGTGATCGCGAATGTGAACGCGGCGTCGCCTTCGAGCTTGGCGAGCCGGAAGCTGGGTCGTAGCGCACTGACGATCGTGCCCATGAGATCGCGCGAGGATGTCCTGTGCGTGATCGAGCTCTACGCCCGCCAGGTAGCCCGTGTATCCCGAGATGTCGGTGAGTAGCAGACAGGCCGACTCAGTCGCGCTCGGCAAACCCGCCGGGAACTGGGGATCTCCTGGACCTGCGGTTGTCGGCACCATCAAGCGTGGTGGTCCGTCCCCGCAATTCGGCGCTGGTCGAGGCTATTCGGCGGCCGCACCTTGAGGCTGCCCATGCCGAGCGAACCATAGATGACGAGCAGCGGCTTGCCGGGGGCCGGATCCCGCGGAACCTTGATCTTCTTCGAGCCCCATGACTTGGAGAGTCGGTCCGCGTCCACAGCCCAGCCGTCCGGCAGGACGAGGACGATGGACCCTGCTCCGCCGACCACCTGGATCTCGATGAGCTGAGCGGCGGGCGTAGCCTCCAGACAGTTGAGCTTCACCGAGCCCACTCCCTGGTTGATCAGTATGAACGGTGGCATCGTCCATACCCCGCGGCGCTTCTCGCTGCTCATACCGCCGTCGAGACGGAGTGGGTCCTCACGGGAGTAACCGACCGACTTTGGACGCTGTGCCTGCGACTGGATGCCGCTCTGCTGCGACGGCAGTTCGACGGATAGATCGGCCACCAGTGGGTCTAGATCAGCACGTGTTTTGGCTTGCAGGGCGACATCCAGCCGCTCGTCCAATTCAGCCATGCTCAGGCGACCGTCTGCGGCCGCCTCTTGGAGCACCGCGGCGACCGCGTCCCGCTCGCGGTGCCCGATCCGGATGCCGCCCGCGCCTGTCGGCGGCGGATCCTGAGCCATGACAAAAGTTTACCGATACGGCCGCGCGCCCCAGCACCCGTCAGGTGCTCGTGAGGATGACGAGTTGCTGGGTCGCGCGAGTCATTGCGACGTAGCGGTCGACGGTTCCTTCAATGCCTGTTCCGAGGGTGTCTTTTCCAAACTCGTCTGGGTCGATGAGGACGACAAGGTCGAACTCGAGGCCCTTCGAGTGTTCCGGGGTCAGCGTCCGGACGCGGGACGTCGCCGTGAACGTGTCATCCTCAACGCCATTGGCGTCGATGACGCACGCGATGCCGTCGGCGTGCGTGCCGAGCCAGGTGTCGAGGATCGGGCTCAGCTCGGATGTCGGTCCGTGGACAACCTGGACACCGCTGCTGCGGATGGAGGTCGGCACGTTGGCGTCCGGGAACACGGCCCGGATGACCGGCTCGGCTTCCGCCATGACCTCTTCCGGCGTCCGGTAGTTGATGCTCAGCTGGGCCAGGTTGATGTTGTCGAGCCCGATCCGCTCGAGCCGTTCCTGCCACGGCTCGGTGAACCCATGCCTGGCCTGGGCGCGGTCACCGACGATCGTGAAGCTCCGGGAGGGGCAGCGGCGCAGCAGCATCTGCCACTCTGCGTCGGTCAACTCCTGCGCCTCGTCCACGATGATGTGCGCGAACGGGCCCGCGAGACGGTCCGCGTTGGCGCTCGGCAGTGCAGCCTCGTCGACCAGGGCGTCCCGCAGGTCTTGTTGGCGCAGGGCCGTCACCAAGCCTTCCCCGTCGTCGTCGGCCGCGATCAGGTCGTCGACAACCCGGTCCATGTACGCCCGTTCGGCGGCGACAGCCGCCTGGCGCCGGCGCTGGCGTCGTGACGCCTCCGGATCCCCGAGCCTTTGCCGAGCGGCGTCCAGGAGCGGCAGGTCGAACACCGTCCATGCCTGGGTATCTTCGCGCTGCAACTTCTGAACCTCATCGGGGGTGAGCCAGGGAGCGCACCTGCGAAGGTAGGCGGGCACCGACCACAGGTCTCCGACGAGATCAGCCGCCTCGATCAACGTCCAGGCTCTGTTGAAAGTCTTGGTCAACTCCTCGTTCTGCAGAAGTGACTCGCGCAGCAGCTCAGCCGAGACCTCCTCGTCATCGTCGTCGAACGCGTCGATCAAAATCGCGAGCAGCTCCTCCCACACCTGGTCGCGTGCCTCGTTGTGCGGTGTGCCGGGGTCCGCTGCGCCGAACGCGTCGGCCCAATCGGCGGGACTGACCCAGATGTCGGCCCAGGGGGTCTCCACCATCAGGCCCTCGGTAGGCGGCTCCTCGTACAACCTCACAGCCGGTTCGATCGCTGTCACCATCTCCGCGGACGACTTCAGTCGGGCCACGTCCGGATCGGTCTCGACCGCTGCCGCGGCTCCTTCGGTGACGAGATCCCGCAAGGTACAGGTCTGCACGCCTTCCTCTCCAAGGCTTGGAAGGACGTCGGCGATGTAGGCCAGGTAGGGGCGGTGTGGACCGACGAACAGCACTCCACCCTTGCCCTCGCCGAGGCGAGGGTCGGAATAGAGGAGGTAGGCAGCCCGGTGCAGAGCGACGACGGTCTTCCCGGTCCCCGGACCGCCGTCAACGACGAGCGCCCCGCGGGAACTCGCGCGGATGATGGCGTCTTGGTCGGCCTGGAGGGTGCTGAGCACGTCTCGCATCCGGGGCGAGCGGCTGCTACCGAGGCTGGCGATGAAGGCGGATTCGTCGTCGAGGGCGGCGGCGTGGCCTTCGAGCCCGTCAGGGCTGAAGACCTCGTCCCAGTAGTCGCTGATTCGACCTCGGGTCCAGCGGTACCGGCGGCGACTTGTCAGGCCCATCGGGTTGGCGCGGGTCGCTGCGAAGAACGGCTCGGCTGCGGGGGTGCGCCAGTCGATCAGGAGTCGACGTCCCGTGCTGTCGGTGAGGCCGAGCCGCCCGATGTACACGGGCTCGGGGCTGTCTGCGTAGACCAAGCGGCCGAGGCAAAGGTCCAGGCCGTAGCGACGCAGCAGGCGCAGGCGAGCCGTCAGCCGATGAATCTCCAGGTCGCGGTCCAACGCCTTCCGACCCGTGCCGCCGGCGGCCTTGCGCTGGGCGCTGAGTCGTTCCGACAGGTCGGCGATCTGCTGCTCGAGGCTGTCCGCGATTGCTGCTAGGTGCTGCTCGTCGCCAGCAATCAACGCGGGGTCGGCCTTGGCGACAAGATGCTCGGGAAGGTTGAAGGCAGTGGTGGTCACGGGAATCACGTCATCATCTCCGATATCGATATGAGGTCACGTGTAGTTGTCGCGGGCAGAAGCGTGTGCGGGCGTGACGGATGGGTACGGGTCAGCGCAAATAACTGGTCACTCAGAGGGGGGGCGCGCGGCAATAGCCATCAACCAGCGAGAAACAGCCCGCATCTTGCAGCCCCTCCGGCAACCTTTCTTGGCGTCGAGGTGATGATTCTCCGCCGCGACCGGGGTCTTGCGGCAAGCCCCCCTGTGCGCTATAGATTGAAACTGGCGGGGAGTTTTCAGCGGACGTATTTCGAGTAGGCGCTGGACCGGACCGCAGAGCGAGCACCGGACGCCGCTCGATATTTGCCGATCGCCACTGCGCGAGTGGATGCCTTGATGTCGCTCCATACATCTTCTGATCCGTAGGGGTAGATGGTCGGCTTACACGGGCGATCGCGGTGCTGGCGCAGAATGATTGAGTGCCGATCTTGCCGAAGGTGCGCGACCCTCGACTGATCACTGTCCGACGGGGAGGCAGTCTGACCGATGTCGATCACCGTCTGCTCGCCGAGTGGGCCGCCATGTGTGCTGAGCACGTTCTCCACCTGTTTGAACGCGACTCAGAGGACGATCCGCGGCCGAGGCAGGCGATCGACACCGGTCGCGCCTGGATTAGGGGCGAAGTGCATATGGAAGACTCCCGTCGGGCAGCGTTCGCCGCGAATGCCGCGGCACGAGGTCTGGGAGAGCCGGCCAAGTTTGCCGCCCTATCGGCGGGCCAAGCGGCCGCGGTACCGCATGTAGCGGCCCACGACCTCGGGGCGGCCGCCTATGCAATTCGCGCTGCCCAGTCCGCCAGCGCATCAGACCGGGCGGAGATAGAAAGGCTAAGGGAACGCGACTGGCAGCGTAAGCAGCTCCCTGCGGCAATCCGGCTCCTCGTTCTAGAAGATCAGCGTCAACGAAGCAGCATCTGCTGGCATGTATTCGATGACTGATGAGCGTGGACTGATCACTTCTCCAGTCATTGGCCGCATCTAGGCCACTTTTGGAAGGCTGGGTGAGGGCGCGACTCGCTATCCCAAGATCTCTCGGCACACACCCGTGGCGAGCTTGTCGGCGTTGAGACAGCGGCCCTCGGGTCCTCCGTATCGCCCTATCGTGTGCGGCGTACCTGGCACGGTCGGACTCCATCGCGACGGCTTTTCAACGACGGGGAGGAACTCCTGCCGGTGAGAATTGGTCTGCATAAGGTGATAAATCGTGCTTCTTGCCAATCGGCCCGTCATGCGACCGGCAACCGCCGGACGTCGTCAGTCCGTTCGGTCGATAGATGTCACGGCAGCGGCTCTCGCCCTTCTCCTCGCAACCTTCGTCGTCATTGGCGCGTCATTCCAGGCGACCGACAGCACGGCCTGGTTCGCGTCCTCCCCCGGCGCCGCCGCCGGCAGCGCGTTGGCCGCTGTCGCGATGGCGGTCGTCCTTTACATCCCGATCAGCCTGGCCTATGCGTGGCTTGACCGGCGGTGGGTTGGGCATCGGCAGATCGGCGCCGGAATCATCCCGATGCGGCGTGCCGTCGCGCGCTGGTTCTTACCGACCTTCGGTGTTCTCATGGCCGGCTGGCTTCCCTGGCTCCTGATTCACTACCCGGGCGACTCCGATTCAGACACCACCAACCAGCTGCTCCAGTGGCTCGGACTCCTGCCAAGAGACAACCATCACCCCTGGTTTGTCACCGTGGTCTTCGGCTGGTTCTGGGACGTTGGCCGCGCGGTCGGCAGCTACAACGTCGGAATGTTCATTTACATGGTATTCCAAACGGCCGCTTGGGCCCTGGGAATGGCTCTGGTCCTGACCTATCTTGGGCGTCTCGGTCTCTCGGACACGCCGCGACGCATCCTGACAGCGTTCACTGCTGTGTTTCCGGCCTTTGCCATCTCCGGCTCGCTGATGAGCAAGGACCATTTCGCCGCAATTTTCTGGCTGCCCTTCCTCGTCCTCTTCGTGGAAACTGTCCGGACCCGTGGCAGGGTCTTGTGTCGTCCTTGGGTCGGCGCCGTTGCGATTGCCCTCACCATTCCGCTCGTGCTCGCCAAGCGCCCGAATGTGTACGTACTTATCCTGTGCGTCGTAGTGCTGCTGCTGATCTCTGTCCGGCGCGCACGGAAGCGACTCTTGATCGGTACCGCACTCGTCTTGATTGTTACCAGCCTGGTTTGGCCGCGGATCGTCCTCCCCGGTCTGGGCGTGCGGCCGGGCACGATCAACGACATGCTCACGATGGCTCTTCAACAGACGGCCAGAACTGTGGCTCGGCACGGGGACAGCATCCCCGCCTCCGAACGTGCCGCGATTGACGCCGTCCTGCGATATGACCGCCTCGCCAAGGTGTACCTGCCCCGTCGGGCGGCCCCGGTCAATGCCCGGTGGAACAACAGTGCGACGACGGAGCAGAAGTTGGCGTATGCCCGCGTGTGGTTTGCCCAGTTGAAACGGTATCCCGGCACGTATCTTGCCGCCACTGCCAATAACACGTTCCAGTACTTCGCACCGGTGAAGCCGGTAGATAATCCGAGAGAACTCGCCAACCAGAAGCGATACGTCGACTTCTTCCTAAAACGCAGTGTCCAAGGCACGACACGGCAGCAGATCGAGCAAGTCGTTTACAGCTTGTATCAGGCTCCTGCGCTCAGCACAGCACGGAGTGCTGTTAATAGCGCGACGATGGCGGGGATGACCGGAAATGTCTTGGCGAGCATGGCCTTCTACGGCACATGGCTACCCTTGTTCGTCCTCGGGTTCGCGGTTCGCCGACGCAGCTGGCTGCTCGCGCTCGCCACAGCGCCCCTGTTCATCAATCTTCTGATCCTCGTCGCCGGTCCACGGGCGAGCGGCCGTTACCTGGTCCCGATGGTCCTGGGAAGCGTCCTCTTGGCTGGACTCGCAATGGTTCCGGTCGACTGGTTGCCGGCTGGTCGCTCCCGTGAGAGGGCTCGCCTGGCGGATCCGATCGAGCAGACCGGGGCCGCGGCGACGGCACAGGGTACCGACACGAGCGCCGGCAAGTAGGACCATTGAGCTCGGTCCGGCGCGAGATCACGCAGGCCAATGGTGCCGGCTTCCCAAGAGATGATTTCACTCCTTCCGTGTTTGCCGACGCGATCCGGCAGGACGGCGACGCATCAAGCGTCGCGACGCTCGAATAGAAGCCATCCGATGGCGAGCAGCACAGCGACGAATACGGCGAACACCGCGCCGCCTTCCCAACGCCCGAGCGAGGCACCTTCCTGACCTGCAGCCGATAGCCCTGCGGTGACCAGCTGCATCCCGGCAGTGAACGGCAGATAGGGAACGATGTCACGCAGCCAGCTGAGCACCTCCAGTTCAGGGAGCGCGGAGATGACGGGTTCGATCACCAGTGGAGTGACGAGCACGATGACGATGGCTGCCGGGATACTACGGGTGAGCTGGCCGAGCGCTACGCCCAGTACGGCGTAGAGCATCACCAGAACGACATAGCCGGCGAGCACGACAGGGATCGGCTTGTCGGTGAGAGGCAGCGGTTGGCCGCGGGTAATCGTGCCTATCAGCCAGCAGAGGGCGATGGCGGTTACCGCGGCAGCCGCCGATACCGAAACGACGATCAGTACTTTGGCCGCGAGCAATGCGGATCGCCGCGGGATTGCGGTCAGCGTGGGGTAGATCGTCCCGTACCGGTATTCGTGGCCGGTCGACAGGATTCCGATGAGCGAGGCCGCTAACCCCAAGACGGAGAACGGCAGGCTCTCACCGCCGGCGGCGAGGAGAAGGGTTGCTGCCGCAGGGGTCAGGCTTGTCCCGCGGGTATCGATCCCGAACCCCAGGGCGATGAGGCCGCAGAGCAGGAGTCCGAGCAGCAGCGTCCAGTAAGTTGAGCCGATGGTGCGGAGCCGCACACTCTCATACCGCAGGGCGTCGATCATTGCGTTCCTCCCGGCGTTCGGCTCATCGATCAGCAGACGGCCCACGTATTCCTCGGTCGCGCCGGTGGCTTCAAAGAACGCCTCCTCGAGCGACGCGGTGCGGGTGGCGAGCTGGTGCAGCACCAGGCCCGCGGCGGCCGCGATCTCTCCCACTTGCGCAGTCTCGACGCTTGTGAGCAAGGCGGTGCCGTCCGCAGTCTCGCGTCGACCTCGACGGTCGGCACCGCGGCGATCACGGCCTGTATCAGAGCGTCGATCTGCGGGCTGCGGACAAGCGTCGAGGTACGGGTGAAGTCGCTGACGAACGAGTCGACTGTTCCCGACGCGATCAGCCTGCCCCGCCCGATGACGATGAGCTCGTCTGCCATGAGCGCCATCTCCGGAAGGAGGTGACTGGAGACGAACACGGTTCGCCCTTGCGAGGCAAGCATCTTCAGCAGGTCGCGCAGCCACTGGATCCCGTGCGGGTCCAAACCGTTCGCCGGCTCGTCGAGGATCAGCGTGTGCGGGTCGCCGAACAGCGCCGCCGCGAGCCCGAGCCGCTGCGCCATGCCCAGGGAGAACCCCCGTGGCTTCTTTCTCGCCACTTCGGCCAACCCGACCATGGCCAGGACCTCGTCCACGCGACGGGTGGAGACGGAGCTGGCCGCAGCCAGCATCCGCAGGTGGTTGCGCGCTCTCCGGGTCGGATGGAAGGGCGCGCCCTCCAGCACTGTGCCGATCTCGCGCATCGGCCGGCGGTATCTCGCGGAACCGACGGCCGTCGAACCGGGTCTGGCCGCCCCCGTAGTCGAGATCGAGCATCAGCCGCATCGTCGTCGACTTGCCCGCGCCGTTCGGGCCGAGGAACCCGGTGACCACGCCCGGCCGGATCTCGAACGACAGGTCGTCGACCGCCGTTTTGTCGCCGTACTTCTTCGTCAACCCGTGCGCAACGATCATTGCGTCACTTTCCGATCTGGTTCTGCGCCGCTGGGCGCCGCAGCACTCATCACCGTACCGGCGGTGGAGGACGCAGGGCCGGGTTCCGCGGGCCATCCTAGGGAAGGCTCAGGGTCACTTTGTAGGGGTTACATGTCGAGTGCAGACCCTCGACAGACGCCCTCTCCTGCTCGGCCTCTCGACCAATATCGTTCGTCGAGGGTTGCTCGAATTCACTGCAAAGCCTGGCGTCTGGCTCCTTGAACCGGTCCCTGGTGCGTTCGCGTTGCGGAAGGTTGCGCCCGCCTGCCCAGGCTGGTGTCCGTTGGGTCCAATCGATACCGACGATGCACCGTGTTGGCCTGGACATTAAGTCGGAGGCGAACACGTAGGGAACGAGTCGATTCATGAGCGACGCCGATCACGTGGGCCGCATGCTCGGCGACACTCCCACCGAGCTTGCGTCGCTGGCTGATTGGTCAACTTCGGGGCGGGCACACGTTACGATCTCGCCGGTGCGGCCTGTTCGTTACGCCCGGATCGGCGGTGCGCTGTATCTCGTCATCATCGTCGGCGGGATCATCGGTCCGCTGCTGACCAGTCCGCTTATCGTGCCCAACGACGCTGATGCGACGGCTCGCAACATCGCGGCATCGGCCGAGCTCTGGCAACTAGGCATAGCTGTGGCCGTAGTGACGCATCTCTGCGACGTGCCACTGATGCTGATCCTGTTCCTGCTGTTCTCACCGGTCAACCGGAACGTTGCTCTACTCGCGCTCCTCTTTAACATCGTTGCAACCGTGACTCTCGTGGTGAGCCAGCTGACCCTCGTCGCCGCGCAACTCCTGGGTGCCGATCAGCCCGCGTTGACCGACGTGGCCATACAAACGTACTCATACGGCGAGGCGCTTGGCTTGGTCTTCTTCGGGTTCACGCTCCTGTCAGTCGGGTACCTGATCCGGCACTCGGCCTACTTACCGTGGATCCTTGGCCTGCTGGTGCAGATCGCTGGCGTCAGCTACGTCGTCAATAGCTTCCTACTGCTGGCCGCCCCCGATCTAGCGAACATCGCGTTCCTGATCCCGATCTTCATCGCCGAGTTGTCCCTCGCACTGTGGCTGCTCGTCAAAGGTGTCGATGCCTCAAAGTGGGAACCAGGGGTCGGCAGCACCCTGGCGACATAGAGTGATTGATCGGGCTGCCGGGCTCGACGCGGTGGGTGCACTGTGAATGACTGCGGTGGAAGCGCAGTCTTGTGGCCTCACTGTGGCCCAGGCTTGGAGCGCGAGGACCGCCCCGCAGCGAGCGCCAGCGAGCGAGGACACGGACCGCAGCGTCGGTGAGCGCAGCGAGCCGCCTTGATCCCGCGGCAGGTAACCAGGCGGTGCAGAACGATCCTTCTGCCCCCGCCTACTCGTGCAGTCGGCTATCCGGCTGCACGTCCGGCGTCTAGCAAGCTCAGCCGCAGGACCTTGCGGTCCACCAGCGCGGCACGCAGCTCGTCCACGGTCGGGGCTCGATCGACGTTGAGTTTCAGGCCGACTCGGTTTGCCCGCTTCAAGCCAAGTTGAGCCAAGAGATCACTGAAAATCTCGGCCACCTCATGCGGGTCGTCGACCAGCTCCCCGTGAGCGCGACGCCGGCGCCCGTCGAGCGTCACCTCAAGATTGCCGCCCCCCACCAGGTTGCGCCTCCAGGCGCCTCCGGCGGAAGCCACCAGCTGCCCGTCCAATTCGTACCGGCCAACCGGGAAGACGTAGACGCGCCCGGACTTCCTGCCGGTGACGTGCAGGAGCATCAAGTCCCTGCTGAGGGCCCGGTGCAAACGGGACTGCAGAACAGTCCGGAGAACCGGGTTCACAATCCTGAGCAATGCCGCGGGCGGGGGCACGTCCTCGACCGCTGGAGGCACGGACTCACTCACAACGCCAGTGTCCACCCCATCGCCCCAAGCGACCACAGGCGCGACGAGCGGCGCCCACCACCTTGGCCGTGCGCAACATCCAACCCGACCGGGCCACGGACGGTCCCCTCAGTTTCCTAGGCCAGATGTCGAACAACAGTTGGCGGAGAACTGTCGCACAACGGAGGACTGTTCGTGAGACGGTCTTCCCTCAGCAGGAAGCCTTGGCCATGAGGCCCGAATTGTCGTGAACGACGTATACGACAACACATGAGACCAGAACTGCGACCGTCTTACCTAACCCATCTCGCGACGTGCGTGGTTCTTGCGCCAACCGGGGCAGTGCGTGAGTCTGGGCGCGAGGGAGGCGCGCTGAGATGGATTTGCTCGGTACGGTCGACTGGTCCGGTCGCATCTATTCGGGAGGATGGGTTGTAGGCGGCGGCGGAACCTACCGGTCGGTCGAGCCTGCAACTGGACGAACCCTCGGCCAGGTGGGTGCAGCTTCGACTGCGGATGTAGACCGGGCCGTGGAATTGGCCCGGCGAGCGCAACCGTCATGGGCTGCATCGTCATATTCGCAGCGTGCCGCAGTGCTTCGCCGCGCCGCCGACCTCCTGGAAGAGCATGAGGGCGAAATCGCGGACTGGTCGATGCGTGAGGCGGGGGTTCCCCGCTACTGGTCGGGCGTCGGTGGTCCGGCTGAGGAGTTGCGGCAGGCCGCTTCCCTGGCCAGCTATCCCCGCGGCCAAGTTCTTCCCTCCACCCAACCCAGGCTGTCCTTCACCCGCCGGATTCCGGTTGGCGTTGTGGGCGTCATAGCACCGTTCAACGCTCCGCTGATGCTCGCGGTTCGCTCGGTCGCCCCGGCGTTGGCGGTGGGCAACGCCGTGGTGCTCAAGCCTGATCCACGGACGGCTGTCTGCGGCGGCGTTCTGCTCGCTCGAGCTTTTGAAGAAGCTGGATTGCCGTCCGACGTGCTGCACATGCTTCCGGGTGGGTCGGACATCGGGCGTCAGCTCGTGAGCCATCCCGATGTTCCCGTCATCGCCTTCACCGGATCGGCGGCTGTCGGCCGCGCCGTCGCCGAGCTTGCCGCTCCCCTACTCAAACGCGTGCATCTCGAGCTGGGCGGGAACTCGGCGCTGGTCGTGCTCGAGGACGCAGACGTGGAGCAGGCCGCCGTCGCCGGATCGGTTGGCTCCTTCATGCACGCCGGCCAGGTATGCATGGCATCCAGCCGGCACCTTGTGGCGGCCCCACTGGTCGATGACTACACCGCTCTGCTGGCCGAGCGGGCCAGCCGACTTCCGGTCGGCAATCCGCTTGAGGCGGATGTCGCGTACGGACCGCTGATCGACACCACCGCCCGAGACAGGGTGCACGACATCGTGCAGGACAGCGTCGGAGCCGGCGCCCGACTGGTCACCGGAGGGACCTACGACGAGCTGTTCTACCGACCCACGGTGCTGACGGATGTGCCCCGAACCGCCCGCGCCTATCGGGAGGAGATCTTCGGGCCGGTCGCCCCAGTTGTCGGATTCCGAGATCTTGAGGAGGCGGCTCGACTCGCCGCGGGGACGGAATACGGCCTCACCCTGAGCGTCATCACCAAGGACTTCATGGCTGGTCTTCAACTCGCCGATCAGGTTCGGGCAGGCATGGTGCACATCAACGACCAGACCATCACCGACGAACCCATCGCTCCCTTCGGCGGGATGGGATTGTCAGGTAATGGATCTCGGATCGGCGGCTTGGAGACGAACCTTGACGCCTTCACCGAGGTGCAGTGGGTGACCGCGCGGGCGCAACCTGGCGGCTACCCCTTCTGAGCCCGACGCTTTGAAACGACGTGACGCTCATGGCAGCCGTCGGCGCCGCAGGCGCTCGCCCACCGTCGCTCCGTCGTGTTGGTCGGCACATTCTCAGACAGGGCAGTCGTCTCCCTCGGGGTGTGCGGAATCGGCATCGTGAGGCTCGTCGGCGCACTTGCCTTCTTCATAACGTTCTTCGCGCTCACCAGCGGGTCCGACCAAGACTGCGGTGTCCGAAGGGGCGGGATCAGGTCAGCGCGGGCGGGCGTACAGGCTGGGGGAGGGGCGTTCGGAGGGGGGTGGGCCTAAGTGGACTTGAACCACTGACCTCTGCCTTATCAGGGCAGCGCTCTAACCGACTGAGCTATAGGCCCGCAGGGACGCGAGCATGCACCGCGCCGGCTAGCCAGGCTAGCCGATCCTGATGCAGGTGCCCAAACCCGACGTCATGACCGTTCGCTCCGCTTCGCTGCGGTCACCCACGTCAGACGGCGTCAACAGCGACCGAAGCCCCCACAAAGCGGCAAGCATTCAGCCCTGGCCGCGTCCGGTGCCGCCGCTTGTTCGAACAAGCAGTCGCCTAAAGGCGTGAATACACAGACCTTGGCCGCGGCAATTCAAAGCCTCGGATGCGAAAGGTAGGCACGAACCATTGACCGAAGTGGTCCGGCTTCAAGCGCGATCGTACAACAACTCGTACTTTCTGCGCTATGAAGCGGCGCAATATTCGAAACCTCTCTCACGGTTGTGTACCCGATAACCCAAACGGGTTGACAGATCGTCCAATTAACGAGAATTTGGCGGCCTAAAGCCAGTACAACGGCAGAAGTAGCTCTCGGGGGATTCGGGTAACGAATCTGGGGGGCTCAATGACTTCGTTCTTCGGCGGCGTACTGAGGTTTCGCCTGCTGATCCTGGCAATCGCACTCGGAGTGTTGTCGGTCGGTGTGGTGCAGCTACGCCAAGCCTCCATCGATGTGCTCCCCGAATTCACACCGCCCTACGCGGAGATTCAGACCGAGGCTCTCGGCTTGTCGGCCGACGAGGTGGAGCAGTTGATCACTGTCCCGCTCGAGGCGGATTTGCTCAACGGGGTCGAGGGCGTCGAGGTCATCCGGTCCGAATCGGTGCCGGGACTCTCCTCGATCGTGTTGGTCTTCGCGGCCGGCACGGACATTTACAGGGCCCGCCAGTTGGTCGAGGAGCGGCTGACCCAGGCGCACGCGTTGCCCAACGTCTCCAAGCCGCCGACGCTGCTTCAGCCGCTCTCCTCCTCCAACCGCGTCCTCATGATCGGCCTGTCCTCCAACGACCTGAGCCTCATCGAGCAGTCCGTCATCGCACGTTGGACTGTACGTCCACAGCTCATGGGCGTGCCCGGCGTGGCGAATGTCTCCGTCTGGGGCATGCGCGACCAGCAACTGCAGGTGCAGGTTGATCCCACCCGCCTCCGCGACCGCAAGGTGACGCTGAACCAGGTGATCACCACCACCGGTAACGCCCAGGTGGTCTCGCCGCTGACGTTCCTGGAGGCGTCGACTCCAGGCACGGGCGGTTTCATCGAAACCCCGCAGCAGCGGCTGCAGGTGCGTCATCTGCTCGAGAAGATGGCCGATCCGGGCCAGCTCGCCCGGGTTCCGGTCGACGGCACCGGCGGCCGACTGCAATTGGGCGACGTCGCCGAGGTCAAGGTCGATCACCAGCCGCTGATCGGTGACGCCGTCGTCGCGGGTGGACCCGGCTTGTTCCTGGTCGTCGAGAAGTTCCCCGGAGTCAGCACTCGAGAGGTCACCGAAGGGGTCGAGGACGCCCTGGAGGCGCTCCGCCCAGGGCTGACCGGCATCACGAGCGATACGACGGTGTTCCGGCCGGCGGACTACGTCAGCGAAGCGCTCGACAACCTCGGGTTGGCCGCACTGATCGGCGGTCTCCTGATGCTCTCGACCCTCGTTGCCCTCCGCTTCTCCTGGCGAGCGACCGTGGTCGCCTTGGTCACGGTTCCGCTGTCGCTGATCACGGCGGCACTCCTGCTTCAACTCGCCGGTCAGGGCCTGAACGCGCTGGTCTTCGCCGGCCTCGCCGCAGCCATCACGATCGTGGTGGACGAAGCGGTCGCACCGAACGCTCGAGTGGTCCGCAGCCTGCACGAGAGCCGGCTCGCAGGTGAAACACCGAGTGTCACCTCGACCATCGCCGAGGCCTCTGCCACAGCGAGGCGGCCACTGGTGTACGCGACGCTGGTTGCTCTCTTGGCGATCCTGCCGGTCGCGGTGCTGGGCGGCCGGCCCGGTGCGTTCTTCGCCCCGATGGTTTGGGCGTACGCCTTGGCCGTCGCTGCGGCGACGCTGGTCGCGGTGACCGTCACCCCGGCGCTCACCGCGGTGCTGTTCGCCCGGTGGCGCGACGGTGGAACCGGCGAGCCACGGTGGTCCGGGTGGTTGGGCACCCGGTACGAAGCCGCCCTCGCAAAGTTCACCGGCAGCCGGCGGCCGATCTTGCTCGCGGCCGCAGCCTGCGCGCTGATCGCGGTGATCGTCATGCCGCTGCTGAACATCTCGCTGATGCCCAGCTTCGCCGACCGCAATGTCGTCGTCCGGCTCACTGGCCAGCCGGGCACGTCGAACACCAAGATGACCGAGCAGACCACCCAAGTCACCGAGGCGCTGCAGTCACTGCCTGGTGTTGCGACCGTCGGCGCGCATATCGGGCGGGCCGTGACCGGTGACCGGGTCGTCAACGTGAGCTCCGGCGACGTCTGGGTCACGCTGAGACCGGATGCCGACTATGACGAGACCATCGACGCGATCCGGCAGGCAGCCGCCGCCACAGTGCCCGGGGTGACCCCCGAAGTCGTTTCTTTTACGACCCAGAAGATGCGCGACGTCGGCGCACTGACCACCGGCACGAACCCGGTCAAGGGTTCCAAGCTGGATCTGCTCACCGGGTTGGACCAGCCGGTCGCCGTCCGCCTCTACGGCCAGAACGCCGACATCTTGCGGGAGCAGGCCGACCGCGTACAAAGCCTGCTGGCCGGAGTCGATGGGGTCGTCGATCCACGGGTGATCACCACCACGATGGAGCCAACGGTCGAGATCGAAGTAGACCTGACCAAGGCGCAGGCCGCCGGCATCACCCCTGGTGACGTCCGCCGGGCCGAGGCAACCCTCCTCCAAGGCATCCACGTGGGCAGCGTCTTCGAGGAGCAGAAGGTCTTCGACGTCATCGTCCAGGGTGTCCCGGCCACGCGCAGCAGCGTGGAGAACGTTCGCAACCTCCTCATCGACCTGCCCAAGGGCGGCCAGATCCGCCTCGGCCAGGTTGCCGACGTACGGGTGGTCGACCGGCCCGCCGTCATCCAGCGGGACGCCGTGTCACGCCGGGTAGACGTCGTCGCCGGAGTAGACGGCCGCGGTGTCAATGCGGTGATTGCCGATATCGAGCAGCAGATCCGCGAGCTGGACTTCCCGCTTGAATACCACGCCGAGGTGCTGAGGCAGAGCACGGCCGACGAGATCGGCATCGGTCGCACGATCGGCGTCGCCATCGCCGCCGCACTCGCCGCCTTCCTGCTGTTCCAGGCTGCGTTCGGCAGCTGGCGGCTGGCCCTGATCCAGACCGTGGCCTTGCCACTGGCCCTCTCCGGCGGGGTGGTCGCCGGACTGTTCACCGGACGAGAGTTCACGTTGGGCTCGCTGCTCGGCTTGCTGGCCATCCTGGGCTTGGCCGCCCGTATCGGGCTGTCCATGATCACCGATCTGCAGCAAGCCGAGGTGAGCCGGCGCGGGGCGGAACCGTGAGCATCGCCACCCTGGCGGCTGCTCGAGTCCAGCTGGCGCCGGTGCTGACCTCCATCCTCGCCATCGCGGCCCTGGCGCTGCCGTTCGTCGTGCTCGGTGCCCGCCCCGGACTGGAGATCGTTGCACCCCTTGGCCGTTGTCGTTCTGGGCGGGCTGGTGACCACCGGCCTGGTGAGTCTGTTCGGATTGCCGGCGCTCTATCGGCGTGCGGCGATAACGAACTCGCCGGCTCAGCCCGGAAACGGCAGGCAAGCCGAGCAACACGGCGGCCACCACCGAGGACCGGCCATGATGACGGCACCCGAGTGTTGGGCACGACACCCGGGACGGCGAGCTATCGGGGCCGCGGTCGCCCTCGTCGCGTTGACCATCACCGCCTGTAGTGAGGTGGAAGAACCTAGTGGTGACGACGACTTCGTTCCGGCCACGGTCACCACAGCGGACCCGTCGTCGGCTCCGACGGTGAAGTTCACCGACGAGGCAGCCCAACGGGTCGATCTCACGATGAGCACGGTCGCTGGCCGCGAGGGGGCGTTGGTGATCGAGTACGCGGCGCTGATCTACGACAAGCAAGGCAAGACCTGGGTCTACACGGCCCCCGAGCCGCTGACGTTCCTGCGGGCGAAGGTGGTCGTGGCCAGGATCGACGGCAACCGGGTCACGCTGTCCGACGGCCCACCGCCAGGCACCAAGGTCGTGACCCAGGGCGTCACGGAGGTCTACGGCGCCGAGCTGGGAATGGCAGGTAAGCACTGATGCCCGCGACCGAAGGCTCGCACACTGATGCCCGCGACCGAAGGTCGCACAGTGATGCAGCGGATCGTCGCGACCAGCCTGAGGTTCCGCTGGATCGTGCTGTTCCTCGCCGCCGCCATCCTCGCCATCGGCTTCGTCCAGATCCCCGAGACCAAGGTGGACGTATTCCCGGAGTTCGCTCCGCCGCGGGTGGAGATCCAGACCATCGCTCTGGGGAACTCCTCCAACGAGGTGGAGGAGCTGATCACGGTCCCGATCGAGAACCAGCTGAACGGGATCGAGGGCCTGGAGGATCTGCGATCCAAGTCGGTCGCCCAACTGTCCTCTATCCAGCTGTTCTTCTCCCGTGACACCGACGAGCTCCGCGCCCGCCAGCTCATCGCCGAGCGGCTCTCCCAGATCACGGCCACCCTGCCCACCTGGGCGAGTCCGCCGTTCATGATGCCGGCTCTGTCGGCCACCAGCCGGATCATGAAGATCGGCATGACCTCGGACACCGTCAGCCTGACCGACATGTCCGACCTTGCCTACTGGAAGATCCGGGCCCGCCTGCTGCGGGTACCCGGCGTGGCCCAGGTGGCGATCTGGGGTGAGCGGCTGCCACAACGGCATGTCCAGGTCGATCCGGCGAAGATGGCCGCACAGGACGTCACCTTGCAGCAGGTGATGGACACATCGGCCGACGCCCTCGATGCCGGATTGCTGCGCTACAGCGACGGAGCGGTGGTGGGCACCGGCGGATTCATCGAATCGGGCGACCAGCGACTGAGCATCCGGCACGTCCAGCCGATCACCGGGCCGCAGGACCTGGGTCAGGTACCGGTCCTGGAGCGCGACGGCAAGACAGTGCGGCTACATGACCTCGGCCGGGTCGTGGTCGACCCGGGGCCGCTGTTCGGTGACGCCGTGGTCAACGACGGTGAGGGACTGCTGCTGGTCGTCCAGAAGTTCCGAGGCGCCAACACGTTGGAGGTGACCCGGGGCGTTGAGCAGGCCATGGCCGAAATGGTCCCTGGGTTGCCCGGCATCGAGGTGGACACCACGATCTTCCGCCCTGCGACCTTCATCCAGCAGTCGATCGGCAATCTGCGTACGGCCATGCTCTGGGGGATCGGGCTCGTCGTGCTGATCCTGGTGGCCTTCTTGTTCGAGTGGCGTACGGCCTTCATCAGCCTGATCGCCATCCCGCTGTCGCTGGTGGCGGCGGTCCTCGTCCTCGACGCGGCCGGGGCGACCATCAACGTCATGGTTCTGGCCGGGCTCGTGGTCGCCATCGGGGTGGTGGTGGACGACGCGATCATCGACGTGGAGAACATCGTTCGACGGCTCCGGCAGTCCCGCGCCGCCGGCAGCACCGCATCCACCTTCCGGATCGTGCTGAACGCCTCCGTCGAGGTGCGGACCGCGATCACCTATGCGACCTTGATCAACGTCGTGGCCGTGGTCCCGGTGCTGTTCCTCGAGGGGCTGTCCGGGTCGTTCTTCCGGCCGCTGGTGCTCTCATACGGGCTCGCCGTGCTGGTGTCGATGGTCGTCGCGTTGACCGTCACGCCGGCGCTGTGCCTGCTCCTGCTCTCCCGCGGGAAGCTGGACCACCGGGATTCCCCGCTGCTGCGTTTGCTCAAGCGGGCGTACCGGGCGCTGCTGGTCCCGCTCGTCCGGCGACCCGCTGCCGGCGGTGGCCACCACGCTGGTCCTGCTGATCATCGGGGTGAGCGCATTCCCCGTGCTCGGCAGCCAACTGCTGCCGAGCTTCAAGGAACGCGACTTCTTGATGCACTGGCTGACTGTGCCCGGCACGTCAGTGGCAGAGGAGACCCGGGTGTCGGTCTCGGCCTGCCAGGACCTCCGCCAGATCCCCGGTGTCCGCAACTGCGGGTCCCATATCGGTCAGGCCCTGCTCGCCGACGAGGTCTACGGCGTGGACTTCGGTGAGAACTGGATCAGCGTGAGCCCGGACGTCGACTACGACAAGACCCTGGATGAGGTTCACAACACAGTGCAGGTCTACCCCGGCCTGTACCGCGACGTGCAGACCTACCTCCGCGAGCGGATCAAGGAGGTGCTCACCGGCACCAGCGAGTCGATCGTGGTCCGGATCTACGGACCAGATCTCGCGACCCTGCGCGTCCAGGCCAAGGACATCGAGAAGCGGATCGGTGACATCAGCGGAGTGGTCGACGCGCACGCCTCGTTCCAGACCGACCTTCCGCACATCGAGGTCGAGCCGGACCTGGCAGCCGCGCGCGCCTATGGGCTCACCCCCGGTGATATCCGGCGGCAGGCGTCGACTCTGATCGCCAGCGAGGAAGTCAGCGACATCTACTCCGGCGGTCGGGCGTACGACGTGCACGTCACCGCAATCCCGACCGCCCGCGACAGCGTCACCGATGTCGAGAACCTGCAGCTGGACACCCCGAGCGGCAAGCGAATCCGGCTGAAGGACGTGGCCGAGGTGCGGATGGCGTCCACACCGAACGCGATCGAACGAGTCAAACCAGTCCCGGCGCATCGATGTCGGTGCGAACGTGCAGGAGCGGCCGCTGGAGGCGGTCGTGTCGGATGTCGAGCAACGGCTGGCGGGCGTCAGCTTCCCCCTCGGCTACCACGCCGAGGTGCTGGGCGAGTCGACGGAACTCGACGCGGCCGAGGATCGGCTGCTGATCTTCGGATTGGCGGCTGGCGGTCGCGATCCTACTGCTGCTGCAGGCCGCCTTCGGCAGCTTCCGCTTGGCCGTCCTGACGTTCGGTCTGTTGCCCATGGCGCTCGTTGGCGGGGTGATCACCGTGTGGCTCAGCGGAGGCCTGCTGTCGCTGGGATCTCTGGTGGGGTTTCTCGCGGTGTTCGGGATCGCTGCTCGCAACGGCATCTTGATGGTCAGCCACTTCCAGCGCCTGGAGCGGGAGGAGGGCGTGCCGTTCGGACACAACCTGGTCATCCAGGGGGCGATGGAGCGGCTGGCGCCGATTTTGATGACCGCGCTGGCGACCGGGCTGGCTCTGGTGCCGCTGGTGGTGGCGGGCAGCATCCCCGGTCACGAGATCGAGCACCCCATGGCCATCGTCATCCTGGGCGGACTGCTGACGGCGACGCTGCTGAACCTGTTCGTCCTTCCGGCATGCTATCTGCGCTTCGCGCACAGCCGCCGGGAACGCGCCTCAGTCCTCGGCGAGAGTGATCTCAAGCCCGCCGAGCATGGTGGCGGCCAGGTTGTAGAGGAACGATCCTAGGGTCGCCAGCGCGGTGAAGATGACCACGTCGACGCAGGCGATCAAAGCCGCGACGCCCATGACCTTCTGGGTGTTCACGTAGTCCTGGATCCGGAACGGTGTCGTGTCGCCGGGCGTGGAGACCACGCTCTTGACGATGTCGTTGATCGATTCGAAGAGGCCGGAGGAGTCGAGAACGGTCCATACGGTGTAGACGGCGACCACCAGCATGATGCCGGCCGCGATGGAGAACAGGAACGACGTCTTCATGACCGACCACGGATCCAGTCGGGACAGCCGTAACCGCGCCTTCCGAGTCCGTCGCGCCATCCCTGGCTTCGGCTTGGTGCTCGTCGACAACTTCTCCGCGCCCGATCTCGCCGCGGCGACGGCTGCGCCCGCGGCCGCAGCAGTGGCCGCGCCTACTGCCGGCAGCACCCCTGTCTTGGGGCCATCAGGTGTGGCGTCGGGTGCCGGCATCTGGCCCAGGCCGGTCGGTTGTCCCGTGGGCTGGTCCGCAGGAGATGCTGGGCCCTCTGCACGGCTGTCCGGAGCCACCTGAGGAGCCGTGATACGGCCTTCGGGTGGGACTGCCGGTGCCGCGCCACCCGCGGGTATCGCACCTCTGTCGGAGGGGCATGCCAGGGCTGCCATAGGGGTCTGTGCGATAGGGGGCTGTGGCGATTGGGGTCGGGGGCCGGCGGTGCCACGGGCCGCCGCTCGCCGGTGATGCCTGCCGTCGCCCCTGGGCCCGAGCCGGAGCCGTTACCGGAGGGTGCCGCGGGGGCCGATCTGCGGACAGTCGGCACCGAGCTGGCCGGGGGTGCTTCTGCCCGATGGGCGATCGGCGGCTGCTTCGCCGGATCGCGCTTCGGGCCCAGGCCAAGGCGCTCCTTCCAGGACCGCTTCGGCCCTGGGGTGACTGGTGGATCCCAGACCGGTACGGCGGGCCGGCGACTTAGCTGTTGCTCGCCCCCGGTCGGCATCCCGGCTGGTGGCGGCATGCCTCCGACCGCCGGCGGCGCCGAAGACTGCGCTGTAACAGGCCGGGCACCGTTAGGTTCCCCTGCCGCCGGCAGCGGCTTGGTCGGTGGAGACTGATTCGGGGCGAGCCGCGGCTGCAGCGCTGGCCCGCCGGGCGGGGCTACCCGGGGCTGAGCGGCCTGCTGCCTGCCTGCAGCCGCCGTGCGCTCGCGTACTCCTGCTCCCGACCGCGAGGGCTGCCGGTGGGCGGCTGTCCGTTCGGGGGGGTGCCCCGACTCGTATCACTCACTGTCATCCTCCTCGACTTCGCTGCTCGCGGCGGCGGAGCCGGTTACCGGTTCGGGCAGGACTTGGTCGTGGTCGTCAGTTGACCCCGCATCGTCATCGACGGGCGTATCTGGGTCAAGTTGAGCTACGTCTGCTGTTGTCTCCGGGTTCAAGGCGATGGCGACCACCGAGTCGTTGCCCCCCACTCCTACGAACCGCACTCCCATGGTGTCACGTCCTTTGACCGGAACCTCGACAACAGGGCTGCGTGTGATCTGACCACTTGCTTTTATCGCGATGACCTCATCATTGTCGGTCACGACCAGGCCTCCCACCAAAGACCCGCGATCCTCGTGGAGTTTCATGGCCTTGATCCCCAATCCGCCGCGGCCCTGCTTCCGGTACTCAACGACCCTCGTCCGCTTGGCGAATCCTCCGTCGGTGACAGTGAACACGTAGCGGCCGTTCACGTCATCACTGGGCTGCACGACCGATAGGGACAGCAGCTCGTCATCGGGTCGGAACCTCATTCCCGTCACACCTGAGGTCGCCCGACCCATAGGCCGTAGCTCCTCGTCGTCGGCCGGGAACCGGATGGCCTGCCCCTTGCGCGAGATCAGCAGGACCTCATCACCGGAGTCGCACAGCTCCGCACCGATCAGCTCATCGTCGTCGTCACGGAAGTTGACGGCGATGATGCCGGCCTGCCGCGGCGAGTCGTACAGCGCCAGTGGGGTCTTCTTCACCAATCCCCGCTTCGTGGCCAGCAACAGGTACGGATACGCGGCGTAGTCGCGGATCGCCAGCACCTGGGCGATCTCCTCGTCCGGAAGGAACGACAGCAGGCCTGCCACGTGGCCGCCCTTGGCGTCACGACTCGCCTCCGGCAGCTGCCAGGCCTTGGCGCGATAGACCCGGCCTTTGTTGGTGAAGAACAAGATCCACTGGTGATTGGTGGTGGCGAACAGGTGCTCGACCACATCGTCGGTGCGCAGGGCCGCCCCGCGCACTCCCCGCCGCCGCGACGCTGGACCCGGTACTGGTCGGTATTGGTGCGCTTGGCGTAGCCGCCCCGGGTGATGGTGACGACCACGTCGGCGTCGGGGATCAGGTCCTCGTTGGACAGATCACCATCCGCTGCGATCAGCTCGGTCCGACGGTCGTCGCCGTACTTGTCGACGATCTCGGCCAGTTCGGTGCTGATGATTCGCCGCTGCCGATCGGGTTTGTCCAGGATGTCCTGCAGATCGGCGATGATTCGCTCGTACTCGGCCAGTTGGTCGATGATCCGCTGCCGCTCCAACGCCGCCAGCCGGCGCAGCTGCATGTCCAGAATGGCGTTCGCCTGCAGGTCATCGATCTCAAGCAGGGTCTTGAGCCCCTCACGAGCATCGTCGGTGCTGGGACTGCGGCGGATCAGCGCGATGACCTCATCGAGCGCGTCGAGCGCCTTGACCAGGCCGCGATAGATGTGCGCCCTGGCCTGCGCATCGTCAAGCCGATGCCGAGTGCGACGCTGAATGACCTCGATCTGGTGGACGATCCAGTAGGAGAGGAACTGGTCGAGCCGGAGCGTCCGCGGCACGTCGTCGACCAGGGCGAGCATGTTGCAGCCGAATGTGTCCTGCAACTGCGTGTGCTTGTACAGGTTATTGAGCACGACCTTGGGCTGAGCGTCGCGCTTGAGGACGATGACAAGCCGCTGCCCGGTGCGGGCGGAGGTGTCATCGCGGATATCGGCGATGCCGTTGAGCTTGCCGGCGTTGACGAGCTCGGCGATCTTGAGGGCCAGGTTGTCGGGATTGACCAGATGCGGCAATTGGGTGACCACGAGGAGGGTCCGGCCGGACCGGTCTTCCTCGAGGTCGACGACGGCGCGCATGATCACCGAGCCGCGACCCGTACGGTAGGCGTCCTCGATACCCCGTCGGCCGACGATCAGCGCGCCGTTGGGAAAGTCGGGGCCTTTGATTCGCTCGATCGCTGCCTCGAGCAGCTCCTCAGCGGACGCTTCCGGGTGCTCCAACGACCACTGCACGGCCGCGGCGACCTCGCGCAAGTTGTGGGTCGGGATGTTGGTCGCCATCCCCACGGCGATGCCGGTGGAGCCATTGACCAGCAGGTTCGGGAACCGGCTGGGCAGAACGACAGGTTCTTGCTCCTTGCCGTCGTAATTGGGCTTGAAGTCGACCGTGTTCTCGGTGATGTCGCGGACCATCTCCATGGCCAAGGGCGCCATCTTGCACTCGGTGTAGCGCATGGCCGCGGCCTTGTCGTTGCCCGCCGAACCGAAGTTGCCCTGCCCCGAGACCAGCGGATTACGCATCACCCAGGGCTGTGCCAGACGGACAAGGGTGTCGTAGATCGCGCTGTCCCCGTGCGGGTGGTACTGGCCCATCACCTCCCCGACGACCCGGGCGCACTTGTTCCACCCCCGGTCCGGCCGGTACCCGCCGTCGTACATTCCGTACAAGATCCGCCGATGCACCGGCTTGAGCCCGTCCCGAACGTCCGGTAACGCCCGACCGACGATCACGCTCATCGCATAGTCGAGGTAGGACTTCTGGATCTCGTCCTGCAGGTCCACCGGCTCCCGCCGGTCCGTCATCTCCGGCGCCTCAGTCACGGAATGCTCCAACCAGTCGTCTACCCTCGGCGAACCTCTGCGAGCGTCGGTAAGGGAGCGCCGGTCCTCTCTGGACGACGAGTGAGGTCAGACACGTTTTCGTCTGACCGAACGAGGAGGAAGAGAGGAGCCGAAGGCGCGACCGAGCGCGAGCGGAGAACTAAATGTCAAGGAAGCGCACATCCTTCGCGTTCCGCTGGATGAAGACTCGTCGTTGTTCGACGTCCTCCCCCATCAAGATCGAGAACATCTCGTCGGCCTGCGCCGCATCATCCAGCGTCACTTGGAGCAGGATCCGGTTGTCCGGATCCATCGTGGTGTCCCACAGCTGATCGGGATTCATCTCACCCAGGCCCTTGTAGCGCTGGATCGCGTTCTCCTTGGGCAACCGCTTGCCCTCCTCGCTGCCGACCCGCAGCAACGCGTCCCGCTCGGCATCGGTGTAAGCCAGCTCAGCCGGAGCGCCCACCCAGTTGATCTTGAACAACGGCGGCTGGGCCAGGAACACGTGGCCCGCCTCGATCAGCGGCCGCATGAAGCGGAACATCAGCGTCAGCAGCAGGGTCCGAATGTGAGCGCCGTCCACGTCGGCGTCGGCCATCATGATGATCTTGTGATAGCGCAGTTTGTCGATGTCGAAGTCCTCGTGCACGCCGGTCCCCAGAGCGCTGATGATCGCCTGAACCTCCTGGTTCTGCAGGATTCGGTCGATGCGTGCCTTCTCGACGTTGAGGATCTTGCCCCGGATCGGCAGGATCGCCTGGATCCGCGGGTCGCGGCCACCTTTGGCGGAGCCGCCCGCTGAGTCGCCTTCGACGACGAAGACCTCGCACTCCTCCGGATTGGTGGACTGGCAGTCCGACAGCTTGCCGGGCAGCCCACTGCGGCCGAGCAGTCCCTTCCGGTCACGGGCGGCGTCGCGCGCTTTGCGGGCGGCGAGCCGGGCGATCGCCGCGGCCTGACCCTTGCGGATGATGGCCTTGCCCTCGCCGGGATTCTGCTCGAACCAGTCCCCCAGCTTGGCGTTGACCACCTGCTGCACGAACGAGCGAGCCTCGGTGTTGCCGAGCTTTGTCTTGGTCTGCCCCTCGAACTGGGGCTCGGCCAGCTTGACCGAGATGATGGCGGTCAAACCCTCGCGGATGTCGTCGCCGGACAGCCGATCCTCGGGCTTCTTGATCATCCCCCAGTTCTCGCCCCACCTGTTGGCCGTGTTGGTCAGCGCCGCCCGGAAACCCTCCTCGTGGGTGCCACCCTCGTGGGTGTTGATCGTGTTGGCGAAGGTATGGACCGACTCGTTGTACGAAGCGTTCCACTGCATCGCCACCTCGACGCTGAGCCCGGACGCCTTCTCCGCCTCGACGGCGATCACCGAGGAGTGGATCGGCTCCTTGGACCCGGTCAGGTACTTGACGTAATCGATGAGGCCGTCGTCGTAGCGGAAGGTGTCGGTGAACGGGTTGTTCGCGTCGTCGATGCGGTCGGGCCGCTCGTCGATGATCGTCAGGCTCAGCCCCTTGTTCAAGAAGGCCATTTCCCGGAAGCGGGTGGCAAGCTTCTCGTACGAGTAGGCGGTGGTCTCGAAGATGTCACGGCTGGCGTAGAAGGTGACCGTCGTCCCTGTCTCATCGGTCTGCTCGTGTCGCTGCAGCGGGCCGTTCGGCTCCCCGAGGGCGAAGTCCTGAGTCCAGCGGTAGCCGTCACGTTTCACCTCGACGCTGAGACTGCTGGACAGCGCGTTGACGACCGAGACTCCGACCCCGTGCAACCCGCCCGACACCTTGTATCCACCGGAGCCGAACTTTCCGCCGGCGTGCAGCATGGTGAGGGCGACCGTCAGGGCCGACATGTTCTCGGTCGGGTGCTGGCGAACGGGAATGCCGCGGCCGTTGTCGGTGACCCGAATACCGCCCTCGGGCAGGATCTCGATCAGGATGGTGTCGCAGTACCCGGCCAGCGCCTCGTCGACCGCGTTGTCGACGACTTCGTACACCAGGTGGTGGAGTCCACGCTCGCCGGTGGACCCGATGTACATGCCCGGCCGCTTCCGTACCGCCTCCAGGCCCTCGAGGACCGTGATCGACTCCGAGTCGTACTCCCCCGGCCTGCTGGGCGTCTCCGAGCGCTCAACCAGGATGTGCTCGACCTCGTCGGCCTCCAGCAGCTCCGGATCTAGCGGGACAGCATCCAGTGGCGCGCCATCGAGCGATGTGAGGCCGAGCGGAGAGGCGGAGCGAGGTGAGCTGGGAGTTCGGTTTCGCCGACTCATCGAGGGTTTCCTCCGGCACCGGTTCGGGCTCCTGTCACACGTGCGCCGCCCGGACCTCTCCTCGTCACAACGATCGGATGCAACGACACGAGGCAGGCGGCGCGATGATTGCGCACCGGCTGACAGCTGGGCTGGGGCCCATCCTGCAGCCTGTGTAAGACAGTGCCAGTCTAGCGCGGGGGACGCCTCAACTCGATCCGCGGGGCTGGTGCGGACGGATAAATCTGCGATCAGACGGCACTTTGCAGCCCTTTGGGCGCGTCGCGGGTGTTCCCGGGAGTCCCCGTACGCACCCGGCTCTGCTGAAGGGCCGCGAAATCGATTCCGCTCGCGGCGACGAGCGGCGTGCACCGCGACAATCTCAGCCGTAGGTGTCCCGGGGCCCTCGCCCATCGCGGACCGAACGTCGTCCCTTCTTCCAGGACGGACCTTCGGGACCGAGCACTTTGACGCGGGTGACCGTGCCCTGGCCCAGCTTGTCATTGAGCCGGGCGACCAGCTGCGGAGCGATGGAGCGCAATGAGGTGGCCCAGACGGTGGATTCGGCTCGGATGGTCAGCATCGTGTCGGCGTAGGACTCGGGATGCGAGTGTGCCGCGTTGACTCCGCCGACCAGGCTCGACCAGCGCGCAAGCAGCGTGTGCACGTTGATGTCCGTCGCCCAGCCCTTGGCTTCGATCAGCCGGTCCACCGCTTCGGACAGCAGCTTCGGGTCGCGATCGTCCGGGTGGGCGCCGGAGGACTGGGGCACGGTCGGCTCACGGGAGGCGTCGCGCGGCGGCGGCGGCGAGACTGGGCGCCGACCGACCGGGCGACGGTGCGCGCAAGGTCGAGTCCGGTGTCATCGTGCGGGGGCGGCGAAACGTCAGTCATCGGGAGTCACCTGACCAGCCGACACCGAGTAGCGGCGACCCTGCAAGACCTCGGGGACGTCCTCGCTGACGGCGGCCGTGACCAGCACCTGCTCCGCCGCGCTGACCGCGGCGGCCAGCCGCTCCCGCCGGGTCGTGTCGAGCTCGGCGAAGACATCGTCGAGGACCAAGATCGGCTCAATGCCGTCGGCTCGCAGCAGGGAGAAACTGCCCAGCTTCAGCGCCAGCGCAAACGACCAGGATTCGCCATGGCTGGCGTAGCCCCTCGCGGGAAGCATGCCGAGGGTCAGCGTGATGTCGTCTCGATGTGGGCCCACCAAGGACAGCCCACGGGCGATCTCCTCCGAGCGCAGCTCAGCCATCGCGTGCAGCATTGCCTGCGCCAGGTCCGCTCGGGCGGCTCCGTGGCCCGCGGTGAGCGCGCTGACGTCGATCGAGGACCTGTATTCGGCGGTGGCGTCGTTGTTGGTCGGGGCGATTTCGGCGTAAGCCTTGTGCACATGCGGCGCCAGATCGGCCAGCGTGGTAAGTCGGGCTTGCAGCAGATCGCCTCCCGCGTCGGCGAGGTGGGTGTCCCACACGTGCAGAGTCGACTCCACGTCGTGCGAGGGACTTGGGCCACGAACCCGTCCGCCGAGAGACTTGAGCAACGTGTTGCGCTGCCGCAGCGCACGTTCGTAGTCGGCGCGCACGCCCGCCAGTCGGGGCCAGCGGCTGACCACAAGATCGTCGAGAAAGCGGCGCCGTTCGCTGGGGTCGCCCTTGACAATGGCCAAGTCGTCGGGGGCGAACACGACCGTCCGCAGGACGCCGACCAGCTCGCGCGCCCGACGCAGCGGCGCCCGATTCAGTTGGGCGCGGTTGGCCTTTCCGGGTGTGATCTCCAGTTCGAGCTGCAGTTGCCGCGGGTCACCCAGGCCGGCCTGTACCCGGGCGCGAACAATCGCCCGTTCCGCCCCAGCCCGGACCAAGGGCTGATCGGACGACACCCGATGTGACGACAGCGTGGACAGATACTCGATCGCCTCGACCAGATTCGTCTTGCCCTGCCCGTTGGCTCCCAGGAAGATGCGCACCCCCGCGCCGAGGGAAACGTCGACAGCCTCGTACGACCGAAAGTCGGCCAACTGCAGGTAGTCAACGAACATGAGGGCCTAACTTACGAACTGCGCGGATCTCTCTGCGACTTTGAGCCCCGCCGACACTGCTCGAGCCCGTTCTTTCGGGCTCAAGGTGATGCTACGGGGCTCAAGGTCCGGAGGAACGGAGCACGGGCTGGGTACGGGCGTCGTGTGCCGTGATCACCCCGCAGATCAGCGTTCGACGTTGGTGGCCTCCACCCTGTCGGCCTTTTCGCCGCCGGCTTCCAGCTCCTGGCCCGCAGGCAGCTCGGCATGGCCGCCGAACTGTTGCCGCATGGCCGAGAGCACCTGATTGGCGAAGTGGTCCTCACCCCTGGACGCAAACCGCTCGAAGAGCGAGGCGGCCAGCACCGGTGCCGGTACGCCGATGTCGACCGCCGCTTTGACCGTCCAGCGACCCTCACCCGAGTCCGACACCCGGCCGGCCAGCCCCTCCAGCTCGGGGTTGGCGTGGAGAGCGGCGGCGGTCAGGTCGAGCAGCCACGAGGAGATCACCGAACCCCGGCGCCACAGTTCGGCGACCTTGCCGGCGTTGATGTCGAACTGGTAGTACTGCGGCTCTTCCATGGGTGCGATCTCGGCCGAGTGCTCAGCAGCATTGATGCCGGCATCGGCGTTGTGCAGGATGTTGAGGCCCTCCGCGAAGGCCGCCATGATGCCGTACTCGATGCCGTTGTGCACCATCTTCACGAAGTGGCCCGCGCCCGACGGACCGCAGTGCAGATAGCCCTGCTCCTCCGGCGCGAGTTCACCGTCGCGACCGGGGGTCCGCGGGACTTCACCGGTGCCTGGCGCAATGGTCTTCAGGACCGGGTCGATGATCTGGATCGCCTTGTCATCGCCACCAACCATGAGGCAGTAGCCGCGCTCCAAGCCGAATACCCCACCGCTGGTACCGACGTCGACGTAGTGAATGCCCTGCTCACGCAGCTTGGCGGCCCGGCGGACGTCATCGCGATAGTTGGAGTTGCCACCGTCGATGATGATGTCGCCCGTCGTCGAGGATGTCGGCCAACTGCTCGACGATTTTGCCGGTGATCCCGGCCGGGATCATCACCCAGCAAACCCGTGGCGTGGTGAGCTTGTCGACGAACTCCTCCATGGTGATGGCGCCCGTCGCGCCCTCACCTTCCAATTGCGACACGAACTCCCGATTGACGTCGAAGACCACACACTCGTGCCCGTTGCGCATCAGCCGGCGAACGATGTTCGCGCCCATTCGGCCCAGCCCGATCATTCCCAGCTGCATGGCACATCCCTTCGTCGCGAGAGCGTCAAAAACATAACAGAGCGCAACGCTCGGGCCGATAGGGCTCGCTGCAGGCCCGACTCAGCTTCGCGAGCGTCGGTAAGGGAGCGCCGGTCCTCTCTGGACGACGAGAGAGGTCAGACACGCTTTTCGTCTGACCGAACGAGGAGGAAGAGAGGAGCTAGAGGCGCGACCGGGCGCGAGCGAAGAGGTTAACTGGGCAGGCGCATGAGCATGATCACGTGCCGGTAGTCGGTGCGCGGCTCGCCGTCGAGTTCCGCCAGGCCGGTCAGCTGGCACGGCTTGCTGGGTGCGGTGAAGGCGAAGTTCACGTACGGGGTGTCGAAGGCACTGAGTGCGTCAAGCAGATAGGTCGGGTTGAAGCCGGCCGCGACCACCGGTGCATCACCGGCCGAGACGTGGTCGACGGTTGCCTCGATGGCCTCCGAGGCCTGCGCCTGGTCACCCGTCGCTGCCTCCAGAGTGATCATGCCGTCGCCGATCAGCATCCGCAGCGACGTGTTGCGCTCCGCCACCAGCGCCACCCGCTTCGCGGCCGCGATGGCATCCGCAGTGCTGACCCGGACGTTCATCGAGGCGGCCGTGTTCATGATGTGCCGCACCTTGGGGAACTCGCCGTCCAGCAACCGGGTCGTGGTCTCGCGCTCGCCGGCGGCGCCGTGACCGGCGAAGCCGATGATTCCCTCGCCGGCACCGCTGCTGCCGAGGCTCAACGTGATTTCCTCGCCGGTGGTCATGGACTTCGCCGTCTCCGACAGCACCCGGGCCGGCACCAGGGCGGTTGCTCGACACCTGAGTGGATCCCGGACTCCAGGACAGCTCCTTCAGCGCCATCCGGTAGCGGTCGGTGGCCAGGAGGGAGATCAGCTCACCTTCGATCTCCACCCGTACCCCGGTGAAAACCGGCAGCAATTCGTCCCGGCCAGCCGCGACCACGACCTGGGAGACCGCTGCGGCGAAGGCATCGCTGCGCACGGTGCCGGTCTCGGCCGGCATCGACGGCAGATTGGGATAGTCACTGACCGGCAGAGTCTGCAAGGTGAAGCGGGCGCTGCCGCAGATCAGTTCCATTCGGGTGTCGTCGGCGCTGATGTCGACCGGCTTGGCGGGCAGGCTCCGAGAGATGTCGGCGAGCAACCTGCCGGAGATCAACGCTTCACCCTCGTCGGCCACCATCGCCGGCACCGAGATCCGAGCGGAGGTCTCGTAGTCGAAGCTGGAGAAGGTGACACTCTCGGCGTCGGCACGAACCCGGAGTCCGGCGAGGATCGGCACGCTCGGACGCACCGGCAGGCTGCGAGCGGCCCACTGCACAGCCTCGGCCAGCACATCGCGCTCGAGCCGGATCTTCACGCTTGCCTCCTTCGGCTGCTGGACGCGACGTATCCACCCTGGGTCGTCGCGGCGCCCGACGATCATATCGACCAGGCTTGGCCTGTCGAGGCTGCCGTGACCGCGATCTATGCGCGTTCTCCAGGGAGCAGTTCGCGTAGGTCGTCGGCGGCTGCCATGACCTCGTCTTGGAGCGGTCCCAGCGCCGTCATTCCATCAGGGATCGGCCCAGTGAAAACCGGGCGTACCTCGAAGACCAGGTCCAGCACGCCCTCTCGGGTCGGTGTCGCCTTGCGTAGCGTCATAGCGTCACCGGCGAGCCGGTTGTACTCGTTGATCCGGCTACGCCAACCGGGGTCATCGATGGTGTGACAGGCACGCATCTCGCGAGCAAGCGCGTCCAGTCCGCGCTCGAGTCGCTCCAGCTGAACGAGGCGCGCGTCGACATCGAGCGCGATGGGCGCATCCTCGACGGGCTCGTCGGACCGACCGAACAGTTTCCGCAGGAAGCCCACACCTGCATTATGGCCGGTCCCGACGCTGTGCACACCGGATGGCCCAGAGAGACTTTGACCTCAAGAGAGCTATAGATCTTCTCGTCGTCGTGGTAGCTGCTGTGGAAGCTGTGCAGAAGATCCGTTTTCCCTAGCCGCCGACGGCTAGGTCCGCTCAGAGGCTGTGAATCGCGCCGAAAACTACACGGGGAGGATCTGCGGACGAGCTGAGACCGCCTTCGGTCTGTGCAGCGGCTATCCCCACCCGGCGGATCAAAGATCCACTGTTGTACACAGTGTTGTCCCCAGTTGTGGGCAGGTGTTACAGAGGCGAAATAGATAGCTCGACTTCGTTTCCCGAGTCAGCGCTGGGAAGCCTGCTGCTTTATCCGGTTGGTCAGCTCGGTGACCTGGTTGAACACGCTCCGCCGCTCGGCCATCAGCGTCCGGATCTTGCGATCGGCGTGCATCACTGTGGTGTGGTCCCGGCCGCCGAAATGCTGGCCGATCTTCGGCAAGGACATATCGGTCATCTCGCGGCACAGATACATGGCGATCTGGCGAGCGGTGACCAGCTGGTGCGTGCGGCTCTGCCCGCACAGATCATCGATGGTGAGCGCGAAGTAGTCAGCGGTCTGGGCCATGATGATGCCGATGCTGATCTGAGTCTCGCCACCCTCCGGAATGAGGTCGCGAAGCACGATCTCGGCCAGGGACAGGTCGACCTGCTGGCGGTTCAGGCTCGCGAAAGCGGTCACCCGGATCAGGGCGCCCTCCAGCTCCCGGATGTTGGTCTGGATCCGGCTGGCGATGAACTCCAGTACTTCGGGCCCCGCCGTCAGCCGCTCCTGCGCCTCCTTCTTGCGGAGGATCGCGATCCTGGTCTCCAGGTCGGGCGGCTGCACATCGGTGATCAGACCCCAGCCGAATCGGCTGCGGAGCCGCGGCTCCAAGTTCTCCAACAACTTGGGCGGGCGGTCCGACGTCATCACGATCTGCTTCTGAGCGTTGTGCAGGGTGTTGAACGTGTGGAAGAACTCTTCCTGGGTCTGCTCCTTGCCCTCCAGGAATTGGATGTCGTCGATGAGCAGCACGTCGACGTCGCGATAGCGGCGGCGGAAGTCGGCCCCGCGGTTCTGGCTGATCGCGTTGATGAAGTCGTTGGTGAGTTCCTCGGTGGAGACGTAGCGAATCCGGACGCGGTCGAAGTAGCTGCGGACGTAATGGCCGAGCGCGTGCAGCAGATGCGTCTTACCCAGGCCGGATTCGCCGTAGATCGTCAGTGGGTTGTACGACTTGCCCGGGTTCTCGGCGACGGCGATGGCGGCGGCGTGCGCGAACCGGTTCGACGCTCCGATGACAAAGGTCTCGAAGGTGTATTTCGGGTTGAGCCGCGTGTCCGGCTCCCGGCGGCTCGGTGCACGCTCGTCGCTGCGTCGGGGCAGATCGGTCAGCGGTCGAGCATGATTCGGCTCAGCTCGGGGGCATGTCCTGGCCGATGTCCGCGGCCCGCCGCGGGTGGTAGTTGTTGGTGTCAGGCTCTGCGTAGGCGGCTTCTCGGACGGAGTTTCCTCTTCGTCCGGCCCGTAACCTTCTCCCTCGTCATCGCCGTACGTGGGCGGCGGAAGGGTGTCGTCGACCTTCACCAGCAGCTGGACCGGCCGGTCGAAGTATTCGCTCAGGCGAGCCTCCACCGGCTGCCGGAACCGTCCCTCCAGCAGATTGCGGGTGAAGGTGTTGGGCGCGGCGATCATCACCGAGTTGGAATCCAGGCTCAGCGGCCGGGTGGTGACCAACCAGCGCCGAAGTTCCGGTCCGGCGGCGTGACGAACCCGATCCCAAGCCAGGACGAGCGCATCAGGATCGCTTGGCGGAGGCTCTATCACTGGATCTGCTGAACTTCCTTGCTTATCGACCGGTCCGTCGCTGACCTTACGTTGGCTATCGGCCGAGCGCTAGAGACGGTCGGGATCCTCGCCTCCCACTCCACACAGTTGTCCACAGTGTGTGGATGAGCCGTGGAAACTGCCCGAAACCGGGGCTCGCGGTACTGGGCGAGTAACCAGGAAACTCGGGATCGGTCAGCAGACAGAAGTAGTCGGCGAGCCGTGACGCTAGCAATGTCTCTGCGGCAGTGCAAGGGATGCCATCGTTTCTTCATTGATCTTCAGCGTGTCGACTGGACAAAGAACAGAAAGTGCTGATTGGGGCGGCGGGCGGCCGGTTTGACCGGTTTGGCGGCGCCCCGTACCGTTAGAAGGTCGCTGACCCCAGCGTCCAGGGCCGACTCCGCAGTCGCCAACCGAGCCCGTTACCGCCGAATTGTGGGAGCTTTCCCGTGAGCAAGCGCACGTTCCAGCCGAGCAACCGGCGTCGTAGCCGAACGCATGGTTTCCGTCTTCGGATGCGGACACGAGCAGGCCGCGCCATTGTGGCTGCCCGCCGGCGCAAGGGCCGCGCGAAGCTTTCCGCCTGAAACAGTCGACCACGCCGGTGCTGCCCAAGAACGCACGGATGACCCGCTCGGCGGACTTCCAGCGAACCATCCGATCAGGTGTCCGGGTCACCCGGCCCACCTTGGTGTTGCACGCTGACCGGGTGCCCGACACTCGGGTCTTGGTGGGTTTCGTGGTATCCAGGGGCATCGGCAGCGCGGTGGTCCGGAATCGGGTGCGGCGGCGGCTGCGGCATCTGGTGGCCGCGCGCCTCCCCACGACGCCTGCCGGCACGGATGTCGTCGTGCGCGCACTCCCCCGCTCGGCCACGTCGCCGGGAGCGTTGAGTTCGGACCTCCCTGGGGCTTGGGCGAGCGCCCTGGGTCGCCTGGCAGAGCGGTCCAGAGCATGAAGTGGCTACTCATCGGCTTTTTGAAGGCGTACCGGTTGCTGATCAGCCCGCTGTACGGAAACGTCTGTCGCTACTACCCGAGCTGCTCAGCGTACGCGCTGCGCGCCATCTCGGTGCATGGCGCCGTCAAGGGCAGCTGGCTGGCCGGCCGGCGGTTGCTGCGCTGCCATCCCTGGGCTCCCGGTGGGTACGACCCGGTACCGGGAACCCCAGAATTCGCCGAAGAGATGCGTGATCAAGCCCGGCGGGCCGCTCTCCCGTCGCTTCAACGAGGTGTTGCGTGATATTCGACCTGATCCCGATGCTGGTGTCGCTGGGTATATGGGACGCCATCAAGGACCTCGGCAGTGCCATCATGCAGCCGCTGTACTGGGTGGTCTCCGGCATCCTGGTGCTCTTCCATTCGCTGTTCAGCCCGCTGCTCGGCCCTGACTCCGGCTGGACCTGGGCACTGTCGATCGTCATGCTGACGGTCTGCATCCGGATCGCGCTGATCCCGCTGTTCGTGAAGCAGATCAAGTCGTCCCGCCAGATGCAGCTGCTGCAGCCCAAGGTCCGCGAGCTGCAGAAGAAGTATGGCCATGACCGGGAGAAGCTCGGTCAAGAGACGATGAAGCTGTACCGGGAGAACAACGCCAACCCGCTGGCCTCCTGTCTGCCGCTGCTGCTTCAGGCGCCGATCTTTTTCGCGCTGTTCCGGGTCCTCGACGGCGCCGCCCACGGCATTCCGCGCGGTCACTGGCTGGTCGTGAATCCCGATCTGCTGAATTCGCTGAACAGCGCAACCATCTTCGGCGCCCGCCTCTCCGACACCTTCCTCAAGGTTGGTTTCGAGAACGGCATCACCAGCGTCCACGTCGTCACGCTGGTGCTGATCGTCGCCATGACGGCGACCCTGTTCATCACCCAGCTGCAGCTGATGCGCAAGAACATGCCGCCCGAGGCGTTGACCGGGCCGTTCGCGCAGCAGCAGAAGATCATGCTGTACGTGTTCCCACTGATCTTCGCCGTCGGCGGCATCAACTTCCCGGTCGGCGTGCTGATCTACTGGTTCACCTCCAACCTGTGGACGATGGGCCAGCAGTTCTACGTGATTCGGCGCAATCCAGCGCCTGGGACTCCGGCGTACGACGCGTGGGAGGCTCGGCGGCGCGCGCACGGGAAGGGCAAGCCGGAGGGACCTGGGCCCGATGGTCCGGAGCCGGACAGCGGCAACGGGGCCCGGCCGCTGGCACCCGTACCGGACGGGGGTGGCGCGGCGGCGGCACCGGCAACACCGCGGGTTGTTCGACAGCAGCCGCGCAAGCAGAGCCGGTCCCAGCGCAAGACTTGAGATGCGGCAACATCAGGAGGGGTTGTGAGCGACCTGCCCGAGAAGAAGGACGAGATGTCCGACCTACCCAGGGACGAATCCGGGCCCGAGGCCGGCGCCGGTCTGGTGCCCGACGAAGAGATAGGTCCGGATACCAGTCCTGAGCCTGAACCAGGTTCGGAGAGTGTCGTCGGGCCCGACGACGGCAACCCGCTGGAAACCGAAGCCGAGATCGCGGCCGACTACCTCGAGGAACTACTCGACATCGCCGACCTCGACGGGGACATCGACACCTACATCGAAGGTGACCGCGCTCATGTCTCGATCGTCAGCGACTCCGAGGTCCTGGTGGGTACGAACGGTGAGGTCCTGGACGCGCTCCAGGAGCTGGCCCGGTTGGCCGTCATGAGCGAGACCGGCAGCCGCAGCCGGCTGATGCTTGATGTCGCCGGTTACCGCGAGCGCCGTCGCGAGCAGCTCATGCGACTGGCGGCCGAGGCAGTATCGGAAGCCCAGAACACCCATGAACGTGTACCGCTCGCGCCGATGAACCCATTCGAACGCAAGATCGTGCACGACGCCGTGGTGGCTGCCGGGCTGACCAGCGCATCAGAGGGTGAAGAGCCCAAGCGGCACGTGGTTGTCCATCCCGCCTGACCACGACCGTGTGACCAGCGGTCCTGCCGCTGCAGAGCAGGTTGCCGAGCAGCTATACGGGCCCGAAGCCAGCCGAATTAGTAAATATGTCGACATTTTGGCCACGCGAGGCGTCGCGTACGGCCTGCTTGGCCCCAAGGAAGCGTCCCGAATCTGGGAGCGGCACATCCTCAACAGCGCCGCATTGAGTGAGCTGATCGAGCCGGGCAGCACAGTGATCGACGTTGGCAGTGGTGCTGGACTGCCCGGCATTCCCTTGGCTGTCCTCAGGCCTGATCTGCAAGTGACGCTCCTGGAGCCGCTGCTGCGGCGATCCACCTTCCTGGTCGAGGCAGTGAGCGACCTGGACCTCACCGCGAGGGTTCAGGTGGTACGCGCTCGGGCGGAAGACCACACCGGGCGCTACGACGTCGTGGTGGCCCGTGCCGTCGCACCCCTCGACCGGCTGATCGGGTGGTGCGATCCGCTTCGGCGCCCAGGAGGGATGCTCCTTGCCCTGAAAGGCCAGAACGCTGAGGCGGAGATCGGCCAGGCCGCGCAGGTCCTTGCCCGGCTACCGGTTGGCGGCGGAGCTCGTCACGGCACGGGCCGATCCCCGAGCCGATTCCGCTATCGTCGTGCGGATCACAGATCAGTGATACGGCCGCGCGCCTGACCAACACGCTGAGCGGACCCCAGTAACGTGTCGAGCCAACATGATGAACCGGGAGAGTTGATGAGCGGCGATCCCCCGACGCAGGTTCACGTCGGTCCGGTGACCGACGTCGAGGTCGCGTCTACCCTCGGTTGGCCGCATGCCGTCCACGTCGACGAGCGAATCGGCTGGCCCAATGTTTCACGTGAAACGCTCGATTGGCCGAAGCAGGTCGCCAGCCCATCCACGCCTAGCCCAACGCCGACCGGCCCGGATGTCCGGTTTCGACCGCCGGGACCCAGACGCGCGCACTTCGACGAGGACGAGTTCGCGCCGCCGCCAGCCCTCGAAGCCGAGGACGATGTTTCACGTGAAACGGGCGCGGACTTCAGGTTCCCGATTGCCGGCCGGACCTCGAAGCTTCGTCGTGGCGAACCAAAAAGGTGGAGTGGGAAAGACCACCACGGTGGTCAACCTGTCCGCAGCGCTGGCCCTCGGAGGCTTGTCGGTGCTGGTGGTCGACCTCGATCCCCAAGGCAACGCGTCGACTGCCCTCGGGATCGACCACGCCGCCGGAACACCGGGAACGTATGAAGTCCTCCTCGGTGGTGCTGCAATGGCAAACCACGTCGTGGCGTCCCCGGAGGCGCCGAATCTCATGGTCTTGCCCGCGACAATTGACCTCGCCGGCGCCGAAATCGCGCTGGTCTCGGTCGTCGCACGGGAAAACCGCCTGTTACGTGCGCTCACCGCTTACCTCCAGGACCACCCGACCGACTACGTCTTTCTCGATTGCCCACCCTCCCTCGGGCTGTTGACGTTGAATGCCCTGGTGGCCGCGTCAGAGATCCTCATCCCCATCCAGTGCGAGTACTACGCCCTGGAGGGTGTCTCACAGCTCATGCGCACAATCAATCTGGTCAAAGGTGAGCTGAACAACCGGCTCCGACTGACCACCGTGCTGCTGACCATGTACGACGCCCGGACCCGGCTCGCGGCTCAGGTGGCGGACGAGGTGCGCGCTCACTTCCCCGCGGAGACCCTCCCGACAGTTATCCCGCGCTCGGTGCGCATCTCCGAGGCACCGAGCTATGGGCAAACCGTCCTGACGTACCACCCCGATTCGGCCGGCTCGGTGTCCTACCTGGCGGCCGCCAGCGAGATTGCCGCCCGCGGCGCGAAGGAGAAGTCATGACCACCACCAGCGAACGCCGAGGCCTGGGCCGGGGCCTTGGGGAGCTGTTCCTGCGGACCGATCTCACACCATCTGCAGAGCCATCCGCGGCGCCTGAACAGCGATCGACCGGAGGCTCCTACTTCGCCGAGCTGCCGGTCGATTCGATCACGCCTAATCCACGCCAGCCGAGGACGGTGTTCGACGAGGACGATATGGCCGAACTCGTCGAGTCGATCACCGAGGTCGGCTTGCTGCAGCCGATCGTCGTGCGCCCGCTCGGTGGAGAAAAGTACGAGCTGGTGATGGGGGAGCGGCGCTGGCGCGCTGCCCGGATGGCCGGCCAGGAGAGAGTGCCGGCAATCGTTCGACAGACCTCCGACGACAACCTGCTGCGCGATGCATTGCTCGAAAACCTCCACCGCGCGCAGCTCAACCCGCTGGAGGAGGCGGCCGCCTACTCCCAGATGCTCGAGGACTTCGGCTGCACCCAGGAGGAGTTATCGGAGAAGATCAAACGCTCACGCTCCCAGATCTCCAACACCATCCGCCTCCTGAAGCTGCCGGCCACAGTCCAGCGGCGCGTGGCGGCTGGTGTGTTGAGCGCCGGTCACGCTAGAGCCATCCTCATCCTGGAGGAACCAGCTGCTCAGGAGCGCCTGGCGCAGCGGGTCGTGGCCGAGGGGCTCTCCGTACGGGCGGTGGAGGAGATCGCAGCGCTCGGTGAGACGCCCGCCGAGGAGCGGCCGACCAAGCCCCGGCAGCGCCGACCCGTCGCGCCCGACATCGCCGACCTGGCGGCACGACTCTCCGACCATCTCGAAACCCGGGTCCGCATCGATGCCGGCCGTTACAAGGGCAAGATCACCGTCGAGTTTGCGGGCAGCGACGATCTCGGGCGGATCTGCGCCGCCATAGGCCTGCCCGACTAACTCAGCCCCGATTCTCAGTCGTCAGGGCGGCGGCGGACTCCTCCGCTTCCTGTGGTGCCAGCTTCTTCCGGACGTCCTTGGTGGCAGAGCGCTCAGCCACGAAGGAGAGAAACGGGATCGTCCCGGCAAGCGCAATCAGGATCAGCCGCTTCCAGGACCATCGGGCCCGCCGACCGAGGTCGAACGCGGTGAGCAGCAGCAGCATGTAAAGCCAGCCGTGCGGAATGGCCGTCCAGGTGACAACGGTGTCATTGTCGCCGAAGTACTTCAGCGGCAGCCCCACGCACATGAGGACGACCAGCAGGACTCCGACCGTGTAGGCCATGATCCGGTAGCGGATCAACGCGTTGCGCACGGGCCCGAGCCTATGCCGGACCGGTACGGGGCGCCGCCTCGATCTCGTCCGCCCCTTGATCGCCGCTGCCGACTCGGCGACCCTGATCCCGGGCCATTCGGATCGCCATCCCCACCGCAAACGCGGCAAAAACCCACCACTGCAGCGCGTAGGCCCCGTTACGAAGGCGACCACGGCCGGTCGGCAAGCTGGCCTCAGCCGGCTCGAGCCCTTGCTCGCTGGCATCAACTCCGGACAATATGACATAGCCGTCGACCAGCGGTCCGGGCCAGCGTTGGGCCAGTACCGGCACCTGCACCGCCGTCAGCTCGGTGGCCGGCCCGCCGGGCGACTGCTCAGAGGGGAGTAGCACGCCCAGCTGGCTGACCTGACCAGCCGGCGGGTCGCCGGCTTCGAGACTGCCCAGGCCACGAACGACCGCAACGACGCTACCGTCGGCCTGCCGCAGGGGCGTCACCACGCGATAGACGTTCGGCCGGTCCTCGGCCGGCAGCAGCAGTTGGTGCTCCCCGAGATAGACACCGTCGAACTCCACGGAGCGGCCATACCCATCCCGGACGGTAGCCCCCGCAGGGGCGGCGGACGTCAAGGCGACGGGCGGCTCAGCCGCGCGCTTGGCCGCCACCGCCGCACCCTGCGCGCGATAGACGTCGAGCTGCCAGATCCCGAGCCATGCCATCACGGTCGCGGCCAGCAATCCGAGCGCGATGATCAGCACTTGGCGCAGTCGAATCACGGAACGGAGGCCGTCTCCGTCCGGCCGGCGGCGACCCGTACCAGATCGGCGCACATCTGGCCCAGACTCCAGCCGGCCGCCTCCATCGCCAGCGGCACCGAGGAGGTCTCGGTCATTCCGGGAGACACGTTGACCTCCAGATAGACCGGATCTCCGGCGTCGGTCACGATCATGTCGGTGCGGGACAGATCACGCAGGCCCAGCACGTCGTGCACCCGCAACGCCAGGGCCGAGCAGCGCTGTGCGATGTCGTCATCGAGCTCCGCTGGACAGAGGAACCGCGTGGCGCCCGCGGTGTAGCGCGCGGTGTAGTCGTAGACCCCCGAATCCGGCCGGATCTCCACGATCGGCAGGGCGATCGGGCCCTCGCCACAGTCGACCACGGCGACAGCCACCTCGCGGCCCTCGACGAAGTGCTCCACGACCGCCACCGGACCGTACGCGTACGCCCCGACCATCGCCGACGGCAGCTGCTCCGGCTGGCTGACCTTGCTGCAGCCGAGCGCTGAGCCGCTGCGCGAGGGTTTCACCATCATCGGGAAGCCGACCTGTTCGCCGAGCGCTCGGACGAGCGCCTGAGCTCCGAGTTCCCGGAAGATTTCGTGCGGCAAGGCCACCTGACGTGGCGTCGCGAGGCCCGCATCGGCGATCACCGTGGTGGCGATCGATTTGTCGAAGGCGACCCGGCACGCTGACCCGACCGACCCCACGAACGGGACCTCGAGCAGTTCGAGCACCTCCCGCAGGGCTCCGTCCTCACCCGTCTCCCCGTGCAGGACCGGGAAGACCACGGCGCCGGGGAGGTCGGCCAGCCGGGGGAGGAGCGAGGAGTCGACGTCGGATTCGACAACCTCCACGCCGCGCGAGCGCAGCGCCTGGCTGACTCGGCGACCGGAGCGCAGCGAGACGTCCCGCTCGTGAGAGAGGCCGCCGGCCAGCACGACGACGGTTGGCAGAGTTCCGGTCATTCTTGATTCGCTCCTGGAGCCTCGTACGGTCGCAGTGCCGCTCGGCTGTCCTCGGCGGAGCCCGGTCCGAATGTCTCCAGCACCCCGGTCTCGTAGGCCAGCACCTCGCCGAGCCGCCGGGTGCCCTCGCGGATGCGTGCGGGCGTGGGATAACAGTAGGACAGCCGCATGTGCCGGCTGCCGAAGCCGTCGACGTAGAAGGCGGTGCCCGGGACGTAGGCCACCCGCGCGGTGACGGCCCGAGGGAGCATGGCGTGCGAGTCCAGCCCGGGCGGCAGCGTGACCCAGACGAAGAACCCACCGGAGGGCACGGTCCAGCTAGTCCCAGCCGGCATGTCGTCGGCCAAGCCCGCCAGCATGGCGTCGCGCCGCTCGCGATACATCTCGCGGAAGACTTTGATCTGGCCCCGCCAGTCGTGGTTGGCCAGATAGGCGGAGACCGCGTACTGGGAGAACGCCGGCGGGCAGAGTGTCGCCGATTCCTGGGCCAGCACCAGCTTTTCCCGTACGGCGTGCGGAGCGAGGACCCAGCCGACGCGGAAGCCGGGTGCGAACGTCTTCGAGAAGGACCCGAGATAGATCACCCGGTCCTCCTCCAGAGACCGCATCGCCGGCGTCGGTTCGCCGTCGAAGCCGAGCAACCCGTACGGATTGTCCTCGACCACCAGCAGATCCGCCCTACGGGCGATGTCGAGAATCGCGATGCGGCGCTCAAGAGTCTCCGACACACCCGCCGGGTTGTGAAAATTCGGGATGCAGTACAGGAACTTGACCTTCCTGCCTGTGGCGCGAACCCCCTCGAGGGCCTGGGCGAGGGCGTCCGGCTGCAGCCCGTGTTCGTCCATCGCCACGTGGACCACATCGCACTGGGAGGCCCGGAAGACACCCAGCGCACCGACATAGCTGGGCGCCTCGCACAGCACCACGTCGCCCGGATCGCAGAAGATCCGGGTCACCAGGTCCAGACCCTGCTGCGAGCCGACGGTCACGGTCACGTCGTCTGGATGGGCTTCGATTCCTTCCAGCCTCATCACTTCGCAGATGGCCTCCCGCATGGCGGGCTCGCCTTGCCCGGCGCTGTACTGCATGGCCTGCCGACCGTTGCTGATCACCAACTCGTGCAGGATGGAGCCCACCACGTCCAGCGGCAGGTCGGTGATGTTGGGCATCCCGCCGGCCAGCGACACAACTTCGGGGCGGTTGGCGACGGCGAACAGTGCCCGGATCGCCGACGCGGTCATCTTGTGCGTACGCGCGGCGTAACGATCGACGTAGTCGTCCAGCCGGGTGTCTCGCCGATGCACACGATCGATGGCCACGACGACAAGCCTAAGGCGCGCTTCTTCCGGCCGCGCGCCTACGATGTTGGCATGGTGATGTCGAGCAGCAAGGGGCCGCGGTCGGGCATGCGCCCGCCGCATTCGACACTGCTGTTCGTCTTCGGCATCGTGGTCGGCGTCGGGATCGGTTTTGCGTACGGGCTGATCAAGCCTCGGGCCCGGGCCTGATCATGGGTGTGCGCCGGTTTCGGCCGTTGACCTCGGGCAACCTGTCTGCGCTTCCGGAGCCGTGCGCCCGGTGCACTTTCTGGCAGTCGAGCCTGACCGATCTCTCCTCCCCGGCAGATCACCGGGACCGCGGCCAGATCAAGCTCGACTGGGCCGAATCGGTCACGGCGTACTGGGGCTATTGCGGGGTCGTGGCCGTCAACGACGGCGAGACCGTGGGCTCGCTGACCATGGCACCCGCCTCGCACGTGCCCCGGCTCGGGGCCTTCGCCAGCACGCCGGTCAGCCACGATGCCGCGGTCCTGATGGGCGTTTGGGTAGCCGACGAGCAGCGCGGAAAAGGCATCGGCCGTTCATTGGTGCAGTCTGCGGCTGCCCTGCTGGTCCGCCGCGACATCCGGGCGCTCGAGGCGATCGGCACTTACCACGACGGACCGTCCTGCATGGTCCCCGCGGATTGGCTGGAGAGCGTGGGGTTTGCACTCGTCCGGCCGCATCCGGTCACCCCTCGGTTCCGGATGAACCTGCAGACCACCGTACGGTGGCGCCCCGATCTCGGCGCGGCCTGGCACCGGCTCACAGACCTGGTCGCCCAACCAACCCCGCCGGAACCGGCCACCCGAGTCTCACGAAGCGCGAGCTGAGTTCAGGCCCGCGCGCCTGAGCGGTGCGGTTGACTGGGGTCCGTGCCGTCCCGACCACTGCCACCGCATCTGGCTGAGCCGAAGCTGACCTACCTCGACGAGGCGGGCACCGAGGATTTTTCGGCCGCGATACTCCGTGGCTTTCACGATGACTACAAACCTGGCCTGTGGGATCCGTTCGAGAAGGTCCTGGAACGGGACCGGTCATTCGGTTTCACCGTCGACGGCCGGTGGATTGCGACCTGCGGCGCGTACAGCCGGTCGATGACGGTGCCCGGTGGCAGTGTGCCGACCGCTGCCGTCACCGTGGTCACGGTCAGCCCCACGTATCGGCGTCGGGGGCTGCTGACCGCGATGATGAAGCACCAGCTCGAGGACATCCACCGCCGATCCGAGCCGGTCGCGCTGCTCTGGGCGTCGGAGTCTTTGATCTACGGGCGATTCGGCTACGGTCACGCGACGCCGCGGTTGCGGATCTCCGGGCAGACCCGGTCGACGGCCTTTCTGCCCGGAGTTGATCTTGGTGATGGCTCGGTCGGTGAAGTGGACCGGGAGGAGTGGCTGGCGGCGGCCGCACCGCTCCATGACACCCTCCTCGCGCAGCGTCCCGGTGCCCTCGATCGGAATGCCCATTGGTGGCGGGTTCGAGTGCACGATCCCGAGCCGTGGCGGAAAGGGGCCGCAGCACTGCGATTCGCCTTGCACTACAACAAGCGCGGGCGCGCAGACGGATTCGCCTCGTTTCGGGTCAAGGGCGGTGATTCAGGGGACAGTCCGGCTGCGGAGGTCCAGATCGGCGATGTCGAGGCCGCGGATCCGTCGGCCTATGCGGCCCTGTGGCGGTTCCTGCTCGACCTTGATCTGGTTCGGACGTTCACCCGGGCAAACGCCCCGGTGGACGAGCCGCTGCGCTATCTGGTTGCCGACTCCCGGATGATCTCCACGGAGCTGACCGACGGCACGTACGCTCGGCTGATCGACGTGCCGGCTGCGCTTCAGGCCCGTACGTATGCCGCGGATCTCGACGTGGTCATCGCGGTATCCGATCCGTTGCTGCCGCACAACGACTCGGCGTTTCGCGTGCAGGCGGGGCCGGACGGCGCGGACGTATCTACCACTCGGCGCCGCGCCGACGTCACTCTCAAGGTCCGTGACCTCGGAGCGATCTATCTCGGTGGCATCTCGCTCAGCTCACTGCACGCGGCCGGCCTGGTAGAGGAACGGAAAACCGGCACGGTCGCCGCGATCACTGCAGCCTTCACCTCTCCGCGACCGCCGTTCTGCGCGGACAACTTCTAGGCGATCAGCTCAGATCTAGAGGTATTCCTCGATCGCGTTGAGCAGCGTCGACTTCGACTTGGCGCCCTTGAAGGCCTTCACCAGCTCGCCATTGACGTAGAGCTGAATGGTGGGCAGACCGAGGACGTAGTTGTTCGCCGGGGTCACCGGGTTGGTGTTGGTGTCCATCTTGACGAACGTCACCTTGTCGCCGTGGGATCGGGCGAGCTCTTCGATGATCGGCTCGACCTGCTTACAAGGCCCGCACCAGTCGGCCCAGTAGTCCACCATCACCGGCTTGTCGGACTTCAGGACCACCTCGTCAAAGGTGGCGTCGGTGACATCGGAAACAGTTCCCATCGCTGTGCTTTCTCCTGTGCTCAGTTGACGTGCGCGGCCAGCGCCGCCTCAGCGATGAATCGCTCGGCAGCATCCTTCTGGTCGGTCAGGTAGCGCTCGGCATCCAGCGCGGCTTGGCATCCCGTGCCGGCGGCCGTGACGGCCTGACGGTAGACGTGATCGACGAGGTCACCGCAGGCGAACACTCCCTCGAGATTGGTCCGCGTCGATGGAGCGTCGGTCAGCACATATCCCTCAGCGGTGGTCTCCACCTGACCCACGACCAGCTCGGACCGCGGCTCGTGCCCGATGGCGATGAACAGGCCGGATACGTCCAGCGGCCGGCGCTCGCCGCTCTGGGTGTCCTTCAGCGTGACCCCGGCCAGCGATTTGTCGCCGTGGATCTCGGCGACCTCGGAGTTCCAGGCGAAGTTGATCTTGGGGTCCTTCTCGGCGCGGTGGGCCATGATCTTGCTGGCCCGCAGCTGGTCGCGGCGGTGCACCATGGTCACCGATCTCGCGAAACGGCTGAGGAAGGTGGCCTCCTCGACCGCGGAGTCGCCACCGCCGACGACGGCGATGTCCTTGTCCCGGAAGAAGAAGCCGTCGCAGGTCGCGCACCAGGACACACCGTGACCAGAGAGCCGGTCCTCGTCGGCCAGGCCGAGCCTGCGATAGCCCGAGCCCATGGCCAGGATCACGGTCCGGGCGGCGTATCGGGTGCCGGCAGCATCGGTGACGTACTTGACGTTATCCGTCAGGTCCATGGAGACGATGTCGTCGGTGATGAGCTCGGCGCCGAAGCGCTCGGCCTGGCTCCGCATGGCCTCCATCAGCTCGGGGCCCTGAATCCCGTCCGGAAAGCCTGGGTAGTTCTCAACTTCGGTGGTGTTCATCAGTGCGCCGCCCGCGGTGATGGAGCCCTCGAATACCAGTGGCTTGAGGTCGGCCCGTGCCGCGTAGATGGCGGCCGTGTAGCCGGCCGGCCCACTTCCGACGATGATGACGTCGCGGACGTCTTCGGTGCTCATCAATTCCTTACCAGTGCTGGGCAATGTGGCGTAACCCTACCTCCAGGCAACCGCGAAACCCGGTATCGGTATTCCGAGCCGCCATCACTGCCGGCATCCTGACGGCCCTGGCATCGGTTCACTCGACCAGTCCACGAATCCGAAGCTGTTCCAGCGTCTTTTGGGACTTCTTGTCCAGCTCTGCCTGCGGTGCATGGCGCAGCAGCCAGCCGAAGAACGTGGAGTGCCCGGTGCGCAACAGGGCGGTCGGCACCGCGTATCGGCGGATGCCACCCGCGCTTCCCACGGTCAGCTTGTGGCACGGTCCACGCCGCGTGAAGTACTCGGTCACGCGCTGTACCTGCGAGCCGTCCACGATGTGCAGCCCGCGGTAACGCCGGACAGTGAGCTTCGACCCGTCCACCATCAGAAACGCCCGAGTCCGCAGCCAGACGGTGATGAGGTAACCGGCCCAAAGCAGGGCGACCACCGCCGCCACGGCTGGCCAGCCGTAGCTTCCGGTCAAGCTCAGCAGCAGGATGACCAAGACCGCGCCGCCAGTGCTGACCGCGATCGGTCCGCGGGAGTCGAAGGACAGCTCGAGCGGTCGCGGCATGGTCAGCCGTTACTGGGAGATGGCGACTTCGTTGATGCCGCCGCGGTAGTCCGTTCCCTCCTTCGGCAACGAAGTCAGGTACACCAGGACATAGCGGGTGGCCGCCGGCTCCGCAGCGGTGAGGGTTGCGGTCGTGCCGGCCCCCGACGCGCCGGCGATACGGCGCCATTGGCTGTCTGAGCCCATCGGCGGGCTGGTGATCGTGTCCGGATTGTTCTTGGGTACGCGAAGCTCCACGTTCGTGCCGTTCCCGGGGAGGGTGACCACGACCGACCGTACGGGCTGGGCGGAGCCAAGATCGAACACCAGGCCGACCCCACGTTTGATGCCGCCGAGCTTCGGGTTGCCCAGGTAGCGAACCGTGCGCCAGCCGGTCGTGGGGTCACCGTCGTGGGCCAGTTTGACGAGCTGCGGGTTCTCGGTCTGATCATCGCCCTGGGGGTCGAAATCTCGGGCACCGGTGATGGTGATCGCGGCTCCCGGCTGGCCGGCGGACGCCTTGTCGGCGGCGGACTGGGAGGCGGTGGGGTCACCAGCGGTCCCGCCTCGGTTGCCGGCCGCGACCCCGACGAGCACTGCGCCGATCACCAGAAGCACGACCAAGACCGCCAGCAGCGGGATCCAGCGGCGAGGGCGCCGCTGGGGACCCGGCGGGGTGCCGACCGGGGTGCTGATCTTCGTCGTCGGAGCAGCTGCCGGGATGGTCGGCGGCTCGGGTGCTGGGGCGGTCGCGGCCTTCGGCTCACTGTTCTCGCGAGGCGCCGGAGGGCGCAGGCGACGCTCGAGATCGCCGGACGCGTCGGCGGGCCCGAGCACTTTGTTCAGCGCGTTCACCAGGGCGCCGGCGCTCCGAATCTGCTCCGCGTGATGTCGCGGTGGATCGCCGAGGACTTGGTCGCAGAGGTTGTCCAGCGCGGGCGAGACACCGGCCCGTACCTGTCGTGGGGTGGCCCAGCGGTGGCCGACCACTGGTGCGTCCGGCAGCCCATACGCGGGCCCACCGGGCCAGCGACAGACCAGGCACGCGTAAAACAGCCGGCCCAGGTCGAGGACGTCAATCTGCTCCGGTGTGTCCGCACCGTGCCCGCTGGCAGCCTGCGGTGGGCGCAGCGCCGCTTCGATGAGCAGGCCGACGATCTTGACGCTCCCGTCGGGGGTGATGATCACAGTGTCGGGATTGATCCGCTCGTGATACAGCCGCAGGCTGTGCACGCCGGCCAGGGCATCCGCGACCTCCCGCGTCACCCAGGCCGCCTCCAAGCCCGAGAGCGGTCCTTGGCTCAGGATCAATTCCAGCGACTGGCCAAGGGCGTATTCGGAGACGATGTACGACCCGATCGTCGGACTTTCACTGTGCACGACATCAAGCACCCGGAGGAAGCGGGAGTCGGTGGCTGCGGAGGCCTTGCGCGCCACCGCCAGCAGTTCGGGGGCGTTCTGATCGTCGGGGGAGAGCAGGTGTACGAGGACCGATCGGGAGAGCACCTGGTCGAAGGCCCGCCACGTCACCGTCGGCGGTGACTCGCGGATCAGCTCCTCCAGCCGGTAACGCTGCGCCAGGACCGTACCGGAGGCGAGAGCCGTCGCGGGCAGCGGTACCTCAGACGTCGCCGCCCGCCGGGGCTCGGCCGAGGGCGCCAGGTCCGTCGAGGTGTCGTCGCCGGCTGGCTGGGGAAGAAGCGTGGCCGCCTCACTCATGGACGTTGTCATCTCAGTCTGGCCGCTCGGATCGGCTCCGGTAGCGGCGGTTGCTGCTCGTTCGATCGTAGGATCAACCGGCTCGATCACCGTGGTGGAATCGCCGGAGTCGTTCCAATCATCGGAATTGGGTGGTCGGGGCGCTCGATCACGACGCAGCAGGGTGGCGACGATCTGACTCACCTCACGGATCCGCAGCAGGTGGGCGAGCAGCGCGAAGATCAGCACGGCCGCGACGCCGGCGACCGCGAGCGCCAGCAGCCGCGCCGGCTTGGATTCTGACCACAGCCCGAAGGCCCAGCAGATGCCATAGCCCACTGCGGCGGCGGGGGCTGCGGCCACCAGCAACCGGAGGCAATGGCGGACCAGGGCCCACCCGTTGAGGGCCGGGAGTCGCCGGCGGAGCCGACGAAACGAGATGACGACCCCGATCGAATACGCGGCGGAGTACGCAAAGGCGAGGCCGGTGGCGACCAGCGACGGCTGGTCGAGCAGAGCGACGGCGGAAATCCCCAAGATCACGTTGGTGCCGGCGATGATCAATTGGAGGAAGAACGTGGTGCGGTTGTCCTCCAGCGCGTAGAACGCGCGCAGGCAGAGATACTGCACGGTGAACGGGACCAAGCCGAAGGCCAGGGCCATCAAGGCCCAGCCGACGAAGTTCGCGTCCTTGGCGCCCTGGCCGAAGCCGAAGACGAACTCGGCAATCGGCAGACCCAGGGCAAAGAGGCCGACGGCGGCGGGCAGCAGGGCCGTCACCGCGAGCCGGATCGCCCGAGTCGTTTCGTCCGCCACTCCAGGCAGGTCGTGTGCCGAGGCCAGCCGGGAGGCCGCGGGCAGCATGGCGGTGGCAAGCGAGACGGTGATCAGCGAATGCGGGAGGATCCACACCGCGTACGCGTTGTAGTAAGACGCCAGTCCGGCGCCCGAGCCGTCGACCGTGGCGCCGCTGGCCAGTCGATTGATCACCACCAACGCCAGCTGGTTGACCAGCACGAAACCGAGCGTCCACTTGGCCAGCCGGAATGTCTTTCCCAGTCCGGTATGGCGGAAATCGAAACGCGGTCGGTAGTGATAGCCGGCGGCTCGGAGGAACGGCACCAGGACGGCCGCCTGCGCCGCGATCCCCAGCGTCGAGCCGATGCCCAGCAGCAGTTCCTCGCCGGTGGTGAAGGCCTGTCCGGTGTTCCCCCGGCCGAAGACGACGAGGAAGGTCAGCAGCACCGAGATCGAGACGAGGTTGTTGGCAATCGGCGCCCACATCATCGGGCCGAAGCGGTCCCGGGCATTGAGCACCTGCCCGGCCAGCACGTACACCCCGTAGAAGAAGACCTGCGGCATGCAGAAATAGCCGAGCATGATCATCGAGTCGTACTGGGCGGCCAGCTTTGGCGACTTCCAGCCGGTGGCGGTGTAGAGACCCACGATCCACGGAACCGCCAGGGTGAGCACGATGGTGATCAGGCCCAGCGCGATCAGGCCGGCAGTCACGATCCGGTTGGTGTAGGCCTCACCGCGATCGGCATCGCCCTTGATCGCCCGCACGATCTGGGGCACAAGCACGGTGTTGAGGACGCCGCCGGCCAGCAGGATGTACATGCTGTTCGGAATGGTGTTGGCCAGGGTGAACATCTCGGCCTGCCGGGTGCCGTTGCCGAACAGGAACACCAGCAGCATCAGCTCGCCGAAGCCGAGGACTCGCGACACCAGCGTGCCCGCGGCCATGATCGCGCTGGCCGAGATCAGGCGGGAGGTGCGGCTGGTCGTTGCGGTCTGGGAAACCTCGGTGTCAGGCATCGAGTGTCTGGTGAAGCTGATCGGTGGGTGGTTTCGAGCTCAGCGCGTCGTCCGGCATCGGTGCGGCGCTGGCTTCCGAGCGTTCTCTTGCGACCTGGCGGATCCGCAGCGCAACGCCGCGCGATGAGCACCGGTCCTGAGATCAGGACGATGATCCAGCCAGTCGTACCGGCCTGGGTCGCGGTCACCTGAATCGTGACCGGGCGCCCGATCGGCGTGCCGGACATCGTGGTCAACTGAGCGGTCACCGGAACGGTTCCGTTGGAATTGGCGTCCACCGAGGCGGTGCCGGCGACGTTGGTGCCGGCACCGACGATGCCGACTTCAAGGGGTTCCACGGTCAGCCGCTGCTCGACCTTGGATTCGAAGAGGAGCCGGACGCGTACGGCATTGGCCAGTGAGGTGGGGTCCTCCGGCGGCGGCAGAGTGTTCCACACGGTGATGGGGAAGCCGACACCTTTGCGAGCCACCGTGGTCACCCTGCGGTTTGTCCGGATCTCGATCTTGTCCGTAAGGATCGTAGTCAGCTCGTCCTGTTGGGGATCGACGAACTTCCGCATGGCGTTCTCCGCTCGCCGCCAGGTGCTGCTCGTTGAGCGAGCCAGAGCTGAAGCGGCAGTCACGTTCGCGTTGTCGGGTTCGGCCAGCAGGTCGGTGTAAGTGGCGTAGCTGGTGGCCAACTGGCGCACCAGCCGCAGCTGCTTGGCGTTCAGCTCGGCGGCACGAAGGGCTTTGGGATAGTTCAGTTGTTGATCCCAGGTCGCCGGCTCGGAGCGCAGCAGCTTGCTCAGCGTGCCGCGGGTGATCCACGGCGCACTGGCCGACTCGGCACTGCTGGCGCCGGCCTGGGCTGCGCTCCTGACCACGTGAATTCGGCCGAGGGTGGAACCGGCCGGCGCGGAGTTGGCTTCGATCCACGTCTCGGCGAGCGTCCGCTGCTGAACGTGTACTGCGGTGTTTCGTGGGTCCGGCCCGGGGCCGCCACCGAACGAGCCGGCTGTGAAGCTGATGACCGGCGCATTTCCGGGCACGGACAGCAGGGGCCGCGGTTCACCGGTCGAGATGTCCGACAGGAGAATGGCGTCCGGCTCGAGGTCCTCGGCAGCGGCCAGGGTCTCCGCGTCGGCGGCCCCGTCGGCGGGGAACACGAGCACCGGCAAGGGTGGAGACTCCCTCGACCGTCGCGGGCCGCCAACTCACCCTGGGTGAGCAGCTCCGTCTCATTGGCATGGACCAGCGCGGCAATGTCGGGCGACCCGTAGAGCAGCCGGAAGCCATCCCGGGTGGATTTGACCGACTCGAACTTCTCGAGCCAGCGCGCCGCGGCGGCCTGGCCCTTGTCGGTGCTGGCGTCGGAGCCAATGACGGAGTATCCGGACTTCATGGTCCGCAGCTCGTCGATCAGAGCGGGGTCGATGGCAAAACTGACGTTATCGGCATCGGCGGCCTTGATCAGTCGGTCGAGGCGCCCTCCCGCGGCGACCTCCCTGGCGAGGTGACCATCGCTGAACTCCGACGTGCCGACTCGGGACGGCCGGGAGTTCAAGATCACGACCGAGGTCATCTGGACCGAGTTGCCAGGTTCAGCCGTCTGCACGGGCAGAAAGACCCGGGCGCGTCCAAGGGTAACGTCGGCGCCATTGAGCTCCGTGCGACCACGGACGTGAGCCCCGATCAGGTAGACGCCGTTCTGCCAGTGAGAAGTTGAGCTCGTCCATGGTGGCCTGCACGGTGAAGGCGGTGGACTTGCCAGGCGCCAGGCGTTCGGTCGGTCTCGGTCGGAATGTTCTGGTAGTTGTCCGAGAGCCGCTCGCCCAGCGGCTCATCCGCTGGCCAGGTGAGTGAGCGGTTCAGAGCCTCGGCGTCCAGCAGGGGAACATTCGGGGCCCGCCAGAAGATGGCTTGGAGATTGGAGAGCAGGACTGGACTGGTGTTGGTGACGGTCCCTTCAACGTCACCGTGCTGTCAGGGGAGGGTAGGGCCGGCTCGATCGAGGTGAGCGCGATGGAGACGAAGGCCTGCGGCTCCTGAGCGGCGGCGGGCGGCGGCCGTACGGCTGGCGCAAGCAGTGCGCCGGCGGTGAGGAGGAGTACGGTCGCGAACAGCCGCAGCGTCCGGACCCCACCCTCCACCGGGCCATCCTATAAACGCCGGTAGGGTAGGCGAGCGTGTCTGAGGCCACGGGTAGCGGCCATCGGGGATCGCCGACGCCCGCCCGGCTGAACCAGGCGCAGTCCAATGCCGTGGCGCAACTGCTCCGGATCGCCCCGGTCGTCGACCGGCTGGCGGCGATTTTCGCCAAGGCTGGGCACTCATGTATCTGGTGGGCGGCAGCGTGCGGGATGCGCTGCGGGGCCGGTTGGGACATGATCTGGACTTCACCACCTCGGCGCGGCCCGATGATATCGAGGCACTGCTGCGGAGCTTCTCCCGGGCGGTGTGGACCATCGGAAAGGAGTACGGGACGGTCGGCTGCCAGGTGAAGGATGCCGGTGGCACCTGGGTGATCGAGGTCACCACCTTCCGATCCGACGCCTACCCCGACACGCAGCCGCAAGCCTGAGGTGCTGTTCGGCGACTCCGTGGAAGGTGACTTATCGCGGCGGGACTTCACGGTGAACGCCATGGCCGTGTCGTTGCCGGACAAGCAGTTCGTGGACCCGTACGGCGGCTTGGCCGACCTGGCGTCGGCAGTGCTGCGAACGCCCTCGGGTCCGGAAGTCTCGTTCAGCGACGACCCGCTGCGGATGATGCGGGCGGCGCGGTTTGCGGCACAGCTGCGCTTTCGGCCGGCTCCGGACGTCGTGGCCGCGATGTCGGCGATGGCCGATCGCTTGTCCATCGTCTCCGCGGAACGGATTCGGGATGAGCTGGTCAGGCTGGTCTGCTCCGAGCACCCGCGGATCGGCCTGGATCTCCTGGTGGGGACCGGGCTCGCGGACCGTGTGTTGCCCGAGTTGCCCGCGCTGCGGCTGGAACGCGACGAGCACCACCGGCACAAGGACGTCTATGAGCACAGCCTGACGGTGCTGGAGCAGGCGATCGAACTGGAGTATCGGCTGCCGGCGCAACCCGACCTCGTCGTCCGGCTGGCCGCGCTGCTGCACGACATCGGCAAGCCGGCGACTCGCCGGTTCGAGCCGGGCGGCAAGGTGTCGTTCCACCACCACGACGTGGTCGGGGCGAAGCTGGTCCGCAAGCGGCTGGCGGCCTTGCGATTCAGCAAGGACGAGATCGATGCGGTGGCGCGAGTTGATCTTCCTCCACCTGCGCTTCCACGGCTACAGCGCGGGGATGGAGGGCGACGCCCCGTGGACCGACGCCGCCGTACGCCGCTACGTCCGCGACGCCGGCGACCAGCTGGAGCGGCTGCACATCCTGACCCGTGCCGACAGTACGACCCGCAACACCGCGAAGGCGCGACGGCTTCGGGCGGCCTACGACGACCTGGAGCGCCGGATCGCCGAACTGGCCGCCCAGGAGGAGCTGGACGCCATCCGCCCCGATCTCGACGGGCGCCAGATCATGGAGATCCTGGGCATCCCACCCGGGCCAGCCGTCGGCCGGGCCTACAACTTCTTGTTGGAGCGCCGGATGGAGGAAGGCCCCCTGGGCGAGGACCGGGCCCGCTCGGAACTCCTCAGCTGGTGGGCAACTCAGACCTGAGGGGCGGCCAGCGACTCGGTGCCCTTGTCCATCTCCAGACTGCGGCTGGCCCAGGCGAACGCGGCGGCGAGCAGCAGGTAGCCGGCAGCCATCAGCACCAAGATCAGGACCGACCGGCCGTTCGTCGGCAAGATCACCGCGCCGATCACGGCAGCCACCACCAGGGCGAGGTTGAAGATCACGTCGTAGATCACGAAGACGCGTCCCTTGAGCGTCGTCGTCCACGTGCGCTTGGACAAGGGTGTCCACGCAGATCTTGATGCTTTGGGCGGTCAGACCGAGCAGGAAGGCGGCGATCCCGAGCGGCACCTTGGCATAGATCGCGCCCGGCAGCACCTGGAAGACGGCGGAGGCGGCCAGGCAGGCGATGATCCACGCCCGGACACCGATCCGGGCGGTCATCGGCGGCGTCACCGCGGCGGCGAGAACGAATCCCGCGCCGGTGATGACGACCAGCACACCGAGATCGGCGATCGCAGGCTCCACATCGTCGATGCGGTGAAAGTAGTTGCGATAGACCAAGATCGTCGCCACCATGACGATGCCGTAGATGATCCGATGCGCACCAATGGTGAGCAGCGCGAGACCGGCCGGTCGCCGCTCGACCAGGTGCCGTAGCGCCGCCACGAGTCCGACGACGACATCTCGCGGGCGGGTCAGGTCGACAACATCCGGGCCGAGCTGACGACGCGGAATCCGCAGCGCCGAGCCCGGCACTGATCACGAAGCCGGCCGCCGCCACCACGAACAAGATCGCGTTCGCGGTGTAGTCGGGCATGACCGTGCCCGAGAATGAGCCGCATGGCGGCACCCACCCCGGCACCGAGCAGCACGGCAGCCGGTCCCACGGTCGGCACCACGGAGTTGGCCACCATGTACTCGCTGGGATCGATGGTGTGCGGAAGTGAGGCCGACAGTGCCGCCAGCAGGAAACGGTTGACACTCATCGTCACCAGCACGACCGCGTACAGGACGCTCTCGACCGCTGTCGTACGCAGGCCCGTCACCACCAACCCGGCCAAGCCGAGCGTCAGGACGCCCAGCGACAGGTTGGTCACCACCAGAATCTGCCGGCGCGACCATCGGTCGAGAACGACACCGACGAACGGTCCCACGATCGAGAACGGAAGGAGCGTGACGGCGAGCACGATGGCCACCGACGTGGCGTCGGGCTGGCGTTCCGGAGAGAAGAGCACGTAGGAGGCCAACGCGATCTGCAGCACACCGTCGGATGACTGGGTGCTGATCCGGACCGCCAGGAGCCGGCGAAAGTAGCGGTGGCGCCAGAGCTGCGCGAGGCTGTGCAGGAACCTCACCGGTGGGGAGTCTTCATCACGTGGTCGGCGGTCCTTCGTTGCGTGCGGGGCTCAGCTCACGATCGATTTCCCTGGTGGGGTCCCATAGGCGCTGGGCCCAGAGTGAGCATTCTACGGTGACGACGGCGCGTTAGGCTCAGAACATGTCCCGCGCTGAGGAAGCCGCTCGGCGCGCCGAGCTGGCGGCGAACGCCAACCGCGCTGAATCCAAGCAGGCGCAGGTCCTCATCGACCGCTTCGTCACGCAGGCGCGTGAGCGGGGAATAGCCCCCCATCCGCTGAAGGCCACTCTCTACAGCGGGCAGAGCGTGAAGACCGACAAGCTCGGCTGGTACCTGCGGAAGAATCAAAGTCTGGCGATAGGGGAGGACGGCTCCTACTACATCCTGACCGTGCCCGGTGGATTGCGTGAGCGGCTCACCGGCGTCAAGCTCAAGCCGTCTCCGCCCCCGATGGTGGTCGGCAAGGGTGGGCGGGACGGCGAGTCCGGCGACCTGGCCGAGTTTTTGCGCTGGCGGCTGGAGAGCGGCTAGAGATCCTCAACGGTCGAGGCCGACTTCTTCACCTTCGTGAACTTGATGTAGGCATCGACGACTTCCTCCGGCTCGCCCTGCATCATCAACATCCCGTGGTCCAGCCAGATCGCTTCAGTGCACATCTCCGTGATGCTGTTCAGACCGTGGCTGACCAGGAACATCGCCCGGGCGCCGTCCCGAAGCTCGGCCATCTTGGCGTTGGCCTTCTCGCGGAAATGCGCGTCGCCGGTGGACAGCGCCTCGTCGATCATCAAGATGTCGGGTTTCATATGGACCGCGACCGAGAAACCCACACGGGCGGCCATGCCGGAGGAATACGTGTGCATCGGCATGTCGATGAAGTCTCCCAGCTCCGTCCACTCCGCGACCTCGGCGGCTCGCTCCTCCACCTCTGCCCTCGACAGGCCGGCGGCGAGGCCGCCGAGGATGATGTTCTCGCGCCCCGACAGGTTCTTGTTGAAGCCGACGCCGAGCGCCAGCAGGGTGCTTGCCTTGCCCCAGACTTCGATGCTGCCGGAGGTCGGCGGCAGGATGCCCGCGAGCGCGCGCATCAGGGTCGACTTCCCGGCCCCATTGGCGCCGATGATGCCCATGGCCGTGCCTGCGTACACCTCGAAGCTCACGTTGCGAAGGGCCTCCACCACCTTGACCGCCCGCTGCCCACGGCCGAACCGGACAAGCGCCTGTTTGAGGGTGGGCTTGCGTTCGAACGTGGTCCGATAGGTGATGGACAGATCATCGACCCGAACGGCCAACGGTGGTCCGGTCTCAGTTGAGGCGGACAGCAAACTCACGCTCCCTGGAAATGAAGAACAAGAAGCCGATTGCCGCGGCCCCCAAGGCCCAAGCGGCGGAGGTCAGCCACATATAGAGATCGGGGATCTTCCCTTCCTGGATCAGCTCCGTGTAGCCGCCCAACATCGAATACATCGGGTTGATCTTGATGAGTGTGACGACTGCATCGGGCAGCCTGGCGATGGACTCGGGCATCCACAGGACGGGCGACAGGTACATCCAGATTCGGACGAAGTAGGGCAGGAAGTTGGAGGTGTCGCGAAAGTAGACCTGCAACGCCGCGAAGAACGCCGCCAGTCCCATCGAGAAGACGACCAGCGCACCAAGGAAGTACAGGGCCAAGATCATGCGGGGGTGCCACACCCCGGGCAGCAGGATCAGGTGAAAGACCACATAGACCGGCACGGTGGGCAGGAAGCGGAAAAACGAGGTCCGAACCGCGGCCAGCGGCATCAGCAGCCGGGGGAATGCCGTATTGATCAGTAGCCTGCCGGAGCTCACGACCGACGTGGCTCCGGTGTTCACCGAAGTCGCCACGATGTTGAAGGCGAACAGTCCGAGGGTGAGATGTGTGAACAGCGACGGCTCATGTTGGCCACGGATGATCGTCACCAGCAGGTAGTAGACGCCGGCCAGCAGCAGCGGGTTGAGAATCAACCACGCCTGACCGAAAAAGGTCGTCGTGTTCTCGCCCCGCATCTTGGCCTTGCTCAGCTCGGCGGCGAACTCCCGCCGACGCCACAGCTCCCGGAAGTAGGGGATGAGCGGCGGCAGTCCGGCCTTGTGCGGTCCGTAGTGGTGGTAGACCGGCTCGAACTGCTGGTAGTCACGGCTAGGCGCCGTCATTGCTAGACCGCCTCCCTAGTCGCGATCGGCTGCTTGGCCGAGGGATAGTCTGCCACGGACCGCGGGCCTGGCTAATTCTCCAACGCTCCATAAACGGAGGTCACACGACTAGGCGGTGAGCGCCCAGGCCTGAGCGCCAGCCCAGACCTCGTGGGCATAGTCGGTGTTACCAAGACATAGCGTGCCGGCATTGGTGGTGAGGTAAATCCAGCCTTCCGGCGATCGATACAGGTAGATCCCGGCCGCCGGCTGTCGCAAGCTGCCACGTCCGTGGGTCTTGTCACGGTGGTGCGTGCGGTCGAGCGGACCGAGATTTCCCAAGCTGGTTTGGCCGGTCGGCGCGCTGATCTTGAGTGGCTGGTAGGGAGTGGTGTGGTCGAGGTCCATGCGGTGGCTCGTGCAGGTTCCATAGGGGTAGACGTCCGCCGGGTTGCGAAGCTGCACGGCCTCGCGCAGACGAAGCGGAATTTCGTACCCGTCGACGGGGGCGACGTCGGCCGGGTCCAAGACTGGCTGGACGCGAATGTCGTAGCTGGCCGCCCCGGCTGAACCGCATGTCGGAGCAGGGCCAGGGCCGCCCTCGCTCATGGCCGCGTCGCTGGCCCCGTCGGGATGGCCGGATTCGGTGAAGCGGGCGAAATGAGTTGGCGATCTGCTGGGAATGGTGGAGACGCTCACAGCCGCGCCGCGAATCTCGGCGGGACTGCCCGATTCGGCGAAGTTGACGACCTGAGCTGGCGGTGTGCGCGGAGTGGCGGGGACGCCACTGAGGAATCGCCGGACTTGGTCGACGGTGATCGGTCCCACATCGTTGTAGCGAGCAACGCCGGTGCCAGTGCTCAGCGCCCGGTCGGTGATATGGACGTACAGCTTGAGTTTCGGGCGCAGTTTGCGGTAGTCGATGCCAAGCGAATTATCCAGCCGTACGGACTGGTGATGATCGGCTAATGCGGGATCGTCCGGGAGCCCTGATTCGTCCGGCGGATCATCGCCGTTCAGGACATCGGGCCAGCTGTCACCCGCGGCTTCGGGCCGCGCCTGAGAAGGCGACTCCGTCAGTCGCCGCGAGCTTGGTTGGGGAGTGTGGAGTCCCGCCCAGCACCCGTCACCAGTCAGTGGGTCATCCTCACTGCCAGCCGCTTCGGTGACTGCGGCGTTCGCGAAACGGCGGTCGATGCGGTCGACGTCCTCGGTCTCGAAGTCTTGCGTGCGCGCTACATCCGTCCTTGGCGTGTTTCCTTCGTCGCGACTGGTTTCTCGGCCTGGTTCTGGTGCGTGATGAGCAGATGGAGGGCATAGGCCGGCTGAGCGAGGATGCCGATGGCTTTGGAACGGCGGAGGTCTGCTGGATCTGGGTCGCCATCGAACGCGAGGATGTCGGCGATCCGGTTCAGCATCGCCATGAACGTGACCACATCGCCGGCGTTCGCTTGGGCGATGAGAAGTTTCAGCCCAGCAGGGTTGGCCTGGCGAGCTCGGACGAACCGGTCCCGCTCTGCTGCCCGGGCTCGGTCTTCGGCGGCCTTGGGATCCGCCTCGATGATGAGGGCGCCCAAGACGAGCAAGAAACGGTTCCAGGGCAGGGTTGCCAGATGCTCCACAATTCCGCGGTCGACCAGGCCGGCCGCCTCGTCAGACAACTCACGGGTGGCTTGGGCGACTCTTCTCGCTCTTGAGGGGGAGATCTCGCCAGCGCTGACTCGGTGCCAGATCAGCGGCAGCCGGTGCCGCAAGTCGAGAGCGTCGCCGATCAGTAGTGCTGCGGCCGCCGTACTTGTGGCTTGAAGCGCGCCGAACTCGACGGGGCAGAACTCCGATGCTTCAGGGTTGCTCACCGCGCCGAAAATGCGGCCGCGATCACCGCCGGGACAGGGCTTGCCTGCCTCATTGAGTTGTGGGCGTTGCCTTGGATGTGTATCGGCCCAGGTGGCAGCCAAGATCAACATCCGGCAGCCTGTTGCTTGATGAGCCTGGTGGCAAATGACGACGCAATCAGCGAGCTGCGCAGTGGACATGTCGGCGATGTCCATCTCGTCCAATTCACCGTCCGTGTCGATGCCGGGATCTTCGAACATGTATGCGATTTTATGTGCGCCCACTGACAAAGCGAAGTCCTGCAATGCGACGGACAACACCGCAGCCAATTCGGACAACACGTGCCGCGATTAGACAACACATCTGACAACACCGGGTCGGCAAAGTGATGTCACGGCCGAGGTGGGAAGGGAGCTGTGGTCGATCATGGCAGGAAGTAGTGGACGAGGCAGATTCCATATCGTCGATTCTTTGAACGCCGAGTGGAATCTGTTGGCACCGGACAGCAGGGGGAGTGTCGTGCGCTGGGCTGAGAGGCACCAGGCATTGACACCGTGTCGCTGCCTCGGGGACGTTCTGCTGGCTATCCGCCGTGAACCCGACGCCGCGCTCAGCGCCCTTCTCACCGAGGTCCTGAGCAACGACCAGCTTGCCGGACGTGTCGTCGTGCAATCGATGTTGGGCAAACTCGTGCGAATGGCACAACTTGACGTGGAACATGAAGTAGGCGATTACATATCGGCCTTCTGGTGCGTGCTCAAGGCCTACCCGTTGGCCGCGCGCCCAAGAAGAATTGCCGCGAACCTAGCGCTGGATACGCTAAAACAGGTTCGCCGTGAGCGGCCTTCAAGTCATTTCCATAGTGTTCTTCCCTGGCCACCAGGTGCACAGCTTGATGAAGCATACGAGCAAGCCAGGCGTCGGGATTCCCTTGATCATCAATGGCAAATCGCGGAAATGACGGTCCTCGACTTACTAGATTCGGCGGGGCGCTTAGGCGCCCTTAGCCTCGAATCCAGACAACTGCTCTAGCAGCGTGTATGCCGAAGGGATTAGCGGCAGGGAGGCGGCAAGTCGGCATCAAATGACCGCAGGTTCTGTGCGCGTGCGATGCAGTCGGGCAGTTGGGGAGCTCCGTCGGCACATACCGCAACTGCTTGCAGCAGCTTGAGCGGTCTGGTGCCGGGATCCCGATCTCATCCCGGCGTGTTGTGGTGACACGCCGGTGCTGTTGTCCGGGATCGGACAAGTCCTAAAGATGACAGACTGGAACGGCCTTCTGAGGCTTGGCATAGCGGCCAGACGTGTGCAAGCCTGTCGCTTCCGCGTGTCGAGGAGCGAAGGTGACGCTTAAGGCGCGGGCCTACAGCTACCTCGGGGCCTTCAGCGCAGGTTGTGCGCTGCTGGCTGGTTGCACGCCGGCAGATGGGACGATCCCCGCGCCGCCCGCAACCTCAGCACCTGCTTCGGCTACCCCTCCCGAAACAGCGCAACAGCGCGAAGAACGGCTCGCCTACGAGGCGGCCGAGAAGGCGTATCGGACCTTTCGCGCGGAATATGCCCGATCTACTAGACAACAGGTCGAAGGGACTAGCGAAGCCAACTAAAGTCATGAGAGACAATGCCGCGGGACCATATTTGAAGGCAATGCAGTGGTTTCTCTGAACTACAAGAGTAAATCATGGACACCATGCGGATCAGTGCCGTGCGGATCGCATACGTCAAGCGCGGCGGATATTCGCCGAGGAGCTTGATCTTGCTGGTGTGCGAGGATGGAAGCAAGGTAAAGGTTTTCGATGGATCGAGGAAAGCAGGTTAGCCATGGAGGCGTCTCCAGCTGAACCTTTACTCGCGCGCCCAGTCGATGGCCGATGGAAGATCTGGGACGGCAGATCAGACGAAGTGGTGAAAACGTGCGACCGATTGATGCAGTTCGGATGCCTCTGCTGCTATTCATGTCGTCGCATCGGCCGACGTCGCAGCGGCTGACGGCATAACCCAGACGATGGCGTCGATGACGTCACCGCACGCGCGGAGGGCGTACAGCTGAGGACCCCGATGGAGTCTGATGTTCCGAGAGGTCTGGCGCGAGTGACGCTCAGCGGCCATCCGGACGCGAGCCTCGACCCGGAGGGGTCAAGTGCAGCTCCAGCACAGAGAGCAAGCTCGGGCGGCAGAGATGAAACTGCAACAGCAGGTAACGGACTACCAACAGGCAATGGACCAATGGCACACCTGCATGTCGCAGACCCGCCAGCCGGTCGTTTCTGGGGACGCGGCGCCGTTTTGCACTCAACCGATTCCGCCGAACTTCGCGACTGAGGTTCCAGGAACGCTCGTCACTGATGCCGCCGCGGCAGTGCCAGGTGGGCCGCAGATTGTTTTGACAGCCGGAGCAGGTTGCCTACATCGCGTTTGCCCGTCTGCATCTGGAACCACTGAAGCCAGTGATCGGCCCGCCGCCGGAGCTGAATCGGTGGAAGATGGCCGCGGTCGGCTACCCACTCTGGCTGTCAGGCGGCGGTGACCCTCACCCGCCGGCGGTCTGGGATCAGGTGTTCAATCTGCGTGTCCGCCTCGAAGCGCGGGTCAAGAGCGTTGACTTCCTCATGGGCGACGGAAACGTTGTGACCTGTGACGGTCCAGGGGTGCCCTGGACTCCGGCCGTCAAGCCGGGCGACAGATCTCCGGTCTGCGGCTATCAGTACACGAAGCCCTCACTGCCGGATGGCAACTACACGGTCACGGCGCGGACCCACTGGAACGTGAACTGGACCATCAACAGCGCGTCAGGAGTGATCCCCATGATTCAGGCGTCCAGCGTTGAATTGCCCGTCGGCGAACTCCAGGTACTCATCCGATAACTGATCAAGCTTCAAAGCCATTTCACTTTCATTCGGGGAAGGAACTTCATGCCAATCAAGCGGTACGCCGCAAGCATCCTTGGCCTTCTGGTGCAGCTGCGCCGGCCGGCGACTCGGAACGAACGAGGACTGAGTCAGTCCGCCGAAGGTGCGATTCTGATCGGTGCCGCCGTGGCCGTGGCGCTCGTCATCGCGGTCTTCCTCAAGGGCTACGTCAGCTCGCACCTGCCGAACTGATCGATGAGAAAGCTACCCCGCAGCGAACGGGGTGTGAGCGAGTCCGTCCAATACGCCCTTATCTGGCCACTGCTCATGCTCGCCACGCTGGGAATCATCCAGTCAGGAATCTGGCTGCACAGCCGAAATGTGGCCCTGCGGGCGGCCATCGCTGCGGCAGATACAGCACGCGGTACGTACGGCTCGTCCGGCGATGCTGAAGCGGTCGCGCGAGACATCGCCCAGTCTGGCGGGTTGCAGCAGATCAGCGTGGCCGTCGATCGAAGCCCCACCTCCGTGACTGTGGTCGTGCACGCCCAAGCGGCGCTGATCTTGGATCTGGGCCTAGGTGCCCTTACCGAAACGGCCTCAGCGCCGGTCGAACGGGTGAGCCAACCGTGAGACACCGTCGGCCTCGCTTCAACGAGCGCGGAGCGGCCGCCGTGGAAATCACATTGCTGGTGCCTGCCCTTGTCGTCTTCCTGGGCCTTCTGATTGCCGGGGGACGGCTGTGGTTCGCGCGTACGGCCGTGGTCGAGGCCGCGCACACGTCGGCGAGGGCGGCGTCGCTTGCGCGAACGGCCCACAGGCCGCCGCCGAGGGCCAATCAGCGGCCACGGCATCGTTGTCGACGGCTGGCCTGGTCTGCGCGGATCGATCCGTTGTGATCGGCACGGCGGCCTACCGCGTACCGATTGGTACGCCGGCGACCGTGACATCCACGATCAGCTGCCGGGTGTCGTTCTCCGACATCCTGCTTCCGGGCATGCCCGGGTCAATCCCGCTCTCTGGTCAAGGTGCGGCTGCGCTGGACACCTACCGGGACAGATCATGATCGTTACCGAACGCGACGAACGAGGTCAGTCAGTAAGTCTCTTCGTGCTGATGATCACTGGTGCGCTGATCATGACCGCTGGGCTGGTCATCGACGGTGGTCAGAAGGTGGCGGCCGCCGGTCGCGCGGAGGCGGCCGCTGCCGGAGCGAGTCGAGCCGCCGGAAACGCCGCGGCAACCCTCGAGCTCGGGGGCGCAAGTCCTGTGGGTGCCGCTGTGATGGCAGCCAAGGCCTACCTTGCCGGGCAGCCAGGAGTCACTGGATCAGTTGCCGTGGCCGGCGGGATCGTGACGGTCCAGACTTCAGCTTCCGAACCGACGATCTTCCTCGGCGCCATCGGCATCGGCCAAGTGACCGGGCGCGGCTACGCAGAGGCCAACCTTGTACCGACCGGGCATAGCCGGTAAAACAACCACCGCAAAACACGAAGGCACCATGAGCATCGATGTGAAGCCCGGAACTCCCACGCGAGCACCGGCGGCGGCGATTGGCAGATCGAGTGCGGCCAGAGGGTCGGCCACCTCGACCCCTGATCCGCCCCGCATTCCTGGCCGCCGCAATCCGAAGTGGATCGCCCTCGGCATCGTCGCCTTGTGTCTCGGCGCGCTGCTGTCGTATGCCGTCTACAACCGAGTGGCGGCCGAGACCTCAGTAATCATGATGGCGGCCACGGTCTATCGAAGCGAGACCGTTGAGGCGTCGGATCTGGCGGTGGTGCAGCTGAGTGGAGAGGCGGTCCGGAAGTCGATACCTGCTGCTCAGCTCGATGCATTAGTAGGACAGAAGGCGGTCTACGACCTACCCGCGGGAACGATGCCGGTGCCCGGCGCTATTGATGAGGTGGTGATCCCGGACAGCGGCCGGGCAGTTGTCGGCATCAAGTTGTCCACGGGCCGGGCGCCGGCCGCACTGCTCACTCCTGGTTCTCCGGCACGCCTCGTGGTGCTTCCACCAGCGAGCACGACCGACCCGGACACCTCAGACAAGCTTGCAGGCAAGACGTATCCGGCCACCATCGTTGACCAGGTGCCCGGAGCAGACGGGGCCTCCATCGTGATCAACGTCGACGTCGCAAGCGGTCAGGCGGCCACCATCGCGATGCTGGCCGCTTCCGACCGCATAGCCGTCGTCCGTGATCCGGCCCGGTGATCGACCGTGGCACTGTTGATCTTGACATCCGCCTCCGGCTCACCGGGCGTGACCACCCTCGGCGTCGGGCTTGCGCTGACCTGGCCCCGCTCGGTGCTATTGGCTGACTGCGATCCGGGCGCCCAGCAGTCGGTATTGGCCGGATACCTGGCTGGCCGATCGGCCGGAGGCAAGGGTCTGCTCCGGGTAGCGGAAGCGCACCGTGACCGCCGCCCACTTCGCGAGGTGGTGCTGGATCAGTGTGAATCGCTCGCTGATGACCATGGATACCGCCGGCTGTTCCTTCCGGGCTTCAGCAAGGCCGGAAGCGCCAGCCACTTCGGTGGGGTGTGGACCGACCTCGCTGAGACGTTCGACCGTCTGTCTGACGTCGGCTACGACGTCATCGTGGACGCGGGTCGGCTGGGCACCCCAGGCCTGCCGGTTGCGCTGGTTGAACATGCAGCGCAGACCTGCCTGGTCCTGCGTTCCAATCTACGAGCGGTGATGGCGGCCCGGGTGCATCTTGCGACCCTTCGTGATCATCCCCGCCTCAGCGAAGCCGGTGGTGGGCTCGGCCTGATCATCGTGGGTGAGTCAGAACCGTATTCCCGTTCTGAGATCACCAAGGCGCTCGGTGTGCCCACCCTCGGTGTCGTCACCAATGATCACCGCACCGCAGCACATCTGTCGGATGGGAAGCCGCGACCGCGCAAGTTCAACCGATCTGCGCTGATCACCTCACTCTCCGATCTGGCTGCAGCGTTGGCTGCCCGCTTGGAGCGCTCGGCTGACTTGATCCGGAGTTGATCATGAATGAGAAAGTGACCGCTCAGGCTCCCACCTCGCTCGCAGAGATCCCCGTCTTCGCTGACTACGACCACGAGTCGGCATCGGATCGAGCTGCGGACGCCGCTTCGGTGCGACGCGAGCGCCGCCCGGCCTTCGGCGTGTACTCCGCTGCAGAGCTCGACGGTGCCCGCGATGCGCTTCCGGCCGCTGACATCGATTGGACGAAGGTCGTCGAACTTCGTCGGCTCGCGTCGGCCGCAATCACCGAGGAAACCGAAGATCATCTGCGTAACGCCGGCGCTCCCTTGGCCGGTGACGACCGGCTGCTGCTGGGCCGCGCGATCATCAAGCGCGTTGTCGGTGACCACGTCCGGACGCTCCATCGTGAGGGAGCTGACTTGTGGTCGACAACGCAGGAGCAGGGGTACGTCCGTGCGGTCGAGGACGCAGTCTTCGGTTACGGACGCCTGCAGCCGTTGCTGGAGATACCGGACGTCGAAAACGTCGAGATCCACGGTTTCGACTCGGTCGTCGTGCAGTACGGCGACGGCCGGCGGGAACGTATGCAGCCGGTCGCGGCCAACGACGAGGAGTTGGTCGAAACGATTCGCTTCTTGGGCCAGAACACCGAGCCGTCACGACCGTTCGATGATGCTCACCCGACGATGACGCTGGCACTGGGTGAGCGGTTCCGGCTGCACGCGATTGGTTTCGGCCTCTCTTACCGGCCCAGTGTGGTGATCAGGCAGCACACCCTCACCGACGTCTCGCTTGCCGATCTTGCCGCCACTGGCCTCATGCCGCACGAAGTGGCGCAGTTTCTGGACGCGGCGATCCTGGCCCGCAAGTCCATGGTGATCGCTGGTGATCAAGGAGCTGGGAAGACCACGTTACTGCGGGCCTTGATCAACTCCATTCCGCCGAACGAGCGTTTCGGGACGTTGGAAACCGATTACGAGCTGATGACACACCTCCAGCGCGGCCGGGAGAACATTCTCGCGCTGCAGGCACGTGTGGGCCATGGTGAGACTTCCGGCGGCAGCAGGGTCGGCGACTTCACGATCTCGGACCTGATGCCAGAAGCACTCCGCCAGAACCTGTCCCGGCTGGTCGTCGGCGAGGTTCGCGGTGGCGAGGCGGCTGCCATGTTCGAGGCGATGCAGGCCGGCACGGGGACCTTGAGCACCACCCATTCCCACTCCGCGGAGTCGACCATCGATCGGCTGGCGTCCCGGGTCGCGCAAGGAGGCGTCCTGACCATCGAGGAGGCCTACCGGCAGATCGCCCACAACATTCACCTCTTGATCTACGTCAAGCTCATCGACGAGACCTGGAAGGGCGGCAGCAGGCGTCGGTTCATCTCCGAGATCCGCCAGGTCACCCGCGCCATCGAGAACGGTCGGCCGGTCACCCACCTGACGTACAGCGCTTCCGGCGGTCCTGGCCAGGCGGCCGGGTTCTTCCCGGACGCCGACTTCGAGGCCGAGCTGCTGTCGTTCAGGCGGGAGCTGGCGTGATGGAGGGGGTGGTGGCGGCTGCCATCGGGCTGATCTTGGTCGGCGGCGTGCTCGCCATCATCCGGGGCCTTCAGCGAACCGCGCCGTCTGAGCGGCCGCCCGCTGAGCGACTGTCCAGGACTTGGGCACGCGTGACGCGTCGGCCCATCGGCCGCGCAGGGCGTCGACGGGATGCGACTCTGCTGGCCGGAATCCTCCTGGGTTTGGGCGTGGCGGCGCTGTCGGGCTGGCTGATCGCCATCCTGGCGATCCCGGTTCTAGCGCTCGGATTGCCCTACCTCTTGGCGCTGCCCAAGCCGCGTGATGTGGATCTGCTCGAGGCCCTGGATCGCTGGGTGCGATCGTTGACGGCAACGCTGACGACGGGCAAGTCGGTGACCGACGCCATTCGCGTGTCGCGGCGTACCGCCCCGTCCTCCATCGCAGAGGAAATCGGCGTCCTCGTGGCCCGCCTCAACAACCGCTGGGAGACGCACGACGCTCTCCTGCGGTTCGCCGATGACCTAGATTCGCCCGATGCGGACGCGGTGGTCGCCGCCTTGATCTTGGCGGCCAACCGCGGAACGAACGGCGCGTCGGCCACCCTCCACGCGCTCGCCGACTCGATCCAGGCGCAACTCAAGGGCCGGCGAGCAATCGAGAGGGAGCGCTCCAAGCCCTACGTCGTCGTGCGCCAGGTCACGGTGATCAGTTTGAGCACACTCGCTCTGGTGTTGGTGCTGAACCCGCAGTTCTTCGAGCCTTACCGTACGCCGATCGGCCAGCTGATCTTGTCCGTGTTGGTGTGTCTGTACTTGGGTTCGTTGATCTTGATGCGGCGGCGCGCGCAACAACGTCCGCGGCAGCGCATCCTGGTGGGGCAACGGTTGTGACCCTGTCGATGGTCCTGGTTGCGGGCGTCCTGCTCGCCGGTGGCGTGATCTGCCTGGTCGTCGCGTGCGTGCCAACCACGCCTCGGCTGGCCGATGCTCTGGCGCGCGTTGTGGTCGACACCGAAACCAGCGAACGCACGGTGGACCTCGGCTTTCCAAGCAGTGTCTCTGAGCGACTCGGGCGCCCGCCTGTACCGGCTCAGTCCCGTGCCGCTGACCGATGGTCAGCGCAAGGCCCTGCGACTGCAAGCCAAATCGATCGCCGAGTTCTACGCCGACAAGGCGGTGATGGCGCTGGTAGGTGGGCTCCTCCCGGCGCTGGTCGGCCTCGCGTTGTGGAGCGTGAACGGCCGACCGAGCACGCTGCCTGCGATCCTCTGCGTCCTCGGTTTGGTGGTCGGATTCTTCGTGCCCGATCTGTTGCTTCGCCGGACGACGGCCAGCGCGCGGTCTGGCGCCGTCGAGTCACTCCTGGTGTTCATCGATCTGGTGACCTTGGAACGACTCGCCAACGCCTCCTCGAGCCAGGCACTTCAGCACGCCGCGAGCCTGAGCGATGTCACCCTCTTCCGCCAGGTCCGACTTGCCCTCGACAGGGCTCGACTCGAACAGCAGTCGCCGTACGCCCAGCTCCGCCGACTGGCCGATCAACTAGACCTGCCGGAGCTCAAGGATCTCGCGGACATCATGCAGCTGGACGAGAGTGGAGCGGCCCTGTCCGGTGCCCTGCGAGCCCGGCTGCGCGAACTGCGTGATGCCCATCTGAGCAGGGAACAGACGGCTGCCAGCGCCGCCGCCGAGAGCATGACGATCTTCATGACGGTGCCAGCCATGATCTTCGGCTTGATCTTCCTCGTCGCCGCTCTTCTGCGGATCATGCAGGGCTAGCGCGGTGCGTCAACCTCGCGCGGCGGACAACACTCCGACGAAACGGACAACACCTGACTGGTTCCGATCAGCCGGGAGTTCCGGCATCGTGAACCCCATGCGCCTTATACGCGGCTTCGGCGCTTTGGCTGCCCTCCTGCTCCTATTGGCCGGAGTGCCTCTTGCCCTGATCGCGTTGAGTGGCAACCCACTGCCTGAGGAGGTCAGCTGGGAGAGGATCCGGCGGGCCCTGCTCCGACCTGACGACGGCACCCTGGTCGTCCGGCTGATTACGGTCGTCGGCTGGATCGCCTGGCTGGTCTTCGCGATCTCGACCGTCGCGGAAGTGATCGAGCATGGTGTCGAGCCACCGGATTTCGCTGCGGTTGCCGGGGCTCGCTGGCCCGCAGCGGCTGGTGGCTGGGTTGATGTTGTCAGTAGTCGCCATGGCCGGTACCTCTCCCACCGTGCAGGCCGATCCGGTCCGCGTCACTCCTGCCACGCCACCGGAGGAGTCCGCCAGCGGGGAGGCTCGCCAATCCATACCCCGGCACATGTCGGACGAGCGAGGCCGCGGGCACGTTCACGTGGTGGAGAGCGGTGATGACTTGTGGAGCCTGTCCGAGCACTACTACGGCGACGGGCGCCACTGGCGCAAGATCGCGATGGCCAACCCCCAAGCTGCTGACTGGAGGGCCAGACCGGCTTGAACCCGGGTGGCGGCTCAGCATCCCCGATGTCAAGGGTTCCCGGCGCCGGCTCAGAGGCTCACACCGTCGTGGTGAAGCGGGGTGACACCTTGTCCTCGATCGCCAAGGAGGCCTACGGCAGCGAGTCACTTTGGCCGCGAATCCTTCGAGCCAACCGCGCTCAGGTGGGCGACCCGGACGACATCGTGCCTGGCATGCGTCTGGTACTGCCCGCAAAGAAACCCACGGCCAAGCCGGCGACTGACGATCATCGCGAGCCGGCGAAAGAGGCCGATGGGGGAGCACAGGAGCAGGAGCGATCGTCGCCACAGCAGACCTCGACCGATTCACCTTCGCCACCCCGCTGGACCCTGCCCCGGTGGACCCAGCCTCGGAGGAGTCGCCGGCTGAGCACGCCAGTGTGGCGCTGGGACTGGCATCGGTGGGGTCCCTATTGGCGGCGGGCGTCGTTGCTGGTTTGGCAGCTCGTCGCCGAGTCCAACTCCAGACGCGCCCGGTGGGCCGCAGAATAGCGTCACCGCCAGAACGCGCGGTTGAGGCCGAGCTGATTCTCGGCCGGCGGCAAGCACCGCTGAGCCTGCGCACCCTCGATCTGGCAACTCGCGCGATCTCCGCCCATTGCCGCGCGCAGCAGATTCCCTTGCCGCCGCTCCGGCTGGCCAAGGTTGGGGATGATCAGATCGAGCTGGTTCTGGCATCCGGCGTGGTGCCGGCACCGCTCGGATTTGCCGTACGTGGCGATTCATGGTTGCTGGAGCGGGAGCATCGACCGCAGCTGAGGGCCGGTACCCGGTGTCGAGGATGCGTTGCGGCCCTATCCGAGTCTGGTGTCGATCGGCCGAGATGATCAAGATCAGCAGGTGCTCCTCGATCTGGAGGGCTTGGGCTGCTGACGCTCGACGGAGACCTTGGGCTGTCGACAGCGGTGCTCGCCGCGATGGCGATCGAACTGGCCTTCTCGCCCTCGGCCGATGAGCTCGTGCTCACCTTGATCGGACAGGGCACCGGCCTAGCCGAAGCCGTGGCGAAGGACAACGTCACCGAATCAGATGATCTTGACGGCCTGCTGGAGCGCTGGGAGCGACGGGCGGCGGCTCAACGGGCACACCAGTCGTCGGTCGTGGTCGGGCAGCATCGGATCGATCCTGACCTGGCCGACCCCTGGGTTCCGGAAGTCGCGTTGATCAGTCACGCGCCAACTGGCGAACAGTCGGAGCGCCTGATCGACCTGCTGACCCGCCCGTCCCGGGTGACCATGGCGGCGGTCATCGCTGCTCCGCTCGCCGGTGCGCCATGGAACCTGCAGCTGCATGCGTCCGGTCCCGACACACCAGCGCGCGCGACACTCCAGCCGCTCGGACTCGAGCTGGCGCCTCAGTTGATCACGCCGCCTGGACAGCGGGCAGTCGTCGAGTTGATCTCCGCGGCGGGAAGTGACGAGACCACGCCGGCGCCATGGTGGGGCGATGGACGGCAGCCGCCGGACCCGCCGCCGAACAACGTGACGTACCTCGGGAGGCGATTCGGAGGTTGGATCAACGCAGGCACGGACGGAGACGAACCAATGGAAACGCGGATGGCGGAGGCCGGTGTCGGCCACAGCCATCCCATGCTTCAGCTTCTGGGACCGATTGAGCTGGTGGATGCTGCTGGCGTGCTACCGCCCCGAGCAGGCAAGCAGTGCCTGGAGTATTGCGCGTGGTTGTTGGAGAACACTCGTACGACCGCCCAGGCAATGGCTTCCGCGTTGGCTGTGGCAGAGGGGACGCGGCGCTCCAACATGAGCCGGCTGCGCAATTGGCTGGGCTCGGATCCGAGCGGCGAGCCGTATCTTCCGGACGCCTACAGCGGGCGGATCGCGTTGCACCCAGGCGTCAGCTCGGACTGGCAGCGGTTCCAGATCCTCACTTCGCCCGGAGTCAACCGCTCGTCGACGGCGGCCTTGCGCACAGCCCTCGAGATGGTCAAAGGTGCACCGCTGGCCGATGCCGCGCCCGGACAATGGCACTGGGCCGAGGAGCTGCGCACCGACATGATCTCGGCCATCCGGGACCTCGGCGTCGAGCTGACCGATCGGGCGCTGCGCGACAACGATTGCGATCTTGCTCGGTGGGCGGCGTCCCGCGCGCTGGTGGCCGCGCCCGGTGACGAACTGCTGATGGTCGCCCGGATCCGGACAGAGCATCAGGCCGGGAACACGGCGGAGACCGAACGGCTCACCCTCCAGGTGGCCGCGCATGCCCGGAATCTCGGCATCGATCTTGATCCGGAGACGGTGATGTTGCTCCAGGAGGTGATGGAGGGACAGGTTCGGGCGAGGATGGCCTAGTGAAAACCCAGTACTACACCGCGACCAGCATCGACGGGTTCATCGCCGACGCCGACAACTCACTGGAGTGGCTGTTTCAGGTCGAGGGCGATGCCGAGGGCATGGACCAGGAGTATCCGCGACTTCATGGCCGATGTCGGAGCGATGGCGATGGGCTCGACGACGTACGAGTGGATCGCCAACTACACCGGGTTTCTCGACGATCCGAGCAAGTGGGAGTACACGATTCCGACGTGGGTTTTCAGCAGCCGAGAGCTACCACGCGTCGAGGGTCCGGACATTCGCTTCGTCTCCGGTGAGGTGGCTCCGGTGCACGCCGAGATGGTCGAGGCGGCCGATGGTAAGAACGTCTGGCTGGTCGGCGGCGGTGACCTCGTCGGTCAGTTTCATGATCAGGGATTGCTCGACGAGCTCATTCTCGGCGTGGCGCCGGTGTTCCTGGGCGCGGGTGCTCCCTTGCTGCCGAGGCGGATTCCCTCCTCGCGGCTGCGATTGATTGACGTGACGCGGCATGGATCGACGTTTGTAACGTTGCGCTATGCCGTATCGCGGTCCTAGCACCGAGGTCGCCACCGCCGCGCCGCCCTCGGACGGGGATCCACCCCGCCTGGTGGGTCGCGTTGGTCGCGTTCGTGGCATTGCTGGGTGCCGCGGGCTTCCGGGCGGCACCCGGGGTCTTGATGATCCCGCTGCAGGAGGAGTTCGGCTGGCCGCGGACCCTGATGTCGACCGCGGTCAGCGTGAACCTGATCTTGTACGGCGTGATGGCCCCGTTCGCCGCCGCGCTGATGGATCGGTTCGGAATCCGCCGGGTGGTCAGCGTGGCCCTGGTCCTGGTCGCGGCGGGCAGCGGGCTGACGATCTTCGTCCAGTCCGGCTGGCAGCTGTTGATCACCTGGGGGCTGCTGATCGGGGCCGGCACGGGTTCCATGGCTCTGGTCTTCGCCGCCACCATCGCCAACCGCTGGTTCGTCGCCCGGCGCGGCCTGGTGATGGGCATCCTCACCGCGGCCGGGGCCACCGGACAGTTGATCTTCCTGCCCGTCCTGGCCAAGCTGACCGAGCAGATTTCCTGGCGCGCGGCCTCGCTGGTGGTCGCGTTGGCCGCGCTGGCAGTCGTGCCGTTCGTGCTGCTCGTGCTCCGGGACTACCCGGCCGATCGAGGTGTCCGTGCCTACGGAGCGCCTCTCGACGTCGACGATCCGCCGCGACCAGACCCGGCCGGTGCCGCCCGCCGTGCGGTCGGCGCGCTGCGTGAGGCCGCAAGGACGACGACCTTCTGGGCCCTGGCCGGTGGCTTCGCCATCTGCGGGGCGACCACCAACGGGCTGATCGGGACCCACTTCATCCCGTCGGCTCATGATCACGGCATGGCGGTGCCCACCGCCGCCGGGCTGCTGGCGCTGGTCGGCATCTTCGACATCGCGGGAACCGTCGTCTCCGGCGCGCTCACCGACAAGATCAACCCGCGGTTGCTGCTGGTGGGTTACTACTTCTTCCGTGGGGTCGGCCTGCTGGTGCTGCCCTGGCTGCTGTCGGATCGGGTGCGGGTCAGCATGCTGATCTTCATCGTCATCTACGGGCTGGACTGGGTGGCCACCGTGCCGCCCACCGCCGCGCTCTGCCGTGAGGTTTTCGGCGCCTCGGGCACCATCGTCTTCGGCTGGGTGTTCGCCGCACACCAGATCGGGGCCGCGGTCGCATCCGCGGCGGCCGGGTCATCCGGGACACCACCGGTACCTACACGCTCGCCTGGTTCGGCGCCGCGGCGCTGTGCGGGGTGGCCGCCGCGGTGTCGTTGGGTATCAGGAGGAGGCCGCCCGAATCGCGGCTTCGCGGTCCAGCGAGGAGCGAGCCATAGATACTGCTCGCAGCCTGAGGCTGTTGGTCACCACGAAAACCGAGCTCAGCGCCATCGCGGCGCCGGCGAACATCGGGTTGAGGAAACCCAGCGCTGCCAGCGGGATGGCCGCCACGTTGTAGGCGAACGCCCAGAACAGGTTCACATGGATTGTCCGCAGTGTCGCGCGGGCCAGGCGGATCGCGTCGGCCGCGGCCCGCAGGTCGCCGCGGACCAGGGTGAGGTCACTGGCCTGGATCGCCACATCAGTCCCGGTCCCCATCGCGATGCCGAGGTTCGCCTGGGCCAGCGCGGCCGCGTCGTTGACGCCGTCGCCGACCATGGCCACCTGACGACCAGACTGCTGCAGCCGGACCACCTCGGCAACCTTGCCTTGAGGCGTGACATCGGCGATCACTTCATCGATGCCCACCTGCCGGGCCACGTTCTCCGCGCTGGTGCGGTGATCACCCGTCAGGAGCACCGGCGTCAGGCCGAGCCGGCGCAGCTGCCGTACGGCCTCGGCCGAGGTGGGCTTCACCGTGTCGGCCACGGCGATCATTCCCCGAGCAGCGCCATCCCAGCCGACCAGCACCGCGATCTGACCGTGCTCTTGGGCGTCTCGGCTGGCGGTCATCAGCTCGCCGGTCACCGGCAACCCCTCGTTCTCCAGCAGCGTCTGCTGTCCGACCACCACCCGGCGACCGGCGATGTCGGCGACCACGCCTGCGCCGGGCCGGTTCTCGAGCGCGGCGACCTCTGGCAGCGGCGCCGGTGGCCCGGGCGCGTTCGGCGATCGCCTGCGCGATGGGGTGCTCCGATGCCGATTCGGCCGCGCCCGCCAGCGCCAAGACCTCGCTCTCGTCTGCGCCCGGCTCCGCGGTGACCGACACCACCGACATCACGCCGGAGGTGACCGTGCCGGTCTTGTCCAGCACCACGGTGTCGATCGGGCGGACATGCTCGAGCACCTCAGGACCCTTGATCACAATGCCCAGCTGTGCCCCGCGACCGGTGCCGACCATCAGAGCGGTCGGCGTGGCCAATCCGAGGGCGCAGGGACAGGCGATGATCAACACGGCCACCGCCGCGGTGAAGGCGAACTCCGGACCCGACCCCTGACCCAGCCAGAAGCCCAGGGTGGCAACCGCGATCGCCATCACGATCGGCACGAAGATCGCGGAGATGCTTGTCCGCCAGCCGCTGCACGCCCGCCTTGCCCGCCTGCGCGGCCTCGACCAGTCGGGCGATCTGGGCCAGCTGGGTGTCCGCACCCACCCGGGTCGCCTCGACAACCAGCCGGCCGGAGGTGTTGATGGTCCCGCCCACCACCGCCGCGCCCGGTCCCACCTCGACCGGCATCGACTCACCGGTGATCATCGACGTGTCCAAGGCGCTGAGGCCGGAGACGATCGTTCCGTCGGTCGCGATCTTCTCTCCGGGACGCACCACGAACCGATCACCGACCTGCAGCGAATCGATCCCGATCCGACGTTCGGCACCGTCGCGAAGGACCGTCACGTCGCGCGCACCGAGCTCCAGCAAGGCGCGCAGCGCGGCGCCGGATCGGCGCTTCGCCCGTAATTCGGCGAATCGTCCGGCCAGCACGAAGGTGGTGATGCCGACGGCCGCTTCCAGATAGATGTTGGCGGTGCCGTCGTGCCGGGCGAGGCGGAGCTCGAAGTCATGGCGGAAGCCGATTTCGCCGGCGGCACCGGTGAGCATGGCGTACGCGGACCAGCCCAGGGCCGCCACCGTGCCGACCGAGATCAAGGTGTCCATCGTGGCCTGCGCATGACGCAGGTTGATCAAGGTTGCCCGATGGAAGGGCCAGCCGCCCCATCCGACAACGATGACGCTCAGCAGCAGTGACAGCCATTGCCACCCCGGGAACTGCAGCGCCGGCACCATGGACATGGCGATCACCGGCACACTCAGGGCGGCCGTGACCAACAACCGCCGGCGCAGCGCGTCAAGTTCGCGATCATGTTCGTCGACCGTTTCCGCGGGCAGGGTGGCGCCGTAGCCGGCCTGCTCGATGGTGGCGATCAAGGCGGCCGGCTCGACGCTGTCGCTGACCTGGACGGTGGCCTTCTCGCTGGCGTAGTTCACCGTGGCGGAGACGCCCTCCATCCGATTGAGCTTCTTCTCGATCCGAGCGGCGCAGGAGGTGCAGGTCATGCCCTGCACGTCCAACTTCACGATGGTCGTGGGCGGCTGCAGCGAGGTCACGACGTCACCACCACGGTGAACGCCGCCACATGGGAGTCCTCGCCGCGAGTGAACTCGGTGAACATCCGGTAGGTCCCGGGTTCTGGCGCCCCGCCGGTGAACGAGATGTCGGGGCCGCGGTAGGTCTCGTCCACCGGGTCGGCGTGCAGGTGCCAGTAGCCAAGATCGGTCGGCCGAATGAGCACCCCGTGACCAAGGCTTCCGTGGGCGCGGGTCAGATCGGTGACCGGACGTCCCTTCGTACTGAGCGTGACCACCGTCGGTGCGCTGCTCGACGTGGTGGGGGGCTGGGACAGGGTCGCCACATAGCCGCCCACGCGGTCGCGTTCGCTGACCTCGGGCAGTGGCCGCGGGCGGTAGTTCCCGCTGATCGTCAAGTCGGCACCCAGCGCCACGGCTTGGCCCAGCGCGGCCGGCCGGAACTCCGCGATCAAGCGCCACGGCCCGGGTGTCAGGTTGAGGACGGCCCACCATGACGCGCCGTCACCTTGCTCCGGATAGACGTGTTGATAGCCCGTCAGGTCCTGACGGATGGCAATCACATGCATCGGCGCACCGTCGGTTTCGGTGTAGTCCGGGACGGGCCGGCCGTCGGGTGCGGTGATCTGAAGCTCGACGAACTGGTCGTTGCCCGGCGTGCCGGTCGAATCCGGGAGCCGCATGGTGTAGCCGTCGGCCGTGGCCGAGAGGCCGCCGAACGTGGTGGTGTGTTGGCCGTGCGCCGACACAGGCGGCGCCGCGAGCAGCGCCGACGACTGCGTACCCGTCAGATAGGCCACGCCGAAGATCGCTGTCAGAGCGATCAGGAAGACAGCGACTTTGGCGGGGGCGGCGATCATCGGGAGGTAGCGGCCTGGCGGTCAGCGCGCGGCCAGAGAGTAGCCGGCCGCATCGACGGCAGCCTCGACTGCCTGAGCGGGGACGCCAGTGTCGCTGGTGATCACCAGTTCACCGCTGCCCAGGTCAACGTGCACATCGCTGACGCCGGGGATGGTGCTGACCTCCTCGGTGACGGAGGCGACGCAGTGGCCGCAGTGCATGCCTTGCACCAGGTATGTCGATGTCTCAGACACGGGATTTCCTCTCAGGACCGGACCAGTCGGGCGATGGCGTCGGACGCTTCTTTGATCTTGCTGTCGGCCTCGTCGCCACCGGCGGCGGCCGCCTGGACAACGCAGTGGTTGAGGTGCTCATCGAGCAAGCCCAGCGCAACCGACTGCAGCGCGCTCGTCATCGCCGACACCTGGGTCAGGATGTCGATGCAATACTTCTCGTCCTCCACCATCTTCTGGAGGCCTCGGGCCTGACCCTCGATGCGTCGCAGACGATTGAGATAGGCGTCCTTGTTGGTGAGGTAACCGGCATGGCTTGCCGCGTGTTCCATCAGCTCTCCTTACTCTACCCCCCTAGGGTATAGCATACCGGAACAAGTTTTCCCCAATCGCTGTGGGCAGCTCCCGCGATCCGGTCCGGTGTCCAGCATGAGGACGCTCCTTACGGCGTGTCGGCAAAAAAGTTCGCAAAAGAACATCGTCCACCGGATCTGACAGCAAAATCGCTAGTCGAGGCGGTGTTCTGCGCAACGTCGGAGTGTCGTCCCCAGCGGCATGCCCAGCCTTCCCACATCTTCGGGCAGCTCCTCCCCAAAGTCTCATTTCTTGTCCACAGGGCCTGTGGACAACTTCGGTGTCGAGGGCTGGCGGGTGAACCTCCAAAGGCCGTACGGTTACTCCGGCTGGGGGCAGGGCCACAAACGGTACTCCGAATGTCACCCGTGTGATTTAGCGTGCTTGATGGAGTGCCGGTTGGAGGGAAAGGGGCGCCAGGGTGAGTCTCGCCGAAGTGTTGTCGCCCTACCGCGAGGAAACCGGGCGTCCTGCCGACCGCACTCCGCCGCAGGACATGGACGCCGAGCAGTGCGTGCTCGGCGCGATGATGATGTCGAAGGACGCCATCGCCGACGTGGTGGAGACGCTGCGCGGATCCGACTTCTACCGTCCGGCGCACGAGCAGATCTACGACGCGATCACCGACCTCTACGGGCGCGGCGAGCCGGTCGATGCCCTGATGGTCTCCAACCTGCTGGGCAAGCGCGGCGCGCTCATCAAGATCGGCGGAGCGGATTACCTGCACACATTGCTGGCCAGCGTGTCGGTTGCGGCCAACGCCGGCTACTACGCCGCCATTGTCCGGGAGAAGGCTGTCCTGCGTCGGCTGGTCGACGCCTCGGTTCGGATCGGGCAGATGTCGTACGCGGCCGAAGGCGACGTGGACGACATCGTCGATCGCGCCCAGGCCGAGGTGTATTCGGTCACCGACCGCAAGGCGAGCGAGGACTACAAAGCGCTCTCCGAGCTGATGCAGCCGACGCTGGACGAGATGGAGGCCATCTCGTCCCGGAGCGGCACGCTGTCCGGAGTCCCGACCGGCTTTGCCGATCTCGACGACCTGACCAATGGGCTGCACGCCGGGCAAATGGTGATCGTGGCGGCGAGGCCTGGTCAGGGCAAGTCAACTTTCGCCCTGGATATTGCGCGCAGCGCAAGTATCAAACACAACCTGGCATCGGTGATCTTCAGTCTGGAGATGAGCCAGATCGAGATCACCATGCGCCTGCTGTCAGCGGAGGCGTCCATCCCGCTGTCTCACATCCGAGGCGGTCGGATGAGCGACGATGACTGGGCCCGAGTGGCCGGCAAGATGGGCCAGGTCTCCGAGGCCCCGATGTTCATCGACGACTCGCCGAACCTGACGATGATGGAGATCCGGGCCAAGGCACGCCGGCTCAAGCAGCGGCACGATCTGAAGCTCGTGGTGATCGACTACATCCAGCTGATGACGTCGGGCAAGAAGGTGGAGTCCCGCCAACTCGAGGTTTCGGAGTTCTCCCGGCAGCTCAAGTTGCTGGCCAAGGAACTGGATGTCCCTGTCGTGGCGCTGTCCCAGCTCAATCGCGGCCCGGAGCAGCGCAACGACAAGCGCCCGATGCTGGCCGACTTGCGCGAGTCCGGCTCCCTGGAGCAGGACGCGGACATCGTCTTGTTGCTGAACCGTCCCGACATGTACGACAAGGACTCCGAGCGCGCGGGCGAAGCCGATTTCGACGTGGCGAAACATCGCAACGGCCCGACGAAGATGATCACCGTCGCCTTCCAGGGCCACTACTCGCGGTTCATCGACATGCAGGCCTAGATCAGGACAGGTGTTGCCGTAGGGCGCCAATCGCAGTATCGATGACTGCGTCGAGCGCGCCCGGTTCTTCGAAGAGATGGCTGGCGCCCGGGATGATGACGATGTCCGCGTGCACGTTCATCTTGCCGGCTGCCTCGACGTTGAGCTGGTGCACCTCCCGATCGTTGCTGCCGACGATCAGCAGCACGGGTGCCCGGACGCCGGCCAGCGCCCCGCCCGCGAGATCCGGCCGACCACCGCGGGAGATCACCAGCCGCACCCGGTCAATCCGCTCGGCGGCGGTCATCAGGGCCGCCGCCGCGCCGGTGCTGGCTCCGAAGAGGGCGATGGGCACGGTCGCGAGATCGTTCTGGGCCGTGAGCCAGTCGACCGCGCCGGTGAGCCGCGTGGCGAGTCGCGGAATGTCGAAACGCAGCTCTCGGGTACGCGCGTCAACGTCCTCTTCCGGTCCGGTGAGCAGGTCCATCAGCAGCGTCGCGTAGCCGGCCTGCTGGAAGGCTGCGGCAACTCGGCGGTTGCGGGGACTGTGCCGGCTGCTACCGCTGCCGTGCGCGAAAACCACCACACCGCGCGCCTGCCCGGGGACGGCCAGGTCTCCATCCAGCCGCACCCCCGCCGCCGCTATCTGAACGGCGCTCTGGGGTACCGGTTCTGCCACGGGTCAAGTGTGTCTCGACCTGGCGCTGCTGGGTAACCTTGCGGGTGGACCACCTAGCTGGAGGAATTGTGAGCCGCATCAGAGGTATGTTGAAGACCGCACTGGTCATGAAGGCCCTTCAGGTCGCCCAGCGCGAACTCTCCAAGCCGGAGAACCAGCGCAAGATCAAAGAAGGCCTCAGCAAGGTTCGCGACAGGGTCAACAAGCCGCGGAGCTGATCCGCCTTCCCGCCAGCTCAGAGCAGGGCCCGGCGCGGCTGCGGTTCCGTCGTCGGCGCAATGTGATCATGCGCGCTCAGCTCTGACGCGGCCGCGCGTGTGCCGTGGGGCCGAGACAGCCGTCCCGGTGCCCAGAACCGGTCGCCGAGCACGTGCACCGAAGCCGGCACCAGCACCGTACGGACCAACAACGTGTCGAGCAGCACACCCAACCCGACGATGATGCCGATCTCGGTCAGTACGATCACCGGCAGCACGCCGAGAACGGTGAACACCGCGGCGAGCAGGATGCCCGCGCTGGTGATGACCCCGCCGGTGACGGCCAGGGCGTGAATGATGCCCTGGCGGGTGCCCCGGTGCACGGTCTCCTCCTTCGCCCGGGACACCAGGAAGATGTTGTAGTCGACCCCCAACGCCACCAGGAACAAGAAGCTGAACAGTGGCACCTGGTAGTCCAGACCCGGATAGTCGAAGACGTAGCTGAACGCGAAGCTGCCCGCACCCAGCGCCGCGAAGAAGCTCAAGATCACTGTCAAGATCAACACGATAGGTGCGACCAGGGCGCGTAGCAGGGCAATCAGCACCACCAGCACGACGACCAGGATCAGCGGAGAGATGATCCTGAGATCGCGGATCGCGGCGTCCCGGGCATCCAGATTGGTGGCAACGGCTCCGCCGACGAGGGCTTCGGGGTCGGCGTACACGACTGCCGTCCGCAGGTCGCGAATGGTCTGGTAGCTCTCCGGTGTGTCCGGCTCGGCGGTGATCACGACGTTGAGCTCGCTGAGCTGAGGAATCGCCTCGCCGGGCCGGACCGCCGCGACGCCCGAGACACTTCCCGCCTGCGCCGCTACCGCCTCGGCGTCAGCCGGGTTGGTCATGATCACGACCGGGGACACCACACCGGCCGGGAACGATGCGGAGATCGTCTTCAACCCGTCGACCGACTCGGCATCGGTCCGGAACGTTTCGGCCTGACTGAGCCCGAAGCTTGTGGTCAGCACACCAGTACTCAGGCCGACCAGCAGCAGCACCGATCCGAGGATGACCGGCCAGGGCCGGCGTGCTGTGGCGTTGCCGATCCGTCGCCACGCGCGGCCACCGCCGTGTCGCTGAGCGTCCTGCGGATCGACATTTGGCACCAGCGGCCAGAAGATGCCACGTGGGCAGACCACGAGCGCCGCCGGCAGGACCAGCAGCCCGAAGATCAGAGCCGTCAGGATCCCGATCGCCCCGCCGACTCCGATCGCCCGGCTGCTTCCGCTCTGCGCCAGCAGCAAGGTGAGCAACGCCAAGATCACGGTTGCACTCGATGCCGCGATGGCCGGAGCGGCACCCATCCACGCCCGTCGCATGGCGACCCGCCGAGTGCGCTCGCGCCGCAACTCCTCTCGATAGCGGGCGATCAGCAGCAGCGCGTAGTCGGTGCCCGCGCCGAAGACCAGCACAGAGACGATTCCGCTGGTCGAGGCGTTGAACGGCAGGTCGGTGACCTCTGAGGTGATCTTGAGCAACGTCGCGGTCAGTTGATCGGCCAGCACGACGACGGTCAGCGGGATCAGCCAGAGAATGGGGCTTCGGTAAGTGATCAACAACAGCACCGCCACCACGATGGCTGTGGTCAGCAGCAGTCGGTAGTCGGCGCCCTCGAAGGCCAGGTTGAGATCGGCGGTGAAGCCGGCGCCCCCGGTGACCTGCGCAGTGAGACCAGACGGCAAGTCCGCCTGGACGATCTCACGAATCTGTTTGACCGACTCCACCGTCTCCTCCGCCGGCACAGTTCCGGAGAGCTGCACCACCACCAATGCGGCTTCGCGGTTCGGCGACGGTTGCGGCGGCGTCACCTGGCCGTCCAACGCAACGGTTCGCAGTGTCGCCGCTTGGGCGCCGATGAACGCCAGATCAGCCTCCGACAACCCGCCTGGTCGGCTGTAGACGACCACGGCCGGATTGAGCTGTCCGGACGGCAGCTGCTGCTGCAACTCCGCGACCTGGGTCGACTGCGCGGAGTCAGGGAGGCCGGCGGTCGGCGCGTCGGTCGTGCGGCCCTCCGGGCTCAGAGCGATGGCCGCCGCGCTGCCGAGGACTGCGACGACGATGAGCACCCAAGCACTCACCCGGCCGGAGATCTGCCGGGCGAACCCCTCCAGGACCCGAGTCATGCTGCCCCACTCTCCTCGTGCCCGGCTTTTTGGACCGCAGCTGGGTGACGAACCTTTTCGCTCCGGGAAGGTCTTGCGGATGCGATCATGGGGCCGTGACCGGATTGCGGGTGCTGCTCGACAACCGGCTGCTGGTCGAGTCGCCCCGCTGGCACGACGACCGGCTGCTCTTCTCCGACTGGGGCGCCGGGGAGCTAGTCGCGGTCGATCTCAACGGACGCGCCGAGGTGGTGGCCAACGTCGCCTCGATACCGTTCTGCATCGACCGGCTACCCGACGGGCGGCTGCTGGTCGTATCCAACAGTCAGCTGCTGCGACGGGAGGACGACGGCGACCTGGTGGTGCACGCCGACCTCAGTGCGCTGTCGACCAAGCCATGGAACGACATCGTGGTCGACGGTCGCGGGAACATCTACGTCAACAACATCGGCTTCGATTTCCCGGGCGGTGAGTTCGCCCCTGGGCTGATCGCCCTGGTCACACCCGACGGTTCAGTGCGCCAGGTCGCCGACGGGCTCGCCTTCCCCAACGGGATGGCTGTGTCGCAGGACAACCGGACACTGGTGGTGGCGGAGTCGTACGCGGGCAAGCTCACCGGATACGAGATCCAGGCCGACGGCAGCCTGGCCCGCGGGCAGGCGTGGGCCGAACTCGGTGAAAACGCCGCGCCGGACGGCATTTGCCTCGATGCCGAGAATGCCGCCTGGTACGCCAGTGTGCCCGGCCGGCATTGCGTGCGCGTTGCCAAAGGCGGCGAGGTACTCCAAACCGTCGAGGCTGACCGCGGGTGCTTCGCCTGCACGCTCGGCGGTCCAGATGGCCGCACCCTGTTCGTTGTCGGTGCGAAGTGGCCGGATGCGATGGAGGGGGAAGGACGAACCGGGCAGGTCCTGCTCACCGAGGTGAGCGTGCCGGCGGCCGGGTGGCCGCGGTAACCATGTTCGGCTTCCTCGCACCGCTTGCCGGCCGCGGGCCGATAACGTTGAGCCGTGACTGCCACTCCTCTTGATCTTGGTCGGCCGGTTTCGGGTGATGTGATCGAACTGATCCTTGATGATCATCGCCGATTCGAGGCTCTGCTCCGTCAGCTGCGAGACAGCAGCTCGGACCGGGATGCCGTTCGGCAGGCGTTTTCGGCGCTGCATGTGGCGCACGCCGAGGCCGAAGAGAAGTACGTCTATCCCAGCCTCCGCAAAGAGCGGGCGATCGACGACCACGAGAAACAGCATGGTGAAGAGGAGCACGCCGAGGGAAACGAGGCGCTGCTCACCGTCCTCGAGCTCAAGGGCACCGACACCCAGGCCTTCGACGACGCCGTGGAGGAGCTTTCCCGCCTGGTCAACCACCATCTCGCTGAGGAAGAGCTGACCATCCTCAACCCGGCGCGCACCGAGGTGTCCGAGGCGACCCGGGTCAAGCTGGGAGACGCATTCGTCACCGAGCGCAATGCCCAGATCGACGCCGACTGCGGACGGATCGAGAACGTGCGGGAACTTGTGGCCCGAGCCAAGTCCGAGGGGCTGCTCGACGAATCGGAAGACGACAAGGAATGACCAGTGTCTCGGTGGCGCCGACCGAGGATGTGATCGACGACCTCCTCTCACCGGAGGGCTGGGCGTACGCGTCCATGGATTCGGTCGAAGAGGGGGATCCGGGCAGATTTCATGCGCTCTTCGGTCGCGACTCGCTGATCTTCGCGCTGCAGATGCTGGATAGTCGCCCCGAGATCGCCGCCGCGACCCTGCGCGGCCTCGCGACCCGGCAAGGAACCTCCGATGACCCGGAGATCGACGAACAACCAGGCAAGATCATCCATGAGTACCGCCCGGTGGCGCCGGGCTGGATGGTCGACGCCGGCTGGCCGGTACGCGACGGCGAGATTCGCTACTACGGCACGTCGGACGCGACCTCGTGGTTCCTCGTGGTGCTGGCGGCCACCGGGGATGCCGAAGTTGCAGCAGGAACTCTCGGCCAACCGGGAGGCGGCCGGCCGTTGGCTGGAGTCCGCCCTTGCCGCCGGCCGGGGATTCGTCCGGTGCGGGCCACGTCAGCACCCCGGGGGGCTGGCCCAGCAGGGATGGCGGGACGCAGGCGCACACCCCGAGCACGGCAACGGCATCGTGACCGAGCGTGGAACGCTGCCTCCGCCTCCGCTGGCCGACGCCGATTCTCAGGCCGTCGCCGTCGCCGCGCTGCAAGCCCTTCGCACGTTGGATCCGGCTCGAGCAGAACACTGGCAGCAGCAGCTGGAGGCGTTGCGCGCCGAAGTCAATGCGGCGTTCACCCCGAACGTCATGGCGGTCGACGGCAATGACCGGCAGGTCACCGGCGCCGGTTCTCAGCTGGGCTGGCTGCTCTGGGCTCGAGCGCTGACCGACGATGCGGCCGCCGCCGCCGTTGCCCGGTTGGGCCAGTCGGACATCCTGACCCCGTATGGCCTCCGGACGTTATCGTCCGAGGACCCACGATTCGCCAGCTCTGCCTACCATCGGGGCGGGATCTGGCCGTTCGACAACTGGATCGGCTGGCTGGGGCTGCGGGCCTACGGTGAGCAGGAGGTCGCCGACCGGATCCGGGATGGAGTCCTGGAGGCACTGGCCGAGTTGGGCCGCTATCCGGAGCTGTACGAGGTCACGCCTGCCGGCGCGCTGGAATCAATCCCGATCGCCAACCGAGTGCAAGCATGGACAGTCGGCGCCGCCGCCGCGTTTACCAATTCGTGACGCTCCGGCGCCGCCGGCCATAACGCTTTGGAAGCCGCCCGTCCAAGCCTGGGGAATTGCCGGTGGGCGGCATTAGCCTCAGGGCATGCCATGTGCGCCGCTGGGCAATCTCCGACCGCACTGGCGCGGTCAACCCAGATGAGGCTGCGGAGGAGACGAGCCGTGCATGCGACCAGGCCGATTGGGCTCGCGGTGCTGGTGGCTGGCGCCGTGCTGGCCATGACGGCGTGCCAGCCGGTCGACCTGTTCGGCGTTGCGGCGAAGCCCGCCGCCGTCACGCCCGAACCGAGTCCGAGCGCCACCGGAGCGAGTCCGAGCTCCAGCCCGAGCTCCAGCCAGACGCCCACGGCGACCGCGCAGCCGACAGACACGCCCACAGCGAAGAAATCCGAGAAGACTGAAAAGGCCGAGCCCGTGGTCCTGCTGTCCGAGGGCGACACCGGAACCAAGGTGCGTGAACTCCAGCATCGGCTGCACCAGCTGGCCTGGTTCCCCGGCGCCATCACCGGCAACTACGGCCAGACCACGGTCGAGGCGGTACGAGGCTTCCAGGCCAAGCGCCAGCTCGAGGCGACCGGGGCTGTGGATTCGGCCACCTGGGCGCGGCTGGTCGCGATGACTCGCAAGCCGACCGCCGATGAGCTCAACAACAAGCTGACGGCGGGTCCCGCCCTCATGAAGTTGGGGTCCTCTGGCGATCGGGTGCGCGAGCTTCAGGTGCGACTGCGACAGATCGGCTGGTACGAGGGCAAAGTGAGCGGGGACTACGGCTCCGCCACCGCCACATCGGTCGCCGGCTTCCAGGGCCGCCGCGGACTTCCGATCACCGGGCAGGTCGATCAGCGGACCTGGGATCGCCTCGTCGGCATGACGCGGACCCCGACCTCGGACGAGCTGAACAACGTCGTCTCCAGACCGATGGGATCGAGTCTTGACGCGCGATGCCTGACCGGTCGCGCGCTGTGCATCAGCAAGCGGACCAACAGCCTGGTCTGGGTGATCGACGGGACGCCGCAGATGCGGCTGGATGTGCGGTTCGGCGCGTACGAGACGCCGACCCGGGAGGGGGCATTCTCGATCGGCTGGAAGTCACGGGAGCACGTGTCGACGATCTACCACACTCCCATGCCGTATGCGATGTTCTTCAGCGGCGGGCAGGCCGTGCACTACTCGGCCGACTTTGCGGCGCGGGGCTATGCGGGTGCCTCGCACGGTTGTGTCAATGTCCGTAACTTGAACGGCATCACCTCGCTGTACAGCCAGGTTCGGGTCGGCGACAAGGTGATCGTCTACAGCTAGTCCGCGCTCGCGCCGGCCGCCTCAAGGCCGGGTCGTTCGTCGGTCGGACGGTGACGAGAAGCGTGTCACCTCCGCCCTCCTGCACTCCCCGGCGGCGGCCTTTCCGACGCTCGCGCGGTATACCTAGCCGCGCTCGCGCGGTCAGTCGCGCGTGGTCAGGACCAGGGGACCGTTCTCGGTGATGGCGATGGTGTGCTCGGAATGGGCCCCCCGGGAGCCGTCCCGGCTGCGCAGCGTCCAGCCGTCTGCGTCGGTGTAGATCTTGTCGGTGCCCTGAAGGAACCAGGGCTCGATCGCGATCACCAGCCCGGGGCGCAGCGGCAGACCACGTCCACGGCGTCCATTGTTGGGCACATGCGGGTCGCCGTGCATGGTCCGGCCGACCCCGTGGCCGCCGAACTCGGTGTTGATCTTGTAGCCGGCCTGGGTGGCGACTCGGGCGATCGCGAACGAGATGTCACCGATCTTGTTACCCGGCTGAGCGGCCTCGATGCCGGCGCTGAGCGCGGTCTCGGTCGTCGCGATCAGTCGCTGGTCTTGGTCTCGCGGCGACCCGGCAATCACACTCACCGCCGAGTCAGCCACCCAGCCGTCGACGCTGGCGGCGAAGTCCAGGCTGACGAGGTCACCGTCGGCGATGACGTAGTCGTGCGGGAGGCCGTGCAGCACCGCGTCGTTCACTGATGTGCACAGCACCTTGCCGAACGGGCTGGCCCCGAACGAGGGGTGGTAGTCGATATAGCACGATTCCGCACCCCGGTCCTTGATCAGCCGGTGGGCCGCTTCATCGAGCTCGAGCAGGTTGACGCCGACCGCCACCTGGGCCTTCAGCGCCGTCAGCACCTCGGCCACGAACCGCCCCGCAGGCCGCATCTGCTCGATCTCCGCGGGCGTCCGGTACTCGATCACTCCCCGATTGTGCCGTACCGCCAAAGAGGGCTCACCAACCGTCGGCGGAACCGCGGCTCACGGAATGAGCGTGACCTTGATCGACTCCTGACCGCTGGACACGAGATCGAGTCCCTGCTGGAAGGCCGCGAGGGGGAGTTGGTGGGTGCAGATCCGGTCCATGGGCAGGCGACCCGATTCGAGCATCCGGATGGCGGCAGGCCAGCAGTGAGGGCCGAGATGGGCGCCCCGGACGTCCAGCTCCTTGTCGTCGCTGATGATCGACCAGTCCACTGTCACATCACTGCCGAAGACGCCGTACTCGACGTAGGTGCCGAGCTTGCGCAGCAGATTGAGCCCCTGCTTGACCGCGGCGGGATGACCGGTTCCTTCCAGGTAGACATCCGCTCCGTCGCCATTCGTCAGCTCCCTCACTCGGGCGACCGGGTCCTCGGCCGCGATGTCGATGGTGACGTCGGCGCCGCAGGCCTTGGCGACGGCCAGCTTGTCCTGAGCCAGGTCCAGCGCCACCACCAGCCGAGGATTCTTGGCCGTCGATCCGGCGACCATGCCAAGGCCGATCGGTCCGCAGCCAGCCACGACGACCACGTCGTCGAACGTGATGCCGGCCCGCTCGACAGCGTGCAGGGCACAGGACAGTGGTTCGGCGAAGGCGGCGTGAGCCGGCGCCAAATCGGCTGAGACCTTGTGCACCAGCGCGTCCCGCGAGTAGATCATGTATTCCGCCATGGCTCCGGGGGTACGGCGCTTGAAGCCGTAGATATCGTGCGGTGCGCACATCCAGTAGTGGCCGTCGCGGCAGTAGCGGCACTTCCAACAGGGCACGATCTGCTCGCTGACCACGCGATCGTCCACGGCGATGTTCCAGTGCCCGGCGGCCGCATCGTCCAGCTCGACAACGGTTCCGACGAACTCGTGGCCCGGAATGACCTCGGTCTCGGCATAGGCCGGACGATTCTCGTCGCCCCAGAACTTCGCCGCCCCGTGATAGCACTTGAGGTCGCTGGCGCAGATGCCCACCGCCTCCACCTTGACCAGGACCTCACCCGGTCCTGGCCTGGGCACGGCTACTTCCTCGAGCTGGTAGTCGCCCGGCCCGTGACAAACCACGGCCTGCATCGAATCGGGAATCGGGGCGTCGTCGTTGTTCATGCTTCAGGTTCCATCCCTTGCAGTTCGATGTCCACCACGATCGGCGCATGGTCGGAGGGATGCTTGCCCTTGCGGGCCTCGCGGTCGACGTACGCGTCGAGGATGGTCACCGGTCGGCTCGCCAGCACGTAGTCGATCCGCATCCCCATGTCCTTCGGGAACATTCCGGCGCGGTAGTCCCAATAGGTGAAGGGCCGGTCGTTCTTGCCCGGCCGGGCCCGGACGTCGGTCAGTCCCCAGTCGAGCAGTGCGCGCACGCCGGCGCGCTCGGGTTCGGTGACGTGGGTGGAGCCCCGGAAGGAACGGATGTCCCAGACATCCTCGTCGGACAGTGCGACATTGAAGTCGCCCATCACCACCAGGGGGTCACCCGGATCGGCGTCGTCCAGCGTCCGCCGCAGGGCGGCCAGCCAGTCCAGCTTGTACGGATATTGTGCGTCGTCGATCGTGCGGCCGTTCGGCACGTACACGCTGATCACCTGCAGCGGGCGGCCGCCGCCGACGGGGTGACAGAGCGCATTGGCGTAGCGGGCTTCAGTCGACCCGGGCAGTGCGCTGCTGAGCGGGGTCAGTCCGCCCTTGGCCACGATGGCCACGCCGTTCCAGCGGCCGTCGCCAACGTGCATCGCCGAATAGCCGAGGCGCTCCAGCTCTTCGTAGGGGAACGCGGTGTCGGCGCATTTCGTCTCCTGCAGAGCCGCCACGTCCGGCGCGGTCCGCTCCAACCAGTCCAGCAGCCGAGGCAACCGGGCACCGATGGAGTTGACGTTCCAGGTGGCTATCCGCACGCAGCTCACCCTATGCAGCCTCATAGGTTGGGGTCGTGGCCGTGGTGGTGACCGGTGGCAACGGCGGTTCGCGGACTGGCTCGCTACACAGCCTTGACCTCGGTCAGCAGCTTCGACATGCTGTCCTTCGCGTCGCCGAAGAGCAACGTGGTGGTCGGCTCGTAGAGCAGCTCGTTCTCGATACCGGCGAAGCCTGGCCGCATCGACCGCTTGAGGAAGATCACCTGCCGAGCCTGGTTGGCGTGCAGGATCGGCATCCCGTAGATCGGCGCCCCGGGCGTGGTCTCTGCGGCGGGGTTGACCACGTCGTTGGCGCCGACCACCAGCACGACGTCGGCCTGCTTGAAATCCGGGTTGATCTCGTCCATCTCCTTGAGCTGCTCGTAGGGCACCTGAGCCTCGGCCAGCAGCACATTCATGTGACCGGGCATCCGGCCGGCCACGGGATGGATCGCGTAGTCGACCTTGGTGCCGCGATCGAGCAACACGTCGACCAGCTGCCGCAGGGTGTGCTGCGCCTGTGCCACCGCGAGGCCGTAGCCCGGCACGATGATCACCCGCTCGGCGTAGGCCAGCAGGATCGCCGCGTCGGCGGGCGTGGTCGAGCGCACCGGCCGGTTGCTGACCGTGGTGGATCCGAGGCTGGAACCACCGCGCAGCGCGCCGAAGAGCGTGCTGAACAGCGACCGGCCCATCGCGGTCGCCATCAGCATGGTGAGCAGCGTGCCGGCCGCCCCGACCAGGGTGCCGGCCACCAGCAGCAGCGTGTTCTGCAGCAGGTAGCCGCTGGCGGCGACGGCCAGGCCGGTGAACGCGTTGAGAAGCGAGATGACGATCGGGACGTCGGCTCCGCCGACCGGCAGCACCAGCAATACACCGAGGCCGGCGCCGACGACGACGAGCCCGAGGCCCAGCGGGATCGACGGAGCGAGGAGGCCCAGCGGGATCGACGCGGAGAGAACGGCCAGAACTCCCAGGCCGACTGCCGCGAGTAGCCCCAGACCGTACAAGATCGGATAGCCCGGGAAGGTGATCGGCCGGGTGGTCATCAGTTCTTGAAGCTTCAAGAACGTGATGATCGAGCCGGCGAAACTGACGGAGCCGACGAGGATCGTGAAGGCCGCGGCGAGCAGCTCCACGGCCCCTCCGCCGCCCGGCCGTTCGAGCTGGCTGAGCTCCAGCAGGGCGACGATCGCCGCGGCGCCACCGCCCACGCCGTTGAACAGCGCGACCATCTGGGGCATCTGGGTCATCTGGACCCGATAGGCACCGATGGTGCCGACGGCGGCTCCGATGGCCACAGCAGCCAGAATGGCCACCAGGTGATCGAAGTCGGAGCTGGCGACTACGGTGACGCATGCGATGAGCGCTCCGGCGGCACCGATCAGGTTCCCTCGCCGGGCTGTCCTCGGCGAGGACAATCCCTTCAGCGCCACGATGAAGCAGACGGCCGCCAGCAGGTAGGCCAGCTGCGCCCAGACCGGGATCACCGTTCCAGCTCCGGTCGTTTGGCCCCCTCCACGGCTCGACGCCGGTGCGAGAACATGATCAGCATCCGGTCGGTCACCACGAAACCGCCGACCATGTTGATCGACGCCAGGACCACGGCCAGCAGGGCCATGATCAGCTCGCCCGTCGAGTCGGCGGTACCGGCGACCAGCATGGCTCCCACCAAGATCACGCCATGGATCGCGTTCGCGCCGGACATCAGCGGGGTGTGCAGGATGGACGAGACCTTCGAGATCACCTCCACGCCGACGAACGCGGCCAGCACGAAAAAGGTCAGCCAGATGAGCGGATCACTCACGCCGTATCACTCCTCGATCGACATCTGCTGAGTCGATGATCATCGCCGAAGCACTCTGCCGGCGTGGGTCAGGCACATGCTGGACACGATCTCGTCGTCGAAGTCTGGCTGAAAGGCCTCGTCGCGGGTCATCAACATGATCACGTTCACCACGTTGGAGGCATAGAGCCGGCTGGCCGGAGCCGGCATCTGGCTGGGTACGTTGGCTCCGCCCCACAAGAGGACGCTGCCGGCGCCCGATGCGCACGCAACCTGTGCCACGTTGCCCGGGGCTGCGCCCTCGACGTTTCCGCCAGATTCGGCGGCAAGGTCGATGACGACCGACCCAGGCTTCATGGCTGCGACCATGTCGGCCGTGACCAGCAGCGGTGCCTGCCGGCCGGGTACTGCCGCAGTGGTGATCAAGGCATCGGCGGCGGCCACATGCGGAGCCAGCAGTGTGCGCTGCCGGACGGCCCGCTCCTCGGTCATCTCGCGCGCGTAGCCGCCGGCGCCCTCCAGGCTGGGCAGGTCGAGGTCGATGGCGATCGCACCCATCGAGCGGATTTCCTCCGCCGCGGCCACGCGCACGTCGTAGCCCTTGACCACCGCTCCGAGCCGCTTGCAGGTGGCAATGGCCTGCAGCCCCGCGACGCCGGCGCCGAGCACCAGCACCTGCGCCGGAGGCACCGTCCCAGCCGCGGTCATGTTCAGCGGGAGAAACTGTCGCAACCGGCTGGCCGCCACGATCGCGCCTCGGTAGCCAGCGACCAGTGCCTGCGAGCTCAACGCATCCATCGACTGGGCCCGGGAGATCCTCGGGACGTACTCCATGCCGAAGGTCGTCAGCTGACCGGTCCGGCGGGCTTCGGTTTCCGCGCTCGACGGGCCATGTGGGAAGAAGGAGAGCGTCGTGGTTCCGGGCCGCAGCACCTCGCAGATCTCACTCTCCAGCGGCTGGACGCTGAGCACCAGTGCGGCGTCCTCGAGTGGGTTCGGAGTCACGGACGCGCCGGCCGACCGGTAGGCCTCATCGGGGAACAAGGCTCTCGCGCCCGCACCGGTCTGCACGACGACCTCGTAACCGGCGGTACGAAGCTTGCCGACCAACTCCGGCACCAGGGCGACTCGCGCCTCACCCGGTACGGACTCCCGGGTCACCGCGATTCGCACCAGTAGAACTTAGTGCACACTCCCAGCCGTGCGGGCACGCTCTGCCGACTAGCGGACCTTGACCTTGATCTTGTGATAGCCGGTCGCCCCATCGGGAGCGGGAGGTGCTTCGTCGGCCGTTTGCACGTTGCCTTTGGCGTCGGTGGCCCGGACCGCGAGCTCATGTGTGCCTTCGGTGGCCGGCCACGAGAACCTCCACTGCCGCCACGTGTCAGGGCCGGTGGTCTCGGCGAGCTCTGCCGGCTGCCACTCGCCCCCGTCGACCTGCACTTGCACGCCGCCGATACCGACGTGCTGTGCCCACGCGACGCCGGCGACGACCACGGTGCCCGCCTGGACGGAGCGCCGCGGCACATCGATCCTCGACGCGATCTTGATCGGGCCACGAGCCGCCCAACCGAGGGGCGTCCAGTAGCCCTCGTCCTGATCGAACGTGGTCACCTTCAGCGACCGAACCCACTTGGTCGCCGACACGTAGCCGTAGAGGCCGGGCACGACCATCCGGACCGGGAAACCATGGTCGATCGGCAGTGGCTCGCCATTCATGCCGATGGCCAGCAGCGCTTCCCGGTCCCGATCGGTCAACGCGGCCAGCGGTGTGCCAGCCGTCCAGCCGTCGTCACTGGTGGACAGCACCATGTCGGCGCCGGGACGCGGTTTTGCCTCGGCGAGCAGCTGCCGGATCGGATAGCCCAGCCACAGCGCATTCCCGGCCAGATCGCCGCCGACCTCGTTGGAGACACAGGTCAACGTGGTGTAGTGCTCGACCAGTGGCTTCGCCATCAGGTCGGCGTAGCTGATCGTGATCTCGTTCTCCACCATCCCGGTGATGGTGAGGCTCCAGTCGGCGGGATCGATCAAGGGAATCTGCAGGGCCGTGTCGATGCGGTAGAAGTCGTCATTGGGAGTCTGGTACGGCGTCAGCCCACTCACGTCAAGATCTGCCCCGGCGGGTACCGGTTCGGCAGTTTTCGCCGCCCGCGGCAGGGGGAATCGAGAGCGCGCCTCCGACACCGCGCCCGCGGCGTTGAGCAGGACGCGAGAGGCGATGGCGGTGATCGTGGCGGCCGCGCCGAGCAGCAGGGTGAGCCCGAGGAACCGCCGGCGGGCGGTCGATTCCGCGTATCCGGCGGCGACCCCTTGCCCCGCGCTTTTCACCCGCCACTCGCGCAACCGGTTGATCATGATGTGCAGGGCCAGGTAGCCGAGGAACAGACCGATCAGCACCGTCAGGTAGCCGCGAACCTGCACGTCGGCCGCGGCCGCCAGGGCGACCACCGCAATCACCGCCAACCCGACGAAGATGGTCACCCCGCCGTACGGTCGGCGAAGCTCGAGCTGGCCGGCCAGGCCGGCGATAACCAGCACGCCGGCGAAGATCATGATCAGCAGGACCGGCTTGTCGGCGGTGCCCAGGGTGTCCTTTCCCCAGTTCACCAGGCTCGCCGGTAGCAGCCCGATGATCAGCTCACCGACCGCCGGCACGACCGAACTGGTCGGAGCCATGAGCCAGGCGGTCAGGTCCGCCACGGCCAGCCCGATCAGTCCAGCCACCGCTCCGGCCAGCCGAGCCCACCAGCGGGTTGACCGATCCGCGGTTGGCGCGAAGCCCGCCTCGGCCTCCACCGCCGGGCTGGTTGTCATGATCCCATCCTGCGCGGCCGCGGCCCGGAGGACAATGACTCGGCGATGGCGCCCGGAGGTTCGGCCCTGGCTGCGCAGTGCTAAACAAGGATCCACCGCCCCAGACTCGACGAGGAGTACGCCATGCCGGACCTGCCGTCCAACCTGACCGCGCTTGTTGCCCAGCTGACCCTGGAAGAGAAGGCATCGCTGGTGATCGGGTCGGACTTCTGGCACACCGCGGCAGTCGAGCGGCTCGGCATTCCGCGGATCATGGTGTCGGACGGGCCGCACGGGCTGCGCACCCAGCTGCACGAGGCGGACCATCTGGGCCTTTCGACCAGCGTGCCGGCAACCTGCTTCCCGACCGCGTCAGCCCTCGGCTCGTCCTGGAATGCCGATCTCTTCCGCAGGGTCGGGGAGGCCCTGGGCCGGGAGGCGGCGGCCATCGGCGTCTCGGTCGTGCTTGGCCCAGGCATCAACATGAAGCGCTCGCCGCTGTGCGGCCGCAACTTCGAGTACGTCTCCGAGGACCCATGGCACTCCGGTGAGCTCGCCGTCGCCATGGTGCAGGGCTTGCAGAGCCAGGGCGTCGGCACCTCGGTCAAGCACTACGCGGCGAACAACCAGGAGGACGACCGGCTACGGGTCAGCGCGGAAGTCGACGAACGGACGCTGCGCGAAATCTACCTCCCCGCGTTCGAGCGGGTGGTGAAGAATGCGCAGCCCTGGACGGTGATGTGCGCCTACAACAAGCTGAACGGGATCTACTGCTCGGAGCACCGCTGGCTGCTGACCGAGGTGCTGCGTGCTGAGTGGGGCTTCGATGGCGTGGTGGTCTCCGACTGGGGCGCGGTCCATGATCGGGTAGCCGCATTGCGTGGCGGTCTGGATCTGGAGATGCCGCCCAACCTTGGGGTCAGCGACGCGGCGGTGGTGGCGGCGGTCCGCAGCGGCGAGCTGGACGAGTCGGTGTTGGACGAGTCGGTGCGCCGGATCCTTCGGCTGGTCGAGCGCTCACAGCCGGCGTTGGCGAACCGCACCTCGTTCGCCGCCGAGGAGCACCACGCGCTGGCCCGCCGGGCGGCCCTCGAATCGGCGGTGCTGCTGAAGAACGACAGCGGCGTGCTCCCGCTGCGGCCGACGCCGGGCAGCCGGATCGCGGTGATCGGTGAATTCGCCCGCACACCCCGCTACCAGGGAGCGGGTAGCTCGCAGGTCAACCCGACCCAGGTCGACGTGCCGCTCGATGAGCTGCGGGCGGCAGTCGGCGACCAGGTGCAGGTGGATTTCGCCGCCGGTTTCGGCGTGGGCACCACCGAGAGCGACGCCGAGCTGGCTCGGGAGGCGGTCGAGCTGGCCCGCGGCGCTGCTGACGTCGTCGTCTTCCTCGGCTTGCCGTCCGACTACGAATCCGAGGGTTTCGACCGTACGCACATGGATCTGCCGGCCAACCAGGTGCAGTTGATCGAGGCATTGGCGGATGTGCACGACCGGCTGATCGTGGTGCTTGGCGAACGGGTCTGCCGTACGGCTGTCCACTTGGCAGGACAGGGTGTCCGCGATCTTGGAGTGCTGGCTGTCCGGGCAGGCCGCGGGTGGGGCGGTGGCGGACCTGCTCTTGGGCGCGGCCAACCCGTCCGGCAAGCTCGCCGAAACCATTCCCGTTCGGTTGGAGGACAACCCGTCCTATCTGAACTTCCCCGGTGACTCCCAGATCGTCCGCTACGGCGAGGGCATCTTCATCGGCTACCGCGCGTACGACCGGCTGGACCAGGCGGTCAGCTACCCGTTCGGCTTCGGTCTGTCGTACACGACGTTCGAGATCTCCAGGCTCTATGTCGTGGTCAACGGCTCGGTGCAGGGCGGCGATCTTGCGGTGACGGTCGGGGTCTCGGTCACCAACACCGGGGCGGTAGCCGGCGCCGAGGTCGTCCAGGTCTACGTCCGCGACGTGGAGAGCTCGGTGGCCCGGCCCGTACGCGAACTGAAGGCCTTCGCCAAGGTCTCCTTGGAGCCCGGCGAGAGCCGGCAGGTGACCGTCCAGCTGGACGAGCGCTCGTTCGCCTTCTGGTCGGTGTTGCATGGTCGCTGGGTAGTCGAAGCCGGCGATTTCGAGATCGCGGTCGGGCTCGTCATCCCGGGATCTCGCCGAGACACACACGATCACCCTCGACGCGCCGGGGCTCGCGCTGCCGCTGACGAAGGACTCGACCTTGCACGAATGGTTGGCCGACGAGAAGGGTCGCGCCCTGCTCGAGAGCGAACACGCCGACACCCCCTTGGTCAAGGACCCGGAGTTCATCTCGGTGGTCGGCAGCATGCCGATGAGCACCCTGGCCGGCTTCCCCGGGATGGGCTTGGACCACCGCGCCCTGGACAACCTCATCACTCGTCTCGACGCATGACGGTCTCAGCCGTTCGCGCACTGATCTGGCGAGGGTGCCCGACGCCGGGCTCACCGCCAGCCTCAGCCGGATCACACGGTCGTCAGGTCCTCTATCGCGCCGGCGAACTGGGAGTTGTAGAGGTCGAAGTAGTGGCCGCGGGCCTCGAGCAGCTCGTGGTGCGTCCCTTGCTCGACGATCTGACCGGCTTCCATCACCAAGATCACGTCGGCGTCCCTGATGGTCGACAGCCGGTGCGCGATGACGAAGCTGGTCCGGTCCGATCGCAGAGCCGACATCGCGCGCTGCACCAACACCTCGGTCCGAGTGTCCACCGAGCTGGTTGCCTCATCCAAGATCAACAAAGCCGGGTCGGCGAGGAAGGCGCGGGCGATGGTGATCAGCTGCTTCTCGCCGGCGCTGACGTTGCTGCCCTCCTCGTCGATCACGGTGTCGTAGCCGTCGGGAAGGGAGTGCACGAAGCGATCCACGTAGGTGGCCTCCGCGGCCGCGTGAATGTCCTGCTCGCTGGCGCCGGGCCGCCCGTAGGCGATGTTCTCCCGGATCGTGCCGTGGAACAGCCAGGCGTCCTGCAGCACCATGCCGATCTGCGATCGCAGCTGTGCCCGAGGCACCGAGGCGATGTCCGTGCCGTCGAGGGTGATCCGGCCTCCGTCCAGCTCGTAGAACCTCATGATCAGGTTCACCAGGGTCGTCTTGCCGGCGCCCGTCGGTCCGACAATGGCCACCGTCTGGCCCGGTTCGGCGACCAAGTGACAAGTCCGAGATCAACGGCTCGTTGTCTTGGGGTTCGTCCGCTTCGGTCGCCCACCTTTCATATGAGAAGGACACGTGCTCGAACTCGACCCGGCCTCGGGTCGGGGTGAGCGTGCCGGTGGGCTCGGCCGACTCCTCCTCCACATCCAGGACCTCGAAGACCCGCTCGGCGGAAGCCACCCCGGACTGCAGCAGGTTGGCCATCGAGGCGACCTGAGTCAGCGGCTGGGTGAACATCCGGGAGTACTGGATGAAGGCTTGGACGTCACCGAGATTCATGGTGCCGCTCGCCACCCGCAGACCCCCCACCACGGCGATCAGCACGTAGTTGAGGTTTCCGATGAAGAACATCATCGGCATGATGAGGCCGGAGACGAACTGCGCGCCGAAGCTGGCCTGATACACCGACTGGTTTCGCTCGGCGAAGACCTCCTCGACCTCGCGGGACCTTCCGTAGACCTTCACCAGGGACTGACCCGTGAATGCCTCTTCAACGTGGCCGTTGAGTTCGCCGGTCGCCTTCCACTGAGAAACGAAGAGCTTCTGAGAACGCTTGCCGATCACGCTGGTCACCAGGATCGAGACCGGGATCGTCACCAGAGCGATCAGGGCCAGGGTCGGCGAGACGATGAACATCATCACCGTCACCCCGATCACCGTGAGCAGCGACGTCAGGAGCTGGCTCAGGGTCTGCTGGAGCGCTTGGGAGATGTTGTCGATGTCGTTGGTCACCCGGCTCAGGAGTTCGCCACGGGTGTGCTTGTCGAAGTAGCTCAGCGGCAGCCGGTTGATCTTGGCCTCGATTTCGTTCCGCAAGGCGAAGATCGAACGCTGCACCGCGCCGTTGAGCAGGTAGCCCTGCCACCACAGGAACAGGCTGGACACCAGATAGAGGGCGAGCGCCAGCAGCAGATAGTTGCCCAGCAGCGTGAAGTCGATCCCCTGACCGGGCACGACGTTCAGCCGGTCGATCATGTCGGCGTAGCTGTCATTGCCCTGGGCGCGAAGGGACTCGACCACCTGCTGCTTGGTCGCACCGGCAGGCAGGCTCTGCCCGATCACGCCGGTGAAGATCACGTCGGTGGCCCAGCCCAGGATCTTGGGACCGACGACGCTCATCGCGATGCCGGTCACGGCCAGCACGATGGAGCCCAGCAGGATCATTCGCTCCGGGGCCAGCTGGCCGAGCAGCCGCCGCATCGACGGGCCGAAGCTGATCGACTTCTCCACTGGCCGAGGGCCGCCGAACATCCGCGGCCCGCCGCCGGTGGGGGCATACTTCGGTCGCTCAGGCGCCTTCCGCGCGGCCGGCTGGCCAGGCTGGGGGTCCGACCCGTTCGGGCTGGGCAGCGCAGACCGCGGCTGGGTCGGTCGACGCCCTTCCTGTCCGTTGGTGCTCACGCGGCCGCCTCCTCTGCGCTCAGCTGGGAGTCGACGATCTCCAGATACGTCGGACAGCTGTCCAGCAGCTCATCGTGGGTTCCGCAGCCGACGATCCTGCCGTCCTCCAAGACCACGATCTTGTCGGCGTCGGCGATCGTCGCGACCCGCTGGCCGACGATGATCACCGCTGACCCTCGGGTCTGACGTTTCAACGCAGCCCGCAGCCGTGCGTCGGTGGTCACGTCCAGCGCGGAGAAGGAGTCGTCGAAGACGTAGATCTCCGGCTTCTTGACCAGGGCTCGAGCGATGGAGAGTCGCTGCCGCTGACCGCCCGACAGGTTGGTCCCGCCTTGAGAGATCGACGCCTCGAGTTGGCCGGGCATCTGGAGGACGAAGTCCTCGGCCTGGGCTACGCGCAAGGCGTGCCACAGCTCCTCGTCGGTAGCGTCGGGGTTGCCGTAACGCAGGTTGCTGGCAACCGTCCCGGAGAACAGGAACGCCTTTTGCGGGACCAGCCCGATCCGGCTCCAGAGCAGGTCGGCATCCATGTCCCGTACCTCGACGCCGTCCACCTGCACCGAGCCACCGGTCACGTCGAACAGTCGGGGAATCAATGAGATCAGGGTGGACTTCCCGGCACCCGTCGACCCGATGATGGCGGTGGTCTGGCCCGGCTCGGCGGTGAAGGTGATGGAGGAGAGGACGGGCGCATCGGCCCCCGGATACGTGAACTCCGCGTCCCGGAAGCGGACCACCGACGACTCGGGAAGAGCGGTCACCGGGTCCTCCGGCAGCACGACGGTGGAGTGGGTGTCCAGCACCTCGGTAATCCGATCGGCGCAGACCGCGGCTCGGGGGGCGAGCATCAGCAGGAAGGTAGCCATCATCACCGACATCAAGATCTGCACCAGATAGGTCAGGAAGGCCGTCATCGACCCGATCTGCATCGCGCCGCTGTCCACCCGCCGAGCGCCGAACCACAGCACCGCCACGCTGGAAGCGTTCAGGATGAACATCACGATCGGGAAGATGGAAGCCATCAGCCGGCCCACCGCCGTTGCGGTCTCGGTCACGTCACCGCTGGCTCGAGCGAAGCGCTCCGTCTCGTACGGTTCGCGAACGAAGGCCCGGACCACCCGAATCCCGGTGATCTGTTCCCGCAACACCCGGTTGATCACGTCGATCCGCGTTTGCATCAGCCGGAACAAGGGCCGCATGCGGACCACCACCACGCCGACGGAGATGGCCAACAACGGCACCGCCACGGCAACCAGCCAGGACAGGCCGACGTCCTCCCGCAGGGCCATCAACACGCCGCCGATCATGGTGATGGGTGCGGCGATGAACATGGTGGCGGACAGCATCACGAGCATCTGCACCTGTTGCACGTCGTTGGTGTTGCGGGTGATCAGGGACGGCGCGCCGAACCGATTGAGCTCCCGGGAGGAGAACGCCAGGACACGCGAGAAGAGCGCATCACGGACGTCCCGTCCGAAGGCCATCGCGACTTTGGCGCCGAGGTAGACCCCCGCGATCGAGCACCCGATCTGGACCAGGCTGACGGCGAGCATCATGCCGCCGGTCCGCCAGATGAAGTCGGTATCGCCCTTGGCAATCCCCTCGTCGATGATCGCGGCATTGAGGCTGGGTAGGTAGAGCGCCGCCATCGTGCCGACCAAGCTCAACACCAACACCGCGGCGAGCGGCCGCCGGTAGGGAGCCAGGAAGGTACGCAGGATGCGGATCAGCATGGCGCCTGCTTCTCGAGTTGGGGTTTGGCAATGCCGTGCAGCACCAGGTCGACGATGCGTGCCGGGTCACTGAGCTTCGGCTCGCTCAGGATCGGGTGAGTCAGGGAGAAGGTGATCGTGCGCAGCGCACTGGCTGCGGCGCCCGGGTCCAGTCGCAGGCGGTCGACGTCCGGCTTGAGCAGCGCAGCGAGGGCGGCGTTGAGTTGCTCGTTGTCCTTCCTGTTGGCGCCGGCGGAAATCATCATGATTCTCGGGCGGTCGGCGGTGCAACCGCAGAGCGTGGAAGAGCGCGAAGACTCGGCGGAGGCGCCCTTGGAGCACCATCACTGCCTGCATCATGCGAGCTTCCAGATCGAGCGACTCGTCAATGGTGCGCGAGCTGGTCGCATGTCCGGGAGATATCGAAGACCTCGTCGAGCACGGCGTCGATCAAGGACTCCTTCGTGGCGAAGACCCGGAAGATCGTGCCTTCGGCGACTCCGGCGGCATCGGCGATCTGCCGCGTGCTCACCTCGCGGCCGAACTGCTCGAGCAGCGGCTCAGTCGCCGCGATCAGCGCGGCGCGCCGCTCGTCGCGTGGCAGTGGGGTGGCTCGGGGCACCAGTCGATACTAATGAGTGAGCACTCACTCAACAAGCCCCATTCCGCTAAGTCAATGTCGTCGAGTTCGGTATGGTCGAGCGGTGGGCTTGGGTCGAGTTGGCGGAGCGGGTGTTCGATGCGGTGCTGTTCGACATGGACGGCACCTTGATCGACTCGACTGCTGCGGTGATTCGCGCCTGGAACATGTGGGCCGTCGAGCATGGACTGCCTGCCGACGTCCAGAACGGCTGGCACGGCGTGCCCTCGGCGAGCGTGGTACGCGCAGTCCTCGAGGCCGATCGGCATGAGGCAGCCATCGCCCGGATCAACGAGCTGGAGATCGCCGAGCTCGACGACATCGTGATCCTTCCAGGCGCCACCGAAGCCCTGGCTGCGCTGCGCGGGGCAAAGAACGCGATCGCCACCTCGTGCACGGTGCCCCTCGCCCGAGCGCGGCTTGCGGCTGCCCAGCTGACGCCACCGTCGGTCCTGGTCACCGCGGACGACGTCATCCACGGCAAGCCTTCGCCGGATCCCTATCTCGAAGCCGCCCGTCGGCTGGGAGTCGACCCGGCAGGGTGCCTGGTGGTGGAGGACGCCCCAGCCGGCCTGAAGTCCGCCCGGGCGGCCGGCTGCGCCACCCTTGCGGTGATCACCACGACCCGGCCAGAGGACCTCATCGCCGACGCGGTGGTCAAGGACCTCTCGCACGTCCGGTTCGAGGTGACGCCCCTCGGCATCCGGGTCAAACCCGCGCCAGCAACGTCACGCACCGGTACGTCGACCCCGGCGCCGCCAGAGAGGCTGCCGCGGCGAGAGTAACGGGTGCCTCAGCCGGTCTTGCGGCGGAATGTGCGCTTGTTCTCCACCGGCCCGTGGGCATGGACGTTGCCCGGCTCGTTGTCGATGTGGTCCTCGCCCTTGCGCCCCTGCTTGGCTGCGAGCGCCTCGCGAAACTTGCGTCGCGTCTCATCCTCGGGGCCACTCGCCGGCTTGTCCTTAGCGCTCATACCTCATTGTTACTGCTCCGGCGCGGCAGCCGCATCAGGCCCCTCCGCTGCGCTGCCATGTCGAGGCGCCTATCTGCGGGGTGGAGCCCGGCCGGCCCTCGAACTGCTCCGACCAGCCCGGCGAGAAGTCATGGTCGGCCGTGTCCGACATCGCATCATGGTCGGCCGTGTCTGACATCGGATGACGTCGGCCGTGTCTGACATCGAACGGTCGTCGGTCTGATCGGTCGAGACCTGTTCGCCGTCCAGCCTCACCGCCGTGCCGTAGGCCGCGACCTCGCTCAGCGACTGGGTGATCTCGCTGCAGTCGAACCTCAGCCCGACCACGGCGTTGGCCCCGGCATTTTCGGCCATCTCGACCAACCGGGCCACGGCCTCCTGGCGGGACTCGGTGAGCATGGTGACGTAGCCATCGAGCGGGTTGCCGACGCGCAGATCGGGCCGCAGCTCGCGGGTCCGGGCCACAACGCCGATCACGTCACCGAGGACCTCCTCGATCTGCCGGCCTGGCACTGTGTCCATGGTGACCACGACGATTGAGCGCCGGACGAGTTCTGGCCTGGCGGGCGCCTGCGCCGGCCACTGGCCGGCGTAGGGCTGGGCCGGCGGGGAGTAGGCCTGCGGCTGACCGTACGGAGGCTGCTGCGAGTAGGGGTTCGGCTGCTGGCCGTACGGGGCCTGGCCCGGGCGCGCGGGCGGATTGGCGTACGGCTGCTGCTGCCCGTAGGGGTTGGGCGGCTGCCCGTAGGGATTCTGCCCGTAGGGCGGCTGCTGGCCGTAGTTGCTCATGGCCACAACATATGTCCGGCGTGGAGCCGGCGAATTACAGAGTGTCCGACGTGGAGCCGGCGAACTGCTCAGCCCAGCTGCGTCATCTGCACGGTGACGAACATCTCGGACGGGCCGCCGGAGTACGTGCCGCGCAAGGGAGCGACATCGCCATAGTCCCGGCCGTGGCCGACCCGGACGTGACTTTCCGAGACTCGGGACTGCAGCGTCGGGTCGTAGGCGACCCACGAGCCGCACCACCACTCGATCCAGGAGTGGCTCTCACCCTCCACCAAGGTGTTGGGCTTGGCGTCGCCGCCGGGATGCAGATAGCCCGAGACGTAACGAGCGGGCAGGCCGACCGACCGGAGTGCGCCCAAGGCCAGATGGGAGTAGTCCTGGCACACTCCTTTAGCCCCGGCCCAGACGTCGACTGCCGTGGCGTTCACAGCGGTGCTGCCGCGGGCATAGGTGAGCCGGTCGGCAATCAGGCGGCAGATGTCCAGTGCCGCCAGCCGTGGTGGCTGGTCGATGCTCCGCTGCGCCAGCTCGGCCAGCTCCTCGGGCGCCTCTGTGCGCTCGTTCACGGTCAGGAACTCCGTCAGCGGGTCGATCACCCCGCGATCCCGCAACGCCGGCCAGCCAAGGTCGTTTCCGGCGACCCGCCGGTCGGTGTCCCAGGTGATGTCATCACCGCGAGTCTCGACCACCGCCTGCGCCTGAACGGTCAGTCGATCATGGGGTTCGTGCACCTCGAATGCGGTCACCGCGGTGCCCCAGTAGTCCGCGTAGGAGAAGCTCCAAGCGGTCGGTGTGATGCTGACTCGACTGCCCCAGACCGCCTGACTCGTGGTGGCCACCGGCGTCATCCGGGCCTCGTTGTAGGAGGACTTGACCCTGGTCGAATAGCGGAAACCCGTCTTGTGTTCGATGCTGAGCCGCATCTCAACGCGTCCCTTCGGTGGTCCACGCGGTGCGGTCGGCGGCGGCGAAGAAGCTGGTGGAAACCGTTGTGGTCACCGCCGCTGCCACGTCCTGGACTGAAACCATTTCTTTGTCGAGGTGCTCCATCAGCTGTGCCATGTCGGAGAACTCCAGCCGGGCGCGCAGCTGACCCAGCCGTCGGAGCGCCTCCGCCGAGGGGATGGCGGCCGACGGGTTGGCGTGCGAAACGTTGGTCAGGCAGTCGCTCGCCGCGACCAAGCCGTGCATGATCGAGCGGGGGAACCGGCCGTCGATGATCAAGAAGCGGGCGGCGTCGGAGTCGGTGTGCGGACCGCCGTACGTTCGGAGGAAGGCATCGTGGCCGCCGCAGCCGCGCAGCACCGACGGCCACTGAGTGCCGCCGCTTCGCAACGAGGCCGAGGCCACCATCCGCGACGTCATGTCGATCTGCTCGAGGCTGCGGCCCAGCAGCAGGAACTGCCAGCCCTCGTCGCGGACCATGGTGCCCCGAGCTATTCCGGTGAACAGTGCGCTGCGCTCACGTGCCCAGCTCAGGTAGGTATGGGCCTCGGCCACGCCGAAGCTGTTCCGCGGCAGCTGATGCCAGGTGGTGTTGATGCACTCCCACAGCTCCAGCGGGATGACCTCCCTGGCTCGGCGGGCGTTGTCCCGCGCGGAGGCCCAGGCCGCGAAGATCGAGGTCGGCTCCGAGGCGTCGTAGGCGAGCACGCGCAGCAGATCCGCATGGGTCGGCTCAGGCAGCGAATTGACGCTCATCAACGCCAACAGGTTGCGGCAGGCGTCCACCTCGGCGGCCGAGGTGTCCTCGGCGAGCAACCGGAGATGCGTCTGCAGCAACCGAGCGGTGTCCTCCGCCCGCTCGACGTAGCGTCCGATCCAGAACAGCGACTCCGCGATCCGGCTCAGCATCGGTGAGCCTGCGTCCTCAGCTCCGCCCCAGCGGAAAGGGGGGATGACACGAGTCGAGCTTGCTGCTGCTGTTCGGACTGCGCCCGCTGGTCGTCGTCATGAGGGGACGACATGGCGGCCGGGACTCGCCCGACGGTGAGCGGGACCGCGGACAGGGATGCGGGTGAGGCTGGCGTGGGCGGCTCAGCGGCCGCGCGATCCAGGGGCAGCTCCGCCGTGGTGACCTTGGTCTCGGGATGGGAGTAATGCGGCGGTGGGCTGAGCACCCAGGTGTCCTTGCTGCCGCCGCCCTGGCTGCTGTTGACCACCAGCTCGCCCTCGGGTAGCGCCACCCGGGTCAGGCCACCGGGCAGCACCCAGACGCCGTCGCCACTGTTCACCGCGAACGGGCGAAGATCGACATGGCGCGGCCGCAGCTGGTCCCCGATCAAGGTCGGCACAGTTGACAACTGCACCAGCGGCTGGGCGATCCACCCACGGGGATCGACCGACACCCGAGCGCGCAGCGCTTCCAGTTCCTCGGCAGTGGCTCGAGGGCCGATGACGATCCCCTTGCCGCCCGAGCCGTCCACCGGCTTGACGACGAGCTCGGACAGCCGATCGAACACCTCCTCGCGGGCGTCGTCCTCTTCCAGCCGCCAGGTATCGACGTTGGGCAGGATCGGTTCCTCGCCGAGGTAGTAGCGGATCAGATCCGGCACATAGGTGTAGATCAGCTTGTCGTCGGCCACCCCGTTGCCGATGGCGTTCGCCAGGGCGACCCCGCCGGTACGGACGGCGTTCACCAGTCCGGGAACGCCCAACATGGAGTCGCCGCGGAAGTGCACCGGGTCGAGGAACTCGTCATCGACCCGGCGGTAGATGACATCGACCCGCTGCAATCCGGCGGTGGTGCGCATGTAAACCTTGCCGCGGCGGCATTCCAGATCACGACCCTCTACCAGCTCGACTCCCATGGTGCGGGCCAGCAGGGTGTGCTCGAAGTAGGCGGAGTTGAAGACGCCGGGAGTCAGCACGACCACGGTCGGATCGTCGGTGCCCAGGGGCGCGGCCTTGCGCAACGCGGCCAGCAACCGCTGCGGATATCCGGCGACAGGCCGGATCCGCTGGTTGGAGAAGGCGTCCGGCAGCGCGGTGATCATGGCGCTCCGGTTGGTCATGACGTAGGAGACGCCGCTCGGCACCCGGACGTTGTCCTCCAGCACCCGCACGTCACCGTCCGGATAGCGGATCAGATCGACTCCGGCGACGTGGATCCGGACGCCGTTGGGCGGCTCGATACCAGCGACGGCGCGATGGAAATGGGTGGAGGAGGTGACCAGCTGGCTGGGGATCACGCCGTCGGTGATCGCCCGCTGGTCGGAGTAGACGTCGGCGAGGAAGGCCTCCAGCGCGCGGACTCGTTGCGCCACGCCAGCCTCGATGGTTTCCCATTCCGGAGCCGCGATGACCCGTGGCACCAGGTCGAGGGGGAACGGCCGCTCCACCCCGCCGATGTCGAAGGTCACGCCGGCTTGGGTGTAGTTCTTCGCCAGGGCCTCGGCGATGCCGTGCAGCTCTGTCGGTGTCGTCCGGCGCAGCGTCGAATAGATTGCCTGGTAGGACGGCCGGACACTGCCTGCCGTGTCCATCATCTCGTCGAACGCCTCACCCACGGTGTAGTTGGCGAGTACGTCCTCCATACCGGGAGCGTACTGAACCGGGCGTTTACCTGGCCGTGAAGGTCGAGCTGCTCCAAGCCCAGATCGCCTAAGCTGACCGCGTGCCGAGCGACCGCGACGACATCGGGCTGCCCGAGCAGATGCAGGTCCGGTTGGAGAAGCGAGCTCGACTGCTGGCTGAGGGCCGTGAACCCTATCCGGTGGCCGTTCCGCGCACCCACTCACTGGCCGCGGTACGGAAGCAATGGGCCCACCTGGCGCTGGGCGAGGAGACCGATGACGTCGTCGGGGTGGCCGGCCGCGTGGTGTTCGTCCGCAACACCGGCAAACTGTGCTTCGCCACCTTGCAGGAGGGCCTGGCTGCAGATCATTCCGGCGTACGGCTGCAGGTGATGATCTCCCTGGCCGAGGTCGGCGAGGAGTCTTTCGCGGCCTGGAAGGCCGACGTGGATCTTGGTGACTTCGTGTTCGTCGAGGGCCGGGTGATCTCCTCCAAGCGGGGCGAACTGTCGGTGTTGGCGTCCCGCTGGCAACTGGCAGCCAAGGCGTTGAGGCCGATGCCGACGTTGCACAAGGAGCTGTCCGACGAGACTCGGGTGCGGCAGCGCTACGCCGACCTCACCGTACGCGAGGCCGCCCGGGACATGGTCCGGACGCGGGCGGCGATCACTCGTAGCCTGCGCGAGAGGATGCACAGCGAAGGCTACGTGGAGATCGAGACTCCGGTGCTGCAGCTGGTGCACGGTGGTGCCAACGCCCGACCGTTTCGCACCCATCTGAACGCGTTCGACATCGACATGACCTTGCGGATCGCGCTCGAGCTGTTCTTGAAGCGAGCTGTCGTCGGCGGCGTCGAGCGGGTCTATGAGATCGGTCGCATCTTCCGCAACGAGGGCATCGATTCCACCCACAGCGCGGAATTCACCATGTTGGAGGCCTATCAGGCGTGGGGCGATCAGCGCAGCATCGCCGCCCTCACCCAGCAGCTCATCCTCGACGTCGCCGACCTGCTCGGGTCGCGGCAGCTGGACACTCCGGCCGGGGTGATCGACCTCGACGGCACGTGGCCATGGCTGGGCGTCTATCCGGGCCTCTCGGCGCACCTCGGTGAACAGATCACGCCGGAAACCGGTGCGGAGCACCTGCGCAAGATCGCCGAGCGGCACGGGGTCGGAGCCGAAGAGGGCTGGACCGCGGAGAAGCTGGTTCTCCATCTGTTCGGCGAGCTGGTCGAGCCGACCCTGATCCAGCCGACCTTCGTCTGTGACTATCCGCCGCTGGCCCAGCCGTTGGCCCGCCCGCACCGCAGCGACCCGCACCTGATCGAAGCCTGGGACCTGCTGATCGGCGGTCTGGAACGCGCGACGGGCTTCTCGGAGCTGATCGACCCGGTCATTCAGCGGGAACGGCTGACCGCACAATCTCTGGCCGCGGCCGCGGGTGATCCGGAGGCGATGCAGCTGGACGAGGATTTCCTGGCGGCGCTGGAGTTCGGGGCACCACCAATGGGTGGTCTGGGTCTGGGCATCGACCGGCTCGTGATGCTCTTCACCAATTCCGGCATCCGGGAAACGATCCTCTTCCCGCTCGTGAAGCCCGGGTGAAGCAGCGCAGCTGCCAGTTTGGGTCGGTGCTGGCGAGCGCGTCGCTCAGCTCGGCCCACCCTTGCGACTCGTGGCCCCGCCGGAGCCTCCGGGATCCGTGTCAGCCGGATCGCGCAGGTGGCTGAAGTCACCGAAGTCGTCATCAGGGCCCCGTTGGCGGAACCGCCGCGTCATGGACTTGTCGGTCGGCGTCGTCTCCTCAACGGGCTCCACCTGCGCTGGGTGTTCTGGAGACTCAGCGGCTGCTGGCACCGGCGTCCGTGAGATGCGGATCCTGTCCAGCACCGCAGGCCCGCGACGACCGCTGGCTCGAACGACCGCGACGCCGATCGCGGTGGTCAACGGGACGGCGAGAACCAATCCGATGGAGCCGACCAAAGTCCGCAGCACCTCACCGGAAAACTGCTCGGTCTGCAGCACCGACAGGATCGGACGATCGTAGACGACGATCAGCAGCAGGATCGAGAGCGAGGCGCCCGCCGTGGCGAAGGCAATCGTGTAGACGGTCGAGGCGATGTGATCGCGGCCGATGCGCATCGCCTTGCCGAAGAGGTGCTTCTGGCTGCTGCCGCTATCGGCCAGTTCCCAGACGGCCGACGCCTGGGTGATCGTCACGTCGTTGAGCACGCCCAGGCCGGCCACGATGATGCCGCAGATCACCACCGAGGTGAGCCGCAGATCCGGGGCGGCCGCCGCGAGCACATAGTCGTCCTCGGCTGCCACACCGGTCAGGTGAGCCCAGCGAGTGGCGAGAAGGCCGAGCAGCGCGCTGACGATCAGTCCGAACAAGGTGCCCACTAATGCGGTCGTCGTGCGGGCGCTGAAACCGTGCGCGGCGTACAGGACGACGAACATGATCGCCGACGAGCCGATCAAACCCACCAGAATCGGATCCGACCCGGCCACCAGGGCGGGGAACATGAACTTGACGAGGATGAAGGCAGCAAAACCGAGGCCGAGCACGGACGCGAAACCCCGCCAACGAGCCACGGCTACCACCAGCACCGTGAAGATGATGGCGATGACCAGCAAGGGTGTGCTGCGGACGAAGTCCGAGAAGTTGTACTGCGCGGGCTGATCCTCGGCCGGCGGGACCCGGATCAGAAGGATCTTCTGGCCAACTTCGACGCCCGACGCGTAGACCGCGGAGGTCAGCGGAACCGTCACCGCCTGGCCCTTCTCCTCTCCCTCCAGCAGCTCAGCGGTGATATCGGCGCAGCGGGTGTCCGTCACTCCAGGCGTGGATCCGGGGAGGCCCTCGCAGGAGATTTCCTTCACGGCCGTGATCCGTCCCTTGGGGTAGGTCACCCCTGCGACGCTGTAGCCGGCCACGTCTTCGTTGACGTGGGCCGAGATGTCGTCCGGCCACAGCACAATCAGCCCGGCCAGTGTCCAGATGCCCAGCGGGATCAGCACGACGACGAGGATGCGCAGCGCCCGCCGGTGCCGAACTGTTTCGCTCGGTGCCGCCGCGCCGTCCGTTGCGTGGGAGTGGGCCACGTTTCCGCCTAGTGTTAGTCCTCGTGAGCCGTACTCCTCGGGGAGACCGGGCAGGAACCCGGACGTCCGGCTCATTGCCGCGCCGCGAGTCGGCAGATCGCGATCTTCGCGGCTCACAATCTACCCGGCATTTGCGGTCCCCTAACCGGGTCGCAGTCGTCGTCGCCGCTGTGCTGATATTCGGTCTGATCGGTCTGGGCGCCCGCGCTGCGACCGGTGTGATGGTTGAGCAGGCTCGACTAGGCGCGCCAGCGGGCGTGCCGTCGCCCTCGGCGACGTCGGCCTCACCCTCGCCAACAGTCAAGGCCGAGTCTGCCTCGGCCGAAGGGCACAGCGCCTCAGCAGGTACAGAATCAGGCGCGGGCGACCCGCACCACCCACAAGGTCCCGAATTCGGGTCCCGGCACTTACGTGCTCGCACGGGCAAACGGCGATCCGGCCGGCAGGACCGGGACCGTGGTGAACTTCGACGTCCGGCGCGAGAATGGTGTGCCCGTGGACATCAACGCTGCGGCACGGACGATTCAATCGGTACTGAACGATCGGCGGAGCTGGCGCGCGTCGGGCAAGTGGCGCTTCCAGCTGGTCAGTAACTCAGCCAGCGCTGATCTGCATGTCTACATCACCACACCGACGACCACCGACCGGATGTGCGCGCCGCTGCTCACGCGAGGGCGAGGTGTCCTGCCAGACCGACGATCGGGTGGTGCTCAATGCGAAGCGCTGGGTCTCCGGCGCGGAGACCTATGGGACCGATCTGACCAATTACCGGCGCTACCTGGTCAATCACGAGTTCGGGCATGCACTGGGCTACCAGCATGTCCCGTGTGAGGCAACGGCAGGCTGGCCGGGATCATGATGCAGCAGACCAAAGGTCTTGACGGCTGCCGACCGAACCCTTGGCCGTTCCCGCAGTCAGACTGAGGTTGATGGTCGACCAGACCCGGCAGCTGGAGCTGGACCACCCGGTGCTGTTCGCAGCCCACCTTCAACCTGCTACGCCGCGGGGCGGGTGATCCGACGCATCGCCGAGTCGGCGAGGTGATGCTGCGCGCCACACGGACACCGGTCGGACCGGCACTGCATGTCAGATCGTCGCCAGGGGCCGGCACATCGGCGCCCGGGCATGGGGCGACGGCGCGGAGTGGGCGCTGCATCAGCTGCCGAGGCTGGCCGGTGCCGATGACGATCCCGGCGACTTCCGGCCAATGCCGCGGCACGCGCCGCTGGTCGACGCCCACCGTCGTTACCGGGTTATCGGGTTGGGCGTACGGACGCCGTCTTCGAGGCACTCGCTCCGGCCTGCTTGGAACAGGTGGTCACCGGCGCGGAGGCCTTCCGTGCCTGGCGGCTGCTGGTGCGGGAATTCGGTGAACCGGCTCCCGGGCCGACGCAGGATCCCCACTCGATCGCCTACGGGATGCGGCTGCCGCCGGCGCCCGAGGTGTGGAGGCGCGTCCCGAGCTGGCGGTTCCTCGCCGCCGGGGTGGAGCAACGGCGCAGCCGCACCTTGGTCAACGCGGCGCCGCGGGCCGCTGCCCTGGAGCGCACGCTGTGCGGCGAGCGCCAAACGGCCAATCTGGCCCTGCGCAGCCTGCCTGGTGTCGGGCCGTGGACATCAGCGGAGGTCCGGCAGCGCGCTCACGGTGACCCGGACGCCTGGAGCGTCGGTGACTTCCACGTCGGCAAGCAGATCACCTACGCGCTGACCGGCGAAGCCCTGGACGACGACGCCTGCACCGAGATCTTGGAGCCGTACCGCGGGCATCGGTTCCGGGTGCAGATGCTGCTGCTGATGGCCGGCTTCCGGGTGCCCCGCAGGGCACCACGGATGAGCTTGCCGACCCACACCCCGTACGCGACCCACGGCCGCTCCTGATCAACGCTGCGGGATGGCCACGGCGAGACCCTCGAGCGTCGTCGAGCCGGGCAGCTGAATGGTGAACTCGGCGCCGCCCTGAGCGGATCGGCCCGCCTTGATCCAGCCGCCGTGCATGGTGACCGCCTGGGCCACGATGGACAGGCCCAAGCCCGTGCCCGGCGTGTTCCGCGCGGTGTCGGACCGGTAGAAGCGGTCGAACACGTAAGGCAGGTCGTCCTCGGCGATACCGGGGCCCTGGTCGGCAACCCGGAGGCGGTCGCCCTCCAGCTGAACCCGCACCGTGCCCCCGGGCGGGCTCCACTTGACCGCGTTGTCCAGCAAGTTCGTCACCGCCCGCTCCAACGTGTCCGATTCGCCGATCACGTAGAAGGGGTTCAGCTCGACGTCGAAGGTGAGGCCGTGCGCACGACGACGGACCCGGTCGACGGCTGAGTTGACGACGTCGCGGAAGTCGATGCGCTCGGGCGCGACACGTTCGTCGCGGGCGAGTTGAACCAGATCGCCGATCAAAGCGGTGAACTCCTGCAGTTGCGCCTTGACGTCGGCCAGGATCGCCCTTCGATCACCAGAGCGTCAGCATGCCGGTGCTCGTGTCCGCTGCAAGCAGGTCGATGTTGGTGCGAAGGCTGGTCAACGGCGTCCGCAGCTCATGGCTCGCGTCTGCGATCAGGCGTTGTTGCCGATCTCGCGAGGTCGCCAGCGAGCGCAGCATCGCGTTGAAGGCGTCGGCCAGCATGGCGACGTCGCCCGATGCCGTGATCTCGATCGGCTGCAGATCCTCCGTCCGGGAGATGTGCTCGACCGCGAGCGAGAGGCTGCGCATCGGGGCCAGGCTCGAACGGGCGACCGCCGTCCCGACGACGGCGGCCAAGATCACTCCAGCCACTCCGAACAGGATCAGGACGAGCGACAGCGAGCTCAAGATGTTGTTCGTGGCGGCGAGCGGCCGGCCCAGCACCAGAGCGTAGTTGTCGAGATCGGGCATCGGTCACCGCCACGATCCGGTAGGGCTCGCCGTTGCTCGCCTCCCCCGAACGCGTCGACGGGCCGCTCTGCAGCTTCGATACGGCGACCTCCTGTGGCCCCAGGTTGAGGTGGGTCCGCTCGCCGGGCACGTAGAAGATCGCTCCGTCGGAGCGTACGGCCGCGACGCTGATATTGCCTGCCTCCAGCGCTCGCTCGGTCAGCCCGCCCAGGGACCGGATGTCCTGCGCCACGGGCACGGCCAACGACTGCGCCACGTCGATGAGCTCATCGTCCAGTGCGTTGTAGAGGGAATAGCGCAGGGTCAGGTATCCGGCGATGCTGGTCCCCGCAACCGCCAGCGCGACTGCCACCGCGGTCAGGTAGGCGACCCGGCGCTGGAGCGGCAGCGCGCGAAGCCACTCGGTCAGGCGGGCCAGCATCGCGCGTACCGGGCCGTCGCCCGGCGGCTGGTGATCACGGTGGTGTCTCGCGCAGCACGTATCCGACCCCCCGCACGGTGTGGATCAGCCGCGGCTCGTCAGCGGCCTCGGTCTTGCGGCGGAGGTAGCCGATGTAGACCTCGAGAGAGTTGGCGGTCGTCGGGAAGTCGAATCCCCAGACCTCGTTGAGCAGCCAGCTGCGCTCCAGCACTCGGCGGGGATGGGTCAGGAATGCTTCGAGCAGCGCGAACTCGGTCCGGGTGAGGTTGATCGGCCGGGACCCACGGAGCACCTCGCGGGTGTGCGTGTTCAAGATCAGATCCGAGAACTGGAGGTTTCGGGCTGACGGATCAACCGAATCGGCGACCGTGCCGGCGCGCCGGACCAGGGCTCGAATCCGCGCCAGCAGCTCGTCGAGCGCAAACGGCTTCGCCAGGTAGTCGTCGGCGCCCGCGTCGAGCCCGTCCACCCGGTCGCCGACCGCATCCCGCGCGGTCAGGACCAGGATCGGGACGTCGTTCCCCGCCGACCGCAGGCTTCGGGTGGCCTCCAGCCCGTCCAGCCGCGGCATCATCACGTCCATGATCACCGCATCCGGGCCGGAGCACCGCCAGCCTGGCCAACGCCTCCACACCGTCGGTCGCCGTGCTGACCTCGTAGCCCGAGTACTCCAGCGACCGCTTGAGCGAATCGCGGACGGCTTGATCATCGTCGACGACCAGGATCTGCATGCCACCAAGCGTGCCAGACCTTCACGATCTCGGAGCCGTTCGGCAAGCGCGGAGAGCCCACGCGAGCGGCGGCGACTCAGACCGGACGTGTGATGGCCAGCAACAGAAGGCGCAGAATGTCGGGGTCGAGCCGCGCCGGTGAACAGCGCCTGCATCTCCAGGTGATTGTGAGTCGCGGTGAGCAGCTCGATCGCGACGCCGAAGTCGACCGCGAACTCCAGCCCGGTGAATCGGAGGGCGTCGGCCAGCAGGGTGGCCAGTTGCCTCAGACACTCATCGGCAAAGGCGAGGTAGGGCTCACGAAGCGTGGGTTGCCGAGCGGCGTAGAGCAGGAGCTCCTGCTGGGTCAAGATGCCCTCGCGGCCCGGCCGGGCGGCTTCCTCGAACGCGGTGATGGCGATCGACACCAGATCCGCCGCGCTGTGGTCTCCGGTGGTCGCCTTCATCGTGGCGATGGCCTGCTCCGCCGCGGCGTACTGAGTCTGAACGCTGGCCTGGATCAGCGCCAGCACGAGCTGATCCTTGTCGGCGAAGTTGGAGTAGAAGGCGCCCCGGGTGAAGCCGGCGGCCTCGCAGATCTCCTCGACGCTGGCCCCGGGGATGCTGTGCTCGGCGAAGACGGTGCTCGCGGCCGCCATCAGCCTCTCCCGGGTCACCGCTCGCCGAGCGCTCACTCGGGTATCGGGGGCCAGCACCTCGGTCATCCCCGCCTCCCCTCGGAATCGCGATACAGACCTGTATCGAATACAGTACTGAATCCAACGGGTCAGCGTACGGAGTTCGCGGACCCGAGCCAAAGGAAAGTCATCACGTGTCCTCATTCTTGTACGCGCTCGGCCGCACGGCATACCGCCGGCGGCACATGGTGTTGGCGATCTGGCTGGGCGCGCTCGTGGTGCTCGGCGGGCTCGCCAGCGCCGTCCGGGGCGAATTCGACGAAAAGTTCTCGGTACCTGGCACCGAGTCCCAGGCGGCACTGGATTCTCTCGGCCGGACCTTTCCGCAAGCGGGGGGAGTGACCGCTCAACTCGTCGTCGTCGCTCCGGACGGCGGCAGCGTGCGAGACACCGCCGCACGAAAGGCCATCGAGGCCGGCGTCGACCGGCTGAATGCGGCTGAAGGCGTCGAAGCGGCCACCTCGCCCTTCGACAAGTACGCCAAAGGTGTGATCGCAGACGACGACAGCGCGGCGATCATTTCAGCTCCGCCTCGAGGTCGCGAACGGTGACATCTCGGCGGGTACCTATCGGGCGCTGGAGAAACAGACCGACCAGCTCCAGGCCAGCATCCCCGGCTCGGAGGCCTCGATCGGCGGCGAGGCCTACAACAACAACCGCCCAGGATTCAGCATCGTCGAAGCCCTCGGCGTCGTCGTCGCCTTGATCGTGCTGTTGCTCACGCTGGGTTCGCTCCGCGCGGCCGGGATGCCGTTGCTCACCGCCCTTCTGGGCGTGGCGATCACCATGCTGTTGATCATCGGCGCCACCGGCATCACCACGGTCTCCTCGACCACCCCGCTGCTGGCGGTGATGCTCGGCCTGGCGGTCGGCATCGACTACGCGTTGTTCATCGTGTCCCGCCATCGCGAGCAGCTGGCGGGCGGCATGGAGAGCCGAGGAGTCTGCCGCGCAGGCGTTGGCGACGGCTGGGTCGGCCGTGGTGTTCGCGGGGCTCACGGTCATGATCGCCCTGACCGGTCTGGCCGTGGCCGGCATTCCGTTCCTCACCACGATGGGCGTCGCGGCGTCGGTGGGTGTGCTGATCGCCGTGCTGATCGCGCTGACCCTGCTGCCGTCGTTGCTGGGCTTCGCCGGCTCTCGGCTGCGGCCCAAGGTGCGGGCGTCGCGCGCTCGCCGGCCCACCTCGACCGAACCGCGCTCCAGCGGCAAGCTGGCGCGCGGCTGGGTGCGCTTCATCACCAAGGTCCCGGTGGTCACCATCGTGTTGGTGATCGCGGCGCTGCTCACCCTGGCATATCCCGCCAAGGACCTCCGGATCGCACTGCCCAGCAACGGCGTCGCCGATCCCGGTACTCCGGCCAGGGTGACGTACGACCTGATCAGCGACCATTTCGGACCCGGCTACAACGGGCCACTGATCGTCTCCGCCACGATTGTCGGCTCCGATGACCCGCTCGGGGTGATGGACGGCATCGCCGATGAGATCCGGCAGCTTCCCGGCGTGGCCAGCGTGCCGCTCGCGACGCCGAACCAGAACGCCGACACCGGCATCATCCAGGTCATTCCGGAGAACGGTCCGGACACCCAGCAGACCAAGGACCTGGTACGCGACATCCGCGCGCGCAAGGCTCACTTCGAGGACGCGTACGACGTGCCCGTCTACGTCACCGGCTACACGGCGGTGGCGATCGACGTGTCGGATCGGCTGGGCAGGGCCCTACTGCCGTTCGGCATCCTGGTGGTGGGCCTGTCGTTGATCTTGCTGACCATGGTGTTCCGCTCGATCGCGGTGCCGATCAAGGCCACCCTCGGCTACCTGCTCAGCGTCGGGGCCGCGTTCGGCGTGACCGCGATGGTCTTCGAATGGGGCTGGTTCGGGTCGGTGTTCAACGTTGCCCAGACGGCACCGGTGATCAGCTTCCTGCCCATCTTGTTGATGGGCATCCTGTTCGGGCTGGCCATGGACTACGAGGTGTTCCTGGTTTCCCGGATCCGGGAGGCGTACGTTCACGGCCGGAGCGCCGGGCTCGCCATCGAGCAAGGCTTTGTCTCCTCCTCCCGGGTGGTGGTGGCGGCCGCCATCATCATGTTCTCGGTGTTCGCCGCCTTCGTGCCCGAAGGCGAGGGGCCGATCAAGACCATCGCGTTCGGGCTCGCCGTCGGGGTCTTCGTGGATGCCTTCGTCGTCCGGATGACCTTGGTGCCGGCGATTCTGGCCCTACTCGGGAGGTCGGCCTGGTGGCTCCCGAGCGTGGATCGATCGCCGGTTGCCCTCCTTCGACGTCGAGGGAGCGGCGCTGACCCACCAGCTGTCGCTGGCCTCCTGGCCATCCGCGAATGATCAGCACGTGATCGTGGCGGAGGGGCTGCAGGTCACCACGGGTGCGCCGATCGAGCTGGCCGCGATGCCGCGGGACGTCGTCGTCGTCGAGGGACCGGCGGGCAGCGGCAAGACCGCTCTGATGCTCTCCCTGGCGGGACGGATGCGGATCGGCGCCGCCAAGGTCAAGGTCGCCGGGCTGGTGCTGCCGGAACAGGCCGCGGCGGTACGGCGGCGAACCGGCTATCTGGACTGCGGCCGCCCGGTCGGATATCCGGCGCGAATTGGGTGAGATTGTGACGGCGAAACCCGCGGTGATCTTCGTGGACCATGCCGACCAGCTCACCGCTCATGATCAACGGGCCGCGCTGGCCAGCCTCCTCGACGACGTGGTGGTGGGCAGTCGGGATCCGGCCGTCGTTCTTGCCGTCCGGGACCGGTCGGCCGTCGCGGACCTGATCCCTGGACGCGTCACCACCCTCACCATGCGCGGGGTCTCCGACCTCGCCGGAACGCCCCGATAGCGAACGGACGAGATATGGCACTGCAGTTGGAACGAGCGAACAGCTCCCGTCGGATCGGTCCCTGGTCGCTGCTGGGCCTGGTGCTCATTCCGCTGCTGGTCGCCGGCGGCTTCCTCTGGGCCACCTGGAACTCCGACACCCGGCTGACCCGCGTCCAGGCCGCCGTGGTCAATCTCGACGAGCCGGTCAAGATCAACGGCCAGCCGGTGCCCTTGGGCCGGCAGCTGACGGGCGGTCTGGTGGCCGACAATGCCGATCGCAACTTCAGCTGGGTGCTGACCGACGAGCAGGACGCCGGCGATGGCCTGGAATCTGGCCGCTATGCCGCGGTGGTCACCATCCCCGAAGACTTCTCCCGACGGGCAACCTCGTTCTCCACATCCGATCCGGATCAGGTGCAGCCCGCGACGCTCGACGTTCATACCTCAGATATCACCGGTATCGCCGACCCGGTCGTGGGTCAGGCGGTCACCGCCGCGGCGACCCGGGCTCTGAACTCGTCGCTGACCGAGCAGTACCTGCAGAACATCTATGTCGGCTTCAACCAGCTGGGCAAGCAGTTCGGCACGGTGGCCGACGCCGCGGGGACCCTCTCCGGCGGCGCAGACCAGCTCGCCAATGGGCTGAACGGAGCCGCTTCGGGATCGCAGGAACTGGCAGACGGGCTGGTCAAGCTCGACAGCGGAACCTCACAGCTCGCCGTGGGTGCGCGCCAGCTCGCCGGCGGAGTGTCGGGCTTGGCCACCGGCCTCGACACCCTCGCCGAGCAGACCAGCGGCCTCCCGGCCGGCGCCCGGCAGCTGGCCAAGGGCGCACGTTCGGCGGCCGAGGGATCTGCCGAGCTGGCCGGTGGAGCTCGGAAGCTGGACCGGGGCATGGAGCAGTTCACCGCCGGCACTCGGCGATACGCCAACGGCACGGCCGCCTACGCGGCGGGGGTGAGCGACTTCAGTGACGGACTGGACACCTACGCCAGCGGCGCCGGTCAGTTCGCAGCAGGTCTCACACAGTATCGAGATCAGCTCGCCGGCTTCCAGACGATGACGGCGGAGCAATTGTCACAGGCCGTGCCGTGCCCGGCGGAATTGCCGCAGGAGTCCTGCCCCGCCTTCTATGCCGGGCTGCAGGCTGGTACGGGCATTGCCGTGCAAGGTCTTGCGGATACCTCCACCCCGAACGGGACCCGGCCCGGGTTGCTGTCCGAGCGCGCAGGGATTGGCGTCCGGGGCTGACGAGCTGGCGGACGGTGGCGACAAGCTGGCGGCCGGCGCGGACCAGCTCAGTGACGGTGCGACGACGTTGGACACCGGTGCGCGCAAGCTTGCCGCTGGCGTCGACGGCCTCGCCGGCGGCGCGACGAAACTGGCCGGCGGGATCGACAGCTTGGCCGACGGCACGGACCAGTTCGCCGACGGGATGGCGCCGCTGGCCGCAGGCATCGCCAAGATCGCCGCGGGCGCTACCCAACTCAGCGCCGGCGCCACGGGACTCAGCGACGGCACCTCCAACCTGGCCGCCGGAACCAGCCTGTCCGCTCAGGGGGCGGGCGATCTGAGTGAAGGCCTGGGCAAGCTGTCCGACGGCGGAGATCAGCTTGCCACTGGCACGGACAAACTGGCCGACGGACTGGCCAAGGGCGCCGACGAGGTTCCCACCTACGACAAGGCAACGCGGGAACGCCTCGCCTCCACCGTGGCCACGCCGGTCAGCTCGCCGGAGCCGGAGTCCGTCTTCTCCGACGTGGCGACCACGACGTTTCTCGCGGTGATCGCACTGTGGATCGGGGCGTTGGCCACCTATCTCGTGTTGCGTGCCGTACCGGCACAGTGTCCTGACCTCGATGAAGCCGTCGTGGCGGCTCGCTTTCGAAGGCTTGCTGCCCGGCGCCATCATCGGCGCCCTCCAGGCGGTCGCGCTGACGGTGGTGCTGCAGATCCTGCTGGATCTCTCGGCCGGGCAGGTGGCGGCGCTGCTGCCCTTCGCGGTTCTGACCGCGGTGACTTTCGTGGCGATCAACTATGCGCTGGTGGCCTGGCTCGGTGGGGTGGGCCGCTTCATCTCGGTCGCGTTGGTGGTGGCCGCGGCCGCCGCCTCGATCACCTCCGCCGTACCGGCAATCTTCGACACCATCCGGCCGCTGCTGCCGCTGACGCCGGCGTTGGAAGGCTTCCGGGCCATCGCCAGTGACGGCGACGGAGCCGCCGGCGCGGCCGGCCTACTGGTGGTCTGGCTGCTTGTCGGATTGGCGGCCAGCGTGCTCGCCGTCGCCCGACGCCGGGTGATCGCGCCCATGGTCGCTGTCCCTGCCTACCCGTAGAACATGGCCAGTCGGGGGCTGCCTCAGCTACGACGGGCGGTGTCCGGGTCGGGCAGGAAGGCGTTCACCAGGAAGCTCACGATTGACACGATGATCGACCCGATCAGGGCGACCCAGAAGCCGTCCACTTCCCAGCCGAGCCCGAACTTGCCGGCCAACCACGACGTCAGCAGCAGCATGCAGGCGTTGATCACCAGCAGGAAAAGTCCGAGGGTCAGGAGCAAGAGAGGGATGCTGAAAAAGGCGAAGATCGGTTTCACGATGGCGTTCAGAATGCCGAAGATGAACGCCACGACGAGCAGAGTGATTGCGTCGCGGGTGAGGGTGTCCGAGGTCAGCGTGATCCCACTGAGCAGGAACGTGGCAACAGCCAGGGCAGCCGCGTTGGCAAGAAGCCGGATGAGAAATCGCATGCGCCCATTGTTCCCGCTCGCGCTCGGTCGCGCCTGAGGGCTGCTGTCTTCCTCCTCGCTCGCAGACGAAGAGCGTGTCTGCTCGCTCGTCGTCCAGACATCAGCGGGCGCTCCCTTGCCGACGCTCGCGGGGTGTGTCCCGCTCGCGCTCGGTCGCGCCTGAGGGCTGCTGTCTTCCTCCTCGCTCGCAGACGAAGAGCGTGTCTGCTCGCTCGTCGACGCTTGAGGATCGGTCGTCGGTTTCGGCGTCCAGAATGCCTGCCCGCTCGTCGGCGATCGTCGTATCGTCGCCGTGGCCGGTCTTGACGATGGTCTGACGAGGCAGCGCCAGCAGTCGATCGGTAATGCTCATCAGCAAAACGCCACGGTCGCTGAACCGGCGGCCGGTCGCGCCAGGCCCGCCGTTGAAGAGGGTGTCTCCGGTGAATACCGTCGCGAGGTCCTTGGCGTAGAGGCACACCGATCCCGGCGTGTGGCCTGGGGTATGCAGCACCTCGAGCGTCAGGCCGGCAACCTCGATCTCGTCGCCATCACGCAGCTCGCCGTCGGGCGGGACATCGTGGGTGAGCTGCCACAGCGGACGATCATCACGATGCAGCAGGACCGGTGCCGCAACGGCCGCCGCCAGCTCCGGGGCAGCGCCAACATGATCATTATGGCCGTGCGTGCACAAGATCGCGACCACCCTCCGGCCCGCCAACGACCCGGAGGATCTCGGCGGCGTCATGCGGAGCGTCGATGATGACGCACTCCCCGTCATCGCCGACGATCCAGACATTGTTCTCGACGCGAACCGTCTCTTCGTCAAGCGAGAACGTGCCCGAGGTGACCGTATGGTCGATCCGGGCACTCATGCCCGAGTACCCGCGCGGTCCGCGTTTTCCATGATCACGACCGAGCGCAGAACGTCACCGCGATTCATCTTGTCGAAGGCGGTCTCGATCTCGCCAACGGCGATCTCCTCGCTGACGAATGCATCCAACGGCAGCCGCCCCTGCAAGTAGAGGTCGATCAGCATGGGAAAGTCCCGATCCGGCAGGCAGTCGCCGTACCAGCTGGACTTCAGCGACCCACCGCGACCGAAGACGTCCAAGAGCGGAAGCTCGAGCTTCATCTCCGGGGTCGGCACACCGACCAGCACCACAGTGCCCGCAAGATCACGCCCGTAGAACGCCTGGGCGTAGGTTTCTGGACGGCCCACTGCGTCGATGGCGACATCGGCGCCGAAGCCGCCGGTGAGTAGTCGGATCGCCTCCACTGGGTCGGTTTCCCGCGAGTTCACGGTGTCGGTCGCTCCCAGACGCCGGGCGATCGCGAGCTTGCGATCGTCGATATCGATGGCGATGATCTTGGCGGCGCCGGCCAGCCGGGAGCCGGCGATCGCGGCCGAGCCGACGCCGCCACAGCCGATCACAGCGACGGAATCGCCCCGGCTCACGTTTCCGGTGTTCATCGCGGCGCCCAGGCCGGCCATCACGCCGCAGCCCAGCAGCCCCGCCACCGCGGGTCGGGCGGCCGCGTCGACCTTCGTGCACTGGCCCGCGGCCACCAGTGTCTTGTCGATGAAGGCACCGATGCCGAGGGCGGGTGACAGCTCCGTACCATCCTCCAGCGTCATTGGCTGGCTCGCATTGAAGGTTGCGAAGCAGTACCAGGGCCGGCCGCGGCGACAGGCGCGGCAGGTGCCGCACACCGCTCGCCAATTCAAGATCACGTAGTCGCCCGCGCCGAGGCCACGGACGCCCGAGCCCACCGACTCGACAATCCCGGCCGCCTCGTGGCCGAGGAGATACGGGTAATCGTTGCCGATTCCACCCTCCCGGTAGTGCAGGTCGGTGTGGCAGACCCCGCAGGCCAGCACCTTGACCACGGCCTCCCCCGGACCGGGGTCCGGGACGACGACGGTGACCTGCTCCACCGGTGCACCCTTGCTGCGGGCGATGACCCCTCGAACCTGTTGACCTCCGCCGCTGGCCTGACCCGGCATCGCGCTCCTTGTCTCGAATCCGCCTGCATCGTAAACGGCGCGGAATTCATTTGACCTCAAGTGCGGTTGAACCTGCATAGTGGACGGACGTCCACTTCGCGCTTCCGAAGGAGCGTGAGACACAACTCCCGCAGGAAAAGGCTCGGTCATGTCCGCCGATCTCTCGGCTCGTACCCCGCAGACGCTTAGTCTCGCCTGCCATCGAGTCGCCCCCTGATGTGGAGGCGGCAGCCGTTGCGCCGCCCGTCCATCGGATCGGCCGTGACGGAAACCCGAAGCGCCGCTCGAGCGACTCTCTGTGGCGGCTGCGCCATTACCTCGGTCCATACCGCGCCCGCTTCATCTGGTCCGCGATCCTGGCCGGCGTCGGGATCGGCGCGACCATCGTCGTGCCGCTGGCCACCAAGGCCGTGATCGACGGCCCGATCGCCAACTCCGATCACCGAGGTCTGTACGCGCTGGGGCTCTTCGCCACCACGCTGGGAGCGATCGAGGCGATCCTGATGTTCCTGCGCCGCTGGGTGGTGACGCGGGCAACGCTGGGCACGGAGACGGCAATCCGTACCGACCTGTATGCCCGGATGCAGCGGCTGCCGATGAGCTTCCATACGCGTTGGCAATCCGGCCAGCTGCTCTCGCGAATCATGAACGACCTGTCGACGACTCGCCGGTTTCTCGGCTTCGGGCTGCTGTTCATCGTCATGAGCGTCCTGCAGATCGCCGTCACCACCGGAATCCTGCTGCACTTGTACTGGCCGCTCGGTCTCGTGGTCCTGGGTTCGATCATTCCGGTGACCTGGGCTTGTCTGCGGAACGAGCGGGCATACACCCAGATCTCGAGGCAAGTCCAGGACCAGACCGGCGACGTCGCCTCGACGGTCGAGGAAGGTGCGTACGGGCTGCGCGCCGTCAAGTCCTTCGGCCGAGCGCAGCACATCTTCGGCAAGTTCGATTCGCGTGCTGTCCGGCTCTACGACACCTCGTTGGCCCGGGTACGGCTCAGCGCCAAGTTCTGGACCTTCCTTGAAGTGATTCCCAGCTTGACCTTGATCTTGGTGCTGGGCCTCGGCACCGTGGCGGCAGGTCAGGGCCAGCTGACCCTCGGGACGCTGGTGGCGTTTCTCACCCTGCTGCTCTCGTTGATCTGGCCGGTGGCGGCACTGGGATTCCTGCTCGCCATGGCCCAGGAGGCCATGACGGCGGCCGACCGGATCGTGGAGATCTTCGACGCAGAGAACGACATCGTCGACGGTGAGCTGACCCTGTCACGGGTCGAGGGCCGGGTGCGCTTCGACGGCGTCGGCTTCCGCTTCCCGGACGCGGACTCCGATGTCCTGCACGATGTCAATCTCGACATCGCACCGGGCGAGACTCTCGCGATCGTCGGCGCCACCGGTTCGGGAAAGACGGTGCTGACCCAGCTCGTCGCTCGCTTGTACGACGTGACCGCCGGTGCCATCACCATCGACGGCGTGGACGTACGCGACCTTCGTCTTAGCCAACTTCGTCAGGTCGTCGCGACCGCGTTCGAGGACCCCACGTTGTTCTCCATGTCCGTGCGGGAGAACTTGGCCCTGGGTCGGCCGGATGCGACGGAGGCCGAGATCGACGCGGCCATCGAGATCGCTCAGGCTCAGTTCGTCCGCGACCTCCCGTGGGGTCTGAGCACTCGCATCGGCGAGCAGGGCATGAGCCTTTCCGGCGGTCAGCGCCAGCGACTGGCGCTCGCGCGGGCAGTGCTCGCTCAACCGGCCGTGCTGGTTCTGGATGACACGTTGTCCTCACTCGACATCCATACCGAGGCGCTGGTCGAGGAGGCACTGAAACGGGTGCTCGCTGGAGTGACCGGCATCGTTGTCGCACATCGGGCCTCGACGGTGCTTCTGGCGGATCGGGTTGCCCTGCTCTCCGACGGCACGATCACCTCCGTTGGGACCCACCAAGAGCTCCTCGAGCGGGTGCCGGAATATCGAGCCCTGCTCGATGCCGACGCGGACCTCGAGAGGCCGAACTTCACCGCCCCGGCAGGTGTGCCGTCTTCAGAGAAGGTGGCGTGGTGACTGCCCCCGCAAGCGAACATCAGAGCTCGGAGCTCGACCAGTGGCGCGGGGTCGCGACCGAGCACTCCGACGAGATCACCGAACGCGCCAGCATCTTTCTGCGCCGGCGCAGTCGTGCGCTGCTCGCCGACTTGCTGCGTCCCTACGGTTACTCGCTCTGGGTCCTGCTGTTCGCGGTCGTCATCGAGAACGCGGCTCGGCTGAGCCTGCCCTGGCTGGTGTATCGGGCCATCGACTTCGGCGTGCCGCCGCTGTTGAGCAGCGGCGACGCCCGGGTGCTCTACCAGACCGTGGGTTTGATGGTGGTGGCGGTGCTGATCCAGTGGGGCAGCCGGATGTTCTTCCTGCGGCACTCCGGACGGATCGGCCAGGCGGTGCTGCTGGAGCTTCGTCGCCGGCTCTTTCGTCACTTCCAGCGCCTCGACGTCCAGTTTCACGACCGCTACACCACCGGTCGAGTGGTGTCCCGGCTGACCAACGACACCGACGCCATCGCTGAATTGCTGGCTGAGGGCTTCGACGGTCTGATCACCGCGGCCCTCACCATGATCGGCGTCGGAATTCTGCTGGTCACCTTGGATGTCCGGCTGGGTCTGGCCTGCCTCCTCTGCTTCCCGATCTTGACGGTGTTGATCCGTTGGTTCTCGACCGCGTCAACTCGGACATACCGCCGGGTGCGGGAAACGTCCGCTCTGGTCATCGTCTCGTTCGTGGAGACCATGACCGGCATCCGCGCCGTCCAGGCCTACCGACGGGAACGCCGTAACGCCGAGATCTTCACCGACCTGTCCCAGCGCTACGCCGAGGCGAACACCAAGTCGTTTCGGCTGATCGCGATCTTCATGCCGGGCGTGCGGCTGATCGGCAACCTGACCATTGGCGCCGTCCTGCTGTACGGCGGACACCTCGTCATCGAGGACCAGATGACGGTCGGCGTCCTCGCCGCCTTTCTGCTGTACCTGCGGATGTTCTTCGAGCCGATGCAGGAGATCAGTCAGTTCTACAACATGTTCCAGTCCGCATCGGCCGCGCTGGAGAAACTCTCCGGCGTCCTCGAGGAGAAACCATCGGTCCGCCCGGCGGCCCGGCCCGTCCCGCTGCCGGAGGCGCGCGGTGCCATCGACTTCGAGAACGTCTCCTTCTCCTATGTCGAGGGGCGCGACGTGCTGCACGAGTTCGACCTGCACATTCCACCGGGCCAGACCGTCGCGCTGGTTGGCACCACCGGGGCCGGTAAGACCACCATCGCGAAGTTGATGGCGCGGTTCTACGACCCCACTGGCGGTCGCGTGCTGCTCGACGGCATCAATCTGCGTCACCTGGCCGAAGACGATCTTCGGCGCGCCGTGATCATGGTGACGCAGGAGAACTTCATGTTCGACGGCACCGTGGCCGACAACATCGCCTTCGGACGGCCGAGTGCGACCAGGGAAGACATCATGCACGCCGCCCAGGCGGTGGGGGCAGGCACGTTCATCGCCGGGCTGCCGGAGGGCCTCGACACCGACGTCGGCAAGCGCGGCGGGCGGCTGTCGGCCGGCCAGCGCCAGCTGATCACCTTCGCCCGCGCCTTCCTCGCCGATCCCCGGGTGCTGATCTTGGACGAGGCCACTTCGAGCCTCGACGTCCCGACCGAGCGGTCGGTGCAGCGGGCGCTGCAAACGGTCCTCGCGGATCGCACAGCGGTGATCATCGCGCATCGGCTGAGCACTGTGGCGATCGCCGACCGGGTGCTGGTCCTCGAGCACGGGAAGATCGTCGAAGACGGTTCCCCGGCCGACCTCATCGCCCGCAGCGGTGGTCGCTACGCTTCGCTACACCGAGCCTGGCTCGATTCTCTCGCCTGAGAGAGGAAGGTCGGAATTCATGCCGTTGCCCCCAGAAGCTGGTCCGCAGGAAATCGATGAGCGTTTTCGCACCGGCCTGGACGAGTCGGTCTGGACGCCGGCCTATCTGCCTGCGTGGAGTTCGGCGCAGGCGTCGGCTGCGACGTACACCGTTGATGCCGACGGTCTACATCTGACTATCCCGCCGGACCAGCCGTTGTGGTGCCCGGACCTCCACGACGGTCCACTGCGGGTGTCCGCGATTCAAAGCGGCAATTGGTCCGGACCGGTGGGCAGCACCCGCGGACAGCAGCCGTTCCGGCCGGGCCTGGTCGTCGCCGAGGCCCAGCCCACCCGGTGGGGCTTCACGCCGCACTACGGACGCGTGGAGGTGACGTGTCGGGCCACTCTCAGCCCGCGGTCGATGTTCTCGGCGTGGATGGTCGGTCTGGAGGACCAGCCCGAGCGCTGCGGCGAGATCTGCCTGGTTGAAGTCTTCGGCAACAGCGTTGTCCGCGGGGCCGACGGCGTCACGGCCGCCCTGGGTCGCGGCATCCATCGGTTCCGCGATCCGGCTCTCGCCGAGGAGTTCTCCGCTGACCCGTATCCGCTGGACGTCAGCCAGCTTCATCGCTACGCCGTCGACTGGCAGCCCGGACGAGTCGACTTCTTCGTCGACGACGTTCACACCATGTCGGCTGCGCAGGCTCCGGATTATCCTATGGAACTGATCATCGGCGTCTTCGACTTCCCGGACAGCGCTGACCCGACGGAGGGCACGCCACCAGTGCCCGAGCTGGTCGTCGGCCGGGTGCTGGGCAAACGGTCCAGCGTCGATAGCTGATCGCGTCGCCGGCAGGCAGCGGAGGCTCACGCACGCGTCCAGTCGATGGCAATTCCGAGATACTTCTCGGGCGCTCTTGCCAGTCCGGCGAAGGCCTCGGCGGCCTGCGCCGGGACGACGGTGTGGGTGATGAGCGGCTCGACATCGAGCCGCTTCTGTTGCATCAGGGAGAGGATCACACGACGGTTCGCCGCCTCGGTCCACGGGTCGTTCGGCGTGCCGACGACGGGAGCTGTCGAAACATGCGCTCCCACGATGGTGAGCCCCTTCCGGTGGGCGGCGTCGTACGGGCTGAACGCCTCCACATGCCCACGGGTGCTGCCGAGGAGTACGACCCGCCCTCCACGCCGAGCCATCGCCAAGCCGGGGACGAACGCTCGGGGCGAGCCGGTCGCCTCGATGACGACGTCGGCGCCCCCTCGGTCGAGCGACTCCATGATGGTGTCGGTCGTCTCGGCCGCGGGGTCGATCACCAGGTCCATGCCGAACCGCTTCGCCGCGTCGCGGCGCTCGGGAATGAGCTCGAGCCCGATCAGCGGAAGCGCTCCGTTCAGCTGCGCCAGGCGTCCTGCGAGGAGACCCACCAGACCTGTGCCGACGACCACGACCGATTCTCCGAGCGCGATGCCGGCCTTCCGGACACCGTTGAGCGCGATACAGCTCAGCTGGCTGAGTGCCGCCTCCCGGTCGCTGACGCCGTCGGGGATGTGGGTGAACCGCGCGAGCCGCTCGGGCCGGTCCTCGATGGCATGGGCGGCGTGGCCGATCGGTCCGGCGATGCGATCGCCCGGGTGAAATCGCTCGACCGCCTCCCCGGCGGCGAGGACCTCACCGGCGAACGAATAGCCGGGATGATACGGGGTCACCCGCTCCGGCGGCCGTTCGGTGGTCTGGCCGAGGTAGTTCGCGATTTCCGTCCCAGCGCTGACGATGGTGACGTGAGCGGCAACCAGGAGTCCCTCGGCGGGCGGCCGGTCAGGGACCTCGTACGGCTCGACCACCAGCTCACCGATGCGGGGCGAGCTGAGGCGGATCGATTGCACGGACGTCAAGCCACGACCGCGTCGACGGCTGCGCTGCCGAAGATGGCGTCGGCAACCATGGCAGCCGCGCCGGTGATGCCGGCCCGGTCACCGAGAGCCGTCGGCGCGACTCGAAGGTGGGCCGTCGCGAGCGGCTGGCTGCGACGCAACAAGCTGTCCCGCACGCCGAGGTTGAATCGCTCGTAAGCATGCGCGATGTCGCCGCCGATCACGAGCACATCCGGGTTCAGCAGGCTGACGGTCGTCGACAACACATCGCCTAGTGCTCGACCGGCGGCGGTCACGATCCGTACGGCATCGGGATTTCCTTGGCGGACCAGGTCCACCACATCACGCGTGGTGTTGGGCTCGTGTCCGAGCCGCCGCAAGTCCCGGACCATGGCTCGGCCGCTGGCCACGGCTGCCAGACAACCTGGCTCACCGCAACTGCTGCAGGTTTCCTCGACCCCGGGGATCTTGGCGTGCCCGATGTCGCCCTCCGCCGAGTCGGAGCCGCGCAGCAGTTCGCCGTCGATGATGATCGACGCTCCGATCCCCGTGCCGACCTTGACGAAAAGCACCAGATGGGCGCTCGGATAGATCCGTCGCTGCTCACCCAGACCGAGCAGATTGGCGTCGTTGTCCACCACGGCCGGCACCGAGTAGTGGCTGAACAGATGATCACGAAGCGGGTAGCTGTCCCAGCCCGGCATGCTGATCGAGCGGGCAATCCGTCCGGTTGGCCAGTCCACCGGGCCCGGTACCCCGAGCGCGACGCCGCGCAGCGTGTCGGATGGCCGACCTGAGTGCTTCAGCAGTGAGTCGAGTTCGGTAGTCACGGTGGTCAGGACAGCGTCGGGTCCCTTCTCGATCGAGCTTTCGATCACCTGCTCCTCGATCACCTCGCCCGCCGCCGTGCTCACCGCCAGGCGCCCATGGGTAGCGCCGAGGTCCGCTGCCAGCACCGTGATGGCCCGGTCGTTGATGCGCAGTCGGGTCGAGGGCCGGCCGCGCCGAAGGTCGGTGATCGCGCCGTCTTCGCTGAGATAGCCCGCATCGAGCAGCGCATCAATGCGGAGCGTCACGGTCGAGCGCGACAGCCCGGTGACTCGTTGCAGTTCGCCGCGCGTGGCAACGGCACCCGTCCGGAACAGCTGCAGTAGGTCGCCGGCGCTGTTCGGTCCCGACACCACGGGCCGCCTCTCTCTGGCCGATGGACTTCGGGCTTTTCGCCGGTGTAACCGGTATGGCCGCAACCATGTGCCGATAGACGGTGCGGGGACAGCTTACGGCTGTTACCGAAATTTGTCCTCATATCACCCTACTTCCGTATTGTCATCGGTCCTAATTCGGGATTGGATTGGTTGAAGTGTCTGGGGGGCCTTGCGGTTTCCGATCCGACGAAGCCCGAATCGAGCCTCGAAAGGCATCGAGACTGAAGGAGAGCGAAATTGCGCAGATCACGTTTGCTTGGCGGGATGGCTCTGATTGCCATGCTGGCCGTCACCGCTTGTGGTGGCGGCGATGGAGGTGGTGAGTCGGGGACCGGAGCCGAGAGCGGCTCTGAAGAAGACAACCAGTTGCTCATCTGGACCACCGAGGACTTGGCGGATCGGGTGGCCTCCCAGAAGAAGATCCTGGACGCATGGGCCCAGAAGTCAGGCGCAACCGTCGAGCTCGTTGCCGTGGCGGCGGACCAGTTGACAACCGTGCTCACATCAGCAGCAGCGGGGAACCAACTACCCGATGCCATCGCCGCGCTCAACCTCAACGATGTCAACCAACTGGCCACGGACGAGTTGCTGGACACCGATGCCGCCAAGGAAATCGTCGATGGGCTCGGTGCGGACACCTTCCAGAAGCGGACGCTCGAGCTGACCACCTCTGACGGCAAGCAGCTGGCAGTGCCCAGCGACGGCTGGGCGCAGCTGCTGTTCTACCGCAAAGATCTCTTCGAGGCCGCCGGGCTGAAGGAGCCGACCACCTACGCGGATGTCCAGGCGGCGGCCAAGGAGCTGAACAAGGACAAGACAGCCGGCATCGTCGCGGCCACCGCCCCGGCAGACTCCTTCACCCAGCAGACATTCGAGTGGGTGGCCCTGGCCAACGGCTGCCAGCTGGTCGACGGTGGCGGCAACGTCGCGCTGAACAGCCCCCAGTGCCAGGAGGCGTTCAACTTCTACGGCCCGATGATGAAGGACAGCTCGGTGTCCGGCAACCAGGACGCTGACACCACCCGAGCGACGTACTTCAACGGCGATGCGGCCATGGTGATCTGGTCGTCCTTCTTGCTCGATGAGCTGGCCGGTCTGCGCAAGGACGCCCTGCCGACATGTGACAAGTGCAAGAGCGATCCCACCTGGCTCGCCGAGAACTCGGGGATCGTGACCACATTGCAGGGTCCGGGCGGAACAGCGCCGGCCGCTTTCGGCGAGATCGTTTCCTTCGCCGTGCTCAACGACGCCTCGCCGAAGACCAAGGACCTTGTCACCTACATGATGAGTGACGGCTATCTCGACTGGCTCAAGATCGCGCCGGAGGGCAAGGTGCCGACCCGGACTCGGCACGGCGGACAACCCGACGGAGTACTCCGACGCTTGGGCCAAGCTCGAAGCCGGCGTGGACAAGAAGGAACTTCTCTCGAACATCTACCCGGCAGAGGTGCTCAATGCCGTTGCGGCAAGCCCGGGGTCGTTTGATCGCTGGGGCATTCCTCAGGGCCAAGGCTCGTTGGCCGCTGCCGTTGGCGGACAATTCGTGGTGCCACAGGCCTTGGCGAAGATGATCAACTCCGGTGCCAGTGCGGCCGAAGCGGCGGAGGAGGCCCAGAAGGGCGCGGAGGAGATCAAGAAGGATCTTGGGGGCTGACCGACCCTGATCACTCCCGGACCCAGCGTTCCGGTCCGGGAGTGATCAGCAAGCTGGCCGACGCGGCGCGCGCCAGACGTACGAATCGAGGAGCACCGTGTGTCCACAGCGATAACCGACCAAACCCCTACCCCAACCAGGACAAGCACACCTAAGAAGCGAAGAACGCTCACCCAGCGTGACGCGCGGCTAGGGCTGTGGCTGATATCGCCGACCATGCTGATCGTGCTGGCGATCGTGATCTTCCCGCTTCTGTGGGCGATCTTGATCTCCTTTCAGCGGATGCGACTGATCGAGATCGGGCGGGCCGACTTCTTCAAGCCACTCACCCTGGCCAACTATGAACGCGTGCTGGGCTCCAGCACCTTCTGGAACAGCCTCCTGATCACCTTCGTCTACACGTTCGGCTCAGTGGTGCTAGCGGTCTTGCTCGGGCTCCTGGCTGCGATGGCCGTACGGCACCCGTTCCGCGGCCGAACCTTTGTCCGCGCCGCGTTCCTGCTGCCGTACGTCGCGCCGGTGGTCGCCGTGACCTTCATCTGGAAAACCATGCTCAATCCGCAGTTCGGAATCATCAATCAGATTGGTCAATCGGTGTTCGGCTGGGACGAACCGATCCCGTTCCTGTCTCAGACTCAGGGAACGTGGAACCTGTTCGGACTCGAAATCCCCGTGCCTACCGCACTTCTGACCACCATCGCGTTCGAAGGATGGCGTTACTTCCCGTTTGCGTTTCTCTTTTTGATGGCGCGGCTGGCGGCCATGTCCACCGAGCCTGAAGAGGCGGCCCTGGTCGACGGGGCGACGCCGTGGCAGTCCTTTCGGTTCATCGTGTTTCCGCAACTCGTGCCGATCATCGGCCTGCTCGCCATACTGCGCACGATCTGGACCTTCAGCGAGTTCGACGACATCTTCCTGTTGACCGGAGGTGCCGCTGGCACCGGTGTGGCGAGCGTGCAGATCTACAACTACCTCACCGTACAGCGCAATGTCGGCGCCGCGGCAGCGCAATCAGTGATCATGTCGCTGGTGCTGATCGCCATGCTCGGTGTCTATCTGCTCGTGCTGCGCCGGAGAGGGGAGCGGGTATGAGCACTCAAACCGTCATTACGCCGCCCAGTCAGGTCGCAGCCCCGCCACAGCAACGGGCCCCTGTTGCGGGAACCATGCACCGTGTCCAGAGCCGGATTTTCCGCGTCGGCCGTTGGGTGGTGATCGTCGCCTTCCTGATCGCGACGCTGGTGCCGTTCTACTACATGCTGTTGCTGTCAGTGAAGCCCATCGAGGCGCTGCTCAACGACCCTGCCTCAATGACTGTCAGCCCGTCAGAGTTCACTTTGCAGACCTACGTCGACGTCTTGTCCCCGGTGGCGTCAGGGGGTCAGGGGTTCGGCCGCTTCCTGGCCAACAGCGCCGTGGTCGCCCTGGCTTCGGTGGCGCTGGCGCTGCTGATCGGGATCCCGGGTGCGTACGCCATTGCCCGGTTGCCGTTCGTCGGCCGGCGCAAGGTCAGCGGCATCTTCTTGGCCGCCTATTTGTTCCCGGCAATTCTGATGGCCATCCCGCTGTTCGTTGCGTTCACCCGGATCGGGCTCCGCGGTTCGCTGGTGGGGCTCATCATCGTCTACACCGCACAGACGGTGCCGGTGTCGATCTACATGTTGCGAAATTACTTCGAGACGGTGCCGGAATCCATCGAGGAGGCGGGTCTCGTGGACGGCCTCAGCCGCATCGGGGTGCTGCGCCAGATCAGCCTGAAGCTGGCCATACCGTCGATCATGTCCACCGGGCTTTTCGTGTTCATGATCGCGTGGAACGAGTTCTTGTTCGCGCTGCTGTTCCTGGTGGACCGGCGGGAGCGGTGGACCGTCTCGCTGGGCCTCTCCCAGTTGTCCGGCAGCGTCGAGATTCCGACCACCGTGCTGATGGCGGGCTCGGTCGTGCTGACGCTGCCGATCATCATCATCTTCTTCGCGACCGAGCGGTTGTTGACCGGCGGCCTGACCGCCGGGGCCGAGAAGGGCTAGGCGCTCGTGCACGACCCGCTCACCGTGGGTGAGGCCGATCCGCTCGCCGACGCGCCGGGCACTCCCTGATGGCCTACCTGGTCGAACTCACCGAACCCCGGGTCGTCGCGCTGCGGGACTACCCGACGCCTGAGCCGGCGTGGGTGAAGTCCGCATCCGGACCAGGTACTCGGGGATTTCGGCTGGCACCGAACTCACCATCTATCGCGGCACCAATCCCTACCTGGACAAGCAGTGGGATCCGCACACCGCCCTGTTTCTGCCCGGGTCCCGATTCATGTCCGGCTCCCCAACCTTCAGCTATCCGGTTGATGCCTGGGGATATTCCGAGGTGGGCGAGGTCGAGGCTGCGGGCGACGGCGTTTCCGAGCCCAAGGTCGGCGAGGTGGTCTGGGGCATCTGGGGGCATCGCTCGCATGCGGTGCTGCCGGCGAGCAAGTTGAGCGGCCACATCATGCCCGCGGGCCTCGATCCGCTGGTCGGGACTTTCGATCGAGTCGGCGCCGTGGCGCTCAACGCCGTGCTCGCCTCCGGGGTATGTGCAGGTGAGTCGGTGGCAGTCTTCGGCCTGGGCGTGATCGGGCTGTTGACCACTCAGCTGTTGATCAGCCAATCGGCCGAAGTGCTGGCGGTCGACACCGTGCCGTACCGGCTCGAGCTGGCGGCAAAGTTCGGCGCGACCCCATTGTCGACGGACCAGGGTGATCTGGCCCTGGCGGTCCGCGAGTACACCGGTGGGCGAGGAGCCGACCGGGTGATCGAACTGACCGGTGCCTATCCGGCCCTCCACCAGGCAATCCGATTGGCGGGAGTGGGCGGCACGGTCATCGCGGCCGGGTTCTATCAGGGGCCGGCGACCGCACTGGCGTTGGGAGAGGAGTTCCACCACAACCAGGTCACCCTCATCTCGTCGCAGATCGCCAACGTGCCGCCTGCCTTGCGGAATCGCTGGAGCCGGGACCGGCTGCACCAGACGGTGATGCGGTTGTGCGCTGGTGGGCGGCTGGATCCCATGCCGCTGGTGAGCCGGGTCATCCCGGCGACCCAGGCAGCCGAGGCCTATCGGCTGCTGGATTCGCCACCGGCGGAGCTGATGCAGGTGATCTTGAGCGAGCGACTCGATCTCTTCTGGACGACTAAGCGAGGCGCCGCCGCCTGTGCGACGAGTCTCTCTCGGTCGGCGAGCGCTCGGGGTCGGCGGATCCGTCCCCCTCGGAACAGGTGCTACCGAATGAGGCATTCCCTGCGCTTGTCGGCTCAGGAGCAGTATCTACGGGGCGCGACGGCGATTGAGCGGTGGGAGCACGCGAGCGCCCTGGGCTTCGACGCGCTGGAGCTGCGCGCCGCCGGTGAGGGTCGCTTCGCGGCTCGGCTGCCCGAACTGAAGCTGGCGGCGACGGCCGGCGTACCCATGCCGACGGTCTGCGTCGAGATGCTGCACTTCGTCGGCGACTTCGACCCCGACAAGCGTGCCGACGCGCTGGTCCAGATGAAGTCTCAGCTGTCGGTGATGGCCGAGATTGGTGGCCGACTGGCGATGACGCCGGCTTCGTACGGAATGTTCAGCCGGCGACTGCCGCCCTTCACCCCTCCACGTACCGAGGAGGAGGACACCGAGATCCTGCTGGATGCCTTCGGTGAACTCGCGGCGCACGCCGAGGCCGAGGGCGTGGTCATCGCGCTGGAGCCGCTGAATCGGTACGAGAACCACATGATCAACACTCTGGCCGACGCCGCCTCGCTGTGCGCAAAGGTCGGCTCGCCGAACCTGGGGATTGCGGCGGACACGTACCACATGAACATCGAGGAGGCTGATCCGCTGCAGGCGCTGGTTGCCGCCGCGCCATGGATCCGGCACGTGCAGGTCAGCGACAGCAATCGGCTCGAGCCGGGTGCCGGCCACATCGACTGGTCCGCGACGCTGGAGACGCTCTGGGCCATCGGCTACACAGACGAGCTGGCCTTTGAGTGCCGACTGTCCGGCGATGTGGACGACGTACTGCCGGTGTCCGCCCGCCGAATGCGGCAGCTGGCATGGTCATAGCGACAGGCGCGACGGCGGCCGGCGGGATCGATCATGATCGGCTGGCCCGCGCCGCGGTTCGGGTGTTGATCGAGAACTGGCGTGGTCACGCCACCGTTCCGTCCCGGGGCCTGTATCCCCATCAGTGGAGCTGGGATTCGGCGTTCATCGCCCTGGGCCTGGAGCACTTCACACCGCGGCGGGCAGCCGCAGAGCTGCTCAGCCTGTTCGGAGCGCAATGGTCCGACGGGCGGATCCCGCACATCGCCTTCAATCCGGCGGTCGCGGATGATGCGTACTTTCCGGGCCCGTCATTCTGGCGTTCGGTGGAGATCGACGGCCATCCACCGATCGACACCTCGGGCATCATCCAGCCTCCGGTGCATGCCCTTGCGGCAGCAGCCGTGGTGCAGGGGCTCGGGCAGGACGGACCGGCGTTCGCTGACCGGATCTACCCGTATCTGGTGGCACAGAACAGCTATCTTCGCCAGCGGCGAACCGTCGGTGAGCTGGCCGCGGTCGTGCACCCGTGGGAGACCGGACTCGACAACCTGCCGACCTGGGATGCGCCGCTGCACGCGGTGCCGTCGGACCTGTCGTTGTTCACGATCTACACTCGCCGCGACCTCGATCATGCGGCGGCGGGCGAGCGGCCCACCGACGAGGATTATTCGCGCTACATCCGGCTGGCCCTGGCTTATCGCGATTCCGGCTACGACGACGACTGGGTGCGGCAGAACGGCGAGTTCCTCGTCGTCGATCCGGCGTTCAACGCGTTGTGGGCGCGCTCGGAGCTCGCCCTGGCCGAGATCGCACGAAGTCTTGGCCACGACCCAGACGGGCATCTGGCCGAGGCGGAGCGGATCACCGCGGCGGTCGTCGATCATCTGTGGAGCGAAAGTCGCGGCCTCTTCCTGGCTCGCGACGAAACGACCGCTCGACTACTGCCCGAACGGACAGTGGCCGGACTGATCCCGCTGATCTTGCCTGGACTCCCTGGCCACGTTGTCACCACGCTGTGCGAAACGCTGGCCGGGGATTGCTTCGGGGCGGGTCGCGAGGGCGTACGAGGGGTGCCGAGCTTCGACCTCACCGATCCCCGTTACGACCCGCAGCGCTACTGGCGTGGCCCGACCTGGCTGAACACGACGTGGCTCGTGGCGTCCGGGCTTGCGGTGCACGGGAAGGACGCGCTGGCTCAGCGGCTACGCGATGACATGGTGGCGCTGGTCGCGAATGCCGGCCTGCGGGAGTACTTCAACCCGCAGACCGGTTCCGGGCACGGCACGACCAACTTCAGCTGGTCAGCGGCCTTGCTTCTCCACGTGCTCGCGAGCGGCTCGATGGGCTGAGGGTGACCGCGGCGATGAGTCGCGCCGTCCTTCCTGCAGTTGGACGTCGCACCAGGCCTTCGCCTCGGCGACGGTCGCCACGATGGTGCCGCCCGCCCGTTCGGGACGCGCAATGATCACCACGCCGACGCCGAGGTCGGTGGCGGCATCCAGCTTGGCGGCGGTGTGCGTGCCGCCGGAATCCTTGGTGATCAACAGATCGATCCGGTGGTCGATCAAGATCTGCTGCTCGGTGAGGTACGGGTATGGACCGCGGGAGGTCAGCAGCCGCCAGCTCGCCGGCAGGGTGAAGTCCGGCGGATCGACCACCCGGGCCGTGACGGGTCTTTCGGCCCACGGCAGGAAAGTCTGGAGAGACTGGCGTCCGATGGTCAGGAACGGTCGAGCGGAGCGCTCGCCGGCGGCGCGGGCCGCCTTCACATCGGAAACCCAGGTCCAGCTGCCCGCCCGAGGATGACCCGCCCAACCGGGACGTTCCAGCCGTAAGAGCGGGGTACCGGTGCGTTCGGCAGCCGCGGCCGCGTTGGCTGAGATGGTCGTGGCGAAGGGATGTGTCGCGTCCGCAATGGCCGAGATCACGCTCGCACGCAGGTAGTCCGCCAGGCCGTCGACGCCGCCGAAGCCGCCGATCCGCAGCCGGCCGACCGGCAACGCCGGGTCCCGGACCCGGCCAGCGAGGGATGTCACCACGTCGTCGCCCTCGGCGGCCAGCGCTGCGGCCAGCTCACGAGCTTCGGCCGTCCCGCCCAAGATCAGGACGGTCACCGCGGAGTCAGCCCTGAGATCGGCCGCCGAATGAGACCGAGGGCGATCACCACAGCGATCGCCGCGGCCGACACCAGCCGGGACAATCGAACGGCCCGGCCAATGTCACCCATGTCGACCGGCCGGCCATTGCCCAGGACTCCACGATCCTCAACCTTGCCACCGTAGACGTTGCGCCCGCCCAGCCGTACGCCGAGTGCCCCCGCGAAGGCCGCCTCGAGCACGCCGGCGTTCGGGCTGGGATGCTGCCGGGCGTCGCCGCGCCACGCCCGCCACGCCTTTGTGGGTGATCCGGCCACGAGCGGCGCCGTGGCCACGGTGAGCAACCCGGCCAGCCGCGCCGGCAGCCAATTGGCGGCATCGTCGAGCCGGGCCGCGGCCCAGCCGAATCGGAGGTACCGCTGGGAGCGGTGACCGATCATCGCGTCGAGGGTGTTGACCGCCCGATAACCCAGCAGCCCAGGGACACCGGCGACCGCGCCCCAGAACAGCGGTGCTACGACCGCGTCGGCGGTGTTCTCGGCCACCGACTCCACGGCGGCTCGCGCCACCTCCTCCGTCGAAAGCGCGGCCGTATCCCGGCCGACCAGAGCACGGATCCGCACCCGAGCGGCCGACAGATCGCCAGCGGCCAACTGCGATGCCACGGCGATCGCTTCCCGCCGCAACGATCGCCCACCGAGCACGGCCCAGGTAGCCGCCGCCGTGCCGAGTAGCTCGAGCGACCACCGTCGCCCGGCTGCTCGCTCAAACAAGACCCCGGCGGCACAGGCGCCGCCGACGAGGGCGCCGACATGCCGGATCCCGGCCCTCCGGCGGTCCGCGTAGCCCTGCGCCTCGACGGCAGTTGCGAGCCGACCGAAACCGGCCACCGGATGAAAACGCGGGGGATCACCCCAGGCCGCATCAGCAAGAAAGCCGAGGGCGAGACCGGCAAACCGGATCGGATCGGCGGATAGGCTCATCGCCGATGACACCTCGGCGAGTGATGATCACCGGCGGCATGCGTTCGGGGAAGTCCCGCTTCGCCGAAGGTCTGCTCGCCGATCAGCCACACGTCACCTACATCGCGCCCGGTCCGCTTCCCGACCCTGCCACCGACTTCGAGTGGGCGGAGCGGATCGCTCGACATCGGCGGCGCCGATCGACGAGCTGGACGACCCTGGAAACCACCGACATCGCCGGTGCCCTCCGTACGGGCCCGCCACCGTTCTTGATCGACTGCCTGGGGACCTGGCTGACCGCGACAATCGACCGGCTCGGCACCTGGGAGCAACCACCTGCCGATTGGCGCGAGCCCATCTGCACCGAGATGGATGAACTCCTGGAGGGCTGGCGGACGTGTTCCGGACCGGCCGTCGCGGTGACCAACGAGGTGGGTTGGGGCCTGGTGTCGGAGCATCGGTCCGGCCGCGTGTTCACCGATCTGCTGGGCCAGCTCAACGCGCGGTTCGCTGAGGCGAGCGACACGGTCTATCTGATCGTGGCCGGGCGCGCGCTGCGGCTCTGAGCTCATGCCGCCACGCAGCCGATCATGATCGCCAACGCGATCTCCACCGCCGCGCCGAGCACGTCACCGGTGCTCCCCCCAGTCGGCGGACGGCCCGGCCCACCAAGATCAGCACAGCGGTGATCGACAGCACGCCGCCGACCAGACCGAGCCACCATCGTCCACTGAGCGCCGCCGCGACGACGAGGACGCCCTGCGCCGCCAACCAGACACCCCAGGCCGCGACGGGGGACACCGATCCCAGGACCGCCACGCCGAGACCGTTCACGCGCGCCGCCGGAACGCCACGCCGACAAGCGACCGGCAGGACGGCTCGCGAGCAACACACGACCAGTGCGGCGGTGATCGCTCCGCCAAGCGCGTCCACAACAGCACCGAAGGCCGCCGCCTGCGCAACGACGACCACGATCAGGGCCACCGCACCCATCGGACCGATGTCCCCGCGTTTCATGATCGCCAAGGCGCGTTCGGGGCTACCGGTAGCCCCGAGGCCGTCGAAGGTGTCGGCCAGGCCGTCCAGGTGAAGGGCGCGGGTGGCGACCGCCAGAGCCGCCACCATGATGAGCCCCACCAGCAGGCTCGGTAGGCCGGACAGCGACCCCAGCCAGCCAAGGAATGCCACGAGGGCGGCCAGCGGAATCGCGGCCACCGGGGCCAGCACCATCGCGCGAGCCGCCATCGGCCGGTCAACCTCACCGGGAGGGCGCACCGGTATGACCGTCAAGGTGCCAACCGCGAGCCGCCAGGCATCCAGAGCCATGACTAGGGAGAGCCGAGGTCGGCCAGCAGGGCCGTCTCGCGCATGAGCAGCGCCGACGAGCGCAGCAGCGGCACCGCCGCCAGGGCGCCGCTGCCCTCGCCGAGTCGCAGACCGAGATCAAGCAGGGGCGAGAGGCCGAGTTTGTCCAGAGCAAGCTGCTGCGCCGGCTCAGGTGAGCGATGCGCGGCTACGCACCAGGCCACCACGCCGCGCTCGAGATCTTCAGCGACGGCAAGTTCGGCGAGGGACACCAGTCCATCCAACAGGATCGGCACCCCGGCTCGAGCGGCTCGAATGAGGAAGCCGACGCCCGCGGCAAGGTCTGCCGAACCAAGCGCCGCCAGCCGTTCAACCGGGTCCGCGATCCGTAGCTTGGCCCGGGACAGGGCGACGGCGATCACTCGGGTCTTGTGCGCCAGGTGCTCGTCGTCCAGACCTGTACCGCGCCCGGTCACCTCCTCGGCACCGACTCCGAAGGTGGCGGCGACCAGCGCGGCGGCGGGAGTCGTGTTGCCGATTCCCAGGTCGCCCAGGATCAACAGGTCGGCGCCGGCGGCGATCTCGTCGGCCGCGATCCGCTCGCCGACGCGGAGAGCACGGCGGACCTCGTTGATGCTCAGCGCGTCCTCGCAGTCGATCAGACCAGAGGACCGTCGTACGTGGTACGCGCTCACTTCGGGCGGGACTTCGTCAAGGTCGTCGTCGACACCGACGTCGAGCACCCTGAGCGCCACGCCGTGTTGCCGAGCCAACACGTTGGCACTGGCCTTGCCGGCCACGAAGATGCGAACCATGGCTGCGGTCACCTGGCGGGGATAGGCCGATACCCCGAAGTGCGAAATCCCATGATCACCGGCAAGCACGACGGCGCGGACACGCTCGAGTGGTTGTGGTGGGCAGACACCCTGGCAGGCCGCCAGCCACGCGGCGGTCGATTCCAGCTGGCCCAGGGCGCCGGTGGGTTTGGCGAGCTGGGCCAGCCGAGTCAGCGCAGCCTCGTAGGCTGGACGCAATGGCGGATTGATCACCGGTCAGCCGCAGTCCCGGCTAGGGGCTTCACTGCGGGCCCGGGCCGCCGGAGCAGCCGCGAGATCAGTTCAGCGAGTCCGACGCCGAGAACCGCCCACAGCACAAACCCGGTGCCGAAGCTCGCAAGCCGGAATTGGTAGAGCAGGCTCGCCGGGAAGCCGGCCGGCACCTCGTCGTAGCTCGGCATCAGCGCGATGACCACCGTCATGACGACCAGATATCCGGCGATGGCCGCCAGCGAGCTGTACCAGCTTCCCCAGCGGTTCGCGGCACGCCGGCCCAGCAGAACGGCCGCAGTCGCGGTGATCACCGAGATCGCCATCAAGATGAAGTACAGAGCGGTTCGCTGGCCGATCGTCTCCGACTGCCCGACCGAGGGTGGGTTGGGTGGGTACGCCAGAAAGGGCACGACGTCAATCGCCACGAACCCGATGGCGGTCACCGCGAGCGCCGTGCCGCGCGCGCCCAGTTTGCCGAGGCGCCCAGCGGCTAGACCGGTGAGCACGCCGACCAGTCCGCCCAAGGTGACGCCGGCCATGATCGTGCCGGTCAGCAGGCCGGCGGTGGCCTGGAGCCAGCGGGGGACGACGGTGTCCGCTGAAGCCTCGGTGTGCGTGTGGGTGTGCGTCTCGTGGTTGGAGCCCGTGGAGTGCTCGATGGCGATGGCGGCATCGAGGGTCGGCTCGCCGGCGACGAAGGCGACACCGAAGGCCGCCAGACCGGCAATCAGGCCGGCGAGCAGACCACGGACCAGGAAGTCTCGGGCGGACAACGGTCAGTGACAGGGAAAGCCGAGCAGGTGGCGTCCGTCGTGTAGCCATTCATGCACTGCGGTGCCCGAGACGAGCGACACGGCGCCCTGCTCGGTGGCGACGAAGTAGAACGCGGCCAGGAAGAGCAGTGCGGCGAAAATCAACCAGGGAAGGACCTGTCTGACCGAGACGGCGGGGACAGACACCCCAGGCTCGAGCGGCACGGCCACGCTGCGTGGCTCCGACATTGATGTCCTCCCCGAGGCTGTACCAACCGTTCAGACCGAACTCGAGGGAGACCGACTGACCCAGGATTCGGCGGCCCAGAACAATGGCAGGGCGCGCGGGAGTTCCCACGCCGTCAGCTTCCGCAAGTCCGCTCACGATATCCCTCGGCTCTTCGGCCCGGCAAGGCGTCCACGTGTCGATCGGTATGGTCGCGACCATGAGAATCGCTGAACCCGGCGGCGTGATGCGCCGGCTCGTTCTGCACCCTTCGGCGATCCTGCTCGCGGTCCAGCTGCTCGGCGTCTTGATCTATCCCTTCATCGAGACCGGTGCAGTCGGCCGAGGCCTGTTCGAGGCCTTCGGCGCGGCCGTGCTCGTCCTCGCCATCTGGGCGGTGCGATCGTCACCGGGCCCGACCTGGATCTTGGTGGCACTGGCCATTGCGGCGTCGGTTCTCTCCATTGCCGATGCGCTGAGTACCAACGTCGTCCTCCAGCTCACCTCAGCGGGCTGTCATGCGTTGTTCTACTTCTGGGCGGCAGGCAGCCTGATGGCCTACATGCTGGCCGACCGCGAGGTGACCACCGATGAGCTCTATGCCGTGGGCGCGACGTTCACGTTGGTCGCCTGGGCCTTCGCCTACCTGTTCGTGATCCTGCAGATCGTCCAGCCGGGATGTTTCATCGCCGCGGTCAACTCCGACCAACCTCGGACCTGGATGGAGCTGCTTTTCCTCAGCTTCACGAACCTGTCCAGTACCGGCTTGTCCGACGTCGTACCGATCACCGCTCAGGCTCGGGCGGTGGTGATGCTGGAACAGTTGGCCGGTCTGGGCTATGTGGCGCTGTTCGTGTCACGCTTGGTCGGCCTGACCATCTCGCGGCAGATGGCCACCACTCGCGGGGGGCACTGACCGTGGCCCAGCGACTGGTCGTGGTCGCGCATGGGGCGACGGGCGGCTTGCGCGAGGCGATCTTCGGCGACCTCGACCACGTGCTGGACGAGGCAGCGATCCCGGCGGTCCGCGCCCGGTTCGCTCGGTGGTTTCAGGGTCCGGAGGTGGCCTGCGCCGAGACTGCCGCTCGACTCGGTGGACCGGGGGAGGTCATGGCACGGCTGCGCACCTGCGACTTCGGCTCGTGGAGTGGACGCTCGCTCGCGAATGTCGGTGCCACGGACTCGAAGGGGATCGGGCACTGGTTGGCCGATCCGCATGCGAAGCCACACGGCGGAGAAAGCTTGGCGGAGTTGATCTTGCGGGTCGGTGGCGCTGTCGATCAATCCGAATGGCCGGAGGGGCAGAGCATCGTGGTGGTGGCCCCGCTGGTCGCCCGGGCCATCGCGGTCCACGCCCTCGGCGCTCCGCCGGCAACGATCTTTCGGATCGATATCTCGCCGCTTGGCCGCGTGAAGCTCTCCAGAAGCGCGAACTCGTGGCGGCTGAGATTCGAGCCGGCCGACCTCTAGCCAGCACTGCCGCCGTCGCAGCCACGCTGCAGTTCGTCGGCGGTGATCACCACGGCGGCAGCGGTCCATGCCAGCGGGGCGACGGACGCGGGTTGACCGTTGGCCAGCACCTTCTCGGGTAGTGATCCGGTGCCAGTCCGATGCTGGTCGAGCCAACGCAGCAGGTCTACCGCACGGGAGCGCGGCCCATGGCAGGCAGCCGCCATGGCGTAGGTGGCCACGGTGGGGGTCCAGCTGATGCCGTCACGCCGCCATGATCCGCCGGGTGCCAGTCCGCCCGCGGGTCGGTGCATGAAGGTTGGGGAGCGCCACCAGGCGTCCAGGGCGGCCCGGTCGGTGGTGCCGGCAAATGGGCTCAACATGAACGTCACCCCCAAGTCGACGCTTCGCGCCGGACCGCCGAGGTGGCGAGGGAAACCGTCGGCGGCGAACGCCTCGAGGACCCTCCTCTCGAAGCGGTCGGCCACCGATCCGAGGACGACCCGGCGGGGATCGTTGGTCACCCCGTACAGCCGCTCTGCGCTCCGCAGGCCGGTCAGCAGCACCGAACAGGTGGCCAGCGTCACTCTGCGCTCGGGGGTCTCCCAGTAGTCGGCCGAGGGCGGGGGCAGGGAGGTGCCGTTGCCGGTCGAGACCAGGATGGCGGCGACCGACCGATCGAGCAGAACGCCGAAGTCGGCGACCAGCTGCCGGCGATCATCCTCGGTGGGCAGCTGGGACGTCACCTGGTCCAGCGCCCAGACCGCCCAGCCCGACCCGTCGAGTTGCAAGCCGCGATTGTCGGGCGGTCCGGATCCGTCCGGACGATAGCGGGCCTGGAACGTACCCGACGCCGGCTGCGCGGCCTGCAGGAAGTTCAAGATGCGTCTGGCGTCGGCGATGTGCCCGGTGCGAGCCAAGGCGCTGGCGGCGAACGCGCTGTCTCGTGGCCATACGTAGCGCCAAGCCGGCGCCCATCCAGCGACGGGTACCCCGTACGGCAGGCTGAGCGTCTCGAGGTCCCGCAGCGCGTCCGGCACCATCGTGGATCCGCCGAGTTCGGGAACCTCGGGGATCCGGCCGTCTGCCAGCCAGCTTCCGGGCGGGCGAGCCTCCGGCGATTCGGCGTCGGTGACGCCCGTCCCGGGCGCGGTCGGCGGTTGGCGCAGCTCCGTTCCGGATCCAGGGATCGAGTTGGCCGGGACTGTGGTGTCCAACGTCGGGTGGCTCTCTGCCCAGAATCGGGGCGCCAGGTAGCAGCCCAGGAGCACGGTCAGGGCCAGCATGCCGGCGCTTGCGCGCCTCCGCGCCACGATGCTCATGGTCGGCGCTCCTCAGGTCGCGCCTCGATGGTCACGGTCGGCGCCTGCCGCGTCGCGCGGCCGCCGCTCGCCGCTGATCGCCTGGAAAGCGGCGACGGCACCGATGACGGTGATGGCCGGGGGAGCCAGTCCGGCGCTGATGGTGCGTTCGGCGATGTCGGCCACACTCCCGACCACGGTTCGCTGCGTCGGCATCCCGGCGTCGGCGACGGTCGCCGCCGCAGTGTCAGCGGTCATACCATGCTTGATCAACTCGGCCGTGATCGCGGGCAGCGTGGCGACCCCCATCATGATCACCAGAGTGGTGTTCAGCCGAGCCAGAGCTGCCCAGTCGAGCGTTGAGCCGGAATGCCCTGGCGGCACATGCCCCGAAATCACCGTGAATCCTTGTGTCAACTGGCGGTGCGTCAGCGGAATCCCGGCCAATGCCGGGGCTGCCGTTGCAGAGGTGACCCCCGGGATCACGGTGACCGCGATCCCCTCCTCAGCGCAGGCCTGCCACTCCTCGCCACCGCGGCCGAAGACGAAACTGTCACCGCCCTTCAGTCGAACCACCGTACGGCCTGCCCGGGCCTGCTCGACCAAGATCGCGTTGATCCGTTCCTGAGACGTATGCGCTCCGCGGGGGATCTTGGCGACGTCGATGATCTCGGCTGATGGCTTGGCGTGCTTCAAGATCGACAGGGGGGCCAGCCGATCGGACACGATGACGTCCGCCCGGCGTACGGCCTCCAGTCCGGCCAGCGTGATCAGACCGGGATCCCCGGGACCGCCGCCGACCAAGATCACCGATCCGATCTGCGGCTCCTCCGGCAGTTGCGCGGAATCGGCGGGGATCACGCATGGCGCGCCGGCCTGCCTGGCAAGCTCCACGACGGTCGAATCGAGTGCCGCGTCACCCGTAGCGGGCACGACGAGGCTGGCGCCGGCGAGATCGCCGGACTCGACGGCCCGTTCGAGCAGGATCAGATGGCCGCGGCCCGCCAGATCGGCGATGCTGGCCACCGGTGCGGCGCCGACGACGGTCACCAGGGCCGAGGCGTCGAGAAGATTGCGGATGGGCGCCAGCGCCGGCGCACCTGCTCCGCAGACCAGCACGGAGCGGCCGCTGAGCTCGAGGTCGGCGCGAAAGCTCACTCCCCCTCCTGAGCTCGACCAGGTACAACGCTCACATTCTTGCCGAGCGGCAGTCGAGCGCGCGCACCGCCTCGGCGAACGCTCGGCTGACCGATGGAGCGCGAACGGCGACCCGGATCCAGTCCGGTCCGAGTCCCGGGAAGGTGTCACCCCGGCGGACGGCAAAACCGGCCTCCCGCAGCGCGCCGCGTGCCCAGCCAGGTGGGTGCTGTCCCCGGATGGGGCCGGTGTCGATCAAGGCGAACGGCGCAGCGGGGACTCCGGCAACAGGGAGGTCCAACCCGGCCAACAGCTCGAGCAGGATGGTGCGGTTGTTCGCGATCTCGATGGCCGCTTCGGCCGCCATCGCTCTGGCCTCGGGGGACAGGCAGGCGGTGATGACGGCGAGTGCCGGGGTAGACACCGACCATGGCGGCTGCTGACCGCCCATGCCGGTGAGGACATGAGGGTCGCCCACGGCGTAACCGGCGCGAAGGCCTGCGAGGCCCCAGGTCTTGGTCAGCGAGCGAACCACCACCAGGCCGGCCATGTCGCCGCCGATCATGGACTCCGCTTCCTCGGGCACCGCGTCCATGAAGGCCTCGTCGACAACGACGATACGGCCGCGACGGAGGAGCGAGCGGATGGCGGCCGCCGGGTGAAGCACCGACGTGGGATTCGTCGGGTTACCGATCATGACCAGATCGGCGTCCGCCGGGACCGACGCCGGGTGGAGCCGGAAGCCGTCCTCCGGGCGCGTCATCACCCGCTCGGGTCGCTGGCCGGCGGCGATCAGCGCGGCCTCCGGTTCGGTGAACTGGGGGTGGATGACGACGGGATGGCGTGGCTGGCGTGGCCCGCGCAATCAAGGTGAAAGCTTCGGCGCCTCCCGCCGTGGGCAGCACGTGGTCCTCCGGCAAGCCATGGGCCGAGGCGATCGCCGCGATCGCCTCGTCGGGCCGCGGGTAGGCGGCGAGCTGGGCGGTGGTCTCGTTGATGATCTCGATCAGGCAGTCCGGCGGTCGTGCCAGCCGGACGTTGACGGCCAGGTCCACCAGCCCCGCGCCGAGATCTTGATCACCGTGGTGACGCAGGTCCGGCTCAGGGCTGTCCACCGTTGCCACGCGCCCTTTACTCGGCTCAGGCACCCGAGATAGCCAGTGCCGCGGCGCAGCAGAGGGTGCCTCGGCCGCGACGGGGGTCGTGTGCGCCGTCCGCGCAGCATGGCCTGGTCGAGCCGCGTGGGCGTGTACGGCGCCGGCGAAACGCTGCGCCACCGAAGGGTGTCCGGCCCAGTGCACGTGGATGTAGCTGGCGTGCAGGCTTGGGTGACCCACTCCGGCCGGATCAGCCGAGAAACCGGCGGGCTCCCCGTCCACCAGCCAGGCCGCACGGTCCCCACCGAGAGGCTCCACCGCTGTCCGGTGGAACTCGTGGCCGGTGACCCGGCCACCCTCCGACGCGAGAAGATGATCATGGTCTGCGAGCAGCGAGCGGTACCGCAAGGTCAGCCGCTGGGTCATCCGGCCGTCGGCGGGGATGGCGCCCACCATCGGGCGGCCGTCGACCGTACGGCACACGTACAGCAGTCCGGCGCACTCGGCCACGGTCGGAGTGCCCGCCGCGATCGCGGCTCGCAGCGCCGACCGGAGCGAGGCATTGGCCGACAGCTCCGCCGCGTGAATCTCCGGGAATCCGCCACCGAGGTAGATACCGGCGGTGCCCGCCGGGAGGTCGGTGTCGGTCAACGGGTCGAACACGACCGGTTCGCAGCCGGCGGCCTTCAGGAGCTCGTCGGTCTCGGGATAGCGAAAGGTGAAGGCGCGACCACCGGCCACGGCGACGACTGGCCGGGCCTTCGACGCAGGACGTACTGAATCACCCGGCGCCCACGCCGGTGCGTCCAACGGTCGAGCGGTGTGGGCCACGCGCATGATCTTGGTCACTGAGACGTGGTCGCGGATCTGGGCCGCCAGCCGGCGGATGGACTCGGCGGCATCCGCCCGCTCGGCGGCCGGGATCAAGCCGAGATGCCGAGAGGGCGCCTCGATACCGGCATCGCGGGGGAGGACGCCCACGACCTCGATACCGGTGGCCTCCATCGCAGACGTGATCTCCGCAGCGTGCCGGGCGGAGCCGGCCTTGTTCAAGATCACCCCGCTCAGCCGGATCGCGGGATCGAACGTGTTCAGCCCGTGCACGATCGCCGCGGCCGTCCGCGAGACCTGCGAGATGTCCAGCACCAAGATCACCGGCGCGTCCACCAGGGTGGCGACATGAGCGGTGGAGGCGAAGCCGTCGCCGCCGATCTGCCCGTCGAAAAGCCCCATCACTCCTTCGATCACCGCGACGTCGGCCGGCCGTGGAGTGCTGGCGCCGTGCAGCAGAAGCGGGACCAGTTGGCCGGGCGAGCATAGGTGCGGGTCGAGGTTCCGGGCGGGCCGGCCGGTCGCCAGGGTGTGGTAGCCGGGGTCGATGTAATCCGGCCCGACCTTGAACCCGCTCACCTCCAGGCCGGCGCCGCGCATCGCGGCCATCAGGCCCGTCGCCACCGTGGTCTTCCCGTGGGCCGATCCCGGCGCGGCGATCACGACGCGAGGCAGAACGGTCACCACTCGATGCCCCGCTGGCCCTTCTGACCAGTGTCGAAGGGATGCTTGATCTTGGTCATCTCGGTGACCAGCGAAGCCACCTCGAGCAGCCGAGGTGCAACGTTGCGGCCGGTGATGATCACGTGCTGATGGCCGGGCCGGCCGTCCAGAGTGGTGGCGACCTCCTCCACGTCGATCCACCCCCACGTGATCGGGTAGCTGAACTCGTCCAGGACGTAGAGCTGATGGACCTGGGCGGCCAGCCGGCGTTTGATCTCCTGCCAGCCCTCCCGCGCCGCGGCGGCGTGATCATCCTCGGTGCCCACCTTGCGTGACCATGACCAGCCGGCGCCCATCTTGTGCCACTCGACCGGTCCGCCGGCACCAGTCTGCTCGTGCACCTTGCCGAGAGCCTCGAGTGCTGATTGCTCCCCGATTCGCCACTTGGCCGATTTGACGAACTGAAAGACTCCGATCGACCAACCCTGATTCCAACCGCGCAGGGCGAGACCGAAGGCCGCCGTCGACTTCCCTTTTCCGTCGCCAGTGTGGATCACCACAAGGGGTTGGTTGCGGCGTTGCCGGGTGGTCAGGCCGTCGGCCGGTAGCTGGTCGGGCTTGCCCTCGGGCATCAGGCGGCCCGCCTACGACCAGTGCGAGTTTGAATGCTGTGAACCAGCCGGTCCGGCCCCACGTCGCCGAGCTGGAGATACTCCGCGCCGAGATGATCACTCAACCGCATCGCCAGCCCGAGCGAGAGGCGGCCGGTTTCGCAATCCACGACGACCGAGCTGACCCCGGTGCGGCGGAGGTCATCCGCGGCGAGCCGGGATTTGATCACCGCGTCGGCGCCGGAGGTCGCCCGGCCGTCGGTCACCAGAACGAGCAGGGGCCGCCGCCGCGGGTCGCGGATACGTTCCTGGCGCAGGGTTTCGGCCGCGCAGAGCAGGCCCTCGGCGAGCGGCGTACGTCCTCCGCTCGGCAGATCCGCCAGCCGCCGAGCCGCGACTTCCACCGATGACGTGGGGGGTAGCGCCACGGTGGCCGTGGACCCGCGGAACGTGATCAAGCCGACCTTGTCGCGACGCTGATAGGCGTCGAGGAGTAGGGAGAGTGCGGCCGCTTTGACCGCTTCCATCCGGCGTCGAGCCGCCATCGAGCCGGACGCGTCGACGACGAGGAGCACGAGGTTCGACTCCCGGCCCTCGGTGACCGCGAGCCGAAGATCAGCGTGCCGGAAACGCAGGCGCTCGTCCGATTGGCGGCCGCGGGCGGGCTGATGCCGCGCCGCGGCCCGGATGGTGGCCGTCAGATGGAGCTGGCCGTGCTCATCGCGCATCGGCCGGGCGCCGACCGTCCGTCCCGTGCTGGTGACCGCCCGGCTGCGCCGACCGGCTTCTCCGGCGCCGACTCCTGCCGCTGTGAACAGCCGAGTCCGGTACGCCTGCCCGGGAGCAATCACCCGTTCCGCATTCGGTGAGCCCGAGTGTCCCCAGCCCGTTGCCTCGTGGCCCGACGTTGGCTTTGCCTGCTCTGGACGTGTCTCCACGGACTCTCCGCTGGCCTGTTCGTTCCGTGAGGGTGTTCGGAGCTTGGACGGACTGTTGGTCTGCTGAGCTCGTCTCCGGGTGCTCTGCGGGTGTCGAAGGGCCGCCATCCCCAGGATCCGGCTCCGGCCCCTCGTCACCGAGCAGTTGATCAAGTAGATCTTCGTCCAGTCCCGGGGCGTCGAACGGCTGCCGCCGTCGACGGTGGGGCAGGGCAAGACGGGCGGCGGCTCGGATGTCTTCCCGGACGACCAGCGAACGACCGTGCCAGGCAGCGTGCGCCGCTGCCGCCCGAGCGGTGACGATATCGGCCCGCAGGCCGTCGACGTGGAACGCCGAGCACACCTGGGCAATCGTGGTCAAATGATCATCACTGAGCTCGACCGAGTCGACGAGCGAGCGCGCCGCGGTCAGGCGTCCCCGCAGCTGGTCCTCCTGGTCCGCATACGCACGAACAAAGGCGGCCGCGTCTCGGTCGAAGGCCATCCGCCGACGGATCACCTCCGCCCGCAGCTGCGGTTCGCGGGGCGCGGCGACCTCGACGGTCAGGCCGAACCGGTCGAGTAGCTGCGGTCGGAGTTCGCCCTCCTCGGGGTTCATGGTGCCGATGAGCACGATCCGCGAAGCGTGCGCAACCGAGACGCCTTCCCGTTCCACGGTTGATCGGCCCATCGCTGCGGCGTCGAGCAACAGATCGACAAGATGATCATGGAGAAGGTTCACCTCGTCCACGTAGAGGAGACCCCGATGCGCCGCGGCCAGCAGACCGGGCTGAAAGGCGACGTGCCCGGCCCCGAGTGCCTGCTGCAAGTCCAGCGAGCCGATCACGCGGTCCTCGCTGGCGCCCACCGGCAGCTCCACCAGCCTCGCCGGCCGCGTCGTCGCCGCCCTGCTGGGCTCCGGATGGGGGCCATCCGGACAGTCTGGATCGGGATCGAGCGGGTCGCAGCTGAACCGGCAGCCCTCGACCACCTGGATGGGCGGCAGTACGTGCGCCAGCGCCCGCACCATGGTGGTCTTCGCGGTGCCCTTCTCGCCCCGCACCAGGACCCCGCCCACTTCGGGCGAGATTGTGGTCAGGACCAGCGCCAGCGCCATGTCGTCGGAACCGACGATCGCCGAGAACGGATATCGACTCGAATCCGTCCCAGTCACGCCGGACCCTTCCCGCGGGTGTCCACGCCCGCTGTGCCGTTAGGTACGGTCATCGCGCCTTCTCGGGCCCGGCGGCCGGGTGCGGCAGACGTCCTGACTTCCTCGATCGAGGTCACAGTGGCGGGACCGCTCCGGAGTCGCACCGGATTCCTCCGCCGCACCGCCTCGATGATGTCATACGGCGGCAGTCTCGTATCGTCGTGGCGTGATCGAGGTGATCGGCATCGGCGCCGGCGGCTGGGAGTCGCTTGCCGAGCCGGAGCGGCATCTGGTCCAGCAAGCCCAGCTGGTGCTCGGTGGGCAGCGTCTCCTCGAACTCCTGCCGCATATTCCCGGTCAGGCGAGAACCTCCTGGCCGCCGAATCTGCGGGAGGCCGTTCCACAGCTGGTACGCGGCCATGACGACCGGCGTGTTGTGGTGGTGGCCAGCGGGGATCCGCTGCTCTACGGGGTCGGCTCCACCCTGATCGAGCTGTTCGGTGTGGAGTCGGTGCGTATCCACCCGGCGCTGTCCTCGGTCAGCTTGGCCGCGGCACGCATGGGTTGGCCGGTCGGCAGCTATGACGTGGTCAGGATCCGAGACCCTGAAGCCGACGAGGTTCGCCGCTACCTTGCTCCAGGGCGTCGTTTGGTGATCTTGTCCCGAGACGGGTCAACCCCGGGCATCGTTGGCCGGCTTCTCGGCGAGGCCGGCTTCGGTCCGAGCGCGCTGACGGTGCTGGCCGACCTCGGCTCGCCCGGCGAAGCCCGATGGGACGACAGCTGGCCGACGGATCTGCCCGCCACTGCACGTGCTGTGCGTGACCTGCCGGCCGGACCGGCTGTCGAGTGCCTGGTCGATCGCTCCCGGGCTGAGTGATGAGGCGTTTGATCATGACGGCCAGCTCACCAAGCAGGACGTAAGGGCGTCGGCCCTCGCCCATCTTCGGCCGGTACCGGGACAGCTGCTGTGGGATGTCGGCGCGGGCGCCGGCTCCATCGGCATCGAGTGGGCACGCGCCCACCCCAGCTGCCGGACGGTGGCCGTCGAAAGGGATCTGGCGCGGGCAAAGCGCATCCGACTGAACGCCACCCGGCTGGGCGTTGGTGATCTCGAGGTGGTCGAGGGGGAGGCGCCCGGCGTGCTGCGTGAGCCTGCCGGCCCCGGACGCGGTGTTCGTCGGGGGCGGGGCATCGATCGAGCTGATCGACTTCTGCTGGACCGCCCTCGCGCCCGGCGGCCGCCTGGTCGCGCACGCCGTCACCGTGCAGACCGAGGCGGTCCTGATTGACGCCTGGCGCCGTCTCGGCGGACAGCTCACCCGCATCTCGGTGGAAATCATGCAGCCGATCGGGAGCTACGACGGCTGGCAGCCGGCCCGTCCAGTCGTGCAGTGGGCGGTGCAGAAGGCGCTCGCCGAGCAGTGACCGTCCACTTCATCGGCGCCGGTCCCGGCGCGGCCGACCTGCTCACGCTGCGCGCCGCGAGGCTGCTGGAGTCCTCACCGGTGTGTGTCTACGCCGGCACCTACATCGACGCGGAGGTGCTCGCTCGTTGCCCGGCCGATGCGACCTTGATCGACAGCCAGCATCTCGATCTTGATCAGATCACCGAACACTTGGTGAACGCCCACGGCGCAGGCTCGGACGTCGCCCGGCTCTGTTCCGGAGATCCCTCGATCTACTCGGCTCTGGCCGAGCAGACTCGCCGGCTCGATGCGGCGGGCGTGCCCTGGGACGTCACGCCTGGGGTGCCCGCGTACGCCGCGGCGGCGGCGATCCTCGGCCGTGAGCTGACGGTTCCCGAGCTGACCCAGACCGTGATCTTGACCCGCACCTACGCCGAGTCCACGCCCATGCCCGAGAGCGAGTCGCTCTCCTGGCTCGCCCAGAGCCAGGCCACGCTCGTCCTGCACCTGGCGATTCGGCACATTCGACGGTTGTCGGCCGAACTTGGTGCCCGACTACGGATCCGATTGCCCGGTGGCGGTGGTGGCCAGTGCTTCGCTGCCGAACGAACTCGTGCTCCGCGGAACGCTGGCTGACATCGCCGATCAGGTCGAGGGCGCGGGCCTTCGTCAGGCGGCCGTGATCTTGGTCGGACACGCCCTGCACGGCCGAGAGCTTCGTCGAGTCCCACCTGTATGGCAAGCGCCGCCGCTAGACGCCCAGCACCACAGAGGCATAACTCAGCGACCAAGGGATCCGCTCGCGAATCTCGCATCCGCTCGCGATTATTCGGTAGCGGTTAACAGATTCGGTAGCTGCTGCTGGTTAGGGATAGCTGCGCGCGGTCCAGACGCGGCCATCCGGCGCGACGCGGGTCTGGCTCGAGCCGACGATCAGCAAGCAGTTCATCTCGATGGTTGCGGGGTCGAGGTCGGCCAGGGTGGTGGTTGCCAAGCTCTCGCCGTTACGGCCGATGTCGCGACCGACGACGACCGCGGTCGCAGGATCGCGGTGCTCCAACAGGATCCGTTGTGCCGCGCCGATTTGATCACGCCGACTTCGTGACGCCGGGTTGTAGATGGCCAGGACGAGATCGGCGGCGGCAACGGCCCGCAGCCGCTCCTCGATCACCGGCCAGGGCTTGAGGCGGTCGGACAGAGATATCACGGCGTAGTCGCCACCCAGTGGAGCACCCGCCCGGGCCGCCACCGCCTGCGCCGCTGTCACCCCCGGCAGCACAGTGATTCGGATCCTCGCGTAGCGGTCGTCGGCCGCCGCCTCGAACACCGCCGACGCCATGCCGAAGATCCCCGGGTCGCCCCCGGAGACCACAGCCACCCGCTCGCCGCTGAGGGCGAGATCGAGAGCGAATCGGGCCCGATCCAGCTCGACGGTATTTCCGCTGGCGTGCCGCTGAAGGTCTGGGTCGGGGCGGCACGCGATCGACGTACGGGCCGTAACCCACGACATGATCGACTTCGGCAAGCGCGGCCGACACTTCCGGGGTCAGCCACTCCATTGCACCGGGTCCGAGGCCGACCACGAAGAGCTGGGGCCCTTCGACAGGCTCAGGGCTCGTTCCACCCGGGATCGGGTCAGGTCGCGTTTGCCTTTCGTCAGGCTCAGGGAGTGCGCGGTGGGCATGCCGTCCGGCGGAGTCCTGGCGTCGGTCGGCGCCGGGGACGACGATCATCGAGAAGTAGGGGACCGAACGGGGATCGACCTCGGCGACCGGCCGGGTTTGCTCGCCGCCGGTCGTCGCCCGCTCGACGTATCGTGCCGATTCCAGCCGACCAGCCTGGCGCAGCGCCTCCCGGACTCCGTCGAAGGTGCGGCCCAGCTTCATGATCACCGCGGCGTCGGTGTCGGTGAGCCGGCGAGCCAGCTCCGGCATCGGCAGCGTGCCGGGCAGCACGGTGAGCACATCCTCATGGCGGGCCAGCGGTATGCCCGCGGCGGCCGCCGCGGCGGTCATCGAGGTCACACCGGGAACGACCTCGCACCGGAACTGGCCGGCCAATCGATCATGCAGGTACATGTAGGAGCTGTAGAACAACGGGTCGCCCTCGGCGAGCACGACCACCGTGCTCCCGGCGTCGAGGTGCTTGCCCAGGCGCTCGGCCGACTCGTCGTAGAAGTCGGCGATCACCCCGTAATAGCCCAGCGGGTGATTCGCGTCACCGGTGGTCACGGGATAGATGAGCAGTTCCTCGGTGGCGTCCTCGCTGATCAGATCCGCGACGATCGACCGGGCGATGGACCGCCCGGCGGTACCTGAGTGGTAGGCCACCACGTCGGCCCGTTTGATCAACTTCGCGGCCTTGAGAGTGATCAACTCTGGGTCGCCCGGTCCGACACCGACCCCGTAGAGCCGGCCCTTCATCCGATCTCCGCCTCCTTAGCCAGGGCATTGACCGCCGATGCGGCCATCGCCGAGCCCCCGCGGCGGCCCCGGACGATGGCGTACGGAAGCTGCCAGGGGTTCGCGGCCAGGGCCTGTTTCGACTCGGCCGATCCCACGAAACCGACAGGCATTCCGATGATCACCGCGGGCCGGGGAGCTCCGTCGTGGATTCGTTCGAGGAGATGGAACAGCGCCGTCGGGGCGTTGCCGATGGCGACGACCGCGCCGGCCAGTTCGGGGCCCCAGAGGGATACCGCGGCGGCGGCTCGGGTCGTCCCCCAGCGTTCGGCGAGGGCTGGTACGCGCGGGTCGCGCAGCAGGCAGTGGATCTCGTTGTCGGCCGGAAGCCGGGACCGCGTGATGCCGGAGGCCAGCATCTCGGAGTCGGTGAAGATCGGCGCACCATCCTCCAGGGCCGCTCGTGCCGCCGGTACGAGGTGCTCGGAGATGAGCAACAACTGCGGCAACGTGACGTCGCCCGATGCGTGGATCATCCGTACGGCGACCGGCTGTGCTGCTTCAGGCAGCGCGGCGAGATCAGCCTCCTCCCGGATGATGGCGAACGATCGCCGGTAGATGTCGACGCTGTTCCTGCAGTAGGCGTAGCGCCGGGTCGGCGCGATGATCATCGACTGCCCACCAGCTCATCATGATCGACAACCGGAGCCCCACAGCGCCGTTCGCAACCACTGATGTGCAGCGGCCGCGTCGGCCGCGGACCGCGATCAGCTACCTGGACGGCGAGTTGGCGGGTGTCCAGGAAGGACTTGCCGCAGCCGGGCGCTCCGACGCAAGCCGTGATCTGGGACCACGGGCTCCCCGAGTCGGTGACCAGCCCTGCCTGTCGTAGCGCTTCGGTCTTCGCGGCAGCAGCCGGAATGATCAAGCTCCGCCATGGGGTGACCACTACCGGTCCACCCCGAGCGGCCTCGTGGACCGCCGTCGCCTGGGCCGAGGTCAGGAAGCCCAAGGGGACGCCAACGGAAGCGGCACCGGCGACGGCTCCGAACGGCGGCGCGGCGTTGCCTACCCGGTCCCCAACACCATCGCGTCGCGGGGCCAGATCGCGAGCGACGTCGTTGAGTTCCCAGATCCGCCATGCCCGCTCGCCGGCTCGGCGGGCTCGTACGAAGTTCGCGGCAATGCGGACCATCTCAGCCACTGCCGCATCGCTGCTCATCACCCAGCCGGTGGTCGGGGCTGGATCTGGATCGGATCCGCCGCCCACGGCGACCAGCCCTCGCCCGGCGTCAAGGGCTCGGTAGCCGACGTCGAAGGCCAGCGTCCACACATCGGCGCTCCCGTCGTCGACGGCGAACAGGAACCGTCCCGGCAGGTTCGCCAGCTCCGGCTCCGCGCAGATGGCCGCATCCAGCTCCGCGACCAGCGACCGTACATCAGGTCGCTGTCGGGTCAGTCCGGTCAGCGGAGAGGCGACGATGTTGCGTACCAGCTCGTGACTCGGTGAGGGCAGCAGCCCGAGCCCACGAATTCGCGCGGTGGCTGACGCCAGATCCTTATCCTCAATCCCTCGCAGCTGGATGTTTCCGCGCGAGGTCAACTGCAGCGTGCCGGCCAACTCGGTGAGGGCCAGCAGGGTGCGCGATGTGGTCAGGCCGCCCGGAATCCGCAGCCGGATCACCAGGCCGTCCTCGGCTTGATGGGGACGTAACAGCCCGGGGCAGCGGTCGGCTGCCGGCCGGACGTTCGCGGTCACCGAGACATCGTAATGACCGGCGTGCCGAGACGGGCGCCGTCCGACCATCGCGTACGGTCCCGCCGGTGATGCGGGTTAGGCTGCGCAGGGCCTGGGCTGGAGGGGAGCGACGTTGTCGGGAGTGGATGCACCACGAATAGCGCTGCTGTCGACCTCGGATACCGATCTGCTCTCCGCTCGGGCCTCCGGGGCCTACGACGTCTACGCCAATCCCGCGAAGACACCGATCGACTCGCTCGCCGGCCACCTTGCCCGCTGTGACCTGATCATCCTCCGGGTGCTCGGCTCGCCGCAGATGTACGCCGAGGAGGTGGCTCTCCTGCGCGGCCTGGCGAAGCCGTTGGTCGTCGTCGGCGGTGAGCAGGTGCCGGATGCGGCACTGATGGAGCTCTCCAGCGTGCCGATCGGCGTCGCCGCTGATGCCCACGTCTACCTGGCTCAGGGTGGTCCGCAAAACCTGCGTGAGCTCGCCGGGTTCCTGTCCGACACCGTCCTGCTCACCGGTGTTGGTTTCGACCCACCGATCAAGCAGGCCAGTTGGGGTGAACTCGTGCGCCCGTCGACGGGAGGGCACCGGCGGCCACGGGTGGGGATCCTCTTCTACCGGGCTCAGTACGCGGCGGGCAATACCGCCTATGTCGAGGCCCTCGCCGACGCCGTTGACGCGGCCGGCGGGCTCGCCGTCCCGATCTACGCCACCTCACTGCGGGACGCACCGGCCGATCTGGTCGACTTCCTCGGCACCCTCGACGCCCTCATCACCACGGTGCTCGCCGCGGGCGGCACCAAGCCCGCCACCGCGTCCGCCGGCGGTGATGACGAGGCCTGGGACGTACGGGCCCTGGCAGCGCTGGACATTCCCATCCTGCAAGGGCTCTGCCTCACCTGGGACCGCGCGTCCTGGGCTGCTTCGGACGAAGGCATGACCCCGCTCGACGTGGCGACTCAGGTGGCGGTGCCGGAGTTCGACGGCCGGATCATCACGGTGCCGTTCTCCTTCAAGGAGACCGACGCCGACGGGCTGCCGCACTACGCGCCCGATCATGAACGCTGCCGCCGGGTCGCCGAGATCGCGGTCAACCACGCCCGCCTTCGTCACATCCCGCCGGCGGAGCGCAAAGTCGCCATCGTCCTCTCCGCCTATCCGACCAAGCATTCCCGGATCGGCAACGCGGTCGGGCTGGACACACCCGTCTCGGTCATCCGGCTGCTCGCGGCGATGCGCCATGCCGGGTACGACCTCGGACCCGAAGGGGCGATCCCCGGCACGGGTCCGCTCGACCCGGTCCCCGGCGAGGACCCGGACACCACCGCGGGCAACGCGCTGATCCACGCGCTGATCGACGCCGGTGGTCAGGATCCGGAATGGCTCACCTCGGAACAGCTCTCCGGCCAGCCAGTACGGATTCCCGCCAGCACCTACCGCCGGTGGCTCGCCGACCTGCCTGATGATCTTGTCGGGGCAGTGACCGACGCTTGGGGTCCGGCTCCCGGCGACCTGTTCGTCGATCGCTCGCAAGATCAAGACGGGGAGATCGTGGCGGCCACCTTGCAGGCCGGCAATGTGGTGATCTTGGTCCAGCCGCCGCGCGGGTTCGGTGAGAACCCGATCGCGATCTACCACGATCCCGATCTTGCTCCCTCTCATCACTATCTCGCCGTCTACCGTTGGCTGGAGAACGATTTCGGCGCGCACGCGGTGATCCACGTCGGCAAGCACGGCAACCTGGAATGGCTTCCCGGCAAGAACCTCGGTCTGTCAGCCGGCTGCGGCACCGACGCCGCGATCGGTTCGCTGCCGCTGATCTATCCGTTCCTGGTCAACGATCCGGGGGAGGGTACTCAGGCCAAGCGGCGGGCGCACGCGACGATCATCGACCACCTGGTGCCACCGATGGCTCGAGCGGAGACGTACGGCGACATCGCGCGACTGGAGCAGCTGCTCGACGAGTACGGAAACGTCAACGCCATGGACCCGGCGAAGGTGCCGGCGCTGCGCGGTGAGATCTGGACCTTGATCAAGGCCGCGCAGCTCGACCATGATCTTGGACTGGCCGAGCGCCCCGACGACGACGGCTTCGACGAGTTCGTGCTGCACGTCGACGGCTGGCTGTGCGAGATCAAGGACGCCCAGATTCGTGACGGCCTGCACGTCCTTGGCGAGCCACCGGAGGGCGCCGAGTTGATCAACTTGGTGCTGGCCATCCTGCGGTCCGGGCAGGTTTTCGGCGGCCAGGTCAATGGCGTACCGGGGCTGCGTACCGCCCTCGGCCTGGCCGAGGCAACGCGCACTGCGGATGGCGAAGCGCAGCCCTCCGCCCCGCCGCGTCCACCGGGGCCGTCGTTGGCCGAGGTCGATCGAGTCGAGCAGCAAGCCCGGCTCCTGGTCGAGGAGCTGGCCATGGCGGGCTGGCGCGAGGTCGCCGTCGACGACATCGTGAGGAAGGTCATCGGCGAGCCCCGCCACGAGGTAGCGGCCGCTCTCAGCTTCGCCTGCCGCGAGGTGGTGCCGCGCCTGGACGGCACGCGGAACGAGATCTCGGCCACGCTGCATGCGTTGGACGGCGGCTATGTGCCGGCCGGTCCGTCCGGCTCGCCGCTGCGCGGACTGGTCAACGTGCTCCCGACCGGACGGAACTTCTACTCAGTCGATCCCAAGGCCATCCCGTCACGGCTGGCTTACGCCACCGGACACGCGATGGCCGAGTCGCTGGTGCGCCGCCACCTCGAGGAGACGGGCAGCTATCCGCCCTCCGTCGGCCTGTCGGTCTGGGGCACCTCCGCGATGCGTACCTCCGGCGACGACATCGCCGAAGTTCTCGCTCTCTTGGGTGTGGCTCCAACCTGGGATGAGGCGTCTCGCCGGGTGATCGGCCTGGAGCCGATCACTCTGGCGGAGCTGGGCCGGCCCCGGATCGACGTCACCATCCGGATCTCGGGCTTCTTCCGCGACGCCTTCCCGCACGTGCTCGCCCTGCTGGACGACGCCGTACGGATGGTGATCGGGCTCGACGAGCCGCTCGAGGCGAACTTCCCCAAGGCGCACGCTCGGGCCGACCTGGACGCGCACGGTGATCACCGCCGAGCCACGACCCGAATATTCGGTTCCAAGCCCGGGTCGTACGGGGCCGGCATCCTGCCGCTTCTGGAGGCCGGCAACTGGCGGAGCGACGCGGACCTGGCCGAGGTCTACACCACCTGGGGCGGCTACGCCTATGGCCGCGATCTCGACGGTGTGCCGGCGCGGGCCGACATGGAGGCCAACTACCGGCGGATCGGTGTGGCGGCGAAGAACGTGGATACCCGGGAGCACGACATCGCGGACTCCGACGACTACTTCCAGTATCACGGCGGCATGGTGGCCACCGTCCGGGCTCTCACCGGTGCGGCACCGAAGGCCTACGTCGGCGACTCCACAACGCCGGAGGCTGTCCGGACCCGCTCGCTGACCGAAGAGACCGCCCGGGTATTCCGAGCCAGGGTGGTCAATCCACGCTGGATCTCCGCCATGCAGCGGCACGGATACAAGGGCGCGTTCGAGCTCGAGGCCACGGTGGACTATCTCTACGGATTCGACGCGACCGCCGGGGTGGTGACTGACGGCATGTACGCCCAACTGGCCGACAGCTATGTCTTGGACCAACAGAACCAGGACTTCATGAAACATGCGAACCCCTGGGCGCTGCGCGGGATCATCGAAAAGCTGCACGAGGCTGCCGATCGCGGGCTGTGGGCGGAGCCCGATCCGGATCTGCTGGTCGCGATGCAACAGGTCTACCTGGAGGTTGAGGGCGATCTCGAGGATGTCTCCCGGTGAAGCTTGACCCGGCGGCGCTGACCGAGGCGGCATCCGCCTTTCTCACTGAACGGCACCTGGCCACTCTGACCACGGTGAAACCGAGCGGCGCGCTGCACGTCGTACCAGTGGGTTTCACCTTCGATTCGGCCAGCCAAACGGCCCGCGTCATCACCTCCGGCGACACGGTCAAGGCCCGCAACGCCGGTCGTCCCGGCGCCACAGCAGCGCTCTGCTCGGTGGACGGGGCGCGCTGGATCACCCTCTCAGGTCCGGTCCGGGTGGAGGCGGGTGCCGAAGCGGTCGCCGACGCGGAGCGGCGCTACGCCCAGCGCTACCGGCCCCCTCGGGTGAACCCGAAACGGATCGTGGTGATCATGACGGTGACCTCGGTCAGCGCCTCGGTGCGACTCGGCTGACGCGGTGGCCGCTGCATCCGATTGCGAGGTCTGGACGGAAGCCGCCGAGCAGAGTAAAAAATGTCAGTGCGAGAACCGAACGGGGGGAAGGTGAACGCGACGCGCGACGGAGCCAAGCTCGTTGACTGTGCCGAGCCGCTCACGGTTTCGGAGCTGGTTCGCGATATCGGTGGTGCCGCGGACGTCGAGGACGCCGCGAACCGAACCATCAAGCACGCACTCCACCTGACCGGTGCGCGCTGGGCGGACATCCTGGAACCGCGGGGACAGGACGCGCTCGATGTATTGGCGACCACCGACCCGGAACTCACGCTCGAGATGCTGCGGCTGGCTGAATTCAGCCAGCGACGGCCCGAGTTGTTAGCGCACCGACCTGCGGCGGATCAGATCGTCGTCGACGATCTCTCGACCGACCAGCGGTGGCCAGAACTGGCCGCGCTCGTCCGCGATCACGTGCCGGTGCGCTCGGCGGTGCTGCAGTTCATCGTGGTCGAGGGGCGCTACGCGGCGGTGATGCCGGTGTACGACGACCGGCCGGGATTTTTCACGGTGATGCATCAGCGCGCACTCCACACGTTGGCTGAAATCGCCGGATTTGCCCTCGCCGGCCTTGCTGCGGCTCGCCAGGTGGAGCAACTCACGTCCGCCCTGGAGAGCAATCGGACGATCTCCAGAGCGGTGGGCATCGTGATGGCTGATCACCATCTGCCCGAGAGCGAGGCGTTTCGTCGTCTCGTGCGCGAATCTCAGCACTCCAACCGCAAGCTCCGCGATATCGCTATGGACGTCACCGCCGAGGCGGCGCGGAGATGCCGTCACGACGGGCAGCGGAGCAGGTAGGTGTCCATCACCCATCCCTCGCGGGCACGAATGTCGGCGCGAGTGGCGCGGATCTGAGGCAGCACCGAACCCAGCCGCCCGGCGACCAACGTCTCCGACGGCAGGCCCAGCTGCGCTCCCCAGAAAATCTGCAGATCGGGATGGGACTCGATCAACCCCTCGCACGCCAGATTCCCGTCCAACATGACCACCACATCACCCAGACCCGGCGAGTACTCCTCGATCAACCGGCGACCGGTCGTCACGTGGACGGATCCACCGATCTGGTTGAGTGCAATCTGGTGCCGAGCGGCCAGGAGCTGCATGCTGCTGATGCCGGGCACGACCCGTAGCTCGACGTGCAGCCCGTGATCCGACAGACCCTTCGCCATCCTGATCGAGCTGTCGTAGAGAGCCGGGTCACCCCAGACCAGGAATCCCAGCGTGCCCCCAGCCGGGAGCTGTTCGTGGATGATCGCCGCATACGCCTGCAGGCGCGCCGCATGCCAGTCTCGCACCGTGCGGGAATAGTCGCCCGGCGCCCGGTCCCGCTCGGGGTCGGGCACCTCGATCAATCGGTAGTCATGATCGATGAAGGTCTGGCAGATCGTCGTGCGGAGGGCCGCAAGATCACGCTTGGCCGGGCCCTTGTCGGCGACCAGGAACAGATCCACCTCGTTGAGGGCGGCAACGGCCTCCCCGGTCAGGTGGTCGAGGTTTCCGGTACCGATTCCGATCACCAGGACGCGGACCTTCACCAGGCAGCACCAACCAACAACTCCAGGTCCGCGTTGTCCTCGATCGCGTCGGCCAGCTTGTTGATCATCGCTTCTCGGCGGCCCGCGAAGCTGGGCGCGTCGGCCTGGGGGCGCCAGGGCGAGCCGCTGGCGGCCGCGATCTCGGCCAACCAGGCGCGCCGGAAGCCGTCGTTCTCCAGGGCGCCGTGCCACATCGTTCCCCAGACCTGGCCGACCCGGCAGCCGTCCAAGAACGCATCGGCCTCGCCGGTCAGCCGGGCGACTCCATGGTGAATCTCGTACGCCCGCACCTCGTAACCGTGCCAGCGCCCATCCGGTCTGGCCAGGACCTTGTCCGCCGAGAAGCTGATCGCGACCGGCAGCATGCCGAGGCCCTCGACCCGGCCGCACCCGGACTCCACCGGATCCTCGATCGTCGTGGCGAGCATCTGGTAGCCGCCGCAGAGTCCGAGGACGGGCGCCTGGCGCCGGGCCCGGGCGGCCAGCGCAGTGTCCAGCCCCCGCTGGCGCAGCCACACCAGGTCGTGCACGGTCGACCTGGTGCCAGGCACGATGGCGAGATCCGCGGTGGCGATCACCGCGGCGTTCGTGGTGACCACGACCTCGACTCCCGGTTCCGCGGCGAGGGCATCGATATCGGTGATGTTGGACATCCTCGGCAGGCGGACGACCGCCACGCGCAGGGAGTGGTCAACCGGGCCCGGGTCCTGCCACCGCGCCACCTCCAGGGTGTCTTCCGCGTCCAGCCAGAGGTCGGGCAACCAGGGGAGCACGCCCGCAAACGGCACGCCGGTGCGCGCCGTCAATGCGTCCAGGCCCGGTCTCAGAACTTCCTCGTCACCCCGGAACTTGTTGATCAGAAAGGCGCGCACCAAGGCTCGGTCGGCTGGCGCCAGAAGTTCGACCGTGCCGTACAGGGAGGCGAAGACCCCGCCGCGGTCGATGTCGCCCACCACGACCACCGGCAGCTGAAATCGACGAGCCAGGCCCAGGTTGACGTAGTCCCCGGACCGCAAGTTGATCTCGGCCGGAGATCCCGCGCCTTCGCTGATGATCACGTCGAATCGGGCCGCCAGCTCCTCGTAGGCGGCGAACGCGGCCTCGGCCAGCTGGGCCCGGCCGGATGGGTATTGACCGGCCAGGAGCGTTCCGTATGGTCGCCCGCGCAGCACGACGAACGCTTGGCCGTCCGAGGCCGGTTTGAGCAGGACAGGATTCATCGCGGACTCCGCCTCGACGGCAGCGGCCTGGGCCTGCAGATACTGCGCCCGGCCGATCTCCGAACCGTCGGCGCAGACCATGGAGTTGTTCGACATGTTCTGCGCCTTGAACGGCGCCACCGCGACGCCCCGCCGAGCGAGTAGCCGGCACAGCCCAGTGGTCACCAACGACTTGCCGGCGTCGGACGAGGTACCCGCGATGAGCACGCCCCCTGCCTTCTGGCTCGCGCTCGCTGCGCGCCTCATGGCTGTGTCTTCCTCGCTCGACTCGCCGGCTTCGCCCGCTCGCTCACTCGTCCAGACACAGCCGGCGCTCCGCTACCCGACGCTCGCCAGAGCTGTCCCTTCTGGCTCGCGCTCGCTGCGCGCCTCATGGCTGTGTCTTCCTCGCTCGACTCGCCGGCTTCGCCCGCTCGCTCACTCGTCCAGACACAGCCGGCGCTCCGCTACCCGACGCTCGCCAGACCGTCCCTTCTGGCTCGACGCTCGCTGCGCGCCTCATGGCTGTGTCTTCCTCGCTCGACTCGCCGGCTTCGCCTGGCCTGACCACCCGCTGAGTGTAGGAGCCCAGGGCGTGCTGGTTGCCGGCTGTCAGCGCCGATCGCCAGGCTGTCCGCATGACATCACAGAAGGAAGACCTTCACCGGTACCTCCAGATCGCCCGGGAGGCGCTGCTGTGGAAGCTCGACGGGTTGTCGGAGTACGACGTCCGGCGCCCCCTCGTGCCGACCGGCACGAATCTGCTGGGTTTGGTCAAGCACGTCGCCAGCGTCGAGGCCGGCTATCTCGGTGACACCTTCGGCAGGCCGTTTCCGGAACCGCTGCCATGGCTCGGCGAGGACGCCGAACCCAACGCCGACATGTGGGCCACACCCGATCAATCCCGCGGCGACATCGTCGGGCTGTACCACCGGGTGTGGGCGAACTCGGACGCCACGATCGAGACAAACTCGCTGGACGCGCCCGGTCGGGTGCCGTGGTGGCCGGAGGACCGTGCGGAGGTGACACTGCATCGGATCCTGATTCACGTGATCGCGGAGACCAATCGGCACGGCGGTCACGCGGATCTTGTCCGTGAGCTGATTGACGGATCGGTCGGGCTGAGGGCCGACAACGACAACATGCCGCCGGGCGACAGGGCCTGGTGGGAGGACTACCGGAACCGGGTGGAGCAGGCGGCGCGGCAGGCCGGCTCCGGCTAATCCGCTTCGGTTGAGCGGCGATCGTCGGTCCGCGCGGCTTCGCCACGCTGGACGACCGCGATACCGATCAGGATGAGCGCACCACCCACGAGTTGCGTCAGGCTTGGGTGCTGGCTGAGCAGCAGGGCGGCGAAGATCACCGCGAAGATCACTTCGGACAGGGCGACGAAGGAGGCGACCGAACTCCCCAGTATCCGGATCGCGGCGATGCCGGTGAGGTAGGCCAGAACCGCAGTGATCAAAATCAACAGAGCCGTGGGCAGTATCCAGGTCACCGCGTGTCCGGCGACCAGCGTCTGGCCGGTCCTGGCGGTGAGCGGCAGTACGCCGGTGACGCCGAGGAGGATGATCACCAGCCCGCCCACGCCGGTACTGACCGTCGTCAGCAGCAATGGATGGATGGGTGCCGAGGCCCCCGACTCCTCGCTCAGCACGAAGTAGGCGCACAGACAAGCGGCCGCGCCGAGACCCCAGGCGACGCCGACCGGGTTCAGCGTCAGCTCTCCGGTGAGGTCGAGCACCAGCATCAGCCCGACCAGCGCCAAGCCGGCGCCGACGAACACCCTCGTCGCCGGACGGCGGCGGCTGAGCGCCCAGTGCCAGCCGATGAGCAGTACCGGAGCCAGGTATTCCAAGAGCAGCGCCACGCCGATCGACAGATACTGAACGCTGCTGAAGTAGCAGAGCTGGGCGAGGGCGACGGGGATGAGCCCGTAGACGACCATCCGACCCGACTGCCGCCTTGACGGAAGGCCGATCCGGCGCAACAGCAGCAAGCAGGGAAGGACGAGCACGAGAAAGGCGCCCCCGATCCGCGCGACGACGACCGCCGCAGGCGACCAGCCGAGGTCGAGCAGCGACCGCGCCAACGAGCCCGAGAGCCCGAAGGCCGCCGCAGAAACGACCGCCGGCAGCAATCCGGCCGAGAGCCCCGCGCTCCTACCCGCTCACGGGTGAGAACTGCTGTCGTCATCATGGCCACCTCCCGAGCAGCGCTGCCTTGTCATGAGTAAAAAGCAAGTATGCTTATGACACTAGTCCGAGTGCCTGTCAGGAGTCAACATGGTTTTCGGTCATGACGGAGCTCGTTTCAGTCACGACACGGTCATCGCGCTGGCCGAGGCTGCGGCGCTGGTGAATACCGACAGCGATGACGGTGATGCATTGTCCGACCAGGCGGGCTTGGACGAGTTTCTGCGGCGGTTTCCGTTCAGCGGGCAGCGCCGCCGGACGGAGGAGGAACTGGCCGCCGTTCGGGAGTTGCGGACCAGGTTGCGCGCCTTGTGGACGGCGGGCAGCCGGGACGAGGTGGCGGCGATCGTCAACGACCTGCTCCGGGAGTCGAACGCCCAGCCGTATCTGACCAAGCACGACCAATGGGACTGGCACCTCCACCTCACCGGGCCGGATGCGCCGCTCGCCCAGCGGATCGGCGCCGAAGCGGCCATGGGGTTTCTCGATCTGGTCCGCGCAGATGACCTCGATCGGTTGCGGATCTGTGCCGCCGACGACTGCTCCGACGTCCTGGTCGACCTGTCCAAGAACCGGTCCAAGCGCTATTGCGATACCGGCAACTGCGGGAACCGGACGAACGTCGCGGCCTATCGGGCGCGTAAGCGGTCGGCCGCATCGTGACTCTGTCGCCCTCGAGGAGGTCGACCGTCCCGCCGTTCGCGGTGATGACCGTCCTCAATGCGGTGGCGGAGCTGCGGGCGGCCGGTCGTGAGGTGATCACCCTGTGCGCGGGTGAACCTTCACAGGGCGCGCCTTCGGACGTGCGGCGTCGGGCAGCCGAGCTGATGACCGACCACACCCGACTCGGCTATACCGAGACCTTCGGTATCCGTCCCTTGCGTGAGCAGATCGCCGGTCACTATGAGCGCTGGTACGGGCTTGCGGTCAACCCGGCCCAGATCTGCCTCACCACCGGCTCGTCGGGAGCCTTTCTGCTGGCCTTCCTGGCCGCCTTCGACCCAGGCGACCGCGTCGCGCTCACCCGACCCGGTTACCCCGCATACCGCAACATCCTCGCCTCGCTCGGCTGCGAGGTCGTGGAGCTCGACTGCGGTCCCGAACAACGCTTCCAACCGACCGTGGACCTGCTGGACGACGCCAGCGCCGAGGGATCACTGGCCGGCCTGGTCGTGGCTTCGCCGGCGAATCCCACCGGAACCATGGTGCCGGCGGATCAACTGGCCGAGCTGGCCGCGTGGTGCCGGTCCCACTCGGTACGGCTGGTCAGCGATGAGATCTACCACGGGATCACCGGTGGTGAATCGGTGGGCAGCTGTGCCTGGCAGCACGACCGTACGGCGATCGTGATCAGCTCGTTCTCCAAGTACTGGGGGATGACCGGTTGGCGGTTGGGCTGGATGCTGGTCCCCGACGACTTGCTGACACCGGTCGACGCGCTGGCCGGAAACTACGCGCTCTGCGCACCGGTCCCGGCCCAGCATGCGGCCATCGAGGCCTTCACTGAGCGGTCGTACGGGGAAGCGGACGCCGCCGTCCAGGCCTTCGCCGACGCCCGGACCACGCTGCTGGAGGCGGTGCCCGAGCTCGGCTGGACTTCGGTGGCCCCTGCCGACGGAGCGTTCTACGTCTATGCCGGCCTCGGTGATCGGCTCGGGGCCTTTGCCGATTCCGTCGCGTGGTGTGCGGCGCTGCTGGAGGAGGAGGGAGTCGCCCTCACGCCGGGGACCGACTTCGATCAGCTCGAGGGTGGACGGTTCGTCCGGGTCTCGCTGTCGTCGGGCCCGGAGGCGGTCGCCCTGGCGATCGTCCGAATTCTGCGATTTCAGCAGCGGCACAGCCCGGAGTCGGCGATCGCAGAGGCAAAGCGCTAGGGCCTACGAGTTGTTTTCCTCCCGCTCGGAACGTCGCGGTACGTTAAGGAAAACGGCGGCCGGCGGAATCCGCGGACGAGAGGATGCACCGGAGTGAGCGATGCCAGCGGCGCCAGCACCGAGGTCGAGCTGGTTCAACTCCTGACGCCGGAGGGTGTGCGGGTCGATCATCCGCAGTACTCCTTCGGCGGCGACGACGACCAGATCCGCGCGTGGTATCGCGACATGGTCATCACGCGGCGGATCGACACCGAGGCGACGGCCCTGCAGCGGCAAGGTGAGCTGGGGCTGTGGGCCTCGTGTCTCGGTCAGGAGGCGGCTCAGATCGGGTCGGGCCGGGCGCTTGAGAAGCAGGACTTCGTCTTTCCCACCTATCGGGAGCACGGCGTGGCGTGGTGCCGCGGCGTCGACCCCATCCATCTGCTCGCCTTCTACCGCGGCGTCGATCTTGGTGGCTGGGACTCGGTAGCTGCGGGATTCCACCTCTACACGATCGTGATCGGCGCTCAGGCGCTGCACGCGACGGGATACGCCATGGCCGTCGACCGCGAAGGGCTGGTGGGCAGCGGCGATCCTCACCGTGACGTTGCGGTGGTCGGCTACTTCGGCGACGGGGCCACCAGCCAGGGCGATGTCAACGAGGCTTTCATCTTCGCCAGCTCGTACAACGCCCCGGTCGTGTTCTTCTGCCAGAACAACCAGTGGGCCATCTCGGAGCCGATCGAGCGCCAGTCGCGCATTCCGCTGTACCGGCGGGCGTCTGGCTTCGGTTTTCCCGGCGTCCGGGTGGACGGCAACGATGTGCTCGCGGTGCACGCGGTCACGACGGCCGCTCTGGAGCGGGCCCGCAGCGGCAATGGGCCCTCGTTCATCGAGGCGTACACCTACCGGATGGGGGCGCATACCACGTCCGACGACCCGACGAAATACCGTCTGGCCGATGAGCTGGAGCATTGGCGACTGAAGGACCCGATCGAGCGAGTACGCGCCTACTTGAGCCGTACCGGCGGGCACGACGAAGGCTTCTTCGCCGAGGTGGATGCCGAGGCGGCGGATTACGCGTCCGAGCTGCGTGCCCGCTGTCTGGCGCTTCCTGACCCACACATGCTCGACATGTTCGACCAGGTGTACGTCGAACAGACCACGTTCCTGGCTGCTCAGAAGGCGGGCTACGCCGACTACCTCGAGTCATTCGAGGGAGCCGATCCGGTCGATGGGCCAGAGGCGACGGGAACTCGTCGGCGGGGCCGATGCGCGGATCCGGTCCTGGGCAGGACGGTTCGCGTGCTGAGCGCGCGGGAGGGTCTCGTCCAGAGCTTGTTGAAGGACAAGACCCACAACCCGCGTACGGCGGAGTTCACTGATGCCGGTTCTCACTATGGCGAAGGCACTCAACGCGGGGCTGCGGCGAGCGCTGGAAGCCGATCCCAAGGTCGTCATCGCCGGTGAAGACGTCGGAAAGCTCGGCGGCGTCTTCCGGGTCACCGAAGGCCTCCAGAAAGACTTCGGCGATCATCGGGTGATCGACTCGCCCCTGGCCGAGTCGGGAATCGTGGGCACCGCGGTCGGCATGGCCTTGCGCGGCTATCGGCCGGTGTGCGAGATCCAGTTCGACGGGTTCGTCTATCCCGCCTTCGACCAGATCGTCAGCCAGGTGGCTCGGCTGCGCTTCCGTTCCGGTGGAAGGCTCACGGTGCCGATGGTGATCCGCGTCCCGTTCGGTGGCGGGATCGGTGCGGTGGAGCACCACAGCGAGTCACCCGAGGCGTACTTCGCGCACACGGTGGGCCTCAAGGTGGTCGCCTGCTCCAATCCCGCGGATGCGTACTGGATGATTCAGCAGGCGGTTGCCTCCGACGACCCGATCGTCTTCTTTGAGCCGAAGCGGCGGTATCACGAGAAGGCCGAGGTCGATGAGGCGGCGCCGCCACTGCCGCTGCACGCCGCGCGTGTCGCTCGACCCGGCTCCGATGTGACCCTCGTGGCGTACGGACCGATGGTGCGGACGTGTCTGGACGCGGCTGAGGCTGCCGCTCAGGAAGGCCGCGAACTGGAAGTGATCGACTTGCGTTCGCTGTCCCCGCTCGACATGGCGGTGGTCGCCGACTCGGTCCAGAAAACCGGTCGAGTGGTCACGGTGCACGAGGCGCCGGTGAACCTCGCGCTGGGGGCCGAGCTGGCGGCTCGGATCACCGAGCAGTGCTTCTACTCCCTCGAGGCGCCGGTGCTGCGCGTCGGCGGATTCGACACGCCATATCCGCCGAGCCGGGTCGAGGAGGAGTACCTTCCTGATCTTGATCGAGTGCTCGACATGGTCGATCGCTCGCTCGCGTACTGAAGGAGCCTCCATGGCCGTCAATACCTTTCGGCCTGCCCGATCCCGGTGAGGGATTGGTGGAAGCCGACATCGTCAGCTGGCGGGTGGAAGTCGGCGACGAGGTCAAGATCAACGACATTCTGCTGGAGGTGGAGACCAGCAAGTCAGTGGTGGAGCTGCCGACTCCTTTCGCCGGTACGGTGACGGCGCTGCTGGTGAACGAGGGCGACACTGTCGACGTGGGGACGCCGATCATCACGATTGATGACGGGGTCGCGGCCTCTGCCGCGGGTGATGATGGTGTCGCGGCCTCTGCCGCGGGCGATGATGGTGTCGCGGCGTCCGCCGCGGGTGAGGACGGGTCGGGCGAGCACGAGGTGAGGGCGACGCCGCAGAACCCGCTCCCGCCGGTGAGGCCCGCGTGCCCAACCTCGTCGGCTACGGCGCACGAACGACGGAAACCAAACGCCGTCCGCGCAAGTCGGCCGGCGTCGACCAGGCCGGAGCGGAGGTCCATGATCAATTGGCCGACACGTTCTCCACCGGTGCGCCGGTGTCGCGGCGAGCCGACCACCGGCAGTCACTCGGCCGCCCGGCGGCGGCGATCGGGACATCCGGGACGGTTGCCCCACCGCTGCCCGCGCCGGGACCGGCAGGCCGCGAGACAGTGCTGTCCGGTGTCACGCCGCTGGCCAAGCCGCCGGTGCGCAAGCTCGCCAAAGACCTCGGCGTCGACCTGGCCTCGATCAGTGGTTCCGGCGAGCGGGGAGTGATCACCAGGGACGATGTCGAGCGAGCCGCCGCCGTGGGCGGTGTACCGCCATCGGCCGACATTGCGATGCGGACCGCCGGAGCCCGCCGTTGCCCGTTCCGCGCCGAACCCGGCCGGACCGAGACGCGGGTGCCGATCAAGGGCGTCCGCAAGGCAATGGCCGACGCGATGGTCCAGTCCGCCTTCACCGCGCCGCACGTCAGCGTGTCGACGACGTGCGACGTCTCGGCCACCGTGGAACTGGTCGAACGGCTTCGACAGCGACGGGAATTCCGCGATATCAAGGTCTCGCCACTGCTGATCGTGGCCAAAGCGGTGTGCCTGGCCCTGAAACGCACGCCGCAGATGAACTCAGCCTGGGATGAAACTGCCGGCGAGGTCGTGCTCAAGCACGGGGTCAATCTCGGCATCGCGGCCGCCACCCCCCGAGGACTTCTGGTACCGAACGTCAAGGGGGCGGACTCGCTCAGCCTGGACCAGCTGGCCCAGGCGATCAATTCGATCGTCGGGACCGCCCGGGAAGGCAAGATTCAGCCGGCGGATATGGACGGTGGCACCTTCACCATCACCAACATCGGGGTCTTCGGCGTCGACGCCGGTACGCCGATCCTCAACCCCGGTGAGTCCGGCATCTTGTGCATCGGGCAGATCGCCCGGCGGCCATGGGTCGTCGGCGTTGGGGAGGATGAGCGGATCGAGCCACGGTGGGTGGCCACGCTGACCGTGTCCTTCGACCACCGGCTGGCTGATGGCGAGCAAGGTTCAACCTTCCTCGCCGATGTGGCCGCCATCCTCACCGATCCCGGACTGGCTCTGCTGTACCAGGCGTCGCGCGCGACTCAGTGACAAGGAGACTCGGCCGACCGGGGTGCCGCGTCTCCGATCAGGGCACGGCCCGGGCGGTGACTGCTTTGGCGGCGGAGGCCAGCAAGGTTGCGTCCGAACCGACGCCAACGAACGTGAACCCGTCGTCGAGGCAGGCGGCGGCGTGCTCGGGGTTGCGGGCCAGGATGCCGGCGGCGATGCCGGCGTCCCGGCTTGCTCCGACCACGCGGGCCGCCGCCGAGCGGAAGCTGGGTGCATCGAGCTGCCCGGGGATGCCGAGTGCGGTGGACAGATCGGCGGGACCGACGAACAGCACGTCGACGCCTGGGATGACCGCGATCTGCTCGACACTGTCGAGGGCGCCGAGGGTCTCGATCTGGACGATGCCCACGATCGTGTCGTTGACCTGGTCGGCGGACAGGCCGTCGGCACCGAAGCGACGAGCCCGGTTGTAGCCGGCAACGCCGCGGTCACCCAGCGGCGGGTAACGAAGATGCGCGATCGCGGCCGCGACCTCGGTGGGCGTGTCAAGTCTGGGAAACATCACTCCTGCGGCACCCATGTCGAGGACTCGGCCGGCTCTGATCCGGTCGGCGGATTCCGCCCGGACGACGAGGGGGACCTGGTGTGCGGCGGCGGCGAGGATTTGTCCTAGCAGCACGTCTTCGCCTCCGGCGCCGTGTTCCAGGTCGACCAGCAGCCAGTCGAAACCACTGAGCGCGCAGACCTCGGCCGCCACGGCGGATCCCATTCCCAGGAACGTCCCGATCTGGGGTCCGGCGGCGGAGCGGACCTTTTGCTTCCAGCTGATCATGGTCGCGGTGTGCCTCCGGTCCGGTCAGCTGCCGAACGTCGCAGTGCCGACCGTCCAGGCGAGGGCTTGGTCGCTGAGGGTGAATCCAAGTCCGGGCCGGCTGGACACGTGCATCCGGCCGTCGGAAATCTCCAGGCGCTCGTTGAACAGCGGGTCCAGCCAGTCGAAGTGTTCCACCCACGGCTCGATCGGATAGGCGGCGGCCAGGTGCAGGTGGATTTCCATCGCGAAGTGCGGTGCCAGTTCCAGGTGTTTGGCCTCGGCCAGCGCGGCGAGCTTGAGGAACTGGGTGATACCGCCGATACGGGGGGCATCGGGCTGGATGATGTCGGCGGCTTCGGCCTCGATCAGCCGGACATGTTCGGCGACGCTGGCGAGCATCTCTCCGGTGGCGATCGGCGTGTCCAGCGACCGGGCCAGTTGTGCATGTCCCTCAGCATCGTAGGCATCCAGCGGTTCCTCGATCCACACCAGGTTGTAGCGCTCGAGCAGCCGGCCCATCCGTTGCGCGCTGGCCCGGTCCCACTGCTGATTGGCATCGACCATCAGGGGGACGTCATCACCCAGATGTTCCCGGACACGCTCGACCCGAGCGATGTCGGTCTTCCAGTCCGGCTGCCCGACCTTGATCTTGATGCCGCCGATGCCGCTCGACAGAGCGTCGGTGGCATTCTCGACGACCTGCTCGATCGGCGCGTGCAGGAACCCACCGGAGGTGTTGTAGGTGCGGACCGAATCCCGGTGGGCGCCGAGCAGTTTGGCCAGCGGCAGGTTCGCACGCTTGGCCTTGAGGTCCCACAACGCGATGTCGATCGCGGCGATCGACTGTGTGGCCAGCCCGCTGCGGCCCACGGAGGCACCCGCCCAGACCAGTTTCGTCCAGATCTTGCCGATGTCGCTCGGATCCTCGCCGATCAGAACCGGAGCGATCTCCTTAGCGTGCGCGAACTGGCCCGGTCCACCGGCGCGCTTGGAGTAGCTGAAGCCGATGCCCTCGTGGCCGTCCTCGGTACGGACCTCCGCGAACAACAAGGCGACCTCGGTCATGGGCTTCTGCCGACCGGTGAACACCTTGGCGTCACTGATCGGCGTTGCCAGCGGCAGGGTGATGGAGCTGAGCGTCACCGACCTGATCCGGTCGATAGTGGCAGCCCCCGCTGTCAGGGCCTGTGCGGCCACACCGCTGGCCGCCGGGACCGGTGCCGTGCTGGTGAGGTTAGCGGACATCTGGAACTCCTTTCGGGACGACGGTCGCTGTCGGGCAGCTGCCCGGCCTCACAGTGGGCCGCCGGAGTCGACGAGGGCCTGGAGGTTGTCGCCGTCGTCCCACTGGTTGACGTTCATCGCGGCGACCACACCGCCGGCGCGCAGCCAGAACGCGGTGAACTCTCGCGAGCCGAGATCCCCGCGCACGACGAGCTCATCGCGGGCCGGGTCGGCAAGGCCGCGGTATTCGCAGCCGAGGTCGTACTGGTCGGAGAAGAAGAACGGGCGCAGCTCATACGGGTCGTCGGCGCCCATGAGGTTGCCGGCGACGTGCGCCCCTTGATCCTTGGCCGCGGCCCAGTGCTCGACCCGAACCCGGCCGTCGTACCGCGGATGATCATGCGCTGCGATGTCGCCGACCGCGTAGATGTCGGGATCCGAGCTCTGCAGTGCGGCGTTGACGGCAACGCCCTGATCGGCCAGCTCCAAGCCGGCTGCCTCCGCAAGTTCCACGTTCGGCTTCACGCCGACACCCACCACGACGGTGTCGGCCGGTAGCGAGGAACCGTCGGTGAGCTGTACCGACTCGACGCCACCGCTACCCGTGATGCCGGCGACGCCGATGCCCAGACGGAGATCGACCCCATGCTCGCGATGCAGATCGGCGAAGGCCGCGCCGACCTGCTCCCCGATCACCCGAACGAGCGGCTGGGACGCCGGCTCTATGACGGCCACCGAGGCGCCGTGATGACGGGCAGCCGCGGCCACCTCGCAGCCGATCCAGCCGGCCCCGACGATCACGATGTGCGCGCCCTCCACCAACCGTTTGCGCAGCGCGAGTGCGTCGCCCCACGTTCGGAGCGTGACCATGCCGTCGAGTTGGTCGCCCGGCATGCCCAGCCGATGCGGGGACGACCCGGTGGCGAGGAGCAACGTGTCGTAGCGATGCTCCGCTCCGGCCGCGGTTACCACATGCCGTTCTCGATCGATGGCTGTCACCACCGTCTTCCTGAGCAACTCGATCCCGTGAGCTTCGTAGTAGCCGGCCTCCTGGACCCAGTCCGGCTCATCCCGCTCACCGAGGAGCAGCGCCTTGGACAGTGGGGGGCGCTCGTACGGCAGGTGGTCCTCCGCGCCAATCAGCAGCACCTCGCCATCAAAGCCCCGCTCACGCAGCCCGACCGCCGCCGAAGCGCCACCGAGCGAGGCACCGACGATGACAATGCGGGACGGAGCTGCAGCCATGAGGACATCGTCCTCGCCTCGGACCCCGGTCTCAAGGCAGGCGTCGCGACCTTAACCCACGTTGATCGACAGGTACGCCGCCAGCTGGGGTGCCAGCGCCTCGAGCTGCGACTCGGTGATCCAGCTGCCGGCCAGGCCCGCCAGGTCCTCCACGACCCTCAACTGCGCGCCACGCAGGTCCACATCGGCCAGCTGCGAGTGACCCACGTGAAGCGTGCCGATCCGGCATTCCTCGAAGGCCATTCGGCTGATCACCGCCTGGCCGAGATCAAGCTCAGCGATGGTGCAGTCGCGCCAGCGCACATCCTGCCAATGCGCGGACCTGGCGTTCAGGTAGTCGATCTTGCTTCCCTCGATGCTGACTGAACGCCAGTTCGACTCGTACAGCTCCATAGAGCCCAGCCGCGACCCGGTCAGTTGCACGTTGCGCCACGATGAGCGGGGAGCCGCCAGGACCGCCGCGTCCACTTCGTCGAAGGTGACCTCCGCGAAGTGGGCCCCACGGAGACGGGCCTCATTGAGCCGGACCCGATGGAAGGCGCACGAGCTGAACGAGGTGAACTCGAGGTCGGCGTCGGCGAAGTCCACCTCGTCGTAGCGCTCGCCCTCCCTGCTGTCCTCCGGCCCTACCGTCCGCGCGTCAACCAAGGGACCGAGCGCCAGCTGCCCGATCGCGGGCGGCTCCGGTGATCCAGCGGTGGTCAGAAGGCTTCCTCCGCCAAGTCCATGATCGCCAGGTCGGCCGATTCGGCGATCGCACGCTCTGCCGCCAATTTCGGCAGCACGGTACGCGCGAACCACCGGGCGGAGGCGACTTTGCCCTCGTAGAAGTGCTTCTCGGACTCCGGCAGCTCGGCGGTCAGCTTGGCCAGCGCGACCTCGGCACCCCGAAGCAGCAGCCAGGCGCAGATGACATCACCGAGACACATCAGCAGCCGGGTGGTGTTCAGGCCGACTTTGTAGATATTCCGGAAGCTTTCCGAACCGCAGCTGAGCAGGTCGCCGGTCATGGTCTCGGCGATCGCGCCGACGTCCTCCAGACCATGCTTCAAGAGTTCCCGCTCCTCCTTGAGCTGGCCATTGCCACCCTCGCTCCCCAGGAACTCCATGATCTGGCCCGAGAGGTCGGTCAGCGCCCGGCCCTGGTCCCTGATGATCTTGCGGAAGAACAGGTCCTGACCCTGGATGGCGGTGGTGCCCTCGTACAGGGTGTCGATCTTGGCGTCGCGGACGTACTGCTCGATCGGGTAGTCGGTGAGGAAGCCGGAGCCGCCCAGGGTCTGCAGCGACTCGGTACCGAGCAGCACCCAGGAACGCTCGGAACCGTAGCCCTTCACGATCGGCAGCAGCAGGTTGTTGAGGCATTCGGCGGCCAGGTCTCGAGAGTCGTTCGCACGGCCCAGCGCAACCCGGTCCTGGATGCTGGCGGTGTACAGCATCAGCGCGCGCAGACCCTCCGCGAAGGCCTTCTGGTTCATCAGCGAGCGGCGGACGTCCGGCGTGATGGGTGATCGTCACCCGCGGTGCGGCCTTGTCGGCTGCCTGGGTGAGGTCTGGTCCTTGAACCCGCGTCTTCGCGTATTCCAGGGCGTTGAGGTAACCGGTCGACAGCGTCGCGATCGCCTTGGTGCCCACCATCATCCGGGCGTACTCGATCACTTGGAACATCTGCGCGATCCCGGCGTGGACCTCGCCCAGCAACCAGCCCTTGGCAGGCGTGTCGCCGGCGCCGAACGTCAGCTCGCAGGTCGTCGACCCCCGGATGCCCATCTTGTGCTCGACGTTGGTGGCGTAGACGCCGTTCCGTGCGCCGCTGAGTTCGCCCGTCTCGAAATCGAAGTGCCACTTGGGCACGATGAACAGCGACAAACCCTTGGTTCCTGGACCACCGACGCCTTCCGGCAACGAGCGGGCGGTTCGACCCTCCTGACCCGCCCCAACTGCTTCAGACGGACGGGCCAGCACCAGGTGCACGATGTTCTCGCTCAGGTCATGCTCCGCGGAGGTGATGAAGCGCTTGACCCCCTCGAGGTGCCAGGAGCCATCCGACTGCGGGATGGCCCGAGTGCGACCGGCGCCCACATCAGAGCCGGCGTCGGGCTCGGTGAGCACCATGGTCGCCGCCCAGCCCCGATCGACCATGAACTGGGCGATCTTCTTGTCGCGTTCGGTGCCGTTCGCCCACAGCACGAAGGCGAATTTCGGTCCGGTCGAATAGAGATAGACCGACGGATTGGCGCCCACGTTGAGTTCGTTGACCGCCCACTGGACAGACGGAGGAGTCGGCTGGCCGCCCAGCTCGGCCGGCAGCTCCAGCTGCCAACTGCCCGACGCCATCAACGCCGAGTACGTCCTCTTCAACGCCTCCGGAAGAGTCACCGTGTGGGTCGAGGGGTCGAAGACCGGGAGATTCCGGTCGACCTCGGCGAACGATTCGGCGAGCTTCGTCCGGGCCAGGTGGTCGACCTCGGTCAGCACCGCCACGGCGGTGTCGTGGTCCATCTCGGCGTAAGGGCCGGTCCCCAGGATCTCGTCCCGACCCAGGACCTCGAACAGATTGAAGAAGATGTCCCGAAGGTTGGACTTGTAGTGACCCATGGTGCACCTCGTTCTGCCGCGGCTAAGTTACCCGCCGGTAACGTACGCCATGCTACTCGTCAGTAACAACATCCCGTCCTCGCCCCGCGCTCCGACCCAGGTCAGGTTTCGGTCGTTTTCCGCGATCACCGGCCGCCACCTGAGGTGACAGCTAGCGGCATGCGCAACGCTCCCGGATACGGTGAACCTCTGGGTTCGCGGCGAGGGAGCAGGGCGGATGGAGCGGGATCTCGAGGTCACAGAGCCGCACGATCACGCGGCCGGCGTGCTCGGCGTGGCGGTCTCGATGCGCCGAGCGCTGCACCATATGGGCTCGGTCCGCGCGGCTCGTACGCTGCTCGCCCTCAACCAGGCCGAGGGCTTTGACTGCATGAGCTGCGCCTGGCCCGATCCCGAGCCCGGGCACCGGCACACGGCCGAGTTCTGCGAGAGCGGCGCCAAGGCCGTCGCCGAGGAAGCGACCAAGGCCCGGGCCACCCCGAAGTTCTTCGCGGCGCACAGCATCGCGGACCTGGATGCCCAATCGGAGTGGTGGCTGGGGCAGCAGGGCCGGATCACCCACCCCATGATCGCCAGACCGGGCGGCACGCACTATGAGCCGATCGAGTGGGACGACGCCCTGGCTCTGATCGGCCGTGAGCTCAACGCACTGACCAGCCCCGACCAGGCGATCTTCTACACGTCCGGACGCACGTCCAACGAGGCCGCCTTCGCCTACCAGCTCTTCGTGCGCGCGTTCGGGACGAACAACCTGCCCGACTGCTCCAACATGTGCCACGAGTCGACCAGCGTCGCCCTGGCGGAGTCAATCGGGATCGGCAAGGCCAGCGTCACCCTCGCCGATGTCCACTCGGCCAAGCTGCTGATCCTGGCCGGCCAGAATCCCGGCACGAATCATCCGCGGATGCTGAATGCTCTCGAAATCGCCAAACGCAACGGGGCGAAGCTGATCGCGATCAACCCGCTTCGGGAGGCGGGCCTGATCAACTTCCGGAACCCGCAGAAGCCTCGCGGACTGCTCGGCCACGGCACCGACCTGGCCGACATCCACCTGCCGATCAAGATCAACGGGGATCTCGCCCTCTTTCAAGCCTTCGGCAAGCTGCTGGTCTCCTGGGACGCGATCGACGCAGACTTCATCGCTCGGTACACCCGAGGCTTCGACGCGTGGCGTGATCACGTTCGCGCATTGAGCTGGGAGCGCATCACCGATGTCACAGGTCTCAGCCGGCCGCAGATCACCGAAGCCGCCGAGATGTTGCGCGACTCCGACGCGACAGTGTTCTGCTGGGCCATGGGACTGACCCAGCACCACAACGCCGTAGCAACGATCAAGGAGATCACCAACGTCGCCCTGGTCCAGGGAAACATCGGCAAGCCGGGCGCTGGCCTGCTGCCGGTGCGGGGACACTCCAACGTCCAGGGCGATCGGACGATGGGCATCTGGGAGCGCCCGCCGGCCCACTTCCTTGATCGACTACAGGCTGAGTTCGGCTTCGACCCGCCGCGGCAGAACGGCTTCGACACCGTCGATGCGATCCGGGCGTTACGTGATGGCCGAGCCCGCGTCTTCATCGGCCTGGGCGGAAACTTCGTTCAGGCCGCACCCGACACCGACGTCACGGCCGCGGCCCTGCGAAGTGCCAGGCTTACTGTGCAGATCTCGACCAAGATCAACCGGTCCCATCTGACCCGCGGTGAAATCGCGCTGATCTTGCCGACGCTCGGCCGCACCGAGCAGGACATTCAAGCCAGCGGGCCGCAGTTCGTCTCCGTTGAGGACTCCACCTGCTCGGTGCACGCGTCCCGAGGGCCGCTCCCGCCGGCTAGCCCACTGCTCCGCTCGGAGGTCGCCATCGTCACCGGAATGGCCGAGGCGACGCTCGGTAGCCGGTACGGGATCGACTGGCCGGGCATGCGCGAGGACTACCGGAGAATCCGCACCCACATCGCCAGGGTCATACCAGGGTGCGAGAGCTACGAGGTGAACGTGAGCCGGCCCGGCGGCTTCATCCTGCCGCATCCGCCCCGTGACTCGCGGACCTTCCCCACCGCCTCCGGTCGGGCGGAGCTCGTCGTCTCACCCATCGAGGCCCTCGAGTTGCCGCCGGGGCATCTGGTGCTGCAGACGCTCCGTAGTCATGATCAATTCAACACGACCATCTACGGTCTGAGTGACCGCTACCGCGGCATCGAAGGTGGCCGTCGAGTGGTCTTCGTGAATCCTGCGGACATCGCCGAATTCGGCTTCACCGACGGCGATCTGGTCGACCTGGTGACCCGCTGGGTCGACGATGATCATGAGCGCCGGGCCTCGGCGTTCCGCATCGTCGCGTACCAGACCCCGCGTGGCTGCGCTGCCGCCTACTATCCCGAGACCAACGCGCTGGTACCGCTGGACTCGACGGCGGAGGGCAGCAACACTCCCACTTCGAAGTCGATCATCGTGGCCTTGCTCCGCCCCGGCACCAGCCGTGGTTCGACATCGCATGGCGGGCAACGCCCGACCGGGGCGGACGATGCCCATAAACGCGGCCCGGAGCCGATGCACCTCTCCTAGCCGGGCCAGATCCTCCAGGCTGGTCGTCAGCCGATCGGCGTACGCTATCCCATGGGCTTCTTCCAGCGCCGACAGCGCGAGTTCGTCGCCGTCCAGGCCAGCCCAACGAGCCATCCGGAGCCCGTTACGGAGGATCCGCGTCAGACCTTGCTGCGGGTGACTTCTGAAGCGCTGATCCTGCAAGACGATGCCGATGCCGTGCTCGCCGGTGTGCGTGATCGCCAGCACATGGGAGTCCTGGCACCGCGGGCTGGGCCGTTGGTCCGCCGCTTCTTCGCACTCCGAGACCTGCTGCCTCAGCGATACGACGATCCTGATGCGGAGCGCTCGCGCGCACTCCTGGATTCGATCCTGCACCATCACGCGTTGCTGCTGTCCATGGCGCTGGACCTGTTGGCCTACGAATGGCGATCTGAACGGATCGCCGAGCAGGTCGATGCGCTGGACGGAATGGGAGCACCCGGGCGCTGGCTGGAAGAGCTGTACGCCCAACTGCGGGTGGCTGTGTCCAGCTCCGGCCCGGTCGCCGTCGGCGGTTAGTGTCGCCGTTCCCGGGAGTTTGCCCCGGCGGCGTACCACTTCTCTCAATGCGGATCCCGACCGCGGGTCGGTCGGTTACCCTGCGGGCAACTCATCGGCCACTCGGGCGCAGACAGGAGCTTCGTGAGCGACAACCAAGACCTTCAGTCCGCCGGCCAGGGTCACGAGCCCAGCGATATCACCTACGACGAGCAGTTCTATCCGGCCCGTCCAGCCCGGCTCCGGCCACGCGCGCGGCTGCGGACGCTCTTTCCGTGGCGGCCACGCACCGAGCGCTCCGGCAAGGCGACCGGTGACAACCAGGCGTACGTGGAGTGGTTGGTGGAGCAGTCCATGCTGTCGGACGCCACCACCTTCGCCAAGCTGTTCTCTGGCCAGGGCAGCATGTGGCAGAACCCGTTTGCCAATCCCGACCCACGCGCCGCGATCGAGAAGGCCTCGGTCTGGTTCACCGCCTATCCCATCTCGATGATCACCAAGCCGGGGGCCTCCTTCCTCGGCACCCTCGGCGATCCACAGCTGTGGCAGGCCTTCGCCGAGATCGGCATCGATGCGGTTCACACCGGTCCGGTCAAGAAGGCCGGTGGACTCGAGGGCTGGGACCCAACGCCGAGCGTCGACGGCCACTTCGACCGGATCAGCACGCACATCGACGAGGCTTTCGGCACCGAGGACGAATTCCGTGCCATGTGCGAAGTGGCCTCGGCCCACGGCGGGACAGTGATCGACGACATCGTTCCCGGACACACGGGCAAGGGCGCCGATTTCCGGCTTGCGGAGATGAAGTACGGAGACTACCCAGGCATCTACCACATGGTGGAGATTCCCGAGCACGACTGGCACCTGTTGCCCGATGTTCCGCGTGGGCGGGACTCGATCAACCTCGACTACGAAACCGAAGACCTGCTTTCCAAGGCCGGTTACATCGTCGGCAAGCTGCAGCGAGTGATCTTCGCCGACCCGGGCATCAAGGACACCAACTGGAGCGCCACGGCGCCGGTCGTCGGTCTTGATCACCAGGTACGGCGCTGGGTCTACCTGCACTACTTCAAGGAAGGTCAGCCGTCGATCAACTGGCTGGATCCGACGTTGGCCGGCATGCGCTTGGTGATCGGAGACGCGCTCCACTCGCTGGGTGACCTGGGCAGCGGGGCGCTGCGGCTTGACGCGAACGGCTTCCTCGGGGTGGAAAAGAGCGCCGAAGGGTCGCCGGCCTGGTCAGAAGGGCACCCGCTGTCGGAGGCCGCGAACCAGCTGATCGCCAGCATGGTCCGCAAGGTCGGTGGCTTCACCTTCCAGGAGCTCAACCTCACCATCGATGACATCAAGAACACCTCGGAGCGTGGCGCCGACCTGTCGTACGACTTCGTCACCCGGCCCGCCTACCACCACGCGATGGCAACAGGGGACACGGAGTTCCTTCGGCTGACGCTGCGCTTGGCGCAGCAAGCCGGGGTCGAGGCGGCCTCCCTGGTTCACGCACTCCAGAACCACGACGAGATGACGTACGAGCTGGTCCATTTCGCGACTCTGCACGCGGCTGACGTCTTTGATTTCCGCGGAGGGCACCTCACCGGCGCTCAGCTCGCCGAGACCATCCGAGGTGATCTGATCGAGAATCTCACCGGCGACGCCGGCCCGTACAACGCCACCTTCACCACCAACGGCATTGCCTCCACGACCGCCACCATCATCGCCGCGTCCCTCGGATACACCTCCATTGCCAAGCTCACCGCCGACCAGGTCGAATCGATCAAGGAAGCGCACTTGCTGCTGGCGATGTTCAACGCTCTGCAGCCCGGTGTCTTCGCGCTGTCGGGCTGGGATCTCGTGGGCGCTCTGACTCTCGATCGCAAACAGGTCGCCGCGTTGCTGAGGGGCGGTGACACCCGTTGGATCCATCGCTCGGCTTACGACCTCATGAACTATCGCCCCGATGCGCGTGAGTCACTGTCCAAGATGCCGCGCGGCACCGCCCTGTATGGCTCGTTGCCCGAGCAGTTGACCGACGCTCGCTCGTTCGCATCCCGGTTACACGACATCCTGGCGATCCGGAAGCGCTACGGCATTGCGTCGGCGGTTCAGCTCGACATACCGTCCGTTTCCCACAAGGCCATGCTGGTGATGGTTCACCAGTTGAATGACGCGGAGCAGCTGACCGTCCTGAACTTCTCCGCAGAGCCGATCTCGGGCACGGTGCGATCAGAGCAATTGGTGCCGGGCAGCCTGCTGGTCGACATGTTCACCGACGAGGAGCTCGGTGAGGTCGACAATCTGAACAGCCTCACGATTTCCCTCAAGCCCCATGAGGGCAAATCGCTGCTGGTGATGTGTCCCGGCGACCACCCGGTCCACGCGGTTCCCTTGGCTTGATCGCCGGGCTCTCGATCGGTCCTGGAGTCGAGCGTTGGACTGGCGCGCAAGGCGGAGCCTAGTGATGTCACGCTCCGCTCGGCGTGAGAGGAAGCGACTCGGTGTGAAGGGACGGCTAGGGTCGCCGGACTGGCTTGGTCCTGGGCGAGGCTCAGCTTCCCGCGGCGGGGGCGAGATGATCTGCCCGATGGCAGGCGAGACGCTCATCTTCGCCTTGGAGAACAGCGTCATCCCGCCGACGTTCTTGCCGATGCTGAGCGCCGTCCCATTCATGCTCTCAAGCCTGCCGAGCGCCGAGTGTCAGCGTCGGGGTTGATGGCAGTGGTGGGTTTTAGGCCGCGACTCCTGTTGGCAGTGGCTCGTCGAGACAGCGGTATCGGTTGGCGTCGGGCATGGTCCAGTCGACGGCGTGGTCGTTACGGATGCTGGCCTGCCAGGCGAAGGTTTTGGCGCGGTGGTGGCGGCGGCATAGCGGGTCGAGATTGTGCGCTGATGTGGTTCCGTGGGGCCAGGGTTGGTGGTGGTCGAGATCGCAGCGGTCGGCGGGCACGGTGCAGGTGGGGAATCGGCAGCTGGCGGCGCGGATGGTGATGGCTTGGGCGAGCCGGGCGGAGGCGTGGCGGCCGAGTTCGGTGGTGTGCAGCAGCCGGCCGCCGTCGTCGGTGAGCAGCCGGGTGAACAAGACCTGGTCAGCTCGGCTGTCGCTGTCGAGGGCGTCGGTGATCGTGTTCCGCAGCACCTGAGCCGGGATCAAACCCGAGCGGTCGGTCAGCTCGCCGGGTGCATCGCTGAGACCGAGCAGGCTGGACAGGGGCACGACCACACCGATCCGAAGGTGTCGTGGTCGTCTGATGACTGTTGGGGAGAACCGTGCGGCCAAGGCGGTCGCTGGTTCGATCGGTTCACCGACCGGCTCCCCGTCGGCGTCGATCGGCTGGAGATGGGTGCCGAGCAGCTCGCCGGTGTCGGGATCGATGTTCTCGACCTCTAACCACTGCGGCGGCTGCGCGCTGTCGGCGGCGTCCTGGCTGGCGGTGTGCTGGCTGGCGGTGGCTGGCTGGCGGCGGCCTGGCTGGTGTCGGCGTGGTTGGTGTCGTCCTCGTCGGTGTCGGTGAGGTGAAGGCGGCCGAGTAGCAGGTCGGCGAAAAGGTCGGCGCGGCGTTGCTGCTCGTTGCGTGGGTCCTGGTCGCCGAGGCTGCGGGCGGCGGCGGCGAGCAGCTGGTCGATGGCGGCCGCGTCGGCGGCGGAGACTTCTCCGGTGACGTAGCCCAAGCCGTCGACGCCCTGGACGATCGTCACTCGGCGTTCGGCGAGCGCCCGCCGGTGCCGCTGTTCGAACGCGACTGGTTCCAGCCGGACCACCAGCCGCAGCAGCCAGGCTGCCAGCTGTTTGGGGCAGCGGGTCTGCGCCGCCGGCACCGACTGCTCGTCGATCGCGGTGAGGGTGTGCGGTTCGCAGACGCGGCGGGCTATCCGATCGATCACGCGCACCTGCTCGGCGTCAAGCTCGCCGTCGCGGTAGGCCTGCCAGACGGTGGGCAGATCTGGGCCAGCCGGCGTGATCGGGCGATCAGGCAGCGCACCGGATACGGCTGGTCCCGCAGCAGCAGCGACAACTCATCGGCCACGAACTCGCCGGGTCTGGCTCGGCCGGGTCCGGCGACCGCGGCGTCCTGCCGGTCGGCGGCGGTCCGAACGTCGGCGTACCTCATCGAATCTCAGCCAGCCTGGCCGAGGCGATGGCGGCCTGCCGACGGGCGGCGGCAACCTGGTTGCTCAGCGCCCGAATGTCCTCCGACTCTTCTCCCATCACGGCTTCATGCTCGCAGCCACCACTGACAAAAATAGAACAGACGAGCGATACCGGCTCAAGAAGGCCTTCCGCCCGCCGTGAAATCTTGGCGCGGGTTCGTACGCTGCGAACGTGACGCGCCTGCTGGGATTGGCCGCCATCCTCCTCGCGCTGTTGCTCGCGGCCTGCGGCAGCGTCGGGCCCACGAAGCCGGCAGAGCAGCCGCAGACGCCGTTGACCAGCGTCCGGCCAGCCAAGCCGACTGAGCCGCACGTGCGTTTCACGGCGGCGGGGGACTTCGGCTCCACCGACGAGACCGATGCGGTGTTGAAACTGATCAAGAGTCTGCAAAGCGATGTCACTCTGGCTCTCGGCGACCTTTCCTACGGGAGGACCGGTGCCGAAAAACAGTGGTGCGACTACGTGACCGAGCGGCTTGGTGAGGGCTATCCCTTCGAGATTGTGGCCGGTAACCACGAGAGCGACGGCAGCAACGGGAACATCGATGCGTTCGCCTCTTGCCTGCCCAACGAACTGCCGGGCCTGGTCGGCGCGTACGGCACGCAGTACTACGTCGATGTGCCGGCCGAGGACCCGCTGGTGCGCTTCCTGATGATCTCCCCAGGCCTGCGCTTCCCGGACGGAGAGTGGGATTACCGGCAGGGCTCGTCCCGCTACGAGTGGACGGCGCGGGCCATCGATACGGCGCGGGAGAGATCGATCCCCTGGGTCGTGGTCGGCATGCACAAGCCATGCCTCTCCGTCGGACGCTACGGCTGCGACTCCGGATCGGACATCTTCGACCTGCTGGTGTCCAAGCGGGTGGATCTGATCCTCAGTGGCCACGACCACAGCTACCAGCGCAGCAAGCAGCTGGCGTTGAGCGGCATCTGCGAAGCGATAGCCACTGGGTCGTTCAACCAGGATTGCGTCGCCGATGAGGACAGCAGCCTGGTCCGCGGCGCCGGCAGCGTCTCGGTCGTGGCCGCCACTGGCGGGAGGAATCAGTACCGGGTGTCCAGCGCCGACTCCGAAGCCGGCTACTTCACCAGCTTTGCGGGTGGCAACGACAACCCGACCTACGGAGTACTGGATGTCACGGTGACCGAGCGCGCCTTGCGGGCCTCGTTTGTCCGCGCCGCGGGCGGCACGCACACCGATACCTTCTCGATCAACGCCGCTCGCTGAACCGGCACCCCGCAGCTCTCGTCTGAAGAAACGACAGAATCGGTGGCGGGCGTCAATCGATCGAGGAGGACCTCAGGAGGCGGTGGTGAGCGGCGCGCAGAAACAGGCCGCATTGCAGGCGCTGCACGACCGCCATGCCGGTGAGCTCTGGCGGTTTGCGCTGCGGCTCACGTCCGACCGCCAAGCCGCGGAGGATGCGGTGCAGGAGGTGTTGCTCAGGGCCTGGAAGGACCCAGGTCTGGTGGATCGTGAAGACGCCGCCGCTCGCGCCTGGCTCTTCACCGCAACCCGGAACCTGATCATCGATCGATGGCGGAGTGCGGCCTTTCGGCATGAGCTGGGCACCGCGGATCCCCCGGATGCGCAGTCGGATGACGCCACCAGCGCCGTCCTTGATCGGTGGCTGATCGCCGAGGCGCTGAGCGCCCTCTCGGTCCAGCACCGCGCGGTGATCAGCGCCGCCTACTTCGAGGGCCGCTCGGTCGCTGACATCGCTGCCCGCTTTCGCATTCCAGAGGGGACGGTGAAGTCCAGGCTGCATTACGGGCTGCGGACGTTGAAACTGATCCTGCAGGAGAACGGAGTGACTCGGCCATGAGCGCCCATGCCGATTCGTTCTCGCTCTGGGACGCGGCCTACGTGCTCGGGGCGCTGTCCTCGGCGGAGAGGCGTGAATTCGAAGAGCATCTGGCGGGCTGCGCCAGCTGCCAGCGATCGGTGGCCGAGCTCGCCGGCCTCCCGGGCCTGCTTGGTCAGGTATCGCCGGAGGACGCGGCCCTCCTCGCCGCCCAAGCGCAGCCTACGGAAGGCGAGGCCGCGCCGGCCACGCTGATGCCTCCCGTGATCGGACAACGACGAACTCGGCGTCGGCGAATTGTGGCTGCCGTGGTAGGGGCGGCTGCGGCGCTGATCCTCATCCTGGGTGGTGTCGCGACAGGTTTGCTGCCGCTCGGGCAGCCGGATCCGGTGTTGCTCGCGTTCTCGCAGGTGCAGCCAACCGCCATAACAGCCATCGTCGAGGTCGTGCCGGTGAATGAAGGGACTGATTTCCGGGTGGAGTGCCAGTACGGCGAGGCCAACGAGCCCACATCCGGTGGCGCGCATGAGACCTACGAGATCTGGATCGTCGACCGGTTTGGCACTGCGGTCGAGGCGAAATCTTGGACCGCCCGTCCCGACCGGGTGATGAGGCCGCAAGCCCACTCGCCCTGGAAAGTGCCGCGAATCTCCGCCGTTGAGATCCGCAGCTCGGAGGGCGAGACGCTGCTCCGCGCCGACCTGCGCTAGGCCATGGGAGAGTAGGTGGCCTGACCGACCAGGAGGTAGCGATGGCCGTTCGACCCCAACTGGTTTCCCGTGCCGAGCAACCGTACGCGTCGATCACCAACTCCCTGCCGATGCCCCGGCTGAGCGATCAACTGCAGCCTCAGATCGGCGAGATCTTCGGATGGCTGGCGGCACGCGGCATCCAACCGGCGGGTCCACCGTTCTGGAAGTACAACCGCATCAATGCTGCGGGCATCGTGGAGGTAGAGGTCGGGGTGCCGACGGCCGACGAGATCTCCGGCGACGAACGCGTTCAACCGCACCTGCTGCCGGGAGGAAACTACGTACTCGCCCGGCATGTGGGGCATCCTCAGAAATTGCCTGAGGCGACGAGCGAACTGCTCGACTGGGCCGCCGCAGAAGGCATTGCATGGGACATGTGGCGGGAGGACGAGGGCGAACTCTGGGCGGCGCGCCTGGAGGAGTATCTGCACGATCCGATCAGCCAGCCCGACATGGAGAAGTGGCAGACCAATCTGATCTTCAAATTGGCCGACGAGCGGTGACCCGGCGGGCCCGGATCACGGCTGTCCTTGCGCCAGGCGAGCGGCGCTCGCTGGTCGGCATGGCGGCCGTCATCGTCGCCCTGCACGTCGTCGGCTGGGGGGTGTTGGCGGGCATCGTGGCGCCGCACTCCTTCAGTATCGGCTCCGGCCAGGTCTTCGGCATCGGGCTCGGCTTGACCGCCTACGCGCTGGGAATGCGTCATGCGTTCGACGCCGACCACATCGCCGCCATCGACAACACGTCGCGCAAGCTCATGTCGGATCACCAGCGTGCGCTGTCCGTGGGCTTCTGGTTCTCACTCGGGCATTCATCCATCGTCGTTCTCCTCGCGGCCCTGCTGGCCATCGGCGTACGAGCGCTGGCCGGCCCTATCGCTGCACGAATCCTCGGCGCCTGCAGCACGTCACGCACACGGTGGGCGCCGCGGTCTCGGGCACGTTCCTCTACCTCATCGGCATCGTCAATCTGGTGGTCCTGGTCGGCATCGTCAAAGCGTTTCGTCGGATGCGGCACGAGGTACTCAGCGACGACGCCTTGGAAGCCCAACTGGCCAATCGCGGCGTCCTGACCCGCGTTCTTGCGACGGCGATGAGAACGGTTCGCAAACCGTGGCAGATGTATCCGATCGGATTGGCGTTCGGTTTCGGCTTCGACACGGCCACCGAGGTGAGCCTGCTGGTGCTCGCCGGCGGGGCAGCCGCGTTCAGCCTGCCCGTGGTATGCCGTACTGACGCTGCCGATCCTCTTCGCCGCCGGCATGAGCCTGCTTGACACCATCGACGGCTGCTTCATGAACGTCGCCTACGGCTGGGCTGCGTCCACACCGGTGCGCAAGATCTTCTACAACCTGACCGTCACCGGTCTGTCGGTGGCGGTCGCGTTGATCATCGGCACCATCCAGCTGATGTCGTTGGTGGCCGATCGGCTCGGGGTGACGCACGGCCCGTTGGCCTATCTGGCCGATCTGGACCTCGCGGCCGTCGGCCTGGTGATAGCCCTGGCGTTCGTCGGAATCTGGCTGCTTGCGCTGGCCGTGTGGCGCTTCGGGCGGATCGAGCAGAGGTGGACACCGTCTGCCCCTGCGGAGTGATCAGCTGGGATTTCCGTCATTGGTAGGGGCGATCAGCGCGTGCAGTCCGCGCAGGGCCAGCGGATAGCCCTCCACGCCGAAACCGATCAGCACACCGGCCGCCACCGAGGAGAGGTACGAATGGTGCCGGAAGGGCTCACGGGCGTGCACGTTCGAAATGTGCAGCTCGACCACCCGCAGCCCCGACCCGGCGACGGCGTCGTGCAGCGCAATGCTGGTGTGGGTGTAGGCACCGGCGTTGATCACCGCGCCGACAAGCCGACCATCTCGTTGCGCGCGGCCCGCTTCCTGCACCCACTCGACCAGCTCACCTTCGTGGTTGGATTGCCGGAAGTCGAGCTCCCAGCCGAGCTCAGCGGCTGTCGAACGACAAGCGTCGGCCACGTCGGCAAGGGTGAGTGATCCGTAGATCTCGGGCTCGCGGTCACCGAGCATGTTGAGGTTGGGGCCGTTCAGCACCAGCACTTCGGTCATGGCACTCCGTTCGATCAAGCCTCGCTCCGATCGTGTCATGCCCGGCCCGGCCTGCGCTGAAGGTTTCGTGCGCGGGAGTCGAGGTGCGGCATGTGAGCGCGGCTCGTCGGACCGGCAGGCAGTGCGGCTCCATTCCAGCCGGACGCGACGCCGAAGGGAATGTCGTTCGGCTGACGTAACGTGCACAAGAGGACCCGAGGAGGCCGTCGATGGAGCGCACCGAGGCGCTGGCGTACCGCATTCGAGCTCAGCAGCTTGATCGGGCAATGGCGCCGCGCGGTCTCACTGACGCGGACATCCTGGACTTCGGCGTTCAGGACACCGGCCGCGACGGAGCAAGCTGGGCGCTGGCCAATCGGGGCGTGCCGGTGGCAAGCGCGGGGGAGTTGGAGTCCTCTCCGACCTGGCACTGGCCTGGACGCTGCGAAGCGCGCCGCACTTCTACCGCCGGGACCAACTGCCAGACGTGCTGGTCGCTACCTCGCCGTTCTCCGAACAAGATGCTGCCAGGCGTGTGATCAATGCCGGAAAGCCGCTGCAGGAGGCGGGCATCCGGACCCTTGACGGCTTGGCTGAGGTGGCAACGCAGATGCGGCACGTCGTCACCAAACCCACGGTCAAGGGCGACGTCTCGACGGCCCTGACATCCCGGCTCGCTGCGCCGTATCTCCGCTACTGCGGGTCGTGCCGTGCCACCCACTCGTGGGAGATCCCGTTTCGTCTCGGCGCGCTGTATGCCGGACTCGAACTGGAACCAGGCACATCACCGCCCGTCCTGCGCCGGATTCCGGATTGGCCGAAACGCGCACCCGGACCTGCGTCTGACCCGGGATCAGCGCCCGAGCGCCTGCAGCCCATTCGCAATTACCTGAGGTTCCTGGGCCCGGCGACCCGAACCATGTCGCTGGCCTTCCTTGACGCCCCGGTGGCGGAGATCAAAGCGCATTGGCCCGAGGATGCGGTGCAGGTGAGCGTCGACGGCCGTAAGGGCTGGATGCTGAGTGATCACGGCAAGATCGGTCAGGAGACGGTGGGTGTCCGGCTGCTCGGTGGCTTCGATCTCTTCCTTCAGGGCAAGGACCGGCACCTCATCGTGCCGGACAAGTCGCGGCACAAGCAGCTCTGGCCTGTGCTCGGCCGTCCCGGTGCGGTGCTGTCCGGACTCGAGTTGATCGGAACCTGGCGACCCAGGGCGGCCGGCAGCACGTTCACCCTGCGCCTCGACTTGTGGGCCACCAACACCAAGGTGGTCCGGGGCCGGATCGAGACCGAGGCCGAGCGCTTGGCGGCCCATCGCGGCCTCATGCTGGCCGGAATCGAGCAGGACTAGCTGGCCTCAGACTGCGGACGCCCGGAGCGAGGACATTACGACGGCGCTTCCCAACGGACATCCGCTGGCGATTTGTCGGAGCGAAGGCCACGCCAGACCGGGTGTCGCAGGCGGCCCGGTTCGGTCAGTTCGCCGTAGGTCACTTCACCGACCAGCGACGGGGTCACCCAGTGTGCGTCGCGGGCGTCGGAGCTCGGTACGTCGATCAGTGGGCTGGTCTTGCGGGCGAGCGGCTTCAGCAGGGCCTCGATCTCGTCGAGCTGTCGGTCGTTGAACCCCGACCCGACCCGGCCGAGGTAGCGGAGACCGTCAGAAGCCGGTACGCCGATCAGCAGCGACCCGACTCCGCCTTCGCGCCGGCCTTGTCCCGCTCGCCAGCCGCCGATGACCACCTCCTGGGTCTTGTGCAACTTGATCTTGAGCCAGCTGCGGGAGCGCTGACCCGGCTGGTAGGTGGAGCTCCGGCGCTTGGCGACGACTCCCTCCAGCTGCAGCTGGTTGCTCGTCTCAATCGCCGCCGTCAAGTCACCCTCGAAGATCGGCGGCACATGGATGCGGGAACCGGGCTGCGGCTCGGATCACATCGTCGAGCACAGCCCGGCGCTCCAGGTAGGTCTTCTTGAGCAGGGACCGGCCGTTGAGCTCCAGGATGTCGAAGAGCATCAGCTGGGCGGGGTAGCTGGCGGCCACCCGACGGATGTCCACCGGCCTGGTCAGGTTGATGCGGTTCTGCAGCAGGCCGAACCTTGGCCTCCCCGCCCGATCCAGAACGACGACCTCGCCGTCCAGGACGGCGGTCTCGACGTCGAGTGGGCGAGGTGGTCGGCCACGTCGAAGTAGGCCGCCGTGTCGTCTCTGCCCTTGCGGCTGCGCAGCTCCACTCGCCCATCGGCGAGATAGGCGAGGTACGGACGCCGTCCCACTTCATCTCGAACGCCCAGTCGTTCTCGTCGCCGAAGTGTTCGACGTCGGTGAGAGTGGCCAGCATCGGGCTCCACATGCTCGGGGAACGTGTGATCCAAGCTCCCTCGCCTCGACACTCCCATGAGCGCGCTGGGCCGGCGGTCTCTGGCGGCGGCTCTTCGACTGACCCAGCGGGTGGTGCGTCGACCGCCGGGCGGGTGAGGTCTTCGGGGTCGGTCTTCATCAGATGGATCAGCCAGTTCTTCTCAGGCTGGTCGCTGCCGCTGCCGGTGTGAATCAGCGCGAACTTGCGGACGCCGCCGAGGCCGCCATCGGGCCGGCCGAACAAGGTGACGATGACCTCCTTGCCGTCGCGCCACTTGTGCAGCCGGTAGGTGCCCGAATCCCAGATCCGAACCTTGCCGCCGCCGTACTCGCCCTTGGGGATATCGCCCTCGAAACTCCCGTACTCCAGCGGATGATCTTCGGTTTGCACCGCCAAGTGGTTGATCGTGGGATCGGTCGGCGGCGCCTTGGGCACCGCCCAGCTGACCAGCACGCCGTCCCGCTCCAGCCGGAAGTCGTAGTGCAGCCGGCGCGCGTGGTGCTCCTGGATCACGAATGACTGGCCGTCGTGTTGCTGGTCGGGACTCGAGGTGGGGGACCGGTTCGGGTGTCTTTGTGCATCGCGCATGCTGCGGTACCTGGCGAGTCTGTCCGTGCCGGAGGGACCGTAGTCGGCCATCGGGGCCATCAGGTCGCCCAGCTCACCGATCCGGCTCTCCATCTCGGTGTAGTTGACCTGACCAAGCTCAGCTGAAGTCCAGCTCCTCCCAGGTACGAGGCGCCGCGACCGTTGGGCGTTCTCGGCCCCGCATCGAATATGGCGACACCGTCGTCTTGGCGCCGTTGTTCTGGCTCCAGTCGATGAAGACTTTGCCGTCCCGCTCGGAACGCTTCATCGAACTGATCACCCGATCGCGATGCTCGGACTCGAGGGCCACCGCGAGCTCTCGGGCGAGATCGCTTGCCTGCACGGTCGACAGTGAGCCGTCCAACGGCGCGTACAGATGAATGCCCTTGCTGCCACTTGTCACTGGGACGGGATCGTGACCGATGTCGCGAAGGATGTCGCGCGACCAGCACGGCGATCTCGGCGCAATCGGACAGCGTGACGCCCGGTCCAGGATCAAGATCGAGGACGAGCCGATCGGGATTGCGTGGCTGCCCGTCGGGAGTGAACTTCCATTGCGGTACGTGAATCTCCAGCGCCGCAAGCTGAGCCAGCCAGGTCAGCGTCGCGAGGTCATTGACCACCGGGTAGTAGTTGTCGTGATCTCGGTGCTCGATCTTGTAGCGCTGGACCCAGTCCGGGGTTCCCTTGGCCAGATCCTTGTTGAAGAAGACGGTCGGCTTCTTCTCGCCAGTGCCCATCCCGTCCGGCCAGCGTTTCCGGGTTGCCGGACGATCACGCAGGTGAGGAAGCATCACCCCGGCAACCTGCGCGTAGTAGCCGAGCACGTCGGCCTTGGTGGTCTGCGTGGCGGGGTAAAGCACTTTGTCGAGATTGGTGAGCTTGATCAAACGCCCGTCGACGGTCACCGTCTGATCCACGGTGGCGGCCATGAGACAAGTATCCCGCCGCGCTGAGCTGCGCAGCTGGGTGCGCCCTGCGCGATCGCGCTGTACCGTCGCAGCATGCGGGCAATCTGGAAGGGTGCCATCACCTTCGGCCTGGTGAATGTGCCGATCCGGCTGTACAGCGCAACCGAAGATCACGACGTCGGATCTGCACCAAGTGCACGACAAGGACGGCGGTCGAATCCGGTACCAGCGTCGGTGTGAGAAGTGCGGCAAGGTGGTCGAGTACGCCCACATCGACAAGGCCTTCGCGGAGGGCTCGACGACTGTCGTGCTCACCGAGGAGGATCTCAAGTCGCTCCCCGAGGAGCGGAGCCGCGAGATCGAAGTCGTCGAATTCGTGCCGTCGGAGCAGATCGATCCGATCATGTTCGATCGGAGCTACTTTCTGGAGCCGGAGAAGACGGCGGTAAAGGCGTATGCGCTGCTTCGGCGGACCCTCGAGGAAACCGACCGCACGGCCATCGTGCAGTTCTCGCTGCGCCAGAAGACGCGCCTGGGCGCGCTGCGCGCTCGGGACCAGGTCTTGATGCTGCAGTCCCTGCTCTGGGATGACGAGGTGCGCGAAGCCGATTTCGGCAACCTCGACAGTGACGTCCGGGTCTCGGCCCAGGAGCTGAAGATGTCGGCTTCGCTGGTCGACAACATGTCGACCGACTTCGCCCCCGACAAGTTCAGCGACGAATACCAGGAGCAGCTGCGGCAGCTCATCGCAGCCAAGTTGGAGAAGGGAGACGCACTCGACACGGCGGAGACCTTCGGCGAGGAGCCGGAGAAGACGTCCGACGCCGACGTCATCGATCTGATGGAGGCGCTGCGCCAGAGCGTCGAGCGCAACAAGGCGGCCCGAGCCGGTCAGCAGAGGCACGGCCGGCGAAGAGTGGTGGCTCGGCGGGCGGCAAGGCGGCGACTCAGAAGACGTCCGACAAGAAGCCGGCCGCGAAGAAGGCGTCCGGCAAGAAATCTCCAGCGAAGAAAGCACCGGCCAAGAAGAGCGCCAGGGCGGCAAAGAAGGCGAGCTGAACTGTCTCCGGCACGACTGCGCCTTCGCGTCGACGAAGGCGAGAATCCGGCGCACGTCCGCGTTTACGCCGATCCTGATGCGCGACAGGCCCGTCCGGGCCTAGAGGGGGAGTCGACATGGGAATCGGCACGGGAATCTTACTGATCGTCCTTGGGGCGATCCTGTTGTTCGCGCTGAACTTGGACATTCCGTTCGTCACCGACGACACGCTCGGAATCATCCTGCTGGTGGCCGGCGTGCTGACGCTGGTGCTGGCGTTGATTCTCAACTACCAGCGTGGCCGCACCAAGCACGTCCAAGAGAGCCGTTACGACGGGCCGCCGGTCGCCTGATCCGCCTGCCGAGCTCAACAGTCTGGCTCTCATCGGGTGCACGCTGCTTCTTGGGTTGACGCGGGGTGCCGGCCTCACGGAGCGTTCGCGAAGATCGGCGGCAGCGCGAGGAGCATGGTCAGCGACCAGGTGATGTGGGTCAGGATCGGCGCGAGCACGCCGCCTCCTGCCCGGCGCTGCAGCGCGACGACCGTGCCGAGCATCGCCGCAGCGAAGACCAATATGGGGTTGCCGCCGGCAACGGTGGCCAGCGAGTAGATGATCGTGGAGATCAGCACCGGAAACCGTACGCCGATGGCGGCGAACAACGCGCCGCGGAAGAACAGCTCCTCGGTGACGCCGTTGACCAGCGTGATCACGAAGATGATCCACAGATTGCTCGCCCGGGCGTAGCCGAGGACATCTTCGGCCAGGCTTGCCAGCGGCGGGATCGTTCGGATGACGATGGCGCCGAGCACGAAGACCCCCGCCAGCGCCAGCCCTACGGCGATGGGGGCAACGATCGGACGGCGCAACGTACCGCGGGACAAGATGTGGCCGAGATGCAGCGGTCCGGACGCGAAGCTGCCCACCGCCCAGGTCGCGGCCAGCCCGAACGTCAGCGGATAGAACGCGGGATCACCCTGTCGAACGGAGAAGGACAGACCCAGCAGCGTGGCACCGACCGCCAAGGTGATCGCCACCACGATGCGGCGCCGTAGGAATTGGGCATCCGATTGCCGATGATCCCGCTCGACCTTGTCGATCAGGACCGGACGGACCACCCCGACCGCTCGCCCGAACATGCTCTTGCGCCGGCTCACGGCGCTTCGCTGAGCGCCTCGGCCCGCTGCCGATACGCCTCTCGTACGGCATCCCGATAGCTCAGCGGAGCACCCGGAACCAGTTCGGTGATCGACTTCTCGGTAACCACGACTTCGTTGCTCATCGAGTCGACGAGGTTGCGGGCAGTAGCGGTGTCCACGTCCGTGACCAGCGCCAGCCAGTAAGAGGAAAGCCGGGGGGTGAGCAGCGGTACCGTCAGCATCGGCAGCGGTCGGTGGTGATGCCACCGCGCCACCTGTCGCATCATCGTCGGCGTAGGTCAGCACCTCGGGGCCGCCGATCTCGAAGATGCGGCCTCTGGCGGCCTGCGGCTCGAGAACCCCGACCAGATACCGGATCACGTCCGTCAGCGCGATCGGCTGAGTCCGGGTCGTCGCCCACTTCGGCACCACCATGGCCGGGAGGTGAGCGACCAACTGCCGGGTGATCTCCCACGAGATACCGCCGTGTCCGATGATGATCGCCGCCCGCAGGACCGTCACCGGGATCCCGCTCTCACCGAGCAGCTTCTCCACCTCGCGCCGCGATCTCAGATGTTCAGACAAGTGCTGATCGTCGCGGCCCAGACCACCGAGGTAGATGATCCGCTCCAGCCCGGCGGCGGCAGCCGCGGCCCCGAAGCTGCGTGCGGCCTGCGCATCCCTTTCGACGAAGTCCGCTTGCTGAAGGGAGTGGACGAGGTAGTAGGCCGCATCAGCACCGGCCATCGCCGAGCGCAGGCTTTCCGGCTGGTCCACGTCACCGAAGACTGGCTTGCCGACGCCGCCATAGGAGTCGGGGTGCCGCGTCATGGCCAGCACCGAGTAGCCATCCCTTTCCAGCGCCTCGGCTAACGAGGAGCCGACAAAGCCCGTGGCTCCTGCGATGAGGACGTGCTCGGCCACCTCAGACCTCCTTCTCGATCGCTCCCGTCGGCCGCGTCCACGATCGTCTCTGGCCAGGACTCGGACTTCTCCGACAACGCCTACTCTTCGCAATCTGACGGCGAAGCCGATGCAGCCTTACCGTTGGTCGCCGAGCTTCTCCCGGAGGGCCGTGGCGCGCTGCTCTGCGGCGGCCGCCTCTTGTCGGAGCTGTTGGGCGCGCTTGCGTGCCGCCCGTGCCTCGGCGCGGGCCTCCCGTTCGGCGCTCTCTGCCTGCCGGAGCTCGTCGCGGAGCGACTCGATGCGGTCAGCGAAATCGTCCGCCCGCGTCGTCGCCTGGTCCGCTTCATCGGCGGCCGTGGCCGCTTCGCCGGCTGTTGCTTCCCAGCTGCGTACCGCTTCCTCGAGCTCCCGCTGGGCTTCGGCGTCGGGTTGCTGATTCTGGTTCAGCCTGGTCCTGGTCCCGGCTGGGACGATCCTGCTGGCCACCGACTGAGGCCGCAAGAGCGGCGAGCAGATCAGTGGACGAGTCGGACGTCTGGCTGCTGGGTCCGAAACCTCCGTACGAGGCGGCCTGGGTCAACCGACCGCGCTGAACGAGGTCTGCAATGGCGGGGTCGGCGAGCGCGGCCTGCAGCGTCTGGCTGACTTCCTGGACGGTGCCTTCCGCCGGCGAATGGCCTGCGGCGCGGGCGAGATCGGCTGCTTGCCTGGTGAGCGCGTCCACTGCCGATCTGCGGGATTTCGAGAGTCTGGCGAAGTTGGTCTCCGGCCGCCCGCTGCTGAGCGTCCTGCAGGGCTCGGCCGAGATCGAGAAGTTGGGTGATCTCCGAAGGGTTGGCCCGCGCCAGAAGGTTCACCATCCATGCGGTCCGGGTGGGACGCCGAAGCTGGCTGATCTGCTTCGCCAAGACCCGGTCACCGCGCTTGGCGTGCTTCCGCAACCCGTTCAGTCCGGCGCTCGACGAAGTCATCGGGCGAGCTGCCGTAGAGCTCGTCGGCGACCTCCTCGAGATCCACCGCTAACCCCCGGCGGTTGCCGTTGTCGTCCGATCCCAGCTTCGCCTGCCTCCGCCAGCTGACGCGGTGTCCGCCTCGGCCAGGGAGCCGGTGGCCTCGGGCTCGGTCAACGTGACGGTGATGTTGTCGATCAATCGGGTTGAGCCGATCGTTGCTGCGACGATCATCAGCGCCTCGCCGGCGAAAGTGTGGGCTACTGGTGTGAAGGTCAGCGGCGAAACCAGCGCCAGGTAGTCCAGCGAAAACGAGGCATCAGATTCAGCTTCCGCGAGGACCGCCCGTGCGGCCGCTTGCGAGGCAGCTGCTCCGGAGTGCCGAGAGCCGGCGGCCAAGGCGGCGGAAAGCGCGAGGGCTGTGCGGCGTTCTGTCGGGGAGAGGTAGCGGTTGCGGCTGGACAGCGCCAAGCCGTCCGGCTCGCGGATGATCGGCGCGCTGACGATCTCGACTGGGACATTGAGGTCGAGCACCATTCGACGGATGCACGCGAGCTGCTGAGCATCCTTCTGGCCGAAGATCGCGACATCCGGCCGGACAAGATTGAACAACTTGGCCACCACCGTCAGCACGCCGTCGAAGTGGCCTGGACGGGCCCTGCCCTCGAAGCCCGCGCCCACCGGGCCGGCGTTCAGCGTGACCGAGCGGCCCGGCGGATACAGGTCGGGCACCTGCGGTACGAACACCAGGTCCACCCCGTCGTCCCGACAGACGGCGAGGTCGGCCTCGAGTGGTCTGGGGTAGCGGGCGTAGTCCTCACCGGGCCCGAACTGCAAGGGATTGACGAAGATGCTGACCACCACGACATCGGCCAGCGAGCGGGCCAGCGCGATCAGTGACCGGTGGCCGGCGTGCAGCGCACCCATGGTCGGGACGAAGGCCACCCGCGTGACCGGGGTCGAACGAGGCTCGTTCGCGCCGCAGTTCCGGCAGGGTTCTGGCGACGATCATGAGCTGGAGCTGGTGCTGCTGCCCGGAAAGGTGTGCTCTGTCGACGGGAACGCGCCCGTACGGACCTCGTTCACATACGCGCTGGCGGCGTCACCGATGACCTGAGCCAGGTTGGCGTACTGCTTGACGAAACGCTGGACCTTTCCCCGTCGCAGCCCCGCCATGTCCTGCCACACCAGCACCTGGGCGTCGCAGTCCGGTCCGGCGCCGATTCCGACCGTCGGGATGGTCAGCTCCGCGGTGACCTGCTTGGCCAAGTCGCCGGGCACCATCTCCAGCACCACGCTGAAGGCCCCCGCGTCCTCCACCGCATGAGCGTCGGCCAGCAACTTCTCCGCGGCGGCGCCCCGGCCCTGTACCCGGTATCCGCCGAGCTGGTGCTCGCTCTGCGGAGTGAACCCGACGTGACCCATGACCGGGATGCCTGCCTCGATGACCTTACGAATCTGCGCGGCGACCCGTACGCCGCCCTCGAACTTCACGGCGTGGCAGCCACCCTCCTTCATGAACCGGATGGAGGTCTGCAGCGCCTGTGACGGGCCGTCCTCGTACGTGCCGAACGGGAGGTCACCGATCACGAAGGCTCGTCGGGCAGACCGGACGACCGCTCTGACCAGCGGCAGCAACTCCTCGATCGTCACCGGCAGCGTGGTCTCGTAACCGAGCACGTTGTTGGCGGCGGAGTCGCCGACCAGGAGAGCCCAGACGCCAGACTCATCGAAGATCTCGGCCGTGTACTGGTCGTAGCTGGTGAGCATCGCCCAGCGCTGTCCTTCGCGTTTGGCGGCGGCGAAGTCGGTCAGCCGGATGCGCCGGGCAGCGGCGCTAGCGGGTGGCTGAGTCATGGATGACCCCTGCAACGTCTTCAGCTGGATCGGTGCCGATGGCCACGATCCGGTTGTCATGATCGACGTGGACCACAGTGGGAGAGAAGGTGCGGGCTTCGGAATCACTGAGCACGGCGTAGGAGATGATGATCACCAGATCACCGGCGTGCACCAGGTGCGCCGCAGCCCCATTGATGCCGACCGTGCGGGAGCCCCGCTCGCCGGGAATCAGATACGTCTCCAGCCGTGCCCCGTTGTCGACATCGACAACGGCCACCTGTTCCCCCGGCAGCAGGTCTGCGGCATCCATCAGATCCGCATCCAAGGTGAGTGATCCGACGTAGTGCACGTTGCCGTGCGTGACCGTCGCCCGGTGGATCTTCGATTTGAACATGGTCCGCAACACGGAACTTCTTCCTGCGAGAGAGCAGCGCGCGCCTGCGCTGTCGAAAACGTAACGCATCTGGCCAGGTCGATTAGTCCCCTGTTCAGCTTGCCGTAGCTGGCCCGCCACGGCGGTGGTTGCAGCAGCTCAGAGACGGGACAAGACGAGGGACGAGCGGGTACGGCTGACTCCGGGTGAATTGCGGATCACACCGAGGACCTTCTCGAAGTGGGCGGTGTCGGAGGCCCGTACCCGCAGCATGCCGTCCGACTCGCCGGTGACGGTGTAGGCCTCGACGACCTCCGGGATGGTTCTCACCATCTCCCGCATTCGATCCGGCGGTACCCGGCCCTCGCAGTAGAGCTCGACGAAGGCTTCGATGCTCCAGCCCAGGACGGCCGGCTCGAGCTCCGCGGTGAAGCGCCGAATCGCGCCATCTCGCACCAGCCGGTCGACCCGGCGTTTGGTGGCGGCGGTGGACAGTCCGATCTGTTGGCCCAGAGCGGCGAAGCTGGTGCGACCGTCCTCCAGCAAGCGCGCAAGAATCTTGTGGTCCACATCATCAAGACGCAAAACTATGACCTCACTTCCCGCGACAAATCTATCGTTCTTGCGAAATCCAGGTCTAGCCTGGAAACCTGAGGAGGCAAGCAAACCCCATGACTGCTGTTCAAGCACCGGCTGCTGTTGATCTGATCGCGATCGAGGATGCGCACGTTGCGCACAACTACCATCCGCTTGACGTGGTGGTCGCTGAGGGCTCCGGGGCCGTGGTCGTCGACACGGCAGGCCGGGAATACCTCGACTTCCTTGCCGCCTACTCCGCCACCAATTTCGGTCACCGCCACCCAGTCCTCGTCGAGGCGGCCCGGCGGCAGCTCGACCGGGTCACCCTGACGTCGCGAGCCTTCCGTTCCGACCAATTGGCGCCGTTTGCGGTCGCATTGGCGGACTTGATCGGCAAGGACATGGTGTTGCCCATGAACACCGGCGCGGAGGCTGTCGAGTCAGGCATCAAGGTGGCGCGCAAGTGGGGTTACGACGTCAAGGGCCTGCCCGACGGGCAGGCCAGGATCATCGTGGCCGCGGGCAATTTCCACGGCCGCACCACGACCATCATCAGCTTCTCCGATGATCCGGACGCCCGGGGCGGTTTCGGTCCCTACACGCCCGGCTTCGTCACCGTCCCGTACGGGGATCTGGAGGCGATCCGGGCGGTGATGACCGACGACGTGGTGGCTGTGCTGATCGAGCCCATTCAGGGCGAGGCAGGGGTACGGATCCCGCCGCCCGGTTACCTGCGCGGCCTCCGCGAGCTGACCAGGCAGCGCGACGTCTTGCTGATCGCCGACGAGATCCAGTCCGGTCTGGGCCGGACCGGCAGAACGCTGGCGTGCGAGCACGAGGATGTGGTCGCCGATGTCTACCTGCTCGGTAAGGCCCTTGGTGGGGGCATCGTGCCGGTCTCGGCTGTGGTGGCTGATCGGGACGTGCTGGGGGTGCTCAAGCCCGGTCAGCACGGGAGCACCTTCGGCGGAAACCCGCTCGCCGCCGCGGTAGGTCATGGCGTCGTGGACCTGCTCCGGACCGGTTACTACCAAGATCGCGCTGCTCAGCTGGGGCTTCAGCTCCGGGCTCGACTCGAGCCGCTGATCGGACACGGCGTCGTCGCCGTACGGTCCCGGGGACTCTGGGCCGGGGTGGACATCGAGCCCGAGTTGGGCACGGGCCGGGATTTGTGCGAGGCGCTGGCCCGACGGGGCGTGCTGGCCAAGGACACCCACGGCTCCACCATCCGGCTGGCCCCGCCGATCGTGATCACCGAGGCGCAGCTCGACCGTGGTCTTGATCAACTCGAGCCAGCGCTGAGCTGACCTCGCTCGACACCGAGCGGCCCGCGCGAGGCGCGGACCTCGTCGCTGAACGACGGGCACCCCACGGCCCGGCACGACCGGGAGCCGCCGGAGATCTGGCACCGCCTGCAGCTCGAACGACTAGCGGTGGGTGCAGGAGGTCACCACCTGGTTCTCAGGGAGTCGGATTGCGGGCGTCGTAGGCCAGGAAACTTCGCTGGGTGAGGCTGACGAGGCTGAGCAGTGTCACGCAGATGAGCCCTCCGGCCAGTGCGGCGAGCCCCTCATTGAACCAACTGGCACCTGCGCCGAGGACCAGATCGCCCAGCCGGGGACCGCCGGCGACCACGACGATGAAGACGCCCTGCAGCCGGCCGCGCATCGCGTCCGGTGTCGCCGTCTGCAGGATGGTCTGGCGGAAGACCGCGCTCACCGCGTCCGCGCCTCCGGCGACGGCGAGGAAGATCATCGCCCCGATCAGGGCCGGCACCAGCACGGCAGTTGGTGAGGTGGGCCCGGCGACCAACAACACCACACCGAAGGCAGCCACGGACAAGCCGTAGATCGTGATCGCCAGGCAGATCAGCCGTCCCTGCCAGCGGGCGCCGACCAGTCCGCCGGAGAACAGCCCCGCCAGAACCGCACCGACCGCGAACGCCGCGTTCAGCAGCCCGGTTGTCGTGGCGCCACCGCCTAGAAACACAACCCCGACGGCCGGCCACAGCACTCGCGGCATGGCGAAGATCATGGCAATCAGATCGACGACGAACGTCATCCGGACATTGCGTCGCGTGGCCAGATAACGCAGGCCTTCCGCGACCGCCGCAAAGCCGCGCTTGCGTTCCGGGTGGTCGGGGCCGTCCTCGGGCCGCAGCGGCGGAAGTCGCCACAACGCCCACAGGCCGGCCGTGAACATGATCATGTCCACGGTGTACGCCGCCGCGAAACCCGAGGCGGCCACCAGCGCCGCGCCGATCAGCGGGCCCAGGACCAAGGCACTGCTCCAAGCCGTCGTCGTCAGCACGTTCGCCGCCGGCAACATCGAGGGTTTCAGCAAGCGCGGAATGATCGCGGTGCGAGCGGGATTGTTGATCGCGAAGGCGGCTGACTGCAAGCCGACGAGAATGTAGAGCACCAACACCGAGTCGATGTGCAGCCAGCGCCTGAATCGCCAGGGCGGCGGTGACCAGGAACAGCGCAACTGCCGAGAGCAGCGCAATCGTGCGACGGTCGTACGCGTCCAGCAGGGCGCCGCCGTACAGGCCCAGCGCAATCAGCGGAACGAGCGCACAGATGCCCAGAATGCCGACCGACAGCGTCGAGCCAGAGATCGCATACACCTGAAGGCCCACCGCCACCAGCGTGAGTTGGCTGCCAAGATTCGCGACTCCGAGCCCCCACCACAGCCGCCGGAACTCCGCGCTCGCTCGAAGCGGCGTCAGATCGAGTAGCAGCGCCATGGCGCAGCGACTCTAGACGAGAGCTGGGAGGGCTCAGCCTGATGTCGGCGTCAGCCTTCGGATCAGGAGGTGCGGCAAGCCTGTCGAGCGGAAGCGATGGTTGCGCCACGTGCGGCCAAAAAGCGGCGGCCCACCTCCCCCCAGAGAGATGGGCCGTCCGGCTCAGCGCGCGGCTTCAACCGCCGACTGGGTCAGTACTTCCGGTCGTTGTCGTCAAGATCGCGCGCGCTGTCCTTGGCGTCCTCGACGGCCTGCTTGGCCTTGCCCGCCGCCTGATCGGCGTAGCCTTCGGCCTCCATGTCAGGATTATTGGTGGCATCGCCGACGCGAGCCTTGATGTCGCCCTTGAGCTCTTCGCCCTTGCCTTCCAATCCGCCCATGATTCGTCCTCCTTTGGTACGAAGTCGCGCAGAAGGTCCCCTGCGCAAACGGTGGTTGAGCGGCTGCTTCTGCCCTCTAGCGCTTCAGAACGAGTCAACTATGATGAGCCTGAAGCAGTCCGTTTACGGCGTAAGCCCAACTATAGACCCTTTAGGTTTACGCTGTAAATGTTCTGGACCTCGGCCATCCGTGGGGGCGAGTGGCCAGCGGCAAGTCTGGTCAAGCGTGCATCCGGGTGGGGGTGAGAGTCATTTCCGACGAGGTAGAGACCGCCTCTCGTCCGGAGCGCCGGCTAGGTCTGGCCGAGCGAGTGGGCGCCGAGCGGGTGAGTGCTCGGCGGCCGCTTGACCAAGACCTGATTATCCGGGAGGCCGTGCGATTCATCGACGAGTTCGGTCGGGATCGGCTCACCATGCGTCGCCTTGGCGCGCGGCTCGGCGTCGAAGCCATGGCGCTCTACCGATATGTGCCGGGCCGTGAGCAGCTTCTCGACGGTGTAGTCGAGGCGGTGATGGACGAGCTTTACCACAAGACCATGACCGGCGATTATGCCGACTCGTGGCAGGAGTTCTTGGAGAAGATGGCGCACGGCGTACGGGATCTGGCGCTCAGCCATCCCAAGGTCTTTCCGCTCGTAGCCACCCGTCCGCCCGCTGCGCCGTGGCTGCGGCCACCGCTGCGAAGTCTGCGTTGGGTCGAAGGCTTCCTCGAGGGTCTGCGTCGTCATGGCTTCTCCAGCGACGACTGTGTGACCGCGTACCGGACGTTCTCCACATTCCTGCTCGGGCACCTGCTGCTGGAAACCGGTAGTGCCGACGACGACCTGACCGACAACGCCGCAGAGGACATCGAGTTCTATGAAAGCAACAACCTCGCGGACTACCCGATCCTGCAGCAGCACACGGCACAGCTCTCCGAGGACGTCTACGGCGACGAGTTCGAAGACGCGCTCGAGGACTTGATCAACCGGATTGAACTCGGCCGCGCCTGAGCTTAGTCTCGCCCCCTACCGGGTAAAGGACGGAAGGGAGGGTACGTGACAGAGTCCTTGCAGAGTGATCCGCCAAGCATTGCGAGCAATGCGGCCGGTGGTGTTGACCAGTCCGACGGCCGGGACGAGTCGCTCAACGAGAAGATGGACCGCAACTGGAACGACATCCTGCAGGAGTTGCGAGTCACCCAGACCGGTACCCAGATCCTCACCGGTTTCCTGCTGGCCATCGCCTTCCAGCCGAAGTTCGACACCCTCACGCTGTTTCAGGAGCGGATCTATCTGTTCTTGGTCCTCGCAGCCGTAACGACGACCGCGTTGGGCCTCGCGCCGGTCAACCTGCATCGCGGACTGTTCCGGCGACACATCAAGTTCCAGACCGTCCAGACCGCTCACGTGCTGCTGCGCCTGACGCTGGTCGGCGTCGCGACCGTCAGCGCCGGCGTCGTGTTGTTGATTTTCGATGTCGTCGTCGGCCGAACCGCGGCCTATCTCGCCACCAGCTTCGTCGTGCTGCTGATCATCGCCATTGCCGCGCTGCCGGCCATCCTGCGGCGGAAGACCAACGCGACTTCAGTGAATGAGGGGAACGACGGCCGGACCGGCTGAAATTCGACTCCGCGCCAGTGGGCTGAAACTCGACTCACCGCCAGCCCTCCGATCCGCTGCCGAACCTTCCATCTGCTGCCGAAGATTCCGCAGCAGATGAAAGTTTCGCGAGCGGATTGGTGGGTTCTGCTGCGGGCTGATCCGGCGGGTGGATGGGGAGGCTCAGGCGGAAGACCGCCCCGGTACCGCTGCCGGTGTCGGCAAGGGCTGGGTCGGGCTCGACGCAGGTCAGCTCGCCTCCGTGGGCGCGGGCGTAACCGCGGGCGATGGCCAGACCCAGGCCAGAGCCGCCACTGTCGGTGGATCGTGAGTCATCCAGCCTGATCAACCGTTCGAAGATGCGTTCCCGGTCAGCGATCGGGACACCTGGACCGGAGTCGGCGACATACAACACGGCCTGGTCGCCCTCCACCGCCGAAGCAACCGCGATCGCGCCACCCGGACCGGCGGCGCGCAGCGCGTTGTCGAGGAGATTGCGGATGATCGCGGCGACCTTGGCGGCGTCGGCCGGGATGATCATCTCCGGTCCGGACAGGGTGATGGAGCTCATCGGCTCCAGCAATCGGGCGCGTTCGACCTCGGCTCGGGCGATGGCGGTCACCGACACCGGTGCACGATCGATGTCCAGACCGGCCTCCAGTCGGGCGACGGCCAGCAGATCGCTCACGAGTCGGCCGGCACGCCGAGCTTCGCCGATCAGCAACAGCTCGAGCCGCTGCCGCGACTCGGCATCCAGCCGGTCGCCATGGTGAAGCAGCGTCTCCGCTGCGGCCTGGACACCCGTGATCGGCGTCCGCAGCTCGTGCGCGGCGTCGGCCAGGAAGACGCGAGTCTGCTCTTCGGCCTGGCGGGCACGCCGTTCCGCACCCTCCAGTTCGTCGAGCATGTCGTCGAACGCTTCGGCCGTCCGGCCGATCTCGGTGTCGGTCCGGCTCGGCGACAGGCGGCGTCCGCGATGACCTCCGGCGATGTCCTGCGCGAGGCCGGCCATCGCCGACAGCGGCCGCAAGGCAATCCGCATCGAAAACGTGATCATGGCGACGCTCAGCCCGAGGACGACCAAGCTCGCGAAGACCAGCACCCGGCGCAACGTCCGTCGAGCCGCCGCGGCCTGGGAAGCGTCGACCGCCAGCGTGAGCACCGCACCATCGACGCGGCGAGGGCCCTTCAGCACCACCGTGGTGGACCGCAGCCCCGGCGCCAGCTCGTCGCCGAAGACCTGACCGTTGACCAGTTCCAGGCGGACGTGCACGGCGCTGGTCTCCACCCGGTTGACGATGGCCTGCGGGCCGGCACCGGCACGGGCCAGCTGCCGCGCGAGCTGAGCCCGCCCCGACAGAACGGCGTCAAGGTTGCGGTTCGACTGAGCGGCGAACACTGCGTCGACGGCCACCCCCAGCAAGATCATCATCGCGCTCAGGACCGTCACCGCGGCGACGGTGACACGCAACCGCAGGGAGACGGTGTTCAGCGACTCCGTGGTCATGCCCGGACTCCGAGGAGGTAACCGCGACCCCGGACGGTATGTACCAGACGGCACCTGCCGCCCGCCTCGAGTTTGCGGCGAAGTGCGGAGATGTGCACTTCGACAACGTTCTCATCGAAGCCGTCGTATCCCCAGATCGCGGTGAGCAGCTGGGCCTTGCTGACCACGCGTTCTCGATGTGCGGCGAGATAGCCGATCAGCCGGCGTTCGGTGTCGGTCAGTTCAAGCTCGACGCCCGAACGGGTAATCCTGCTGGCGTCGTCGTTGATCACCAGGTCGGCGATCGCGATCTCGCTGCCGCCGGGACGAACCCGTCGTAGCAACGCGTGGGTCCGCGCCACCAGCTCCGCCATCGCGAACGGTTTGACGACGTAGTCGTCGGCTCCCTCCCGCAGCCCGCGTACCCGGTCGGCGAGTCCATCACGAGCGGTCAACATCAGCACGGCGGCCTGACTTGCGCCTCGCACGACGTCAAGCAAAGCGAAACCGTCCCGGCCGGGAAGCATCACGTCCAAGATCACCAGGTCGGGGCGGAAGGTGCCCAGCATCGACTCGAGTTGGTCCCCGTCGGCGGCGCCGCGGACATCAAATCCCTGCGCCTGCAGAGCCGTGCACACCGGCAGCCTGATGGCTTCGCTGTCCTCGATCATCACGATCCGTGCTGCCGGCACGCAAAGTATTCTGCCCGCGGGCAGGCCTGGTGGCCGTTCGGTTGAGTCGAAACCCTCAGCCAGCGTTCAGCTACCGCGTCCTGGTGGTAACAAGGAGGCGGCATGGCAACGATGTACGTGCGCCCACTCGACGATCCAGCGCCGAGCCTGGAGGCTCTGGGCGGCAAAGGCGAGTCGCTGGCGAAGCTGGTCGCGGCGGGGCTCCCGGTGCCGGACGGCTTCCACATCACGACCGCGGCGTACCGAGCCTTTATTGCCAACCACCACCTCGAACCAGAGGTCGCCAAGCACACTGCGGACCTCGCCGGTACTGGCGCGAAAGCGCTCGAGGGGGCGGCGCGCACCTCCGTGAGATGTTCACCTCCCATCCGATGCCAGTAGCGGTAGCCGATGAGATCGAGGCCGGCTATGTCCGCCTTGGCTCGCCGCCGGTCGCCGTCCGCTCCTCAGCCACCGCCGAGGACCTGCCGGACGCCTCGTTCGCCGGCCAGCAGGACTCCTTCCTGAACGTCACTGGCCTTGATCCGCTTCTGGACGCAGTACAGCGCTGCTGGGCGTCGCTGTGGACCGAGCGCGCCATCGGTTACCGGAGTCTCCACGGCATCGAGCAGAGCAGCGTCGAATTGGCCGTCGTCGTGCAACGCCTGGTGGACGCGGATGCAGCGGGTGTGATGCTCACCGCGGATCCCGTCACCGGCGATACGTCAGTGATCGAAATCAACGCCGCCTGGGGACTTGGCGAGGCGGTGGTCAGCGGAAGCGTGACGGCGGACAGCTTCACTGTCGACCGCAAATCCGGCCGGTTGCTGCGAAGCGTGATCAAGCCGAAGATGATCATGACTGTGCCGGCCGTCGGCGGGACCACCGACCGATCCGTGGCCGGGGAGCGGCAGGGCGAGCCCTCACTTACCGAAGCCCACGTCAGCGAGCTCGCCGCGCTGGGCCGCACGATCGCTGATCTGTACGCGCGCCCGATGGACGTCGAATGGTGCCGTACCGGCGATCAGTTGTTTGTCCTGCAGGCAAGGCCGATCACGACGTTGAGTCCCCCCGACCCGTGGAACGACAGCCGTGACGGTGACTTCCTGTGGACCAACACCAACGTCGGCGAGGCCATCCCCGACGTCATGACGCCGGCCACCTGGTCGATGGTGCAGGTCTTCCTGCATGACGCCATGGCTACCGCGTCCATCCCACCCTTCGTGGGCTACGGCCGGATCGGCGGACGGATCTACCTCAACGTCAGCGTCATGAAGACCTTGTCGGGCGCGTTCGGCGTGCCGGAGAAGCGTTTCCGCGACCTCACGGAGGAGGTGTTCGGCCGGTTACCCGATGATCTCGAGATTCCTCCGGTTCAGGCACCGCGGCTGGCCATCCTCCGCGGCGTGCTGCCGATGGCGATCCATGTGCTCGGCGAAGCTCGGCGGGACAAGAAGATCTTGAACCGCTACCTCGCTGATCATCCCCGACTCTGCGAACAGCGCCGCGCCGAGATTTCGGCGACCACGTCCGCGACGAGCTGGCTCAGCTGTGGACCGACGTCCTCGATCCGGAGTTCAACCGGGTCAGCTGGATGCTGTCGGCCGCGACCCGATCCAGCGGAGCCTCCTTCGTCACTACTCGGAAGCGGCTGCAGCGGCTGGTGGGCGACGCCGCGGCGAACGCGCTGACCGCCGGGCTTGGTGCCCAAGCCGGTCAGCTGGCCAGCCTCGGACTACTCGAAGGTCTTGATCAGCTGGCCCGAGCCGAGATCGACCGAGAAACCTTCAATCAGCGCTACGGCCATCGCGGTCCGCACGAGTTCGAGATCTCGACGCCCCGACCCGCGGAGGACCCGTAGTGGATCGATCAGCAGCTGGAGGCCGGCGCGGCCGCCGGCTACCGCGAGCTACTCGCCATCCAGCAGACGGCCCGAGACGCGGCCTGGGCGGAGCTCGAGAAGCGGCACCCCTGGCACGCTCGGGTCCTGCATCGGCAGCTCGCCCACTGGGCGGAGATCAGCCGGGACCGGGAACGCGCCCGGACTGAGGTGATCCGTTACTTCTGGGTGTTGCGGGCATTCGCGCTCAGGGCCGGCGAGCTGACCGCGCTTGGCGACGACATCTTCTTCCTCGAAGGGCGGGAGATCATTCGTGCTCTGCAGGGGGAGACTCTCAGTCCCCGGCTGATCGGCGACCGGCGGGCCGCCTACCAGGCCTACTGTTCCCTGCCGAAGTATCCAGCCCTGATCCGCGGGCCGTTCGACCCCTTTCGCTGGGCGGCCGACCCCAACCGCCGCATCGACCGTTATGTGCTCGACAGCCCGGCGCCCAGCTCGAGCCCACTGCGTCCCTTGCCCAGCGCCGGCCTGGCGATCTCGGGCTTCCCGGGCTCCTCCGGCATCGTCGAGGCGCCCGTACGGGTGCTGGCCGACGCCGCCGACGGATCGGCGTTCAGATCCGGCGAGGTGCTGGTCACGACGGTGACCAACGTCGGTTGGACTCCGCTGTTCCCGCGAGCCGCGGCGGTGATGACCGATGTGGGTGCTCCGTTGTCGCACGCCGCGATCGTGGCCCGCGAGCTCGGTATTCCGGCGGTCGTCGGCTGCGGAGACGCGACGATGCGGTTGAAGACCGGTGACCGGGTTCGGGTGGACGGTACGGCCGGTACGGTGGAGCTCCTCTCCACCGGCCGGGCAGACTCGACGCCATGAGCTGGAACCTCAGTGGCCCCGTAGATCAGGTGGCGCCGAGCTTGCTTGGGGCGACGCTGCGGCACGGCGATGTAGCGGTCCGGCTGACCGAGGTCGAGGCATACGACGGACCCACTGATCCTGCCTCGCACGCCCACCGCGGCCGCACGGCCCGGAACGCGATCATGTTCGGGCCGCCCGGACACCTCTACGTCTATTTCAGTTACGGGATGCATTGGGCAGCCAATGTCATCTGCGGGCCGGAGGGCCACGCCGCCGGTGTGCTGCTGCGAGCCGGAGAGGTCATCGACGGCATTGAGGTAGCGCGGACCCGGCGGGGCCGGGCGCGCGATCGCGATCTTGCTCGTGGTCCCGGCCGGCTCTGTGCAGCTCTCCGGCTTTCTGCGGAACACAAGGGCTGCTATCTGCTGGGCGACGGTCCGGTCCGCCTCGAACCGCCCGTCCGAACGTCCGGAGATGATCATGTCGGGTCCTCGGGTCGGCGTCTCCCTCGAGGCGGATCGGCCGTGGCGGTTCTGGGTCGCCGGCAGCCGCTTCGTGTCCGACTACAAGCGCAGCCCGCGCGCCCAAGTCCGGCCGAGTTACATCCGCGAGTGAGGCAGGTGCCGCGGAGCTGGATGTGATCTTCGCCACATCAGTCCAGACTTCGGACCGCCGAATATGAATTCGTGATCGTTGTTGCTTAGACTCCCGCGAAGATAACGGTTTGATCTCGGCCTTATGTACTCGGGGGAGTGGTTTGGGTTGGCTCGTTCACGCCCGCGTCGAGCGCTGCGACCGCCGCTGGCGGTTCGGGTCGGACGGGTTGTGGCACCAATCGCTTTCATCGGGGTCCTTGCCTCCGCAGTAGCAGTGGCCATCTGGCCGCAGCCGGAGTACACCGCAGCGGTTCCCGCGCCCGTGGCAACACCAACCCAGACGGCGACCGCCAGCGCTTCTGCTCGGACGAGCCGGGACGAGGCTTCCCGACCGGCCGTCAAAAGCTCTCCCTCCGCGAAGGCGTTTCGAGCCAAGCCTTCGACCAAGGAGAAGCCGCCCACATTCGCGCCGTCGACCAGAGCGCCGTCGGCCAGGGCGGCAGCCAAGAGCGTTTCGCTGAGGGCGACGGGCATCCGGTACACGACGACGGGGGTCAATGTTCGCACCGAGCCGAGCGTCGACGGCAATGTGATCACCGTGCTCTCGGCAGGCAGCAAGGTCTCGATCACCAGCGGCAGCGTGCCCGGATGGGCGGCGATCCTCTACAACAGCCAGCGCCGCTGGGTCCGCAGTGAGTACCTGTCGTCCAAGAAACCGTCCATCTCCACGCCGTCCGCCACGTCCAACGGCATCTCCTATGCGCCCTGCAGGTCCGGCTCAGGGGTGGAGTCCGGTCTGACGCAGGATGCCATTCGGGTCCATCGCGCGATCTGTGCGCGTTTTCCGCAGGTGACCTCGTACCACGGAGTCCGTGCCGACTCACTGCCCTATCACCCGTCCGGCCGAGCGCTGGACGCGATGATCTCGGACTCGACTATCGGTTGGCAGATCGCCAACTACGTGCGCGCGAATGCTTCCCGGCTGGGCGCGTGCGAGGTGATTTACTCTCAGCGCATCTGGACGGTCCAGCGGTCCAGCGAGGGTTGGCGCTACATGTCCGATCGCGGGTCCGCCACCGCCAACCACTATGATCACGTCCACGTAACGGTTTACGGCAACTCCGGCAGCGGATAGCCTTGACCCGATGGATCCGCTTGTGGAGCACCTGAGCGCGACTTAGTGTTTGTTCATGGTGGACGTGTATCAGGTCGTGCTCGGTGCGATTGCCGTGTCCATCATGGTCCTTGTACCGATCGGGTTGGTGTTGCTGTACGACCTGGTGGCGGGACGCTGGGACAACTCGATTGGCCGGTGGAGGGAGTCGCGGCAGCAGTCGGCGCAGCGCCGCAAGAACTTGCGGGCGATGCGCGATCAACGTGGTGTTCCACTGGAACAGGTGGCCGCGAATCTCCGACGGCTGCGCGCGGTTGTGACCCGCGATGCCCATCGATCGGCGGCCCACCAAATGGGTGACCGGCTCGCCTACGACCAGGTGTTGATCCAGGCCTGCCAGATGTTGGAGATCGAGCACGATCTCGCGTGATGAGACCGCTGGCATGGAGCGTGACATCGAGCGGCTTCGTGTCGAGGCCGAACTGGAGCGAGCCGGCGTCGTGCTATCCGAACGGAATTACGGCCAGGCTGCCTGAGAGTTTGAGTAGCGGCCGACCGGTTGTCTCTTGGCTGATCAGCCACTGACCAGGCCGCCAGCGCTATGCACGAGCCGGATCAGCGCCGGTAGCAGCAGTCCCGCGCCGACAATCAAGCCGGCCGAGTTGACTAGCCAGGAAGAAGGCGGCCCACAGCGGGCTGGTACGCGGGTAAGTCGTGCCAGCTGATCGGCGTCGGAGTGTCGTCCTCGTCCCCGCCGGCGCTGGCGAATCAGCTCCAGGACTGGCTTCGGTGCTGCGATCAGCAGGATCCAGGTCAAGAGGTAGGCCAGGATCGATTGTGCCGTGGCAGAGAGGTACCAGCTGACCGCGATCAGAACCGCGACGCAACCGATGATGACGGCGAAGCCGTGCAGGTTGCGGATCTGGAGCAGCATCAGACGCGAGTACGAGAACGACCAGCCAGAGCAGAGCAAGACCGCGTCCAGCGAGCAGGAGGCCCACCGCCGCGAGCCCGGCGAGCGCTGGTCCCAGATAGCCGGCGACCAGGGTGAGGATCATTCCCGGCCCATCGGGCCGGCCGCTCGACAGGGTGAGTCCTGATGTGTCGGAGTGCAGCCGGATACCGTGCAGCCGGCGTCCGGTGAGCAGGGCGGCGGCGGCGTGGGATCCTTCGTGGGTGATCGTCACCAGCATCCGGGTGTACGGCCAGATCGAGGGCAAGGCCACCAGCGCGAAACCGACGGCGGCAATCAGGACGACCAGAGCAGGCGGAGGCGCCGGCTGAACTGAGCTGGCACGCCGCCAGATCTCGGTGAACAACTCCACCCGCCCAGCATGGCGGACACGCGCAAATGCCTGAGCCAACGCCGCGCTTAGCCGAGCAGCACGTGTGGGACTTCAGCCGAGCAGCACAGTTCGAGCCCGGCGCGTGCGCAGGCTCCGGACGATCAGGCGACCAGCACGGGCGCGACGGCCACGGCAATCGCCCGCAAATCGATCCTGTTGCTTGCTCATGATCAACATTCTGCCGGAGTGGTCAGGACCGGATGCGGCGCGCTGCCCGTCTCAGTAGGCTGCTGCCCGAGGAGCCACCCCGACGAAGCGAGGCGCGATGAGCCAGCCTGTTGATCCGACAAAGACCGCGGCCTGGGCCAGGCTCGAGGAGCTGAGCACAGGACTGCAGCCGGATCTGCGGGCGTGGTTCGCCGAGGATTCGTCCCGGGCCGAGAAGTTCACGTTCACGGCTGGGGACCTGTACGTGGACCTGTCGAAGAACCTGATCAACGACGACGTCCTGGGCGCCCTCGTCGAGCTGGGCCAGGAGGTCGGGCTCGCCGAGCGCCGGGACGCCATGTTCTCGGGCGAGCACATCAACGTCACTGAGGATCGGGCGGTGTTGCACACCGCGCTTCGGCTGCCCAAGGACGCAAGCCTGGTCGTCGATGGTGCCGATGTCGTGCCCCAGGTGCACGAGGTCCTGGACAAGGTCTACGCCTTCGCCAACAAGGTCCGCAGCGGTGAGTGGACTGGAGTGACGGGCAAGCGGATCGAGACCGTCGTCAACATCGGCATCGGTGGTTCTGATCTTGGTCCCGTGATGGTCTACGAGGCGCTGCAGCCCTACGTACAGGAGGGCCTGACGGCGCGTTTCATCTCCAACATCGACCCGACCGATGTTGCGGAGAAGACCAAGGACCTCGACCCCGAGACGACGTTGTTCATCGTCGCATCCAAGACCTTCACCACGCTGGAGACATTGACCAACGCGCGGCTGGCGCGGAGCTGGCTCCTTGACGGGCTGCGATCCTCCGGTGCCATCGCGGACGGCGACGACGCGGCGAACTGATGCCGTGGCGAAGCACTTCGTCGCCGTCTCGACGGCACTGGACAAGGTCGCCGCCTTCGGCATCGATCCCGAGAACGCGTTCGGCTTCTGGGATTGGGTCGGCGGGCGCTACTCGGTGGACTCCGCGATCGGCACGTCAGTCGCGGTGACGATCGGGCCGGAGAACTTCGCCGACTTCCTCGCCGGCTTCCACGCCATCGACACCCACCTCAAGGACACTCCGTTCGAGCGGAACGTGCCGGTCCTGATGGGGCTGCTGAACGTCTGGTACGTCAACTTCTTCGACGCCCACACGCACGCCGTGTTGCCGTACGCCCAGTTCCTGCACCGCTTCCCCGCGTACCTCCAGCAGCTCACGATGGAGTCCAATGGCAAGAGCGTGCGGTACGACGGATCCGTGGTGACCACCGACACGGGTGAGGTTTTCTGGGGTGAGCCCGGCACCAACGGGCAGCATGCGTTCTACCAGCTCATCCACCAGGGCACTCGGATGATCCCCGCGGACTTCATCGCTGTGGCGAACCCGGCGCATCCGCTGGTCGACGGTGAAAACGACGTCCATGAGCTCTTCCTGGCCAACTTCTTCGCCCAGACCGCTGCGCTGGCCTTCGGGAAAACCGCCGAGGAGGTCCGTGCCGAGGGGACTCCCGAGGCGATCGTGCCGGCGCGGGCGTTCACCGGTAATCGGCCCACCACCTCGATCATGGCGCCGGCCCTGACGCCATCCGTCGTCGGGCAGCTGATCGCGCTGTACGAGCACATCACCTTCGTCCAGGGCGTGGTGTGGGGCATCGACAGCTTTGATCAGTGGGGCGTCGAACTCGGCAAGCAACTCGCCCTCCAGGTGACCCCGGCGGTGGCTGGGGACCAGGAGGCGCTGACCAAGCAGGACGGTTCGACCCAGTCCTTGATCAGCTACTACCGCCAGAAGCGTGAACGCTGACCCGGCAACTGATCGGCACTGACGGCGTTTCCCCCAAGCGGTCCGGCAGCGCTTCGATCAGCGGTCCGCCAGCCGACCCAAAACGCTGGTGGTATGGCAGGTTGAGGACGTGAAACTCGTCATCGAAATCGACCTCGAGCGGCTCCCAGATCCCAAGCCGGAAGAGGTGGGGCGAATCCTGCGGTACTGGGGTGGGGCGGCCAAGCACCTTGCGCTGTCAAAGCCGCTCGAACAGCCGCTCATGGACAGCACCTACCAGCACGTGGGAGTACTGAAGGTCGCCTGATCGGCCGTCCTCCCAGGAGCTCATCTGAGGCATTCGGAGGCGGTCTTGACGGCAAGCCATACTGGGCGGGTGCCTGCGGGCAGAGAGCTCATCAGCCGTCCGACGTTGATCGTGGTGAGCGGGCCGGCCGGGTCGGGCAAGACCACGCTGGCGCATCGACTGGCGGCGGCCGTGGGCTGCCCCGCGTTGTGCCGAGACGAGCTCAAGGAGGGCATGGCGGCGGCTACTCCCGACTTCGTCCCGTTCACCTCCGACCCCCTGACGTTGCGAACCTACGACTTGTTCTTCACCACCATCCGGCTCTTCCTCGAGCACGGCGTGACCCATGTGGCAGAAGCCGCGTTCCAGCACTCTCTCTGGGCGCGCGGGCTCGAGCCATTGCGGTCGCTTGCCGAGCTCCGGATCGTGCGGTGCCATGTCGATCCGGAAGTCGCACGAATACGGGCCGAACAGCGGGGACGGGAACAACCAAGCCGCGCGGCACACGACGACGCCGGACACTTCGCGATCGATCGATTCTTCGAGCCGTTGACGTTAGACGCACCAACCCTGGATGTGAACACCTCGAACGCCGACCCCATCGATATCGAAGCCGTGGTCACCTTCGTCCGGTCCGCCGCCCCATCCTCATAACAGATGGGCTGTCGGGAATGACCAGGCAGGCGTCCTGACCCAGGGACCTCAGCCAGGCGGGTAGTCGCCGATGAGGCCGTCGATCGACTCGCGAATCAGATCCGCGTGACCGGTGTGCCGCGCGTACTCCTCGTTCACATCGACAATCATGCGGCGGAGACTGAGGGGCTCACCATCCGGGCTGCGAGCTGCAATCCGGTCCAGACCGTCGCCTGCCAGTGCCACGGCGACCGCCGCGCGGGAGCGGGCCACAGCGTCCTCCCACAGCCCCATCAGATGTTCCGGCGTGTCGTCGGCCGCTGTCCGCCACGCCCACTCAGGGGCAGGCACTTCGAGGCTGTCCCACGGCGGTCCGAGTTCGGCGCCCAGCAGCGACCAGGTGAAGTTCTCATCCTCGACATAGGCAAGATGCTTGAGCAATCCCCCCAACGTCACCGTCGACGGACCGAGCGTGACCCGCATGGCATCGGCGTCCAGCCCGCCACACTTCCAGGCGAACGTTCCGCGGATCCGCTCCAATGCGCCGTGAAGGGTTTGCAGCTCGTCTCCAGCAGGGGGAGCTCGCTCGGGAAATCGATGCTTGTCACAGGGGCACGATAGTTGTCCCTCGCGGCCGTCCGCACGTCGCCGGCCGTCCCGGCTTCGGCGGCTGAGACAACACCACAGTGAGGCCGCCGGACGGAAGATCAGACCCCTTCTAGGACATTGACGCTCGTTCAGCACCGGGAGTAGTTTCGCCACGCAGGCCTCAGGGGGGCGTCGATCAATGAAGGAGCGAACGATGAGGCGACTAGTCGTGACGGCGGTTTCGGTTGCCGTGCTGGCGATTACGGGCGGAAGCCCGGCATTTGCTGGTGAGGTCAAGGGTCCGCCAAACCAACCGGACAATACCAATCGGACGGGGGCTCTGGCTCACGCGAACTCGGGCTGCGCCGCGAGCGGGTTGAACGACTTCGATTCGCTGGATCCCATGGGACAGATCGACTCGCAGGTTCAGACTGCCGCGGATTCCTGGAAGTACTACGGGCTTCCGAAGGGTTCCCCCGGCACGCTCGGACTCTGCAAGGGCGGAACTGGCTTGCGGTGAGACTCGTGTTGGCCACGGCGTGGTCAATCACTATAGGTGTAACAGAGGGCCGGCTCGGCCCCTTAATCTGACCCTTCAGTCCTGGTTCTTTCACCGAAGCCGTCCGATGAAGTCCGGGGCCGAAAGCCGTGTCAATGCGGCACCGGATGGCACCACTTCACTGAAACAAATGGTGGTGCCTGTCCGGGCATTCCGCAGATCGCACGCTGATTGGCCGAGCGTCGCGCCGTAACGCGCTGGTGCGTGCCCGGCCGTTGTCGGAGCGCTGCTCCAGGATCACCGCACTCACGTTGGCTCTCCGGCGGTCAATTGACTCGTTGACGAGCACGCTTGGCGTGCCGTTGCGAGCGCTTGCTGAGGATGCGTCGTTAAACGCAGGCGGCTAGAAGCCGCTACCTGCGTAGTCCTCGCCCGCTGGCTCGTCACGATCAGCCCCGTCCGGGTCACTCGTCCGCCCAACGGCGTACTCCTGATCATCCTCGGTCTTACCGTGCTCCGGGAACACTGGCGCACTCGGCGCATCGAGCTCCGGCTCCTCAGACATGCCTGGCTGATCGGGTTCAGTCATGTAATGCCTCCTTTGGATTACCCCACCTTCCTACCCGGTGCGGCATGTTCCCGAACACCGCCCATCGCGTTTGCCCAGGCAGGGCCTCGGTCGCCTAGACGCGACCTCGAGCCCGTACGGTCCACGTTGAGCCCGTTAGAAAGGGCTCGGAGTGTGCCGGCGGGGCTCAAAGTCGCACGGAGGATCAGCGGGAGGCGCGAAAGGAAAGTCGCACGGAGGATCAGCGGGAGGCGCGAAAGGTAGCTCTGTGATCGGCCGGAAGCGCTAACCCTGGTTCAGGTCGGTCGGCGGTCGAACATCAGATCGAGGACGGTCTTGACGCAGGCCAGCTGGTCCCGGATGGCTCCACTCCGCCAGGATCGGGCGTACTGGCGGGTACTGTCATCGCCGACCCCGGACGCGTTCACACCGACTCGGACACAAGTGGCGACCGCCCGAGGCACGTGATAGCTCTGTGTCACCACGATCAGGTCGGACACCCCGAAGACCTCACGCGCCCGGACGCAGGAGTTGTACGTGTCGATGCCGGCGTTGTCGATGATCACAACCGATTCCGGGATCCCGGTCGCGATCAGGTACGACCGCATGGCCTGGGGTTCGTCGAACTCCTTGGCCATGCTGTCGCCCGACACCAAGATCATCTTCACCTTGCCGGCCCGGTACAGCTGCCTGGCGAGATCCAGCCGGGCGGCAAGGAACGCCGATGGTGTGCCGTCGGGATGAACCTGAGCTCCAAGCACCAGGGCGGCAGCTGCCGGCGGGACAGTGGCGACAGAAAAGATGCGCCCGGCGGCCGTGTGGCGGACGAACAGCACAGAACCGCCGACCGCCACGCCGAGCAGGCCGAGAACGGCGGTTGCGGCCAAGGTCACCGGCCAGGCCCGTCGCACCGGTTCAGGGTAGTTGTCCGTGGCCGACGCGCCTCCCGACGGCGCGGCGTCTCTCTGCGCATCGCCGGCCACGGCGTCAGGGCGGCGGGGATGATCGGGTGGTCGGACCGCGCCTGACCCAGAAGTGCCCGCAGAATTGCGGTGTGCCCGAAGGAGACACGGTGTGGCGCTTGTGCCGTCGCCTTCATGAGGTGTTGGCAGGTCGCCGGCTGAGCCGTGGCGAATTTCGCGTTCCCGCTCTGGCCACAACCGAGCTCACCGGAGTACGAGTCCTCGAGGTGAGGTCTCAGGGAAAGCATCAGCTGTTCCGGTTCGACAACGAGTTGACTCTGCACACTCATCTCCGGATGGAGGGCACATGGCGAATCTTCAGCGCCGGGCGTCGCTGGTCGGGCGGACCCGACTATGAGATTCGATCGATCTTGGCCACGGCGGAGCATGACGCAGTCGGCTACCGCTTGCCGGTGATCGAGTTGATCTCCACCGCCAACGGAGCCGGACGTGGTCGGCCACCTCGGTCCCGACTTGCTGGGTCCGGACTGGGATCCGGAGGAGGCCGTGCGGCGAATCTCCACCGAGCCTGACCGGACGATCGGAGAGGCGCTCCTTGATCAGCGAAATCTCGCCGGGATCGGGACGTTCTATCGCGCCGAAGTGCTCTTCCTGCAAGGGCTGCATCCGCGCACGCCGGTGGCCGAGGTGAAGAACCTCACTCGTCTGGTGCAGCGCTCCCATCAGTTGCTCTACGCCAACCGGTGGCGTCCTGAGCAAGCCACGACCGGTGACCTTCGACCGGGCCGCCGGACCTTCGTGTTCGAGCGGGAGCGTGAGCCATGCCGCCGCTGCGGCACACCGATTCAGGCGGAGACGTTCGGGCCGCTCGGCCAGGAGCGTCGCAGCTTCTGGTGTCCCCGCTGCCAGCCACTGATCGGCCGGAGTGTGCGGAGGTAAGTGCGTCGTACGGGCTCAGGTGCCGTCGTCGCCCGACTGCTTCGCGATGCTTGGTAACCGCCGACCTGCGCGGTCCGGCCGATAGAATCGCGCGCGCGCCGCATCTCCGCGACGCCAGCATGTGAGGTGGCGCAGTGGCCCTACTCGACCCGGCTCAGGCCTGGGAGCAAGACCGGACGATCATCCGCTTCCCCGATCCCGCGGTGGAAACCGTCGACCCGCGATTCGCCGCGCTGCGGATCATGCAGGGCGTCGTGGAACGACTATGGACAGGCGGCCGCTGGCTCGAAGGACCGGTCTGGTTCGGCGACGGCCGCTATCTGTTGTTCTCCGACATCCCCAACAACCGGATGCTGCGCTGGAGCGAGGAAACGGGGGAGACCACGGTCTTCCGGCAACCCGCGGACAACAGCAACGGCAACACCCGTGACCGGCAGGGCAGGTTGATCACGTGTGAGCACCTGACGCGTCGGGTCATCCGCACCGAGCACAACGGGACGATCACGGTGCTGCTCGATCGATTCGATGGCAAGCCGTTGAACGCGCCGAACGACGTCGCGGTCAAGTCCGACGGTTCGGTGTGGTTCACCGATCCGGGCTACGGCATTCTGGGCAACTTCGAGGGAGACAAGGCGCCGTCGGAATTGCCACGGAACGTGTACCGCCTCGATCCCGACACCGGCAACGCCACCGTGGTTACCGGCGACATGAACCGCCCGAATGGTTTGTGCTTCAGCCCCGACGAGAGCCTGCTCTACGTCGTCGACGTCGGTGAGATCCGGGTTTTCGAGGTGGATGGGGACGCGGTCGTGAACGGTCGCCGCTTCGTCGACATGAGCCCCGGCGGATCCGACGGGATCCGGGTCGATACCGAAGGCAACCTGTGGTCGGCGGCTCATGGTGGTGGCGCGGGATTTGACGGCGTGCACTGTTACGCACCGGATGGGACGCTCCTTGGCCGGATTCACTTGCCGGAGGGTGCGTCGAATCTCTGCTTCGGGGGCGTCAAGAAGAACCGGCTCTTCATCACGGCGAGCCGCTCGCTCTACTCGCTCTATGTGGAGGCGACCGGCGCCCAGCAGCCCTGACGCGTCCCGATCCTCACCCACGGCCGGCCACGCCGCAATGTCGCGCAGCCGGAAAACAGGTAGGTCGTGGAGAACTCCTGGACACACTCGGGACGCGGGTTACATCCTTTCCAACGCCTCGATCCCGAGCAGCGTGAGGCCAGTGGCCAGCACGCGCTTGGTGACCGCGCATATCGCGAGGCGGGACTCTCGTACGATTCCCTCGGCCTTGAGCACTGGGCACTGTTCATAGAAGATCGACAATGCTCCGGACAGGTCATAGAGGTAGGCGCAGAGCTTGTGTGGTTGCAGGGTTTCCGCCACCTCGTCGACCACGTCGCCGAACCGGGTCAGCAGCAGCGCCAGCGCCTGCTCGGCGGGCTCGTCCAGCACCATGACCTTGGTCTGCTCGCCGTAGCCTTCTGCCTCGGCCTTGCGCAGGACCTGGGTCATTCGGGCGTGGGCATACTGCAGGTAGGGGCCGGTGTTCCCGGTGATCTGGACCATACGGTGAACGTCGAAGACGTAGTCCTTGTTGAGCCCGTTCGAGAGGTCGGCGTACTTGATCGCCGCTAGCGCGATCGGAGGCGCCGCCTCCTCCTCGGCGGCATCGAGCAGGTCGTTCAAGGTCACGGCTGTGCCTTCGCGGGTCTTGAACGGCTTGCCGTCCAGACCGAGGACGCTGCCGAACGCGACATGCTCGGTGGCCACCGTGTCCGGCAGGAAGCCGGCTTTGCGCGCGACGAGGAACACCTGGTCGAAGTGGTCGGACTGGCGGGAGTCCACCACGTAGATGATGCGGTCGGCACCGAAGTCGCGCACCCGACGGCGGATGGACGCGAGGTCGGTGGCTGCATAGCCGAAGCCGCCGTCCCGCTTGCGAACGATCATGGGTGCGGTGAACCCCTCGACGAAGACGCAGAGCGCGCCGTCGTCCATCACGGCGGTGCCGTCGGCCTCCAGCGTGGCGACGAGCTGCGGAAGGTCCTCGTTGTAGGTCGATTCACCGTCAAGATCACTGTCGGTGAGCAGCACCCCGAGACGTTCGTAAGCCGCGTTGAAACCGGCCAGTGAGACGTTGATCAACTGCTGCCAGATGGTCCGGGTCTGCTCGTCGCCGGACTGCAGTGTGACGACTCGGCGGCGCGCGCGATCGGCGAACTCAGGATCGCTCCGGAAATGCGCACTTCCGCGGGCGTAAAGGGCCTCGGCCTCGGGAAGGGTGAGCGCGGAGGCGTCGATGCCCTCGTCCAGAATCTGCTCCACCAGCATGCCGAACTGGGTGCCCCAATCCCCGATGTGATTCTGGGCGATGACGCGGTGCCCGACTCCTGCGAGGACGCGATGCAGGCAGTCGCCGATGACGGTCGACCGCAGATGCCCGACGTGCATTTGTTTGGCGACGTTCGGACCGGAATAGTCGATCACCACTGTTTGGGGGTGCTCGGTGGAGCTCATGCCGGCCCGTGGGTCGGTTAGCTGTTGAGTGATCGCCTCCGCCAACACCTCGGTTCGCAACCGAAAGTTGATGAAGCCAGGGCCGGCAATCTCCGGTGGCTCGCACAGGTCGGCCACTTCCAGCCGGGCGACGATCCGCGTCGCCACCTCCCGCGGGGACTGGCCCTCGCTCTTGGCCAGGCGCAGCGCGACATTGGTCTGGTAGTGACCGAATTGTGGCTTGGTGGCCGGCCGGAGTTCCGGATCAATGCCGGTCACGCCGAAGATCCGGTCGCTCAGCAGCGAGGGCAGCGAAGACACAAGAGCCGATTATCCCATTGGCCGACCGATTGACGAGCCGGCTTTCGCAACGATCGCGACGTCCGTCGAGGTTCCGGACGATCAAGCTATCGCTGGCAGGAGCCCGATTGGGTCACATCATGGGGTCGGGATTGACCCGCCGGTCGGCGGCCAGCCAGGCGGCGCCGACGATTCCGGCGCTGTTGCGCAGCTTGGCGGGCACCATCTCGGTCTTCAGCTTCAGCTTGGGAATGAACTTGTCCGCGTTCTTGCTCACGCCGCCGCCCACCACGATCAAGTCAGGCCATAGCAAGGCCTCCAGCGTCTCGTAGTAACGCTGCAGGCGCTTGGCCCAGTCGCTCCAGGACAGCTCCAGCTTGTCCTTGACGCTCGAAGCGGCCCGAGTCTCCGCATCGTAGCCATCGATCTCCAGATGCCCGAGCTCCGAGTTCGGGACTAACGCACCTCGATACACGATGGCGGTCCCGATCCCGGTGCCGAGCGTGGTCAAGATCACCAGTCCGGGGTGCCCTTTGGCGGCGCCGTAATGCACCTCGGCGATACCAGCCGCGTCAGCGTCGTTGACCAGCAGGATCTCCCGGCCGAGGTGGTCCTCGAAGAGCTTCTCGGCCTCACAATCGATCCACGACTTATCGATGTTCGCGGCCGAGCGGGTCTTGCCGTGGGTGACGACCGCCGGCACGGTGATCCCGATCGGACCGTCGCCGATCGTGTCCTTGAAGTTGTCGACGATCTCACCGACGACAGCCGCCACATTCTTCGGTGTGGACTTGGCCGGGGTCGTGATGCGGAGCCGATCGGTCATCATCTCCCCGGCATGCAGATCAACCGGAGCGCCCTTGATGCCGCTGCCGCCGATGTCGATACCAAGCGCTGGCGTCTGTTCTGCGGTTTTGTCGGTCATGCTGGGGAGCCTATCGACATCACGCTTCTTCGGGGAGTGCCATGCGGCCACCCGGGGCTGGCCGGTCGGGACTGGTCTGAGGCTCGCTTCAGCGCCGGAGCTGACGCAGGCACCACGCGTACAGCACCGGATCGAAGCGGAAGGAGTCGGAGAAGTAGAACCCGTAGAACCTGCGGTACACCTCAATCCAGTGCCGAACGTCGCTGCCACCCTGCTGCACTGCCAACGCCTCCAACCACGCCGCATCCGCAGCCGCGTCCTGGTAGGTCTCCAGTTCGAGGAAGATCACGGCGCCCGCGATGTCCATGGTCGGATCGCCGTTGACGGTGTGCGGGCTGAAGTCTCCCATGCCGGAGACCAGCCACCGGTCGGAGCGGAAGTCGATGTAGGTGTTGGGTGGACAGACATCGCCGTGAACCAGGGCGGGCGTCACCACGCGGTCGGCCAGGTCGGCATGCAGCCGGCTCCATGCCTGGGCCACGTTGGGCAGGTCGCGTTCGAGCTGGGCGCGGCTGATGTGTACGGGTCCGTCCAGCATGTTGTGCAGCAGCTCACCGAGGGAGCTGAACTGTTGAGGCGCCTGGGGTCCGATCAGCCGCGCGAACCCGGGGATCGGGCTCGGTAGGTGGCGCAGCCGCTGGGTCGCGTCCAGGTAACTGCTCAGCGCCTGTCGGCGGTCGCCGGTCTGGGCCTGCGCCAGCCACGGTGACAGGCAGCGACCGGAGAAGCGCCGATCCACGGTGTAGAGGCGACCGGCGTGCTCGCCCGCCTCAATGATCTTCGGGACATGGAGGCCGATGTCCGCGTCGTCCCAGCTGTCCAGCAGCCGCCGGATCTGCTCGACAGTGTGGTCAGAAGGGTCGTACGGGCGGCGGTAGAGCCGCAATACCCGCTGCTGGTCGATGGCGAAAACCTCACTCTCACCGCCGCTACCGAGCAATTGATCACGGCTGGTGCCGAAGGATGCGAGTAGTTCTGCTTCGCCGCCGGCCTGTGCCTGGGCCTGGGCGACCGGGATGCGCTCCCGGTCGGCGCGCCGGGCAGCGCGGGCCCGATCGAGTTGAGTGATGACAAGCTCCCGGGCGACCCTCGCGTCCAGCTGGTGGGCCACAGCATGGACGGGTCCCTTCGGTGTGTCGATGTGGACGTCGGCCAGCCGAAGCCGCCGTTGCAGCGGTCCTTGCTCGATTCGAACCGACTGGGTCTTCGCATGCGGCACGATGTTGCGCTCGTGGTCCAGCCAGCCTTCCTCGGTCGTTATGGCCCGGTCGTTCCACCCGTACCGCAGCGTCCAAAAATCGAACCAGCGGATCCACCTCGCTCGAGACGGCACCCGGTTCAGCTCGATGCCGTCCAGGTCAAACCCGGGAAGGACCCGACCGACGGCCAGCTCGACCTGATCGACGTCGGCAACAGGCAGCAGCACGCTGGTGGCCGTGGATTCGTTGTTCTCGCTGTCCGAGTGGGCGTATCCGACGATGTCGACATCGACGCGGTACCAGCCGAAGGGCCTCCACGGCAACGGTTGACTGATCTTGACGCCCTGGATCCGATCGATGGGTACGGATTGGCTGGTCAGGTTGGTCAAACCTCGGGTGACCCGCAAGCCGCGAGGGGACTCGGCCAGAGTGAAGTTGAACATCGCGATCAGCCGCCGGCTGATCATCGTGACGGCACTGATCACCAGGGGAATCAGCGCAGTCAGGGCCAACGCAGCCAGATCGAAGTAGACGGTGGTAGCCAGGAGCAGGACCGCGAGGACGCTGGACAGCAGCCACTCCGTGGACAGCAGGAAGCTGACGATCAAGCGATCCGGGCGCACCTGCACCAACGGTCGATCGGCGGCGGTCAGATCGGTGAAGAGGCTCGCCCGGACATCACCATGATCAGAAACCCGCGCCCGTTCGCCGTGGGCGCGGGTCAGCAGGTATTCCCGCAGCGACGCCGCCTTGGTCTGCCTCAGGTAACGCAGCTTGATCGTGCTGTCTCCCGCGCCGGCCTCCAGGCGGAGCTCCGCCAGACCGAAGAGGCGCGCCGCAAGGGGCTGGATGATGTCGACCGACTGCAGCCGCTCGAACGGCACCTTCTTGGAGGTCTTGAAGACTGCGCCCGTTTCCACCCGCAGCTCTTCGTCGTCGATGACGAAACGAGTGAAGCGCCAGCTGATGAAGCCGGCGACTCCCGCCAGCACCACCGCGAGAGCGGCGACGGGAAGGATCCAGCTGAGATCGGATAGCGAGATGTTGTCCTCGCTGTTGCCGTCGGGAACGACCTCGCGGGCCACGCCGATCAGAATCGCCAGCAGCACAATCCAACCGCGGATGAGAGGCGTCAGCGGATGCGGCCGCTCGGTTTGCTTGACCGGCTTCACGGTTTGCGGAGGGGCGGGTTGCGTATCCGTGCCGTGCTGCACGGGCGGCTGGCTCATAGGCCCGAGGCCTGTGATTCACCAAGTTCGGTCAGGCGGTCCCGCAGCCGAGCCGCCTCGTCCGGCGTCAGGCCGGGGATGGTCGCATTGGTTTCCGGGCTGGCGGTCTTGAGAGAGACCGAGGCGAGGCCGAACGCCCGCTCGAGCGGGCCAGACCCCACCTCGACGAGCTGCATGCGACCGTAAGGCACGGCCACCAGACTGCGAAACAGTACGCCGTGAGTGATGTAGAGATCGTCCTCGCGTTCGACATAACCCCAGGAGCGCCAGTTGCGCTCGACCACGAACCAGCGGGCGATCACGATCACCGCGGCGGTGGCCCACAAGAGCGCCGAAATCCACCAATCTCCGGTGACGACACCGACGATGACCGCCGGAATGCTGAAAAGGATGGGTGCGGTGAGCACACTGGTCAGGCGGCGGAGCGAGCGATAGGCGGGGGACAGACGCTGCCATTCGTAGGCCGGCGGCGCGAAGAGCTCATCCATAGCGAATCCAGGCTACGGCCTGGTTCCTACGGCCTCGTGCTGTCGAGCGGCGGTTACTGGCGCTTCTTGCGCGGCTTGCCTCCCCGGACCGAGACGCCGCCGAAAAGCGTAAGGCCCTTGAGCACCAAAGTCGGGGCACCCGGAATGGGATCGGCCACGTCCTTCAGGTCGGTGCCGCCGAAGATGCCCACCATTTCGTTGCTGACCTGCAGTCCTTCAGGGACCTTGATGTCCATTCCCCCGAAGCAGCAGATGCTGGAGATCTCGATCGTGGAGCCCTCGAAGACGGCGTCGCGGAAATCAAGGTCGATCCCGCCGAACAAGGCCAGCACCTGAGTCTTGCGGCGTACCCGCCACTTGCCATTACGTGCAACGCCGCTGAAGATGGCGACCAGCCTGGCTGGTTGGTCGGAGACGGAGGTCGTATCGACATCGAAACCTGCGGCTGGGGCGGCGACCGGTTGGCGATCCTCGCGAGGTCGGGCCACGACGAGGTCGCCGGTGATCGGAATGAGGTCATCGAAGGTCTTGGCGACCATGAGCTGATCGAGTCGCTCGTCGTGCTCGTCGCGGCTGAGCCGACCCTCCGCGTATGCGGCGTTCAACAGGGTGGCCACACGCTCCCGGTCGGCATCCGACGCGCGAAGATTTCCCCCGGCGACGGGACCGACGTTGCTGGGCTCCGGACGCGCGTCACTCATGGTCCAACGCTATTCCCGACCCATCCGGGGATGGAAAGGGTCAGCCGGCTTTCAGGGGCATCTCCCGGGGTGGGCGAGGGCTCACCCTGACGCTGCTCACCGATGCGGCAGGCCGATGTCGAACAGATTTCCTTCGGGATCGGCCAGCGTGGTCCAGATGGTGCCGAACTCGTCGTATTCGGCCACCTTGGTGGCGCCGAGCGAGACCGCACGCTCGACGGCGCCGTTCAGGTCGGTGCTGGTCAGGTCCAGATGCATCCGGTTCTTGCCCTGCCGTTGCTCGGGAACCGCCAGAAACATCAGTGAGGGGAACCGCCCATCCTCCGACGCCGGAATCACCGCGAAGAACTCGTTGGCTCCGCCCAACACGGGACGTTCCACCAGCGCAGACCAGAACTGGGCGAGTTGATCCGCGATGCTGCAGTCGACGACGACCTGGCCGAAGCCGAGCGATGTGCCCATCAGCGGTTCCTTTCGTGGGGCTGGGGGCCGCAACTCGAAAAAGAGTACGGGGACGATCGGTTAGACTTCTGCGGCGGTCTCTCCGGCGCTGCTCGCGGATGTAGTTCAACGGCAGAACATCAGCTTCCCAGCTCAAACCGGCCGTTTTCGATCACTAGTTTGTTCGGCGGTTTCACTAGGCATTACGCTCAT
>CAWEGC010000020.1:0-18778 GCA_963808495.1 uncultured Actinomycetota bacterium
CCGCGGCACCACGGAGTCCCGACTCCCTACCCGTCGAGCGTTCTCGCGCCCTGTTGCGTACCTGACGGCCAGCGGTCCGGCGCGGACTCTGTACTCACCCGTCGAGCGGAGCGCCGGCCGGCGATCTGCCCATCTCCACGCGTCTCGGTCGCGCCTAGAGGGTGTGACCACCGGTGGACCTCTAGACTTCTGCCTTCGAGTGTGGAGGAGGGGCCGAGTGAGCGAGCACGACTTGGTACTCGTGGTCGACTTCGGTGCTCAGTACGCCCAGCTGATCGCCCGCCGGGTGCGCGAGGCCAAGGTCTACTCGCGAGATCGTGCCGCACACGGCCGCCGGTGGCCGAGATTGGTTGCCCGCAGGCCCAAGGCGATCATCCTGTCCGGTGGCCCGCAGTCGGTCTACGCGCCGGGGGCGCCGCAGGTCGAACCCCGACCTGTTCGATTCCGGAGTGCCCGACACTGCGGGATCTGCTACGGGTTCCAGGCCATGGCTCGGGCGCTCGGCGGCGACGTCGCCGCGCACCGGAGTCGAGCGAGTTCGGCCGTACCCAGGCCACGATCATTGAGCCCGGAACCTCTGCTCGCCGACCTGCCGGCGTCAGCTCCGAGTGTGGATGAGCCACGGCGACGCGGTGGCTGCGTGCGCCGGCCGGTTTCCGCGCTCTGGCCAGCAGCGCTGGGCGCCCCGATCGCCGCCTTCGAGGACGCTGGCCGTGGCTTCGCGGGCGTGCAGTGGCATCCTGAGGTGCTGCACTCCCAGGCCGGCCAGCTCGTGCTGGAGACGGTTCTTGTACGACATCGCGGGCTGCACGCCGGACTGGACGCCGGCAAACATCGTGGACGACGCCGTCGCTCGCGATCCAGCAGCAGGTCGGGGACAAGCACCTGATCTGTGGACTGTCGGGCGGGAGTCGACTCCGCGGTAGCGGCTGCGCTGGTCCAGCGAGCAGTGGGCGGCCAGCTGACCTGCGTCTTCGTCGACCACGGACTGCTGCGCAAGGGCGAGGCCGAGCAGGTGGAGCGCGACTTCGTGGCCGCGACCGGCGTCGATCTCAAGGTCGTTGACGCCGCTGATCGGTTCTTGTCCGCGCTGTCCGGGGTGACCGAACCCGAGGCAAAGCGCAAGGTTATCGGCCGGGAGTTCATCCGCACGTTCGAGGCGGCGGCGCGGCGAAGTCGTCGGCGAAGCGGGCGACGTGGAATTTCTGGTTCAGGGCACGCTGTATCCCGATGTGGTCGAGTCCGGCGGCGGCGAAGGTGCGGCCAACATCAAGAGCCACCACAACGTTGGTGGACTTCCCGACGATCTGCAGTTCTCGCTTGATCGAGCCGCTGACGCACTCTGTTCAAGGACGAGGTGCGTGCGGTGGGTGAGCAGCTGGGTCTGCCGCCGGGAATCGTGTGGCGGCATCCGTTCCCGGGCCCAGGGCTGAGTATCCGGATCATCGGTGAGGTCACCCGGGAGCGGCTTGTCGGTCCTCCGCGAGGCCGACGCGATTGCCCGCGCCGAGCTGACCGCGGCTGCGCTGGACCGCGACATCTGGCAGTTCCCGGTCGTGCTCCTCGCCGACGTGCGCTCGGTCGGCGTGCAGGGCGACGGCCGCACGTACGGGCACCCGATCGTGCTGCGCCCGGTGACCAGCGAGGACGCGATGACCGCCGACTGGGGCCGGCTGCCGTACGAGGTGCTGGAGCGGATCAGCACTCGGATCACGAACGAGGTGCGGGAGGTCAACCGCGTCGTGCTCGACATCACGAGCAAACCTCCCGGAACCATCGAATGGGAGTGACAGAGCAGTCTGCCCGACGGCATCCGTGCGGATCGACTTCCCGCCACCTGACGGCGGCGAAATAGCCAGAAGTCGGGCGCGCGCACGACCTAGGATTGCTTCGGCCAAGCATTCAGAAAGAGGTCAAGCAAACGATGTCCGACGACACCACCGGTCGGGGACGGCCCGCGTCAAACGCGGTATGGCTGAAATGCTCAAGGGCGGCGTGATCATGGACGTGGTCACCCCGGAGCAGGCCAGGATCGCCGAGGACGCCGGCGCGGTCTCCGTGATGGCTCTCGAGCGGGTGCCGGCTGACATCCGTGCGGAAGGCGGAGTGTCGCGGATGAGCGATCCGGACATGATCTCTCGAATCATCGCGGCGGTGTCGATCCCCGTGATGGCCAAGGCTCGGATCGGCCACTTCGTCGAAGCGCAGGTCCTGCAGTCGCTCGGCGTGGATTACATCGACGAATCGGAGGTGCTGACTCCGGCCGACTATGCGAATCACATCGACAAGTGGCAGTTTCGGGTGCCGTTTGTCTGCGGCGCCACCACTGTTGGCGAGGCGCTTCGCCGGATCTCCGAGGGAGCGGCCATGATCCGCTCCAAGGGCGAGGCCGGCACCGGAGACGTTTCCAATGCGACCACACACATGCGCTCGATTCGCGCCGACATTCGGCGACTCGCCGGCATGGCACCTGACGAGCTGTACCTCGCCGCCAAGGAACTCCAGTCACCGTACAACTGGTCGCCGAGGTCGCTCGACTAGGAAAGCTGCCGGTCGTGTTGTTCACCGCGGGCGGTATAGCCACCCCGGCCGACGCGGCGATGATGATGCAATTGGGTGCGGAGGGCGTCTTCGTGGGCTCCGGGATCTTCAAGTCCGGGAATCCCGCCGAGAGGGCTGCCGCGATCGTGCAGGCGACCACCTTCTTCGACGATGCGGACGTGATCGCCAAGGTGTCCCGTGGACTCGGCGAGGCGATGGTCGGGATCAACGTCCCGCCGCCGCAAGCGGGGCTTTCAGAAACACCGGACCTGCCGCAGCCACACCGGCTCGCTGAACGCGGTTGGTGAGCGCGCCGACGGTCGGTGTCCTTGCCCTGCAGGGGGACGTACGGGAGCACCTCGTGGCCCTGAAGGAGTGCGGTGCCGAGGCCCGGGCCGGTGCGGCGGCCGGCCTCAACCTGGAGCATCTCGACGGAATCATCCTGCCAGGTGGTGAATCGACGACCATCGACAAGCTCGCGGTCGTCTTCGGGCTCCGGGACCCGCTGATCGCTGCACTGCGCGGCGGCCTACCGGCGTACGGGTCGTGCGCCGGCATGATCCTGCTCGCCGATGAGGTGCTGAGACGGCACGGCGGATCAGCGCACCTTCGGCGGTCTGGATATCACGGTCCGCCGAAACGCGTTCGGCCGCCAAGTCGATTCATTCGAGACCGATGTCGATCTGCTCGGTATTCCGGGCCGCCTCCACGCGGTCTTCATCCGCGCGCCGTGGGTCGAGCGCGCGGGTGAAGCCGTCGAGGTCGTGGGCCAGGTGTCGGTGCCCGAGGCAGGCACCAAAGTCATTGCGGTCCGTCAAGGCCCGGTGCTGGCCACAAGTTTCCACCCGGAGATGACCGGTGATCTCCGGGTGCACCGCTGCTGGGTCGAGCTCGTGCGCGCCGCTTGAGACGCCTACCAGACGGTCGCTAACGAAGCTCGCCGTTTGGGGGCTGCTCGTCCCTGGGTTGGTCACGCTGCTCGGTCTGTGAGGTGGGGACGGGTGATGGGTCCAGGCTGTAGGCTCAGCAGGTGGGTGATTGAGGTCGGTGCTGGCTGCTCCCACGGAGCACCGGTGGGTCCCCAGACCGGATCGCCGGCCGGGGGCTTGGTCGTGGGAATGGTCTGGCTGGTGCCACCGGAATATCCGGGCGGAACGTTGGGCCAGCTATCCGAGCCTTCCTCCGGTACGACGAGCAGCAGCACCAGGTAGACCACAACGGGTACACCGGCGAACAGCGTCAGCACCACCGTCAGCACTCGAACCAACGTCGGATCCATGTTGAGGTAGGTCGCCACGCCACCGCAGACGCCGCCGAGAACCCGATTGGACCGACTGCGTTCTAGTCTCCGAGGCGCCGGTGATGGGGAATGGGCTGGTCATGAAACGCGCCTTTCTGTTGGGTGTTTTGGAGATGATCAGGTGCGATTACGGGAGAGAGCCAAGCCGATGATCCCGGTGGCTACGAGTCCCAACGGGGCAACGATCTGGACGATGCCCCAATTGATCGCGCCCACAAGCGTCGACCAGAGTGACATAACGGCAACGGCGGTCAACACGACTCCGAAGACAAGCGCCACCACATCGACCCGTCTCATCGTCGGACCACGATCTTCCCGCTGTCGACCGACAAGTCAAGAGTCAGGACCGGCGTGGCGGTCCCGGTTCCATCCGGCTCGACGGTGTCGTGGCAGCCTCGGTACCAGCCGCGACTACGGTGTCGAAGACCTGGACCATGCCCGAATCGATCGCGTAGTTGACCCGGACCCTCGCGCCTGGGGGCACGACCACGGTAAGACTGCCAAGGTTGCTTAGACGGGGCCCGGTAGCTGGCATCTCCGGTAAGGCTCAGCGTGCTCAGATCGGTGGTCAGCCGACCCATGTCACGGCTGTCACCGTTAGGCGGTAGCTCGGCGACCTGAGCGTAACTGTGCAACGTTCGGCTCCACTCGTCACGCTGGATGGCCGTTTGGACCACCGATGTGGCCAGGAGCCCGACAAGCAGCAGGATGCCCAGCGGCAGCAGCCCCCGAGCGCGGCCAAGCCGTGCGGCGGCCAGGAGCGTGATGCCAGTGACGAGCAGGGCGGCGCCGAAGAACGCCGCAAAGCGGCACCCCTGCGCCGAGATAGTTCGCCACCCCCAAACCGGAGAGCGTGAGGCCCAAGACAATGAAGCAGACCAATCGGACCCGCCTCGCCGCAAGCGTGTCCCGCCGCCTGAGCGTCGTAAGGGTCTGGGTCGACGTTTCGGCGGGGTGGTGAATAGAGGCCTACTGGGTCTGGCTCGGCCAGGAACGTCCGGTGCCGCTCTTGTTCCAGCTCGGCCGGGCTCGGGCCCCGTTGCGCCATCGGGGCGCCGGCGGCGCCGGCCATGAGGTCGGCTCCGCGGACTGGCCGTCCTCCGGCCGAGACATCGCGCGCTGCGCCGATAGCTCCCGCGCGTGCTCCTCGATCCGCTGGCGCCAGGCCTCGGCAGCCTCCGTGAAGGGTGTGGCCGGACCCGGATAGCTGATGAACTCGTAGTCCTGACCATCCGGCGGGTCAACTGCGGGCGGGGCACCGGTCGGTTTGTGATTCCGGTAGTAGCCGAAGATCCCAGATTCCAGCGAGAACGATCGCCGGGCCGACTCCGAAGGGTGTTATAGCACCGAAGATCGCGAAAGCGATGACGCTGGCGATCACCACGATCGCCAGCCATCTTCCTTGGACCATCGGCGAACTGTGGACCGAAGAGTTCTCGGCCCGGGCCTGCGTCTTGCCGTCCTGGGAGATCAGGAGCCATCCAGCGAGATAGAGCACCACACCGATCCCGCCGCTCAGGGCCAGCATGGCAGCGCCAACCCGGACCAGCGTGGGGTCGATACCCCAGTACCGGGCCAGGCCACCACACAGGCCGGTCAGCTTGCTATCGGTGGCGCTGCCGCGGATCGTCCACATCGAGCTCACCGCTCAATCCTGCCGACGGAGCTAGGATCACACCATCAGGGACGACCCAAAGGCTCCGGGCCGTCAGCCCCTGACCGGAGGCGCCGTTGGCTTTGCCAGGCCAGGGTGAGGGTCGACTCCGGGTCCCCCCTGCTGGCGAGTGAGGCCCGCCGGTGTGAGGCTAGAGGAGAGATGTCTGCCAACCGTCGCCACGCCTTGACGCAGACCCCCCGCGCCCGAAGTCGTTGACAGTTCCGAGACTTCCACCGACCCAGAGCCTTCCACCGACCCAGAGCCTTCGCGGGTGCCGGGCCTGTCGACGGGCAGCGGTTGGACCCACTCACGGCCCGCGCAGCGGGCGCACCGCGCGGCAGCACGCCGAGCCTGCCGCAGGCCCCGAGCATCGGCGCGCCACCAGGGTGGCCGAGGGCGCAATGCTGGGCGGGGTCTGTACGGGACTCGCGCGGCACCTGGGCTGGCCGGTGATGGTGATTCGGCCGGCTTCGTGGCATTGGTGATCTTCCAGTTCCTCGTGTCATTGTCTACGGTGCGCTGTGGCTGTTGCTGCCACCGGAGTCCACCACGACGGCTCCTGGCCTTGAAGCGGCCAGCCGCACAGGACCCGTGACCCATCGAGACCGAGGCGGCCGGTGGACTGGGGATGTCGTCGCGCTGGTCGCCTTCGGCGGTGGCCTGCTGTGGTTGGTGCAGACAGCGGCTTCGGGGTCAGCCAGCAACTCTTCTGGCCGGTGGCCTTCGCCTGCGCCGGTGCAGCCTTGGTCTGGCGACAAGCCGATTCCGCGCAGCAGAAGAAGTGGCGAGCCGAGGCCGGCGGCAAGGTGTGGCTCGCGCCGTCGTGGCACGGGGCGGCTCGCGGGCACTGGTGCGAGTCATCGTCGGCCTGGGGCTCGTTGGCGCGCATTCGGAATTGTGCTAGCGCAGGAGGGTCACATCGGTCAACTGCCCGAAGTGATGGCGATGACCACGCTCGCCTTGGCCGGCCTCGCGGTCGTTCTGCCCATGGCTGCACCGTTCCCGAGCCGCCCTCAACCAGGTCCGGCCAAGAAGGTCCGCGCCGACGCGCGCGCCGATATGGCGCGTATCTGCACGACTCCGTCTCCAGACCCTGGCGCTGATTCAGCGGCACGCCGAAGACCCGAAGGCGGTGTCACAGCTCGCTCGCCGTCAGGAGCGCGAGCTCCGGACCTGGCTTGACGAGGAGGAGCTGCCCGAAACGACTTTCAGAGCGGCGCTCACCTCTGCCGCGGCCGAAGTCGAGGACGAGCGCGGCGTGCCGGTGGACGTGGTGGTTGTCGGAGACTGCGACACGTCCGATCAGGTGCAGGCACTGGTCCGAGCGGTGCGCGAGGCGATCGTCAACGCCGCCAAGCATTCGGGGGCCGACAAGATCGACGTCTACGCCGAGGTCGACGATGACCGGTCGAGGTGTTCGTTAGGATCGAGGTCAGGGCTTCGACCTCGACGACGTCGGCGAGGACAGGATGGGTGTCAAGGGCAGATTCGGACCGAATGGAGCGGCACGGTGGAAAGGCCAGCGTTGTTCCCGCCCGGGTGAGGGTACCGAAGAACGACTGGAGATCACTATGAGCACGCCTGCAGCAACCCCGCCGCAACCGACCCGGCCGACAACCGGTGCCCTCCTCAGGCCAGCGGCCTCGCGGCCCGTCTCGGGTGGTCGTGGACGATACCACGCGATGTTTCGTACCGGAGTCAAGGCTGAGATCGGCCGCGCCGTCGCGGTGGTCGGCGAGGCCGCTGACGGGATCGGCAGTTCAGGTCATTCTGGCGACCCGGCCGGACGTGGTACTGCTCGACGTCCACCTGCCCGGCGGCGGTGGCGTCGAGGTCTTGCGGAGGGTGCACGCGACCAATCCGGACCAGAAGTCCTGGCGCTGTCGGTATCCGATGCGGCCGAGGACGTGATCGGGGTGATTCGAGCCGGCGCACTGGCTACGTCACCAAGTCGTCACGGCACCAAGCTCATCGACACGATCCGACGCGTCGCCGACGGCGACACCGTCTTCTGGCCACGCTGGCAGGCTTCGTGCTGGATGCCTTCTCCGGCAGCATGATCTCGCGACCGTCGATGAAGATCCGACGACTGTCCACGAGAACGCGAGTGCTCCGCCTGATCGCGCGCGGCTACGCGTACAAGGAAGTCGCCAAGGAGCTCTTCATTTCGATCAAGACCGTCGAAACCCATGTCAGTAGGTGCTCCGGAAGCTGCAGCTGTCGAATCGCCACGAACTCACCCGGTGGGCTACCGATCGCCGCCTGGTGAGTTCTCCCGGCAGGGATAAGGTCGGAAAGTGAGGTTGTCGGCGCGGGTGGACTACGCGTTGCGGGCGGCGTCGGAGCTGGCTGCCGCGGATGCTCCGCGCACCGTTGAGCAGCTGTCGACCGCGCAGCACACACCGAACAGTACCTGGAGAGCATTCTGGGCGAATTGCGCCGCGGTGGGCTGCTCCGCAGCCAGCGCGGGCCCGAGGGTGGCTATCGGTTGGCTCGGTCGGCGCAGAGATCAGCATCGCCGATGTCATCCGGGCGCTCGACGGAGAGCTCGCCAACGTCCGGGCAGTGTCCGGAGGACTGGAGCTCAGGAGCAGCTTCGGCGCTTCAGCAGGTCTGGATCGCGTTGCGAGCTGAACGACCATCCTCGAAGGCGTCACCTTGGCTCACGTCTCTTCCGGGGAGCTGCCGGAGTTCGGTCGACCTGGTGGCGAACCCGGCGCGTGGACCTGATGTCGTTGTCACAGCAGCGGGCGCAGCGGAGTAAGTACCTTCTCGGAGAACTTCACCATCGCATGTCGCCGTTGCCAGGTCGCCAGAGTGAGCTCCATGGTGTTCGTGAGTCCATCCGGAAGATCTCCTCCATCTGGCGGGCCACGTCGGCGTTGAAGACCTCGAAAATATCTTGAGTTGCCCAGCAAGCTGATCCGGTCGATGTTGGCCGTGCCGATGGTCGACCGCCCGTCGATGGTCGCCGTCTTGGCGTGAACCATCGCGCCCTGGTAGAGGAAGAGCCGGACTCCGTGGCGCAGCAGGTGGCCGTAGTAGCCGCGGACAGCCAGTCGGCGACGATGTGGTCGATCGGCCGGCACGATGATCCGGACGTCAACTCCCCGCCCCGCGGCGTGGACCAGGGCGTCCAGCATGTCCTGGTCGGGATCAGGTAAGCGTGGGTGAGGTAGATGTGGTGGCGGCGCGGTCGAAGGCCTCGAGGTACATGCCGCGGATCGGATACACCATGTTGCGCGGAATGTTGCGATGGATCAATGTTCGGCTGCCAGCTCCGGGTGCCGAAATCGGGAAGCGCGGCCCGACGTCGTCCGGTGAACAGGTTCCAGTAGTCGATGACGCGTTCTCGACGTCCCAGACGATGTCGCCAGTGAGCCGGGCGTGGTTCGCGCCAGTCGGTCGCGTACAGAGACCCGATGTTGTACCGCCGAGGAAGGAACCAGATCGTCAACGACGAGCAATTCGCGGTGATCACGCCCGCTGTTGCGCGGGAAACGCAAGCCACTGGCAATCACCGGATGCGCGCGGACGGCGATGTTCGTCGGAAGCGCGAAGAAAGACTGCGGCACGACAAGATTGGCGAACTCGTCGTAGACCACATAGACCTTGACACCCCGGTCGGCCGCCTCGATCAGAGCCGACTTGAACGCCTGACCAACAGCATCGCCTTCCAGATGAAGGTCTCGAAGAAGATCCCGATTGGCTTGGCGGATGGCGTCCAACATGTCGGCATAGAGGTCTTCGCCGTAGGTGTAGACCGTCACCTCCGAACCGCCGGCGGTGACCAGCGAGGGGTATGCGGGGAGATTCGCCGGTACGCGATGGCGTTGCGCCGGTAGTCCACGACGGCGAGGGCGGCCAGTGTCACCCCTGGACGGCCAGGACGGCCAGCACGATGCGTCTAAGGATGGTGCGCACCGAGATGCGCTGGACCAGCATGCGAACCAATCTCGCCCGTGAACGGTCGACAAGCCCTGGACCTGCCCGTGACGCCGGCGAGGCAGACCGGGCCGTGTCGCCGACTGCGTCTAGGGTGGTTCAGACATGACCAGCACGCCTCACCTCGAGCCGGTTCCGGCGGCCGTCCAGATCTGTACGCCGACGCTTCGTTTCCGGAGGTCACCGTGCCTCGCTCACGATCGAAGTTCGGCTCGGCGGCGACAAGTTGCTGGCGGGCCTCGATCCACCACGACGGGAGGCGGTGCTGCACAGGGGGCCGGTGCTCGTCGTTGCCGGGGCCGGACGGGCAAGACGCGTGTGCTGACTCGGCGGATCGCCTACCTGGTCAGTGAGCGGCGGGTGCATCCGGCTCGATTCTTGCCATCACGTTCACCGACGAGGCGGCGGCTGAGATGCGCGGCCGGGTGATGGACCTGGTCGGCAATCGGGCCAAGCTGATGTGGGTTTCGACGTTCCATCGGCTTGCGTCCGCATTCTGCGGTCGGAGATCGCTCGGTTCGGCATGTCGCGGACCTTCTCGATCTACAACGACGCCGATTCCAAGCGGCTGATGCAGCTGGTGGCAATCATCTCGATTCGATCCGAAGCGCTTCCCTGTGCGGGCATTCTCAACTGGGTCTCTGCCTGCAAGACGATCTCGTCGACCATGAGTCGGCTGGCGCGCGGGTACGGTCGTCCGCCGAGGAGTCGTACGCGGCGGCATACAGCGAATACCAGCGGCGGCTGATCGCCGCCAATGCCCTCGACTTCGACGACTTGATCATGACCACGTGCACTCATGCAGGCCTTTCCGATCTGCGCGAGCAGTACTTGCGGCGATTCCGGCACGTTCTGGTGGACGAGTACCAGGACACCAATCACGCCCAGTACGCGCTGATCCGCGAGCTGTGCTCGGTCGAGGTCGAGGGCGCGCGGGGACAGAGTGGCCCCGTCAGAACATTTCCCCCCCCGAGTTGATCGTGGTCGGCACTCTGATCAGTCGATCTACGCATTCCGCGGTGCCACGATCCGCAACATCAATGACTTCGACACCGACTTTCCGGGTGCCCGGGTGATCTTGCTCGAGCAGAACTACCGGTCCACCGAGACGATCTTGACCGCGGCCAATGCGGTGATCGTGCAGAACGCGGGCCGAAAACCAAAGAACCTGTGGTCGGATGCGGTGACGAGCCCATATCGTGGGTACGTCGCGGACTCGGAGCACGACGAAGCTCGTTCGTCGCGGGCCGAGATCGATCGGCTCAGCGATGTCGGCAGGGTCGGTATCGTGACGCCGCGAGTGTTCTATCGAACAACGCTCAATCCCGCGCCTTCGAGGATGCTTCATCCGGGTAGGGCTGCCACAAGGTGGTCGGCGGCGTCCGCTTCTACGAGCGTCGCGAGGTCCGCGACGCGATCGCCTATCTCCGCGCGATCTCGAACCGCGCCGACGATGTGTCAGTTCGCAGAATCCTCAACGTGCCCAAGCGCGGCATCGGCGACCGCGCGGAGGCGGCGGTTGCCGAGTTGGCGACGCGGCTAAGGATCAGCTTCGGCGAGGCTTGCGCCGGGTCGACGAGATCCCCGGGCTGGCCAGCCGCTCAGTCCGCCTCTTGCAAGGCTTCGCGGAGTTTCTCGACCAGCACGAAGGGATGGTCGCCGGCGGGGTACCGGCAGATCAGATCCTGACCAGCGTGCTGGAGAAGTCCGGCTACCTGAAGGAGCTCAAGACCTCCGTCGACCCGCAGGATCAGACCCGCCTGGAGAATCTGGTCGAGCTGGTCGCCGTGGCACAGGAGTTCGTCACCGGGGTGGCCGCTGCCGAGGTCGAGCCCGAGCTGTATTCGGAGTTCGGTGTCTTGGACCACGACCGTTCGGCTTTCAGCGCACCGATCGCTGAGGACCGGCCCAGCGAAGACCTCGAGCTGGCGGCCGGAGCGCCCGAACCCGATACCTCACTCGGCGCCTTCCTGGAGCGAGTGGCGCTGGTCGCCGATTCGGACCAGATCCCGACCGCGCTCGGACGGCGCCGATTCGGGAGTGGTACGCTGATGACCTTGCATACCGCCAAAGGCCTGGAATTCGACAACGTGTTCTTGACCGGCTGTGAGGACGGTGTGTTCCCGCATCAGCGCGCACTGTCCAATCCCGACGAGCTCGAGGAGGAGCGGCGGCTCGCCTATGTCGGTATCACCCGCGCCCGTCAACATCTCTACGTGTCGCGGGCGATCGTTCGCGCCGCCTGGGGAGCGCCGCAACACAACCCGCCCAGCCGCTTCCTCGACGAGCTTCCCGATCAGCTCATCGATTGGCGACGCACGGAGCGCGCGGTAAGTACCTGGCGCAACACATCGGCGACGTCGGCCCATCAGCAGTGGCGCAAGCACTGTCGGTTTCGGCGCTGGCCGGCAGCAGGCGCGGCGCATCCCCAGTCTGGTAGCCGGTGACCGGGTGCTGCACACCACCTTCGGCATGGGCAAGGTGGTCACCACGTCGGGTCCGGCGAGGACGTCAAGGCCGATGTCGACTTCGGTTCCGCCGGGATCAAGCGTCTCTCGCTGAAGCACGCCCCTCTGGAGAAGCTTTAGGAGACGCAGGATGAACGTGGCTACGGGTTCAGGCCACGGCTGCGCAGCCAGGCTCCGGATTGACGGCCCTGTAGACGTCCCCGGGCGACGTGCCGGCCGGGTAGATCTCGAAATGCAGGTGCGGCCCGAAGGTGCGGCCAGTCATGCCGACCGCGCCCACCACTTGGCCGGGCGACACGGTCTGGCCGACGGCTACCGAGACCGACGACATGTGAGCGCTGAGTGACTGCGTGCCGTCTGCGTACCGAATGGCGACATACGTTCCGGCCCATCCGCTGGCTGGTCCACTTCCGGCGTTGATGACGACGCCGGCAGCCGGAGCGTGGATTCGGGTGCCGACCGGAGCAGAGAAGTCCATGCCGGTGTGGTAGCGAGCCCAGGGTCCGACCTGGCCGAACCGGGCGGCAATTGTATAGCCGCTAGTGACCGGCAAGTAGGACTTGCCGCCGCCGGTCGCGTCATTGGCATGGGAAGCAGCCGCTGCGGCAGCGGCTCCGCACTGCCGCCCTAGCCGACCGGTTGGCGGCAATGAGCACTGCCTGCTTCTCGGCGGCTTTCGAAGCAAGCCTTCAGCGATTTCTCTCTGGCTTGGAAAGCCTTGGACTGAGCTGCTTTGTCGACCTGTCTGTCGGCCTTGGTCAGGGACTCCGCTCGCTGCTCAGTTCGGCTGCTTATCTTCTCGGGACTGAGCGCGCGGCGGGCCTCGTCGCGACCGTGGCCGCGTCGCGCTTGAACCCGAGGGCATCGCCACGCCTGGCTGCACCGACACTTCCACCTTCGGCTGGGCTTCGCGGCGGTTCGAGGCTGAGCGGCTCCTGTCACGCGACCGAGCCAGCCACACCGAGGCCGAGCAGCGACACTGCCAGCGCGGCGATGCCGTGCTGTGCCCAGCCCTTCTTGTCCTGACAATGCCTCGATCAGTGCTCGACGGCGCTATGGCGGTTGGAGCGCTGGAAGGCTCCGGCCTGGCGGCGGTGGGTGTCTGCGGTACTGGCAGGGGTCGCGCGGCGCGCGGCAGCGTGCTGCGTGACTCTGGCCAAGTCAGGCTCTCCTCGTACGACGGGGCAGGGCGTGCCTCCGGCCAAAGTGGTACGAAATTCTGCCTGAATTGGGCCCCGAGTGCTTTAGCGATCAAACGTCCAAACCATAACGGGAAGATAACAAAGAGCAAAATCTTGGCTAGACCACTGGATGAGGTGGTCTGAATCTCCAGGAGAAAGTCGACCAGCCCTAGTATTTTGACGCCAGCCGCGTTCAGCCACGGCTGAGGGTTGATGGCTCTGTACAGTCGCCGTACTTCACTCCGACCGGGTAGAGCTCGAAATGCAAATGAGCGCCGAAGGCACCGCCCGACTGTCCCACGTATCCGATGATCTGGCCAGCCTGCACTGACTGGCCCGAACCGACCGCGATCGAGGACATGTGGGACGACATGGGGTCATGCCGTCGCGGCCTCGGCCACATGGTTGCCGGCCCAGTCGCCCAAGTTGCCGGCGAAGAGCACGACGCCGGACTGACGGCGCGGATCGGTGTGCCGTACGCCCGAAGTCCAGGCCGGTGTGGTACCTCGACCACATCCCGTCTGGCCGAAGTAGGCGCCGATCACCGCGCCGGGGACCGTGACACGGCGTAGCTACCGCCCGGGATCCTGGCAGAACTGACGCTCCCCTTGCCCGATGTACGGGAGCTACTAGCCCCGTCCGGTCGGTCTCCCGCCTCTCTCCGCGGCGAGGCGGGCAGCGTTCGCTCGGCGCAGTGGTTGCTGGCCAGTTGCACGGCCGCCTCCCGGACCGCGCGGTCGCCCGCGGCAAGGCTTTCGGCCGAGCGTGGTGCCGGCGACGCCGAGCGGCGCGAGCGACGTCCCTGGCGGTCCTGGACAGATCGCGGCCCGCTGAGCAGCTCGTCGTTGACGATGGCGGTGCGGAGCTCGGCTGTCCCGGAGGTTTCGTTGATCTGGGGAGCCCTGGGGGCGAAGGCGCTCAGGCTGGCTGAATCCATGGCCTTTTTCTGCCCACCGCCTTGTCATTGAGCTGCGCTGCAGCCGCCGGCGGTCGCCGAGGATGACCGCCCGAATGATCGGCCGCCACGACGGTGCTGGACGTCCGTGGTTTGCCGCGGGAGCCACGGACCCCGCGAGGCGAGACCCAGGCCGGACACCACAGGAGCAGCAGTCTGCAGAGCAGCGGGCGTCATCAGGATCGAGATCGGCAGCGGATGCCCCCCGCGCAGGACGCCTGGACTTTGCTGCCACCGCCAGCTCTGGACCGTCGACCCTGTCCACGCGCGGCGGAGCGTAGCGGAGCGGCCGCCGTCGGCCGCTGCTCGATCGGGCGGCCCGAGGCTGAACCTGTTCGGCGGCGTGGACGTCGCTTCGATTCCGAGATGCAGACGCTGAGGAAACATGACGGACAGATAACCAAACATGACGAATCACCACGATGTGAGAGCCGTTCCCGTTCTGTTACTCGGTGAAGCCAGGGTGTAGGTCCGCACCAGCGATCATCCCTTCCTCGGGTCGAGCTCGCGCAGCGCCGAGGCGATCTGGAAGGCGATGCCGCCGTCGTTGGTCAGGGACATGTGGCCGATGCCGCGGACCGCGACGTTGCGCGCAATCGAGATCCGGGTGCTCGATCCGGGCGTTCCGGCTGGGGATCAGCTGGTCGAGGTCGCTGTAGAAGGCGATGAACCGGGTCGAGCAGGGTGCCGGTTCGGCGAGCTCGGCGATCAGGTCGGAGTCGGGCAGCAGCTGGCGGACAGCGGCAGCGCGGCCCGGCCCGGGCGAGCGGCGTGCCCTGAGTGCGGCGTGCCGAGCGTGACCACCGTGTGCACCCGCGCGTGGCCACCCATCCGCTGGACGTAGTAGCGGGTGATCAGACCGCCGAGGCTGTGCCCGATGACATGCACCTTCTCGTAACCGGACTCCGCGGTCAGCTTCTCGATCGCCACCGCCAGGTCCTCGGCCGCGCCCGCGGACGTCGCTGGTCAGCAGCCCGTAGTCGAACGAGGACAGGTCGGTGAAGCCGCGGCGGCGCAGCGCCCGCTCCAACGAGGAGAAGATCGTGTGGTTGTCCACGATCCCGTGCACCAGCAGGATCGGCGTGGCCGCCGCGTCGACCGCGAAGTGCACCAGGCGCGTTGATGGGGGCTGAGCGCGCGAAGGGTGCCGGGCGCGCTTTGCCGGCCGGCTCGGTGAGAGCCGAGCGGGTACGTCATCAGGTGCGCGGTGACCCAGCCCGCCTCACGGCGATCCCGGCGGCCACCCGGGGGACATCGCGCGTCAGCACGCGTGAAATGCCTCCGATGGCGGATCCGAGCACGGAGGAAGGTTACTTCGGCACTCCGCTGGTCTCCATGGCTCGCCGGAGCAGCAGGACCGACGCGCGATGCGGTAACTCTGCCAAGGCGGACGCAGGTCCGCGCCGCTGCGGATCGTGGTGGCCAAGCCCGGTCTGGACGGCCACGACCGCGGTGCCAAGGTGGTCGCCCGAGCGCTGCGTGACGCCGGCATGGAGGTCATCTACACGGGTCTGCACCAGACGCCCGAGCAGATCGTGCCACTGCGCTCGCCGAGGACGCCGACGCGGTCGGGCTGTCCGTGCTGTCCGGCGCCCACCTGACCTGTTCCGCAGGGTCGTCGACCTGCTGGCCGAGGCGGAGGCGTCCGACATCGTCGTCTTCGGCGGGGGCATCATCCCGGAGGCCGACCGGGCGGTGCTGGCGGAGATGGGCGTCGCGCACGTGTTCACCCCCGGGTCGACGATGGCCGAGATCGTCGCCTGGGTGCGGCGAACGTGGCGGGCCGCCGCTGGCCGTCGTCCGCGGTCCGGACACCCCGACGCGTCCGCCAGCACTAGGCTCAGGCCCGAACGCCAGCGACGACGCCCTCTGCCGCGCCCTGGACGGGTTGCGCGGGGCGGACACGGACATGGAGGCCAGAGTGGATCTGTACGAGTACCAGGCGAGAGACGTCTTCGAGAAACACGGGTACCCGTCCTGCGTGGCATCACCGCCGTCACCCCGGAGGAGGCGTCGGCCGCGGCGGCCGAGATCGGCAGCCCGGTCGTGGTGGTCAAGGCGCAGGTCAAGACCGGCGGCCGCGGCAAGGCGGGCGGCGTCAAGGTCGCGAAGTCCCCGACGGAGGCGGCGGAGCGGGCCGAGGACATCCTCGGCCTGGACATCAAGGGCCACGTGGTGCAAGACAGGTGATGATCGCCGAGGGCGCCGACATCGCCGAGGAGTACTACTTCTCCCTGCTGCTCGACCGCGCCAACCGCAGCTACCTGGCCATGTGCTCGAAAGAGGGCGGCATGGACATCGAGCAGCTCGCGGTCGAGCGCCCGGAGGCGCTGGCCCGGGTCCCGGTCGACCCGAACGTCGGCATCGACCAGGCCAAGGCCGACGAGATCGTCGCCGCAGCCGGCTTCGACGGCGACGACGCGGCCGAGATCGCGCGGGTGCTGCAGCTGCTCGGCAAGGTGTACGAGGGCGAGGACGCCACCCTGGTCGAGGTGAACCCGCTGGTGAAGACCGGCGAGCGGCAAGATCGTCGCCCTCGACGGCAAGGTGTCGCTGGACGAGAACGCCGAGTTCCGGCACCCCGACCACGACGCGCTGGCCGACAAGTCGGCGGAGGACCCGCTGGAGGCGGCGGCCAAGGCCAAGGGCCTCAACTACGTCAAGCTCGACGGCAGCGTCGGCATCATCGGCAACGGCGCCGGCCTGGTGATGAGCACGCTGGACGTCGTCGCGTACGCGGGGGAGGAGTTCGCCGGCTCGCCCAAGCCCGCCAACTTCCTCGACATCGGCGGCGGCGCCAGCGCCGAGGTGATGGCCAACGGCCTGGAGATCATCATCAGCGACGCGCAGGTGAAGAGCGTCTTCGTCAACGTGTTCGGTGGCATCACCGCCTGCGACGCGGTGGCCAACGGCATCGTGCAGGCCTTCGAGCTGCTGGGCAGCCGGGGCGAGCACGTCGACGTGCCGCTGGTGGTCCGGCTGGACGGCAACAACGCCGACCTGGGTCGGCAGATCCTCACCGACGCGGCCCTGCCCGGGCTGGAACAGGTGGACACGATGGACGGAGCGGCCCGCCGGGCCGCCGAGCTGGCCGCAGGCTGAGGGGCGAACTGACATGGCGATCTTTCTGAATTCCGACTCCAAGGTCATCGTCCAGGGCATGACCGGCTCCGAGGGCCGCAAGCACACCCAGCGGATGCTCACCTCCGGCACCAACATCGTCGGCGGGGTCACCCCCGGCAAGGGTGGTCAGCAGGTCGAGTTCGAGCAGGCGTCGGTGCCCGTGTTCAACTCGGTCGGCGAGGCCATCGAGGCCACCGGCGCGAACGTCACGGTGATCTTCGTGCCGGCCAAGTTCACCAAGGGCGCGGTGGTCGAGGCGATCGAGGCCGAGATCCCGCTGGCCGTGGTGATCACCGAGGGCGTCCCGGTCAAGGACACCGCCGAGTTCTTCACCCTGTCCCAGGGGTCGAAGACCCGGCTGATCGGCCCGAACTGCCCCGGCCTGATCTCGCCCGGGCAGTCCAACGCCGGCATCATCCCGGCCGACATCACCAAGGCGGGCCGGATCGGCCTGGTGTCCAAGTCGGGCACGCTGACGTACCAGATGATGTACGAGCTGCGCGACATCGGCTTCTCCTCCGCCGTCGGCATCGGCGGCGACCCGGTCATCGGCACCACCCACATCGACGCGCTGCAGGCGTTCCAGGACGACCCGGACACCGACGCGATCGTGATGATCGGCGAGATCGGCGGCGACGCCGAGGAGCGGGCGGCCGAGTACATCAAGGCCAACGTGACCAAGCCGGTGGTCGGCTACGTCGCCGGCTTCACCGCTCCGGAGGGCAAGACCATGGGCCACGCCGGCGCGATCGTGTCCGGCTCGTCGGGCACCGCGGCGGCCAAGAAGGAGGCGCTCGAGGCGGCCGGGGTGAAGGTCGGCAAGACCCCGAGCGAGACCGCCGCAGCTGATGCGCGAGCTGATGACCGAGCTCGCCGCTGAGGCTCGGTAGCTGGCCCTGGTGCCTAGTTGACCTGAGTAGCGCGCTGTCCGGCGCGAACGGCGACCATGCGCCACTCGTCGTCGCTCAGATCCAGCTTTCCCTTGGGGCTGAGGAAGGAGTAGACCACCTTTGGGCCGGCGGCCACTGCGCCCAGGCGATATTTCAGGGAGCCATTGCTCACCTTCTGCGACACCGTGACCGCCCAACCCTCAACCTTCTTTCCTCCTGCACCCGGGCCTGACACGGACTTCGGCGACGGCACGCTCGCGGTGAGCTTGCGCTTGGGGCACTTCTCGACGGTGGTCCGAAGGTTGGCAACGAATTTCCTGGCCGCCTCGTCGTTCTTCATCGTGAGGATGATCTCGTCCAGCCCGAACGCGACATCCGGGCCTTGGTCGAGGATGTATGTGCGGGCCGTTCGAGCCCTGGCGGGGGACTTGGCCCAGTCGACGTTCTCACACTGCGAGCCCGCGAAGCCCGCGCGAGGAACATCGGGAACGTTGCCCACCCACAATGAGGCGGTTTGTGCAACGGGCGGCAGGTCGCCGGCGGCGAGGAAGCCTGGTACATCCCCGCCGATGGGGGGCGGAGCAGGCTTCACGGACACCTTCTTCGGGCAGGCGCCGCCCGAATTGCGGCACTGAACGGACGTCGGGGCAGCGAGAGCATGGGCCACCCTGGCGATCTCCACCGGATTGCCGTTGCTTGACACGTCCATCACGTTCGT
>CAWEGC010000021.1:0-20370 GCA_963808495.1 uncultured Actinomycetota bacterium
AACAGGGCGGCACCACGGTCCGGACTCCCTGCCCGTGGACGTCCCGCGCCTTGCCGCGTACCTGACGGCCACCGGTCCGGCGCGGACTCTCATTCACCCGTCAGCGGGGCGCCGGTCGGCGACCTGCCGACCTCCACGCCGCAGGATGTGAAAGCGGCGGCGGATCGCGCTCGTCAGCGACAAGCCGAATGGGCTCAGCGTCCAGTACCGGAGCGAGCGGCCGTCCTCCTTCGCTTTCATGATCGCCTCGTCGATCAGCTGGACACGTTCGTCGATCTCGTGCAGCGCGATGCCGGCAAGGCTCGATTGAGCGCCACCGAAGAGGTACTCCACGCCGCGGTGACGGCCCGTCTCTACGCTCGGCGGGCGACCGCTACCTACGGTCCGAGCGCGGTCAAGGCCTGTTTCCGGGACTGACACGGATCGACCGTCACTACGTGCCGAAGGGTCTGATCGGGATCATCGCGCCCTGGAACTATCCGCTGACGATGGCGATCTCCGATGGGCTGGCTGCCCTGGTGGCCGGTAATGGGGTGATCCTGAAGCCGGATGCACAGACGCCACTGATCAGTCTTGCCGCCGTCGAGCTGCTCGAGGACTGCGGTATGCCGAAGGGCCTCTGGCAAGTCGTCCACGGCGCTGGTGACCAGGTCGGACCGGAGCTGATCGACGCCAGTGACTACGTCTGCTTCACCGGTTCGACGGCGACCGGTCGGATCGTGGCCATGCGCTGCGCGGATCGGTTGATCGGCTGTTCGCTGGAGCTCGGCGGCAAGAATCCGTTGCTGATCTTGGATGACGCCGACGTAGAGGTGGCGGCGGAAGGGGCGGTTCGGGCGTGCTTCTCGAACGGGGGCCAGCTCTGCGTGTCGATCGAGCGGATCTACGTCGCGGAGACGTTGATGGAGGACTTCTGCCGGGCGTTCGTGTCGCGAACACGTGACCTGACCCTGGGCCACGCCCTTGACTACGACCACGACATCGGCAGCTTGATCAACGCTCGTCAGCTGCAGAGGGTGAGCGGTCACGTCGAGGATGCGGTGGCCAAGGGCGCGACAGTGCTGACCGGCGGCCGGCAACGCGTTGATCTTGGTGAGCTGTTCTACGAGCCGACTGTGCTCACCGGGGTGACCCGGAGATGGCCTGCTACGCCGAGGAGACGTTCGGGCCCGTCGTCAGTGTCTACCCCGTGGCTGAGGCGGATCAGGCGGTGGCTCGCGCCAACGATCCGAGAACGGCCTGAACGCCAGTGTGTGGACAAGTGACCCGGTACGCGGTCGGCAGGTGGCAAGCCGGATCTCCTGCGGCACCGTGAATGTCAACGAGGGTTTCGCCGCGACGTTTGGCGGCATCGACGCCGATGGGCGGCATGAAGCACTCCGGTCTGGGTCGACGCCAGGGTCGTGAGGGGATTCACCGGTTCGTCGAGGTTCAGGCGGTTGGCACCCAACGCGGTTTACCGGTCGCTCCGAGCCACGGTATGAGTGGACGGCAGTTCGCGTCGCTGCTGGTGGTGGTCGTCCGCGCGTTCCGGCATCTTGGTCGCGCCTAGAGGTGTGACTACCGCTGGACCTCTAGACTTCTGCCTTCGAGTGGAAGGAGGGGCGAGGTGACCGAGCACGACCTGGTACTGGTGGTCGACTTCGGTGCACAGTACGCCCAGCTGATCGCACGCCGCGTGCGGGAGGCCAAGGTCTACTCGGAGATCGTGCCGCACACCGCTCCGGTGGCCGAGTTGATCGCCCGCCGGCCCAAGGCGATCATCCTGTCCGGTGGCCCACAGTCGGTCTACGCGCCCGGGGCGCCGCAGGTGAACCCCGACCTCTTCGAATCCGGCGTCCCGACGCTGGGCATCTGCTACGGCTTCCAGGCCATGGCTCGGGCGCTGGGCGGGGACGTCGCCCGTACCGGATTGAGTGAGTTCGGCCGTACCCAGGCCACGATCATTGAGCCGGGAACCCTGCTGGCCGACCTGCCGGCATCGTTGCGAGTGTGGATGAGCCACGGCGACGCGGTGGCCGCGGCGCCAGCCGGTTTCCGCGCTCTGGCCACCAGCGCTGGGGCCCCGGTCGCCGCCTTCGAGGACGCTGGCCGTGGTTTCGCGGGCGTGCAGTGGCATCCTGAGGTGCTGCACTCCCAGGCCGGTCAGCTCGTGCTGGAACGGTTCTTGTACGACATCGCCGGCTGCACGCCGGACTGGACGCCGGCGAACATCGTGGACGACGCCGTGCTCGCGATCCAGCAGCAGGTCGGGGACAAGCACCTGATCTGTGGACTGTCCGGCGGTGTCGACTCCGCGGTCGCGGCTGCGCTGGTCCAGCGAGCCGTGGGCAGCCAGTTGACCTGCGTCTTCGTCGACCACGGACTGCTGCGCAAGGGGGAGGCCGAGCAGGTCGAGCGGGACTTTGTGGCGGCGACCGGGGTCGATCTCAAAGTGGTTGACGCCGCTGATCGGTTCTTGTACGCCTTGGCCGGACTGACCGAACCCGAGGCAAAGCGCAAGGTTATCGGCCGGGAGTTCATCCGCACATTCGAGGCTGCGGCGCGGGAAGTCGTGGGCGAAGCGGGCGACGTGGAATTTCTTGTTCAGGGGACTCTGTATCCCGATGTGGTCGAGTCCGGCGGGGGCGAAGGCGCGGCCAACATCAAGAGCCACCACAACGTTGGTGGACTTCCCGACGATCTTCAGTTCTCCTTGATCGAGCCGCTACGCACTCTGTTCAAGGACGAGGTGCGGGCGGTGGGGGAGCAATTGGGTCTGCCGCCGGGAATCGTCTGGCGGCATCCGTTTCCGGGCCCAGGGCTGAGTATTCGGATCATCGGTGAGGTCACCCGTGAGCGGTTGTCGGTCCTCCGCGAGGCCGATGCGATTGCCCGGGCCGAGCTGACCGCCGCTGCGCTGGACCGCGACATCTGGCAGTTTCCGGTCGTTCTCCTCGCCGACGTGCGCTCGGTCGGCGTGCAGGGTGACGGCCGCACGTACGGGCACCCGATCGTGTTGCGGCCGGTGACCAGCGAGGACGCCATGACTGCCGACTGGGGCCGGCTGCCATACGAGGTGCTGGAGCGGATCAGCACTCGAATCACGAACGAGGTTCGGGAGGTCAACCGCGTGGTGCTCGACATCACAAGCAAACCTCCCGGAACCATCGAATGGGAGTGACAGAGCAGTCCGCTCGACGGCATCGCGAGGATTGGCTTCTCGCCAGCCGACGGCGGCGAAAATAGTCAGAAGTCCGGCGCGCGCACGACCTAGGATTGCTTCGCCCAAGCATCAGAAAGAGGTCAAGCAACGCATGTCCGACAACACCACCGGCAACTCGACCGGGACGGCCCGCGTCAAACGTGGTATGGCTGAAATGCTCAAGGGCGGTGTGATCATGGACGTGGTCACCCCCGATCAGGCCAAGATCGCCGAGGACGCCGGCGCGGTCTCAGTGATGGCTCTCGAGCGGGTGCCTGCCGATATCCGCGCCCAAGGGGGAGTGTCGCGGATGAGCGATCCGGACATGATCTCTCGAATCATCGGGGCGGTGTCGATCCCCGTGATGGCCAAGGCTCGGATCGGCCACTTCGTCGAAGCGCAGGTCCTCCAGTCCCTCGGCGTGGATTACATCGACGAATCCGAGGTACTGACTCCGGCCGATTATGCGAATCACATCGACAAGTGGCAGTTTCGGGTGCCGTTTGTCTGCGGTGCCACCAACCTTGGCGAAGCGCTTCGCCGGATCTCCGAGGGTGCGGCCATGATCCGCTCCAAGGGCGAGGCCGGCACGGGAGACGTCTCCAATGCCACCACACACATGCGCGCGATCCGCGCCGACCTTCGGCGAGTCGCCGGGATGGCGCCTGACGAGCTGTACGTCGCCGCCAAGGAACTGCAGGCACCGTACGAGCTGGTTGCCGAGGTCGCTCGGCTGGGAAAGCTGCCGGTGGTGCTGTTCACCGCCGGCGGTATCGCCACTCCGGCCGATGCGGCGATGATGATGCAACTGGGCGCCGACGGCGTCTTCGTGGGCTCTGGGATCTTCAAGTCCGGGAATCCCGCCGAGAGGGCTGCCGCGATCGTGCAGGCGACCACCTTCTTCGACGATCCGGACGTGATCGCCAAGGTCTCCCGAGGACTCGGCGAGGCGATGGTCGGAATCAACGTCCCGCCGCCGCAGGCGGGGCCTTCAGCAACGCCGGACTTGCCGCAGCCACACCGGCTCGCTGAACGCGGTTGGTGAGCGCGCCCACGGTCGGTGTCCTTGCCCTGCAGGGGGATGTACGCGAGCACCTCGGTGCGCTGAACGAGTGCGGTGCCGAGGCCCGGCCGGTGCGCCGGCCGGCCGAACTCGACCATCTCGACGGAATCATCCTGCCGGGTGGTGAATCGACGACCATCGACAAGCTCGCGGTCGTCTTCGGGCTCCGGGACCCGCTGATCGCTGCACTGCGCGGCGGTCTACCGGCGTACGGGTCGTGCGCCGGCATGATCCTGCTCGCCGATGAGGTGCTGGACGGCACAGCGGACCAGCGCACCTTCGGCGGTCTGGATATCACGGTCAGGCGTAATGCGTTCGGCCGCCAAGTCGATTCCTTCGAGACCGATGTCGATCTGCTCGGTATTCCGGGCCGCATGCATGCGGTCTTCATCCGCGCCCCGTGGGTCGAGCGCGCGGGTGAGGCCGTCGAGGTTGTGGGCCAAGTGTCGGTGCCCGGGGCAGGCACCAAAGTCATTGCGGTCCGTCAGGGCCCGGTGCTGGCCACAAGTTTCCACCCGGAGATGACCGGTGATCTCCGGGTGCACCGCTACTTTCTCGAGCTTGTGCGCTCCGCCTGAGATGCCATCAAAAGGTTGCTAACGAAACTCTCCGTTTGGGCGCGGCTCTTCCCTGGGCTCTTCACGCTGCTCGGTGGACGGCGGGGCGGGTGATGGGCCCGGTGCAGGCTCAGCAGGTGATGGACGCGGCGCAGGCTCAGCAGGTGTGGCCGCTGCGGGCTGAGCAGGTGTGGCCGCTGCGGGCTGAGCAGGTGGCGGTTGAGTCGGGGCGGGCTGCTCCCACGGAGCACCGGTGGGCCCCCAGACTGGATCGCCCGCTGCTGGCCTGGTCGAGGGAATGGTCTGGCCGGCGCGACCGGAATATCCGGGCGGAGCATTGGGCGGGGTATCCGAGCCTTCCTCCGGCACGACCAACAGCAGCACCAGGTAGACCACGACGGGAATTCCGGTGAACAGCGTCAGCACCACCGTCAGCACCCGAACCAACGTCGGGTCCATGTTGAGGTAGGTCGCCACGCCGCCGCAGACGCCGCCGAGAACCCGATTGGACCGACTGCGTTCAAGTCTCCGGGGCGCCGGTGAGGAGAATGGGCTGGTCATGAAACGCGCCTTCCTGTCGGTGTCATGGGGATGATCAGGTGCGATTACGGGAGAGGGCCAAGCCGACGATCCCCGTGGCTACGAGTCCCAACGGGGCAACGATCTGAACGATGCCCCAATCGATCGCGCCCACAAGGGTCGACCAGAGCGACATAACGGCGACCGCCGTCAGCACGACGCCGAGGACAAGCGCCACCACATCGACCCGTCTCATCGTCGGACCACGATCTTCCCGCTGTCAACCGACAAGTCAAGAGTGAGGACCGGCGTGGGGGTCCCGGTTCCATCCGGCTGGACGGTGTCGTGGAGCTCGGCACCAGCCGCGACCACGGTGTCGAAGACCTGGACCATGCCCGAATCGATCGCGTAGTTGACCCGGACCCTCGCGTCTGGAGGCACGACCACGGTAAGAGTGCCAAGGTCGACATGCGCCCGATAGGTGACATCTCGGGTAAGTCTCAGCGTGCTCAGATCGGTGGTCAGCCGACCCATGTCACGGCTGTCGCCGTTAGGCGGCAGCTCGGCGACCTGAGCGTAGCTGTGCAACGTCCGGGTCCATTCGTCATGTTGGATGGCTGTTTGGGCCACCGATGTGGCCAGGAGCCCGATCAGCAGCAGGATGCCCAGCGGCAGCAGGCCACGAGCGCGGCCAAGCCATGCCGCGGCCAGCAGCGTGATTCCCGTGACGAGCAGGGCCGCACCGAAGAACGCCGCGAGCGGCACACCTGCGCCGAGATAGTTCGCCACCCCCAGACCGGAGAGCGTGAGGCCCAGGACGATCAAGCAGATCAATCGGAGCCGCCTCGCCGCAAGGGCGTCCCGCCGCCTCAGCACTGTGAGGGTCTGGGTCGACGTTTCGGCTGGTGGTGAATAGAGGCCTACCGGGTCTGGCTCGGCCAGGAACGCCCGATGCCGCTCTTGTTCGACCTCGGCCGGACTCGGGTCCGTCGCGCCATCGGGTGGCGGCAACGCCGGCCATGAGGCCGCATCCGGCAACGCCGGCCATGAGGCCGCATCCACGGACTGGCCGTCCTTCTGCTGATATGTCCCGCCTTGGGCCGATAGCTCCCGTGCGTGCTCCTCGATCCGCTGGCGCCAGGCCTCGGCAGCCTCCGTGAAGGGTGTGGCCGGACCCGGATAGCTGATGAACTCGTAGTCCGGCCCATCCGGCGGGTCGACTGCGGGCGGCGCACCGGTCTGCTTGTGATTCCTGTAGTAGCCGAAGTACCAGATTCCGGCGAGAACGATCGCCGGCCCGACTCCGAAGGGTGTCATTGCACCGAAGATGGCGAAAGCGATGACGCAGGCGATCACCACGATCGCCAGCCATACTTCCTTCGACCATCGGCGAACCTGTGGACCGAAGAGTTCGTCCGCCCGGGCCTGCGTCTTGCCGTCCTGGGGAATCAACAGCCAGCCGGCGAGATAGAGCACCACACCGATCCCGCCGCTCAGCGCCAGCATGGCGGCGCCAACCCGGACGAGCGTGGGGTCGATGCCCCAGTACCGGGCCAGGCCACCGCACAGGCCGGTCAGCTTGCTATCGGTGGCGCTACGGCGGATCGTCCACATCGAGCTCACCGCTCAATCCTGCCGACGGAGCTAGGATCACACCATCAGGGACGACCCCCAAAAGCTCCCGGCCCTCAGCCGCCCTGACCGCGACTGGAGGCGTCGGGTTGCCAGGCCAGGGTGAGGGTCAACTCCGGGTCCCCCCTGCTGGCGAGTGAGGCCCGCCGGTGTGACGCTTAGAGGAGACATGTCTGCCATCCCGTCCCCACGCCTTGACGGAGATTCGCCGCGCCCGAAGTCGCTGACAGTTCCGGAGCCCTCCACCGACCCAGAGCCTTCCACCGACGCAGAGTTGCCGACGCGTCCCGGGCCTGTTGACGGGCAGCGGTTGGACATTCACACGCAGCGCGAGGCGGGGCTCGCGGCGCGGCAGCACACCGAGCCTGCCGCGGGCCCCGAGCATCGGCGCGCGACCAGGGTGGCCGAGGGCGCAATGCTGGGTGGGGTCTGTACGGGACTCGCCCGTCACCTGGGCTGGCCGGTGATGGTGATTCGCGCCGGTTTCGTGGCGCTGTTGATTTTCCAGTTCCTCGGCGTCATTGCCTACGGTGCGCTGTGGCTGCTGCTGCCACCGGAGTCCACCACGACGGCTCCTGGGCTGGAAGCGGCCAGCCGCAAAGGACTCCGTGGCCCGTCGGGACCGAGGCGGCGGGTGGACTGGGGGATGCTCGTCGCGCTGGTCGCCTTCGGCGGTGGCCTGCTCTGGTTGGTGCAGACGAGCGGTTTCGGGGTCAGCCAGCAACTCTTCTGGCCGGTGGCCTTCGCCTGCGCCGGTGCAGCTTTGGTCTGGCGACAAGCCGACTCCGCGCAGCAGAAGAAGTGGCGAGCCGAAGCCGGCGGCAAGGTGTGGCTCGCGCCGTTCGTGGCCCGCGGCGGCTGGCCGGCGCTCGTGCGGGTCATCGTCGGCCTTGGGCTCGTTGGCGCCGCCTTCGGCATTGTGTTAGCGCAGGAGGGTCACATCGAACAACTGCCCGAGGTGATGGCGATGACCACGCTCGCCTTGGCCGGCCTCGCGGTCGTTCTTGCGCCGTGGCTGCACCGGTCCCGAGCAGCCCTCAACCAGGCACGTGCCGAGAAGGTCCGCGCCGATGCGCGCGCCGACATGGCGGCTCATCTGCACGACTCGGTGCTGCAGACCTTGGCGCTGATTCAGCGGCACGCCGAAGACCCGAAGGCGGTCTCACAGCTCGCCCGCCGTCAGGAGCGCGAACTCCGGACCTGGCTTTACGAGGAGGAGCTGCCCGAAACGACGTTGAGAGCAGCGCTCACCGCTGCCGCCGCCGAAGTCGAGGACGAGCGTGGCATTCCGGTGGATGTGGTGGTTGTCGGAGACTGCGACACCTCCGATCAGGTGCAGGCACTGGTCCGAGCGGTGCGCGAGGCGATCGTCAATGCCGCCAAGCATTCGGGAGCCGACAAGATCGACGTCTACGCCGAGGTCGACGATGACCGAGTCGAGGTGTTCGTACGGGATCGCGGTCAGGGCTTCGATCTCGACGACGTCGGCGAGGACAGGATGGGCGTCAAGGGCAGCATTCTGGACCGAATGGAGCGGCACGGTGGCAACGCCAGCGTCCGTTCCCGCCCTGGTGAGGGTACCGAAGTACGACTGGAGATCACGTTATGAGTACGCCTGCAGCAACGCCGCCCCAACCGACGCCGGCCGACAACCCAGTGTCCACAGATCAGCGGCCTCGCGGCCCGTCCCGGGTTGTCGTAGTCGATGACCATGCGATGTTTCGCACCGGAGTGAAGGCTGAGATCGGTCGCGCCGTCGCGGTGGTCGGCGAGGCCGCTGACGCCGAGTCGGCAGTCCAGGTCGTCCTCGCCACCCGGCCGGACGTGGTACTGCTCGACGTCCACCTGCCCGGCGGTGGTGGCGTCGAGGTCTTGCGGAGGGTGCACGCGACCAACTCCGACCAGAAGTTCTTGGCGCTGTCGGTGTCCGACGCGGCCGAAGACGTCATCGGGGTGATTCGAGCCGGCGCACGGGGCTACGTCACCAAATCGATCAACGGCACCGAACTCATCGACGCGATTCGCCGCGTCGCCGACGGCGACGCCGTCTTCTCACCACGCTTGGCGGGCTTCGTGCTGGATGCCTTCTCCGGCAGTATCGATCTGGCGACGGTCGATGAGGATCTCGACCGACTGTCCCAGCGAGAACGCGAGGTGCTCCGCCTGATCGCGCGCGGCTACGCATACAAGGAAGTCGCTAAGGAGCTCTTCATTTCGATCAAGACTGTCGAAACCCATGTCAGCAGCGTGCTCCGGAAGCTGCAGCTGTCGAATCGCCACCAGCTCACCCGTTGGGCTACCGATCGCCGCCTGGTCTGATCTCCCGGCACGGATAGGGTCAGATAAGTGAGGTTATCGGCGCGGGTGGACTACGCGTTGCGGGCGGCGTCGGAGCTGGCTGCGGCGGATGCCCCGCGCACCGTTGAGCAGCTGTCGGCCGCGCAGCACATACCGAACAAGTACCTGGAGAGCATTCTGGGCGAATTGCGCCGCGGCGGCCTGCTCCGCAGCCAGCGCGGCCCTGAGGGTGGCTATCGGTTGGCTCGATCGGCTGCAGAGATCAGCATCGCCGATGTCATCCGGGCGCTCGACGGCGAACTCGCCAACGTCCGCGGCAGTCGTCCGGAAGACCTGGACTACTCGGGCGCTGCTTCGGCGCTTCAGCAGGTCTGGATCGCGTTGCGGGCTTCTGAACGAACCATTCTCGAAGGCGTCACCTTGGCCCACGTCTCTTCCGGTGAGCTGCCCGAGTTCGTGTCGACCCTGGTGGCGAACCCGGCGGCCTGGATCTGAGGTCGTTGGTCACAGCAGCGGGCGCAGCGGGGTAAGGACCTTCTCGGAGAACTTCACCATCGCATGTCGTCGTTGCCAGGTCGCCAGAGTGAGTTCCATGGTGTTCGTGGAGTCTATTCGGAAGATCTCTTCCATCTGGCTGGCCACGTCGGCGTTGAAGACCTCGAGATTGATCTCGTAGTTGCCCAGCAGGCTGATCCGGTCGATGTTGGCCGTCCCGATGGTCGACCACTGCCCGTCGATGGTTGCCGTCTTGGCGTGAACCATCGCTCCTTGGTAGAGGAAAAGCCGGACTCCGTGACGCAGCAGGTAGCCGTAGTAGCCGCGAGACAGCCAGTCGGCGACGATGTGGTTGGATTCGGCCGGCACGATGATCCGGACGTCGACTCCCCGCCCTGCCGCGTGGACCAGGGCGTCCAGCATGTCCTGGTCGGGGATCAGGTAGGCGTGGGTGAGGTAGATGTGGTGCGCGGCGCGGTCGATGGCCTCGAGGTACATGCCGCGAATGGGATACACCATGTTGCGCGGGATGTTGCGATGGATCCGAATGTTCGGCTGCCAGCTCCGAGTGCCGAAATCGGGAAGCGCGGCCCGACGTCGTCCAGTGAACAGGTTCCAATAGTCGATGAACGCGTTCTGGACGTCCCAGACGATGTCGCCGGTGAGCCGGGCGTGGGTGTCGCGCCAGTCGGTCGCGTACAGAGACCCGATGTTGTAGCCGCCGAGGAAGGCGACCAGATCGTCGATGACCAGCAATTTACGGTGGTCACGCCCGCTGTTGCGCGGGAAGCGCAAGCCACTGGCAACCACCGGGTGGGCGCGGACGGCGATGTTCGTCGGCAGCGCGAAGAACGACTGCGGCACGACAAGATTGGCGAACTCGTCGTACACCACATAGACCTTGACACCCCGGTCGGCCGCTTCGATCAGAGCCGTCTTGAACGCCTGACCGACAGCATCGCCCTTCCAGATGAAGGTCTCGAAGAAGATCCGCGACTTGGCTTGGCGGATGGCGTCCAACATGTCGGCGTAGAGGTCTTCGCCGTAGGTGTAGACCGTCACCTCCGAACCGCCGGCGGTGACCGACCGAGGTGGGATGCGGGGAAATCTCGCCGGTACGCGATGGCGTTTGCGCCGGTAGTCCACCACGGCCAGGGCCGCCAGTGTCACGCCCTGGACGGCCAGTACGGCCAGCACGATGCGTCGAAGGATGGTGCGCACCGAGATGCGCCGGACCAGCATGCGATCCAATCTAGCCCGTGAACGGTCGACCAGCCCGGACCTGCCGATGACGCCCGGCGAGGCAGACCGGGCCGTGTCCCCGACTGCGTCTAGGGTGGTTCAGACATGACCAGCACGCCTCACCTCGAGCCGGTTCCGGCGGCCGTCCCCGATCTGTACGCCGACGCTTCGTTTCCGGAGGTCACCATGCCTCGCTCACGATCGAAGTCTCGGCTCAGCGGCGACAAGTTGCTGGTCGGCCTCAATCCGCCACAACGGGAGGCGGTACTGCACGAGGGCGCCCCGGTGCTCGTGGTGGCCGGCGCCGGGTCGGGCAAGACCCGTGTGCTGACTCGGCGGATCGCCTACCTGGTCAGTGAACGGCGGGTGCATCCCGGCTCGATTCTGGCCATCACGTTCACCAACAAGGCGGCGGCCGAGATGCGCGGCCGGGTGATGGATCTGGTCGGCAATCGGGCCAAGCTGATGTGGGTTTCGACGTTCCACTCGGCTTGCGTCCGCATTTTGCGGTCGGAGATCGCTCGGTTCGGCTTGTCACGGACCTTCTCGATCTACGACGACGCCGACTCGAAGCGGCTGATGCAGCTCGTGGCCAATGATCTCGATCTCGATCCGAAGCGCTTCCCGGTGCGCGGCATTCTCAACTGGGTCTCTGCCTGCAAGAACGATCTCGTCGACCATGAGTCGGCTGGTGCGCGGGTACGGTCGCCCGCCGAGGAGTCCTACGCAGCGGCGTACGGCGAATACCAGCGGCGGCTGATCGCCGCCAATGCCCTCGACTTCGACGACTTGATCATGACCACGGTGCATCTCATGCAGGCTTTTCCGGACCTGCGCGAGCAGTACCGGCGGCGATTTCGACACGTTCTGGTGGACGAGTACCAAGACACCAATCACGCCCAGTACGCGCTGATCCGCGAGCTGTGCTCCGCCGAGGTCGACGGGCTGCGGGAGGACCCGGCTGATTCCCCATCTCAGAACATTCCCCCACCCGAGTTGATGGTGGTCGGCGACTCTGATCAGTCGATCTACGCTTTCCGCGGCGCCACGATCCGCAACATCAATGACTTCGATTCCGACTTTCCGGGTGCCCGGGTGGTCTTGCTCGAGCAGAACTACCGGTCCACCCAGACGATCTTGACCGCGGCCAATGCGGTGATCGGGCAGAACGCGGGCCGCAAACCGAAGAACCTGTGGTCGGATGCAGGCGACGGGGCCCAGATCGTGGGGTACGTCGCGGACTCAGAGCACGACGAAGCCCAGTTCGTCGCGGGGGAGATCGATCGGCTCAGCGATGCCGGCGGGGGTCGGTATCGCGACGCGGCGGTGTTCTATCGGACGAACGCTCAGTCGCGTGCATTCGAGGAGGTCTTCATCCGGGTAGGGCTGCCCTACAAGGTGGTCGGCGGTGTCCGCTTCTACGAGCGTCGGGAGGTCCGCGACGCGATCGCGTATCTCCGGGCGATCTCCAACCGCGCCGACGATGTGTCAGTCCGCAGAATCCTCAACGTGCCCAAACGCGGCATCGGCGACCGCGCGGAGGCGGCGGTGGCCGAGCTGGCGACCCGGCTAAGGATCACCTTCGGGGAGGCATTGCGCCGGGTCGACGAGATCCCCGGGTTGGCCAGCCGCTCAGTCCGCCTCTTGCAAGGCTTCGCGGAGCTTCTCGACCAGCATGAAGGGATGGTCGCGGCCGGGGTACCGGCCGATCAGATTCTGACCAGCGTGCTGGAGAAGTCAGGCTATCTGAACGAGCTCAAGACCTCTGTCGACCCGCAGGATCAGACCCGCCTGGAAAATCTGGTCGAGTTGGTCGCGGTGGCGCAGGAGTTCGTCACCGGAGTGGCAGCCGCCGAGGTCGAGCCCGAGCTGTATTCGGAGTTCGGGGTCTTGGAGCACGACCGCTCGGCCCCAGCACACCGATCGCCGAGGACCGCCCGAGCGAGGACCTCGAGCTGGCGGCCGGAGCGCCCGAACCAGATCCCTCACTCGGCGCCTTCCTGGAGCGAGTGGCTCTGGTCGCCGATTCGGACCAGATCCCGACCGCCTCGGACGGCGCGGATTCGGGCGTGGTGACGCTGATGACCTTGCACACCGCCAAGGACTGGAATTCGACAACGTGTTCTTGACCGGCTGTGAGGACGGCGTGTTCCCGCATCAGCGGGCACTGTCCAACCCCGACGAGCTCGAGGAGGAGCGGCGGCTCGCTTATGTCGGCATCACCCGCGCCCGCCAACATCTCTACCTGTCGCGGGCGATCGTCCGCGCCGCGTGGGGAGCGCCGCAACACAACCCGCCCAGCCGCTTTCTCAACGAGATCCCCGATCAGCTCATCGATTGGCGACGCACCGAGCGCGCGGTGAGCACCTGGCGCAACACTTCCGCGACACTGCCCATCAGCAGTGGCGCAATACTGTCGGTTTCGGCGCCGGCCGGCAGCAGGCGCGGCGCATCCCCAGCCTGGTGGCCGGCGACCGGGTGCTGCACACCACTTTCGGCATGGGCAAGGTGGTCGCCACATCAGGGTCCGGCGAGGACGTCAAGGCCGACGTCGACTTCGGTTCCGCCGGGATCAAGCGGCTCTCGCTGAAGCACGCCCCTCTGGAGAAGCTTTAAAGACGCAATGCAACGTGGCTACGGGTTCAGGCCACGGCTGCGCAGCCACGGCGCCGGATCCACGGCCTTGTAGATGTCGCCGGGCGAGGTGCCGGCCGGGTAGATCTCGAAGTGCAGGTGCGGCCCGAAGGTGCGGCCAGTCATGCCGACCGCGCCGACCACTTGGCAGGCCGACACGGTCTGGCCGACGGCCACCGAGACCGACGACATGTGAGCGCTGAGCGACTGACTGCCGTCGGCGTAGCGAATGGCGACGTACGTGCCGGCCCATCCGCTGGCGGGTCCACTTCCGGCGTTGATGACGACGCCGGAAGCCGGAGCGTGGATGCGAGTGCCGACCGGAGCAGAGAAGTCGATTCCGGTGTGGTAACGAGCCCAGGGTCCGACCTGGCCGAAGCGGGCGGCGATCGTGTAGCCGCCAGTCATCGGCAAACAGGACTTGCCGCCACCCGTCGCGTCACTGGCGTGGGAAGCAGCCCCTGCGGAGCGGCTACCGGCACTGCCGCCTTTCGCTGACCGGTTGGCAGCAATGAGCTTTGCCTGCTTCTGGGCGGCTTTCGAAGCATCCTTCAGCGACTTTTCTCTGGCTTGGAAGCCTTGTCCTGAGCTGCTTTGTCGACCTGTCTGTCGGCCTTGGTCAGGGACTCCGCTCGTTGCTCAGTTCGGCTGCTGATCTTCTCGGGACTGAGCGCACGGCGGGCCTCGTCGCGACTGTTGGACGCGTCCCGCTCGAACCCCGATGGCATCGCCACCCCCGGCTGCACTGATACTTCCACCTTCGGCCGGGCATCTCCGGGGTCTTGAGGCTGAGCGGCTCCCGTCAACGCGACGGAGCCAGCCACACCGAGGCCGAGCACCGAAACTGCCAGCGCGGCGATGCCGTGCTGTGCCCAGCCCTTCTTGTCCTGACGAATGTCCTCGATCAGGGCTCGGCGGGCGCCATGGCGGTCCGAGCGCTGGAAGGCTCCGGCTTGGCGGTGGAGCCTGTCCAAGGTGCTGGCAGGGGTCGCGCGGCGCGCGGAAGCGTGCTGCGTGGCTCTGGCCAAGTCAGGCTCTCCTCGTACGACGGGGGCAGGGCGTGCCTCCGGCCAGAAGTCGTACGGTGCTTCTGCCTGAATTGGGCCCCGAGTGGTCTAGCGATCAAACGTCCAGAACCATAACGGAAAGATAACGAAGAGCAAAATCTTGGCTAGACCACTGGATCAGGTGGTCTGAATCTCCCGCGAGAAAGTCGGCTGGCCCTAGTAAGTATTGACACCGGCCGCGTTGAGCCAGGGCTGGGGGTTGATGGCACTGTAGACGTCGCCGTACTTCCCCCCGACCGGGTAGAGCTCGAAATGCAAATGAGCGCCGAAGGCCCGGCCCGACTGTCCCGACGTAGCCGATGATCTGGCCGGCCTGTACCGACTGGCCCGAACCGACCGCGATCGATGACATATCGGACGACATGGTGGTCATACCGTCCGCGTGTCTCAGGGCGACGTCGTTGCCGGCCCAGTCGCCGAGTTGCCGGCGTAGAGCACGACACCCGACTTGACCGCGCCAATCGGCGTGCCGTACGCGGCCCGGAAATCCAGGCCCATGTGGTACCTGGACCACATTCCGTACTGGCCGAAGAAGCGCACCGATCACCGCACCGGGGACCGGCGAAACGGCGGAGCTACCAGCCGGAACACTGCCAGTGCTGGTGCTGAGGCCTCGTGTCGATGTGCGGGAGCTTCGAACGGCCCGCTCGTCTCGGCGCCGCTTGCTCTCCGCGGCGATACGTTCAGCGATCGCGCGGCGTAGCCGCTCCTGAGCAGCTGCAAGGCTGCCTCTTGGACCGCGCGGTCGCCCGCGGCAAGGCTCTCGCTGGAGCGTCGGTGCCTGCGGCCCGAGCCGCGCGCGCGACGTCCTCGGCGATCTTGGACAGATTCTCGGCCCGCTGCGCGGCTCTTTCATTGACGATCGCCATGCGGATCTCGGCTGTGCGGGAGGATTCGTGGACCTCCTGCGCCCTGGGTGCGAATGCGCTCAGGCTCGCTGAATCCGTGACCTTTTTCTGGCCAGCAGCCTTGTCGGTCAGCTGCGGCTGCAGCGGCTGGCGGTCGCCGAGGGTGACCGTCGAATCGATCGGTCCATCCACGGTGTTCGACGTCTGGGCGTTCGTGGTAGAGCCACTGACCCTGCGACGGCCAGACCCGAACCGGACACCACAAGAGCAGCAAGACCGTGTGAGAGCCAGCCCCGGCGCTCCTCAGCATCGAGATCGCAGCGAACGCCCGGCGCGCAGGACGCCTGGACTGTGCTGCCACCGACAAGCTCCTCACCGTCGACCATCTGTCAGCGCGCGGCGGAGCATAGCGAAGCGGCCGCCGTCGGCCCGCTGCTCGATCGGGCAGCACGGGGGCTGACCCGGTCCGGCAACGTGGACATCCGCTTCGATTCCCGAGATTCAGACGCTGAGGAGAACATAACGGACTGATAACCAAACCTCAAACCGACTCACCACAATGTGAGAGCTGGTGTCGTTGGCGTTACTCGGTTGAGCCAAGTCCAGGTTCCTCTCACCAGCGACGATCCTTTGTGCGGGTGGAGCTCACGCAGCGCCGAGGTGATCTGAAAGGCGATCCGGCCGTTGTTGGGCATCGAGAGGTGGCCGACGCCGCGTACTGCGACGTTGCGCGCACTGAGGTCCGGATGGTCAATTCGGGCGTTCCGGCTGGGCACCACGACATGGTCGAGGTCGCTGTAGACGGCGCGAGACCGGGTCGAAGAGGTGGGTTGCAGAGTTCGGCGAGCTCGTTAGTAGCTCCGAACCTGGCGCCAGCTGGCGGCCAACGGCAGCGCTTGTCCAGCGCGGGCTAGCAGCGTGCCCGGAGTATGGGGTGCCAAGGGTGATCAGAGAGTCCGCCCGGTGCTCGCCGCCGAGGCGCTGAACGTAGTCGCGGGCGATCAGACCGCCAAGGCTGTACCCGATGACATCGATGCGTTCGTAACCGGATTCGCGGTCGGCCTGTTCGATCGCCACCACCAGCTCTTATGCCGCTCCACGAACGTCACCCGTGAGCCGCCCATAGTCAACCAGGGCAAGGTTGCGGAAACCTCGGCGGCGGAGGGCCCGGTTGAGCACGGCGAAGACCGAATAGTTGTCCACGATGCCGTGGATAGCAGGATCGGCGTCGATGCGACCTCGACCCCTTCGTGCACGATCGCCCGCTGCTGTGGGCTCAAGCGCGAGAGAGCGCGCCCGGGGCATCCTTTTCGCTTCGGTTCGGCCAGGATTCCCCGCGGATACATGGTCAGGTGTGCGCTGATCCAGGCCACCTCGACGGCAAGTCCAGAGGCCGTTCGAGGCAGCCCACGGATCCATCCCAAGACGCCACCAGCGGCCCTGTTCGTCACGCGGCCAGAGTACTGCGGCACTACGCTGGTCCCATGGCCGCGGAGCAGCGCGATGTCGGCGACGTCGGTACTGCCGAGCGGCGCAGATTCCGCGCCGCTGCGGATCGTGGTCGCCGAACCTGGACTCGATGGTCATGATCGCGGCGCGAAGGTCGTGGCCCGAGCCCTCCGCGATGCCGGCATCGAAGTGATGTACACCGGGCTGCGCCGGACGCCCGGAACAGATCATGCGCACGGCGCTCACCGAGGCGCTGACGCGATCGGCTTCTCGGTGCTCTCCGGCGCGGACATGACGCTGTTCGCGCGGATCGTCGACCTGCTGAAGGCTGAGGCGAGCCGACGACATCGTCGTCTTCGGCGGCGGCATCATCCCAGAGGCGGATCGCGCGCCACTGGCAGCGATGGGCGTCGGCCGCGGTCTTCGCGCCAGGCTCTGGATGGCCGAAGTCGTGGACTGGGTACGGGCCGACGTCCCGCCGGCACGGTGACTGCCCACTTCCCTGACCTCCTCCGCCGCTCGGCCTGGGCGACCATTAGGCTCGTTTTCTGCTCGAGCCTTCGTCTCAGAGAGCAGGGAGGTCAGTGTGGATCTGTACGAGTACCAGGCGCGTGACATCTTCGAGGCGTACGGCGTGCCCGTCCTGCGCGGCGTCACCGCGACCACGCCGGCAGGGGGCGAAGAGCGGCCGCAGCCCAACTCGGCACCCCGGTGGTTGTGGTCAAGGCGCAGGTCAAGACGGGCGGCCGCGGCAAGGCGGGCGGGGTCAAGATCGCCAAGACACCCGGACGAGGCCGCCGCCCGAGCCGAGGAGATCCTCGGCCTGGACATCAAGGGTCACGTCGTCAAGACCGTGATGATCGCCGAGGGCGCCGACATCGCCGAGGAGTACTACTTCTCGCTGCTGCTCGACCGGGCCAACCGCCGCTACCTGGCCATGTGCTCCCGCGAGGGCGGCATGGACATCGAGACCCTCGCGGTCGAGCGGCCAGAGGCGCTGGCGCAGGGTCCCGGTCGACCCGAACGCCGGCATCGACCAGGCCAAGGCGGACGAGATCGTCGACCGCCGCCGGCTTCGACGGACGACGACGCGGCCGAGATCGCCCGGCGTGCTGCAGCTGCTCGAGCAAGGTGTACGACGGAGGAGGACGCCACGCTGGTCGAGGTCAACCCGCTGGTCAAGACCGCGCGACGGCACAGATCGATCGCGCTGGACGGCAAGGTGTCGCTGGACGAGAACGCCGACTTCCGGCACCCCGAGCACGATGCGCTGGCCGACAAGTCGGCCGAGGACCCGCTGGAGGCAGCGGCCAAGGCCAAGGACCTGAACTACGTGAAGCTCGACGGCTCGCGTCGGGCATCATCGGCAACGGCGCCGGCCTGGTGATGAGCACGCTCGACGTCGTCGCGTACGCCGGGGAGGAGTTCGCCTGGTTCGCCCAAGCCGGCCAACTTCCTCGACATCGGCGGCGGCGCCAGCGCGGAGGTGATGGCCAACGGCCTGGAGATCATCATCGGCGACGAGCAGGTGAAGAGCGTGTTCGTCAACGTCTTCGGTGGCATCACCGCCTGCGACGCGGTCGCCAACGGGATCGTGCAGGCCTTCGAGCTGCTGGCCAGCCGGGACGAGCACGTTGACGTGCCACTGGTGGTCCGGCTCGACGGCAACAACGCCGAACTGGGGCGGCAGGATCCTCACGGACGCCGGACCTGCCGGGGCTGGAACAGGTCGACACGATGGACGGTGCGGCCCGCCGGGCAGCCCAGCTGGCGGCGAGCTGAGGGGCGTAATCGAGATGGCAATCTTTCTGAATTCCGAATCTCAGGGTCATCGTCCAGGGCATGACCGGCTCCGAGGGCCGCAAGCACACCCAGCGAATGCTGACGTCCGGCACCAACATCGTCGGCGGTGTCACCCCCGGCAAGGGCGGTCAGGTCGGTCGAGTTCGATGCAGGCGGCGGTGCCGGTCTTCAACTCCGTCGGCTGAGGCTGTCGAAGCCACCGGGGCCAACGTGACGGTGATCTTCGTGCCGGCCAAGTTCACCAAGGCTGCGGTGGTGGAGGCGATCGAGTGCCGCGATCCCGCTGGCCGTGGTGATCACCGAGGGCGTACCGGTCAAGGACACCGCCGAGTTCTTCACGCTCTCCCAAGGCTCCTCGACCCGACTGATCGGCCCGAACTGCCCGGGCCTGATCTCGCCCGGGCCAGTCCAACGCCGGCATCATTCCGGCCGACATCACCAAGGCAGGCCGGATCGGCCTGGTCTCCAAGTCGGGCACGCTGACCTACCAGATGATGTACGAGCTGCGCGACATCGGCTTCTCCTCGGCGGTCGGCATCGGCGGCGACCCGGTCATCGGGACCACCCACATCGACGCGCTGCAGGCGTTCTCAGCACGACCCGGACACCGACGCGATCGTGATGATCGGCGAGATCGGCGGCGACGCCGAGGAGCGGGCAGCAGAATTCATCGCGGCCAACGTCGACCAAGCCGGTGGTCGGCTACGTCGCCGGGTTCACCGCTCCGGAGGGCAAGACCATGGGCCATGCCGGCGCCATCGTCTCCGGCTCGTCGGGCACCGCCGCGGCCAAGAAGGAGGCGCTGGAGGCGGCCGGGGTCAAGGTCGGCAAGACGCCGAGCGAGACCGCCGCAGCTGATGCGGGACGTGATGAGCGAGCTCGCCGCTGAGGCTCGGTAGCTCTTTCCCGCTGCTTAGTTAGTTGACCTGAGTGGCGCGCTGCCCGGCGCGAACGGCCACCATGCGCCACTCTTCGTCGCTCAGATCCAGCTTTCCCTTGGGGCTGAGGAAGGTGTAGACCACCTTCGGGCCGGCGGCCACCGCACCCAGGCGATATTTCAGGGAGCCATTGCTCACCTTCTGAGTCACCGTGACCGCCCAGCCCTCGACCTTCTTTCCTCCCGCACCGGAGGCCGAGATGGACTTCGGCGAACGCACGCTGGCCGTGAGCTTGCGCTTGGGACACTTCTCGACAGTCGTCCGAAGGTTGGCAACGAATTTCCTGGCCGTCGCGTCGTTCTTCATCGTCAGGATGATCTCGTCCAGCCCGAACGCCGGATCCGGGCCTTGGTCGAGAAGGTACGTACGGGCCGTCCGAGCGCTGGCCGGCGACTTGGCCCAGTCGACGTTCTCACACTGAGAGCCCGCGAAGCCCGCGCGAGGGACGTCGGGAACATCGCCCACCCACAAGGAGGCCGTTTGGGCAACAGGCGGCAGGTCGCCGGCGGCGAGGAAGCCTGGTACGTCCCCGCCGATCGGGGGCGGAGCAGGCTTCACCGACACCTTCTTCGGGCAGGCGCCGCCCGAGTTGCGGCACTGAACGGCCGTCGGCGCAGCAAGAGCATTGGCCACCTTGGCGA
>CAWEGC010000022.1:0-11114 GCA_963808495.1 uncultured Actinomycetota bacterium
TTGCTCATGTCCAGCCTTTCCACTGGGGCCACTAGATCGTGTGGCCGCTGCACCGCACGTTATTAGGGTTGCAACATGCCGTCCATGTCGGAGGTCATCGGTCAGCACACCGATCTCTCCGAAGCCGAGCGGCAGTGGCTCTGGCTGCTGGTCTCGGAGTGGCAGCTGTTCGCTGATTTGTGTTTTCCGACCTGGTGCTGTGGGTGGCCGACCGCGATGAGAACGTCTTTTGGGCGGCGGCGCAGATCCGGCCGAACACCGGTCCGACAGTCGCTGTTCGACGACGTGGTCGGGTGACCTGATCGCATACTGCGCCGGAACATCTGGTGTCTCAGGCGCCTTCGTCACCGGCGAGATCACGCGGACCAGCGAAGGCAAGCTGCCGCCGGGCTGCCGGTCGATAGCCACGCAATTCCGGTCAAGCGTCGGCGGCCGGGTAATTGCGGTGGTGGAGCAGCACACCAGTCTCCTCGGCGTGCGCGCGCCGAGCTCCTGGAGCAGGCCTACCTCGGCACTGCCGCCGAGCTGGCCCGGATGATCACCGTCGGGGCGTTTCCGATGCCCGGTGACGGCGACCGTCTTGGCGTTCAGCCCCCGGGTCGGGGATGGATTCATTCGAATCGATGCAGCGGGTGCGGTGGAGTACGCGAGCCCGAACGCCTTGAGCGCGTACCGGCGTCTCGGACTGATCGGAGACCTGGTCGACGAGCACCTGCCGACCTTGACGGCCGCGTTGCTCCCCGCCGGTCCCGGACCGGTGGACGACTCGATCGCTTCGGTGCTGTCCGGGCGTAATGCCCGACGGACGGAATTGGTCGGCAGGTGAGGCGCACCTGATGGTCCGCGTCATGCCTCTGATCGATGGCGCGGAGCGAGTCGGCGCCATCGTGCTGTGCCGCGACGTCAGCGATCTGCGGCGCAAGGAGCGCCAGCTGGTGACCAAGGACGCCACTATCCGGGAGATCCACCATCGGGTGAAGAACAACCTGCAGACGGTGGCCGCCCTGCTGCGCATGCAGGCGCGCCGGATCTCTTCGGCCGAGGCACAGATTGCGCTCACCGACGCCATGTCCCGGGTGGCTCGATTGCGATCGTCCACGAGACGCTGTCCCAGACCTTCGACGAGACCGTCGAGTTCGACCGGGTTGCGGACAGCCTGCTGCGGATGGTGGGCGACGTCGCAGCCTTCGAAGGCGGAGTGTCCGCGGTGCGTCGGGGCAGTTTCGGGGTGGTCTCGGCCGACGTGGCTACGAGCCTGGCGATCGTCCTCACCGAGCTGTGTCAGAACGCGGTCGAGCATGGGCTGGCCGACACGCCCGGCCAGGTGCGGGTGGTGCCGATCCGTTGGCGGACGGCAAGTTGCGGGTGGAGATCAGCGACGACGGTCGAGGCCTGCCGCCGGACTTCGACTGGCGTCAATCACGCAGCCTCGGCCTGTCCATCGTGGACACGCTGGTCGGCGGAGATGGAGGGCAGTCTTCGAACTCGGACCGCAGCCCGAGCGGTCCCGGGACGCGCGCCGTCGTCGAAATCCCGATCTGATCGGCGCCGTTACTTTCCGTGACCTTCGTCGCTGAAATAGCCGGATCGTCGCGAAATCGTTGCAGCTCGGTCCCGTCGGGTTGCTTGACACCCTTTCTGACACATTGTTCGCTGAGCCAGACTCCCACCTCGCCTCAGTGCAGAGGAGTTCCATGTCCCTACGTCGCGCTGGTATTGCGTTGCTCGTCGGCAGTCTGGCTGCCACGGTCGCGACCGTCCCGGTCAGCATGGCGAGCGCAGAACCCGCTAAATCGGAGCGAGGTGTCGCTGCGAAGAGGTCTGGACCGAGAAACCGCCACATGGCAACGCGACTGGGAAGCTCCCCGGCAGCCGCACTCCCTTCGCGCGCCGGTCACCGACGAGAACTTCTACTTCGTCATGGCCGATCGGTTCGAGAACGGCGCCACCACTAACGACACTGGCGGAATTCCCGGGACGCGCCTGGAACACGGCTTCGATCCCACCTCCCGCGGCTTCTACAACGGCGGTGACCTCGAAGGACTGCTGGACCAGATCGACTACATCCAGGGGCTCGGCACCACCTCGATCTGGCTCACCCCGAGCTTCAAGAACAAGGCGGTCCAGCTCGAGGACGGCCCGTCTGCCGGATATCACGGCTACTGGGTCACCGACTTCACTCAGATCGACCCGCACCTGGGCACCAACGAGGAGTTGCGTGACGCTCGTCGACGCAGCGCACGGGCGCGGGATGAAGGTGTACTTCGACATCATCACCAACCACACCGCCGATGTGATCGGCTACGAGGAGGGTGCGCGGACCGCGTACGTTCCCAAGGACGTCGAGCCGTATCGGACTGCTCTGGGACTGCCGTTCGACGACCGCGACTACGCCGGCAGCAATACCTTCCCGCCGCTGAGCCCGAAGACGTCCTTCCCGTACACACCCGTGCTCGAGGCGGGTGAGCAGAACCTCAAGGTCCCGAGCTGGCTCAATGACGTCACGCTCTACCACAACCGCGGGCAACACGACATTCGCCGGCGAGGACTCCTACTACGGCGACTTCTTCGGTCTCGACGACCTGTTCACCGAGCACCCCACGGTGGTGAACGGAATGATCGAGGTCTACAAGACCTGGATCGGCGAGATGGGGATCGACGGGTTCCGGATCGACACCATGAAGCACGTCAACGACGAGTTCTGGCAGCGGTTCGGGCCTGAGGTGCTGACTACGCCCGCAGCCAGGGCAAGAGCGAGTTCTTCATGTTCGGCGAGGTGTTCGACACCTCCCGGCCGTTCACGTCGCAATACACCACCCGGAACAAGATGCAGGCCGTGCTTGACTTCCCGTTCCAGGACGCGGCGCGCAACTTCGCCTCAAAGGGCCAGGCCGACCGATCCAGCTCGAGACGCTGTTCCTCAATGACGACTGGTACACCGACGCGGACTCCAACGTCTACCAGCTGCCGACCTTCCTCGGTAACCACGACATGGGGCGGATCGGATACTTCGTCGACAGCGGACAACGCCGGCGCGCCTGAGGACGAGCTGCTGGCCCGCGACCGGCTCGCGCACGAGCTGATGTACTTCTCCCGCGGCAACCCGGTGATCTACTACGGCGACGAGCAGGGCTTCACCGGTACCGGTGGTGACCAGTTCGCCCGGCAGTCGATGTTCGCCAGCCAGGTGCCGGAGTATCTGGACGACGACCTGCTGGGCACCGCCGCGGACCCATGCGCAGGACAACTTCAACCCCGATCATCCGCTGTACACCAAGATCGCCGGATCTGGCTCGAGCTCGCCACGGATCACCCAGCACTGCGGGACGGTGCTCACCAGCACCGCTACGCCAGTGACGGCCCGGGGATCTACGCCTTCTCGCGGATCGACCACGGCCAGCAGCGCGAGTACGTCGTGGCGCTCAACAACAGCGAGGGGGAGCAGACCGCAAAGATCCCGACCTATGTGCGCAATGGCGGCTTACGAACTGGTCTACGGCACTGGACCGCAATCCTGACCTCGGACGGCGCCGGCAGCCTGTCCCTCACCATGCCGGCGCTGTCGACGGTGGTGTACGAGTCGGCCGAGCGGATGCCGCGGTCCGAAGGCGGCGCCGTCGGATCTCGACTCGAGGACGCGCGGCGCTGCGGCGGAGGCGAACTCGCGGATGCTGGTCTCGGCCGACGTCGAGGGCTCCTCGTTCAACGAGGTGACTTTCTACGCCAAGGTAGGCAATGGGAAGTGGAAGTCCATCGGCACCGATGACACGCGGCCGTACCGGGTGTTCCACGACGTCAGCTCCATCGCCGACGGCACGCGGGTCACCTACCGCGCGGTGGTGCGGGACAACGCCGGCCACACCAGCGGTCAGCGCACCGCAGCAGCGCCATCGTCCCGGCGCCGCGGCTGACCATCGAGGCGCCCGCCGAGGGCGCCAACGTTTCGGCACCATCGAGGTACGAGCTGACCGCCGATCCGGAGCGGGCGACCCATGTGGTGCGGATCCAGCGCAGCTTGAACGGCGGCGACGTGGAAGACGCTGACCACCGACAGCATCTCGCCGGTCTACACCTACGTCGACAATCTGGCAACGGTGCCGGTCGGCACGGAGATCCAGCTACCGGGCGATCCTCACGGAGCCAGATGGCACTCAGGTGATCAGTGCCGTCCGAACGGTCACCCGGACCGAACCAGCAGCCGCTGGTCGACAGCGTGACCGTGGCGGGCTCGCTCCAGACCGAGATCGGCTGCCAGCCCAACCCGCTTTCAGCGGCGCCAACGGTGACTGGGATCCGGCCTGTGCGGCCAGCCATCTGACCTTCGACACCTGAGCCGACGGGCTTGGAAGGCCACGTTCTCGCTCCCGGAAGGACCTACGAGTACAAGGTCGCGATCGATGACTCCTGGACTGTTAACTACGGAGCCGGCGGCGGCGGCGACAACATCCAGCTTGTGGTGCCGGCCGGGCGGCGCCGATGTCACCTTCGTCTGGGATCAGGTCACCCACGTGCGTGACCCACACCATCAGTCCTGACCCGGGTCAGCGCCCACTTCGACATCGAGCCCCGAGAGGCACGCCCTGAGCTCCGTGAACGGGCCTCGAGCGAAGGCCTGCGGGGCTCGACGTGCGAGTGGTAGGACAAGCGAAACGCCGAGGCCATCGACCCCGGCGCTTCGTGCTGCTGGAAGTCGCTCGCTAGGCGGTACGAATCCTTGCTCGCGCGGCGCGGCGCTTCAGCGCCCGGCGCTCGTCCTCACTCAGACCGCCCCAGACACCATGATCCTGACCTGCTTCCAGCGCCCACTGCAGGCATGCGTCTCTAACCTCGCACCGCCGGCAGACTTGCTTGGCCTCTTCAATCTGGAGAAGGGCGGGGCCGGTGTTCCCAATCGGGAAGAACAGCTCCGGATCCTCATCCAGACAGGCGGCCTTATGGCGCCAATCCATGGCGTACTCACTCCTAACTTTGCTACCCCGGCCCCGGTGAACCGACCCCCGAGAACCCGGGCACATCAAGGGTCCTCTACACTGAGGGGCTCAACCTGTCCAAGACTTTCAAGTATCGACAGGCAATACAAGAGTTTTGAGCGTTGGCTCCCTCACATTCTGATCGAGCTGCGCGAGCCCTCTGCTGGACTGGCTGAGCTCGAAAACCCTTACCCAGCGGCGTTCGCTATCAATCAGCTTTCGCGTGCCAGGTTTCCGCCTCGTACTGTGTGACGGTGGCCGCGGTTCGACCGAGCAGTCGCCCCTTGGCGTTGGCTGCGGTGCTGGTCGCGGTCGAAGCGGCTGCCGCGATCGTCTTCGGCGTTTCCGCCGCGATGAGCATGCAGCGCAATCGGCTCGTGGTGGGAGCCGGTACGGCGGTGTTGATGGTGGGCTACGGAGCGCTGCTGGCCTCGGCGGCGTGGGGTCTCTGGCGCGGTCGGCGCTGGAGCCGGGGTCCGACGATCGCTACCCAGCTGATCCAACTCCCGGTCGCGTGGAGCTTCGTCGGTGGTCAGACCACGTGGCTGGCACTGCTGCTGGCCACGATGTCGGTTCTCACATTGATCTGCCTTCTTATGCCATCGTCGACCGCCCTCTTCGGCGGCTCGCCGTCAGGGTCGATCGAGGACTCTAAGGACTCGGCTGCGATGAGGGAGCTGGCCAGTTCGACGTCGTGTTGGGCGACTACCTCGGCCTCGTGCTTGACCCGGCTCAGGAAGGTCTTTGTGCGCTCCTCGCGCGGATTGAGGAGCACGTCCTTGGGCGGGCCCTCCTCGACCACCGCCCCCTCGTCCATGAAGATCACCCGGTCCGCGACCTCGCGTGCGAATGCCATCTCGTGGGTGACGACGATCATGGTGGTGCCCTCTTCGGCCAGGGTGCGCATGACGCCGAGCACCTCGCCCACCAGCTCGGGATCGAGGGCGGAGGTCGGCTCGTCGAAGAGCATCAGCTCCGGCTTCATCGCCAGCGCTCGGGCGATAGCCACCCGTTGCTGCTGACCGCCCGAGAGTTGAGAGGGATAGAAGTTGGCTCGCTCGCCGAGGCCGACCATCTCGAGCAACTGCAGGGCCTCTTGCCTCGCGACGCTACGACTCAGCCCCTTGACCTTGACCGGCGCTTCCATGACGTTGCCCACTGCTGTCATGTGGGGAAACAGGTTGAAGCGCTGGAACACCATGCCGATCCGAGATCGCTGCCGGGCAATGTCCTTGTCCTTGCGGACGTACAGCTTGCCGTTGCGATCCTCGACCCCGATCAGCTCACCCCCAACCCAGATCCGACCGCCTGTCAAGCTCTCCATCTGATTGATCAACCGGAGAAAGGTCGTCTTGCCGGAGCCGCTGGGACCGAGCAGGCAGACCACCTCTCCCGAGTCGACTTCGAGGTCGACGCCTCGAAGAACGTCGTGATGGCCGAAGGACTTGCACACGTTGACGGCCCGTACGAGATGGTCGCTCTCAGTGACGGTGCTCACTTTGACTCCCCAACCGCTAGTGCGCTGGCCGCAGTGGTGGTCTGCGGGCCGGCTGTCGTGCCGAAGCCGCGTCCGAACCGCTTCTCCAGATAGGACTGGCCGACCATCAGCACGCTGGAGGCAATCAAGTAGTACAGCGTTGCCGCGATCAGCACCGGGAACGTCTCGTATGTGCGCGCCCCGATGGCCTGCAGTTGGAAGAACAGCTCGTTGCCGACCGGAATGGCGATCAACAGGGAGGTGTCCTTCAACATGGCGATCGTCTCGTTGCCGGTGGGCGGGACGATGACCCGCATTGCCTGGGGCAGCACGACTCGTCGCATGGCCTTGGATCTGCTCATGCCCAGGGCTTCGGCCGCCTCCATTTGGCCCCTGTCCACGCTGAGAATGCCAGCCCGGGCGATCTCAGCCATGTACGCCGCCTCGGATGCGGCCAGCCCGATGATCCCGCCCGCGAGCCCCACGAAGATCAGGTTGGCGTCGAAGGTTCCGATGCGCCAGTCACCGCTGAACCCCAACCATTGGATGATCTTCCAGTCGAACGGCACGCCGAGAGACAGACCCTCGGTGAACAAGATTCCAAGAGCCCCCATGATCGTGAGCAGCACATAGCGGGGAATGGCCCTGAAGAACCAGGTGTAGAGCCAGGAGACGCCTTTGAGGACCGGGTTGTCCGAAAGCCGCATCATGGCGAGTATCACGCCGAGCGTGACACCGAAGATCATCGAGAAGATCGTGACGAGAATCGTGCCCTTCCAGAAGCCCTCGATCACCGGGCTCTGGTTCATGGCCTGCAACACGAATGACCAGTGGAACGCCGGGTTGAAGATCAACAGGTTGAGGAACATCAACGCCAGCACGGCGATCACCGCAATGGCGACCCATCGCCATGGGTGGCGGACTGGCTTCGCGTGGATTGGACCCGGCCGCTCCTCGCCGACGGCCGGGGGCTCGGTCATGGTGGCAGTCATGGGTTCACGGCGAAGTCGGTGATGGCGCCTTGCTCGACGCCCCATTTCTCGAGCGCCGCCTTGTAGCTGCCATCGGCATTCATTTGGTTGAGCGCCTCGACGATGGCCTGGCCGAATTCGGTCTGGTCCTTGGGAATGACTATGCCGTAAGGGGCCGCTTCGTAGATGTCACCCAGTGTCTCGAGTTTCCCGTTCGTCTGCTTCGCGGCGTAGGCGACGATCGGTGAGTCAGCGAGCATGGCGTCCGCCTTGCCGCTCACGACGGCGTTGGTCGCCTGGTCCTGGAGCTTGTACTTCAGGATGTTGATCTTGTTGGAGCCGCATTCCTTCTGCCGGACCGGTAGGTCGTCGGTGTCCTGCACGGTGTTGGCTTGGACCGCGACGGTCTTGCCGCAGGCGTTGTCCGGATCCACACCCTTCGGGTTGCCCTTGGCGGCCGCCCACTGCGTGCCGGCTTTGAAATAGCTCACCATGGTGACCTGCTGCTTACGCTCGTCGTTGATGGTGAAGGAGGAGACCCCCATGTCGTACTTCTTGCCTTGGACACCGGTGATGATGGTTCCGAAGTCCGCGCTCTGCCACTCGGTCTTGACGCCGAACTTCTGTGCCACCGTGTTGAACAGGTCGACCTCGAAGCCCTGAACTGTCTTGCCGTCAGCTGCCAGGAACTCGTTGGGCGGGTAGCTCGAGTCGGTGCCGATCTTGATGACGCCGGCGCTCTTGATGCTTTCCGGCAGCTTGGCGGTCAGATCGGCCTCAACGCTCGCGGAGGGAGCGGGCGAGGCCTCCGCGGCGGGTTCGCCGCCCAACGAGTCAGACCCACAGGCGCTCAGCGCCAAGAAACCGACAGCAGCAACTGCGAGTCCACATCGAATCCGAACGTTCACAATTCCTCCTTCTCGACCCGGGCATTTGCGGCCCGAGTGACTAGTCGACCTCGGCAGGGGTGTGTGCATGCACCCGACCAGGGAATACTGACACGATCGGAATGCTTCGCAGAGGGTCCAAGGGCCTTCGGAACCTGATTGCAACTCCAGACTCGGCGCTATCGCGCGCGCCGGGCGCCGCTGGACGGAACGGCGACGAATGCGCTCGGCGCTCGAAATCCCGCCTTCGCGAAGGCGGTCTCTATTTCGTTGACGACTCGGGCAGACTCTCCGGTCTGGATCAACGCCAGAATGCACCCGCCGAACCCGCCTCCGGTCATCCGCGCTCCCAGCGCTCCCGCTCGTATCGCCGTCTCGACGGCCAGGTCGACGGTGGGCACCGTGATCTCGAAGTCGTCCCTCATGGAGGCGTGCGAGGCGTTGAGCAGCGTTGCGAGATCGCCGAACCGGCCTCCCCGCAGGGCCTCAACAGCGTCCTGGACTCGCGCATTCTCGGTCACCACGTGTCGCAGCCTCCGCCGCATGACGGGGTCGGGGAGCTCGCGCATTGCCGAGTCCAGATCGGTCACATCACGTAGCGCGGCGATCCCCAGCAGGCGGGACGCCTCCGCGCAACTGGCCCGCCTCGTGGCGTACTCGCTGTCCACCAGCGCATGCGGCGTTCTGGTGTCGAGCACCATCAGCTCCAGCCCGGCAGAACCCAACTCCATCGTGACCTGCTGGCTGTCGAGGCTCCGGCAATCGAAGAACAAGGCGTGACCAGGCGTACACAGCGTGGAGGCCGCCTGGTCCATCAGCCCGGTAGGGGCGCCGACGAATTCGTTCTCCCCGCGGCGCGCGAACTTCGCTCGCTGCAGCATGTCGATATCGAGGTCGTTGAGGTCGGCCAAGGCGCTGACGGTGGCACACTCCAGCGCCGCCGAGGACGACAGACCGGCACCGAGCGGCACGTCGGAGGTAAGCACGAGGTCGGCGCCGCCGATCTCATGGCCAGCCTGCGCAAGTGCCCAGACCACCCCGGCGACGTACGCCTGCCAGCCGGACATTCCCGGCACGAGGTCATCCCGGGCGAACATCGTCGACTCACCGTTGGTCAGCGACGACACGGTCCATCGGCTGTCCGCGGCGGAGGCCGGCGGCCATCGTGACCCGCTGAGCAAGCGCAAAAGGTAAGACAAAGCCGTCGTTGTAATCGGTGTGCTCACCGATCACATTGACGCGTCCGGGCGCTTCCCAGACACCGGTGGGATCGTGGTCGTGCTGCTCGGCGAAAGCCCGAGCAACCAGATCGACGTCCTCGGCGCTCATATGGGGACTCTAGCGACGAACAACACGCTGGGCGGGGAGAAGGCGTTCACCTCGGGAGTTTCGGCAAGATCACGACGGTACCTGTCGAGGTGATGCCCTGAGCCCCTCGAAGAGACAACCTGCCTACGCTGAGGTCGTGATCGCTGCGTACGCCGCCGGCGTGGATTCCTCGGATCCGCTGAAGGGACTGCGGGTGGGGGAGATCGAGCCACCGGTGACACCACAAGGCTGGGTGCAGGTCACCGTCAAGGCGGCCGCGCTGAATCACCACGACGTCTGGTCGTTGCGGGGTGTCGGCTTGGCGGCTGACCGGCTCCCGATGATCTTGGGCTGTGATGCCTCCGGTGTCACGGCCGGGGGACGCGACGTGATCATCCATGCAGTGATCAACGATCCGGATTTCGTCGGCTCGGACGGTACGTACGATCCGAAGAGGTCGCTGCTGTCCGAGCGGTATCCGGGGGTCATGGCCACCCGTGTCCGGGTGCCGGCGGCCAACCTGATCGACAAGCCGGCGGAGCTGTCCTTCGTCGATGCGGCCTGCTTGCCGACGGCATGGTTGACCGCCTACCGGATGCTGTTCACCCAGTCCGGTCTTCAGCCGGGGAATACCGTTCTCGTGCAAGGGGCGGGTGGCGGCGTCGCGACGGCGCTGATCGTGCTGGCGCACCAGGCCGGATTCCGAGTATGGGTGACCTCGCGGAGCGAAAGCCGCGCGGCGCGGGCCGTTGATCTTGGCGCTGCCGAGTCTTTTCCCTCCGGTGCTCGTCTGCCGGAACGAGTCGATGCCGTGATGGAGACCGTCGGTGCGGCGACCTGGTCGCATTCCATCAACGCCTTGAAACCCGGTGGAACCCTGGTGATCTGCGGTGCGACGTCGGGCGACAACCCGGCCAAGGCCGAGCTGACCAAGATCTTCTTCAGACCGCTGCGGGTGATCGGGTCGACCATGGGCACACGGGACGAACTGACCTCGCTGACGCGGATGCTGGTCGCCACTGGAATCCGGCCGGTGATCAACCGGACGCTGCCGCTGACGGCGGCCCGAGAGGGCTTTGCCGCCATGATCAACGGCGACGTCTTCGGCAAGATCGTCCTCGAACCATGAGCGTCCCGCGGTGACCTGTCAACGCCGACGCTGGAGGATGTCCCGGCCCTGCCCACTGTCACCTGGAGTGCTGGCGGGAGGCGTCCTCCGACTCGCTGACACCGGCCCGGCTTGCCGGACGCCCACTTTCGGCGGGGCCCGCCGCAAGCCATAGACCAGGACGTTCCAGACTCCGCCGGTCGAGGCACTTTGAGCCCCCTCGGCACTCCTCGAGCCTCGTTCTTCGGGCTCAAACAGTGCGGCCGGGGCTCAAGTGGGATGTCGGCGGCTTAGTGGTCCGGAAACCGTTCCGTCGCGGAAGACATTCGGGATCCACTCGGTGCGAAGCTCAGTGGCACACGATGCGGCAGGCTCAGGCCGTGTCATGCGGCA
>CAWEGC010000023.1:0-29827 GCA_963808495.1 uncultured Actinomycetota bacterium
AGCCTGGCCGCTCAGGCTGTTGCGCTGGGAGGTCTGTCGGAGGAAGCCGACGCGCAGGCAGTATTGCAACGAAGCTCCGATGCGGGATTGCTGATGCCGTCCGACGATGAATCCGTACGACGCTTTTGGCGGCAACTAGACAGCATCCTCCCCACTCCCGGGAGCAATGCATGACTTCGCCACACAATCTCACCGATCTGGTACAGCTGTCAGGCATACTCGGGGAGCCCTGGCGCCGATTCGTGATCTTGGCAGAAGGCAACACCTCCCAGAGAGTCGCCGAAGATCAACTTGTCGTCAAGGCCACCGGCCGATCGCTCCGCCACGCCTCGGCGGAGGACTTTGTCGTGGTCAGTTTGAGTCGGCTGTCTGACATCGTTGACGATTCGGAAGCCGGCGACGCAGATGTGGCGGGTTACTTCGACGAAATAGAGACCGAGCAAGGCCTGCGCCCCTCGGTGGAGGCCCTGCTGCATGTTGTCTGTGTCGTGGATGCCGGCGCTACGACGGTGGCCCACACTCACCCGGAGTCTGTGAACGCCCTGCTGTGCTCCGACCGCGCGGATGTACTTGCCGGACCGCCAATCTTTCCGGACCAGGTGGTTGTGATAGGGCGTCGTGCGTTGCTCGTTCCCTATTCGGACCCAGGCGTAGTGCTGGCCCGAGAGGTACGTACACGCCTCGCAGAACATACACGTCAGTGGGGCATGCCGCGAGTGATCTACCTGGGAAACCACGGCATGGTTGCCCTCGGCTCCAGTGCGGGTCAGTTGCTGCAGCTGACGGAGATGGCCGACAAGGTCAGTCGTGTTCTGGCCACCACACTCAGCTTCGGAAATGTTGTTCCGATGACAGATGAAAGCGCGGAACGGATCGACACTCGCGACGATGAGGAGGTCCGCCGCATCGCCCTCGCGCGCGTCACGTTGCGGCAGGCCGGTGACGATTGAGAATGACGTAAAGAACCCGCGGTCCTAGATCTCTTGATTGATCGGGAGCATGACGAGGTCTCGGATGTTGATGTGACGCGGCAGTGTCAGCATGTACACGATGGCATCAGCCACGTCCTCCGACGTCAGTCCTGTTCCGGCCGCGACGCCATCTGCGACCGCCGCAGCGTCCGTTACCTGCCATAGATCGTTCAGAACGACGCCTGGCGCAACTGCGCCGATGCGAACGCCCGATCCGATCAGTTGCCGGCGAAGGCCGTGAGTCAACGCTTGCACGGCGTGCTTGGACGCCGAGTACACCGGTTCCCAGTGGATTGCCTGATGTCCGGAAACCGAGCTGGTGACAACAATGTCGCCGGCCCCGGCGGCGATCATATAGTTCAGCGCCGCATGGATCGTGCGCACGACGCCACCCACGTTGGTGTCAATGAGGCGCAGTAATTGCGTCACGTCATTTGCGACGAAGTCGCCGCCGGCGTAAATGCCGGCATTGGCGATCAGGATGTCGATGCGCCCATGCAGTTCATGCGTCTTATCTAGGAGATCATCGACTTCCGCTGTCGACGTGACATCGGTGGGGATAGCTGTGGCCGCACTGCCCAAGTCGCGCGCCGCCTGCTCAAGTCTTTCGGTCGATCGTGCAGCTACGACGAGGAGCGCGCCAGCATCGGCAAGTGCCCGAGCCGTTGCAAGTCCGATCCCTGAAGAGGCGCCGGTAACGACCGCCACTTTTCCGGAGAGTGATCTATTCACGATGCGAGGCCTCGTGGGGGCCGGTGTGTTGTCGACCCCCACTCGTCAAGTGTCAGCAGCTGGACTTGTAGACGGCGCCGGCTGCCTCGCCGTCGACATTGTCTGGAGTAATGATGGTGGAGCCGGTTTGGACCTGGGGCGTCGGACTACCCCCTTCCAAGGCGGTCACAGCAGCGTCCACGCCGTACTGCCCAATCACTCCCGGCTCCTGCGCCACCAGAGCCTGAACCGTTCCCTCTTTGAGAGCCTTAACCTGGTTTGGGCCGGCGTCGAAACCGACGATCTTGACCTGCTCCTGCTTCCCAGCCTGGCGAACACCCGTGGCAGTGCCTTCTGCGGAGAACAGGTTGGCAGCGAAGACACCAACCATGTCAGGGTCCTTCTGTAACGCAGAGCCGATCAGATTAGCTGCGGTAGCCGGATCATCCTTGGAGTATTGGACGCCGAGGTACTGGAACTTTGGGTCTTCCTTGACGGCGTCTTCAAAGCCCTTCGTCCGTGCGTCGGTGGTGGAAATACCGGGATTCACCGACATCACCATCACCTTGCCACCGTTCGGGTTGAGCTGCTTGATGGCTTCGAAGGCGGCCTTTCCACCACCCTCGTTGTCCGATGCAATTGCGGAAACGGCGATCGAAGGATCTTCTACGGTGGTGTCGACGAGGACGATCTTGATACCTGCCTCAGCTGCTGCGTTGAGGGGTGCCTGCATCGCCGTCACATCCGTGGGTGCGATGAGGATGGCGTCCGGTTTGGCGGCGACGACGGAGTCGAGAATAGGTTTTTGCACCGTGGGGTCGAACTTCTGTCCTCCTTGGGTCTTGACCGAGACCCCCAGCTTGGCGGCCTCGGCCTGTATGCCGCATTGCATCGTGATGTAGAACTCGTCGCCAGCAACGCCCTGGATGAACTGCAAGTTGTAGTTCTTGCTTGCCTTTGCGGGCGCTGCCATCGACGATGCGAGGGCGGTCGGTGCGGCGGTCGCGCCGCCTGCTGGCTGTCCTTGCTGTGCTGGTTCGGCCGGTTTGGAACTCGTGCATGCTGCCAGCGGCAGGGCCACGAGAAGCAGCCCGGCGGCCGTGAGGGCGGTGGTGCGGTTCACTTGTGTTCCTTTCACTTTGTCCGATATTTACGTATTGCGACGGAACAGGGCGAGGAGTGGGTTGATGTGCGCCGCGCCACGCAATGCGGCGGCCCGACGGGACTGATCAATGTAGACGGCTGCGATCAGTACGGTGCCGACGGCAACCCCCTGCCAGAAGGGCTCCACGCCGATGATCACGAATCCGGCCTGAAGAACAGCGGGGATGAACAACCCCACGACAGTGCCGAAGATCGAGCCCTCGCCACCGAAGATTGACGTGCCGCCGATGACAACTGCTGCGATGACGTTGAGATTCGTCAGTGATTGCCCGGAGATCGTGGTTGTACCGAATTGGGCCAGGGCGAGAACGGCGCCTAGTCCGGCGAGCATTCCCATCAACGCGTAAACCATGATCAGGTGGCGGGAGACATGGACACCGACCCGGCGGGCGGCTTCCTCATTGGATCCGACGGCGTAGGTGTAGCGGCCGAACCTGGTCTTATGCAGGACGATTCCGCCCAAGATCACCACCACGAGTGCGACGAACGGCAGCGACGGAATGCCGAGAATTTTGATGTAGGTGCTGAGGTCGGTCAGTGCCTCCGGAGCTGACCGGATGTCAATGCCGCCGGTGATCACCTGGGCGAGGCCCAGAGCTATCGAGAGCGTCCCCAGGGTGACGATCAGGGGCGGGATCTTCGCCTTGGCCACCAAGACCCCGTTCAGCAGTCCCCAAAGAACTCCAGTCACAAGCGCGGCGAGGATGCCGATCAACGCAGTCCCCCAGCCGTCGCCGCCGATGCTCTCCATCACCTTCGCAGCGACAACTGAGGAGAAGACGAGCACCGATCCGATCGACAAGTCGATGCCCGAGGTGATGATGACGAAGGTCATGCCAACCCCGAGAACGGCCCAGACGGCAACATTCTGGGATATGAGCGAGAAATTGCTGGGCGAAAAGAACCTTTCGCCTGCGATGACGCTGAAGAAGGCGACGATTACCACAAGGACGCCGAGGATCCACACCGATTGCACGCTCGTTATCCGCTTGATCAGCGATTGCTGGCCCTCATCTGCAACATCGACGGCCGCGTCGTCTGGGGGAGTGATAACGCTCATGCGAGTTCCTCCTTGCTGAAGTCCAGGGCGCCGGTCATGGCGCCGACCAGCTGTTCGACCGAGGTGCCCTCAGAGGGCAATGTCGCCACCCGCGTGCCAAGTCGCATGACCTGAATCCGGTCAGCTACCTCCAGCACCTCGGGCATCGAATGCGAGATCAAGACCACTGCAATGCCCTTGTCTCGCACACGCTTGATGGTCTCGAGAACGTTCTTGGTCTGCACCACACCGAGGGCAGCGGTGGGCTCATCGAGGAACACGAGTCTGTTGGCCCAACTAATCGCGCGGACAATGGCGATTTGCTGACGTTGCCCTCCGGACATGGAACCTACCGGAGCCGTGAATGACTGGACCGTACCTCCGAGTTCCTCGAAGCCCGCTTTCGCTTTTGCCCGCATGGCCTTTTCGTCCATGAACCCTAAGGGGCCAAGGATGCCCTTTCGCCGGATCTCCCGGCCCAGGAACATGTTCTGGACGGGGTTGAGGTGTGGGGCCAGCGCCAGGTCCTGATAGACGACTTCCATCCCCATCCCAGATGCCTGCTCGGGACTGGTGATCGTCACAGGCTTGCCCTCGAAAAACAGCTCGCCCGAATCCAGTTCCAGGTTGCCGGTCAACGCCTTCACCATGGTGGACTTACCCGCACCGTTGTCGCCGATGAGCGCGACAACCTCGCCTGGGTAGATGTCGAAGTCGGCGCTGTTCAAGGCACGCACGTGACCGAAGCTTCGACTCAGTCCGCGAGCTTCGAGGATGGGTGTTCCTGTTCTCGGTGGTGCCTCGGGTAGGGGTGTACTGGCTGTCGTCATGGTATGAAACCCCCTCGATAGCTGAGGACGATGGCCCGGAGAACCGGGGCTTCCGGGGAACTCGGCGGACGAATCGGAGTGGCGCGGTGCCATTGCCTGCGTCTTGGTGTCATGTTTTCGCGCCCTCCGGGCGTCGTGTCAAGGGACGATGACGATCTTGCCGGCAGCAGGATCGGATCGTTATATGGCTGCGAAACCCGGGGAACCGGTCGATCTCTATTACGTCATCAGTGCGTGTCACTCCGGCCTTCATCGGAGTTCTCCCTTCGACTGACCGAACGTGAGCCCTGTCAACAAGAATTGGTTTCAGACGTGGCACCGGTGTCGATCAAACGAGCTTGATCTTTTAGGACTGTCGGCCCCCACCGGCCGTCTCATCTTCGAAAGTTACCGTTACCGCGTGGCCTCGGTCCACGGGCGAGCGCGCCGGTTAGCCACGCTCACAAGATCGTCCAGGCGTGGACGAGCCACGCTGTCCAGGAAGCGTTGACGTTCCACACCGCTCAGAGGAAGAGCCTCGCGCCAGATTGACCGGCCGGCGATGAACCCGGACGCTCCCCCTTCTTCGAAAGCAATCTTGAGGACGTCACTGAACTGTTCGAAAGGTACGCCGGCCGACAGCACGGCCCACGGGCGGTGCAGAGCATCCGCCAGGCGTCGGCATGAGGCCGGTGACCCGGGATACTCGAGCTTGAGGAGGTCGATGTCGAGTTCGTCGAGTGCAGTGGCAGCGTCGATGATTGCGTGTTCCCGCGCCGTTCCCGAGAGCTGCTCGCCAGGCAGGGCATAGACCAGATTCTCGATTACGGAGGGCAAACCTGCGGAATTGCAGTCGGTGACGATCTCGCGGCAGACATCGAGGACTTCATGCGCCAGATCGGGCTCATCGGCTGTCGGGATTGGTCGATCCGCGCGCAGCTGTATGAGAAACTTCACGGCGTCTCCGCCCTGGGCGGCGACCCAGCGCGCGTCGAGCTTCGGATCGCGGTGCGTGCGGGGTTCGCCGTTGTAGCTGTCTCGGCTGGACGGTTCGGCAGCCACGAGCAAGCCGCAGCTGGCGGCGAGGGCTTGGGCTTCGGTTACGGCGGGAACGCCGTAGGTCGGGTCAAGCAACATGCCACTTGCCGCGGGCGTGAGGGCGCGCGCGACATCGGCCTTCACCGTACGCAGGTCTTCTTCGCTAGCCTCGATGCCAACGGCTTTGAACATGCGTCTCAGCGTGTTTCGCTGATCCATCGCGATGATTGCGAACACGCCGTCGGCTGAGGCGATGTCTGCAAGCGTCTTTCGGTTCTTCGTCTCTGTGGTCATGCAATAGCTCCCAGCGTCCTAGGCCGTCGATGGTAGGGCGAAGTCAGCTCTCAGCTGGGTGACGATCGAGTGCACAATCTGATCGACTGAACCGACAGCGCGGATAGGAATGTGTGGACCGATTGGTGGTCCTAGGTCGAGCTGATCGATAAATTTCTGCTCGCTACTGAGCTTGGGCTCGTCCCGATCCGCCCCGCGGGCACGCATCCGCTGTAGCAGTTCCTCACGGTTGAGAGAGAGCCAAATCATTGTCACGGCCCCATCGGCTGCTCGGTGAAGTCGCTCAACGAGTTCTTCCCAGGCGTGGAGATTCTTCCGTTCCTCGGTGAAAGGAGCGACAAGCAGCACGGTGTTTCCGACGCGAAGGTTGTCTTCGGCCAGGCGGGTGATGGTCTCGTACCGGTCAGCGCGCGTGAGCGTCGCCAGCCGTGGATCGTCAATGTCGTCGACATTGACAAGGGATCCGATGACGCCGAGCAAAGGCTCGGTCGCAACATCCAGGTCGATCAGAGCGGCTCCAAGCGTCCTCGCAAGTGACGCCCCCACCATGCTTTTGCCAGAGGCTGGCGGCCCAGCGATCAGGAGTGCTGCTGGTCCGGCGTCTGTGGTCGCCATACTGAGAATGTTGCCATCGAATGCAATCGCTCCGGGCATCATCCGGCCGCGGATGATCACCGACCTCCCCGGCACCCCCGCGTAAGTTCTGAACGTGGCACTTCTCGTAGGGCTTGACGTGGGGACCTCGGCCGCAAAAGCAGTTGTCTTCACCGATCAAGGTGAGGTAGTCGGTGAGGGGCGCGCCCGTACGCCATGGATCACCACGTCGTACGGCGTGGAACTCGCCGCCGAGGAGCTGCTCAATAGTGCGATCGAAGCACTCGGGTCGGCGCTGGACGCCACGCCCGGCTCGACCAGCGCCACGGCCGTTGGCATCACGAGCATGGGTGAATCCGGCGTCCTTGTCGATCGGGACAGGATCCCCGTTGCGCCGGTCATCGCCTGGCACGATAACCGCGACCATGAGGAGGTCGAGGCGCTGCGTCGCGACATCGCCGCAGACACGTTCGCCGCGACAACCGGTAAGCCACTCCGCGGACAGTGGGCCATCACCAAGCATCGTTGGCTGCTGCGCCACGTGCCTTCAGCGGCAAATGCGGTTCGCCGGTTCAACATCGCGGAATGGATCGTACGTGGCTTGGGCGGCGACGAGGTAACTGAGCTTGCGCTCGCGTGCCGCACCGGTTGGCTCGACTTGGCCCGCCGTGACTGGTGGCCAGAGGGCATTGCCTGGTCCGGGGCTGCACCGGGTCTGATGCCGCCTCTAGTTGAGGCCGGTACGCCAGTCGGCCACATCACGCGCTCTGATGCCCACCCACGTCTGCGCGGTGCTGTCCTCACGGTTGTCGGTCATGATCACCAGGCCGCCGCGGTCGGCGTGGGCGCCACCGGGGAAGGCGACGAGGTCGACTCCTGCGGCTCAGCCGAAGCAATCGTCCGAACCATTCCTGCATATCTGAAGGACGAGCAAGTCAGTGCTCTGGCCAACGCCGGAATCACCACGGACTGGAGCATCCAGCCCGGGCGCTGGTCGCTGCTCGCCGGCACAGAGGGTGGACTCGCCATGCAGCGGGTACTCCACGCGATGGGAGTAGACCTCGACGGCCTCACTGCGCTGGATGCGGCGGCCCTGGACTCACCTCAAGGTCGGGTCCGCGTCGAGGGTATTGGCACTGATGCCGTTCATTTGCGGAACATCGGCGATGGCGTCACGCCGGGTGAGCTTTGGCGTGCCGTCGTCGAGGCAACCACCGAAGAGGTCACCAAGCTGCACAATTCAATGACCGCCATCGTGGGGCTGCACCAAGAGATCATCGTTACGGGTGGGTGGTCGCACAGCGCGGCCCTCATGGCTGCGAAACGTCGCAGGCTCGGCACTCTTGGAGTCTCACCCGTCCACGAGGCAGGTGCCCGAGGAGCGGCAATCTTTGCCGGCCGGGCTGCGGGCGTCCTCCAATCGGATGGGGTCTTTCCGGATCCAATGGTGTCCGCATGATCGTGACGCTCACGCCTAATCCCAGCCTGGATCGAACACTGTTTCTTGACACCTTCACCCGGGTGCGGTCAACCGGCGGCACGCTGTCTCGAGTAGATGACGGCATTCCCGTCCACGTCACTGCGGCCGACCCCGATGTCACGCCTAGCGAGCCCGCGTCGCCGTGACTAGCGCCTTGAGCCACTGCTGACGTGTCGCCTCAACAACTTGGGCTGGAAGACTCCGAGCACTACCTTGACGTGATCGGTTGACGGATCGGATCAACGGCTGGAGTAGCCGCCATCGATGGGCAGCGATACGCCGGTGATCATAGAGGCGGCATCGCTGAGCAGGAAGACAATCGGAGCGGCGATCTCGGCCTCGGTCGCCCAACGGCCCAGCGGCATCTGCTCGAGGAATGGCCCCCCGATATCATCCCGACCCCAGTACCACGCCGACATTGGCGTCATGACCACGGTGGGATTGACTGCGTTCACACGGATGTTGTACTTGCCCAATTCCAAGGCGGACACCCGGGTGATGCTGTCCAGGGCTGCCTTGGAGGCGCCGTACGAAATGTGGCCTGGCAGTGCTACGAGGCTCGCTTGACTTGAGACGTTGACGATCGACCCGCCCCAACCGAGACGAATCATCGACCCTGCGGCGTACTTGGTGACGAGTAGGGCGCCTCGGGTGTTGATGGCGATGACCTTGTCGAAGACCCCGATGTCGGTGTCCATCGGAGTGGCGATCTCGCCGCCGAAACCGGCGCAGTTGACTACGCCGTAAAGATCGAGCCCTTCCAGAGCGTCGCGGACACTCTCTTCCGATGTCACGTCGAATGCCAGCGTTCGCAGGCCCCTTTCATCTGCGAAGGAGCTCAAGGAATCCTCTGACTGTCCGCTCGCGATCACATCTGCACCGGCAGTAATGAGCTGTCGTACGGTCTCGCCACCAATGCCGCCGGTGGCACCAGTCACCAGCACGGGTCTGTGGTTGAAGTCGATCACCGCTCCACCCTCCCACTCAGGCCGGTGGCTGCCGAGTCCTTTGGATAGCTTTTGATCAAAGGTCGCGACGTCGACCCGATCAGTCGAAGCCTGCTGCGGCCAGCTCGGCGGCCCAGCGGCCGGCCTCCTCCGCCGACGGTCGCTTCCCCTCGATGGTGGCCGCGGCGAACCGTGCAGCGAGGCGAGTTGCCTGCCGAATACTGGTCCCTTGTACAAGGCCGTAGAGGAGTCCGGCACTGGCGGCATCGCCCGCTCCGGTCGTGTTGACGACGAGCCTCGGTTCAGCCGCCGGTACCCACTCCGCTGTCGAGCTCCACGTAGACCGGACTGAAGAGAGAGCGGTCCCGGCCGCAGCTAGGCGATCGGCGCCAGCGCTGACCGCGTACGCTCCTCGCGCACCCGCCGACACCACGGCGACGGCGCATCCATCGTCGACTAGACGGCGGGCACATTCCTCGACCAGATCGTCGTTGGGCATTCGGGCGATGGCGAGCGCCGACGTTAAGTCGTCGATGCTCGGAGTGGCGATGTCGACGTGCGGCATGATCCGGGCGAAGACCCGACGCCAGTCCACCGCGGCGGCTCTGGACCGCCGATCCACCACGGCCAGGTCGAGGGAGGTCGTGATCTGTCGGCTGCGTGCCTCCTTGAGCAGATTGAGGAGCGGTGCAGCGTCGTCGGCCAGCAACTCTGGCAGCAGCGGCGGGTAGCCGAGATGGAGGATGTCCACTCCGTCAAGGTTCACCTCCCGGCCCGTGAACCCGGCGTTGGCGCCGGGGTGATGCCAGAACGTTCGGTCGCGACCAGGCAATTGCAAGACGATGCTGTACGAAGTCGCCGCTCCTGCCGTGGTTGTGATGCCCTCCAGGTCGACTCCCTGCTCGGCGAGCAAGCGGCGGGCGATCTCACCCAGCGGGTCATCGCCAACCCTCGAGCAAACGCTGGTCGGTGTCCCTGCGGCGGCGAGGGCGAGTCCGGTGTTTGCGACACACCCACCGAGGGTGAGCCGTGCCGAGCCAATCTCGTAGAGCTGGCCCGGCACCAGTTCAGGAATACTGGTGAGCGCAGGAGTGATGTCGATGCACAGATGCCCGGCGACCAGTACTGAGCGCACAGCCATCATCGGCCCACCCGGACGACCTCGCCCCTCTCGTGCGACTTGATCGCCGCGTGGTAGATCGCATGCGTGAGGGCAGCCTCATCCGGCGTGGCGCAACCGAACCGATCCCCCAGGGCCTCCTCGCGCTCGGCCAGGAACGCGGCCAACATCTGCAAGATGGCGTCGGAAAACCCGGACTCGAAGTTCGGGCCAGTCACGGTACGCCACACCGACTGGCTGCCGGCGTCCAGGGAGGACCAGACCTGCTCACGGCCCCCGCCGGGCACGTCCACGACCGAAAAGACCTCCACTTGCTTCGGGTTCTTGGTCGAGAATCGCACCCCGCCGTCCATGCCCAGCGCTTCGAACTCCCACGTGTTCTTCTCGCCCGGGTCGATTCGTTTCATCTCTGTCGTCAGCGGGAACGAGTAGCTATCCCTGCTCACCCACCCGTGCAGTACTGCGTTGTCCCAGGTGTCGCAGCGCTCCCGGCCTCCGTTCGGTGCCGGCCGCTCGGTCACGATGTCCTGCAGCATGGCAAAAATCCCGTCCGGTGCCCAACCGAGTCGCAACGGCACGTGCCACACGTGCAGCCCGAGATCGTTCATAACGCCGGCCTCGCCGCAGTACCGCGCCTGCCGCTTCCAGTTGATCGGCTTGTCGACATCGAGGTCACCGGCGTGCAAGAAGGCGCAGCGGGCCTCGATGATCCGGCCCAGGGCGCCGGACCGCACGTAGTTGACGGCCGCCTGCGCGCCCGGGAAAAACGGCATCTCGCTGGAGCACCGCACGAATGACTGCGGGTTGGCAGCTACGGCCGCCGCGATCGCCTCTGCAGCGGACCCATCGATGCCGAACGGCTTCTCGGCGAGCAAGCTCTTCCGGGCCTGGATGGTGTCGACGTAGAGCTGTCGGTGCAGGTCGTGACGTACGGCGATATAGAGCACGTCAATCGCGTCATCGCCGAGGAGGTCGGTGTAGTCCGTCACCTTCCGTGTCACAGTGGGTATCTGGCCGAACCAGTCCAGGGCTACCGGGTTGATGTCGCAGACCGCTGTGAGCCGCGGACGCACGGGATGATCGATCAGCGCGGGCCAACGCTGCAGCGCCGCGGCGATCTCCCGTCCCATAAGACCACCGCCCACGATGGCCACGTTCACGGTCTTCGTCACCGCGGTTCTCCCACTAGGCGCAAGGCGTCGTCGACACTGGCCTTGTCGTGGAGCACCGCCATCAGAGCTCGGACGATTCCGGACGGATTCTCGTGCTGCACCACGTTCCGGCCGTACACGATGCCGCGGGCTCCCTGTGCCAGCACCGCCGCCGTCCGCTCGAGCAGGGTGCGATCATCGACCCGTCCGCCGCCGCGGACGAGGACCGGAACGTCGCCGGCGACCTCGATCACCTTGTGATAGTCCTCGACATCGTCCGTGGGATCGGCCTTGATCAGATCGGCACCCAGTTCCCGGGCCTGGCGGACCAGGGTCATGATCTTATCGGCGTCCCCATCGACCATGTAGCCGCCTCCGGCGGCATTGTCCTGCATCACCAGCGGTTCGATCATCAGCGGCATCGCGTACTTGGTGGCCTCGGCCCGCAGGGCCATGATCGAGCAGATGTTGGCCTCCCGGATCTCCGGGCGCCCCGGCAGCTGCATGAGGTTGGCGCAGATCGCCACGGCGTCCAGGCGAACTGCCTCCTCGATCGCAGTGGGGATGTGGTGACTGAACAGGTGCTCATCCAGCGGGTTCCCGTAGACGTTCGCAATGTCACTCCTCAAGACCAGGGCCGGCTTCTGCTTTCCCGGAACCCCTTGAAGAAGGCGGGCGTGGCCCAATGTCAGCTGCACAGCATCTGGACTGGCCGCTATCAGGGTTCGAACCACGGCATCCATGTCCTCGATGCCGGTCAAGAAGGATCGCTCACCGAAGAAGCCGTGGTCCACGGCCACGTCGAGCGCTCGCCCCGATTGTGGGTTAAACAGGCGGTTCAGGCGATAAATAGACATGTGTGTTTGGGCCTCCTCCTCGCCCAGCTGGCCCTCCAGCTTAAGGGATCGAAGCCCTCGAAAGTGGCTCTGACTAGGGTGGAGCCAAGGGGACTCGAACCCCTAACCCTTTGCTTGCAAAGTGACGGCATTGACCTCGCTAGTCCTGCGGCGCTTCAGCGGGGCGGGTGCCGTGCAGAAAGTTTTGGAAGTACCGCCAGCGTCTTGCGCGCACGACACTTTCGGCCAGCCTTGGGGCTGAAAGAAAAAGAAGTACCAGGACTTCTTGAGCTGGCGCGGGGTGGGCAGTCCCTGCAATAGCCTCCGCGGATGAGCCGCGTTGGATGGCAAGCCGATCCACGACCCTCAGCTCGGGCGTCCGGCGCTCGTCGACGTCTCTTGGTCAGTCCTTGCCCGGCTGGGCGGGGGCGAAAAAGTCGGTGAGCAGCTGTGTGACGCGCTCAGCCGCGTCGTGATGCACCCAGTGCGACGCGCCGAGCAGGCGCTCGACGCGGTCCAGGTTGGGCACGTCGTCGTGGTCGGGCTCGGCTAGGTCGGGGCCGAGGTAGCCATCGTCCTGCCCCCAGATGACCAAGGTGGGCGCCTTGATCGGACGAAGCGCCGCTTCGGCGCGCTTGGGCGAGGTCCGCACCGAGGACCGATAGTAGTTGATCATCCCGGTGGCTGCGCCCGGCTGCGACCACGCCTCGATGTAGCGATCCATCTCCTCCGGCGTGTACTCCGGGCGGGCGTCGTGCAGGAAGTGCCGGAAGAAATGCCACTGGTTGGCCTGCACGACGCTTTCGGGGACCCCCGGGAGGTCAAAGAAGAAGAAGTACCAGGACTTGCGGAGCTGGCTGGGGTGGTGCAATCCCTGCAGAAGCTTCCGCGGATGGGCCGCGTTGAGGATGGCCAGCTTGTCCACGACCTCGGGATGGTTCATCGCGGTGGCCCAGGCGGCGGTTCCGCCCCAGTCGTGACCCACCAGCAGCGCAGACCGGGCACCGCGTTCGCTGATGAGATCGCGGATGTCGGCGGCCAGCTTGTCGGCGTCGTAGGCCGCGACGCCATCCGGCTTTGATGACAGGTTGTAGCCGCGCATGTCGGGGGCGACGACGCGGAATCCCGCCGCCGCGAGCGGCTGGATCTGCTGCCGCCAGCCGTACCAGAACTCGGGGAAGCCGTGCAGCAGAACGATCAGCGGTCCGTCACCGGCCTCGACGTAATGCAATCGGACGTCGCCGACGTCGGCGTAGCCCTCACGAACTTCGCCGCCCAAGAGTCCTGCCGCCGACTGTCCCGCCCCACTCGGGTCGCTGTTGCCTTCGGTCGTGCTCATCGCGCCCTCCGTCGGGTTGGTTGTTACCAAATGACCGTAGCGGTTCACTATTTCTTGCCATCACCAGGGCGATGTTCACGGCCGCTTGCACGGTCTCGGAGTGGCTCTCAGCGGGCTCTATATCGGACCTCGCCTCGATGATCGGTGCTAAGGAAAAGGTGAAAGTCAACGTCGGTCGCATCTGCTATCCAGAGCGTTGTTCACCGTCCAGGCTGGGCCGCCACAATGCCAATTGTCTGCCTCGATATCGGCGGCGAGCCGTACGGTGGCGAATGCGACAACCGCTCGCTCAGCGGCCACCCACTCGACTGACAGCCACGCCGAACCCTGGCTCAGCAGCCGCCGCCACCCAGCTCCCGGGGGTGTACGTTTCCGTCACAACCGTCGAAAACCGCAGCACTGCGCTGTCAGCGGTCCGGCGTGTCGATTGAGGTGTCGTCCAACAGCCCTCGCTCCGCCAAATCGACTGCTTCGGAAACTCCTGGCGGCGGAGGGTCTGCCGCTGGCGGCACGTCGTCAGGCGCGTAATCCTCCAGGCCTGCGGCCACTCGGTCACGCTCGGCCGCCAACGCGTATTCGTCGTCATCTCGGCGCGGCATCCCACCATGCTCGCTACGCCGGCGAGGCAGACCCGGATCGAACTCCGGCTCCAGTGGTTCATCAGATAGACGTTCAGACACAAGGACTCCCTACGGTTTGTTGTCTCTGCACTACCCATATCAGCAGGACTGCAAGCCTCGGCCGGGCCTATGTCGCGATGAGCGAGCACCAGCCCGAAGGCCGACTTGACCGGAGCGCAGCATTGGCGATGTACCTGCGACGTCCCGGGCTCGCCGTAGGTAGCACGAGAGGGCCCGAGTCGACCAAGATCACTGCCGAGCTCAGCCCGCAAGATCTCCTCAGTGCTTTTGCCAAGTTGGGTTCGTCACTCGTGAAGCTGCAAACGAGGGCTTCCCACGCCGCACTCGGTTCTTGCTCCGCTTTTCGTCATGCGCTTTTCGTTGCTTTCCGGGTTCGCCTTGGGCATCGCCCTATTCCTGAACGCGGCCGATGGTCACTGGCCACGCCTGTAATGCGTTGGTACCTGGATGCGTATCGGTGAATCACTTCTTGACGTCTGGTTTCGCGGCTGTTCATCCGGGTGTGGGGAGCAGTAGTGTGAGCGAATTCGTGTGACCGGAAAGGGAAGTCGAGACCGAGCGGCTTTTTCGGAGGCGGCTCCGGCTGGCGGGGGACAGGCTTAAGACGGCTGCAGGGTCGGTTTCGTGCAGAATCAACCCAATTTTTTGTCGTTGTGCTTCTGGAATCCGCCCCACCAGCAACGGAGGTCGTCATGAGTAGCAGAGTCGAAACCGCCCAGACCGCCACGGAGATTCGCTCGTTCACTGTCGGCAGTGCGGAAGAGGACCTGGTGGAGCTTCGTCGACGCGTCGCGGCGACGCGCTGGCCGGACGGGGAGACTGATGCCTCGCAAGGTGTGCGGCTTGAGACGATTCAGGCGTTGGCGGCCTATTGGGCTACCGATTATGACTGGCGCAGGTTTGAGGAGCGTTTTGCGGCTCTGCCGCATTTCATCACCGAGATCGATGGGGTGGATATCCATTTCATTCATGTGCGTTCTGTGCATGAGGATGCGTTGCCGCTGATTGTGACGCACGGGTGGCCGGGCTCGACGATCGAGCAGCTGAAGATCATCGGGCCGCTCACCGACCCGACGGCGCATGGGGCCGATGCGGCGGATGCGTTCCATTTGGTGATTCCGTCGTTGCCGGGCCATGGGTTTTCGGGCAAGCCGCGTGAGACGGGTTGGGATCCGATCCGGATTGCTAAGGCGTGGGTGGTGTTGATGGTGCGTCTCGGGTACACCCGCTACGTCGCCCAGGGCGGTGATTGGGGGAATGCGGTGACTGAGCAGTTGGCTTTGTTGAGGCCCGACGGGCTGCTGGGGATTCATACCAACATGCCGGCGACTGTTCCGCCTGAGGTCTCGCAGGCGCTCGCCGCCGGCGGTCCCATGCCGGACGGTCTGTCGGGCGAGGAGGAGAGGGCATTCGAGATCTTGAAGCACTTCTTTGCGACCGGGGTGGGTTATGCCAATGAGATGGCGAACCGCCCGCAGACCCTTTACGCCATTGCGGATTCGCCGGTCGGCCTGGCGGCCTGGATGCTTGATCACGATGAGCGCAGCTACCAGCTGATCGCACGCGCTTTCGCCGGCGATCCGGGTGGCCTCTCCCGAGACGACGTCTTGAACAATGTCACCCACTATTGGCTGACGAATACCGCGGTCTCCTCGGCCCGCCTCTACTGGGAGAGCCATCTGGCCTTCTTCGACGTCAAGGGCGTGGAGATCCCGGTCGGGGTGACCGTGTTCCCCGACGAGCTGTATCCGGCTCCGCAGAGCTGGGCGGAGAAGGCGTATCCGAGGCTTGTTCACTACAACCGGGTTGAGGAGGGCGGGCACTTCGCCGCGTGGGAGCAGCCGCAGATCCTCTCACAGGAGCTGCGTGACACCTTCAGGTCACTGCGTTGATCTCGGCTCTTTGGCGAGCCGTGACGGATGTGATTTTGGAAGCCGTGGCGGCCGTGGGCTCAGCCGCCGAACATTAGGGCACTCAGATGTCTGTCGATGCGTCTTCGGGCTTCTCCGCCGCCGTGCCGGACAGCTCCTTTGGCCCGCTTCGTCAGATCGATGCCGGCCTGCTGAATGTCGGCTACGTCGACACCGGCCCGGTCGAGGGCCCGGTGGTCGTTCTGCTGCACGGATGGCCGTACGACATCCACAGTTACGTCGACGTATGCCCGGGGTTGGCCGAGGCCGGGTATCGAGTGATCGTCCCGTACCTGCGTGGTTTCGGGACCACGCGGTTCCTGTCAGATCAGACGGTCCGCAACGGCGAACAAGCGGTGCTCGCGGTGGACGTCATCGCGTTGCTGGACGCCCTGGAGATCGAGAGTGCGATTTTGGCCGGTTTCGATTGGGGTGCCCGGACTGCCGACGTCGTGGCGGCGCTGTGGCCCGAGCGTTGCAAAGGGCTCGTGTCGGTGAGCGGGTACCTGATTGGCAGCCAGGAGGCCGGCAAGCTGCCGTTGCCTCCAGAGGCTGAGCTCCAGTGGTGGTATCAGTACTACTTCGCCACCGACCGCGGCCGGGCCGGCTACGACAAATACAGGCGTGACTTTGCGAAGCTCATTTGGCGTACGGCTTCGCCAAAGTGGCGCTTCGACGATGCCATCTTTAATCGCAGCGCGGCATCACTCGAGAACCCGGATCATGTCCACATCGTCATCCACAACTACCGCTGGCGTCTGGGGCTGGCCGAGGGCGAGCCCAAGTACGCCGAGCTAGAGAGACGGCTCGCCGCAGCTCCAGCTATCACCGTGCCTGCGATCACCCTCGAGGGCGACGCCAACGGTGCGCCCCATCCAGAGCCGAGTGCCTACGCCCACAAATTCACAGACAGGTATTCGCACCGGATGATCGAGGGCGGCATTGGACACAACCTTCCTCAGGAAGCTCCGGAAGCCTTTACCCAAGCCGTCATCGAGGTCGACCCCCACTAATCAAGGAGCTCTCATGTCCGAGACAGCCACCGAGAACGCCCCGCTCACCGTCGTTCTGGTCCATGGCGCCTTTGCCGACGCTTCGAGCTGGAACGGCGTCATCGAGCGCTTGCAGGCCGCCGGAATCCAAGTGACAGCGCCCGCGATTCCGCTGCGCGGCATCGCTCATGATTCGGCCTACATCGCCAGCTTCTTCAAGCAAACTCCAGGCCCCGTGCTCGCCGTCGGCCACTCGTACGCAGGTGCAGTGATCTCGAATGCCGCCGCCGACGCCGACAACGTCGCCGGCCTGGTCTTCGTCGCCGCCTTCGCCCCGGAGGAAGGCGAGCGACTCGGCGAAGTAGAAGCCACGTCCAGGGACAGCGTCCTCATGACAGCACAGGTCGCCCTCCAGTATCCGGCAGGAGACGGCGCCGAGACGGCCACTGAAGTCGCGATCGATCCAGCGAAATTCCACGACGCGCTCGCCGCCGACCTGCCGCGCGAACGAACCGCCGTAATGGCCGCAACCCAACGCCCGGTCGCGGAGTCAGCGTTTTCGGAGCCCTCGGGCCCGCCCGCCTGGAAGTCCTTGCCAACCTGGGCCGTGGTCGCGACCGGCGACAAGGCGGCCGGCGCGGACGTGATCCGCTCCATGGCCCAGCGCGCCGGAGCCACCATTACCGAGGCCGAGGGCTCGCACGTGATCATGGTCTCCCAGCCCGAGACTGTCGCCAACGTGATCCTGACCGCCGCAGCCGCGGTTCACGACGGTAGCGAGGCCAAGGTGGTCACAGGTTGACGACCACCTCCACCCCTCACTCCGCGCGACCCCGGCTCGGAAACAAGGCTACGAACCAGTGAGCGCACCAGGGCCTTCCACGGGCGCGATGCCCAAGCGCGCCAGGCACGCTTCGTGTCAGCACTGAAGCTCGACGGATCATAAACGAGAGACTCATGCGCTCATCTTCGGCTCGACCGCCAAGCACGGAGGGATCCGGATCCGCCTGCGAGGCGCCACACGTTCCTGAGGTGTTCATCGAGAAGTCGGCGCCTACGCGGCGGCAGCTGCGGCGACCTCGGGGCGGTCGTGACCGACGCGATGGCCGGCAGGCACCACCCGCCGCTTGGGGTGGTGAGGCAGATGCCGAACTCCCGGGGACGTCGTCGCGGCGGCGGTGGACCCTGATGCTGATGTGCACGGCGGCGTTCATGTAGCTGCTGGATATCAGGGCCAATCGGCCGTTCCCGCTAGACGTTGGGGCTGGAATCCAGCGGCGGAGTGATGCTGGTCCATCAAGTTGCACCGCTTTGGGCTGTCCTCTTTCTTGGCGACTGCCCACTTCGCTCCTTCCCTCGACGTTCTGGCACGCCAGAATGACAGGTCCCGTCGTAGCGCTATGTCACACGCACGTCGAATCGGGCAAGCCCAGGGCTGGCAGGAATTGCTCGCTATCGCCGGTTGGCCGCGCCTCGGTGCGACGATCGAGCTGGCGGATCGATAGGTCGGTCCGGGCCAGCATTCGTCGGCGCCTCACGCAGCAACGCCGCCTCGAGGAGCGCTGTCAGGCGCTTCCGGTACTGCGTGGTCGACCAGCCTTGGTCCATGGCGAGGTCGTCCCACACTCGCTGCGACGTCACGGCCCACAAACAGCAGGCGGCGGAGGGTACGTCCCAGCCTGGCATCAGGTCACCGTCGGCTTGGAGGCGGCGCACGACCTGTTCACAGCGTTCCAGGCGGGCGTGTTCACGCTCCTTCCACGCTGCGTCAGCCGCCGGATCACTCCGACGGAGAACATCCAGCGCGGTTGCCACACCCTTGAGTCGGGGCTTCAACCAGGCCTGCAGCGCGATTGCCTCGCGGAGCGCGTTGCGTGCTGTGGGCGCATCGTCCACGCGGCGCTGGCGCGCCGGTGTCCGGAGGCTTGCATCTAGCACGCGTGAGACCTCCAGGAACAGGCTGGTGCGGTCAGCGAAGTGAAGGTACAGCGCCTGGCGAGACACACCGGCGCGGGTCGCCACCGCGGCCATCGAGATTGGGGCGCCGGGGTACGCCTCCAGAAGTGCCTTGGCAGCATCGAGGATACGTCGCCGGGTAGCGGGATCTCCACTTGACATGCTGTAAAGCATACGGCATCCTGAAATTGACAGCATGTCAAGCGACCGCGGCGACGAGGAGGGGCTATGGCTGAGATCGAGCAGCGCCTCGCACGGCTGGGGCTCCAACTCCCACCGTCTCCCGAACCGCCCCCCGGGTTCAAATTCTCCTTCTCTTGGGTGCGGCTCTCCGGCAACCGCGCGTTCTTGTCAGGCCACGGCGCACTTGCGGCCGATGGGACGCCGATCGGCCCGTTCGGCAAGGTGCCGAGCGAAGTGTCACTGGAACAGGCCAAGAGGTCCGCTCGCGGGGCGGCGGTGGCCATGCTCGGCAGCCTCAAACGCGCGCTCGGTGATCTCGATCGAGTCTCCGCGTGGCTGATGGCCTACGGAATGGTCAACGCTGATTCCGGCTACCCGGAGACCACCAATGTGGCCAACGGTTTCTCGGATCTCATTCTCGAGCTCTACGGCGAAGACGCCGGCCATCACGCCCGAATGGCGGTCGGCATGGCGACCCTGCCGCTCAACTACTGCTTCCTCGTTGGCGCAGAAGTGGAAGTCGCTTCGTAGTCGATCGGATGCCCGGATGCCCCTGCGTTATCCGCCATTGACCGTTCGATGGCGACCGATCGGAGGTCATGGGCTTCCTGGAAGTCATCGCTCACGCCAAGATCCGCCCGCGGATAGAGATCTGGCTGCTTACAATGGCAAGCCACGATCACTCGCTCTTCGCACGACGAAGATCAACAACTCTGATCCACCGTTGACGGCCGTCTGCACCCGCGTACCCGACCGAGCCATTCCTGCCGGTCCTTCACCTACCAATCGAGCTGGCGAATGTAGATGACGGTGCGACCGTTGGGGATTGGCCGGTCCCCGGTCGCAGGTAGATCAGACGCAGCGGCCAAGGCCGAGACATCGGCCGACCCTCAAGGCTTTCAGAGCACCAGATGGGGCAGGTCATCCAGGTGAGGAAGAAGCTCCACGCTCTCTTGCTCGTTGGGGTCGGTCCGTGCCACGACTCCCCGGGCCCATTCGTGTTGCTGGCGTTGGCGGGGACGTGCGGAACGTAGGACGGGATGTCGAGGAAATCCCCCGGACCCACGTCGACCCTCGACTCCAGCTCCTCACCGAACCACAGCACCACCCGTCCCTCCAGGACGTAGATGGCGGTCTCATGTCCGGCGTGGCGATGGGCCTTTACTCGCTCGCCGGGCGGGATCTCAAGAATGTGGGCACACAGTGCTCGCGCTCCCGCTGACTCGGCCGAGATGCCCTCGAACTGGGTCAGCCCTTGCCGCGTGGTGCTGGCCGCTCCTGTGGGAAGCACGATCACAGACCCCATATGGCACCCCTCCTCTGAGGCCAAGACTGACAGACCGCGGAGGCTACTTCCAGCCCTTACAGGGCCAGACACATTGCCGCGGAGCGATGGTCCCAAACCGGGTTTATTCCTGACGGCCTACCGCTGAATGACTGATTCGGCTGGGGTTTCCTCGAGGTCAGAGTCAATCACGGGTGAAAGTCTCGCTCGGAATTGGTGGCCCGACAACCCGTAGCCCGTAGCGAGGGCTGACTTCGTTCCACCGCCGTATCTGCTCCTTGACGGGCCGCCGGTCGATGTGTTGGAAGCCATAACGCTTCACCTTCTCGAGGCGGCGCGATGCCGATTTGGGATTCCGCCTCAACGCGTTCGAACAGAGGACCCGAATGACTCCGGCGTAGCGCTCAGCTGGCGAGCGAGGTACACCAGCTTGTCAGGGTTGCGGACGACACGAATGCCGGTGATCGCGTCGCCCTCGATCGAACAGACGTGGACGGAGTCAATGTGGCTGCCGTCGCGCACCAGCATCGCTGGGTCGTAGTTGACCTCGACGAGCTCGACTTTCATCCAGTCCCTCGCGTAGCCATGCGCGTGGGCCCAGCGCCGAATGCCGAGCAGCATCCGGACGACCGGGTCTCTGCCGAGGACCGGACGCCGCGCGGCAACGACCCGTCCGCCACCGTCGGCCCAGAGACCGACGTCGGCGGCGAGCACGCGCGTGAGCTCATCGCCGTCGCCGGCGCGCATCGCAGTCACGAAGCGCTGGGCCAGTTCCCGCTTCTGCTCGCCCGAGCGCGCCGAGCGCGACTGCCCCGATCGAAGCCGTTCCTTCGCGCGGTGAAAGAGCTGACGGCAGTTGGCCTCGGTGCCGGTGAGCACCGAGGCGATCTCGGCGTATGAGTACTCGAGCGCCTCCCGCAGCACGAACACCGCCCGTTCCTCAGGCGACAGCGTGTCGAGCAGCACCATGAACGCGAGCGTCAGCGATTCGGCCAGCGCGACCGACTCCTCCGGCTCGGACCGTCCATCTGTCAGCACCGGCTCCGGTAGCCATGGACCTATGTATTGTTCACGCGTGGCGTGCGCTGACTTGAGCCGATCGAGCGCTAGCCGCGTCACCACCGTCATCAGATACGCCCGCGGCGAACGGACATCGATCATCTCCGCGGTGGACGAGCGCAGCCACGCATCCTGAACGACGTCCTCGGCCTCCGATGCGCTCCCGAGCATCCGATACGCGAGCGCAAATAGATGCGACCGGTGCCGCTCGAATTCGTCAGCATCTATTGGGCCCATGTCAGTGAGACGATTGGCCTTCTCGAAACGTGACAGAAACTGAGCCTTATACGGAGAACTGTTGAGTAGGAGAAACAGAGCAACAGAAGCCGAACAGTGGCGAGGGGCCGACGCGACGGACCGAGCCCCCATGGAGCGTCGGCTGAAGGGTGTCCCCTGTTCGGTCTCCGTTGCTCTGTTTCTTCTGTGAAATCTCAGCGAGCTGCGTGTGCGTGAGGCACGTCCAAAATGACCTGCCCTACGAAATGTACGAAGGCTCAGTCCTCCGGGATCGGCCGTACGAGAACCCAAGCACCGAACCGGCCGCTTCGGTCAGCACGAGCAGCAGGGCCGTCACCTCGAAAAGCGTCTGAGCGTGCGCGACGACATGATCGACGCGATCGGGACCCGCGATGATGAAGTGGTTGATCAGGCCGAATAGCAGCGACGCCGCCATCGTGGCGCCGATAATCCGCGCGCCGACGACTGCGTTCTTCCACATCCAGACAAGACCAACCAGCGGCCCAGCGATGATGACGATCACCACGAAGGCGATCGACGGACCGTTCCCACTAACCCCCGCCATTCCATGCGCCCACCCATGCACGAGCGAGACCAGCAGATGCAGCACGACCACAGCGGCCAGAGCGATGCGAGGTGTATTTCGTCCCATACCATCGAGACGAGTCAACCCGGTGAAACGTGACAACTCTCAACTCTCGGTTTCCGTGGGAGTTGGTAGTTGGGAATTGACGGACTTCCTTTTCAGGCTCGTATGTGCGCGGGATCGTCGTGACGAGATAATGCCAAATTCGCTTGACACCGACTCCGTCAAGCACCATTCGCATGCGGCAAAGGATGGCCATGCAGATACTGCGCCACAGCCAGATCGCGGTGACGGTGGATGTATACAGCCAAGTGACCAGCGACTCGACCTTGAGAGCGTTGAAGGCGCTCGGCGAGCGGCTCGAAGGCCGCTGAGCATCATCACCCGCCGGCACCGTTGTTGTACTTTGCTGCTGTACTCGGGTCATTCGCAGTTTCTTCGGGTGGCGAAAGTGCCGCTGACTAGGGTGGAGCCAAGGGGACTCGAACCCCTAATGCTTGCAAAGTGGCGGCGTGGGCCTTGTTGAGCGTCGTTTACGCCTAGCCAGCGACGAATAGCAGCATCCGAAATCGCCACGTCGCGCGTTTGTTGCTGCACTTCGCTGCTGCAAGTTCGCTCCTAGCGAGGATGCCGTTGCAGAGGGCTGCCAGGAAGTCCCGCTTTCCAACTCTGCAAACCGGCGTACGTTATTGTCTCCGGCAACACATTTGTGCTCATACAGGTGGCATCGCAGACGTTCGCAAACTCAGAAGAACGGCGACAACTGAGACCAGAACTGAGACCGGCGTCACCCGGCGGCACAAGAATGGTCCTTGTGAGCAACGGGCTCAGTCAGCGAATCGGGGACCGGTGCCGGGCTGCGGCGAGGCAAGAGAAGTTCGCCGTTGCACGCCCTGCGAAGCCCACCGACGCGGTCATCGATTAGCGTCGGCGATAGGCAACCGAACGATGCCGGATATCGAGGACTACAACGACGAGGCTCTCCTCATCGATCTCGTAAAGAACGCGCCACTCCCGGGCGAGGCGAGCACTGTAGATGCCGCAGAGCTCTTCGCCGAGCGGCCGACCCACGCGTTGCGGATTCGCCAGCAGTGGCCCTGTGATGAACTCGATGGCTGCGACCGCCACGTCATGCGGCAGCAGTTCGGCGAGCGCGCGACGAGCCGGAGGTGCCGTTCCGAGTTCGTAGCGACCTGTCACGAAGCGCGGCGGCCACGGAGCAGGCCGCGTACGGCTTCGGTTCCGTAGACGACATCGCCGTCACGCACTGCCTGCCGCGCCTCAGCGAGTGCCCTGAGCGCCTCGGGGTCAGCCTTTACCTGAGCGGTTTCCCGTGCTGCCAAGAAAAGCTCGATCGCGAGCACGACCGTCTGATGTACGCTGCGGCGGTCCTCCTCAGCAGCGGCACGCAAATCATCATCAAGCTCAGCCGGCAGTCGTAGTGTCATCGCCATACCAAAATGGTAGTACAAATCATCGTAATGGTTCGCGCTCAGCTCCACTCGTGGACCGCTCGGAGGTGGGTGAGCACAGCGAGCACTCAGCGATGCCCTTTCTCCCCCTCGGGTATCTCGAGCTTGAGGAGGACGTGGCGTACGTGCGCCTCGACCGTGCGCAGGCTGAGGACGAGCCGCTGGGCGATGGCGGCGTTGGTGAGTCCCTCGGCCATAAGCTCGAGCACGCGTCGCTCACGCTCGGAGAGGCGTTCCAGGGGACTGCCCACAGCTGGCGCGACCAGCGCGGCGACGACCTTCGGGTCGAGTGCGGACCCACCGCCGGCCACCCGGGCTGCGGTCTCGAGGAACTCCTCCACCTCGAGCACGCGGTCTTTCAGCAGGTAGCCGAACGCCGGCTGGCCCACCAGGTCGACGGCGTGGGCGGTCTCGATGTGTTGGGACAGGAGCAGCACACCGGTCCCGGGATACCATGACTTGAGGTCGCGGGCGGCGCGGGACCCTTCGTCGGTGTACGTCGGGGGCATGCGTATGTCGAGGATAACCAGATCCGGTCCGTGGGTCTCGACGACCTCGGCCAGGGTGGTGGCGTCGCCCAGAGTGGCCACAACCTCGTGCCCGCCGTCGACGAAGAGCCGGGCGAGTCCTGCGCGCAGCAGGACCTGGTCCTCCACGATCACGACGCGCAAGGCAGCTCCGCAGTGAGCCTTGTCCCTCGTCCCAGGACGCTGTCGACGGAGAGGTGGCCGCCCCGGGCGGCCACCCGGTCCGACAGCCCGGTCAGTCCCGAGCCGCGACCGACGGCCGCGCCGCCCACGCCGTCGTCGGCGACGCTGACCACCAAGCTGCCGTCGTGTCGGGTGACTTGGAGCTGGATGTGCTCGGCGCCGGCGTGCTTGACCGCGTTCGTGAGCCCTTCGCAGGCGACGAAGTACGCCGCTGCCTCGACGTCGGGCGGGTAGCGGTCGCCGGTCGCCGCAACGTCGACAGGTACGGGCGCACGGCTCGCAAGGTCACGAAGGGCGGCCCCCAGGCCTGCCTGGAGCAGCGCGGGGCGCAGGCCGTGTGCCAGCTCGCGCAGCTCGTCGATGGCCGCGGTGACTTCGGCCACCGCGCCGTCCAGCGTCTGTAGCGCGCCCAGGTCGTCGGAGCCCAGCTGGTGCTGGGCATGGCGCAGCGTCAGACCAATCGAGACCAGGCGCTGCTGTGCGCCGTCGTGCAGGTCGCGTTCGATGCGGCGGCGTTCTTCGTCCGCGACGGTGGCTATCCGGGCGCGGGAGGCCTCCACGTCTTCAAGGCGATGGCGCAGCTCGACCCGGAGGCGGGCCATGTCGATCGCCATGCCTGCGGCAGCGACGACGCTCGGGAGCATCGCGCGCTGTTGGCCGGTGCGCGGGCGCCACACCACCTGGCCGAGGGTGACACCTCCCCGCTCCACGGCGAACGACTCCGTGTCATGGGGCCGGGCGGTAGCCGGTCGGCCACGTGCATCGACGGGCGGGTCGTCGCCTTGGAGTACGAACCACAGCTCTCTAGCCCTGGATCGTCGAGGGAGCTGCGCAGCACGTCCTCGACCTGCTCGGGCTCGGCCTGGTCGGTGCGCAACTTCTCGAGGAACGCTGCGACGCTGCGAAGCGCTTCCTGACGCGCAGGGAGGAAGCGGTCGTCGACGCGTTCTTGTACGCGGCGATGGAGGAGCTTGAACGCGGCGGCCGCAAGCAGGGTGGCACCAGCGGTGGCCCATGGTGAGCCTTGACCAGCGAACGTTCCGATCACGACGACCGTCCCGGCGTACACAAGCCCGAGCAAGATCGTGAGGGTGAGGTAGGTGAACGTGCGGCTGATCACCAGGTCCACGTCGTACAGCCGGTAGCGGAGGATCGCGGCGCCGATCGCCACCGGCCAGAGCGTCAGCGCGACCGCAGACAGCACAGGCAAGAGTGGGCTGGCGCCCCACAGCATCGCCGTCGGGATCAAAGTCAGCACGAGGAAACTGCTGGAGAGCGCGAACCATTTCATCTGTTGTCGCAGCACGCCCGTGGAGGACCGGAACCGTCGCAAGGCCGCCACCAGCGCAGCCAGCATGGCAATAGCAATGAGGGTAATCCCGACGCCGAATGGCGTCGGCAGGCCGTCAACGGCGTAGGGGTCCGCTTCGAGCGCCCCTGGTCCGCAGAGCACCACCCCGAGCACGCTCAGCCACGCCACGAGCGACCAGCGCCGGCCCGGGAGGTGGCCGGTAGGGAACAGCAGCAAGATCAGTATGAACAGCGCTGCCTGTGGGAGCCAGCTCGCCCCCGCGATCAACTCGGCAACGGTTCCGCCCGGCCAGCCTTCGACGGCGGCGCGCAGCCCCCAGCCCTGTGCCAGGTCCCCGGTCAGTGCGTTGGCTACACCGAGGCCGGAAAGCAGCCACCCGATCGCGTGACGGGGGTGGCGGGTCAAGATCAGTGCCCCGGTGCCGGCCAAGGCGCACGAGAAGACGGCGAAGAGCAAGGTGTCGTACGCCGGCTCCAGGCCCCACGACAGCGGTACCGCGGCCAGCTCGGACACCACCGTGACCGCGAGCAGGAAGCCGGGTAGTAGTCGAGGAGTCGGGAGCCCCACGGCTCAGCATCTTCCTCTTGCATCCGCGGCCGACGCAAAGGTGCCAGCACTGCTTCGGCAATAGGTGCCCGCACTGATGCGACCCGGTGAGCGGCGTCGCTACCGTCGAGGAGATCCGCGACGAGAGGAGCAGGACATGCACAGCGCGACCCGACGGCACCGCCCGACGCCGTACCTCCTCGTCGGGGGGCTCTGCGGTCTCACCTGGGCGGCCGGCCTGCGCGGCTGGATGGCGCAGCTCGTGTGGCCGGCCTCGTCCTACACCTGGCTTACCGTCGTGCTCATCATGCTGCCCGGCCTCGTGATCGGGCTGCTGTTGGGCTGGGCGGCGTACGCGCGCAGCCTCGGGATCCGCTCGTCCCGCTGGCTGGCGTTCACACCGGCGCTGTTCGCCGTCGCGCTCCTAGACCCGGAGATCTTCCGCTCGCTCATCAGCGACGGTCAGGGCGGGGGCGCCCTGATTGTCGTCTTCACCGCACTTGCCGGCGGCTTCGCGCTTTCGCGGCGCAGGTGGCCGGCGCGTCTGGGCTCTGGGCTCGTGGCGCTGCTTGGCCTGCTGCTGCTCGGCGCCATAGGCGGGATGGCAGGCCCGCTCAGCTCCGCGCGAGGAGCGTGGGTTTCGCTCTACGGGTTCTCCTTCATACTGCTGCTCTGCCTTGCCTCCGTGCTGCCCTACCCGCCGGTGCGCCCCCCTCGCGGCGCCTGGTCGTTCACCGCGTTCGGGGCTCTCTGCGGGCTCGCCTGGGTGTCCGCGCTGCGCGGCTTCATGGCCGAGGTCGCCGGAGCCGAGTCCCAGGTCGAATGGGTGAACACGTGGGGGTTCATCCTGCTGCCCGGGATGCTCATCGGTGCGCTGCTCGGCCTGGCGGAGTTCGTACGTCGTACCGGCGGCCGTCCCCGGTGGCACCTGCTCGCGCTGTCGCCGCTGCTGTTCGCGGCCATCCTGGTCGCAGGCCTGATCGAGGAGCCGACCCACATGTTCGAGGGCGGGATCGGCGCCGGCGCGATCGCGATCCCCGTACTAGTCATGATCGGCGGCCATGGCATGTCCGGGCGCGGATCGCTTTGGACCCGGGTGCCCGCCGGCATTGTGGGCGCCGCCACGCTCGTAGTGTGGCCGCTCACCGCCACCGCGGTCGGCGGCCCGAGCTTCGCACTCACGACGCCTCAAGGGCTATGGGCAACGGTGCTGTACGAGGGATTGCTGGTCACCTTCGCCCTCGCCGCCTCCGTGCCCCAACGGGAACCGGTCCGGACAGGCGCCTTTCCTGATTCCGCATCAACCGTCACCCAGGCCGAGGAGGCCGATCATGATCACTCAGCAGCTGTCTGACTCGTCGGCGCAGCGCGGGACGCTGGCCCAGGACACAACTCAGAGGGCCGGCCTTGTCTGTTCCATTTCGGCCGCGATCCTCGTGGTGGGGTGCCTGGTGACCCAGTGGCAGGCCATGACCACCACGGTTTCCAACGACGCGTGGCGCTTCCCGTGGTCGCCGAGTGCCTTCATTGCGACCACCCACCGCTGGGCATCGGCGTGGCGGGCGTCGCCCTGATGTTCGTCCAGTTCACGCCGCTCCTTCCGACCGCGGACCAAACCACTCTCGCAGCTGCCGGCCTTTTATGAAGTTATCAATAAAGTTTAGTATGCCAACTTTTGATTGTTTAGATTTAGCCACAGCTTTCCCTTTGACTTACTTTGGCGGTTTTCTTACTTTGGAAAATTAAATATTTGCTGCTATTGATTTGCACCTATCCTCTACAAGTTAGGAGTTCGCTATGAACGTGGTGCAGAAAGGGGTTCTTCGAACTTGAGCGGGGTGCGTTGAGGCTCGTGTCGTAGCGGGTGAGGGGCTCGTGGCCCCGACATGCTGTTGGTCTCTCACAACGTCCAGCAGCGGAGCCACGAGCATGTCGGATGCTACGTCAGTGTTGTTCGGTCTTGAGCACGAGTTCAGCGTTCTTGAGGTTCGACGCGTCGATGCGACAACCGTGAAGGTGATCATCGAGCAGGCGGCGCGTGAGGGTCCTTGTCCAGAGTGCGGAGTGTTCAGCGGCACGGTGAAGGATCGGCCGGTGATGCGGCTGAGGGATCTCCCGACCTCTGGGCAGACCGTGGAGCTGTGGTGGCGGAAACGCCGTCTGATCTGTAGCGAGGGGCTGTGCCCACGCAAGACGTTCACTCAGGTCTCGGCGGCCGTGCGGCGGCGGGCACGGATCACCGAACGGCTGCGGCAGCGGGTGGCCCATGCGATCGCCAGCGGGAATCGGGCCGTCTCCGAAGTCGCCGGCGAGTACGGGGTGTCGTGGCCGACCGCGCACAAGGCGCTGGTGGTCGCGGCCACAAGGTGGCTGCCGGAGCCGCCGCCGACTCCCCGGCTGGGGATCGATGAGACACGGTTCCGATCGGTCCGCTGGATCTTGGACGGGATCACCTGGAAGCGGTCCGACCCGTGGCTGACCAGCTTCGTCGACTGCTCCCGCGATGGGCCGGGATCGCTGCTGGGATTGGCTCCTGGCCGCACCGGAGCATGTGTGCGGGACTGGCTGGCCGAGCAATCCGAAGAGTTCCGGAAGATGATCAAGATCGTGGTGATCGACCCGTCAGCGCCGTATGCGTCCGGGATCCGCGCCGCCCTGCCGGATGCCAAGATCGCAGTCGACAGGTGGCATCTGGTCGCGCTGGCCAACCAGATGGTCACCGAGGTCCGGCAACGCGTCACCCGCGACCTGCTCGGCCGACGCGGCACGGTCGCCGACCCGGTGTGGGTGAACCGGCGACTGCTGCTCACCGCCGCCGAACACCTCTCGCCGAAGCAATGGGCCCGGCTCCACCGGATGCTCGATAATCATGATCCGACCAACGAGATCGGCGCCGCCTGGGGTGTGAAGGAACGGCTCCGGATGCTGCTCGCCGAGTCTGAGCCATCGAAGATCCGGCGGCGGCTGGCCGACTTCTACGACGCCGCCATCGACGCCCAACTGCCCGAAGCCACTCGATTGGCCGAAACCATCCAGACCTGGTGGCCAGCCATCTTGGTCGCGCTCACCGAGGACGCCTCCAACGCCCGCACCGAGGGCTTCAACCGGATCATCAAACAAACCAAGCGAGTCGGCTGCGGCTACCGCAACATGATCAACTACCAACGCCGTATCCTGAGCCACATTGCGGTTACCCGACCGCAGAAATCAGCAGCATGAACGGGACCAACCCCGCTGAAATTCGTAGAGCCCAGAAAGGCGCCTGGCAGGGGCGCTTACAACTGGCAGCGGTCGCATTGACAGTATGCGATCTGGTAATAGTGCTGCTGGCCTACTTTGTCCAGAAAGATCCATGGTACGATCTCATCTGGATTGTCATCTTCACTATCATCCTGCCAGTGGTAGGCCTGTTGCTTGTCAAGAATAAGCTCTGGGTCGGTGCGAT
>CAWEGC010000024.1:0-38269 GCA_963808495.1 uncultured Actinomycetota bacterium
TCTCCTTAGTCGGAGCCCTGGAGGGACTCGAGCAGAGACTCGGTGTCCTCGAGCAGTTTGCGCTGGCGCTCGATCAAGCGCTCGACCGGTTGCTCCAACCGGCGCGTCGCCCTTGGGCGTGGGCGCCGCCGGGGTCGGCGCCGGCGTGGTCGGCGGCGCGGAGGGCTCGGTCGAACCGAGCGTCGGCGTCGGCGGGGAGCACTCCAGTCTCGAGGTAGCCGAGCAGGTCCTGGTCGGCGTTGGGGTCGGTGTCGTGGTTGAAGACCGCGGTCACCTTGTTACGGGCGGCGTCCACGATCACGCTCTTGGTGACCGAGTTGGCCGTCTCGGGGATGATCGAGACGAGGAAGACGAGGCGGCCGTCGATGAAGACCGGGCGGGGCTCGACCACGTCGAAGCGGCCGCCGCCCTCGGTCTGGATCTCCTCGTCCGAGAAGACGATGCCGGGGATCGAGACCGACTTCACTGTCTCGATCGCACGCTGGTTCCCGCTCAGGCTCTGGTCCTCTGGCACTCGCCAGATCTCGGTCTCGCCGCTGATCGTGTCGGTGAGGAAGATGGCGTTGGCGGCGAAAGCGCGGCCGTAGGGCTCCGCGACCGTGACCCACTTCGAGCGCCCGTCGAAGTCGATCAAATAGGGCTGCCGGTTGGAGCTCGGTGTCGGTGATCTGGGTCTGTTCCTCGTGGATGAAGAAACGGTTCCAGATCCCTTTCTTGAAGGCGTAGGCGTCCTGGAGCTGGCGCGCCAGCTCCTCGGGAAAGAGCCGCCCCGAGTCGCGTACCTCGGACCTTTCGGCCGCCTCCTCGCGGGTGAGGTCCTCGATCTCGCCGTCGGGATGGACCTCGAATACCCCGCCCAGGACCGGGCGGCGCACGAGGAAGCCCTCGTATTCGATGTAGGGAACGATGATCGCCGGCTCGCCCTCGGCGTCGAGAATCGGCACCGGGTTTGTGAGGTCGATCAGGTAGGTGCTCCTTGAGCAGCCTCCAGCGCAGGTTGTCGGTGATCTGCAGGCCCGGCGCCGTCTCGAACTCCGCGTCAGCCGGAGTCACACGGCGCTCGGTGCTGAAGGCGTCGAGCGTGACCAGCCCCTGGCTCTTCTTGGTGAAGGTCCGCACGATCCCGTCCGGGGTGCGAAGCGCGTTCCAGGCGAGGTTGCCCTCCGGAGTCTTCACCGAGCGGAAAGTCGGTGAGGGTCTCGGTCGGCGAGTTGAAGCCGCTGGAGGCGATCTCGACTGCGACCTCGCGAGGCACGATTCGCACCGTGCCGCCGGCCGGCAGCCCGGGGATCTCGGTGTAAGTGGTGTTCTCGTAGATCGAGCGGTTGACCAGGGCGCTCTCGAGAATCGAGAAGAAGATCAGCGAGAACAGCGAGGCGACTAGGACCACGCCCGCGACGATGCCCCGGCCCTGCGGGGTCGCCCCCCGCCGCGAGTCGCGCGCCTGGCGATGTAGACGCAGGCGACGATGATGCCGACCACCGGGATCCAGATCAGCGGATGCTTGTAAGAAGAACATGACGAGGCCGTGGAACCACGGCCGCAGCAGGTACGCGATCAGCAGGCCGACGGCAGCCACCACCAGGCCGCCATAAATCAGGTTTCGGCCCGCCTCCCCGCGCGGCAGCAAATCCCCGGCGCCCTGGCCTGAAGGCCTCCCCCGCCTCCGCGTCCTCCCCCGTTGGGGCCCCTCACACCTCGACGACGACCGGCAGCACCAGCGGGCGGCGGCGCAGCTTCTCGTAGACGAACTCGGCGATGTCGTCGTGGAGGTCCTCCTGGAGCAGCGCGACCTCCCGGACCTCGTCCTCGGCGGCGTCGGCGAGCGTGTCCGCGACGACGCTCGCGCAGCTCCTCGACGAAGCCCGTCGCCGCCTCCTCGGCGAACGGGACGCCGCGGAAGATCACCTCCGGGTCGGCGACCTGGGAGCCGTCGTCGGACGAGATCGTCGCGACGACGATGAAGATGCCGTCGGCGGAGAGCTTGCGGCGGTCGCGCAGCGCGAACGTCGTCGGGCTCGCCGACGTCGACGCCGTCGACGAAGATCATGCCGGCGTGGACGTCCTCGCCGAAGCGCGGCGCCGGGCTCGTCGAGCTCGAGCGCGAGGCCGTTGCGCCCGATGAAGATGTCTTTCGCGGTCGACGCCGACCGACTCGGCCAGCTCGGCATGCAGGCGCAGCCGCTTGTGGTCGCCGTGGAACGGGAAGCACGTAGTGCGGCTTGGTCAGGTTCAGCATCAGCTTCAGCTCCTCCTGCCAGCCGTGGCCGGAGGCGTGGATCGGCGCGTCGGCGGCGGTGACCACCTGGGCGCCGATCTGGAAGATGCGGTCGATCGTCTCGTTCACCGAGCGCTCGTTGCCCGGGATCGGCGTCGCCGAGAAGATCACGGTGTCGCCCGAGTGAAGCTCGACGTCGCGGTGGTCGTTGTGGGCCATGCGCCGCAGCGCCGAGAGCGGCTCGCCCTGGCTGCCGGTCGAGATCACGACCACCTTCTCGTCCGGGAAGTCCTCGATCTCCTTCGGCTGGATGAAGAGGCCGTCGGGGGCGTCGGCGATGCCGAGGTTGGAGGCGATGTTGAAGTTCTTGCGCATCGAGCGGCCGACCAGCGCGACCCTGCGGTCGAGCTGGGCGGCGGCGTCGATCGCCTGCTGGACCCGGTGCACGTTGGAGGCGAAGGAGGTGACGATGATGCGGCCCTTGCAGCGCGAAGAAGACCTCCAGCAGCGCCGGGCCGACGCTCGACTCCGACGGCGCCACCCGGGGCGGTCGGCGTTGGTCGAGTCGCCGCAGAGGCAGAGCACGCCCTCGCGGCCCAGCTCGGCCAGCCGCGAGACGTCGGCGGGATCGCCGTCGACCGGGGTCTGGTCGAACTTGTAGTCGCCGGTGATCAGCACCGTGCCGAGCGTCGGTCGTGAGCGCGACCGCGCGGGCGTCGGGGATCGAGTGCGACATGTGGACCAGCTCGAGCTCGAACGGGCCCAGCCTGCGACCCTCTCGCCCGGCGGCGAGCTCCTCCAGCGGGCGCATCGCGCAGCTTGTGCTCGTCGAGCTTGGAGCGGACCATGCCGATCGTCAGCAGCCCGCCGTAGATCACCGGCGGGATGCCGATCTCGCGCAGCACGTAGGGCAGCGCGCCGACGTGGTCCTCGTGGCCGTGGGTGAGCACGATCGCCTCGATGTCGTCGGCGCGCTCGCGCAGGTATGGAGAAGTCGGGCAGGACGAGGTCGATTCCGAGCATCTCGGCGGTCGGGAACATCAGCCCGGTGTCGACGACGACGATCCGGCCCTCGTACTCGACCACGGTCATGTTCTTGCCGATCTCCCCCAGCCCGCCGAGGGGGAGGATCCGAACGCGGGCTCAAGCTATGCCGCGCTCGCGGTCAGCAGCCCGTGCGCCTCGAGCGCCGTCCGGACCTCGGCCCGCTGCTCGTCGTCGGCCTCGACCATCGGCAGCCGCATGCGGGCCGACGGCGATCAGCCCGAGCATCTCGAGCGCCGCCTTGACCGGGATCGGGTTGGTGGTCACCGTCATCGCCTCGTAGATCGGCCGCAGCTCGGCGTCGATCTCGCGCGCCCGGGCGGTGTCGCCCGCCTGCGCGGCGTCCTACATCTCCCGCATCTGTCGCCGACCAGGTGCGAGGCGACGAGGATCCCGCCGGCGCCGCCGAGACTCCAGCGCTGCGCAGGAAGACGTCGTCGTTGCCGGCCAGCACGTCGAGCCCCTCGATCGGCCCGAGCTCGTCGTCGTTGGCCTGCTTGACCGCGACGACGTTGTCGATCTCGCGCCAGCTCGGCGAGCAGGTCGGGCGGCGATGTTGATCACCACCCGCGAGGGGATGTTGTAGAGGACACCGGCAGTGCCGGCGGCCGTCGGCGACGGCCTCGAAGTGGGCCAGGATCCCGGCCCCGTTCGGCTTGTTGTAGTACGGGGTGACGACCAGCGCGGCGTCGGCGCCGGCCTCGGCGGCGGCCTCGGTCAGCTCGACCGAGTGGCGGGTGTCGTTGGAGCCGGTGCCGGCGATCACGGTCGCCTCGTCCCCGAGCTCGTCCTTGACGGCCCGCAGCAGCGCCATCTTCTCCTCGTCGCAGAGCGTCGGGGACTCGCCGGTGGTGCCGGCGACGACGACGCCGTGGGAGCCGTTCTCGATCAGGTGGCGCGCGAGCCCGCGCGGCTCGCTCGTCGAGCCGCCGTCCTCGTCGAACGGCGTCACCATCGCAGTGATCACTCCCGGAGTTCAGCCATGCGACGCAGTACCGCGGCGCAGGCCGTCGGCGAGCGCTCGCCCGCGAACACGCGGCGGCGGGCGGTCGGCCCAGGCCGCGCCGGCTCGAGCTGGGCGGCGACGCGGATCAGCAGGTCCTCGCGCCCGAACGGGGCGACGAGCTGGATGCCGATCGGCAGGCCGTCGTCGGTCCAGTGCAGCGGCAGCGAGATCGCCGGCTGGCCGGTGGCGTTGAAGGGCGCGGTGAAGGCCGCGGTCGGCGCAGCGCGCGCTCGATCGCGTCGAGCGGGTCGGGCCGGCGTCGTCGAAGGTGCCGAGCGGCGGCGGCGGCTCGCCCAGGTCGGGCGTGAGCAGCAGGTCGAAGCCCGCGCTCGTACCAGCCGCCGACAGCGCGGCCGAGTCCTGGTGCAGCGCCGACCGCGCCAGGTATGGCCCGGCGCTGTGCGCCGCGCCCTCCTCGGCGAGCGCCCAGGTGAGCGGCTCGACGTCGTCGGCGCCGAGCTCGGCGCCCGAGCAGCATCGCCGAGCTGGTCCAGCGCGCCGCCTGGCCCGCCGCCCAGCGGGTCATGAAGCGCTCGATCAGGTCGGCGGGCTCGTCGAGCGCCGGCGGCGAGGAGCTCCTCGTCGACCGTGTGGCCGAGCGCCTCGAGCAGCGTCGCCGGCGTCGCGCGACCGCCGCGACGCCGTCGGGATCGACGTCGTGCCGCCGCGGCGTCCGGTCAGAGCCCGATCCGCAGCGCTGCCCGGTCGGCGCCGACCTCCTCGGCGTAGGGCCGCGGCGGGCGGCGGCGCCACGTAGGGATCGCCGGGCGCCGGCCCGTGGACGGCGTCGAGGATCGCCGCGGTGTCGCGCACCGAGCGCGAGACGACGAGCTCGCCGGTGAGCCCGGCCATGATGTCGCCGACGAGCGGGCCCGCGCGAGATCCGCTGGCGGGTCGGCTTCAGCCCGACCAGGCCGCAGTCGCTGGCCGGGATCCGGATCGAGCCGCCGCCGTCGTTGGCGTGCGCGACCGGGACCATCCCGCGGCGACCGCCGCGGCCGAGCCGCCGCTCGAGCCGCCGGTCGTGCGCTCGAGGTTCCAGGGTTGCGGGTCGGCCCGTAGGCGTCCGGCTCGGTGGTCGGCAGGATCCCCAGCTCGGGCGTGTTCGTCTTGCCGATCGTGACGAAGCCGGCGTCGCGGAAGCGCTGCGGCGAGGTAGGTGTCCACCGGCGCGCGGAAGTCGGCCTCCTTGAGCGCCTGCATGCCGATGTGCATCGGCTGGCCGGCGAAGGCCGGCGCCGAGGTCCTTGAGCAGGAACGGGCACGCCGCGGAACGGGCCGTCGGGCAGCGTCGCCTGCGGCCAGCGCGCGCGCCTTGTCGAAGAGCGGGTGGATCACCGCGTTGAGCTCCGGGTTCGAGCCGCTCGATCCGCTCGATCGCGGCCTCGACGAGCTCGCGCGGCGTGAGCTCGCCGCGGCGGACGAGCTCGGCCTGCGCGGTGGCGTCGATATCGGTGCGACCGCGGCGATCATCCCTGTCCATTCGGTGGCCCTCGGAATATGCCTCGAGCAGGGTCTCGAGGCCACGACGAAGCGCTCGGGCATCCGCCCACCTCGCGGACCGCCAGCAACACGCCCGGCATGAAGCTGCTGGCGGTCGGTCGAGTCGTGGCGGATCGAGAGCGTCTGGCCCTCGCCGCCGAAGATCACCTCCTGGTGGGCGACCAGGCCGGGCAGCCGCACCGAGTGGATCGGCTCGTGCACCCGGCCGACGTGACAGCCAGCTTGTCGTTTTCTGACCAACAGACGATGGACATCTACCGCCCGCACACCAGCGTCTCTGTGCAGGAGACGGTTACTGCTGCCTCTAAATCGTTGACGACGGTGAACGTTGACCCGCTGCTGATCAAGATCAGCTAGGGGCGTGGCCGTATGGCGATCTCCCTCGTCCAAAGCAAAAGAGCTGACAGCGGATTCAACACCACGTTCGTTGAGGCAACCTTCGATGCCGGGGCCACTGCGGGAAACCTGATTTGGTGCGCTGTCGGCATCGACAAGACCTCGGGAGCGTTCACCGCACCGTCTGGCTTCACAGAGGTCGTCGGCCACGATTCGGCCAGCGTCAGCACTTGGGTTGGCTATAAAGTCTCCACCGGTGGCGAAACGACGATCAGACTGGACCACGCCACAATAACCGTCGGCGGGTCCGTGATGTGGATCGGGGAATACTCCGACTCCAACCCGGGCACCTGGACGATTGTGGGATCGGCGAATGATCTTACAAATGAGGGGACACGTACTGTCACCCCCTCTGGGACGACAGCAGCCACATCGGCAATCGGCCGTGCGTTAGCTTTCTTCTCAATCGATTCAGGCTCAAACGCAAGCACTAGCCGCAGCTACAGCAACAGTTACACCAGCCTCCAGGATTACACCGCCTTCAGCGGACGTGGTGAGGTTGCTGTTGCGACCCTGGCTGATGTTTCGCAGGGAACAACGGCGACCACAAGCCAGACTCACGCGCCGACTGCTGATCAGACCTCCGGTGTCATCGTTGTTTTTGCGAAGACGGGAGCAGCGGCGGGGGAGGCCTTCACTCCACGGCCGTTCGTGGGGCCGGTGCCGCGGCTGATGCGTACCGGCATCCTTGCCCCGTTGCAGTTCACGGGAGACCGCACAAGCCCCGCTGGGGCAGCCGAGATCTCCCTCTCCGACACCGGGTCGGGGGTTGACAGCCTCACCTCCACGGCGACCGTGCCGCTTGCTGACACTGGGTCCGGGTCCGACGTCCTCACCCTCGTCGGCACCATCCCGCTCTCCGACACAGGTGCTGGGGCTGACAGCCTCGCCGTAACGGCGACGGTGCCGCTCACCGACACAGGTTCGGGAGCTGATGCCCTCGGTGTCACCGCAACTGTGCCGCTCGCCGACACCGGGACAGCAGCCGATGCGCTGACCGTCTCCGTCACTTTGGTGCTCGACGACACAGGCGCCGGGGTGGATGCGCTCAGCGTTCAGGTGTTTGGGCAGGCCGACCCGTATCAGGCGGGGCCGCAGCTCGCCACCATGTTCCTCAGCCCATCCCGGGCGAGCATGCAGTTCCGCGGCGACACCTCCTCGGGTGCTCAGCCAGCCAACATCAACCTCACCGACACGGGCACCGCCGTCGACTCGATGACGATCACCGTCACCGCGCCTTTGGCCGACACAGGCTCGGGGACGGATGCGCTGGCGATCACCGCCACCATCCCCCTCTCCGACACGGGCACCGCCGCTGATGCCGCCCTGGTCGGGGTTCCGATCACCCTCACCGAAACGGCTACGGCCGTCGATGCGCTGACGATCACCTCAGTCAGTTTCACGATGGCCGACACGGCGAGCGCGCTCGATCAGATCAGCATCCCCGAAGCGCCCGCGCTGGCCATCGAATCCCGCATCGACACCGGGCCCCAAATGTTCAGCCTCGCCACCGGGTCGACATGGTTCCGCCAAACCGGCACAGACCCAATGTTCCGCATTTTCACAGGCACGAACTGGCTTCGTGTCGCCACCGAAGATGAGATGTTCCGAGTCACAACGAGTTTAGGGTAGGGGCCATGCCGCAAGAGCTAGATGCTGTTGATCATTGGGAGTTGGAGCGGGAGACGATTGAGCTGATCCCGCTCACCGTCGAAACCTACTCGGCCTCAGCTGGGTGGGTCGCCACCACCAGCTACACGGTGTGCTGTGTCCCGGTGAACGCCCGCCCAAGCGGTTTCGTCGCCCCCACCACCGACGCGGGCCGCACCGGCTATCTGGTGAACGGGCCAACCTTGTCGAGCGGCGTGCCGGGCAACTATTGGGGGTTCTACAAGATCGACGGGGCCACACAGGACCCGATCAAACCGGCGTTCACTCTGACACTAAAATAAGCGCAGTTACGACGAAGGCCAGCACGGCAGCGAACAGCGCCCCGGCGATGACGCTCCAGACCGGGTGATCGTTCATCAGTAGATGATCAGATAGTCGGGTTCGTCGCGTTGCCGCCGCGCCCCATAGTCGTGTAGGCGGCGAATATCGTCAGGCTCCAAACCGCCCAAGGCGAGTTTTGCGCGGAGCTGATTCGCGCCCCGCTCAGTCAGCTTGTCGGCAACCACCCGATCGCTGGCTTGGTCGAACTGCCACCGCAACACCACTTTGTAGCGTTGGTCGCCCATCTCGACGACATGGTAGGTCAGCTCTAGTTCTTCGAGGCGGCTCACGGCATCCACACCACTGTCAACGGGCCGTAGCGTTCGATCACTTCGGCGGGTCGTTGCGGCATCCTGTCGGCCCGCAGATCGCCGTGGAGGAAGCTGCCGTCCCACCTGAGGGCACGTGCCCCCGCTTGGACTTCGACGGTCAGGATGGAGCGCTCGGGGACGCCGAGCATCTGCCTCGCCTCGGTGATCTGAGGCAGCATGGCGTCGAGGAGCCGGGGGGCCGCGTCGGTAGCTGCGTAACCGGGTTCGTCCCAGCTCTGCTCATTGAAGTAGGCGCGTAGGGCATCTTCGGTCTTCTTGATCAGTGCCTTGCGACTGCTCATTGGTACTCCTCAATGCGGGATGACGGTGCTATCGTTCGGGTTCTCCATATCAAGCCCCCGTGTCCCGTGCCAATCCACTAATTCGGCTTCCAGTTCCTCAACCCGCCGCAGGGCGGCATCCCGCTCAGCAGTCAAACCCTCGATCTTACGGTCACGATTGCGCAACCTGTGGATCAGCTCATCCACTGCGTTCCTTGAGATGTCCAAGTCACGCCGGACCTTGGTTAGCTCATCCATCAGTACTCCTCAATGCGGGTGATCCGCGCGGGGCGCGGAATGGGGATGGGGTGGCCGCAGCCGCACAGCTTGTGCCCGTCGCAGCTTGCCTTCGGCTCAACAGGCGCTGGCCAACGATGCGCAATGTAGGTGCTGCCGACAATTGCGGCAGCAATCACGACAATTGCGAACATGAGCGTCGCATACAGCACACAGTCAGTGTAGAGGGCACACGTGACAGTTACACACGGAGCCAGCGTTTCACAGCCCGCCTCCGACGCGACTGCCTCGTCTTCTTCACATGGCACGTGTTGCACAAAACCTGCACATCAGACACCAACTCACGGCCGACCCGCTCATAGGTCAAATGGTCGATCTCCAACCACTCCCAAGGCTCCAACTGCCTCTCGCGGCGGCGACATTTCACGCACCGTCGGCCATGCCAATCCAAGGCGTAGAGACGGAACCCGGCCCACTGCGGCGACGCCAGATAGGCGTTGTACCGGGCCCACCACTCCGCCGAGGTCATAGGATCGCGTTCCCGTTCGCCTTCCAGCACCGCTGGTTGTCGCTGCCGTCAATGTGGAAGAAGCGATCCTTCGACCACGAGTAGAGCGACTCCTTCTCACAGTTGGGGCAAGCCGCGTCGTAGTAGATGTGATACTCGCCGAGCTTCTGCTGGACAAGACGCTCACCCGGCCTCCAGACGCTAGTGCTGAAGATCTTCACTTCACGGCTCATCAGTTCACGGAGCCTTTAGGGACGCAGGAGAACAGGAAGATCAACACCTCTTCGCCCAACCTGCCGGGATCTTGCCCGTCGCCAGCCCACACCTTCCGCACCCAAGCATCAACCGGGCGAACCCTCACCTTCGGCGGCCCCAACGGGGTCAGATCATAAAATTCGAGGCTCGCCGTCGTCGCCGCCACCAACAAGGTGATCAACTCCTCCGACGGCTCCGGGCTCGTCAGCGGGAAGATCCGGCCCACCGTCTGAACCTCGTCGTTCGCTGCTGTGCGAGGTGCTCCCATTAAGCCACTCCAGGATCAATTTGAGGCTCCCGACGGTGTAATTGTGGCCGTGCTCAATCTGATTCAACCCGGTAGGGGAAATCCCAATGTCTTCCGCGGCCGCCCGAATCGACAGGCGCATCCCACGCCGGGTGTAACGCAGCGTCCCAGGCAGATCATCGAGGAGCTGCACCACCTCACCGAGCGACCGCATCCGGGTGTTCACAGTGGAGGCCTCTCCCCGCAACGAGACGGCGGACCGTCGCCACCCAACAGTTGATTAGACACCCACAACAACCAAATGCTGATCGCCAACGCCCACGCGATCGCCACCCAGACCGCGATCCTCCGCCTCGCCAGCATTCCCACGTGTTCAAGATACACGACGAACGTGACAGCGCACATTAGAAGACCGGCCCAGGGAGCCGATAGATGAGGAAGCACACAACCCGAGGCCGGTCTGCGCTCGAATCGGGGGGCCGAGCGTTAGCCCGGATCGTAGACCTGCAACCCAGTTGCGTCCACACCCAAACCCTCACCCAAAGGTTGAGCCCCGTGTGCACACGCATCCAAGGGGGGCTCGGAACGTCACGGGGCTCGGGATTCTTGGGGGAATCCAACCGCAAGCCTAACGCCCACCCACCCCCTCCAGGCGCATTTCAAACAAGTCACCACGGACGCGCGGAGCGCGGACCGAAATGGCCATTTTATACTCGTGACTAGGGGAAACGCGTGGGTACCCCAAGGGGGTAGGGGTGTAAGGTAGGTTGACACATCAGGCCCTGGACGTGTAGACTGGACACATGAACAGCGAGCAGATGAAGCGGGAGTTGGATCGGCTGGCTGTGGATGCGGAACGTCTCGGCCATGCCTACTCCCTCAGCGGTGGCGACGAGAAGATCCAGGCCATGTGTCTGCTGGTGAATGAGCGTTGGCAGCAGTTGCGGTGGGACTATCAGTTGGCCAAGGCAACCGGCCGCTGATGTCTCAACTGGAGGCGTGGGCACTGGCCTACCTCATCGCATGGACTGTCGCCGGGCATCTGTTCGCCGGATGGGCTGTCAAGACGTGGCGGAAGCATCATCGCCGCTCGAAAGCAGCACAGAAAGGCGCCTTGACGAGGAGGCGGAAGGGCATCACCGGGAAGGGATCTCCCGCCAAGCCAGCACCCAAGCCGCGAGCCAAGAAGCCCAAGCCGTTAGAAGACAAGGTGATCACCACCGACTCGGCATGGTTCGAGGTTGAAGAAGACGAGCCCGACTACAACGAACAGGTGGGCGTGCCGTGGACGCCAACAGTGCGACGCTTCAACGGCGGCGCCCACGAATACGCCAAGAGAGAAGAAATCCAGTGAGCATCTTCGCCTACGTGTGCTCGGCCTGCGATCATCTGGTGTCGCGGCACCTCATGACCCCGCTGGCGCCGTCTGTCCAGGGGCCCTACCGCTGCAGAGACTGCGGCTGTGAGATAAGCCAGACATCCCGAGTTCGCGGCCTGACGCGGGATGAGTGGGCGGCCAAGTTCACCGAGACCGGACGACCGAGACGGTAGCGTCTAACCATGGACAGGGAGCGCCTGCAAACCGAAGCGGCAGCCCAGCTCGCCGCCGAAGCTGTACGCCTCGAAGGCATCCAAGCCGAAGTGATCGCCCATGTGGGCCCGATACCCGAACAGCTCGCCGATGATCTCGCCCATCAGAAGGAACGCCACCAAGACGCCGTAGACATGGTGCTACGACTCGCATGAACAAGGCAGCCGAGTTCACCCTAATCCTCACAGCAGTGACCGTCTTCCAGACAGCGATCGTGGCGCTCATCGTTGAATGGCTACTCCCCTAGTTTCCGGTGGGGTGGGCGGGCGGGATACTAGGGTCTCTTTTCAGAAATGATCTTGGAGGTTCGCAAAACGTGAGCTGCGCACTTTCGACGATCGACCGGTTACCACGCCAGCCCAGAGCGCCGCGAAGGGTAGTTATGCCTCCAAGCCTCGTACGCAGCCCACAACCAAACTTTACATGATCAACTTTTTGTGTACATGATCATGAAAATGTTGATGCACCAAGATCAAATATATATACCCCTGCAGCCTTTCCGAGGTGTCCGGCGCGCGCGATCCCGGGTACCCCCCCTTTTCTGTGTGGGAGTTGGACACCACTACTGACCATGCACTACCGTGTACCCCACACACACACGGAAGGTGGTACACGCACGTGAGCACATGGAATATATGGCCTGTTGGCCCAGTATCGGGGGCACGCTCTCACTCTCTTAGGTCACGCATGGCTGTGTTGTGCATGGGTGTGGGTGTGGGTGTGCTGGCAGGGTACGGGGCAGGGGTAGGGCAGGTACCTGTACCTAGTACGCCTGCCTACGCTGTGGCGCAGCAGATCCCACCGTGTGCCCAGGAGGACAGTGTTGGGCCGTGCTATTGGGACGCCTCCCTACGGGGGAACGGTCGCGGCCAGAGCTTCACTGTCGATGGGTCGCAAACGGTCCACTATTGGCCGTGAGTCTGCATCCCGCCCCAACCCTCCCTGGCGGCTGGCCACCTCTCGCGGCGGCTGGCCGCTATCTTTTTCAGCTCGTGTGTCGGGTAGGTTGACACTGTGTCGGGTAGGCACTAGACTGTGTCTATGACACACACCGCGAAGCTCATTCCCAACACGACCGACGCTCTGATCACCTGCTCATTCGTCGGCTACAAGTTCCGGCTCGCCTCAACCCCTCAGCCGGTCGTCGTGCGGTGCCCTAGCTGCGGAGAGGTGGTCTGAGCCATGAGCACACCGCAGGACACAGCTAAGGCCCAAGCCGACGCGCTACTGGCGGCCGCTGACAATACCTACGACGCGGCAATCCGCAAGGCACGGCGCATCCCCCGCGCACGCCGCGAGGAGCGCAACGACTTGTTCGCGGCCGCTGACAGTGCCTACGCGGTGGCGCTCCGCGAGGTCCGCTCGTGGCAACCGGGCACTCCCGAATTTCGCGCGGCACATCCCAACTTTGACCGCACGGGCCAGCTCTAAACCACACGGAAGGAACACCCAATGAGCACTCAACGGATCGACTGGCACGGCATGGCTCTCGACGCGGCCGACCGCGCCTATCGCTACTTCACTCGCGAGTCCGTGAACGCGATTCTGGCAAGCGTTCCCGATGGCAAGCACACGTGGAAGGACGTTCACCTCATCCTCACCGATGAGGCGCACCGCGCCGAGCGCGAGCGGGCGCGAGGTCTAGGGCTCTAGCACTTTCGCATGGCGCCCGACTCGCGCGGGCACCGTGCTGGCAGCTAGAACACACACGGAAGGATCGAACGATGAGCATCACAATCACCGCGGGCCACCTCGAAGGGCTGAAGGTTTGGGCGTCAGTCCTTGAGGCGAGTCTCCACGACTACAGCCGCACCGAGCGCATCCGCGACGATGCGCATGATCTGGTCATGGCTGTTTGGTCATTGCTTGAGGACAACGGGCAGGATCTGATCAGCGATGCCGATGCGGCTGACCGAGCGCTGGCTAGGCACATCATGGGCGAGCCGATCAATGACACGCTGGCCGCGTCGGCGGATGCGATCGCACGCACCGAACGACTCGCGAGCCTGTCATGAGCAGCTATGAGTCAAGGCAGGTCCGGGCTGTGTCGCTCCGCGCGCTACCCGACAAGCAACTCGCGGCCGCACAGCGTGCGCTTGAAGCTGAGCGGGTGCCGTTCACCCTCGACGCACTCCGCGCGCACTCAGAGGCATATGAGGATGTGCTGGCAGAGGTCACGCGCAGACGATTCGCCCGCGTCTAGTCGTTTGTGTGACTGACATGTCCCGCCGACAAGGAGGGCAGGCCGCACAAGGGTGAGGCGAGAGGCGCCAGACCTGAGAGCGTTTGCGACATGTCAGCCGCACAACCCACTAGAACACACACGAAAGGACGCTAGCAATGACTCTCCCCTACGGCCTTGAGCTGGGGCAGATTCTCGCCGACGGTTACGGCTACGTCTGCCGCGTCGACCCTGAAGGGCTCACCGATCTGACGGGCGGCGACGACTGGGATTGGTACGGGCTTATCTCTAACGGCGGGCTGGGGACTCTGGCCCCCGTCGTAGACACAACACACACGGAAAGGCAGGACAATGGCCCGATTCATTGAGGTAGTGCTGATCTCCGCCCGCGGCAGTGAGGCAGCGGCGCGGGTGATTAACACCGAGGAGATCATCTTGGTTCGGCCGTCGGCCGACGGTAACGCCGAGATCGTTCTAACGAACGGTAAGGATCTTGCGTTGAGGCAGCGGTACGACGACATCGCGCGCACTCTGATCACGGCGTCGTTTGAGCCGCCATTCTGATCTGTAACCCTACTTGACACAGTGTCAGGCTAGGTGTAAGTTGGACACAACACACACGGAAGGAACACCCGAAATGACCCGCAAGCACTACCGACTGATCGCCTCAGCGATCGTCACGAGCATCGCCCAAACGGTAGGCACCGACACCCGCGCGACGAGCGCGAAGCGATCGCACTGGCCGCGCGCAACATCGCTGAGCGGCTGAAGGGCGATAACTCCGCATTCCGTTACGACACGTTCTTCGCCGCTTGCGGGCTGGACGAGTGGGGGCAGGTGCCAGCATGATCACCACCGAGATCAGCAACACGCAAGACATTATCGACAGCCGCGAGGTAATCGACCGCATCGAAGAGTTGCGGGCCGAGTGGGCAGAGTCCACAGGAGACGACCCGGACACCTACGCGCTGTCAGGCGACGACTGGAGCGTTGGGCTGGGCGAGGACGGCGCAGAGGAGATCGTCGCCCTGCTGGCGCTGGCCCACGAGGGTGAGCAGTACGCCGAGGACTGGCAGTACGGCGCAACGCTCATCCATGAGGACTACTTCACGACGTACGCGCAAGACCTGGCCGAGGACATCGGCTATATCCAGCGCGACGTGTCGTGGCCGTACACCCACATCGATTGGGATGCGGCGGCCGACGAGCTGAAGGTCGATTACTCGGAGATCGAGTTCGACGGTCATACCTACTTCGTTCGCTAACCCCATCTATCGAGCGCCTGCCGTGTATGAGGCGGCAGGCGCGGAAAGGCTCACAGGGAGCCCACAATGGCCACGACAGACGAGAACAAGGCAGCCCGCACCCAACAGTCCCAGGAGGTCGCCCGCGACGCTGCAGAGGCGTACAGGGCCGCTGTGAACGAACTCCTGGCCGGGCTGGAAGACAACGTCGACGCGATGAGGAACAACGACTCTGCGCCCCAGCCAGTCAACGACTGGCGCATCAGGCGGGCAGAGCTGCGCGACGAGGCCAGGCAGCTTGTCAGGGACGCTCGCGCGTTGGGCATTGAGCGGACTACGGTCGCCAGCAAGCTCGGCGTGTCCCGCCAAACCATCCACGAATGGCTCAACGAGGGAGAATCATGAGCGGAGATCTTTACGGTGCCGAAGGCCTGCCGGGCAACTGGACGGACCTCACCAGCGGCTTAACCCCACAGCAGGCCGGGAACTTGTTCTACGCGCTCGACCAGCACGCCCGGATCGCCGTATATCGAGACGGTAAGCCGGTCGCTGTCCTCCTGTCTGCTGAGGACTACCTAACCCTTCGCGCGGCTGAGGAGTTCATGACATGACCACGCCGATGATGGAATGCGGCCACGCCGCCAACGCGACCCGCGCAGGCGACCCCGTGTGCGCAATCTGTTTCGGCATCACGGCCGACGCGGAGAATATCGCCGCAGCGCCTGACCTTGAGGGCAGGACTGCGGTGTGCAGCTACGCCGGGCACAAGCCTGTCCCGTCGAGCACGAGCCTCGCGTTTTTCGCGCATGACCCGTCGAAGACTTTTGACCTGTACTACTGCGGATGCTGGGGTTGGGACTGACATGAGCGACTGGACGATGCCTGTGGTTGCTGAGCTGATCGTGCTCGGCGGCTGGCTGGCTGTGATGCGCTGGCAGCACGTCGAACGCAAGATGGAGCGGCTACGCGCCCTCGACCGGATCGGACTTAGCCGGTACATGGGAGACGGCAGTAACCCCAGCCAAAGCGCCGACGACAGCCACCACACCGCCGACGACGCTCAGCCATAGCGGCTGGCCGTTTTCGGCGCTGGCGTAGCTGACCTGCAGCACGGAGTAGACGGGTACGAGGATGCTGGCGAGCACGTACAGGATTGCGCGTGCTTTCGGCGGCAACGGGATTTCGGGCACGAGGCTCAACCTTTCGACGGTTGGGCCAGTCGAGGTGGACTTTAGCCGAACGCGAGCCAAGCCGCACCGACCAACACGACAGCGACCAGCAGCGGCGCCCACCAGCCGTTCATCCCCAACGCTCGGCCAGCTTGGCCAGCGCGTCACTGATCGCAATCAGCGAATAGGCCAGGGACACCAACACCAGCGGCGCCACCTCCAACACGCTGTGACCATTCTGGGCGGCTACAGCGGCCGCATCCGCAGCTTCCCTCGCCTCATCAGGTGCGGACACGGCATGGCGCTTAGACGGTCGAAGCGGGTGGGGTGGTCGGGGCGTGGCCTGCGATGAGTTCGTCAAGCTTCGCCTCGATACGGGCCTGCCGGTCCTTGATGCCGTCGAGATCATCCAAGACCGTGCGGAACGACCCGCCAGGCGTGATCTTCACTCCACCGTGCTCAATGATCCTTACTTCATCGCTGAGCCAAACCTCCGAGAACTGCTTGGAAACCTCGTCGGCAATCTCTCTAGCTGTTGGCATGTCTTCCCCTTCAGGTGCTTCGTCTCGATAGGAAATGTGGACGTGGTCGCGGTGCGGGTCGTCGCCCCGGTACTCGCGGACACCCTCATCGGCGCGGTCCACACTCCAAATGCGGCCCCACGTGATGATGTACATGCCGCCGATGCGCACAGCGTTGCGGCGAAACCACGTGAGCACGTCATCATGCCGATCGCGGCTGTTGCCGTACAGCCACAAGTCGGCGGCGAACTGGCCGGTCTGGTCGCCATGGTCGCGGTCGGCATGCCCTGGGTAGGTGCCGACCTGGCAGTTGTGGATGCGGCCGATCTCTTCAAGCGAGCCAACAATCCAGTCGGGCCAGGGCCGGTAATGGTCGACGTAGAGGCCTGCCATCAGCCGAAGACGTGCACCGAGGCGAGGAAGGCCACTGCGACCGCAAGGATCACAAACGCGAAGTGGCGGTGCGGCTCAGGGATGAGCAGCGCCATCGCGCCGGCGATGATGGCAAGGATGAGGGCAGCAACGGCAAGGATCTCCACAATGTCAGATCATGCCGGTTTGTCGGTGGCAGTGGTGGCACGTTGCGAGTAGTTCGTTGAACGTGTCGCCCCAACCACCCCGCCGAGGCGCTAACCCCAGCCAGCGACAGGTCGCGCGCCGCGACGGCCAAGCCCTTGCACCCAGAGGATGCGTTGCTGCAAGCACGCCTGCTCCGGGTCCTGGTCGAGCCACTGCCTGACGGTTTCGATCTCATAGCCAGCCTCGACGAGGACCTGATCCATCGGCACGCCACAGCGCAGCTTCAGCTCGTTCATCTGCCAGTCATCGACCCCGTCCGCCACGTACGGCGGCGACCAGGAGACATGGAGCCGTCTTCGCTTGCTTGCCTGCGATCTTCAGGGCGAACGTCCAGGCGTCGATGATCGGGCCCCGGAGCATGCGCTGCATGGCCGCAGCCCGCTTCACCAAAGGGCCTTCAGCGACACGCCGCGACTCGCCCGAGGGTGGCTGGGCTTGCGGCTGGAAATCATGCAGCGGGGTGAAGGTTTGCTGCGCCATCGTGGTCACCCAGTGCCGCATCGGCTCCAAGAAGTTCATGGAGTCGGCTTCGTCGAACTGCCCGACCTCCTTCAGGCCTTCCAGGATTTGCATGGTGCCGACGCCACTGCGTAGGCCCGAGTCGTGCCGCCGCTGGAACGGTAGGGCCCGTCTGTGGCGTCGGCGTTGCTCCTCATCGTCGGCCGGATAGTCCGGGGAGTCAAGCGCCGCATCCATCACGGCCTCGGGGTCTTGCAGCCCGTAGCGCTGCGGGAAACCTTGCGCCTCCGAGCGTGGTGATCGACAGCACGCCCAGCCTTCTGGAAGGCGAGCTGCGAGCCGTAGCCGCGCTCATGCACCGGGCAGCCGTACAGCAACTCCGTGCGGGCATGGAAGAAGGGGATCTCCCCGTACGGGTTCGGCAGCACCAGTCTTGGCCGTCGCGGTCGTACGGCTCCCAGCCGGTCTTGTCGCTGGGCTGCCGGCGCCGAGCTGGGTGATCCACCGTTCCAGCCGGTCGGGATACCAAAAGTCAGCCCGGGTGCGCGGGTTGTCCTCGCCTTCCAGGGTGATCTTCCACCGTTTGATCGCATAGGTTTTGACCCGCTCATCCTCCGGGTCGTAGAACACCCGCACCAGCCGGGCATCGTGCACCGTCCACTGCACGCCCACCTGCTGCACATGCTCATCGCTGGGGGCGTCGTCGGGTGCCTGCAGGTCCTCCCACACCATCAGGTAGGAGTCGCCGTGCTTAAACGCTTTCTTGATCAAATCCGGGTAGTAGATCTCCAGCCGGTTAGCCTCGGCGACCTCTTCGATCCAAGAGGTCGACGGCGGCGTCGCCGGGCGCCGACACGCGCACCACTTGGCAGCGGCTACTCCAGCACGTCCACGGCGGTTCGCCGACTAAGGGAAGCGAGTATTTCTCGCCGGTCCGGCCGATCAGCCGCTCCACCTTCGCCGAGGTGAACTCTTCGGATTTGGTGCCGCGGTAGAACATTTCGGCTTCGTCGTAGGCGGACTGCGCCTCCTCCATCTCCGCATAGCCCGGAGACAAGATCATCGATCATTAGGCAACCACGCTTAGGTAGGAGGTTTCGCGCGCTCGGACTCTAACCCGCCTGTCGGGGGCCAGCCACCACAACACGCCTTGACAGGCCGCGTCGATCACATCGTCGTACTGGCCCCGCGGATAGGCCACCGCCTGGCCGGTGAGCATCTCGAACTTGTCCCGATGCGTCACATAGCCCTTCTGCCAAAAATCGAGCGCGGAGGCGAACCGATCATCCTTGTCCTCTTTCGAGGTATGCAGAATGATCTTGATCGGGGTGCCGTCGGCGCACACCAGATCTTTGAACGTCTCCCGCCACAGCTCGCCGCCCTGATTGACCTCCACGATCACCACCCGGATCTCAGGATGATCAGCCAGAATCCGGGCGACCCGGTTGACGAGCGGCTGGCCGATCAGCTTCACCCCGGCCGCATATTTGATCAAACACCTGCCTTTCGGCCGTTTGCGCTTTCAGCTGGTAGGCGAACTGTCGGCCTTGCGGCGAGGTTGAGTTGAGCGGAGGTAAAGGTCTAAGAGGTCGGAATCCGACCACAGCCAGCCCGGTGAAATCAGAAGCTTTCTTTCCGGTAACGGCGGGGTCGATGAAGAGGGCGGTTCGGGTGCAGGGGAAGTCGTCGAGTGCGGAAGTCGTCACGGGTCCAGAACACCCCCTCCCGCGCCATCGGATCATTGTCGAAGTTCTTCCCGTACGAGCGGGTGTGCCTGATCGAGGTGAGGAAGTCGATGCGGCCACTGCTCAGGCCAGATGGAGCGTTCCGAGCCGTCGTCCTCGGTGACGATCGCGCGGTAATGGTGGGCGGTGATGTGCTCCGCAGTAACCCAGCAGGTGCCTAGGCCGCAGTCTTCGCAGTAGACCTTCTGGGCGTGTTTGACGAGCTGGTGGGTGATGGAGCCCGGCATAGTGACAGTGCCGACCATAACCACCGACGCGTAGACGTTGAGAGGGAAGATCGCATCGGTGACGGTCGAGAGCCGCTTCTCAGCCATGAACGCCGAGTAGTTGGATTCGTCGGGTTCGCAGTCGTCGAGGATGAGAAGGTCAGGACGAGTCGATCCGACTTTAAGTCCCAAGACTTGAGTGTCCGCACCTTTGGCCGCGAAAACGAAGCCCCTCTGTGTATGGAGTAGGCCCTGCCGGTCAGCAAGGGTAACTCCCGACCCAGGGCGTCTCTTAGCGACAACCAGGTCAGGGAAGTCGTGTCGGAGGAGGACGTTGGAGTCGAGTTCACCTTTCAAGGTTGACAGATGGCCCTCAGCCTGACCGGAGGAGTGCGCGAACGCGACCGCAAATTTTTTGTAGCCGTTAGCCGCAGCCCACAACGGCAAGATCAAAAACCACCACGTGGACTTGCCTGACTCTCGGGGCGCGATGAACGCGTGCCGATCCTGCATCGGGTGGGTGATCGGGCTCCTTCCAGGCCGAGCGCATGCTGGGCCCACTCGAAATGGACTTCGGAGAAGGTGATCTCCCCGGTGATGCGGTTCTGCAAATGGTGGCTGAAATAGAGGATCGCGAAGGCGATCGGGTCTTTCGCCACCTGCCGGCGGATCTCAGCCTGGACGTGCGGCGGGTGTTGCGGGAGTTCCGCGACGAGCTGTGCCAGCTCGTCAAACCACTTGGGCCCCCAGCGGTCAGACCATCCCCGACTTTAGCTGATCGTCAACCTTCGGTGACCGTCTTCATCTCCACGTACCGGCCGAGATCGATCGACCAGCTGCCTTGCTTGAGTTCGCATCCGCTCGGCGGCTTTCGACTTCGCGGTGGGGCGTACGCGGATGACCAAGGTCGGCGCGGGTGTCGAGCGTCGGCATCCCCAGGTTCCTGTCATGGCCGTCGCGTCGAGGGTGACGGATCGGCGAAGCTCGGCTTGGGTAACAGACTTGCTTCGGCTTCGGTCCGTGAGCTTGCCAACGTCAGCCCGCCGGTGATGCCGATCTCGATGCCTCATCGGCGCTCGATCGGCCCCGGCGCAGCTCCGCACCGGATGGCGCTCACCGACTTCGAAGCCACGATCTCCGCTGCCTTGATCTTGCCGAGTAGTCCCGCGCCACCATCGCCGGTCTCCGGGTCGCGGCACCGACATTGCCCTTCTGATCGATCACTGGCGGCGGGGCAGGTTCTCGAACAGATCGCGGGCACTGCCGCTCGACAAGCAGCAGCGCGGCTTCGTGAGCCGATCGTGAGGACGGCGCGAGTACAGCTCCGGGGCGGTCGCCTCCACCTTGCGGCAGATGCGGCGCACGTTTCGTCAGCGACATGTTGAACTGTCGGCCAGATGTCTTTTGGGTGGCGCCGAACACCACGCCATGTAGATCCGGCCGTTGCGGCCCTCAAGGCGCTTAGCCTGCTTGTAGACACCACGTCGCTCACGATGCCTCCTGTGTTGGGAGTCATCATCGCTGATCGGCTTCACTGGCGGGTGCAACTCGGCGTAAGCGTCGATCGCGTCGACCGTGGTGATCCGGTTGCCGGCGACCTGCGACAGCCAGGCCGAGGTCGTCGCCACGGGCCAGCCGCATCGTCAGGCATTCGAGTTGGGGAGCCCGTGTCGCGGTGGTGAGGCCCATCCGGTCGGCGGCCTCTTTCATGCCGAGGAGCTGAGACGGCAGATACTCCTCGTAGATGAACGCGGGCGATCGCCTCGCTGGCGCACAGCCGCGGCCAAGCCGACATCGAGCCCCTCTAGGCGCTTGGCTAGGCGATCGATGGCTGTCATGTCGTGTGCAGCTTACAGCGGAAGAGCGGAGGTCGGGGTGATCACCGGGCTCCTCCTCGATCGTGAAGATGCACCCCGGCGCCCGGCGCCCACACGACCTGATCGACGAACCGCTTCGACACGGCCCAAGTGGTGATCCAGCGGTCGTCTTCGATGATGTCGCCCATCGGATAGTTCGGGTCGCGGGTCGGGGTGATCGCATCACCTAGCGCGCGTTGCAGCTTGTCGAGGTCATGTTGGGCGTAGATGCCGTTCCAGGCGACCGGGTAGCCGGTGCGCTGGGTGGCGGGCCGTTCGTAGAGGAACAGGCGGACGACCTTCACTGGGCCCGCGGTAGGGGAACGGGTCGTAGCCACCTGCGATGAGCTGTGAGCGCCTCTGTAGGGCGATTCCGGCGATGCGGTTGACCCAGGCGTACACCTCGTGCTTTGTCGCCCCACACGAGGGTGCCGTTGCGTCGTCTTTTTGTAGCTGCCGTTTGCGCGTTTCAGGGGTTCGAGGCTGCCTTTTCCGAGAGGCTTGGGGGCACTGAGCCCGTTGCGTGTGGGGAGTCTGATGCCGGGGACGAAGAGGCTGAACTCGAATCGTTCCCGAGTGGTCTTCACGTGGACAGCATAGCGTGTGACCTTGACACTCCCCCTCACCCATGGGAGACTGTACTTAATAACGAACACGGAGGATGAGATGCCCAAAGCCAAGGCGGAACTCAACATCAAGCTCGCCTACCAGCCAAGCGCTGAGTGCAATGCGGAGGGCTGCCATTGGTCGCATCCCTGCTCGCCGAAGACACGGCAGGCTGCCAAGGACCACGTGCGCTTCGCGGTTCACCCGGTGATCATCGAGACCAAGACCGTCGAAGAGTGGGAGCCAGTCTGATGCCGGACCTGCCCTATCAGAAGCCGATCGAAGGCACTCGCTGCCCCTCCCCGAAACCTGGGCTCGCACCATCCAGCTCAAGGACTACTGGCAGCGCAAAGCCGAGATCGAGCAGCTCGACCCGTGCGAGGTTGACGAGCTGGAGCAGGACTGGCTACCCGGCTACGACATCACCGACGACAAGTGAACGGCTGGGAAGAGTACGCCGACGAAGTGCTCGCCATCCGGGCCGCCAACCACGAGCAACTGCGAAGGGCGCTCCTTCGGCTGGCGGAGAAGGGCTTCCACTGGCGGCGGCATCACGACCGGATGGTTCGGGCGCAGGGCTTCGGGGTTCGGGAAACGATCAGGGAAGCATTCGAGGAAGTGGAGATGCAATGAGCGACTACATGCGGACCATGGCTGAGGCGTACGCCGACGCCACCGACTACCGCGCCCAAGCCATCGCCGCGCAGGAGGAAGCCGACTCCGATCGCGACGAGCAGAAGCGCGAAGAGATGGCTGGGATTCCCCACCACTACTGGGGTTCTGAGCTGATTCCAGGTTTTTGTGCCCGCTGTGGGCGCAACCAAGATCATCCGATTCACAAACACACGCGGAAGGAATCATGAGCACAGAGAAGAGTCACGGGCTGGCTGCAGCCCTAAGCAAGTTCCAGGGCGAGATGCCGTCGGTCGGTAAGACCAAAACGGCGCAGATCAAGTCGGACAAGGGCAGCTACAGCTACAAGTACGCCGACCTCGGCGACGTAGTGGATGCCGCCTACCCGATCATGTCGAGGCACGGCCTGGCTTTCAGCGCCAAGCCGACCCTCAACGACAGCGGCCATTTCGTGCTGGCCTACAAGCTGATGCACGAATCCGGCGAGGACGAGCACGGCGAATATCCGCTGCCCGCCAACGGGTCGCCGCAACAAATGGGCTCGGCGATCACCTACGCCCGTCGGTACACGCTCACCTCAGTGCTGGGGATCGTGTCGGAGGAGGACGACGACGGCCGGGGCGCACCGCAGGAGCGAGAGCCATCCTCACGGGCGCCGAGGCAGCGCCCGGCTAACGCGAGGCCAGACGCGGACGCGCAGCGCCGCAAATACCACGTGCTGCGCGAGAGGCTCGGCTGGGATGAAGACGCAGGCCACGACTACATCAACGACCTGTCGAAAGGCCGAGCGACAAGGTGGAGTGAGCTGAACGCCACCCAGCGGAGCGCCGTGCTTGACGGCATGCAAGACGTGCTCGATGGTCTCGGCCCCAACTTCCCGGTGAACACGGAAACCGGCGAGGTCCCAATCGAAGACGATCAAGGAAGGTAGAACGACCCATGAGCACGGTCTCCACACGCCTCTGCCGCTACGGGCATGAGGGCTGCAGCAAACACATCACCCTGACCCCCGACCAGCAGGCCGCGAGACGGCGAGCCAACCAAGTTTGGGCTGCGTCAAGGGCCACCGCCAACGCACGGCTCATCGAAACGATTGAGGCACGGCTCGACGAAGGGTTGGGCGCCCGCGAAATCGCAACGGAGACGGGTTACACGCAACTCCCAAGCTTGCGCCGCCACCTGTACAACCTGGACCGCGGCGACCTGGCCCGGTGCCTCTACGACGACCGCAGGCCTGCGAAAGGCAGGCCGAGGGGGAAGGCACCCAAGTGCGCCCACGCTGGCTGTGAGCGGCCTGCGCGTTGGGTGTGGGATCAAGGCTTCGACCCGGATGATGAGCCGATCGCCCATTGGGGGTATCTGTGCCGTCGTTGCCAAGACTTCGAGAACCTCGCTGAGGATGTCGAGTTTCTGCTCGACCCCTTACGTGGCAATGAATCCAGCGTGTTCAACATTTGCGCCCGGGTCGGCTACGAGCCCAGCGTTGACGGGCTCGACACGCTGCGGCAAAGGATGAAAAGGCATGGCCGTTTCGATCTCCGCGACGCGCTCAATATCGATTCGGTGAAAGGCCAACAGCGGTGGCATGCGCAGGGTACGGTGCGCTCGGACATCAACAATCACTTCCTGCGACTGGTCGCTGCGGAGAGCGTTCGGGCGTATGAGCGGCAGGCCGACGACCCGGGCCGGAAGTTGATCTTCAAGTAGGAAGTGCGGAGGGCCCGCCTGGTCTCAAAGGCGGGCCCTCTCGGAACAACACACACGGACGTGCCATGAGCACCAGCGTCCACTGTCAGCGTAGCGCGACGCGCCGACAAGGGGAGAAAGGGATACGATGAGGGCACATTGTTCGGCCCCCGCAGGCGTTTGCGCGCCAGACGAGGGCCTGACCAGCACGACTGGAATGGAGTCATGATGGCTGAGGCCTACCGTACCCACTGCACACGACGTTTCGAGCGTCGCTCGTGAGCTTCGCTGTGGCGGCGTGGGCATCACGAGTCAAGGTTGGCGACGCCGTTGCGAAGCTCGTGCTGATTGCGCTGGCCGCCCACTCCAAGGACGACGGCACGGCCGCGTGGCCGTCCCAGGCTGTCCTCGCTGAGTACGCAGAGGTCACCGTCCGCACGGTTCGCACCAAGCTGGAGTACCTGCAGGAGCGGGGTCTCATCGAGCCCGGAGATGAACGAATCGTTGATCATATTCGGGCTGATCGTCGGCCGCAGGTGTGGGATCTCCTCATGACTCAACGGGAGGAAATCCTTTCCCCTCGTACCGCTCCACGGGAGGAAGAGTTTTCCCCCCGTGAGGGTCCACGACCGGAAATCCATGCAGCCACGACCGGAAAACTGTTTCCTACAAATAAGTCATTGAATAAAGAAGACTCACTACGTTCGTCTTCCGCGCGCGCGACGCGACTCGACCCAACATGGATACCCGAGCCAGACCTCATCGAGCAGATGCGCAAAGAATGCCCCACGCTCGACCTCAAGGCAGAGCATGTGAAATTCATCGACTACTGGATCGCACGGCCAGGCCAAGGCGGGACCAAGCTCGACTGGCGTGCGACCTGGCGCAACTGGATGCGGAAAGAAGCCGAAACGAGGATGCCAGCTAACGGCCGGGTGAACGGTGTGCCTGTTCCGAAGCCGATCCGTGAGCGCATCGTCTGCAAGATCTGTTTCCGCGAAGAGGACGTGTGCCGCAAGACCGCACAGCAGACCGGCGACGACCACGAGTGGGCACCGCAGACCGTCAAGGCGTGACGTGTGTGACTGTCACGGTCGACTGCTACGGTTTCCCCTGGAAACAATTCCACCAAACCGAAGGAGACACATGGACTACACCGAGGCGGTCGGGGAAGCCCGGAAGCTGGTCAAGCGATCCGAGCATGATCAATGGCGAATCGCCGAGCTGACCTGGCAGGCCGTCAATCACCACGGCAGGACGACTCGCCAGTGGGCGGATGACATCGGAGCCAGCCAAAGCACGGCCAGCCGCTGGGCGCGGGTCTGGGAGCGATACGCGAGTCACAGTGACTCAGAGCGGCCCGCCTTCGCTGATGCTGTCGCAGAGGCTGCGGGCATGCCGCTCGACCGCCAGGAGCGGCGCGAGAACGAGGCGATGTCCAACCTCCGCAAAGCCTCGCCCGAGCGCAAGCGCCAGGTGGCTCGCGAGTTGCTCGACGACCCCGAGGTGGCAAACGATCCTGGCGTACGCGCCCGCGTCACCTCCGAGCCGAGCGCCGAGCGCATGGCGCAACAGCGCGACTTCGAGGAACGGCAACGCCAACAGCGACAGGCTCGTCACGGCATGCGTTACATGGCCGCCAGCGACAACCTCGGCAAGATCAAGAAGCTTGCCAGGGACACGCTCAGCGAATGCCAGGGCGTCGAGTTCGATGCTGAGGAGCGCGAGCTGCTCGGCGACGACATCGACCAGGCCATCGCCGCGCTCAACCTCCTCAAGGCTGGCGTCGTCGGCAGCACCGATGTCAACTGGGACGCCGAGCTGGCGAAACTCGGTGACCTGTCATGACCACCAGGGAGCAAGCCGTCGCACGGCGTGATCAACTGTTCGACTACCTCGCTGATCATGGCGACGGCGCCACCCTGTTGCAGATCAGGGCTGACCTCAAGCTCACCGAGGGCCAGATGGCCCGCACGCTCCGCGACCTGCGTCTCTGGTGCGGAGAGTACGACGAGATCAACGTCGTGTGCGATCCCGACGAGGCCCAGAAGCCGTGGCTCTACAAGCTGGTCGGCAACCTGGATGCAGCTCGTGACTGGCGGAACTTCCAGATGAAGAACCTTGAGACTCGCCTGGAAACCAGCCTCGCCATCGCTAAATCCATGGTCGCCGCCTACCCTGACGGCCGACTGAAGGATGCCAAGAAGGCCAAGAAGATCGCGAGGGTACTCGGTCGGCTGATCGAAGACCTCGAAGAGATCCGCGAAGAGGTCTGACCGCCTGACTTGTGTGGAGTGTCCACCCTCCGGTGTATGCTCCACACATGCCTGATCCTGTCAGCTTCCCCATCACCCTCCCCTTCATGGCCGCCAAAGACGTAGGCGACGGCCCAGGCGTCGGCAGAGGCCGCGGCGGCTCACCCGAGCCCGACGACGAGGACGGCGACCAAGGCCCGGAGGTAGCCCCGGCAGGTGCCTACCCCGACCCAGGCGGCTACTACGAATCCAACATTTTCGGGCAACGCATCTGGCACTCCACCAACGGCGGCCCCGACCTGTACGGCGACGAAGCGGAAGCTGAGTTCGCCAAGCACAGCGACGGCAGCACACCCGACGGCGCGGCCGCCATACAGAAGTTCGGCGCTGGCGGTGGCACTGGCCCGGCAGGCGGCAGGCCAGGCACCGGGACAGGTCGATGACCGCCAAGCAGAAGCTGATCGACTGGACGCTCCGGGCCGTACTGCTCCTCGTCATCATCGGCGTCTTGTGGCTCGCGATAGAGGTCGCGCTGTGGATCGTCTACTGGCTGGCGTGGCTACTGCTGCAGATCTGGCCCTGACCGATGCTCCGCTTCCTGATCGGCCTGGTCTTCAACACCAAGCTCGTACGCGGACTGCTGATGGTCCCCGCCATCCCCGCCTTCATCAGCTACTACATCTTCCTGATCATCCGCTGGCACTACCGACTCTTCAGCAACGGCTGCATCATGATCATCGGCGGCACACTGCTCGCCGTCGGCGGCGCCTACCTGCTGCTCTCCCCACCCCAAGCACTCAGCATGTTCACCCTGATCCTGCTCCTCCACGGCGTCTGGTTCTCCCGCAAAGGTGAACTGTTCATCGTCTGGTGGCGCGCCCAATGGCGCTACTGGACCAAATACCGCTGGGAATTCCCCGTCGCCATCCGCTCAGCCAACCTCGTCTCCATGGACCCCAAACATCCCGGGGTGCGTGCACGCATCCAACACGTCACAGCCAACGAGTTCGTCGACCTCGTCGAAATTCGCATGTCGCCACACCAAACCCCCGAGCTGTACCAGCAAGAAGTCAAAGGCATCCGCCAAACCCTCGGCGCCGTCGGCGGCCGAGCAGTGCAGTCCAGAAAGAGCGTGCAGAACGTCACCCTGTGGCTGTGGAAAACCGACCCCCTGAATCAGATCGTCCGACCCTACGAGCACCGGCTGCCACCCGCCGATGACGACTGGGACGCATGGTTCAAGCAAGGCCTGGAGATCGGCCGCTACGAAGACGGCAGCCCATTCAAAATCGACCTGATCTCCACACCGTTCCACTGGCTGTTCGCCGGGCCATCCCGCTCCGGCAAGTCAGGCGCCATCGGCTCAGTGTTGGGTGCTGGCGAGTGGGCGCTGCACAAAAAGGCTTGGCTGATCGACGCGATCGACCCGGCGCGCGGCGTCGAACTGACCATGTACAACGAGGCCAAGCTGTTCAACAAGTTCGTCTGCGGCAAGCTGCCAGACAAACTCCAGGGCCTCACCCTGGAGAAGCTTTACGAGGAGTACGGCGACGACTGGATCGAGCTGCTCGGCCCGCAATTCAAAAAGGATGTCGCCCGCACAATCCACCAGTTCTACGGCGAAATGTGCCTCCGCGCCGCAGAGATTCTGGGTAAGGCGCGCCACTTCACCCCGTCAGTCAAAACCCCGCTGCGGCACCTGCTGATCGACGAGATCGCAACCATCATGGCGATGGGCACCATCGAGGTCGACGGCGTCAAAGTCAACATCACGCTGGAGCTGGAGGAGATCCTGCGGCAGGGCGCAAAGTTCGGCTTCCTGGTGCTCGGCGCCGTGCAAGACCCACTCAAAGATCAGGTGAAAGTGCGCGACCTGTTCACCTACTTCTCGGTGTTCGGTGATGTCGGCATGGTCGGCTTCGACAAGCTGTTCGGCAGTGGCTCCTACAAAGCCGCAGGCTCACCCGCCATCCCAATGCGGCTGCAAGGCGTATCGATCACCGGCACCAATGTGCTCAGCCTGGAGGAGATCGCGAAGCTGGCCTCAGAGTTCGACAAGACGATCCGCATCAGGTTCTCCTGGGAAACCGACGCCGACATTGCGGCGATGGGGGAGCGGGGCAGGAAGGCTCGCGAGCCCGACCCGACGACAAACGGCGAAGTGCCAGCAAGGGAGGCTGCACTCGTCTAGGCTCGCCCCTTGTGCGCATAGGCATCTCGGGCGGGGCGGGGTTCATCGGCAGCTACGTGGCGGAACACGCCATCGAAGGCGGTCATGATGTGATCATCTTCGACCGGCGCGGCAGACTCCCCAGCACCAGCCTCGACAACGCTGAGACCCGCGGCCGACTGCAAGTGTTCCTCGGCGATGTACGCGACGAGGTCGCCATGGATGAGCTGGCTGCGCACGCTGACGGCATCATCCACCTCGCGGCCTGCCTCGGCACGCAGGAGACGATCACCAACCCAATCCCTGCCGCCAAAACCAACCATGACGGCGGGTTGAACTTCCTGCTCGCCTGCCGCGACCGCAACCGCCCCGGCGTTTACATCGGTGTCGGCAACCATTGGATGAACAACACCTACGCCATCAGCAAATCCACGATCGAACGCTACGTGAAGATGGCGAACGTTGAGTGGGGCACCTCGATCAACGTGGTCCGGGCGATGAACGCCTACGGCCCCCGCCAGTCAGTCGCACCGCCCTACGGCCCAGCCACCGTCCGCAAAATCACCCCAGCTTTCGTCTGCCGCGCCCTACTCGGTGAGCCGATTGAGGTGTACGGCGACGGCCAGCAAGTCTCCGACATGGTGCACGTCCGCGACGTCGCCCGCGCATTGGTCACAGCCTTGGAGTACGCCGCTGCGGGTGCCCCGTTGCATGAGCCGGTCGAGGTGGGTCCGAAGCAATCCATGAGCGTGAACCAGCGTCGCCCATGCGGTACGGGAGACGGTCGTAATGCGCTACGGCATTCAACAGCCGTCGATCAAACATCTGCCGATGCGCCCCGGCGAAATTCCGGGCGCCCAAGTGGTCGCCAACTGGCGCACCCTGCACAACATTGGCATCAACCCCGACTCGCTCATCCCATTTGGCAACGGGATCGAGGAGACAGTCGAATGGTTTGCCGAGCATTGGTTTCCGAAGTACCAGAAGGATCAGATCATCGACCAGGCGCAATCAACGACACCGTCATCAGCGCGGCTGTGTAAGCTCGCCACGTGGATGAGGACGAGCTTCTGGCTGAGGATGAGCCGGACCCCGACGGCCTGCTGGATGCCTACGTGGGCACCTGCGATGCAGGCGGATGCGATCTCATCACCTCGGCTCTGGTCTGGGTTGACGAGGAGAAACGGGACGAGCGGGGCTGGGTCTCGATGTGCTACGGCCACGCCATCAAGGAGATGGCCCGACCGTTCCTGCCCGAGTGATGGCTAGCTGGACGTTCTGGCTGGCCGGTGAAGACGGCTCAGCCCACTACCGCGGAGTCCTCCCCTCCTACGCCCTCTCCTGGGAAGACCACGACGTCGCCTACGGCATGCGCGTCAAAATGGATCACCTCGGCGCCGACATAGTCGTGGCCTCCCGCCTCGCCCACCCTGATTCGATGGGCGTGTGGCGTGCCATGAAACGCGACTACCCGAAGACACGCACCTTCATTGATCTCGACGATGATTACTTCAACATCGACCGCTCCAACGCAGGCGCATGGCGGTTCTGGAATGAAGGCCTACATCCAGACGGCACCGTCGTCTGGCACGGCGGGCTCCTCGACAACCTCCGCGAATCCATGCGGCTTGCCGACGGCGTCACCTGCTGCTCAGACGCGATCGCGGAATCCGTCGCCCGCCAAGGCATCGACGAACAGCGGATTCATGTGGTGGAGAACGGTTTGCATGCCGGGATCAAAAACATTGTGCGCGACTACAACCCTGGCCAGCTCACGATCGGCTGGGCGGGCTCCGAGAACACCGCAGCCTGGCTGCCGATGATCAAAGACGTAGTCAACAGCGCAGCCAAAGGTGCGTTGGGACCCGTCCCATATGTGCATTTCGTCGGCATCCACCCCGCCCATGCAGGCAAGCTCGGTTTCCGCTGGCACGACGGCGGCACCGTCGAATGGGTCAACGCCTACGAGAACGGCTTCGACGAATACTTGCATGAGGTTTCCAAGATCGACATCTGGTTGGCACCGTATGAATCCACGGCGTTCAACGAAGCCAAATTCCCCACGAAAGGTTTGGAGGCTGGCTTCCTCGCGGCGCCGATCATCGCCTCCGACATCGCCCCCTACCGGCGCTGGATCAAACATGGCCACAACGGCTACCTGGCCCGCAACAAAAGTGATTGGACGCTGTACCTGAAGCACCTACTCAACGACGGGGATCTGCGCATGCGGATGGGGTTGAACAATGATCGGCGTGCGTCACGGAACACGATGCAGGCGGTCGCGAAATGGTGGGAGGCAGCATGCCTGTAGCGGGCAAGCGGGTCATAGCTTGGATTCCGTACGGACGGCACCGCACCGTCGAAGTCCTGCTGTCCTACCTGCAACGCGATCATGACCGCGGCCTGATCGATGAGCTGTGGCTTTACATGAACACCCGCCGTGGCAAGGACGGCAAAGACGACCGCACGTGGGCGCGCAGGGTGGCCACCGCCCGCCCGTGGGTGAAGCAGATTCGACGGCCCGCCGACGTGCGCATCTACGGCAAGCTGCAAATGAACACCATGTACGCCTACCGGGAGATGCTTGACCCGGACACGATCTATCTAAGGTTCGATGATGACATCGTCTACGTGGAGCCCGGAGCCGTCGAAGCACTCGCCATGGATGTCCTCGGCGGACCTCAGCTCTGCTCGTTTCCAATCATCATCAACAACGCCGTTGTCTCCCACCATCTGCAGCGCCACGGAATCATCCCACTGGACGAGCCCGACTGGCCTGAAGTCGGGAATCACTGTATGGACCCGATCGGCTGGACCGACGGTCAGTTCGCCGTCCAACTACACGAGCTTCTGCTGGCTCACATCGACGCCGGAACCGTAGACGAACTGTTCATGCACACCACCCTCCCGTTGCGGCCGCAGCAGTTCTCCGTCTCCTGCTTCGCCGCCCGCGGTGAGGAGTACGCCAAGATCAATGGGGTGCTGCCGACGGAGGAGGAGCGTTGGCATACCGTCACCCGCCCGCGTGAACTGGGGGAGGACAATACGTTGGTGCCGAACGCCCTCGTATCCCACCTCACCTTTTTGACGCAGTGGCGGCACTTCGCACCAGGGGCGCCGGGTGGGCACATCCTCGACGAATACCGGAAGCGAGCAATGCAACATGGAGCCTGACATGCGCGACGAGGAACTACCCGCCCCCACGGGGGTGACGATCAACCTGAGCCCAGACAGGGTGATCGCCCATCTGCAGCAACGCGCCGCCTCCCTCGTACAGAATTTGCAGTGGAAGTTGGCGACCCGCGACGCCCTCGTCGAAGTGTTGGAGGAGAGGCTCAACGAATCCGAGCAGCTCCGCGAAGAAGCCGAAGGCGCGCTCGTCGTCCTAAGCGAAGATCACGTCTCGAACTTGAAAGAGCTGGGGGAGGCGCGCGAGCAGGTCGCGCAAGCTCACCAAAGGCGAGCAGGATCTGCTGCACAAAATCGAGGCGTTGACCAGCCAGCTCAGTGAAACTCGGGAGGACCGTTCACGGGCTCAACGGGACGCGTTTCTTGAGGCTCCGACACTCGCCGCGGCGTCTTGAACTACCCGAAGCAACCGGCGCCGCTCCCGCTGCGCCTGGATCAGCAGGATCGTCAACGTCCACAGGATGATCGGCATCGCCGTAAACAGCACCAACCTGAACACGGTGCGTCCGACGTAGTCCTGGCCGAGCACAAAAAACAGGACGCCGTTGAGCAGGAAGCCGAAGAACAGCAACTCCAACGCCATGAGCGCCGCACCCTCCCATGATCTCCCAAAACGCCTCGTCGCATAGATGATGACGAACACCAACGGTGCCGCCATCGCAGTGAAAAAGGCGATGGAAACCCACCTGTCGACCCAGCTCATGCCCCCAAGCTCCTTCTGATCTCGTCGGCGAAATGGTTCTTCGCCAGCAGTCGTTGGGCCTCAGCCAACAGTTCGGAAGTCTTCTCGCGCAGCGGCCCGTTCGCGACAGCCTTGTCGTGGCGAGCGCGCGCCAGGGACTGCTGCGCTGTCGCCGCGGCTGGGTGCCAGGCATGTCAGGTCCGGGGCCTCTGTGCGGAAGCGTCCGACAGAATCCGAACCGCCACTTCGTCGACCGTTTGACGCGCTCTGAGCTGATCGGCCACATCTCTTCGGGTCTCCTCAGAAGTCTCGACATCTTCCGCCAGCGATTGCTCGCGGTCGTGGGCCTCTTCTAATCGAGCTTCCCAAGTTTCGTGAGACGGTCGACTTCCCGCCCCGGTCGAGATCCACCCGCGGCCGAGTGCGATAACAAAGAATGCGATGACGCAGCCGACCGGCGACAGCAGCCCGGCCCAGGCCAGCGGGTCCACGGGATGTCCCCTTACAGGGTCAGCTTGGGCCTTTGACAAGGCGATCCGGGTGCACGGGATCAGGCCACAGTCTAGCGGATGTTGGCGTGCGCTCCACGGCTAACCGTCGGGTGTGTGTTATACACTCACAGCATGAGCATCGACCAGGATGTCCCGTTCATCACCACACAGACAGGCAGCAACGACCCCGACGTCGTCAAGACCAAAGGCGAACGCTCCGGGCGCTGCCAGATCTGCGGCGACAAAGACAAGATCCAGCGCACCTTCACCAAGACGGTGACCCCGTTCGCGATCAACGCCAACACTGCCCCCACCAAGCGGACGCGCGGGCCGAGCAGACCAAAGAGGTGACGGCGTGGGTGGACAAGCCGTTCTACCACCAGCTCTGCATGCTGGACTTCATGGACCTGCTGGAAGAGACCGGCATCTTGGAGGAGATCTTGCCGCGCATCCGCGAGCACATTGCGCGGAGGAAGGCGCAGGCCGACCAGATCACGCAGCTCTCCGTGGTCGGCAACGGGAACTAGCCATGCCGTACCGTCACCGCGGCTCGGTCAACCTGCCGTTCCTCCGAATCAACTGGACCGCCGCGGCCTGTTCAGCTTCCCCCGCTACACCAGCCACACCTGGCACTTCTGGCGGTGGAGCAAGAACAGCCGCACCCGCAAGACCCGCGTCGACACGCCAGGGCCCGGGTCGTACGAGTTCTAAACCAGCCGCTCCAAGATCGCGAAACTCGAAGATGCCAACGCGGTCGACGTCGCATTGGAAGCGTTCTGCGCCCACTGCAACGTGAACGCCCCGGAGCCGCCCGCCGAATTGTCGACCAAACCCTCCTCCTTGACATGCGAGTTGATCACACCGTCGACCCCATAGCTGCACGACGTGTTCCAGTTGTGCCGCTCGAACCGCACATTCGTGTTCGTCACATCAGTGGTGGCGAGGTCCGGGCCCATGCAGCCGCGGCTATGCGTCGTCATCGCACCCGACGCCCCCGAGGTGCCATTCCAGGCCACCTTCACATCACCGCCAGTCGCACCGGACACCGACAAAAACAGCTCCAGCCGATACACCGCTGACGCCGCCAAGGTGAATGTGATGTGCGGATCATCGGCGAGGGTCGTGGTGGAAGCTCGGCCGGTCGGACGTCGACTTCCTTTTCAGCGTCGTCTCACCCTTGCCGGTGACGGTCAACCCGCCAGCCAAAGATGCTGCACCGGCCACATTCAAACCACCCGACGCCGTGAGTGGTGCCAACCGACGTCACAGCCCCAGCGACCAGCGTGTCGTCAGTGCGTAGCGTGTCGGCTGCGGAGCGGTACAGGTTCATATCGGCCGCGCTCGCGCCGCTGCCCCAATTCACCACCCCACCCGCCGTCACCGCGTAACGCTTCTGCGCATCCGCATGCACCGTCGCCGTGTAGGCGTTCGACGCCGACGAGCTGCGGGAGGCGTTGTAGGCGCCGGATGCAGCCACATCCCCGCCGATCGACACGGCGCCAGTAGAGACGCGTTGGCCACTGGGTCCTGCCAGGAAGCCACTGCTGAGGCGCTGGCTGGCCGAGTTGACGTACAGCTTGGCCGAGTCCGTGGCGTAGTACAAACGCCCTGAGAAGGCGCTGGCAGGCCGTGAGGCGGATATTCCCACAGTCGAGCCGACCGCGCGTCGAACAGGTCGAAGTTGTCGTTGAGGACGGTGACGGAAACGTTCTCCGAGCTGGCCGGCTTGGTGGCGTTGAGGCGGGTTGTGAAAGTAGCCATGGCTCCTACTTGGTGTAGATGACGCGGAGCGCGCCGGATAGGTTTGCTCGGCACCGTCGAAACGGCCCCGCCAAATCGTGTCGGTGTCGGATTGGACCGTCAGACGATGATCGCCGACCACACCCCGGACTCGGCATGGTCAACAAGGAAGTCGTCGAGCCGGACCACCGACAGTGCCCGATCTTCGGAACAGTCCGGCACATGCTTGGATGTCGTCGATAGATTTCGGCGCCGCCGATTTGGAGCCCGGCCGGGCCGGGGTGCCGTCGTGGTAGCCGAGTCGGCGGTGCCGCCAGAGGGTTTGCTCCACCAATGCGAATAGACAGCTGAATGGTCAACTTCGCGAATGCTCGCGTCCTGCCAGATCAGTCACCATCTGCTCAGGGAAAGCCAAACACGCCCATATGTGCCCGTAGGTGGACGAGAAGCCTTGCCGCACATCAGTCAGGCCATCGATCAGAGTGACGTTGCTGCCATCGTCGACATAGGTGCCGCGACCAGTCGCAGGTGTAGGTGCGATCATAAAACTTCAGCGGCTCCGCATTCTTCGGCTCGCTGAGACCCCGCCGCCGACAGCCAATTGCTCATAGCCGCCGTCGTTGACGGACCGCGATGTTCTCGTAGAAGTCGGTGGGGCCGATGTCTTCGACATAGAAGCAGTTCGGCCCATCCGCGCCGCGCATCGTCGCCGTGCCCTCGATGGCTTTGAACGCCCACAGCAGCCGATGCGTGCCCGGCGTCGATGTCTTCGGGGCAGCGTTACAGCATGATGTGAACGCCGGTGGTCGTTGCGGCCGGCGCTGCAAGGGTGGCGGGGAACAGGCTGCCGCCGATACGTGGCCATGTCGACGGTCGGGATCGTGGTCGCCGCCGTCGAAGGTTTGGAAGAGAACCGCTCCCCGGCCGCAGCCGAAGGTGGATTCGATCTCCCCGTATTGCGGTGATCTTGTAGGCCCGGCCCGTCCTCGGCGTCGAAAGCGATCTCCAGGTAGCCGCGTCCAGGTTGGTGCCGCGGCCGCTGCATGTCGAACTCGTCGGATGCCGTAGGCGACCATGCCGCGCGGCTTCAACTCCACGTAGCCGTCCAGCAAATGCCCGCCGCGGCACGCCAGAATGTTGTTGGCGTAGACCTGCTGGAACGACGCCACCCCATATTCGTTGATGGAGGCAAGCATCTGTCCGCCGTCGCGGAACTGAATGAACTGGCCGGTGTCGGTCTGGGTCGGAGGACATGTTGACGGTCAGGTCGCCGTCGTCGTCGTAGCCCATGCAGGCCCTGCGGCGCTCAACTCCACCCGTTGCCCCGACGCGCCGGTTTTGATGCGGCGCCGGCGATGATCCAGTCGGCAGCTGATGGTGCCTGCGGTGACTTGTGACCGTAAGGTCGGAGATGTGGGCGTCGTCTATAAGCTCTGCTGTCGCCGTTGCCGTGTTGCTGGCGTTACTGCGGTTCCCGTCGCGGTCGACAGCGACTACCCGCACGTAACGCTCGGTTGTCTCCTCGACCTGGAATGTGCCGACCACGGGCGTTCCGGCACGCCAAGGCAGCGTTGACCTGGAGGCCGGCCTACCAGGGTGGTGTCGTCAGGGAAGAACAATGGGTCACCCGAAACATGCACCTCGAGGTACTGGGTGTCCCGGTCCAGGTTGAATGTGCCGCCCGCTGCGTGCCGAGATAGTGAATGACCTGGATGGCGAGCCGTGAGCCGGCCACAACGGGCGCAGCAGGCTGCGCCGGGGGCAAAGTATCCCTGGCGACAGCGAACGCCTTAGAGGCGCTCCAGGCGCTCCTGTTGGGTGGGTTCGCCCCGTCGACCGCCCGGATCTGGAACTCATAGATCACTGATGGGAACAGTTCGGTGACCATGAACTGCTCCACGTCGAACGGCGCCTCCACCACATGCCACTCGTCAGTGTCGAACGGCGGCACCCGCGGCTGCATCCAGGTGAACAGCTCATCCCACGTGTCCTGCGCCGCCTCACCCCACGTCGCCGCGTACGGCGCGGTCACGTTCGGCCGGTAGCGGATCTCGTAGTGGTGGCCGTCGACGATCGTCGAGCCGTCGGTGTTGACCGGCTGCGTCCACGTCACCAGCACCTGGCCGCGGGTCTCCCCGGCAGTCGTTCAAATAGTGGGTGGTGTAGAAGTCGCCGAACACCGGGGTCGCCGGGACGGAGGAGTCGGCGACGATCCTGGCCCGGTCGATCGTCGAAGCCGAAGCGACGTCAAACCGGACGGGTTGTCGCCCACATCAATCAACGTCTGCCCGGCCGGCGGCTTGTAGTAGTCGCTGAGGTCCAGCCAAGTGCCGGCCATGGTGCGGAAGCCGACCGTGAACCCGTCCGGGATCGGCCACGTCATCCCTTGGCACCTGCATGATACAGCGGGTTGATCGGGACACCCTCGTAATACATTTCGTTGCCGTAGTCGACGAACCCGATGTCCGGGGCGAACGACGGCCACATGATCACCGGGCACGAAGTCGCCGCGCACATCAAAGTCGTCGGAGCAGAGCGTGGCGCCGTAGGTGGCGGAGTCGAACCGCTGACAGCAGCGACGCGGCCAAGGCTGAGGCGACCGGATGCCGTCCGCGTCGAGCTCGTCGACGAGCCGGGTGAACTGCACCTTGTTGCCGTGCATGTCGGTGTAGGCGACCGCCGACGCGGCAAGGGAGGCTGAGGCGGCGATGATCGGCGCCGCCCTCACCTTGGCCGAGCACCACAACTTTGGTGGTGTAGTCGTTGTAGGCCTCTTCCAGCTGCAGGTCACCCGGAGACGCCGATGACGTCGAAGCCGCGGCCCGGTCCTGAGCACCGATCCTTCTTGACCAGGATCGCGGTCGGGGTGCAGGCGGAACAGTTGCGTGTCGGGGCCGGCGTCGATGGTGGCGTCGCCGTTGATCCGCCAGGACACCGGCGCCGTCGGGGTGGCGAACGCGCGCGCGATGTAGTTCGAGCGCCGCTCTTGGCTGTCTCCCACTGAAACGTGTGGGTGAGCGTCGCCGAGCCGCCGACCGAGTAGAGGGTGCCCGGCCTCGACCGCATCAGGCAGGACCGCAGTCACAGCAGTGGCAAAGGTGGCCGCGGAAACCGCCACCGTCTCTATCAGTGGGCCTTTGCCGTCCTCATCCCCGACCCAGAAGGCCATCCCCGAGCCTTCTAGAGAGAACCCTTCCCCGGCCACTTTGCCGCCCCTGTAGACGCCAACATACCTGGCTTGGGCGTGATGCAATCGGTGGTTGCGGT